>CAWBDF010000005.1:0-233348 GCA_963787485.1 uncultured Acidimicrobiaceae bacterium | reverse complement strand
CTCCTCGGCCAGCAGGCCGACCTCATTGACGAACGCGGCGGCACGCTCGAAAACGGCCCGGGCCCGAACCGGCTGGCCTGTCCGGGCCAGGGCTTGGGCCAGCCAGAAGGTGCACAAAAGGAAGGCGCCCTCCTCACCCTGGAGGCCGTCGTGGGACCGATAGCGATAGACCAATCCCCGCTGGTCGGTGAGCCGCTCCTCTGTCGCGTCGACCGTGGCCAGCACCCTCGGATCGTCGGCCGGGAGAAATCCCACCAGTGGCACCATAAGGTTGGAGGCGTCAAGCTCGTCCGAGCCAAAGAACTGGGTGAAGGCCTTGGCCCGTTCGCTCCAGCCCTTGGTCTCGATCGCCTCACGGATCTGGTCCCGAGTCTGCGTCCATGACCCGATTCGAGAGGAGGCGTTGAGACGGTCGGCCAGGATGACCGCTCGATCGAGGGCCACCCAGCACATCAGCTTGGAATACAAGAAATCACGCGGCTCCCCCCGGACCTCCCAGATTCCTTGGTCCTTCTCCTGCCACCGGCGGGCGGCGGTGTCGGCCAGCTGCACGAGGAACTTTCGCGTGGCTGGTGCCAGGTCCGTCGGCGTATCCCACTTGCCCGAGTCGGACAGTGGCCCGACCCGGTGGGTGTCGTCGAACAGGTGGTCAGACATGCGGTACACCGCGCTGAGCAACTCGCCGTAGACGTCGAGCTGGCGTTGTTTCCAGGCGGCGTTGCCAATCCGAACCGGCGTCGAGTGCCGCCAGCCCTCCAGGTGCGGCAACTCCCGCTCGCTGAGGTCCCGCTCACCGCCGATGCCGAACATGATCTGCAAGTCGCCGCCCTGCTCGAGTGAGCCGGCCGCGGACGATGAGACATAGTCGAAGAACTCGTTGGCTTCGTCGGGACATGCCGCCACCCAAAGGGCCTGGATCGTAAAGGAAGCGTCCCGCACCCAGGCGTAGCGGTAATCCCAGTTCCGGGAGCCACCCACCGTCTCGGGCAACGACGTGGTCGCCGCGGCGCAGATGGCGCCCGTGGGCGCGAAGGAGAGAGACTGGAGCACCCGCCCGCTGTGGTGCACAAGGTCTCGCCACGGACCCACGTACGCCTGGTGAAGCTCCGACCACGACTCCCATCCCGCGACCGTGTCCTCGAGCCGGGCTCGTATCTCCGACGGGCTCCAGACCCGGGCTGAATCGCCTTCGGCCCGGTTCCCGTGATGCAGGGCGAAGCCCATGCTTTCGCCTTGGGAGAGCTGGAACCGGCCGGAAGCCCCGCCGCGATCCTGGTCGAGCGTCAGGGCCACGGGTGTTGACAGCACCAGCGCGTCACCACTCCCCGACACAGCCACTCCACCGTCGACCACGTCGAGCGAGGGATGATTCAACCCGTATTCGGGACGCGGGACGAACTCCAAGGACAAGTCAACCTGTCCCTCAGTGCACGTGGCGCGCCGCAGCAGCACGTGAGGCGCTGCTTTGCCGAGTTCGTGGCCTCGGTTGCCATATCCCATGGCAAGTGCGTCGGTGATCGTGACCGCACCCATCGGCGTGCGCATCGTGGTCTCCAGCACCATGGTTCGGTCCAGGTAGCGCCTGGTCCTTTCCGTCGAGTTGGCAGCCCCGAAAGACCAGTGCCCGGCGTTCTCGCCGAGGAGCCGACCGAAGGTTGAGGGACTGTCGAACCGTGGGAAGCAAAGCCAGTCGATCGATCCACCCCGGCTGACCAGCGCGGCGCTATGTCTGTCCGACAGGAGCGCATAGTCCGCTATGGGGGTCGTGGTCACCTGAACTCCTTCGCCCGCGGATGCCCAAGATCGGATCGTGGCACAGCCGATGAACATCGGATCTGCCACCGCGTCCGGAGGTGGGGTATCGGACTGGCGTCCTCGGCGAACCTAGCCCGAACCACATCGATCCGGAGCGGGGTCGGTCGGCGATGCCGAACCGAACTCGCCGCGCTACAGTCGGTGCTGCATCACCACTGAAGGGTGAGCCGTCTTCAGGGGCCACTCACCAGGTAGTTGGGAGGTCGACCAACGATGGTGATCCACCAACCAGAGCAAGCCGCGTACAGGTCGGTTCTGCCCGAGGAGATCGATTGGAAGCCGTTTCCCGCGTTTCCGCCCTCGGCGCGACTGGCGATCGTCGTCGGCGACCCATCGGAACCGGAGCCGTACGTCATCCGGGTCAAGGTCCCATCGAATGTCAAGCTGATGCCGCATCAGCACCCAGAGGACCGCGTCTATACCGTGATTTCCGGCGTCTTCTACATCGGCCTGGGGAGCGAGTTCGATGAGGAACGGCTACTCGCCTATCCACCTGGAGCGCTCGTATTGCTCCCCGGCGGTACACCGCATTTCCACTGGGCGAAATCTGGAACCTACGTCACCCAAGTGTCGGCCGTCGGACCGCTCGGACTCGAATACATCGACCCGATGGACGATCCCCGCAGCCAGTGAGCATGCCATTCCGCCTTGAGGTCATACGACGACGCGAGGCAAAGCGTGCAAGCTTTCAACAGCGAAGGAGGCTGGAACGATGCGATCGGACATGAAACCTGGCGGGGTTTTTCCCGACTACGCACTGCCGGACCACACAAACACGGTACGTCGGCTCAGTGAGCTTCAAGGTGCTGACCCAATGATCCTCACGCTGGCACGGGGCAACTACTGTCCGAAGGAGCACCAACAACACCTGGAGCTCGCGACCAACTACGCAAAAATCGCCGTTGCCTACACTCAGATCGTCACGATCTCGACCGACGACCACCACACCACGCAGGAGTTCCGCTTGTCGGTCGGCGCCCAATGGACATTTCTCTCGGATCCCGATCGGACGATTCAAAAGGATCTCGACATCCAGGAATACACGGATCCCGACCACGATCCGATGATTCCTCACACGCTGGTACTCAAGCCGGGACTTGTGATCCACCGCATCTACAACGGCTACTGGTTCTGGGGCCGCCCGTCGTTCTACGACTTGTGGTCGGACCTTTGCGCCGCCTCCGCCGAAATCCGACCCGATTGGGACCTGAGCAAACCGGGACTACGCCAGGCCTGGGACGCAAGCGATTATTCGAACTTTCACGGGTGGAACAAACGGGCTGCTCAGTCGATGCCCACATCGTATGAGTCATAACTTGAAGCGGGCCTGCGCGAGCGAGATGAGTTCAATCGACGCTGGTTGCCTTGCTGTGAACCCGAGCGAAAGGGTGCGTGGTGCTGATGCGAACGCCCGTGTGCGAACTGCTCGGGATTGAACAACCGATCGTCCTGGCCGCCATGGTGGCAGTGCCCGAACTGGCTGCAGCGGTCTCGAATGCTGGTGGGCTCGGCATGGTAACGCTGACGTGGTCCACCCCTGCCGGGGACGTGGTTCGCGAGACGGCGGCGCTCACTGATCGTCCCTTTTGCGGCAACCTGGTTCTCACCTCCGATCAGCACCGTCGCCTCAACGACGCCCTAGAGGCCGGTTTGCGGATCGTGTCGCTGTTTCTTGGAGATCCGGCCAGCTACGTGGAGCCGGTCCACGACGCCAAGGGACTTGTTTTATGTACGGTCGGAAGTGCCGAAGAGGCGCGGCGGGCAGTCGCGAGCGGAGTTGACATCATTGTGGCGCAAGGTTGGGAGGCTGGGGGGCACGTGGGCGGTCGGATTGCGACGCTCCCCTTGGTACCTGCAGTCGTGGACGCGGTGGCGCCGGTGCCGGTGGTCGCGGCCGGCGGGATCGGGGACGCTCGCGGCGTGGCTGCGGTTCTCGCCCTGGGCGCTCAGGCGGCGTGGGTGGGTACCCGGTTTCTGCTGGCCCAGGAGATGCCGATCCACGAGGAATACCGCATCCGCTTGATGGACGCGGTCGAAACGGATGCCGAGTGGTATCCCGACCTCTACGACGTCGACTGGCCCGATTCGCCGCACCGTGCCCTGCGCAACTCGACGGCGGAGTTGTGGGAGGCAGCGGGCCGGCCACCGCTCGAGAGAAGACCAGGAGTCGGCGATGTCCTCGCGCATTTCGCTTCGGGCGAAGAAATCGTCCGCTATGAGCCCGCACCGCCGATGGTGGGGACGACCGGTGACATCGAAGCGCTCTCAATGTGGGCCGGACAAAGCGTTGCGCTGGCCACTCAGCTGCAACCGGCGGCACAGATCGTGGCTGAGCTCGTTTCGCATTTGTAAATCAGCCGGCTTGCCGGTGATGTCGATGACCAGCGATTGAAGTTGAGCACCCCCCTATATCAAAGTTCCCTAATGCCTTCGCTCTCGAGGACACCGGCACAGCTGCGCATCCTTCGAAGGTGATCGGTGGTGCTTCGGGCGGCGCGTCCCCACACCGACTACGGGCACAATGGGACGAACGTTCAGGCGTTGAGAGATGGACTTGGTCGATGGCTCGATCTGTCCGGACCTCATGCTGTGTTCGGTGTGCGCTTGGCGTCGGCCGACCACAGGCGAACCTCGGGCACGCACGTGCTTAGGGACCCCTTGTGATTACCGGGAGGACGTCCCGGATCGGAGCGGGATAGGGTTCCGGAACTCCCGCTCAAGTGGCGGCAAGGTAGGTGTCGTACATCTCCTTATACCTCCCGGCGATCTGCTGAACCGCATCCTCTCGGGAGACCTCTCCCGCAAGGAACCCCTGGAGTGCGTCGTACCAGATGGTCCGCCCCACGGCAAAGCCGTCGACGCCATTTACCGACGCCGCCACCTCTAGCCAATGGAGAACCTTGGCCTCGTCAGCGCCTCGGCCGAGGATGATGCAGACCACTCCGTCACGGCCTCCGTTGCGAGCCTGAGTTACAGCTCTCTTGCAGTCTTCGGCTCTGTCGAGTCCCTCGATCTTCCACACATCAGGCTCGACGTCTGCCGTTTGCAGACTGCGGATCGCTTCGATGAGGAGATATGGCCGCAGCTCGTTGTCGTAGGTCGCGGCGTCTTCGTAGCGGTCGAGCTGCTCGGTTGTGGGGGGCACCAGGAGCTCGAAGAGAAGTTTGCGGTCGTGCTTGCGCAACCACCGCGAGAGCCGGGCCAGGCGTTGGGCCTGCCGCTGGTTCAGCTCGACGTCACCCTCAGGGTTGTAGCGAACGAGCACCTTGGCGAAGGTCGGGTCGAAGGCCTCAATGTGCTCCGTATAATCCTCGCCGTACTCGAACTGAAATTCGTCTTGACCCGACCGCTCGACCGGCATCGCGAGTGGCGCCCCCTCTGCTTTGGCCTTGCGTGCCACCGAGGACCCGAACTCCTCGTCCACGAGCACGCCTGCGGCCGATGCCGGCACCCGACCGTCCTTCACGACCTCAAGGTGGGCGTCGAAGATCAGCTCCTTAGTGTCGACGATGCCGGCCTTCACCTCGGCCGAGACCGGTTCCTTCGTCCCGAATAGCCCCTTCTCGAACGACCCCCTGTGATCGAAGGCCAACAGATACAGGGGTTTGTCGTAGCCGAGGGTCATGAGATCTCCCCCTTACCAGCGCTCTTTCGCCTCTTACGAGGTAGCGACAGGGCGAAACCTAGCTCCTTGACAGAGTCCGGCCACCAGGAGCGCCCTATCGTTTGGTCGAAGGGTGGACTCGCGCCGGCCGGCTCATCCGGTGGTCGAAGAGAAGGGATCGTGGAGCGCAAAGTGCCATGGTTTCCAGATTTCGTCAGCGCCGTTGAACTGGCCCGTGGCCAGACACGTTCTGTCGGTCTTGCTGATCCCGTGCATCAATACCTCAACGCTCTCGAGACCGGGCGCACTCACGAACTGGAAGAAATATGGCCCGGGCAAGTGGTGATTTATGACCCACGGGAGGGGGAGGTGCGCGGTCATAGACAGCTTCGACGGTTTGTCCGCAACAACCAAGTCCTGTGGGCTGAGCGCCACGCCCGCATCGAAACCTTCGCCTCTACCAAGGTTGGTGGGCGAGCCGTAGTCGAACTGCAAGCGCACCTGGACGACTACAACGGGCAGCCGGTGGATTGGCCGATAGCCGTCGTTGCAGAGTCCTCAAACGAACTGTCCGTGGTGTTCCGCACCTATTGCAGCCAATGGCCGGTCGACGGGCAGCGTCACATCAGGCGCTCCTTGCTTAAGCCAGAAAACATCAAGCTGAGTGACGTTGTCAACCGATACCTGGCCGCGCTCAGCGCCGGAGATCTCGACTCGATCGTGAGCGCGTTCGCCCCAGATGCGTACTTCCGCGAATCATTCGGTCCGCACTCTTTACATCATGGCTCGAGTGAGCTGCGTTCTTATTTCGCCGAGTGTTTCAAATCGGGTGGCGGGCTGACGCTGGAGCAGTGCATCGTGACCGACGACGGCGTGCGTTGTGCCTTGGAATTCAACTGTGTTCGATGGGGTAGCCACGACTTGATACCTCAAGCCGGAATTGCCGTCTATGAGCGAAATCCGGCCGGCCTGCTGGCTGCCGTCCGAATTTATGACGAAATCGAGGCGCCTGTTTGACTTGACTGGGTACAGGAACTCATCACAGATTCCCAAACCAGGTCTCAGGCGTAACCCGGTTCACCTGCCGGCCGAGGCGGCGGCGGAGCCGCCGCCGATGGCCCTGCGGCTTGAGGGAGTACAGAAGAATCCTGATCGTCTGAGTCTGATTGTGCGTGAGATCTTCGACACACTCCTGCCGATTCTCGCCCTCGAGATCTCGAATTTCGCCATCTGGTCGCTTGCTGTCGTTCGTCGTGACCCCCTTTCGTCCACGTCCACCGTCTGGTTCCTTACGTTGTTCGGTGGTCTTGGTCTCCCCGGTAATCGCGATCAACCGTGGTCCAAATTCGGCCTCTCGATGACCGATTCTCCAGGGCGCTGACCTGGGTGTTGTCCCAAACGGGGTCGCTCGTTGCCCATCTGTAGGTAGGGAAGGAGATTCCTTTGGCCAAGGAGGCTGCAATGGACACCGAGACGAGCGCTTGTCTCGAACCGCGTACCGATCGACTCGTCTATAGCGTTGGCGAAGCGGCAGCGTTGCTCGGGATCTCTCGAGCCTTCGCCTACGAGCTCGTCGCTCGAGGAGAGCTCCCCGTCATCTGCCTCGGCCGACGCCGTCTCGTGCCCAAGATCGCCCTTCTCGCCCTCGTCGAAACCGGCTCGAGCGACGGCGCTGACTCGAGCACGCCGTGAGCTCGCTGATTCCTGGGTCGCCCTGCCCATCGTGCATTGTCGACGTCCACATCGATGTCCACGGGAATGTCGCCTCTCCTGGTAAGGGGCCTGAGGGGCCAGTCGCCTGCTCGGCCCGAGTCGTCGACGCCAGGGCAGTCATAGGTCGGCTCCGCCGAGGCGTCGACACGTCGACGCCGTGCCTTGACGGCCCGGGACCGACACAGTTCGACACAATGGACGAGGCCGGCCTGGTAAGCCCGGCGTGGATGAATGAGCCCGTCGTTGGTCCGTCACCACCGGTGAACACCCGAGACAGAGTCCGGTGGGACGACGGGGTGGATCCGCACTGCGTGCAAGTGTGTGTGTCTCGAATTTCGAGCCGGGATCCGGCATTACGAGAGTCGTCCGATTGGGGCTACAAGGCGAAGCGCCGATATGCGACCAAGGAGTCGGCCCGCTTCGCTGTAGTGCTCCTGACCTGGTCCGCTCGTCCACGCGCTCTCGTCCTCGTGGGTGCACCGAATGATTTGCCAACTCGGATTGCCCAGAGGAACTCCGGGGCGGGCTGAACCTGAATTCGAGCGACTAGGCCCGGCCTGAACCTCACCCCACCCTGAGCCTGGGTTCGACAACCGGGAGACCGCGCGAAAATGGCACCGATGCCGCTCCCGATCCTGCTGACAGTGGATGACGACCCCGAAGTTTCCCGAGCCTTGGCCCGCGACCTGCGGCAGCAGTACGGCGAGGAGTACCGCATTCGCCGGGCCGAGTCCGGGCCGGCAGCCCTTGACGCCCTCAAGGAACTCAAGCTGCGGGACGAACGGGTCGGCTTAGTGCTGGCCGACCAGCGTATGCCGGACATGACCGGCGTCGAGTTTCTCGCCCAGGCTCGCGAGTTCTACCCCAAAGCCCGCCGGGTCCTCCTCACTGCATACGCCGACACCGACGCAGCCATCGCGGCCATCAACCGGGCCGATGTGCAGTACTACCTGCTGAAACCGTGGGACCCACCGCAGGAGAAGCTCTATCCGGTCCTCGACGACCTTCTCGAAGACTGGAAGATGCAGGATCGGATCAAAACGGACGACCGGATACGGGTCGTCGGACATCGCTGGTCGGGCCCGTCGCACGAGGTCAAGGACTTCTTGACCCGCAATCAGGTGCCGTTCAGGTGGTTCGAGCTCGATCGCGACGCGGAGGCCGCGAGGCTCCTGGCCGCCAATGGAGCGGACGAGGACCACCTTCCCCTCGTCATCACCGACTCGGGCCTCACGTTGCGGGCTCCTTCGACGACCGAGGTTGCCGACGCCCTCGGGCTCTCGTCGACGCCCTCTCTCCCCTTTTACGACATCATCGTGATCGGGGGCGGGCCAGCCGGCCTGGGTGCTGCCGTCTACGCCGCCTCGGAGGGTTTGCGCACGCGTGCTGGTAGAGCGGGAGGCGACGGGGGGCCAGGCTGGCCAGAGCTCCAGAATCGAGAACTACCTCGGCTTCCCGTCGGGGATCCGGGGCGGCAGACCTGGCGTGGAGGGCGACCACCCAGGCTCGCCGGTTCGGGGCGGAAATGCTGCTCACCTCGGAGGTGGCCAAGCTGGAGGTGTGCGGGTCGGCCCGGGTTGTTCGCTTGGCGAACGGCGGGGAGCTGTCGGCTCATTCAGTACTGATCACCACGGGAGTCGCGTACCGGCGCTTGGAGGCCCCCGGCGTCGACAGCTTTAGCGGACGCGGCGTCTTTTACGGGGCGGCGACGACCGAAGCGCAGTCCACCAAGGACGAGGACGTCTACATCGTCGGTGGAGCCAACTCGGCCGGCCAGGCCGCGGTGTTCTTTGCCACCACGGCCCGCAGGGTCACGATCTTGGTACGAGGGCAGAGCCTCGAGCGCTCGATGTCCCGTTACCTCGTCGAGCAGATCGCCGAACTTCCGAACGTGCATGTTCGCACCTGTGCCGAAGTGGTGGGAGCGAGTGGGAGCGACCACCTCGAACGGTTGAGGATCGCTGACCTGACGACTGGCACCGAGGAGGAGATCGAGGCCTCTTGGCTGTTTGTCTTCATTGGCGCCGCGCCCTGTACGGACTGGCTCGGCAAAGAAGTGCTCCGTGATGAAAATGGGTTCGTCCTGACCGGACCGGACCTGCTCACCGATGGGCAGCTCCCGGCAGACTGGCCGCTCGAACGCCATCCTTACTTCCTGGAGACAAGCGTCCCCGGGGTATTCGCGGCGGGAGACGTGCGAGGTCAATCGGTCAAGCGGGTGGCGTCGGCCGTTGGCGAGGGCGCCATGGCGGTGACGCTCGTGCATCGCTACCTGGAGCTCTTGTGAGCGCGGAGCCGGTCAACTTGAAAGAGGAGCTGCGGAGGACCTTTCTCTTCGAGAGCCTTACCGACGAGCAGCTGGATTGGCTGGTTCAACATGGCACCGTCGAATCGCATGATCCGGGAGTCAATGTCTACGACGAGGGCGCCCCGGCCGAGTCGTTTTATGTTCTTCTTGACGGCGAAATCCAGCTGATTAAGCGCCTCGATGGCTCCGACGTGGTGCTGTCGACGGCGAATCAGGCTGGGGCCTACGCAGGGGCCACCCGTGCGTTCATTCCCTCTTCGGCGGATGAGTCCTACGTATCCAGTCTTCGGGCCGTGACGCGCAGCCGCCTGTTCCGGCTGCGCGGTGAGGACTTCGCCAAGGTGCTCAACACATGGTTCCCCATGGCAACACACTTGCTGGACGGGCTGTTCCTGGGAATGACCAACGCCGAAGCCCTTACGGGACAACGGGAAAAGCTGATCGCCCTCGGTTCGTTGTCCGCCGGTCTGGCCCATGAGCTCAACAACCCAGCGGCCGCCGAGGCGCGAGCGGCCGAAGCGCTCAGCGGTCGACTCCAGGAAGGCCGCCAGGCCATGGTCAAGCTGGCGCCCCAACTCGCTCAGGGCGAACTCCATGGTCTGCTCGACCTGCTGAACGAGGCAATCGAACGAGCTGGCACCGCTCCGAGGCTCTCGACGCTGGAGGCTGGAGATCTCGAGGACGCCCTGGCCGCCCGCCTTCAGGACGCCGGTGTGGAGGACCCGTGGGAGCTGGCGCCCGCCCTGGCCTCAGCCGGCCTCGATGAAGCTTGGCTGGACCGCGTCGTGGGGTGCACCGGCCCGGCAGCGCCATACGCCCTGCGCTGGCTGTCGACCGTCCTGGACGTGGAGGGTCTCGTCGGTGAGATTCGAAGCTCAGCCGGCCGCATCTCCGAACTGGTTGGCGCCATGAAGGACTACAGCCACCTCGACAAGGCCCCGCTCGAGGAGATCGACATTCACGACGGGCTCGAGAGCACCCTGATCATCTTCGTTCACAAGCTCAAGCAAGGCGTGAAAGTCGTACGAGACTACGACCGCTCGCTTCCCAAGGTTCTGGCACGCGGTGGCGAGCTCAACCAGGTGTGGACGAACATCATCGACAACGCCATCGACGCGATGGGTGGCAAAGGGACACTCACGATTCGCACCGCCCACGATCGCGATTGTGTCCTTGTCGAGATCGGCGACACGGGACCCGGGATCCCGGCCGAGCTTCAGCGGCGCATCTTCGAACCCTTCTTCACGACCAAGGATGTCGGTGAGGGCACGGGACTCGGCCTGGATATCAGCTACAGGATCGTCGTGCGCCGCCACCACGGCGACATCCGGGTTGAGTCCAAGCCAGGTGACACCCGTTTTCAGGTGTGGATCCCGATCGATCAGCCGGCGGCGTCAAAGGGCGTCGACTCGCAGTAGTCAACCGGACGAGCACAACTCGTCGGCTTACCGCCCATCTCGTGATCGCTTTCTGGTGGGCCGCCCGGGTCTCGATCCCGGCACCTTGGGATTAATGGTACGGGTGAGGAGAACCAGGACGTTTAGAGGTTTACCTTGTTTTACTTGAAGGTTTGACCGTATCCGTCCGCAGCCGTCTGTACTTGCCGCGAGATTCGCGCCCATTCGCGCCCGTTGACCCAAACCTACCGATCTCTAGCCGTCGACGTTCTCGACGTACTAAATCAGCTCCGCGGCGGTCCAGGTTTCAATGCCTTGGCGACGCGCCTTGTTCGTGAGGCGGATGCCCCCAGCCAATGCAGAACGGGTGCCCGGCTGGGTCGACGTAGACCTGGTGCCCTTCGTCGGCATTGAAGTCGGGAGCCGCCGGGAGCACCTGGGTCGGGTGGTTACGATCACCCCTTAATGAACGATGAGGCGACCGACCGTCGGCAACTTCTGCTCGGCGGCATCGTGGATACCTTTGCCGCCATCGAGCTTCGAGCACAGGTGCTGCTTGCCGGGTTCGCACTGCAGGAGATCGTCGGAGAAGTACTGGCTGCCGACCTCACATTCCAGGCCATTGCTCAAAAACTAACCTTCCTCTCAAAGCTGCCCGGCCTAGGGCGGGCCGGAGAGGAGCTCGGCTCCAGCACGTTTAACGGCTCCGCCACAACGCGGGCATCGAGGCTGACGCAGCTCGGTCTCGATGAGCACGTCCAACTGACCGGGCCCCGTCAGTTGAGCATCGCCTTGTCGAGTTCGGCCTCGGCCAAGAGCTTCTTCAGCTGTGCGTTCTCCTTGCGCAGCTCGCGAAGCTCCTTGGCGTCGTCGGCCTTCATGCCCCCGTACTGGTTGCGCCAGCGATGCCAGGTCGACTCGGTGATCTCGAGGTGACGGACCACCTCCTCGATCGGCTTACCTTCTCCGAGGAGCTTCTCGCCCTCGGCCAGTTTGCGGATCACCTGCTCGGGCGTGTGGCGCCGTCTCTTCATGGTCGTGCTGTCCTCCTTCCCCATCATGGGGACTTGGACTCGCACAACGGGTGGATCAGCTCACGGGGACCCGGTCACAACGTGTCGGCCGTGGTGCGAGCCTCGATCACGGTGACCCCAGGGATCCTGACCATCGCGGCGAGCATCCTCTCCGGATCCGTCTCCACCACCGGAGGCTACGTCAGCGCTTTCATACCCCCCTGGAATCCGAAGCGCCTGATTAGTCCATTCAGGTCAGGTGTTCCGTCCGAGCACCAGGCCGGAGGAGACTTCACGATTACGCGGCCGGAGCAACCTCGTTCCGGCCGGGAACTGAAAGGGGGATCCGTGCGATCCATTCGTCACGTTGCTGACGGCTCAAGGAAGCTCGTGACAAATACGTCAGCGTCGGCAACAAGCTTGAGCAGGTTCTCCCGTCCCCGGGGCGTGCTCAGATCAAACCCGATGTTGCGCTTCGAGTGATTGTTGGTTTCCACGCAGAAGTCGAACGTCGTATCCACGCCGAGTGGAGGCAGCACGCCCGAAGTGGATCTACAACCGTGGGATGCTCGATGCGGACCACGTCTGCACCCCACCCAGCTAGTAGGGCCGTCGCCGATGGCACCATGACCCACTGGCCAGCCTCCACGACTCTCACGCCCCCCATCATCGACACTTCGCTCCAACCTCCCTCGCCGAGCCACGTGGCTTGACGTCTTCCGCCACGCTGAGCGACGTCACTTGCCGCCTCGTGACAGTCTCAATGCCGCAACCATCGATTGACGCCTCACGTCGAAGGGGCCTGGCTGGCACTGACCGTGCATGTATCGCGACCGGAACGCAGGACACGGCCAGGATGAGCATCCGTCGTCTCCTCACCACACACCGTCTCCACACCGCTCACGAAGACGTGCTTGATGCCATGAGGCGCGGCAAACACCCGTGGTTCGCCCTCGGGCAGGTCATAACGAATACCCGACTTACCGGCATTGATCCGGGTCGGATCGAATAGCACGATGTCGGCGAACGCACCTGCTTCAATCACGCCTCGACCGCGGAATCCGTACTTCATTGCGGGACGCTGCGTGATCAGGTGAACGGCTTCCTCCAGGCTCAGGAGCCCGAGGTCACGCACGATCGGACCAAGGAGCGCTGTTGTGTATGTGAATCCGTCGATCATGTCGAGGTGGGCACCAGCATCGGACGCACCGACAAGAACACGCGGGTCGCGCCAGAGCTGGAGACGACGCGCCATGAGGTCGGGATCGTCGTTGACGCTGGTCCGAAGCAGAATCGTTCGCAGACGGTCGGACACGACGACATCGCAAAGGGCATCGAACGGTGAAAGTTCCCGATCTCTCCCTATCTCGCGGAACGTGATGCCGACATAACGCTCGTACTCGCCGCTTGAAGTCTCTTCCAGCACATACTCGTCCCATGCTGCAAGGTTGGCGAGATTGCCCCTAGCCGTCTGGGCGGCTCGTGCCAGTTCGGCCCGTGTGGTCGGGTCGGCAAGTTGCCCAACTCGTGCATCAACTGGGAGTTGGAAGAGCTCTCCCCATCCGGGCAAGGCGTCGAACGCGAAACCGGACATGAAGTTCATCCGAGAGCTCTTCGAACCGAGCGATGCGAGAGCCATTACGAGCCCGCCGTGTGCGGCCGCGTAGTCCGATGCTCCAAGTTGCCGGTCGACGAACGCTTCGTTATTCCTAGTTACGTTGAGCGAATTCCAGTGCAGTACGCGGTTCGCACAGCGGCTCATCGCAGCCATCGTCACAATGTCTTCGTCGCTGAAATTCTCCCGACGTAGCGATGAAACCTATGGTCGTCCCCGCATGGCGTCCTGTCGCGGTGCTGAGCGCAAGAAGCTCCTCGACTGGAGCACACCGAGAGGGAACGGGATTGCCATTGTGGTCGTTGTGCGTTTGTGCCCATGTCGACGAGAATCCCAAAGCTCCGGCATCGAGTCCGGCCTCAAGCAGCGTTTCCATTTCGCAAAGCTGCTCGGGTGTCGCAATCGAGGACAGCGTCAGGTCCCATCACACATCCGCGGAGCGCCGAATGCCCAATCAACCAGGCGCTGTTGAGAGCGAGCTGGCGATCGAGGCGTTGAAGAAACTCGCCCGTCGATGACCAGTCCCAAGGGACACCAGCAAGCAACGACTCGATAGGCATGCCCTCAACGCGCGCAAGCATTCGAGGGACATACTCACTTGAATGGGGGCTCAAGGGTGCAATGCTGAAGCCGCAATTGCCACCCACGATCGTCGTAACTCCATGCAGCGACGAAGGAGTCAGCATCGGATCCCAAAACGCTTGAGCGTCATAGTGCGTGTGTACGTCGATGAACCCTGGTGCGACGACAAGGCCGTCTGCGTCCATCACTCGGGTTGCGGAGCCACAATCCTCCCCGACGCCTACGATCTTGCCGGCGGAAACCCCGAGGTCCGCAATCCGGCCGGGTCTCCCGCTACCGTCAATGACGAATCCGTTTCGGATGAGAAGATCGATGGTCACGCTCTTCTCCTGAATCTCAAATGCTCTCAACACGTTGAAGTGCAAGGCAGCCGTAAGGTGCCTCCCGCACGGCCCACGTCGGGGGAACGACGAGCGTGGTCGTGTCGTCCTCAACAATGATTGGCCCCAATTCGGTTCCATTCAGGTCTTGCCGTAAGAGGATTCGCGTGTCAGCCATACCGGACTCCCTGAAGTAGGCCTTGCGGGGTCGAGCCTCGGCGTCAGAAGACCGATTTGATAAAGCCTCGGGTCGGAGAGGCTCGCCCGAGTTCGCGGTGGCACGGATACGCAGGGACTCCAAGATCAACTCACCCGCACCCTCGAATCCGAAATTGCGAAAGTGCATTTCTGTAAACTGCTTGCGAATGGCCTCTGGATCGAAGGTGGCATTCTGATCGATCGGCACGTTCAACGTTCTGGAAGTGAGCGCATAGCGCAGGTCAAGAGACGTTTCGATCTGGAGCCCACTACCGCCGGACAGTATGGCCGAATCCCCCAACACGTCACGACGCGCAGCCTCTATCAGCCGCTCACTCATCTCGTCGATCTCCTGCGCTTTGATGCTGGTCAGGGGTGACTCAAAGCTACCGAGGTAATCGAAGCGATCGTCGGCTAGCAGCAGGCCGAGCGCACTGAACACTCCCGGGACCGGCGGAATCACAATGCTCCGGAGGTTCACCCGGTCCGCGAGCGTTGCAGCATGAACTGGTCCCGACCCACCGAACGCCATGAGCGTCAGCTCACGGATATCTCTACCGCGCTCCGTCGATACGGCTCGCAAAGCTCTGACCATTGTTGCGTTGGCGACGTCCAAGATCCCTAACGCAGCATCAAAGATGTTGAGGCCAAGAGGTTCAGCAATCTGTTCATTGATTACGGCGAGTGCGCGATCACGGTCAATAGGCAGCGTGCGAGCCGCGATCATCTCTGGATTGATGTAACCGAGAGCCACGTTTGCATCGGTCACGGTCGGCTGCGTGCCACCTCGTTGATAACACGCCGGTCCCGGCTGGGCACCTGCACTACTTGGACCGACGCGCAACGCACCGCTCCGATCGATCCAGGCGATGCTGCCGCCGCCTGCGCCAACCTCGACGATATCGAGTGATGGGGTTCGGACGGGAAACCCGCCGCTCACGCCGGGCCGACTACTGACGCCGTCTCCCGCTACCTCCATACCAGGATTCTCCAGAGGACGAGCATGTTCGATAAGACAGGCCTTTGCCGTGGTGCCACCCATGTCGAACGAGAGCACTGCGTTGATGTCGAGCACCTCCGCAATGCGAGCTGCGGCGAGAACCCCAGCTGCTGGTCCAGACTCGATCATGCCAATCGGACGTAGTCGGGCAAGGCGTGAGGGAGCTGTGCCGCCGTTCGACTGCATGATTCGCAGCTGCTCGCTGTAAGGGCGCAGATGCACCTCAAGTTTGTCCAGGTATTCCTTGACAACTGGTATGAGCGCAGCGTTTATGACGGTCGTGCACGCACGGGAGTATTCGTGAATTAGGGGATCGATATCGGACGAGACGCATACCGTGACGCCTTCGAGTTGGTCGCGAAGATGGTGACTGACCAGTTCTTCGTGCACTGGGTTTGCATATGCGTTAATAAGGCACACACCTATGCTCTCCACCTTCGCGGCACGAAGTTTCGTAATGAGCGCCTCGATATCGCCTACGGCGAGAGCCTGGTTGATGTTGCCATCAGCCTCGATGCGCTCCTCCAATTCAAAGCACAGGTCAAAAGGTATCAGTGGTTCGGGACGCTCCCAGTCCATCGCATAGTCCAAAGGTCCCCTTTGATCGCGGAGTTCCAACAGTGAACGGAAACCTGCGGTCGTTACGAACGCCGCCCGCGGAAGATTGCGCTCAATGATTGCGTTAGAGCACACCGTTGTGGCATGAACAAAGGCCTCGACTGTGGCCGGTTCATGGGTCTGGTTCAGGACTTGCGAGATCCGGTTACCGACCTCGTCAAGTACGGAGAGCACCTTCGTTGATTTGAAGGTTCCGGAATCCGAGAATGTGATGTCAGTGAATGTCCCTCCGATATCAACTGCTACCCGCACGATTGCTCCTTCTGCTCAATGTCCGAACCGGCCGTCTTGATTGTCGACTCCTCGCGCTGAATATTCCCCCGAGGCAGTGAAGCCGTAGTCACGCAGCGCCGCTTCTGGTGTTATCCGACCCTTGGCAAGATCCGCAGCGATCAGCGATGGGTCTCGCTTTCGAGGATCGCCGAAACCGCCCGCACCTCCACACTCATGACGGATCCGATCTCCGCTCTGCACGTCCAAGTGGAGGTACATCTCTGCAGGCAGCTCAACCGATTCCCCGGACTCCTTCATGAGGATGTTCCGGGCGGGTGCGCCACCCCTACCGCCCCCGAGTCCGAACGGTTCAGCAGCAAACGAGTTCGTACGGAGCGTGATCTCTGCGTCCTGGAGGAAGCGATACTGCTTGGCGATTCCATCGCCACCTCGGAACTGTCCTGGACCGCCGGTGTCGGCACGAAGACACACTTCCTCGATAACCACCGGCGCGTAGCGCTCTTGGATCTCGACCGACGCCGCAGCCTGAGCAGCTTCCCCTGCGCCGTCGATGCCATCCTTGGTCGGACGAGCGCCCCAACTATTCCAGACCACATCGATCGCGCTGAATGACGAGCCGTCAGGCCGCACACCATTCATGTGAACGAGGTCGACAAGACTCGATGGAACTGGAACGCGTTCTGGCACCGCTTGCGCCAGTGCCATGAACACCAATCGTTGCAGGCCGAGGAAGATCGAAGCGCGGCCGCCTACAGCCGCGGGAAAGGTTGGATTCAAAATCGTACCGGAAGGCGCGATCACCTTGATCGGTCGCGCGAAGCCTTCGCTGAATGGTACCTCGACGTCGACAATCTGGTAGATCGCCTTGTACACGACAGCTAAAGTGTTGTTCCATGGATTGTTGATGGCTCGGCCGACCTGTTCCGGATTCTCAGACAGGTCAACGGTCATCTCATCGCCTTCGATAATCAGCGAAGCCCGCAGCGTTACTCGCGTGTCGCCATCGTCATCGGTGTGATCCAACACGATGAGTTCAGACTTGTACTCCCCGTCGGGCATGGATCGAATGAAAGCCCGAGCCTCAATTTCTGCGTAGTCATACAAGAAATCGAAGGATGCGTTCACCCGTTCGGGATCGTACTTTCTGAAGAGTTCCTGCAACTCCTCTTCACCACGCCCACATCCCGCGACCTTTGCTTCGAGGTCGGCTACGAAGTCTTGTCCACTACGGATATTCGCACGTAGGAGATCCAGCATTCCATCGTTACGAACACCCCCTTCGTATATCTTCAGATTCGGTACATGGATACCTTCGTCATAGGTATTTAATGCGAGGTTCGAAAAGCCGCCGGGAAATCGGCCACCGACGTCGTTCTGGTGTGAATAACCAAGTGTGAAGGCAACCAATTCTTCATCGAGAAATACCGGCTTCACCACAAACACATCTGGCTTATGTGATGCACCCTCATGCGGGTCGTTGCACATAATTACGTCGCCGGCCCGTAGATCGTCGCCCCAGCGTTCGAGCACGGCTTCCATGACACTCAGGTAGTAGCCGACGACCAGGACATATGCCTTTCCGAGTCCAATTGGCCGGCCCTTGCGGTCCGCGATCGCGACACCCACTTCTCCTGACTGCAACATCGGAGACCGGCCAGTCTTCTGTACACAGATAGCCATTTCCTCCAAGATGCTGATCAGCTCATTGCGGAACACCTCGAGAAAGATGGGATCCGGATCGGTATTCATTGGACTCCCTGGCGTTTCGGAACTTCTTGCGTCTGCATATCACGCATAGACCTCACTCACAATGAGAACGCTTGGTAGGCACACGGCACGAACGCTCCGAGGGCCGCAAGCTGCCTCAAGAGAGTAAGTAGGTCGAGCACTTCAATCCAACGGGTCACTCGCTCACCATCGAAGCGCGCAGTGAGAGCACCCGTTACGGAAATGTCGCGACCGGATGGCTCCAGCGAGAGATAGTCGCCAGTGTGGGTCGCACTCACGGTGAAGGCCGCCGCAAATCGATCATGCTCGACGACCGTGCGACCGATCTCGATGATCGCGTTGCTAAACGACTCTGCGAACTTGTCAGCTCGGGCTGCGAACCCATCCGGTCCGATACTGTGCGGATGGTCGGCAAAGGAGCATTCGCAATCGTCGGCAACATGTTCTTGAAGGTCGGTGCTCTGGCAGCCGAATTCGGCCGCGAGCAATGAACTTACGATCTCTCGGACTTTCGCCCTCTGTGCTGCGTCGGCGGGGTGATGTTGGACGATCTCACCGCGAGTCGGAAGGTTTGGGAAGAACCTGCTCCGTGTCTCATTGATCTCACCGAGCTGACTCAGGTCCGCCACTTTGCGTGTCTCTTCGGATGCGTGTTCCTTCGTGTACGCGTTGGTCGGTTCGAAGAACCCACTACTCGCCAAGAGTCGTACAGGTTCCCAAGCCGCGTCCCACCGGACGAGCTTGCCATCGTCGTTGAATCTCCAGAATCCGACAACCCACGCTGATCCCTCGTGATCGTCTGTGGGTTCCAGACCCATATAGCCGGACCCACGGCGTCCTGCGGTTCTCCAGGTCAACGCCACTTCGTTCCCCTCGCCCACGGCGTCAATGACCTCTAGCCGACTCTCCTTAGTCATGTTGGCGCGGGCGTTCAGAATGTGGACTCCGATACTGCGAGGCCCGCGTGGCACCGCGATGATCGAACTTGGATTCACACACATGGGGTCACAGACTTCTTCGGTGACGCCAAGATCGCCACCATTGAAGCCTTCCTCAACCAAACGCCAGACGGCAGTCTTGTTTTCTTCAATTCGATGTGACGCGTTCACTGCTCCTCCTTGGGGCACGAACGAGGCCTCTCCACCTGACCTCATCCGCACGCGTTGTTGCCGCTGTCGCCCATTGAACAAGCGTGAATGCTTCGTGATGCTCGAAGCAGGCCTGCAGCGTCGTACCGATTGCAATCTCGTCGCACGGATCCCCGAGAAGATTGCCGAACATGCGGACACCGCCAGCAGTCTCCAAGGTAACCATCAAGACGACGTAGGGGACCGAACGTGCGAGGTCGCTATGCGTGGGGTGCCACACGCGCTCCCAAGAGTAGAGGACACCTGTATACCGTCCCTCGACCTCTGGTACCTGCTCCCAGCCGAGGTCCCAAGTGTGGCACTCGTAACAGATCCACTCGGGACCCCACTGCCAGCGACATGCGCGACAACGCTGCACGAGCAACTCTTCCCGACGTAGCCCTTCCCAGTACGGCGTATCGAGACCATCAGCCTCCGGCGTAGGAATGACAATTTCGGACAGTACGAACTGTTCCTGCAGAGATGTGGCTTGGCCCTCGACACTCTTCACAGTATCTCGAAGAGTATCTTGTTTGCCCATGTGGTCTCGATATTCACTACAGGGTGGAAGTCCTCAACGCTAGGTCTGGATCATTTCTCTGGGGTGTCACTGGTCCGGGCCCAAATTTTGTCGTCCAGCGTGGAGTTCTTTACGCATCAGGTTCAGGTACCTATTCCCCTCTCATTATCCCACGACCAGCTATTTTTTCTCACAGTGCCACTACAGGCGTGCAAATCTGGTTTGAAATTAGCCAAGATCTTTCGGAATACCCCAATGCCCCTCTGGTGGTCACGGATAGATCGGTTATCTTCGCGGCTACTACTTCTGGCTCCTTGCCTAACGATTTCATCGCTGCCGTCGATCGCGGTTCGGGTAAGGCATTGTGGACAGACAGCAACACCGGCGTCGTTGATGGTCTGACCGGAGGTCGGCACATCACTTACGCGCTGCTCAACGGCAACACTCTCTGGGCGCTCGACCAAAAGACGGGGTCCACGTTCTGGACCTTTCCGAGCCAGTCCCTACCCGTGTTCGGAGACGGCGTGGCCTACGTCGAGGGCGACGATGGCAGTGTCTACGCGGCTCAACGCATTTTCTGGCGGAGTCGTGGCGCGTTCGCCAACTGGTATCAACAGCTTCTCTCCCCTTACAGTCGCCGATGGGGTGCTTTACTCCGTGAGTGCAGGCAACCTGTACGCGTTTGCTTTGCCGCGGCACTATCGAGGCGGTTAGCCGGCCGAACTCGCAGCCCGGATGCTGCCACACCAGCCAGTCTCTAAATGTCACCGAAGTGCCTGTGCGCCAACTGTCGCGAGCACGGGAGAGGGGCAGACTGACCGGACCCCGTTGATTGGCCCACCCGTTACGTGAGCTGAAGCGGTCTTCCGTCCCTCCATCGGACCGCGAACTCGGCAGGCGTGAGCATGCCGAGGGCCGAGTGAGGTCGGTAGGTGTTGTACTCCTCGCGCCAGTCGGCGACAAGGACCTGGGCTTCGAGCAGGGTGTCGAACTGTTCGATGGCGAGCAGCTCGTCGCGCATCCTCGAGCCATAGGACTCGACCCAAGGGTTCTGCCAGGGACTGCCGGGGTCGATGTAGCTGGTGGCGGTGCGCGTGAAGCGACACCAGTCGCGCAGCGTGTGAGCCGTGAGCTCGGGGCCGTTGTCCATGCGGATGAACTCCGGTGCCCCACGCTCGAAGACGAGCTGGTCGAGGACCTCGACGGTGCGATCGGCGTCGATCGAGGAGGCGACGAGGTCGCAGAGCGATTCGCGGGTGAACTCGTCGGTCACGTGCAGGATCTTGAGCGTCCGGCCGAGGCTGGTCACGTCGAACTGGTAGTCGAGGGCCCAGACGTGGTTGGGGTGGGTCGCTGACAGCCGGTCTGCTGGGGTCGAGGAGATCCCGAGGCGTTGGCGCTTGTGGCGCCGCGGCGGGACCCGCAGGCCCTCTTCACGCCACAGACGCTGGACTTTCTTACGGTTGTGGGCGTGGCCCTCCCGAGCGAGCACGGCGTGGGCCCGGCGATAGCCCCAGCGTGGGTGATGGCGGGCGAAATCTCGGAGTGCTCGGCGCAGATCGGCATCGGGGTCGCCATGGGTGGGTCGATGCCGCTGGGTGGAGCGGTGTTGGCCGACGATCTGGCACGCCCGTCGCTGCGAGATGCCGAGCCGCTCTTGGAGCATGTGCGCGGCACGACGTCGCTGCGACGGGCTCACCATTTTCCCGAGGCGATCTCCCGCAAGGCGAGGTTCTCGAGCTCCTTGTCGGCGACCAGGCGCTTGAGCTGTGCGTTCTCGCGCTCGAGCTCCTTGAGTCGCTTGGCGTCGTCGGCCTTCATCCCCCCGTGTTGGTTGCGCCACCGGTGATAGGTCTGCTCGGACACCTGCAGGTGCCGACAGACCGCAGCGACGTCTTCACCCTCGTTGAGCAGCCGATCGGCCTCACGGAGCTTGCGAATGATCTGCTCAGGCGTGTGCCTGCGTCTTGCCATCGTGAACATCCTCCCTTTCGCCCAGCAGTCTGGGCAACGGGCTCAGTTCACGGGTGGACCGATCTCAGGGGGTCAGGCCAGTCTAAGAGGACCCCGCCCACCACGTCCATCTGCCACAGCTCCATGGGCCGGCCCCGCTCCCAGCGTTTATAGGTCGGGACACGCTTACGCCGCTCCTTGGGTTCGATGAGCCGGTGACGCACCAAGGACCGGTAGATGGCCGAGAGGGAGGGCACCGGTGCTGTCCCCTCGTGTTCGAGCTGGTAACGCAGACGCACCTTGCCCCACGAGGGGTGGTGGCGGCGAAGCTCGAGCACCCGGGCCTCGACCGTGGGGTCCATCTGCAGCGGTGAGGTCCTGGGCCGATGGCTCCGATCGCCTAAAGCCGGCAGCCCGCCTGCCTCATAGCGGGCCAACCACGCATGGACGCTTTGGCGCGAGACCCCGTAGGCCTGGGCGATCTCGCTGATTGAGTAGCCGTCTCGAATGACCCCCAAGACGGCGTCGTAACGCTGTTCCACCTTGCTGAGCTCCACAAGCACTCGGCCACCTCCTTGCATGAGCAAGGGACGGTGGGGCCGAGGTGTCAAGCATCAACCGGAACTCTGTCAAGCATCACCCGGACCTGCGTCCAGGATCAGGCAGACCTGTTTTGTCCAGGATCAACCGGACCAAAACACGACGATCGTGGGCCGCCCGGGTCTCGATCCCGGCACCTTGGGATTAAAAGTCCCCTGCTCTTCCGGATGAGCTAGCGGCCCGGGAAAGCAAGATAATGGACCTGGGGATTGGGCACGGAACAGGCCCGCGGGCTCGGGCAGATGACTCCCTGTGTGACTCAGCCGATCTGGGCGAGCCTCTTGACGAGGGGGGCCCACTTTTCTTCGAGCCGACGGACCGGATCGGAGACTGCGGATCCCACGACGAGGGTTCGGACCCCAGCTTGTGCGAAGGCCTCTGCCTCGCGGAGAACGGCGTCGTCAGCGGTGTCGTCGGGCAACTGCGACAGTGCCGTCACCTCTATCTCGGCAGGATCGCGACCCACGTCCGCACAGTGCCGGCGCAGGACCTCTACCTTGTGGCCGACGGTCTCGGGGTCTCCGATGAGGTTGCACGCATCGGCGTAGGTCGCCACGAGCCTGAGCGTTTTTTTCTCGCCCCCTCCACCGATCAACAGCCGCGGCCGTGGTGAGCTGACGGGCTGCGGGGAACACAGTGTTTCGGCCAGTTGGTAGTGGGTGCCGACGTAGGGGCCGTGGTCGGGGCTCCACATCTGGAAGCAAATCTGAATGGTCTCCTCGAGTCGCTCGTAGCGCTCGCGCAGCGGCGGGAACGGCACGCCCAGGCCCCGGTGCTCTCGCTCGAACCAGGCCGCTCCCAACCCCAACTCTGCCCGCCCCCCGGAGAGCACGTCGAGCGTCGTGACCGTCTTGGCCAAGAGTCCCGGGTGTCGGTACGTCACCCCACCCACCAACAGCCGCAACCGCAGCCGGTCCGTCTTGCCGGCGGCGAACGCCAGAGTCGTGTAGCCCTCGAGCATCGGCTCGTCGACCGACCAGAGCATCTCCATCTGGAACCAGTGGTCCATGACCGAAAGTGTTCGCACCCCGATATCCTCCGCCGTCCGCACCAATGACGTGAGCGTCGGGCCAATGGCCGGGGTCTCCCCGGGCCAGGTGAAGCGCATCACATGCACGTCCAGTTCCACTGATCCCTCCTCGCCCTACGCGGTCTCGTCCGGGAGGGTAGCGGGCCGGCCCTCCCCCGCACCCAGAATCGGGGCGTGGACGCGACGGGTAGGGTCGGCGCGCCATGAGCCTGCTGATGCGTGCGCTCTTTGCGCCCGGTGCCGCCCGGGCCCGGGTCCACTGCCTGTCGGACGGGTCCCAGCCGCTCACGCTGGCCGATCTTGGCGGCAACGCCCGGAGGGCGGGCCGGTGGCTCCAGGACATCGGGGGAATGGGAGGCACCGTTGCCGCGCTGCTCGAGCGCGTCGCACGATTGCCTGGCTGTCTTCTTCGGGGCGCTGAGCTCGGGAACGAACCTCGTCTCGGTGCCCCACCCGGCTCGCGGCATGGACGGCGGCGAGTACCTGGCCCAGATCGACCGCATGTGCGGGCTCACCGGCGCCACCAGCCTCCTGTGCGATCCCGGTCTCGTTGGCCTCCTCTCCTCCGCCTCGGTGCCCGTCCGTCCGTTCGACGGCTGGCCGTCGGAAGGGGCCCGGACCGACATGGACACACCGGGCAACTTCGTGCAGTTCACGTCGGGCAGCACCGCGGAGCCGAGGGGCGTTGCGCTGACCCTCGACGCCATTGACGCCAACCTGCGGTCGATGTACGACCATCTTCCACCGCTTGACGGCGCCGTGGTCTGCAGCTGGCTCCCCCTCTCCCACGACATGGGTCTCATCGGCCTGGCCCTGTACGCCATCTGCTCGGTGAATCCCCCCTGGACGGCCCCGACCGACCTGGTGCTCATGGCTCCCGAAGCGTTCCTGGCTGATCCGACCATCTGGATGCGCGCCTGCACGGACTATCGGGCGACCTCCACCACGGCCCCACCGTTCGCACTCCGTCTGGCGGCGCGGTCCCTGAGGTCGTCGTCCGTCGACCTCTCCTCACTTCGCAGCTTCGTGGTGGGGAGCGAGCCGATTGCGGCCGAGGTGGTCCGCGAGTTCGACGGGATGGCTCGGGAGGTTGGTCTCTCCCCCACCGCCGTGTGCCCGGGGTACGGAATGGCCGAGGCCACGCTCGCCGTGAGCATCGATCCCATGACCGTCCCGTGGTCCTCGGTTCGGGTGGACACGGATTCCCTCGCCGCCGGCGTGTGGCAG
Organism: uncultured Acidimicrobiaceae bacterium; assembly: GCA_963787485.1. Classification (GTDB taxonomy): domain Bacteria; phylum Actinomycetota; class Acidimicrobiia; order Acidimicrobiales; family RAAP-2; genus Bog-473. The sequence goes on along the minus strand of CAWBDF010000005.1, from coordinate 208,746 downwards.
GAGACCGGCGAGGGCGGAACCGAAGTCGTCTCCTGCGGGCCCCCCATCGCCGACACCGAGGTCCGGGTCACTGGCGGCGACACGCTCGGTGAGCTCGAGGTGCGCAGCCCGTCACTGCTCAGCCGGTACGTCGGCGGCGAGACACCTCCGCTCACGGACGACGGCTGGTTCCACACCGCCGACCTCGGGACGGTACGCGCGGGATCGGTCTTCGTGGTGGGGCGCACCGATGACGTGCTCGTGATCGGGGGCCGCAACGTCGACGCGAGGGCCCTGGACGCCGCGGCGGCGACCCATCCCGCGTGCCGGCCCGGGAACGTCGCCTGCATTCCTGACGGTGGACGTCGCTACGTCGTGATCGCCGAGCCCCGCCGGGCCGGGATGGGGGCGGCCGATCTGCAATCGGGCGCGCGGGAGATCCGTCTGCTCCTGGCCGGTCGGTTCGCCGCCACTCCCTCGGCCGTCGTGTTCATCGAACGGGGGACGCTGCCCAAGACGCCCAGCGGGAAGGTCCGACGCAACCACCTGCGTGCGCTGTGGGCCGACGGCCAGCTGCCGCTGATCGCCTCGGGTTGAGGATCGGGCACCCTGGTACTGTCGCCGCCATCGGCCGAAAGGTCGGCACGGGAGGAAGCATGTCGACGTCGAACACTCGATCCGAGGTGATGTCTTTTCCCGAATTCATCGACTGGTTCGTGGCCCAGATCGATTGGAGCCCGGACGAGATAACCGAGGACGACGACCTGGTCGAGGACTTGGGGATGGACTCGGTGGGTGCGGTCGACCTCGTCGTGGCGCTCGAGGACGCGGTGGGTGGAGACGTCGTGATGCCCATCGAGCTGCTGTTGCAGATTTCTACCGTGCGAGACGCCTACCTGCAGTACTGCGCCCTGGCGCACCTCCCCTACGAGAGTGACGGACGACGATGAACCACCCGGGCGCCCACGATGCGGAAGCCCGGCTGTCTCCCAGCCTTCAGACCCGCCGACTTCACCTGCGCATGCTCACCACCGATGACCACGCGCCCTTGTACCGGCTCTCGAGCGACCCCGACGTCACGTTCCAATGGCGCTTCCGTGGCACGACACCGAGCTACGACGAGTTCCTCAAGCAGCTCTATCCGGGCGTCCTGTGCCAGTTCGTCGTCAGCCCACGTGGCTCCTCAGAGGTGCTGGGACTCGTCGTCGCGTACAACGCCGACTTCCGGCATCGCTTCTGTCATGCCGCCGTGGTCATGCATCCGCGCCTACACCGCCGCGGACTCGGCATTGAGGCGTTCATGGGGCTGGCGCGCTACGTCTATTACGGCTGGGACTTCAGGATGATCATCATGGAGACGGTCGGCATCGCCTTCGAGAACTTCGCCTCGGGGGAACGGGCCGGCTACTTCACGGTGGAGGGACGCATCCGTGATCAGTTCTATTACGGGGGGCGGTACTGGGACGGCATCTCGGTCACGCACCGCCGGGACCAATTCGAGAAGGCGCTGCAGGGCCCGGTCGGAAAGCTCCTGGCTCCCGGTCGCCGGGTGACGGTACCAGCGCCGAAGTAGTCGAAGTAGCCCAATTAGGCCAGATAGCCACGGAGACGGTCCCCGCTCCGGACCTCGCTCGGACCCTAGGCTGCCCCCATGTCGCCCCGGGCCCGACGTCGCCTCGTCGCCGTGACACTCGTCCTCGTCGCGCTTCCCCTGGGGGCCGCGTTGGGCGGTATCGCGGGCGCCCAGGACACCACGACCACCTCGTCGAGCACACCGAGCACGACCACGACCACGGTGCCGGTGACGTCCACCACCTCGACGACCACCACGACGCGACCGCCCACCAGCACGACGACGACCACGTCGCATCCCACCACCACGTCGCATCCCACCACGACGACCGTGACCACGACCTCACCGTCCTCGACCTCACGTGCCTGGGCCTGGATCCTCCTGGCCCTGGCCGTGGCCCTCGTGGCGATCGGGGTGGTCCTGCTCATCACGCGCACTCGACGGCAGGGCCGCGAAGCGGACTGGGAACGCGCCATGATGCCGTCGATGGCCGCCGCCGAGCTGGCTCGTGACCTGGCGCTGTCACAGACACCTGAAGACGACGAGCGGCGGCGTGCCGCGGTCGCGGTTCAGGTCGACGAGGCCGTCCAGGGCCTCGAACGGGGCGCCACCAATGCGCCCGACCAAGCACATGCGGCGCTGTGCCTGCGGGCCGCGGAGAGCCTGCGCGGGTTGGCCTTCGCCATAGCGGCCGACCATCTGATGCGCTCGGGTGGCCAGCACCCCACGGGCGAGCAGCTGGCCGCGGCCGATCTGGCCAAACGCAATCGCGCCGCGGAGCTCGATGCCGCGCTCCAACACTTGAAGGTGGCACTCACTCCGAAGAAGTAGGGCGCATCGTCAGCGACCGGCGGTCACTCCCCTCGCAACATGAGCGCCGTGGGGGTGCGCGCCGCCTGCCTGGCTGGGAACGCCGCCACCAAATTGGCCAGTACGAGCGCGCCCACGGCCACCAGAATGACTGAAGGCACCGACACCGTCGGGTACGGCACGGCGTAGATCTGCTCGGCGAAGAGGTTCCAAAGCCACCGCCCGGCCACGATGCCGAGAGGAATCCCCACCGCGATGCCGATCACCGCGGCCACGCTGGCCTGCCAGGCCACCGCCGCGCCCAGCTGGCGGCGGACGAAGCCCATGGTCTTCAGCAGCGCCAGGTCACGCCGGCGCTGGCGGACCGACGAGAAGAGGGTGAGTGCGAGGGCGACGACGGCTCCCGCCACCAGCCCTGAGACCAGCCACGCCGGGGTGAGGCCCATGGACTTGTAGTTGACGATCTCGGCCGGACGCTGAACTCCCTGTACGACGATGGCATTGCCGGCGGAGCCTCCCGGCTCGGCCGCAAAGGCCCGGTCGGCCGCCTCGACCACACGATGGAGGCCAGCCAACGCAGTGGCCGGGGGAACACCCGTCCGGATCCTGACCAGGACGAGGTTCGGCCCGTTGAGAGCTGGGTCCGGTCCGATGTCGATGGCGGCAATGAATGCCTTCGGCAGCACCTGGTACGGGATGAGCATGCCCGTGCCCATGGAGGTGTGGTCGGAGACCGTGCTGGCGAACCCGATCGCGGGCAACGTCGCCGTACCCACGATCCGCAGACGAGTCGGCGGGATGTAGACGGGGGCGTCAGCCGGGACACCAAAGGAGATCGTGACGTACTGGCCCAGGTGCTTGTGCAACCCGGCCACGGTGGCCGCGCCGAGCACGATGCCGCCCGGTCCGAGCCCGTGCCCCGTGAGGATGGGTGGCGTCACGGCGGCCCTGTCGCTCTCCATCAGGAAGGGGACCTCCTGGCCGTCCAACTCGAGATTGTTGAAGGAGGTGCCGGAGAACGCCGCAACGTCCTTGTCGTGCTTCAGCATCGACAAGGCGACCTGTGGGACCTCTCCGCCACCGGCCCCAACCGGGTTGAGGATGTAGGTCCAATTCCACCCGTAGAGCGGCGGATTGGAGACCAGCGTCTGCAGGCTGTTACCAAACGTCAAGGTCGTGACGACGAGAGCGACCGCCATGATGGAGCCCAACAACGCAGAGCGCACCGGCACCGCGGCCCGGCCCTCCCCCGGCTCAAGCGCCATACGGACTCCGACGACGCCGGAGGCCGAGAGGCCGGCATGCGCCGCGAAGCCCACCACCCGCGCCCCCGTCGTCTGGCGCACACCGCGCCGGAGGAAGACCCGATGGGGTGCGGTCGTGTAGGCCAGGAGCACGCTGATGGAGCCGAGGAGCACCATCAGGAAGACGAAGCCGAACCCGAGAACCGTCCAGTCGAACGAGAATCCGCGATCGGGGTACACCGCACGGACAGGGCCCAATGGCGCAATCGGGGAGAGGGCAAAGCCGACGATGACGGCGACGACCGATCCGATGGCGATCGCGCCCTCCAAACCGATCAAGTGGTCCAACGCCGTGTCCGCCGGATCCGCGCCGAGGGCGCGGAGGATCCGTAGGTCCTCGCGGTCGGCGCGCAGGCGGCGCGCGATCAGCTGCGTCGCGATGAGCACGGCAGCGAGGAGCGCGATCGCCCCGAAGACACCCAAGGCGATGGAGATGGGCTTCAGCGCGGTGTCAGCCTTGGCGAGGACCGGCACCAGGGCATGATCGGTGACCTGGACGCCGGGCGGGGCCAGGCGCGCGACTTCGCGCTCGACCAGCGGCACAGTGCCCGCACCACCCGCTGTCTGTATACCGAACGTCAGCGCTCCCGACAACCCATTCACGGCCAACGCTTCCTTGGCGAACGCCGGGGTCAACGGGAGAAACGTGGGCAGCGTGTCGACGTCGTCCTCGACGATCTCCGAGCTCAACGAGCCCAGGCCGACGAGCTTCATGTTCACCCGCAATGCTGGCGGCACGGCCTTGGTCCCGAACTGGGGAAGGTTCTGCTGGGCGTCCGAGTAGAACCCGAAGGGAATCACCTGCCCGACATGGAACCCAAGCAACTTGGCCACCACGGGTGCCATGACGATCTCGTCGGGACGTCGTGGGTTGGCCAGTCGGCCTTGGTTCACCGCCAGGCGGTCCTGGGTGAAGAAGAGCCCGTTGACGCTCGCCACGGGGTACGCCAGCCCGGTGACGCGGATGCGCGGGGCACCGTCGGCGGTGAGCGGCGCGCCGATCGCGACGAAGCCGGCCGCCACGTGGCGGACCCCGGGCAGCCGGCTGATCTCCCGAGTCAAGGACGCCGAATAGCCGAGGTTCGAACCGCCCGTACCACCCGAGTAGATCGACACCTGAAAGTCCGACGGGTTGGTGGCCGCCACGAAGACCGAGAACGACGACTGTGTCCGCCGCGCCGCAGCCAGGCTGCCGAGGCCGAGGCCACCGACCAGGCCGATCAGAATGATCACGGACAGATACCCGGCCCACCGGTCCCGGACCGTCGAGCGCATCCGGTACCTGGCCAGGCCAACCCTCCGTTTGATCACGGGGCTGATCCTCTGTCAAAGAACCCTCTCACGGCTTTGAGTCTCACCGAGCGGCCGCTGTCCGACCAAGGGTGCCACCCGGTGCCGACGCGGGATGCCACCACCACGTCCGGGCTCCGAAGAGGGTGGGCCTCGCCGTCCGCGCTACCGTACCCACGCATGTCGAGCATCAAGGTGGCCCTGGCGGAGGACAATGCCCTCCTCAGGGAGGGCATCTCACGCATCATCGAGGGCCAGCCCGACTTCGATCTGGTCGGCCGGGCCGCCGATCTTCCCCAACTCCTCGAGTTGATCGAGAAGGAGTCCCCCGACGTCGTGGTGACCGACATCCGGATGCCCCCCACCGGCACCGACGAGGGCATTCAGGCGGCGTCATGGCTGCGGGAGAACAAGCCAGAGGTCGGGGTGGTCGTCCTCAGCCAGTACAAGACTCCGTCGTACGCCCTGGCGCTGCTCGAGACCGGTTCCGCCGGTCGGGCCTATCTCCTCAAGGAGCAGGTGGCCGGGGCCGACGAGCTGGCGCAGGCCATCCGCACGGTGGCGCAGTCGGGCTCCATGATCGATCCGCAGATCGTGGACGAGCTCATTGAGGCCAAGTCGTCACGACGGAAGTCGGACCTCTCCTGGCTGACGCCCCGGGAGTCCGAAATCCTCGGCGAGATGGCCAAAGGCAAGAGCAACGCGGCCATCGCGGCCACCTTGCAGGTCTCCGAGCGAGCCGTGGAGAAGCACACCAACTCCATCTTCTCCAAGCTGGGGCTGAGCGAGGAACGGGACGTGAACCGACGCGTCAAGGCGGTGCTCGTCTACCTGAGCGATCCCGGAGGCGGGTGACACCACCACCGGGCGACTGAGGTGCCAGCACCACGGTGGACCGCCCGCCGGGCATGAGAGAATGAGGCAATGAGCGGCAAGCTCCCCGTCCTGATCGTGGACGACCAGGCCCCCTTCCGGGCCGCCATGAAGGCGGTGCTCAAGCGGGCGGCGGAGTTCGAGCTGGTGGGAGAGGCGGCCAACGGGAGCGACGCGGTCAGCCTCGAGGAGGAGCTCAAACCCGCCCTGGTGCTGATGGACATCAACATGCCGGAGATGAACGGCATTGAGGCGGCCCGCACCATGGTGTCACGGCATCCCGACGTCGTGGTGATCCTGTGTTCCACGTACGACGCCGCCGACCTCCCCCCCGAGGTGGCCAGCAGCGGAGCCCGTGCCTACCTCAACAAGGAGCATCTCGGAGCAGACACGCTTCGGCGGCTCTGGGAGGGGCGCGACGCACACGACTTCGTCTCCGTCTGAGCCCGGCCGCACGTCAGCCGCACGTCATTCAGGCGGGCGAGGCCGGCGAGGCCGGCGAGGCCTCCACCAGGGGCACCGAACCGCGCACCTGCGATCCCTTTCCGATCTCGGACTCCCATCTGACCGTTCCGCCGATGGCGCCCAGGCGGTCGGCCATGTTCACGTACCCGTGCCCACGCTGTGCCTTCTCGACGTCGAACCCGGGGCCGTCGTCGGACACCGTGAACAGGAGCCCTCCGGACTCCTCCCACAGCCGTACCTCCACACGGGCGTCCGTCGCGTGCTTGGCCGCGTTCTGCAGCGCCTCGAGACAACAGAAGTAGACCGCGGCCTCGGTCTCGGACCCGTAGCGTCCGATTCCCTCCGTCACGATGTTCACGGCCAGGGGATTGCGGTTGGCCGCCGCCCGGAGCGCCTCCACCAATCCGCTGTCGACCAACAACGGCGGGTAGATCCCATGGGCCAGCTCGCGGAGCTCTTGAATCGTCTCTTGGACCTCGCCGGCCAACTGGTCGAGCATCTCGAGACCGGCGTCAGGATCGTCGACGATGATGTCCCTGGTCAGACGGAGGTTGACGGCCAATGCCACCAGATGCTGCTGGGCACCGTCGTGCAGGTTCCGCTCGACCTTGCGCCGCTCGGCGTCCCCGCTGGCCACGATCCGGGCCCGTGACTCTCGAAGCGCTTCCGCCTGTTTGCGCAGTTCGTCGAGCGTGGTCTGTAGGGCCGTATCGAGTTGCGAGTTGTGCAGGGCCAGCCCGACCTGCCGGGCCAGATCCGAGAGCACCCGGTCGTCGTCCTCCGAGAAGGCGCTGGCCATCTGGGTTCGCTCCACCACAATGAGGCCCAGCAGCTCCCCCGCGTGGCTGACCGGTGCCACCCTGATTTGCTCGTTCTCCCGCCCGAGCAGCAACGACGGGAGCCAGACCGAGGCCCACGCCGTGCCCGAGACCCCGGCGCGAGTGACGACCGGGCGCTCACGCGGCGAGACGACGAACGACCCCGGACCGAGATCGGGCACCGAGGCCGTCCGATCGAGCACCTCTCCGCTTCCCGTGTACACCTCGGCCGACGTGAGGTCCATGGTCTTGCGCAGTGATTCGGCCAATTGGAGGAGCAGCTCGTCCATGGGAATGGCCCGGGTCAAGCGGCTCCCGAACGTCCGCAGCACCTCGTCAGGGGCCTCCCTCGACCCGTACACGAAGCGGGTCGCCGATTCGACGAAGCGCTCCCGCACCGGCACGAAGATCAGCGCGGCGACGCCCGACGCCACCATGGCCAGGGCGAGCGCCTCCTTGTCGCCCGTCGTCTTGGGCGCGTGGCCGAGCCCGACGACGACGACGACGTAGATCGCCGAGACGACCACGACGAATCCCAACACGGCCAGGACCTGTACGAGGACCCGGCTGCCGTGGGGGCTCAGCTTCCTGCTCTCACCGGCCAGCAGTCCGAGGGGAACGAGAACCGTGGCACCCGCCGCCACCGCGCCGAGCGACGCCGGCCACCCGACGAGCAGGTGCAACACGCTCGCCACGAGAGCCAAGGTCGCCGTCGAGCGCGGCGCCGATGCCGAACCACTCCATCCGCTCGCGGTGGTACCCGATGGCCCCGAGGTATCGAGCCCGCAGCGGTGCGATGGCGAAGACTCCGGCGATGGCCCAGCTGATGGCCCCGTCGGCCACGGTGAAGGGCTGACCGGTGGCGGCGAAGGCGCACCCGGTTCCGAGCGCCCCGAGATACCCCGCCACGGCCATCGTGCGGCGAAACGAGTCACGCAGCCTGCCGTCGGGAAGAGCGAGCAGGAAGTGGAAGGAGACCGCGGTGACCAGGACGGCCGAGAGCGTGGCGACGTCGCGCGCCCCGCCCGTCGGATGGGCAGAGTCGGCCATGCGTCCCGCGGTCAGCGCCACCATGGCCATGAAGGCGTCGACCCCAGCCAGCAGGTGGAAGGGTGAAACCCGCGAGCCGAGGCGCCCGCGGGCCCGGGTGTCGACGACGCCGACCAGCGCCCACACGAGGGTGAGGCCGAAGGCGACGGACTCGACCGGGACCGTACCGGCGGGGACGCTCACGCGCAGGCCCACGACGACACCCGCCACGGTCAGCGCGAAGAGGACCACCTGGACGAGTCGGAACGGCCCGGCAGCCGTCGATCGAGGGGCGGATGCCGTGGCCATCGTCTGATCGCCCACCCCCAGCTCGAGCTCGCTGCCGACGGTCACGACGTCGTCCTCCTAGGACTGGACGGGGACGGCCAGCGAGAGATCCGGGTCATCAACGGCGATGATCCTCCCGTCGCGCATGCGCACGATCCGCCCCGCCGCCGAGGCCACGTTTCCGTCGTGGGTGACCAAGACGATCGTCTGACCTCCGGCATGCAACCGGCTGAGGAGCTCAATGACCTCCTGACCACCCTCTGAGTCCAGAGCGCCGGTCGGCTCGTCGGCCAGGAGCAGCGTGGGTTCGTTGGCCAGGGCACGGGCGATGGCCAACCGTTGGCGCTGTCCACCTGACAACATCCCGGGCACGGTGGACGCCTTGTCACCGATGCCGAGAAGGTCGAGCAGATCCCGGGCACGGCTCTCAGCCGCCTTCCGCTTGCGCCCCGCGATCACCGCGGGCAACGCCACGTTCTCGAGGACCGTCATCCCCTCCAACAAATTGAAGAACTGGAAGACGATCCCGATGTGACGTCGCCGCAATTGCGACAGCTGGTCCTCGCTACGACCCGTGACCAATTCGCCGGCCACCGTGATCGTGCCCTCGTCGGCCACGTCCAAACCGGCCACCAGGTTGAGCAGGGTCGACTTCCCGCAGCCCGATGGTCCCATCAGGGCGACGAATTCTCCCGATTCCACGACGAGGTTGGCGCCGCGGAGCGCGCGCGGACCGGCGCGTTCTCCGCTTCGAAGGTCTTGCGAACCTTGTCCACGACCAGAGCGTCCATGCTCAACTTTCCTCTCTCACGCTGCGACCTGACGGTCGACACGCATCATTCACCAGTTTGTAGGCGACGACACTGGTCTCGCGACCCTTGACCAGTTGCGGCGGGAGGGCCACGGTCGAGCGCGTCGTGTGCCAGGCCTCGACCGTGGCCTGCGACACGACCGTCTCTCCCGCCTCGGCCAGCTGTTGGAGCCGTTGCGACAGGTTCACCGTGTCGCCGACCAAGGTGTACTCGAGGCGCTCCTCCGAGCCGAGGAGCGCCGCAGCGGCCTCGCCGGTGGAGAGCCCGAGGCCGAGGCCGAAGGCCGGGAGCCCCTCGTCCTGCCAGCGGCGGTTGATCGTGCCCTGCTTCTCGTGCATGGCCGATGCGGCGGCCACCGCCCGATCGGCGTGGTCCACCTGTGCGAAGGGCGCACCGAAGACCGCCATGACGGCGTCCCCCACGAACTGCATCACCGTGCCATTCTCGCCCAGGATGGCCTCGTTCATGGCTGCTCGGTCCGCGTTCAGCTGGCCGGCCAGCTGGCTCGGGTCGGCGTGCTCGGCGATCGACGAATAGCCCCGGATGTCGCTCATGAGCACCGTCACGATCACCTTCTCCGTCTCGCCGATGTGCCGTCCGTCCCTCCTGAGCTTCTCCGCCAGGCCTCCTGGGAGCAAGCGTGACAGCGTCTCTCCCTGCTCCTCCCTGTCCACGATCGCCTTGTGCAACAGTCGCAACCGTTGCAGCGCGCCTTCCGTTCCCGCCGAGACCCCCTCGGCCAGCTTGACGAACATGGCTTCGACCTCTGCGTCGACCGCCTCAGGAGGCAGACCCCGGGTGACGGCGATGGCCTTGATCGGCTTGCCCTCGGCCACCATGGCGAGCAGCTCCTCCTCGGCGGGCGTCAGACCGCCGTCGGAGGTCACCGGGCGGACCAGTGCGTCGACGATGGCCGGGTCGAGCGCGTTGCCCCCACTGGCCACGGCGCGAATGGCGTCGACCAACTGGTCGCCCTGCGCGATGTGATCCTTCAGGAGGTAGCCGTATCCGGCCGAACCCTCGGCCAGCAGCGAGACGGCATACTCGGGGTCGTCGTACTGGGACAAGATCACCACCCCGGTGCCCGGATGCCGCTTGCGGACCTCCTTCGCGGCGTCGATCCCCTCCCGGTTGAAATCCGGTGGCATCCGTATATCCGTCACCAAGACCTGTGGCGCCGAGCGCGGTGGTGCCCTGCACGACCTCGTCGTAGTCTGCGGCGACGCCGACAACGCGGAGGTCCGCGTGCCGCGCAATCAGGGCCCGGACCCCCTCGCGCACGATGAGGTTGTCGTCGGCCAGAAAGACCGAGATTGTGCCCGTTTCTTCGGTGGCGTCGCCCATCGGGACAGTCTTCTCACACCGACGCCCCGCCGGCCAGGTGGGAACCCACACGAGAACGGTGGTGCTAGGCACACCTGTGAGGGGCTGTCACCACACTCGTCTTTCGTCCGGCCCGGGTGCACCCTGGCTCAATGACGACGCCGACGCTCATTCGCCACGACGGTCTGGTCACCTCCTTGTCGTGGATCCCCTCCGAGGCGATCGAAGGGGCCCAGCGCCTCGCTTTCGACTCGGGCATCACCCACTACGACGCGCCGCCACCCACCGAGGGCATGGATGTCCAGAAGCTCCAAGCCGATGACCGCTTCCGGTTCGCCAACCAGCTCAGGGCCTTCCTCACCGTCGACGGGTCGGGTCACATCGCAGACTGCGGCTACCTGGGTGGGGGCCTCATGGGCTCGACCTTGGTCAAGCTCGGCGTGATGGCGCATCGCTTCCAGGCCGTGCAACTCCCCGACATCCAACGCGAGCCCGAACGCGGTGACGGCTGGGTTCGATTCGTGCAGACCTGTGGCGGACGCACAGGGATGCCGGCTCCCCGACGGGTTCGCCGGCGGCCGTTCGTCCAATGGCAGGCGCCGCTCGTCTGGACCACCCTGTCCCTGACCCTCCATGCGGACGGCCGAGCCGAGCACGCGCTGATCGGGGCCAGTCGGTTCCCCCGGCACTGGGTCTACGGCGCCGACAACGTCCTTTCGCACAAGTCCGGCCTCACCGACTTCAAGGACTGGTACCGCAAGTCGTTCGGCAAGCACAGTCCGTGGGGCGACGAGGATTCCGAGGCGCTGGTCGCCGCGGTCGAAACGGCGCTCGAATCGTCGCTCTCGGCCCAGGTGATGCAGGGAGGCGGGAAGAAACGCGTCGAGAAGCACCCGGCGGGAACCGTCCTGTTCGAAGAGGGGCAGCCCGGTAGCGACGTCATGCTCGTCCTGGACGGGATCGTACGGGTCGAGCGGGGCGGCGAGCGGTTGGCCGAGTACGGGCCGGGCGCGCTCTTGGGCGAGCGGGCGCACCTCGAAGGCGGGCGTCGCACGTCGACCAACGTGGCGGTCACGCCGTGCCGGTTGGCACTGTTCGACGCCGAGCTCCTCAGTCGTGCCGACCTCGAGGAGCTCGCGACGGGCCATCGCCGCGAGGACGCAGCGCGAGACTGATCCCGTGCGCGTCCACTTCTGCGGGACCCGGGGGTCGACGCCGGCCCCGGGTCCCGAGTACGTCCGCTTCGGCGGACACACCTCGTGCGTCGCGCTCACACACCATGACAACACGACGACGGCTCCCACACTCGTCCTCGATGCCGGTACGGGTCTCCGCCGACTGTCGGACCTCCTCGGGGATGCACCGTTCCGGGGCACGATGCTCCTGACGCACCTGCACTGGGACCACGTGCAGGGGCTTCCGTTCTTCACCGCCGGCGACCGGCCCGACTCCGACGTCACGCTCCTGCTCCCGGGCGACGAGGGCGCCGACGACCCCGAGGCTCTCCTGTCCCGCATGATGTCGCCGCCCTTCTTCCCCATCGAACCTTCCCAGCTGCGCGGGACGTGGCGATTCGGGTGCCTGCCTGAGGGGAGCTTCGACGCCCAAGGTTTCGTCGTTCTCGCCCGCGACGTGCCCCACAAGGGCGGCCGCACGGTGGGGTTCCGGGTCAGCGACGGCCGGTCGACCATCGCGTACATCCCCGACCACTGTCCGACCGCCCTGGGAGACGGACCCGACGGCATCGGCGAGTACCACGAGGTCTGCCGTCGATCTGGCGCGCGACGTCGACCTCCTCATCCACGATTCCCACCTCCGCGCCGAGGAGGTGGCGGCAGAAGGCTCGTTCGGACACGCCGCTGCCGAGTACGCCGTGGGCCTTGCCGTCGTCGCCGGTGCCCGCCGCGTGGCCCTGTTCCATCACCGACCCGAACGCGACGACCGCGAGGTGGAACAGACCGTCAACCGGTTCGCCGAGAGCCCCGTCCCGGTAGTCGCGGCCGAGGAGGGGACCACGGTGGACCCGTGACAGGTCGGTGAGCCGAGCGGAGGCGGTCGTCGTCGGCAGCGGTCCCAATGGGCTCCTCGCCGCGCTGGTCCTGGCGCGAGCCGGGTTGAAGGTCGACGTCTACGAGGGCTCCGAAACGCCGGGTGGAGGGTGCCGGACGGCGCAACTGACCCTCCCAGGGTTCCATCACGACGTGTGCTCCGCCGTCCACCCGCTCCTGATGGCCTCACCGGCCTTCTCCGCGGTCGATCTGAGCGGACACGGCCTGCGACTGCTCACCCCGACCGTGGCCTTCGCCCATCCCCTCGACGGGGATCGGGCCGTCTGCGTCGGGGCGAGCGTGGAGGAGGTCGCCCGATCGTTGCATTCAGACCAGGGCACCTATACACGGCTCGTTGCGCCGCTCGTCCGGAACCTCGACGCCGTCCTCCCGGCCTTCCTGGGGTCGATGCGCTCGCTGCCCGCGCATCCGCTCGCCGCTGCGGCCTTCGGCGTGCGCGGCCTGTCTTCCGCCTCGCGCCTGGCCGACCACTTCCACACCGAGGAGGGCCGAGCGCTCGTGGCCGGCACCGCTGCCCACTCCATGCTGCCACTCACGGCGCCGCTCTCGGGCGTCTTCCCCCGGCTCTTCACCGCTCTCGCTCATCGATACGGGTGGCCCGTCGTCGAGGGAGGGAGCGGCGCCATCGTGCGCGCGATCGTTGAGGAGCTGAGTTCGCTCGGGGTGAGGATTGAGACGGGCACGTTCGTGAAGAGCCTGCACGACCTGCCACCTGCCGACGCGACCGTGCTCGACGTCACGCCGCGACAGCTACTGGAGATGGCCGGCGATCAGCTTCCCGACCGGTACGCCCGTGCCTTGTCCCGGTACCGCTACGGGCCCGGAGTCTGCAAGGTCGACTGGGCGCTCAGCGGGCCCGTGCCCTGGCGGGCCGAGGGCTGTCGCCATGCGGTCACCCTCCACCTCGGCGGCGCGTTCGAGGAGGTGGCGCGCAGCGAGGCGGACGTCAACGCCGGACGTCACCCCGACCGGCCGTACTGCATTGTCACGCAACCCTGTGTCGTCGACCCGACCCGCGCCCCGGCCGGCCGACACACGCTGTGGGCGTACTGTCATGTTCCCAACGGATCGGACGTGGACATGACCGATCGGATGGAGGGGCAGATCGAACGGTTCGCACCCGGATTCCGCGACCTGGTCATCGGCCGGTGCACGTCGACGGCGGCGGCCACCGAGCGGCACAATCCCAGCTACGTCGGTGGGGACATCAACGCCGGCGCCGCCACGCTCCGCCAGGTGGTCCTTCGCCCCACTCCGCGCTGGAACCCGTACCGCACGGCCCTCCAGGGTGTGTACCTCTGTTCGGCCGCCACGCCACCCGGCGGGGGGGTCCACGGGATGTGCGGACTCGGAGCGGCGCGCGCCGCCCTGCAGGATCTCGCCCTGGGATGATTCCGTCACAGGTCCTCGCCCTCAGTGGCCGGTGGGCTGCTCCCGAAGTTCCTCCAGCTCCACCTCACGACGGGAGATGCCCAAGAGGAACAGGATCGCATCGAGGTAGGGCACGTTGAGCGTGGTGTCCGCGGCCTGTTGCACCACCGGCTTGGCGTTGAAGGCAATCCCGAGTCCGGCGGCCGAGAGCATGTCGATGTCGTTGGCCCCGTCTCCGACCGCGATCGTCCGGGCCAAGGGCAGGCCGGCGGACGCCGCGAACGACCTCAGCGCGTCCGCCTTGCCGGCCCGGTCGACAATGGCCCCAACCAGCTCCCCGGTGACCAGATCACCCTCGAGGACCAGGGTGTTGGCGGCCAGGTGGTCGATCCCCAATTCCCGCACGAGAGGCTCGATCACTTGGGTGAACCCGCCGCTCACCACGGCAAGCTCGTAGCCGAGATGCTTGAGCGTGCGCACGAGCGTGCGCGCTCCGGGCGCCAGCTCGATCTCCGTGCGCACCGCGTCGAGGTCCGCCACCCTCAGGCCGGCCAGAAGGTGCACCCGCCGGCGAAGGGAGTCGGCGAAGTCGATCTCGCCGGCCATGGCGGCTTCGGTCACCCTCGCCACCTCGGCGCCACAGCCGCATCGCTGCGCGAGCAGGTCGATGACCTCTCCCTGCAGGAGCGTCGAGTCCGCGTCCATCACGATCAGATGCTTGGCCCGGCGGTGCAGCCCGGCCGGCTGCACCGCCACGTCGACCTGCCGCCGGGCTGCCTCATCGGCCAAATCACGCCGGAGCCGTACGAAGTCCCCGCCGACGACGGACAGTTCGTAGCTGTACACGGGGTACGCGGCCAGGCGCACGACGCGCTCGATGTTCCCGCCACACGATGCGACGCGACCCGTCACTCCCTGGAGCACGGCGGCGTCGATCTCGGGCGCCAGCACGGTGACGAGATGGCGATCGCCGTCCCGGGCCGGCTCCGCCTCGGTGAGCGCTTCGATGGTGACCTCCAGGTGCGCGTTGCGCAATCGGTCGTGGAGTGCGGCCTTCGCCACGCCGACGCGGTCGCTGCGCATGCCCGCCTCGACGCACAGCAACAGCCGGCCGTGCACCCGGACCTGCTCCACGTCGTCGATCGGCACGTCGAGCTCGGCCAAGACGGCGAACAGACGCTCGGCGATCCCGGGGGCATCTTGGCCGCTCACGGTGACCAGGTGGGGAATCTGCGGATGCTCCGGGGCCGGCTCACCCTCGGTCGGCGCCACGGTCACAAGACGGTGACGTCCTTCTCGGCCACCCAACCGGCCCCTTCGACCCAGCGCCGGACGATTCGGGCGGGAACACCGGCGACGACACACCGGTCGGGGACCTCGCCGCGCACCACCGCGCCGGCGGCGACGACCACGTGCTCCCCGATCCGCGCTCCCGGGAGAACGACGGCGTTGGCCCCGATCCAGCTGCCCGACCCGACGCGGACCGGCGCCTCGGTCGGCCACTGACGCCCGATGGGCGTGAGCGGGTCCTCGTAGGCGTGGTTCTGGTCGGTGATGTAGACGTAGGGACCGGTCTGGATGTCGTCACCCATCAGGATCTCCCAGTGACCGACGATGTGAGAGCCCCTTCCGATCAGGCATCTCCTGCCGATGGTCACCACCGGATCAGTCGGCATCTCCTGGCCCGGCGCCATGCCGGCGGAGATGGAGACCCCGGGACCCACGATGGTCTCGGCCCCGATCCGGATCAGGTGCTCGTTGTAGATGGCGCCCTGGGGGAACATGACGCAGGCGCCGGCTCCCATTCGCCCGAATCGACGTCCCCTGGTGTCGTCGGGACCGATTGCGCCCAGCTCGGCGGCTCCGTCCCAGGCCGCGTGCACCAGAGCGGAGAGGGGGCGACGGAGCGTTCCAGGAAGGGATCGGGCCCAGCTCACGCCGGAATGGTAGGTGGTCCAGCGACCGTCCCGTGACGGCCCCGTCGACGGGCGACGCGGTGTCCCGCCAGGTCAAACGGGGAGTGTTGGGTACACTCGGCAGGTGCAGGCACCTCCCGAAGGCGCCCCAGGTCCTTCGGCCCCGGCGCACGACCAGGGGGCTCCTCTGGATCGGCGGCGGTTCCTCCAAATTCTCCGCGCTGAGCGTGGCCGGTATTGCCACCGGCGGGCGCCTCGCCTCCTCTCGGACCACGGTGCCGGCCCGGGCTCGGCGCCACCATCACCGGGCCGGGAAGAAGAGCAGCCCCGCCGTCGTGGACACGATGCTCCCCAGCGGCGTCGTCGTCCCGACGGCGACCTGGCTCATCGCCGAGAACGCCAAGCCCGGGACGCTCGACTGGATCTGCAACCACGTGCAACCGGACCACGCGCTCGAGGGCTTTGCCAGCCAGGTCAGTGCCCAGCCCGGGGACGACGTCGCCGTCTTCGTCAACACCACGGCACGCGCCGTGCAGGTTCAAGCCTACCGAATGGGGTACTACCAGGGGCTGGGCGGCCGGCTCCTCGCACAGACGGACTTCGTGCCCGCAACGCCCCAGGCGGCTCCCGAGCTGGCTCCGGGACTCGGCACGGTGCGGTGTCCGTGGACACCCACACTCTCGTTGAACATCACGAAGGATTGGTTGCCCGGGTGCTACCTCCTCAAACTGGTGGGGAGCGGCGGCGAAGAGCAGTTCGTCCCCCTCACCATCCGCGACGATGCGTCCACGGCGGCCTACGTGCTGCAGAACAGCGTGACCACGTGGCAGGCCTACAACCTGTGGGGGAGTTACAGCCTGTACTACGGACCCCTTGGCAAAGGTGGTCAGAGCTTCGCCACCCGCGCCCGCGCCGTCTCGTTCGACCGGCCATACCCGCGTACCTGGGCCTCGGGTGCGGCGGACTTCGTGGGCAACGAGCTTCCTCTGCTGTTCCATCTCGAAAGCCTGGGTCTCGACCTCACCTACTGGACGGACGTCGACCTCCATGCTCGCCCCGAGCTGCTCGTCAACCATCGGTGTCTCTTCAGCCTCGGACACGACGAGTACTGGTCCCAGCCAATGCGCCAGAGCGCCTCAGCGGCGAACGCGGCGGGTGTCAACCTGGCCTTCCTGGGAGCCAACGCCTGCTACCGCCAGATCCGCTTGGAGCCCACCTCGGTCGGTCCCAACCGGCTGGAGGTCTGCTACAAGGACGCCGCCGAGGATCCGTTGGCCAACGAGCAGCCGGCCCTGACCACGGTGGACTGGAACCAGGCGCCGGTGAACCAGCCCGAATCGACGCTCATCGGCGCCATGTACCAGTCCGTGGGGGCCAAGGCTGACCTGGTGGTCACCGACGCGTCGTCGTGGTTCTACGACGGTTGCAACCTCCAGGACGGACAGGCCTTCCCCAAGGTGGTCCTCGGGGAGTACGACCGCTACGTCCCCTCCCTGCCCGGACCGCGCAACGTCGACGTGCTGGCCCACTCGCCCATCCCGGGGCAATCGAATTGGTCGGACGTCACCTACTACACCTCCCCTGGGAACGGTGGTGGAGTGCTGGCCAGCGGGTCGGCCAGCTTCGTCTCCATGCTGTCGACGACCGGCGCGATCCCTTCGCTGGTCATCCCCGGTCCGTTTCCCGGTATCACCGACGTGATCCGCCGAGCCATGGAGAACGTCTACGGTCGATTCGGTCTGGGTCCGGCCAGCAGCTACGGCGCGTCGAACGGCACCTGGAGCGAGGTCTACACGGGCGCCGCCGCCTCAGTCGGATCGGCCGCCGGCACCCCCACCGCCTGAGGGCCGGTCATATGGCCCCGGGGCGGCCGCCGTTCGCCTATGACACCACTTCGGTTTGCCGTCGCTCTACGATCGGGCCCAGAAATGGCGAGTTCCGAACACAGGCGCCCACTGGCGCGCCACCCGATCGCGTGGGGCATGCTGGCGACCGCCGGGGTGGCCGGGCTGGCCCTCAGCGCCTGTTCGTCCCCGTCGCACCCGAACGCGGCAGCCAAGGTGAAGCCGACGTCGACCACCTCGACGGACCCACCGGCGCCGTGCCCGCTCACCGGGCTGCCCGCAGCCGGCGGTGTCCCCCAACGGCCGGCGATGGCCGTGAAGATCGACAATTACCCAGCCGGGCGCCCCCAGGCCGGGCTGGACAAGGCCGACGTGGTGTTCGAGGAGCCCGTCGAGGGCGGAATCACCCGCTACGCCGCCGTGTTCCAGTGCCAGAACGCCGACCTGATCGGTCCGGCCCGCTCGGCGCGCAACATCGACATCGGCATCCTCGGCCAGCTCGGAAACCCCTTGCTGGCGCACGTCGGCGGGATCAATCCCGTTCTGGCCAACATCAACGCCTCTCCCATCGTCAACGTTGACCTCGGCGCGTCGAACTCGCTCATGATCCACCCGGCGGGCCGATCTTCGCCCGATGCTGACTTCACCTCCACGGCCATCGTGTACGGGACGCACCCGACCATGACGACCCCGCCCCAACCCCTGTTCGGCTACTCGACGACGATCCCCGGCGGGGGCACCCCGATCTCGACGGTGCACATCGACTTCTCCGGCACCTCCAACGTCACCTGGAAGTGGAACCCCGCCACCAACACGTTCCTGCGCTTTTACAACGGGACCACGCCCGACACTCTGGTCGACGGCGTCCAGAACTCGGCGGCCAACGTGGTCGTCCAGTACGTCCAGATCAGCTACGGGCCCTGGCTCGAGAACTCCCAAGGCGGCCTGGAGGTCCAGGCCGATCTCTACCCCAACGCGAGCGGCACGGCGGTCATCTATCGCAACGGCCAGGCCATCCCGGTCACCTGGCACCGCACGACGCTCGGGTCGCCGACGCAGTTCGTCAACGGGTTCGGCGTGACCATCCCCCTGCAACCGGGCCAGACCTGGGTCGAGCTCGTGCCCAGCTCCATCCCGGCCACGACCACTCCGTAGCCCGCCGTCCTCAGCCCGGCTTGCGGGCCACCAGTGCCAAGAGCAGGCACGCCTCCACGGCCGAGAACACGCCGGGGTGGGCGGCAGCCTCCCTCTCGTCGAACCGCCCTGCGGCCGCTCCTCGCTGCATCAGGTTGAGGCCCCTGCACTCGGTCACCGCGAAGCCGGCCCCTTCGAGCAGGCCCACCAGCTGGCCGGCTTCGTACTCGATCTCGTGGTCGTGGTTCATCGGCTCGGACGACCTCAATCGCCACATCGGGCCGTTCGGCGTGTCGAGGCAGAACCATCCGCCGGGGGCGAGGACACGGAACGCCTCGCGCGCCACCTTCCGCCCTTCGACCTCGCTCACGTGTTCGATCGACTGTCCGCTGTAGACCAGGTCGAAGCTCGCATCGTCGTAGCGGCCGAGATCGGTCATGGAGTGAAAGGCGAACTCCACAGGCCCAAGCTCGGACATCACCCGATCGCCGGCCGAGCCTCCCCGGTAGATGCGGTCGCGCTCCTCGACGGGGAGGTCGACCACCACCAGTCGTTCGAAGGGGTAGGGATAGCCGAGGTGCACGAATGCGCCGTCCGGAAGTCCCTGGTGGGTACCCCCCAGGTCGAGGATCCGGGCGGCCGGCGGCAGACCGACCACGAACTGGCTGCGACTGACGTGCATGGAGAGAAGGACGTCACCGATGGGGACCCGACGCCGGAACTCCTCGGAATGGGCCAGCGCTTCGGCCACCCCGTGCCGGGACAGCTGGCCGGCGGCCAGTTTACCGGCATAGTCGGCGCCTCCCTCGGCGTCGGGCTCGCGGTCGAGGATCACGTTGAACGCCATACGCACCGACTGCTTGGGTGGGAGGTAGCGAAAGGGCACGGTCGGCACGAATCGGTCGAAGGCGCGGTAGGCACGCCGCTTCCAGTCCACGGTCGTCATCACGTCATTGTGGCCCGCACGCGGAGCACTCCGGGCCGATCATCCGAGAGAGCCCAGGTCAGCATCAGACGGATCAGCGCGAGGCGATCTCTGGCAGAACCTCCCGCCCAAACAGCTCGATCGCGGTCCGGAGACTTTCCGGTCCCAGATCGGTTCCGCTCAGGCTTATGAGCAAGTGGTCAGGGTCGATCGCTTCCCTCCACGAACGCATCTGATCGATGCAATCATCTGGTGTCCCGGCAATGACCCGCTGGTCCGCGAATTCTGGGAGAGATACGGCATCGCCCCGTTCCAGCCTTGCGCAGATGCCGTCGTCGTCGCGTCCACGGGCGCCGACCTTCCAGTAGTTGAGGTGCGTCTGCATCACCCCGGGCAGCCACGTCTCCTCCAGGTGCTTCCGCTGAACGGCGATAGCCCCAGCCCGCATCAAGACCACGTTGGGCGGCCGTCCGGCCACTTCGCAGTAGGTCCGGTAGCGCTGCGCGAGCTGTTCCTCTCTCGGCAACGGCTCCAACAGGTCCGATATCCACCCGTCGCCCAACCGTGCCGCCCGCTCCTGTGCGCGGCGGGCCATGGCACCGACCCAAACGGGCGGGTGAGGACGTTGGACCGGGGTCGGGAAGACCGCGACATCGTGGAAAGTGAAGTGCCGACCCTCGAAGGAGACCCGCTCCCCACTCCAGGCGGAGGGCAGGATCTGCAGAGCTTCGCTCATTCGTGAACCTCGCTGTACGAATGGAACGCCGAATGGGTCGTATTCATCTGACCTGTAGCCGACGCCGGCACCGAGAATCACCCGCCCACCCGATACCCGGTCCAAGGTGGCCACGCTTTCGGCCACCTCCAACGGATGATGGGCGGGCAACAGGTAGATCGCCGTACCCATCCGCAACCGCGAGGTGCGCGCCGCGATCGCCGCCAGCACCACCCACGGCGCCGACGAGTAGGGAGGAGTGAAGTGATGGTGGCCGACGAACATGGCGTAGAATCCGGCGGCTTCTGCGGTCTCCGCGAGGTCGTACATCGGCCGCAATGGGTCGCTGCTGGCTGAATCCTCGACGACTCGGATGCTCAGGCTGACCTTCAACGAGTCTCATTCCTCCTCGGTCAGGTGGCGGCATGCTCACTCAGAATCATTCCACGCACCACTGCGCCATCGTCGGGTGTGTGTTAGCAATAGGAGCAGCGCGTCCGCGCAGTCACCCCAATGAATGGACCGGTGAACCCGTGTTTGTGACAGTCATCCATCGAATTCACGATCCTGAAGGATTTCAGGCCGCCGAGGCCAAGGCACTCGAAGCTGGGCTTCCTTCTCACGTTGCCTTGCCAATCCATGCGGCTACCAACGATCACGGCCTCGGCATCTGCATCTGGGAAGGCGAATCTGTCGACGCCGTGCGCGAGGTGGTTGAAGGCGCGGTCGGACCATGGGCGAACAACGAGTACCACGAGATGCACGTGGACGGACTCACGCCGCAGCTCGGAAAGTAACCAACTGAACGCGGCGACCCGGATCTGCCCGCTCGGCGTTGATCGCCCGGCTGGGGCCCGCGTTCCGAGGTGGTACCGAGTCGGCGATCTCCTCTTGGACCGGTGCCCCATGAGGCCCTCGCCATTGCGACCGAGGGGTGCCCCCAAGGGTGCCGAACGCCCCACCGACATCACCGGCGACAGGGGCGGTGTCGCTGAGACTACGGGCGAGGCGCACCGCCGTTGTCGGAGGGGAGATACGCAACCTCCAACTCCGCGCCATCGGGGTCTCGGAAGAACACGGAGCGCAACCCTGCCCCGAACTGAGTCACTTCTCCGGGAGACGCGCCGACTGCGACCAGACGGTCACGGATTGCCCGCAGCTCCTCCTCAGATCCGACGGCCAACGCATAGTGGTCGATCGGACCGCGGCCGCCCATTTTGCTTCGATCCCCGACAATCGAATCCGGCGCAACTTCAAACACGTTGAGGGCGCTACCACCTCCCATGTCCACGATCGCCATCCGTGGGTGATCGCCTTCGGCCTCCATGATGTGGATCACGTCTGCACCGAAGATGTCCCCGTAGAACGCCAGGTAGCGCTCCAGGTTCGCTGTCATGGTGGCCACGTGGTTGAAGCCAAGTGTCTTCGGACGCTCCGACATTGGCACCTCCAATCACGGATCCGTCTGATCGAGCACGATACTCCCCAGTACCGAGCTGCCGGTAGGGGCAGTCCGCTCGAGCCTTCAGGGAAGGTGGAGTTGCAGTCGCTTGGATGGGCTCAGGTTGGCACTCTCCAGGGAGGACTCAACGTGGGACCCGATGAGCACCAAACGCCTCGGCAGGGACGGACGGGTAAACGCCCGTAACCCATTCCTCGTGTGGCTTGTGTGGCCCATCGTCACCCTCGGCATCTATCACCTCTACCGGTGGTACAAGATCAATGACGAAGCTCGGCGGCTCGACCCCTCAAGAGTGGCCCGACGTGTCGACCGCCGTTCGAGCCCTCGCGGCGGCTGGGCCGTCTGTGCCCGCGATCGAGGCGGTGGGTTACGAAGAATTCTGCGGGGCCCTCGCCGAAATCATTTCCCCTCTCTCTGTAGATGGGCTAAGCGTGCGGATCACGTCCGAGTTCGGTTGGGTAACCGCTCGTCCCGTGTAGTCCGGGCTCCTTCGGTCGGGATTGTTGGCCGAGAGGAGGGCCGGAACACGGCTCCTCCTCAAGGATCCTGGAGCAGACCGAGGACGTTCCCGTCAAGATCGGTGAACGTGGCCACCAGGCGGCCACCACCGACGTCGCGCGGCTGCTCCTTCACGGTGCCACCCGCCGCGGTCACCTCGGCCAGCTTCGCTTCCAGGTCCGACACGTGCCAGTACGTCACCGGCGACGTCATGGCCTGCGGTCCACCGCTCGGCACCAGCCCGATGTGCTGTCCGGCAGCATCGAAGCCGACGTAGTAGTCGGCATCCACCTGGGGCTCCACGCCGAGTAACGCGGCGTACACCGCCTTGCTATCGCCCACATCAGACACGGGAACCAACACGGTCTTGATTCCCTCGGTGGAAGCGTCGCTCATGATTCGCTCCTCATGTCGGGGGTCAGGTTGACCCGATCAGTCTGTCACGAGTGTCGCCCTGCAAAGCACGTGGATACCCTGATCCGTCGCCGCGTCGAAGATCGGATCTCCGAAGACGACGACAGGATCAAGGGCCCTTCCCTGCCACCGAAGTGCCCGGTTCGGTTATGGCGCAGGGTGTTCCGCGAGCGCCGGTGAGTGGCGCTGCGTTGCGCTACGAGTCCAAGGTGATGGGGAGGTCGTCGGAGTCCATGACGCCCTCGAGCGTGTCCTCGACGACATCCTTGGGCTTGAGGCAGTCTCGCACCCGGTCGTCGATCTCGGCCATGAGCTGTGGGTTCTCGGAGAGGAAGGTCTTGACGTTCTCCCGGCCCTGGCCCAGCTGTTCCCCTTCGTAGGTGAACCAGGCCCCCGACTTCTTGACGAAGCCCAGCTCGATTGCGACGTCGAGCAACGAGCCTTCCCGGCTGATCCCCTTGCCGTACATGATGTCGAATTCGGCCTGCTTGAAGGGCGCCGAGCACTTGTTCTTGACCACCTTGACCCGAGTCCGGTTGCCGACCACGTCGGTCCCGTCCTTGATGGCCTCGATCCGGCGGATGTCGAGTCGTACCGACGAATAGAACTTCAATGCCCGTCCGCCGGGGGTCGTCTCGGGCGAGCCGAACATGACGCCGATCTTCTCCCGCAGCTGGTTGATGAAGACGGCGATGGTGCTGGACTTCGAAAGCGTCCCGGTCAGCTTGCGCAGTGCCTGGGACATGAGGCGGGCCTGAAGGCCGACGTGGGCGTCACCCATCTCCCCCTCGATTTCGGCCCGCGGCGTCAATGCCGCCACCGAGTCGATCACGAGGATGTCGAGCGCGCCGGAGCGGATCAGCATGTCGGCGATCTCGAGCGCCTGCTCCCCGGTGTCGGGCTGTGAGATGAGGAGATCGTCGACGTTGACACCGATGGCCCGTGCGTAGACAGGGTCCATGGCGTGCTCGGCGTCGATGTAGGCGCAGATGCCCCCGTTGCGCTGGGCCTCGGCCACCACGTGCATGGCCAGGGTGGACTTGCCCGAGGACTCGGGCCCGTAGATCTCGACGACGCGCCCTCGGGGCAGGCCGCCGATCCCCAGCGCCAGGTCGAGGGAGAGCGCACCGGTGGAAATGGATTCGATGTTCATCCCGACGTTGTCGCCCATGCGCATGATGGAGCCCTTGCCGAACTGCTTCTCGATCTGCCCCAGCGCGGCATCCAGCGCCTTCTCTCGCTCTGCTTCAGCCATCTCCCTCTCTCCCTCTTGGTGTGCTCTGCGACCCTACGGCGGGGGTGTGACGGACCACCCCGCGCCATGTTGGGCAGACTACCGAACGTGTGTTCGTCGTACGCGGATCCCGTCGCGTTCACTGGGTCACTGGGGAACGGTCGCCCCCATCCGCCCGGGTACGTCCTCGACGCTGGTTTCGACGGCCTCGTCCCGACGTCGCACCTGCCGACGTTCGCACGCCGCCACTGCGCGCGAAGCTGGCCTGCCCACACCGGGAAAGGTCCCGGGACCGGACCGGGACAGGAGGCACCTCGTCGGTGGCGCTGGGAACGAAGCTGACGGCCACCCTGGTGGTGGCTGGCGCGCTGGCCGGAGCACCTGCGCTTTCCGCGGTGGCCGCCACGGCGAGGTCCGGGACCACAGGAGCGCCGACGCTCTACCGGGAGGCCGTGGCCAGCACCCGTGCGTGGTCCGTCCACTACAGCTCGTCGTCAAAGCTCCTGGGCTCCACCAGCGTCCTCACGCTGACGGGAGATGCCGGCCCTGCCTCGGGCACGCAGACGGTGACCCTGGGAGCGGGCAGCATCTCCATCCGTGTCATCGGCGGTATCTCCTACCTGTACGGCAACGCCAACGGACTCCAGAACCTGGCGGGGCTCAGTCCCACTCAGGCATCGGCCTCCGCGGGGCAGTGGATTGAATTCGCCACGACGAACGGGGCGTTTGCCTCCGTCGTCGTGGGCGTCCGTTCGGCGGATCTGGTCAAGGAGCTCGCGCTCTCCGGGCAGATCACCAAGGTCCACCCCGGTACGGTGGACGGCCTGACCGTCGACGCGGTCCAGGGACTCCAGACGCTGGACCGGCGGAACGTCCGCGTCGTGCTCTACGTGCGGGCCACAGGAGCGCACGTCCCCGTGGAGGAGGACTCGGTGAACAACAAGGGGCAACGGATCTCCGGGGTGCACATCGCCTTCTCCCATTGGGGCGAGAGGGTGCGACCCCAGGCTCCGCAGGCGACCATCACCGTCGGCCCGGTGAGCTCGACGTGAAGCGACCCGCCATACGTCACTCCTTCGCCGCGCTCACCACGACCATGGCGCTGGCGGGGTCCTCGCTCGTGGTCGTCGCTGTGGGCGTCATCGGGCGCGCCGCTCCGGCCGGGGCCACGATTACCGCCCAGGCGGAGTACCAGAACGCAGAGAAGCTGGTCGGAAAGCTGGGTGTGCACTTCTCTTCGTCCGCCACTCAGGGAACCATGTCGGTCCAGGCCGAGGGCGATACAGGAACCACGACGGGCACGGAGCGACTCTCCTTCGTCAGCCCTGCGCTCACGGCGCACATGACGGTCCTGGTGATCGGATCCACCGGCTACCTCAACGGCGACGCCACCGCCCTGCACCGTCTGATCGGCCTCGGCACGACCCAATCGTCGAAGGCTGCCAACAAGTGGCTCTCCTTCCCGACCTCCGACAAAGGGCTGGGCCAGCTCGTCAACGGCCTCCTCGACTCGCAGGTGTCGCGCGAGATCACCATGAACGGGCCCTACCGGTACGGCAGCCCGAGCGTGTTGGCAGGGCAGCATGCCCTGGCCATTGAGGGGTCCGTGACCAATTCCGACGGCACCAAGGTGCCGACGGTGCTCTACGTCCCCAGCCAAGGCCGACCACTCCCCCTCGCAGAGGTCACCAACCCCGGCCACCGGGGATCGAGCCTCCATGGCACGGTGGACTTCTCCAATTGGGGCGAGGTCGTCAGCCAGCAGAAGCCTGCCCATACCGTGTCGCTGCTCTCCCTGGCGCCCTCCGGACAGTCGGGTGGCTCGACCGCGACTGGATAGCCCGCGAGTGTCGCTCAGGCTCGAGCTGCTGCGGGGCGACATCACGACTCAGCCGGTCGACGCGGTCGTCAACGCGGCCAACCGCGCCCTGCGCGGCGGCGGCGGAGTGGACGGCGCCATTCACCGGGCAGCGGGAGCGGAACGTCTTCAGGCGGCGTGCCGGGCCATCGGGAGCTGCCCACCCGGGCACTCCGTGGTGACCGAGGGATTTGCTCTGCCGGCCCGCTTCATCATCCACACGGTCGGACCGGTGTGGCGAGGCGGCACCGCCGGTGAGAGAGAGACGCTCGCGGCGTGCTACGCCAGCGCCCTGGCTGCAGCGGATGTCGTCGGGGCGCGCTCGGTCGCGTTTCCCGCCATCTCGACCGGCGTGTACGGCTACCCGTCCGACGAGGCCGCGGGCGTCGCCGTGGAAGCGGTCCGGGCCGCCGCCACCACCAGCGTCGACCTCGTCCGTTTCGTGGCCTTCGACGCGGCGACCCTGGCTCAGTACCGCGCCTTGCTCGGCTGAACCAGGGATCGTCGTCGGCTCACGCCAAGCGGCCCGACGCAAGGTCGTAGACGGTGGCGCCGCCCACGGTCTCGCTCGTGAAATGCGACTGCACCCACGACGTGATCTCCGAGGAATCACCGGAACCACTCTGGCCAGCGCCAGCTCCCAGGCCGCCGCCGCCGGCGATGAAGTAGTGGATCCTTCCCTCGGCCACGTCCTTTTCGAATTGGGCCAAGGTCGGCGCCGGGTCCGTGCCGTTGAACCCTCCGATGGCCATCACCGGCTCGCCACTGGCCAGCTGGTAGCCGGCCGCGTTGTTGGAGTTGACCGTCGCCGCGACCCAGGTGTACCGACTTGCGCCGGTCTGCAGGAGCCTGGTCAGCGCAGGGTTGGACCTGCTGGAGTTCAAGAATCCACCGCCACCGCCGGGGCCGCCGGTCCGCCCGCTTCTCCCCAACCCGCCTTGTGCACCTCCCGGGAACCCTCCGAATGCACCTGCGCCGGTCCCCGCGCCTCCGGGGAACGTGCCACCTGGGAATCCACCACCGGGGAATCCGGCGCCGGGGGCCCCGGCCCCGGGGAACCTGCCACCGAAGGCGCGGCGGAAACCACCTCCCCGAAAGCCTCCCGGACCACCTGGGCCGCCCCCGAACCCACCACCCGCGCTCGGGGTCACCGAAGGGATCGCCCCACTGTGGGGAGTGGCCGCGGTGGCCACCGTCGAGAACAACGGCGCCGCGAGCGCCGCGCTCAGACCGAGCGCAGCCACCAATACGCCGACCGCCTTCGACGCCCGGCCCATGACCGGGAGCGCCAGAATGGCGACCACCCCAA
The DNA here is from genome assembly GCA_963787485.1 of uncultured Acidimicrobiaceae bacterium. Classification (GTDB taxonomy): domain Bacteria; phylum Actinomycetota; class Acidimicrobiia; order Acidimicrobiales; family RAAP-2; genus Bog-473. The sequence continues at coordinate 181,433 of CAWBDF010000005.1, read as the reverse complement.
CGAAGCCGGCGACGGCCACGAAAGGACGGAGCGCGGGGAACCACTCCGGCGTGCGGCCCAGGAGGACGACACTCCACGCGGCGGTGGCGCCCAAGCCTGCGGCGAGCCCCATCCGACCCGCCCACGACCCGCGGCGCTGCCACAGGCCGATGGTGGTGATGCCGACCAGAGCTCCGAGGGGCGGTGCCAGGGCCACGGTGTAGTAGGGATGGATGATCCCCTGGGCCAGGCTGATCACGAGTCCGGTGCAGACCAGGGATCCGCCCCAGAGAAGGACACCGGCCCGTTCGCGGTCGGTGCGCGGGGCGCGGAGCGTGAGCACCAGCACGACCGCCCCCATGACGAGGGCACCGGGCAACAACCAGGACATCATGTTCCCGAACTCCGTGTTGAAAAGCCGGGTCACACCCGTTGGGCCCCACATGCTGCCCGCCACGCGACCGCCGCCGACGCTGCCGGTCTCGTTACCGGTGATCCGCCCGAAGCCGTTGTACCCGAAGATGAGGTTGAGGATGCTGTTGTTCTGCGACCCTCCGACATAGGGCCGATCCGCGGCCGGCGTGAGGGCGACGATGGCCACCCACCAGCCGGCTGCCGCCAGCACGGACGCTCCCATGGCGACCAACTGCCGGACCCGGCGCCACCAACCGGTGGGCGCGGCCAGCAGGTACACCACGGCCATGACCGGGAGGAGCAGGAACGCTTGCATCATTTTGGTGATGAAGCCGAGTCCGACCAGCGAGCCGGCGAGCACCAGCCACTTGGTCTGGGCCCGCTCGAGGGCGCGCATGGTGGCATAGGTCGCGCCGGTGAGCAGCAGGGCCAACATGGCATCGGGGTTGTTGAAGCGGAACATCAACGCGGCGACTGGGGTGAGCGCCACCACGGTGCCGGAGAGGAGGGCCGCCTGTGCACTGAACCAACGGCGAACGGAGAGGTAGACCAGGCCCACGGTGGCCACGCCCTCGAGGGCCTGGGGCGCCAGGATGCTCCACGCGTTCACGCCGAAGAGACGGGCCGAGATCTCCATCGGCCAGAGGAACAATGGCGGCTTGTCGACGGTGATGAAGTTGGAAGAATCCGATGAGCCGAAGAAGAACGCCTTCCAACTCTTCGATCCAGCCTGCGCGGCGGCGGAGTAGAAGGAATTGGCCCAGCCGCTGGCGCCGAGGTCCCAAAGGTACAACACCGCGGTGGCCGCCAACAGCCCTAACAACGCCGGACGAACCCAGGGCGCATCGCTCTCCCGGCCGCGCCAGAACCGGGCCAGCGGTCCGGGAGGGCGGACCTCGAGTCGGCCCAGTGCCGCGGGCTGGCCGGTGGGAACGTCCTCGTCCGCGGGAGCCGGCTCGACGGAAGGAACCGGCGGGTCGATCACGGCGACGGGCGCCTCGGCTGCCCGGGGAGCGCCGTGGACAGGCGTGAGGTCCGTCACCGGGACACCTCCATCTCGCTGGCGCCCGGGCGGACGTGGGAAGGGAAGATCCAGGCTCGCAACACGGCGAACCGGATCACCGCGGCGACGGCATTGGCAACGGTGATCGCCGCCAACTGCGCCAGGAGCCCTGCCCCGGCGACCCACTGGACGACGAGGAGTCCGAACGTGGTCAGCGCCAGGCTGCACAAGTACAGCGCCGTCGCCACGACGAAGAAGCGCCCATGGCGGGCCTGGCCATCGGTTGTCCGGGAGATCTCCCGGTGCACGGCTGTGTTGAAGAGCGTCGCGATGGCCATAGCCACGGCGTTGGCCCACAGGGCGCCCAGCACCGGTCGCCAGGCGACGAAGAGGAACAGGTAGCCCAGGGTCGAGACGACGCCGACCCCGGCGAAGCGCATGAGCTGGTCGGCGGCAAGCTCGTCGGACCGCAGTCGGCGCAGTCCAGTGGGCCGATGGACCAACATCCTCCAGACTCCGCGTAAGTCGGCGGTCGCGGTCGCGACGAGGTCGACCCGGGAGTCCGGGTCGTCGACCCAGTCCACGGGCACCTCACCGACGCGCAACCCCATCCGCTCCGCGGTGACGAGCAACTCGGTGTCGAAGAACCAGGCGTCGTCCTCGACGAACGGCAGCAGGCGCTCAGCGGCGTCTCGCCGCAGGGCCTTGAAACCGCACTGGGCATCGCTGAACCGCCCACGGAGAGTGAGCTTGAGCAACAGGTTGTAGGCCCGCGAGATGAGTTCACGTTTGGGACCCCGCACGACTCGCGCACCTTCGGCCAGACGCGAGCCGATCATCACGTCGCGGTGCCCCGACAGCAGCGGGGCCACCAGCGGAAGCAAGGCCTCGAGCGAAGTCGACAGATCGACGTCCATGTAGGCGACCACCCGGGCCGTCGTGGTAGACCACGCTTCGCGCAAGGCATATCCGCGCCCCTTGCGCGGCAGGTGCAGGGCCGCCACCCCCTCCATGCGCGCCGCGAGACCCGCGGCGACCTGAAAAGTGGCGTCGGTGCTGGCGTTGTCGACGATCGTGACCAGCGTCGTGAACGGGAACGAGGTGTCGAGGAACCCCCGCAACGCGGCGATGCGCTCGGCCAGCGCTGCGGCCTCGTTGAAGACGGGCACGACGATCTCGACGTCGACGGGGAGGCGTCGAGGTGCCACGTCGGCCTTGTGCGGGGCCAAGGTTGTCATGAAGGGCATCGTGGCTGAGCGTTCTCCGGTCTCAATGAGGCCCAGCTGAGCGTCCGGTGTGAAGCCGAAACCGGCGCGCCGTTTCCCGCCGTCACTTAGGATCCGTCACCACCGGCTGGGGGAGCAGGAGGCCAATTTCTTGCTGACGCTGCGGTCATCGGTCCTCGCAGAGGGGATCGTCTTCGGGGAGGGCCCCCGTTGGCACGACGGGCGCTTGTGGTTCGCCGATGTCCACGGCAACGCGGTGAAGTCCCTCGACGACCAGGGACACGTGGAGGTCCAGGTCGAGACGGAACACCCCTCGGGGCTCGGATGGCTTCCCGGCGGACCCTTGTTGATCAGCACCCTCCTCGAGCCGACGCTGAAGCGGGTGGACGCCGGCCAGGTGAGCGTGCTCGAGGATTTCAGCGACCGCGGCTGGTCGTTGAACGACATGGTGGTGGCCCCGGACGGGCGGGCGTACGTGGACCTCTACACCGGCAGGCAGGACGGGACGCCCCAAGGCGAGATACTCCTGGTGACCCCCGAGGGCCCCACACGGACGGTGGCGGCGGATCTGCTGACGCCAAACGGCTTGGCGATCACGCCGGACGGGTCGGAGTTGCGTGTCAGCGAGACGTTCACCGGACGGGTGCTCTCCTACTCCATCGGCCCCGATGGAAGCCTCTTGGACCGGCGGGTCTTTGCCGATCTCGGGCCTGATCGACAGCCGGACGGCCTGTGCCTCGACGCCCAGGGTGCCGTCTGGGTGGGGGGCCTGACCAGCGGAGAATTCCTTCGAGTCCTCGACGGTGGCGAGATCACCCACTGCGTCGAGACGCCCGGTCGCTGGGCCGTCGCTCCCGCACTCGGCGGACCGGATCGACACACCCTCTACCTGATGGTCAACGAGACCACCATGGAGGGACTCGCCCGAGGTGAGTCGCAGGGTCGCATCGAGTCGCTCAGGGTGGAGGTGCCCGGTGCCGGCTGGCCGTGATTGCCGTGGGCATGATCGCCGCCTGCGGGGCGCGTCCGTCATGAGGCCGTGACCGACGTACTCGACGAGGACGGCCGGCGTGTGGTGAAGGATCTCGGCGGTGGCGGCGCCTACGGAGCGTCCAAGTGGGGGGTGCGCGGTTTGACCAAGGTGGCCAACCTCGTGTTGTTCCTCGCTTCGGACGAGTCGTCCTCCATCACCGGAGCCGAGCACCTCGTCGACGGAGGCCGCAGCCTGTAGCTGCTCTTACGAGACGGGTTCAGGAGTAGCCTGCACGGGCGCGGACTGCGTGGGCACCGAGTTGACCGGCAGACGCACAGTGATCGTCATGCCCGCTCCAGGTGCCGAGGTGGCCCATACGGTGCCGCCGTGGGCGTTGACGATCGCCGCCACGATGGAGAGGCCGAGTCCGCTCCCGCTCCCGCCATCGCCGCGTCCGTGGCCGCGCCGGCGCGCCGGGTCGACCCGGTAGAAACGCTCGAAAATTCGCCGCGCTTCCTCGGCCGGCATGCCGGGGCCGGCGTCACGCACCTCGATCTCGGCGTGGTCGCCGGTCTGGGTGACGCGGACGGTCGACGTGGTGCCGGCCGGCGTGTGGGCGCGCACGTTGGCCAGCAAGTTGTCGAGGACCTGGCGCAGTCGGTCCTCGTCGCCGGTGACTTCGACCGGTTGTGCCGCCCAGAATTCGACCGGCCACTCGGGACCCACGGCGGTCGCCGTGCGGACCGCTGACGACGACAAGGCGACCAGCTCGACGGGCACCCGCTGCATGGGGATTCCCTCGTCGAGGCGGGCCAACGTCAAGAGGTCGGTCACCAGACGGTCCATGCGCGCCGTCTCGGTGCGGATCCCGGCCGCGACCCGGGGGAGGTCCTCCGAGCGTTGGGCGGCCCCCCGCTCGAACAACTCGGCGTAGGCCGACACGGCGGCGATGGGTGTGCGGAGCTCGTGCGAGGCGTCGGCCACGAACTGTCGGAGGTGTTGCTCGTTCTCCCGCAGCCGGGACTCCGAAGCGACGCGGGCCGAGAAGGCAACCTGTATCCGTTCGAGCATCACGTTGAGCGCCCGGGCCAGGCGGCCCACCTCGGTGGGCTTGTCGGCGCCCGGTACGCGCTGGTCGAGGTTCCCCGCCGCGATGGAGTCGGCCGTGCGTTCGACGTCCTCGAGGGGGCGGAGTCCGAGGCGGACCAGCCACCAGCCAGCCGCAAGGGCGAAGACCAAGGCACCGGCGGTGACGGCCAGTTCTATCAGGAAGAGTGTGTGCAGGGTGCTCGTCTGACTGACGAGCGGCTGCGCCTGCACCAGTACGTCGTTGTTGAAGCCCGGTCCGGTGACCTTGGTCGCGCGCACTCGGAAGGCGGGACCCTCCGGGGCGATGGAACCCGTCGTGAATTGCGAGACCTCCGTCCCGTCCGGCTGGGTCGTAAAGCCGGTGATCGGTGACGGCAGCTGGGGCCGGTAGGGGTGCTCCCCGACGTAGGCCGGACACTCGAGTCCGCTCGCAACGGTGGCGTTCGATTGGCTGACGACGGCGACGTATCCGAACCCGATGACGTTGAAGCCGGGCGCGCCCGCCGGCCCATTGGTCGGCGACGAGCACTGGAACGCCACCTGTCCGGTGACGCGATTCACGGCGAGACGTGGCTGGGGGTGTTGGGCCAGCTCCTCGTCGACCTGTTGGTAGAGCGACGACCGGAGCGCCGAGTACGTGGCGAAGTCCGCCACCACGAGAGCGACGACGGCAATCAGCCCGACCGCGACCAGCAGACGCAGCCGGAGCGACACTCAGGCTGCTCCGTTGGCGGAGGGTTCGGGTTCGCGCAACGTGTACCCGACCAGCCGGATGGTGTGGATGAGCGGCGGACCGAACTTCTCGAGCTTCTTTCGGAGGTAGCTGACGTAGGTCTCCACCACGTTGCCGTCCCCGCCGAAGTCATAGTGCCAGACGTGGTCGAGGATCTGAGCCTTGGACAGCACGTGACGCGGGTTGAGCATGAAGTAGCGCAAGAGGTTGAACTCCGTGGCGGTGAGGTTGATGGGGCTACCCGCGCGTCGCACTTCGTGGGCGCTCTCGTCCAGCTCGAGGTCGGCGAAGCGGAGCACCCCGTCGTCCTCGGGTTCGTAGCCCGTGCGCCGCAGGATGGCGTGCACCCGGGCGATCACCTCGGCCAGCGCGAAGGGCTTGGTGACGTAGTCGTCGCCGCCGACCGTCAGGCCAGCGAGCTTGTCCTGCAACGTGTCCTTGGCCGTGAGGAAAAGGACAGGCACCCGAACACCGTCGGCGCGCAGGCGCCGGGTCACCTCGAGCCCGTCGAGGTCGGGCAGCATGACATCGAGGATGAGCAGGTCGGGCGGGTTCTCCTGGGCCTGGGCCAGCGCCTTGCGGCCCGTGGTGGCCTCGTTCACGCTGAACCCCTCGTAGCGCAGCGAGGTCGCCACCGCATCGACGATCGACGGCTCGTCGTCGACGACCAGCACGCGCGGTTCGTTCTCGGTCTTCACAGGTCGTACCTCCCAGCGTTCCAGGCTCGCACCCCCGACTCCTGGTCCAGTGTGACCCGACTGTGGGTCCCCTGTGAAGGCAGGCCGAGGCGAGCACGGCCGTGGCGCGCTCAGCCGGGCGGTGCCTCGAGAGCCCTTCGGAGCAGGTCGAGCGCCGAGATGGTCCCGAACTGGCGCACCCGGTCCCGGTCGCCGGGCACCTGCAACCGACGGCCACGACCCGGTTCGCCGGGCTGGGCCAGACCGACGAAGACGGTCCCGGGTGCCACGCCCTCCTGCGGGTCGGGCCCGGCCACTCCGGTGATGCCGAGGCCCACGTCGGCGCCGGTCACCTTGCGGGCACCCTCGGCCATGGCCGCCGCAGCCGATTCGGTGACCACCGGCCCGGTCGGCACCCCCAGCACGTCGAACTTGACCTGCGAGTCGTAGGCCACCACCCCGCCCTTGAACCATCTCGATGCGCCAGGCACCCCCACCAGGCGGGAGGCGATGAGTCCTCCCGTCAGGGACTCGGCCACCCCCAGGGTCAGCCGATGCGCCAGCAGCCGGTCGGCCACGGCCACCTCCATCGACTCCTCGTCGACACCGAAGACGATGTCGCCCAGCCGCTCGTCGATGGCCCGGCGGACGTGGGCCTCTTCGGCATCGAGCAGGACGGCCACCTCGTCGAGGCTGCGCGCCCGTGCCGTGATGCGCACCTTGATCCCCTCCATGCCCGAGGCGAGAAACGCCAGCGTGGTGTGCCCGGCCGTGTCGAGCGCTTCGACCCGGTCGTCGAGGGCTTCGGCCAGTCCCGACTCGCTCGCACCCCAGGTGCGCAGCACCCGGCTGGCGATGACTCCCTCCTCCCCCACGGCGGTCATGCGGGCGCGGAAGTCGGGCAGGATGGCGCGTTCGAACATCTCAGCCATCTCGTGGGGGACGCCCGGCACGGCGTAGACGATTTTGTCCCCCACCGCACAGATGAGCCCGGGTGCCGTACCCGCCACCTGTGGGATCACCTTCGCCCCGCGCGGCACGTCGGCCTGGCGGGCGTTGTTCGCCGCCATGGCGCGACCACGGCCAGCGAAGAACTCGGCGATGCGCTCGACGATGGCCGGGTCGCGCTCGAGCTCGACGCCCATCACCTCGGCGATGGCCTCCCGGGTGATGTCGTCTTGGGTGGGACCCAGTCCGCCGCACATGATCACGCCGTCGCTGCGGTCCAGCGCGATACGCAACGAGGAGACGATGCGATCGTGGTTGTCGCCCACGGCCTGGTGAAACTGCGAAGTGACACCGGCGGCGGCGAGGTGCTCGCCGAGCCAGGCCGAGTTGGTGTCGGCGATCTGCCCGAGCAGCAGCTCAGTGCCGACAGCGACGATCTCAATGCGCACGGAGCCGAGACTAGGAGGTGCGCCTCGCTCGTGCCGCTCGCTCGTGCGGCTAGGACGCCGTGCGGTGCAGAGCCTGGCGGCCGTCGACCAGGTACTCGGCACCGGTGTAGAGGGTCAACGCGCAGGCGAGCCAGATCATGCCCACCTGCAGTCCGTGGAGGTGGGCCAGGGGTGGGATCACGCAGGTCCCCACGGCAAAGTCCTGGATGAGGGTCTTGAACTTGGCCGTCTGGCGTGCCGGGATCGACACACCCCGACGCCCCACCCAGGACCGGTAGAGCTGCATGCCCACCTCACGCGCCGCGATGAGGAGGACGGGCAGCCACGGCAGATGACCCTGCGCGGCCAGAGTGACGAGCGCGCCCAGAACGACAGCCTTGTCGGCCAGCGGATCGAGGAAGGCACCTGAGCGGGTGGTGCCGTGACGACGCGCCATGTAGCCGTCGAGCCCATCGCTGGCGGCGAGCACCAAACCGACGGCCACGTTGATCCAGGACGCGCCCCACGCCACGAGCATGAGCACGTAGATGGGCGCGCCGATGAGGCGGGCCACCGTGATGGCGTTCGCCGGGGTGACCAGGGCGCTCGGCCCAAAGGCGAATTCCGAGTGGTCCCGGTGGCCGGCAGGACCGGCGGGGCCGGGGTGCTCGTGGGCGGCGTCCCTCACCGGGGCGGCGCTCCCATGGCGGAGGCGGAGGCGGAGGCCGGGGCGTGGCCAGCGGCCGCCACGGTGAGCGCCGCACCTTTTGCATGCGGGTCCAGCGTCCCTTCGCCGTCGAGATGGTCGATCGGTACGGCGCGAAGGTCGGGTCCGACCGCTCCGGTGATCCGCACGTCAACCAGGCGGCCCACGCCGAGTTGGGGTGGCAGGTGCACGATCCCGTCGATCTCGGGCGCTTCGTGGACCGTGCGTCCCCTCCCGGGCGCGTCGACCAGCACGGTGCGGACCGCGCCGACGAGATCGTCACGCTTGGTGGCGGTGATGGCGTCCTGGAGCTCGCCGCACTCACGGAGTCGCTCGAGGGCGAGCTCGGACGGCACCTGGTCGGACAGGTCCAGGGCATGGGTCCCCACCTCGGGCGAGAAGGGAAAGAAACCGGCCCAGTCGAGCTGGGCCGCGTTGAGGAACTCGAGCAACAGGTCGTGATCGCGCTCGGTCTCGCCGGGATACCCCAGGATGAACGAGGAGCGGAACGTGGCGGCAGGCTCGGCTGCCCTGATCTCTTCGATCCGGCGCAGGAACCTCTCGCCGTCGCCCCAGCGTCGCATGCGGGCCAGATGCGGGCGCGACACGTGCTGGAGGGAGAGGTCGAAATAGGGCACGCCCGTCTGGAGGATCGCCTCGACCACGTCGTCGGTCAGGCCCGAGGGATACAGGTAGAGGAGGCGGGTGCGCTCCACCTTGGCCGAGACGGCGCGGGTCAGGGCGGCGATCGGCGCGCCCGTCGTTCCGCCGGCACGGGCGTTCCCCGAGCGCCTATGGGGGCCGCTGCGGTCCCGCCCGTAGGACGCCAGATCCTGGGCCACCAGAACGATCTCGCGCACCTCGAGGTGGTCGCGGGCCTCGTCGCGCTCCTCGGTGGCAGCTGTTCTGGCCCTGACCCTCGCCCCGGGCACGGCGAGGAGGGCGTCGACTTCGGCCAGGACATCGTCTTGGGATCGCGAGCGCTGCCGACCGCGGAACGAGGGAATGGCGCAGAAGCCACAAATGCGATCACATCCCTCGGCGACCTTCACGTAGGCCCAAGGGGCCCTGGAGGCCGGGCGGGGCAGGGTGAGGAGATCGAAGCTCGGTTCACCCCCACCTCGGGCCGCCGTGCGACGCGTCCGCCCGAGCGTCACCGGTGCGGCGCCGGCGTTCACTCCAGGGGCAGCCGGGTCTGGCGTCGGCGCGTCCGGCGTATACGCGTCTGGGCTATACGCATTGGAGGAACACCGGCCTTCCGCCGGAACGACCAGGTCCCGCCCGAATCCGGCGACCAGGTCGACCTCGGGCAGGGCTGCTCGAAGCTCCTCCCCGTAGCGCTCGGCCATACACCCGGTGACGACGAGACGCGCGCCGGTGGGCCGGCGATCGGCCAGCTCGAGCACGGTGTCGATCGACTCCTGCCGGGCGGCATGAATGAACGCGCACGTGTTGACGACCACCAGATCCGCCGACTCGGGACCGGCGGCGGGGTCCAAGCCCTGCGACTCCAGGTACCCCTCCAGCTTGTCCGAATCGACCTGGTTCTTCGGGCATCCCAGGGTTTGCAGCCAGTAGCGGCCCACGACGACGCACCTTCTCTCGCACAAGCCGGTTCCCGCCAGGGCGACGGTGCACGGCACGCCCGCCCTCTGGGGCGGGCAATGTCCCGGTGAGCTGGACCGCACACGCCCGGCTCATGGAGCGGAGAGGGAGGGATTTGAACCCTCGGACCCGGTTACCCAGGTCAACTCATTAGCAGTGAGTCCGATTCGGCCGCTCTCGCACCTCTCCATGCAGTTCACAGGGTTGCAGACTACTTCGGGACACCTCCGTCCTTCAATCGTCCGTCAATCCGGTACACTTGCACGTGAAGACGCTACAGCGGTGCGGGAGGCAGCAATGGCAGGGCGCAGGGTGGGCGAGAAGGTTGGCCGGTACGGCGCTGGCAGTCTGAAGGAAACGGCACCAGGGTCCGGTCGGTGGGACTACGGCGTGCGCATCAATGGTCGCCAGCTGTGGCGTCGGTCGCCTCGTGGTCAGCAGCTGACGGCCAAGCAGGCGGAACGGTGGAAGAACGAGATGTACGCCCAGCTGGTCGCCGAACCTCCTGCAGCTGCAGCGCCAGTGCCCGCCAGGACCGTCAGCGACCTTCTGAACGAGTGGTGTGACCGTGGCCGGTCGGCTCGTGGCGTCGAGTGGTCACGCCGCCAGAGGACGGACACCCGCAGCCGCCTCGACCACCGGATCATCCCGACGCTGGGCCACATCCGCCTGGCCGATCTGACGTCCGTGGACATCGAGAACGCCTACGACCAGTGGAGTCACGAAGACGGACTGACGGACTCCTCGGTTCACCGGCACGCCGCTGACCTTCGTTCGGCACTGTCCTTCGCTGGCCGTCGTGGGTACGAAGTCGGACCGACGGCAGGGCGGGCCATGGCTCCACCACAACCGAGGTCGAAGGCCAAGACGATCACACCCGAGCAGCTGCCCAAGCTGTTGGATGCCGCGGAGCAGTTCGGCCACGACATGCTGCCCGCCATCTGTCTCGCTGCCACCACTGGCGCCCGTCGTGGCGAGATCTCTGGCCTCCGGTGGTCCGACATCGACCTTGACGCTGGCATCATCCACGTCGAGCGACAGGCCGTCGTGGTGCGAGGCGAGGTGTTCATTGAGAACACCAAGAACGATGCTCATTACGACGCCAAGCCGTCCGCGAGGGACATGGCGGTCCTGAACGTGGTGCTTGACCCTGGCAAGCCTGAGCACTACGTCATCGGCAACAGTGCGAAGCCGGTCAACCCGAACCACCTGACGGACAGGTTCACGTCGGTGCGTCGACTGGCGCATGTGCGAGGTGTGACGTTCAAGAGCCTGCGCCACTACTGGACCACCTCGATGGCCGATGCTGGTATCCCGATGAAGGACATCGCCTCTGGCCGGTGGAAGTCCGACCGGATGGCTCGTGAGGTGTACGGACGCCACGCCACCCTGGCCGGTTCAGACAAGATGGCCGAAGTGGAACTGCTGCCGTCGTGATGACCGACGATGACACGCCGGTCGAGGTTGGGACGGCGACGCCGGTCCTCTCGGCCTGGGAACTGGTCCGGCCGTTCGATCCCGTCTGGGAGATCACCGAGGAGCAGCTGGCCGAGATCCTGGCCCGCTGGGACCGGCTCGTGACCGGCGACGTGGCGTCCGACGAGGACCGTGCAGCCGAGGCTGCCGTCCGGCACGAGGTGGCACTGTGATCCCGCTCGACGTGTACGGGTTCGGCAGTGACCCCGAGAAAAGCGAACTGCCACCGGACAACCTGTTCGGGCCCTGCGACCCTGACGACCCAACGGTGACCCCATTGCAGCGCCTGCTGTACGGCATGGAGAGCACGCCAGGCTGACGCACAGCAGCCGCAAGCGGTGTACAAGGACCGCCCGCAAGGGCGGTCCTTGTACGTAATGCGCGACCATTCGTGCAATCAATGGTTCGAAGGATCACTGCAACGTAATGGTCAATGTAATGATGTGTTTATTACGGAAGGAATGCACCGCGTTTTACACATGCTACTGCAGGGTAAGGCACTGCGTTTACACGCTCTCTCGCCCATCTCCGTACCTGGTAGCGGGCTTCTTTGTGTTTCTTTCATATAGTGATTGACTTTCTCACGCTTATGGTTAATAATCCATGAGGAGCATTACCAAAGGAACCTCGTAAGTCCGGGCAACGCAGCGTACCCTCCGAGTTCGGAGAAGGAGCGACCTGGCCGGGGTCCAACCCGCACTCCAGATGAGCGGATGGGTGTCGAAGTCCCAAAGCGCTGTTCCCACGAGCAGACATCCTGCCGTGGTCGAGAACCTTTGGGAGAACAATCATGGCAACGAAGAACGAAGTGCGTGTGTGCGTGGACGCTGTTGGGCGGCTGCCGGGAGTGGTGGACATCGACGTTCCCCAGCTGCTCGATGACGAGTGGGGCGTGGTCCTCAGTCTGTCGACGTGCGATCACGGGTGGGCGACGCTGGGTGCGCTGGCGTGCTCTGGTCACTGCGCCGACGAGGCGTGCGCTCTGGAAGTCATCGGAGTGAACGAGGAGCATGGAGCGACGATCCTGCTGCGTGTGTTCGACACGACGGCGTTCACGTACGAGGTCAACAACCACGCTGCGATGTTGGCGGGTCTGTGATGGCGACCAAGGAGAAGCTGACGCCAGCGAAGCTGGTCGAACTGCCGCTGCTGACCATCGACCAGGCTGCGCAGCTGCTGCAGTGCTCGCCAGAACACCTGCGTCGACAAGCACGAGCCGGAACACTCCCAGGACTCGTCACTATGTGCGGCGTATACCGTATCGACCGGGCGAAGCTGCTGGCGGGTGAGTCGTGACGACTCCGATCGACTACCACCAGGTTGTCCTCATCTCAGAAGACGACTACCGCAAGCTGTGCGCCATCGCCGAGGAAGCCGACAGCAGCATCGAGGCCGTGCTGCACCATGCCATCGAGGAGATGACGTCGTGACAACGCTCGACGTGTGGGATGAAGCGGTCGAGCGGTGGGGCGATCGGGTGATGCAGTCCGGCTACCTGCGAGGCCATCCGATCGCCGACGTGTTGCACGAGGGCGTGGTTCTCGATGATGACGAAGAACACTGGGACCACAGCACCACCTACTACGTGGCGACCGGCGAGCCGGTCGGCGACATCGTGTCGTGTGCGAAGTGTGGGCTGTGCTCCGACGCCGACATGACGGAACCGGACCCGTGTATCGGGATGTTGCCCGGTGTGCGGTTCGCCTGCTGCGGACACGGTGTCGAGGGCCAGGCGTACGTGATGCTGCGGGACGGTACGACGTTCCGAGGAACGTGCGAGGCGGCGTCGTGAGCGAAGAGCAGAAGAGGGCGACGCCGCCGTCCGATCCTTGGCTCGAGAGATGCCGTCGTGCTGATCGTCAACGCCAACATGACCAGGCCGTCAACAAGGGCGTGCCGATCGTGGCGGAGAAAGAGAACAGCAATGCCTGACAAAGCACTGCTGGTGACGGCACGGAAGCACCTCCGACTCATCGACAAGGTGGACGGCGTCACGGATGTCTCGGACGTGGAACTGGTCCGTGACATCGGCTGGGCGGTCACCATCACGATCATCGCCAACCAGGACGGGTGGCAGGCCATGGGGCTGCTGAAGTCCGCTGGCGCAGACATCGTTGTCGAGGGCTGCGAACCCGTCGACTACTCCGAGTTCCAACTGAAGGTCGGCATGCTGTGGGAGTGCAGCGAGTCCTTCAACGATGCACTGCTGGAAGTCCTGGCCGTCGATCAGTGGCTGACGAAGATGGCGGGTCGCCGGTAGCACAAGAACGCTGTGGTCGTGGCTGATGTGAGCATGTCCCTCCATTCGTCACGGCCCGCAGCTACGTAGGAAAGGAAGGGTGCAGGACATGAGCTCCGAGCAACAACACACAGAACGAGATTTCACAGACATCGAGCGGTTCGCTTGGTCCGTCTTCGATGATGACGAAGCCAGTGACTCCGATGCGCTGATAGCAGCGGCGCTGCTCGTGAACCTGCACCTTGGTGTGGAAGTCACGAAGATGACGGACAAGTTGGTGACAACGTGAGGTCCGAAGACAAGTCCATGTACACGACGGACACGATGAACGCCACCAGGCTCGTGAAGAACCACGGAGCGGACATCCGTTTCGTGGCGGAGCGTAAGACGCACGGATGGATGGTGTGGGACGAGTCACGATGGGCGACCGACACGCAGAGCTACATCATGGAACTGGCCAAGGACACGACTGCTCGTATCTTGGACGAGGCACGAGCAGTCGCTGAAGGTCAGTACACGCTGAACCATTGCACGGCTGGCAATCTGGCACAGTGGGCGATCGAGTCGATGGACAGCGGTCGACTCAACAGCATGGTACGACTGGCACAGTCCGATCCGTTGGTGGTCGTGTCCATCTCGGACCTGGACGCTCATCCGTACCTGCTGAACTGTGCGAACGGCACCGTGGATCTTCGTACTGGAGAACTGCGTGACCCGACACGGGAGGACATGCTTACGAAGTCCACCGGCATCGAGTACGACCCTGCAGCGACGTGTCCGCACTGGGAGGAGTTCATCTCGTGGGCGATGCAAGGCGATGCTGAACTGATCGAGTTCATGCAGCTGGCACTCGGCATGTCACTGACCGGCGACACGACGGAACTGCTCGTGTTCTTCCTTCACGGTGGCGGGAAGAACGGAAAGTCTGTGACGCTCAAAGTATTCCGTGGCATCCTGGGCGACTACGCACTGCGGGTGCAGTCGAAGCTGTTTGAGGCCACGAAGTTCAAGAGTGGATCGAGTGCGCCCAGTCCTGACATCGCTGAACTGAAGGGCAAGCGGTTCATCTGCACGTCGGAGATCGAGGACGGCACGAAGCTGGCGACGGCACTGCTCAAGGACATGACCGGCGACGAGAACATGAGTGGTCGGTTCCTGTACGAGAACATTGTCGAGTTCAAGCCAGAGTTCAAGCCGTGGATCGCCGCCAACCACAAGCCGGACGTTCCCGCTGAAGATCAGGCCGTGTGGGATCGTCTGCGACTGGTCCCGTTCGACGCTCGTGTCGATCCCGACAAGGTCGACACGCACCTGGGTGACAAGCTGCTCGATGAGGCTCCCGGCATCCTGGCGTGGGCAGTGCGTGGGTGTCTGCAGTGGCAGGAGTCTGGCATCACGGTGCCAGCGAAGGTGATGGAGGCGACAGCGGACTACCGGGCCGAGATGGACTACTTCGCCGACTACCTGGACGCCACCCGTGAGCGTGTAAACGCCATGACCACCGACGCCATCGCCAACATGGCTCTCGGTGCCACGGCACTGCGGGAGCACTACAACGAGTGGGCCAAGTCGAACGAGCACGAGAAGCTGTCACAGCGTGCGTTCACTGCCAGGATGACCGGCCACGGCTGGACGAAGGAGAAGGACGAGGGGGGTGGTACTGGGCGATGCCCGCCGAGAAAGTGCACCTGATCGACTTCGCTGAACAGGCCAGGCGCGCTGCCGAACATGGGCCATCGTCCGAGGCCATCGCAGCGTACGAGGCGGAACTACAGCGAGAGTACGAGGCCAACGCCCAGGCTGCCACCGACGGTGGATGGCCTGACGTCGAGTCGTATCTCGACAGTCTCGTCAGCCCTGTAACGTCCTGACCTGGAAGTCTGACAAGACTGACAAGACAAGACTGAGAATCAGAACTTATCGAGATCCGCCTTCTTGGGGGGAAGTTCTGAAAGTCGTTTCAGTCTTGTCAGTCTTGTCTGCCGACGGCGCTGTCGCGGCGATCCGCTCGTATTGCTCGATGGCGGCGGACATGTTGAAGATGATCCTCATTGTGAGTCCCTCGCTTCCTTAGATGGCCTGACGGCTCAGGGTTCGAGTCTCAATGCGCCCACCAGCGCTGGTGAGAAGGCAAGGGAGCGCCTCGGTGGCGCGGCGGGGCAGGCGGCGATCGGCGGGGCCACCGGCGGGCGCAGAGCCGCAATACCGGGGGGGAGGGTCACCTTGCCATAGCGACAAGCCTCGACCCCGCTCGACAGATTAATTTCTCCGGGGGTCCAGAGGTCGATCATAAAAGCCCAGCTCAGAAGCCAGGAAGTACCATCGGAATCGGACCTCGAACGCCTTGGAGGAGTTCACCGCCTGAGGCCCCGCGGGCACAGAGAAATGGAGAAATGCTCATCGCGTCATCGGGTGTCACCGCCCGATTGCTCGCTTGGTAGCCCGCATCGCCTTGCCGATCGGAAGCCCGGAGAATGGGAACCGGAGAGTCACCTCGGTGCCTCGGAAGGCCGCCTCGACCGCTGCCCGGTACTCCTTACCACCTAGCCCGACCGCCTCCGCGTACAGGTCCAGACCCATCTGCTGGACCTGAGCGCGCAGGGCCTCGACCGCGATCGGTCCCGTCGATGGCGCCTTGAATGTGACCTCGTAGGTGCCCAGGATGATGTCGGTCGGGCGGACGATCCCACCGCGGTCCGACCACCCGATCTCGTGGACCGCGACTTCAGCGCTTCGCAACCAGACGATGGCGGAGATCGTGGAGCAGCTCGAGGGTTCCGGCTACGTCGAGCGCCGCCCAAACCCTTCGGACCGTCGATCTCAGCTGGTCTTCCTGACCGCACGGGGCAAGAGGATTCCACCGGTCATGACTTGGTGTTGCGCCAGTTAACGCAACCTCAGTGCCTAATCCTGCATGCCGTGCGGCGGCGGCCAAGAATCCTTGAGCAGGTAGTGGTCGAACCGCTCGCGGATGTCCTTGAGGTATTGAGTCTGAGCAGCGTGCCTGCCATTGAGGCCCGCTCGTAAAGGCACGTCAGCTATGGGGTTGCCATGCTGAACGATCATCTGCGCGGGCATCGGGTCCTGTAACGCTGTCGTGGAGGAATCGAATACCTCGTTCTGCCACAGGCCAGTTCGATTTCCAGGCGATCGATCGGATACCAGGCCATCCGCTCACCCGTAGCAATGAGATCCGAAAGTCTCTGTAGGGCGCTGTGCGTTTGTCCATCGGTTCGGGCTGGGATGGCCCGATGTACCCTCGATTTTGTAGCTTCTCGGAAATAATTGTTGTTTCGCCATTTTCGAGCAGGATGACCCTGCCCGTTTCGCCAATGTTGAACTCCCTCGCCGCAATGCTCAGACCCGATTTATCGAACGGTGCAAATGGTGGAAATGGAATGTCCTCAGGAACCGACTTCCCCGTACTGTCCGTCTGTCGCATAGGTTGAACGACGGGTGGCTGGAGGTCGGACGGAACTTGAGGAACGGCACTGTGCGGTAACTGGGGCGCAACGTCAGGCGAGTCGTGATGGAGTCCCCACAGCGACCACCCAACGACTAACACACCAACCACAGTCACAGGAATGCCAGCGGCTCATTGCGAGGCAACCAAAAGCGTCACCCCAGTCACGCCGACCAGGACTGCACCCAATACGAGCGCAGAAACGCGCGGCATCCTGGTCACATGGCCCTCGACTGGGGAACAGTACCGGGCTGGGTTGCAGTGGTCGGCACGGTCGGAGCGTTCCTCGCAGCTGTGGTCATCTACGGTGTGAGTGTCAGGAAGAGTCGCGAAACGGACCCTCGAAGCAAGGCACCGCTCTTCGACGCCTGGGTGTCCGGCGCGAGATGGCTGACTACCCTGAGCACGCGATTGGCGTAGTAACGCAGAAGTTGCTCGTGACCATTGACCTATCAAATGCCAGTGGTCAGAGTGTGCGCTCCCGAGACGGCTTTCCTCGGAACCAGGTCCTCCGCCACATCTCCGAGAGCGGCGGTGCAAGACAAAAACGTTGGTACAGTTGAACCACTGTGCTACCAGAAGGCAATACCCGATCAAAGCCGCCTGCCGCGCGCCGCTTCCGTGTCAGTCGGGTTGCTGATGTTGTTGCAAGCCATATCCGCGAACAAATCCTCGTGGGCGAGTTCGGCGACCGAGAACGTTTGCCCTCGGTCGAGCTCCTTATGGAGGAGTTTGGAGTTAGTGAAGTAGCTGTGCGCGAAGCTCTGCGTATCCTCGAATCTGAGGGATTGATCACGATTATGCGTGGAAATCGGGGAGGCACTTTTGTTCGTCGTCCTGATGCGCATACCGCTGCATATACAGCGGCTCTAGTACTGAGCAGTGGTGGGGCCAACCTGAGAGACGTATTTGAGACTCAGAGTTTCATCGAGCCTATATGTGCAACACTATGTGCACGCCGTGCTGATCGCAGGAAGGCCGTCGTTCTTGAACTAGGCGAGTTCAATTCAGCGGCCAGGACCCTCCTCGAGAGTGATGACGTCACCTTCAGCAAGCCAATGCTGTCATTCCACCGTACGCTAGTTGAACGCTGCGGGCACAAGACCTTAACTCTGTTTGTAGGAATTCTAAAGTCAATCTTTGTAACCGCGATGGACTTGCAGGGAGTCCATGCGACCGGCCAGGAGATCCTCAGTACCCCTGCTGCGAAGCGCAAGTCGCTTGAGTTCCACGAGAAGATCACAGACCTCATTGATTCCGGCGACGGCGTTCGCGCCGCCGAGATGATGGCCGAACACATTGAGAACAACATTCGAGCTGTCAAACCTGATCACCTAGACCAGCGGGTGGACCCGACGGTCATCCGGCTGGACTGGTAGGACGGTGAAGCAGCTGACGGGGAAACAGGGCTGCGAACTCCTGGATAGGTGACGGGCTGACGCACCTGGACAGATCACGCCCGCTCGTTTGCGGTGTGCAGGCGCGCAATCTCTTCACTAGGGTAGAGCTCTTCACGCATGGTTCCTTGAAGCAGCTCCGAGTCACGGCGGCCAGCGAACTCATCCACCACGCGAGGGTTTCATGTGAAGGTACCTGCCGATGGCGCGAGCGGCGACCCCGCTTCCGAGACGAATCTGCTTCTCGTGCCTGCACGCCCTGGTGCCCGCAATGCTCCCGGTGGTTTGACACCGGACCCGGACCTGGGTAAGTTATGGAGTTACAAGTTCCAGTACTTTGTTACTCTTAGACTCTGTGACTCTGAGGGACTAGAATCACTGATTAAGTGGGGGTGCCGTGATGGCCGATGTCGCTACTGCTCGTGATCCGGCTGTTCAGGAATTGCTCGACAAGCAGGCGATCCACGAGGTCACGCTGCGTTATTGCAGGGGAGCGGACCGTTTAGACGCCGAGTTGGTCACTTCGGTATTTCACCCTGACGCGCGTGACGACCATGGCGGTCATGCGCTTAGGGGTGAAGAGACAGGTCCTGCTGTCGTCAAGATGCTCTCGGACGGCGACGAGAACGGAGACAGCCTCTACATAGGTCCACGCAAGACCCTCCACTACATCTCGACACAGACCATCGAAGTGCATGGCGACACTGCGGCGGCCGAGACGTACTTCACCACGATCCACTTCGGAACCCGCAACGGCGTGAATCTCAAGTTGCAGACGTATGGACGCTGGATTGATCGGTTCGAGCGGCGCAACGGGGAATGGAGGGTCATCGATCGTAAGGGCGTCTATGAGCGGGTTGATGAACATCCACTGCCGGCTGGGCCATGGCTGAGGTTCGGGTCTTTGACCGATGCACCCCGTGACAAGACTGACCCGTCATACGCCATTTTCGATCGATCTGGCTGAACTTCCTGAGGGACATCGCGGGATGCTGTCGACATGAGAAAAGGTTGAGTGAGGGCACGTGATTGTTGTTCAGGTCCGGAGATTCCAAGCTGGAGAGACCACTAAGGGGAGGCTATGGAGAAGCTGATTTTCGTTTCATCCGATTCGCATGCCGGAGTTCCCAAGGAGCTGTGGGCGGAGTACCTGCCTGAGCGTTTTCACGAACTGCTTCCGAGCTTGCGCGAGGACAACGTGATCTACCCGGCGGCGATTTACCTACTGGGCGCCAAAGGCAAGAGTACGAGCCTGCCTGAGGTAGCCGAGGCCCATCGTTCTGGCTATCACGGGCTGCACGATGCGGTCCTTCGCTTGGCCGACATGGATCGTGAAGGAGTTGCCGCCGAGCTCATCTATCTCGGCGACTTTCGACTCGGCGACATGTTTCACAACTCGACCGGCCGGCAGTACTCGATCGATGCCTGGGAGGCAGGGGCCCGCGGGTGGAACCGCTGGAACGCGGACAACTTCGGGTTCGCAACGGACCGGTTCTTGACCGTGGGTGCCATCGGTCCCTGCGTCGACATGGACTCGGCGGTCGCAGACCTCGAGTGGATTTCCGACCACCGGTTTGCGGGAACCTATGCGCCCGGTTACGTCGCGTATCCTGACATGCCTCCGCTTTTCGACTCGTACTGGGAGCCGTTCTGGTCAGCCTGTGAAGAGCGCGGCCTGGCGGTGGTGGTACATGCTGGTTACGGGTGGGAACAAGGGCCAGTCTTCGCGCAGATGGAGCGCATCTACAACGATGTTGCGAAGGCGGCTGGGAGCACGGACTTCGACGCGATGGTCGCCCATGCCGATGCGGTGAGCCAGGAATCTCTGGCCTTCTTCCCCGAGTTCATCAGCACAAAGAAGCCGAGGCGCCCGATGTGGCAGCTGATGTTGGGCGGCGTCTTCGATCGCCACCCGAACCTGAAGCTCCTCCTCACCGAGGTTCGAGCCGACTGGATCCCCGCGACGTTGCGCTATCTCGACGCCATCTACGAGAAGAACCGTTCCGATCTGCCAGCGAAGCGGACTCCGAGCGAGTACTGGCAGAGCAACTGCATGGCTGGTGCCTCGTTCATTCACAAAGCCGAGGTCGAAATGCGTCACGAGATCGGTGTGGAGACCATCGCCTTCGGACGGGACTACCCCCACCCCGAGGGCACGTGGCCGAACACCAAGGACTACCTACACGACGCCTTCGCCCATGTGCCCGATGACGAGGTACGCCTCATGTTGGGAGAAAACGCCATCCGCTTCTTGGGTCTCGATCGGGCCCGGCTCGCCGACATTGCCAGCCGCATCGGTCCCACAGTCGAAGAGATCAAAGGTAGTGCCGAGGTTCGCCCCGAGCTCCTCGAGAGCTTCGCCTCTCGCTGCGGTTACCTCAAGCCTGCTGAAGGCGACGCCAACATCCCAGCGCTCGAGGGCATGATGCGCGAAGACTTAGAGGTGGTCGGTGTGAGAAGCTGAGCAGGGAACGAGGGCCCGCTTGGCGGGTCCTCCGTAGGACAAATCAGGGGGGTTGCGTAATCGTGAAAGCCGCCACTTATGGTTGGGGTTCGGTCCGGGTCCTTGTCGTTTTGGGTGTGGTCGTGTTGGCTGCGGGATCGTTCGCGTCGTTGCCTGCACGTGCCCAGGCGTCAAGTACACCGATCAAGGTTGGCTATTTGGGCGAAAAGATCGGCGGGCAGGAGATGGTCGACAACCTCCCTGCATTCACCGCCTGGGTCAAGTGGACCAACGCCCATGGCGGTCTCAACGGTCATCAGGTTGAACTCTTCTCCGAGGTGGAGCCCGGTGACCCCGCTGTCGCCCTGGTCGATGTGAAAAAGCTGGTTGGCGACGGCATTGTTGCGCTTGTCGAGAACGATAGCAACGATTCCGCGTGGTCTACCTACATGAACTCGACAGGTATCCCGGTATTTCCAAACGGGGGCGGCGATACCACATTCGCGAGCCAGCCCAATGACTTTACCCCTGGAGTATCGGCTCTATACTCACCAAATTCAGTTATGCTCGCTGCAAAGAAAATCGGATTGCAGAAGGTTGCCGTCCTTTACTGCGCTGAGCTTGCACAATGCACTCAAGCGGTCCCCTATTTCACAGCAGTGGGCAAAAAATATGGCGTTGATGTTCCGTTCAGCGCCGCAGTCTCCTCTTCGGCGCCGAACTACATCGCTCAATGCCTCGCTGCCAAGGATGCCGGTGCCGACGGGCTCTTCATTGCCGCAACCTCTACCGTTGCGGTTCGGGTAGCGCAGAATTGTGCAGAGCAGGGGTATACCCCGCACCTTGTGACGTCGAGCGGTGCCTATAGCAAGGACTTCGCTGGGACGAAGGGAACCAACGGGATGATCTCGGCCGAGTCGACGGCCCCATTTTTCGATACCAAGGTGCCGGCCATCGGGACCATGACCGACGCCTTCAACACGTACGAGCCAGCGGTCACCAAGTCACCTGAATACAACGACCAGGCAGTCCTTGAATGGGCCAGCGGCGTGCTGATAGCTGACGCGGTCAAGGCCGGCAAGGTCGGTACGACCAACCCCATCACTGCTGCCGCCCTGATCAACGGGGTCCATGCGCTCGGCTCGACCAACCTCGGCGGCTTAACACCCACCTTGACGTTCACACCGGGCCAGCCGCAAATGAACAAGTGCTTCTTCTACGCCGGCATTGAGAAAGGCAAGTTCACCACACCGTATGGTCTAACACCCACGTGTGCATAGCGTAGAAGGCCGGACCGCCCATATCGGAAACCTTCATGTGACCCTGTTTTCTGTCCTCCGCCGTCGACTTGCGGAGTGGTCAGTTACGACGGCGGATTTGGTTGGACTGGCCGGAAACTCACGGGACAGGGTGCGGGCCACCGGACGCCGAGGAGCTCGTCAGCTCTGGCCTCGGAGGGCGCCCATTTACATCACGGTGGAGACCTTGAACATCGACGATGGCTGCCCCGCTCTTAGCCCCTGACTCTTGGACGGACAACCCACATCGTCCCATGGGGACGCAGCGTGCGATCCGCATGCCTTGAGGAGAACTCCAGTTCTCCGACGCGGCCAATTGGCTCAGCTGCTCGTCGGTCCAAGTGGTCATCGGCGCGCCTCGCGCCCACCAATCAGGCGGTGGACGCAGATGAGCTGCTTCTCTTGGGTGAGTGCTGCGACCCTCATGGTGCGCTTGCCGCTTAGCGCGGTATTCAGTGTCGGTCACATGGTTTCCCCAGTGCGCATCGCCCTCGGTGATCGAGAGGTGAAGTCATGAAGTGGTCCGGGGCAGCACCGTGCGAATGCCTATCGATCGGGAGTGGAGACCACGTCACCGGGGCGAAGCTCGACCAGACGCTCACCGTGGGACTGCACCAGCCCTCTGCCTTCGGTGACGTAGAGAGTTTGTGCGCCCTCGTGCCAGTGCCACGCGGGCCCCTGGGCTGAAGTGAACCGCCCCGGGTTCCGTGACTGCTCGGGCTATGGGAAATCGCCTCTGTGGCGGCTTCTGTCTGACGGCAGTAGGTGGCTTCAAACTCTGCCGGCGTAACGTAGGAGTTGTAGTTGGTGATCTCACCGTGGAGATGCCGGTGGTTGAACTAGAGTGCCGCGTCAGGCAACGTTTCCGCTTGACCAGCTCACGTAGGACTTTGTCGTGAGCGTTGCGGTCCGCTCACAGACCTGGCGCCAGAACTCGCTCGAGTATCGAAATGATTCCTCTGAGGGCGCAGTAGGACCTTGGTAGAACAATCTCTGACCAGTCGGCTCATGGAGCGAGCAGCGCCATGTCCTCTCTCACAATTGCGTCCACCGACTCGAGGTTCGCATCGGCCTCTGGTGGCTTGAGATAGCCACCGCGAAGATCGAAGTGCCTGAGAAGTGCGGGATCAACGTCTGGACCACCCGTGATCGTCCATCGTGGGGCCGACGCGCTCTGCGATGCGGATCAGTTTGGGGCCGTCGAGACCGAAGAAACGGATGGCGTTCTCCCCCAACATCAGGCGCGCCTCGTCCTCCGGCACCCCGATGAGGGCATCCTTGAGCCATTCGGTGGTATTCGGCCAGGTTCCCTCGGGATGCGGATAGTCACGCCCGAATGCGATCTGTTCGACACCGATCTCATGGCGCATTGCCATCTCCGAGCGATGCACGAACGAGAGGCTGGTGAAGCAATTGCTGTGCCAGTAATCGGTTGGTGAACGCCTCGCTGGGAGATCCTCCCGATGGTCTCGGTAGACGGCCTCGAGGTGCCGGAAGGTCGCGGGGAGCCAGTCGGCTCGGATCTCTGTCATGACGAACTTGAGTTTCGGGTGGCGATGAAGACCCCCCCAAGCATCAGTTGCCACAGCGGCCTGCGGGTCTTGAATTTCGAAAAGAACTCGTTGGTGAGGATGTCGGTCGTGCGCCGTTGAGCAGTTCTTTTGTCATGCCACCGCTTGTCTGTATTTCCTCGTGAAGGACAGCGACGTCCGCGGCGAAGGGGCCCTGCTCGGGTCCGTAGCCAGCATGGAGGAAGAGAGCCAGGTCCCGCGGTTCACAGAACGACCAGAAGGGTTCCCAGAACTCGTCAAAAAGCGGGGGCTGGCCGGGATATCTGGTGAACCCGGGCAGAAAGGTGCCGACGAACCCGTGATCGGAGACCCAGGCGAGCTCATTGAGGGTCGCCTCCATGTCAAAACAGGGACCGCAACCCACCACTCCGACGAGAAGTAGCCGGTCCTTTGCGCTGCCGAAGGCATCGTCAAGCCAGCGGTGCCAGCGCGTATTCCGGCTTCAACCACGTCGGGCTGGTACTTCTGGTTCGAATTCGCGAAGAAGAGGCTCACCGCGGCGGGTCACCGAAATAGACGTATTCGGCCGCTATCCCTTCTCGGTCCATCTCCGCGAGCCGGACATCTAGTGCCGTATCAGGCAACGTTTGCCGCGCTTGACCAGCTCACGCAAGGTGCGGTCGTGAGCGTTGCGGTTGCGCCAGATGATGTAGCGGCGGATCATGGAGTTCTGCTCTTCGTGTGAGCGGTGGTCGGTGCCGTCGAGGGTGAAGTAGCGCAGCGCCTGGAACTGCGCCTCGATCCGGTTCATCCAGCTGGCGTTGGTCGGCACGTCGGCCAGTTCGACGTTGTTCAGCTTCGGCCCAGTTGCCCACCCGGGAGTCGACCTTGGTCGAGAGGTGCGGGCTGAAGTTGTCGAGCACGATGGCGATGCGGACGTTGGGCGGGTAGAGGGTGCGCAGGTAGCGGCAGAACTCGAGGAACCTGGTGCGGTCCTTGGTCGTCTTGACGTGGCCGTACATCTTGTCGGTGTGCAGGTCATAGGCGGCCATGAGGTGGCGGACGCCCTTGGTGCGGGTGTAGGTGGCCCGGCGACGTCGGCGTCGTGGTTCTTCGGACCCCTCGCCCTTGACGATCCTCGGTGCCCACTGCTTGCCCGGCCGGGGCGACGGGTTCCGCGGGCCGAACTCGTCCATGCAGATGATGACGCTCGGATCGCCCTCCTTCGGTGTTGCCTTGCCATCGGCGATCTCGTCGACTCTCGAGCACCCGATTCTTCTTGGCCTCGAAGTCGGGGTCGGTGGATTGCTTGTAGGTCTTGATCACTTGAAAGGAGACACCCTCCTTCGCGGAGGAGCACGCGCAGACCCTCGTGACTGATGTCGTCGACCACCCCCTCGGCGACGAGGAACTTGGCCAGCTTGGACAAGCTCCAGGTGGAAAAGGGCAGGTCGTGGTCGACCGGACGGCTGAGGGCGATCTTCTTGATCTCCCGGCGCTCGGACAGGGTGAACTTCAGCAGCCAGCCTCCCGCGTACCTAGCGACCAACGACTCAAACCCGTCAGCGTTGAAGTTGTGGATGACCTCTCTGACCCGGTCTTCTGACGTGAAGGCAATCTTGGCGATGGCTGGCACGTCCATCCGTTGTGCTGACCCGACGCAAGATCTGGGCTCTTCGCCATCGCACCACCGAGCCCGAGCCCCGGCGCACGATCGAGAGGAGCTTGCGTCCCTCCTCGTTGGTGATCTCCCTGACTGCCAAGCGTTCTGCCATGGCACCACTTTGCACAACCCGGAGATCAAAGTGGTGGAGGGCCGCGCCGCCAACGTTGCCGGTCACGGCACTAGGTCGTAGAGGCCGCGTGCGCCACCCTCTCTGAATATGTGTTCACGGTCGAAGACTTCGACGTCCGAGTAGAAGTAAAGGACCAGATAGCACAATATCTCAGTGAACCGAGAGTTCTCCTGGCGCAGGCTGGGCAAGAGCTGGTGATAGCGCTTCTCGAGATACTGTGCCCACATCGCAGGCAGTGGCTGGGCGTGAGAGTCCACCGAGATAATGACCACCTCATCCACTGGTCCACCTCCTGTCCTTCGTCACGGTCGGACGCTTCCCTCACCTCAGAGTCGGACACTCCGTCACGTTCAGAGGTGTCCCGAGCGTCGCCGCCGCCACTTTCAGGCGTCGAGCCACTCTTGCTGCGACTGGGAGTGTGGTCAAGGGGTCTCGTCTCAAGTGGATCAGTCCTCGTTGATTGCCTTATTGCATAGTCAAGCCAGGTTCACAAGGTCTCCACGCCGGAAGTGTCCGCTCAACGGACCAGAGATTGGCATGTCCACCTCCTGGTGGGAGAGGGCCAAATCCGCACCCCAGAGGACGTCCACTTTCTGGGGTCAAGGTCAAAGTGTCAAAGTCAATGTGCGGTCAGATACCTCCGAGCGCGCCGACAACTGCTCACGGAACCCCGTCGTCCTTAACAAAGGGCACCCTGGGACTCATTAGATATTCATCTAAGGGTCAGTTCCTGTAGCTAGAGACCGTGGCGCAGGAGCACACCCGAGGCGGTCCCGGTCTCTTTGTCATCTTCGATGGTGACTTCACCGTTGACGAGCACGTGACGGTAGCCCTTCGTCCGCTGTACCCGCCGCCAGTCTCCACCAGGCAGGTCGTGGACGATCTCGTCTGGAGTGATCGTCAGGTTTTCGAAGTCGTACACCACGATGTCCGCCGGCGCCCCCTCCTGCAACGTGCCACGTTTGGAGAATCCCACGCATGCGGCTGGAAAGGCGCTGAGGCGCCAGTGGGCCTCCTCGAGATCGATCCATTCGTTCTCGCGCACAAAATTGATCAGAGATTCTGTTGGAAACCGTCCAGCGGTGAAGAACTTCTGGTGTGCTCCGCCATCTGAAATACCGAAGTCGACCCGGGTCCCGCCCGATCTTCACGAAGCCCGTCATAATTGGTGATGATCGTGTTGTAAAACATCGTTTCGAGCGAATCGGCCAGGACGAGGTCACAAAACGCATCGGCCGGATGTTTTCCCTCACGTTGTGCTACTTCGGCGACGGTGAGATTCTCGTATCGTTGGACCTCGGGTGTGCGGCCCTTCAGCACCGTCATCCTGTCAAAGGAAAAGGCGTTGTCGGGTTGCTGACTACGAAGGGCTTCTCGACGGCCCGGGTCAGCGAGTCGCTCCCGCACCTCTTCAGGTGTGCCCACCGTCGCCTCACGCCACGCCGGCGAACCTCCCAAGAGATTGAACTCATCTGCGAGCTTGAACGTGACGCCGTTGTCCGTGGTGAAACCTTGGCCGTAGATCGGAAGGCCTCGGTGCCGGCATTTCTCGAGCCACTCGAGCATCATTCGGTGTCGACTAGGGTCATCTCCAGAGGAGCCGATGGCGTCATAGATCATTGGCCGACCACTTACTTCTGCCAACGCTTCCCAAACGGGCAGTGGCCGACCTGGGTCCTCATCGTCCACGAAGGTCATGTGGATCATGCCCTCGTTGCGCTTTGCCAGCACTCCGGCCAGTTCCATGAGGATTCGCTCGGGCATGATATCGGTCACCAGCGGAGTGCCGTCGTAATCCCGGTGGTTCGCTAGACCCCGAAGCGCTGACCACCCGGCACCCCCCGCTGCGATCGCTTCGTCCAAGAGTCGGCACATCTCTGCCAGTTCGTCGTCGGTGGGCATCTCGCCCGACTTCGCCCGTTCTCGGCCCATCACCCAGACGACCAGCAGGCCCCAACGGTACGCACGCCTGGACGTTCACCGACTTTGGCGTGCGATCAACGCTGTCGAGGAACTCCGGGAACGTGACCCAGTCCCACGGCATACCTGCCTGCATCGTCTCCATCGAGATCGCCTCTTGACGGCTCATCGAGCGCATGGCGTGCTCTCGCATCTCGGGACGGACCGGCGCAAAGCCGATGCCGCAGTTGCCAATCACCAGCGACGTGACACCGTGCCAGCCCGAAATGCTGCAATAGGGATCCCAGAATATTTCAGCGTCATAGTGCGTGTGAATATCCACAAATCCCGGAGCAACAATGAGAACCCATCACGTCAATGACTCGGCTGCCGTTCGACCGCACCTGGCCGATCTCGACGATCTTCCCGTCTTTAATGGCGACATCCCCACGGTAGCGAGGCATACGGCGGCCATCGACGATCATTCCGTTCTTAATTACAATGAAATTCGGCCATCTGGACCTCCATCAGCGACCGCCTACCTTTTTTAGGCGAAAAGAGGAACGCCTTAGTCCTCGCGAGACTCACTCTCGTAACCATAGCGACCGCTAGCTCTATTAGTGATCATGTCACCCAACGTCAGCTATTGTCAAGGCGAGACGCCCTCTCAAGACACGAACGCCTTCCGTCGTGAGATCATCGTCATGAGGCCTCAACCCTTCGTGATCGCACGCACCCGAGCATGTTCCAGATGCGGCGCTCAAACGACCCGGCGAGGAGGCCGGGGATCTCCGAGTTCCGCGAGTTCGATCCGACGGCGGGCCGTTCCTGTCGAGAATCCGTCATCGCGGTCGACCGGTCTTCTTCGTCCGCGCTGATCGGTGTACCGCACGCGGCCACACGCTACTCGCTCATCCACCTGTCGGCTGGCAGTCGGCCGGCTCGTTGGGCCTCGGCCCGCAGCAACCGGCCCTTGCCCAATATGTATCTGCTTGACAGCGACTCGGCGTCAGTGAGACACTCTGAGGATAGTCATAGTACTAACTACCATACAGCAGGCGATTCCGGAATGAGACCAGAAGTTCACCGAGAAGTGCGCAATGTGAAAGCGCTCCGTAGCGAGTTCGCTCGACGCCTGTGCGCTCAGAAGCTCGGGGGTGTTTGCCCGTGAGCTCCGGCGGGACTTTGGAAGAACGCGGCTTCGGGCCG
Organism: uncultured Acidimicrobiaceae bacterium; assembly: GCA_963787485.1. Lineage (GTDB taxonomy): Bacteria > Actinomycetota > Acidimicrobiia > Acidimicrobiales > RAAP-2 > Bog-473. The sequence goes on along the minus strand of CAWBDF010000005.1, from coordinate 152,921 downwards.
TGGAGAGCCGGCCCGCCATTGGCCAGCTGCCTATCCGCTATGCGATGGCGGTCGACGGGCGCGACCTTGACGCCTTGGATCAGCTGTTGAGTGCCCGAGATCCACGAGGAATTGGCGCGCCTGGGTCGAGCCGGTGGTGCGCACGTTTCGACGCTCGATCCACCAGATCGTCGGCCTCAGGTTCGATCTCGACCCCGACGACCCTGACCGGGCGACCGGCACGACATACTGCCGTGACGAGCACGAAAATTCACGACCGGTGGATTGTGATGCCGATCTGCTACTTCGACGAATACTGCTACTTCGACGAATACCCCCCGTCGATGGGGAGTGGCTGTTCGGAACGATGCGGGACAAGGAAATTTGCTACACGGTCGACCTCAAGGAGCCGCCACAGAAAGTCGGCTTGGATCCGTGGCACGAGTTCGTTGTCGTCGCCGATGCCCCCAGCGGTGATCAGAATCGGCCTACCCCCCCGGAAGCGTTTCTCACCTGGGCCGAGTTCTGGAACCAAACACGCTAGTGGTCGCATCGTGAAGCCACATTTCACAGTCGACAACGTGAAGACCAGCACTGAGCCTGTGGACTGGATCCCAGCCTGGGTCGGCTCCATGCGTGAAGGGAGACATCAATGCAGCGTGTGACCGTCGTTTCAGTTGATGGGCATGCGTCGGTGCCGCCGACGCTGTGGTCGGAGTATCAAGAGAAGCCATATCACGAGTGGCTTCCACAGGCTCCGGGAGGAGGACCGCGCTCTACACGAGAGCCTTCGGACTCCTCAACGGCGTGACGGTCAGCCCCAACGACGCGAACAGTTTTCGACAAGGATGGCGTCTACGATTCGGGTCTGGACGGGCTTTGGAACGCGACGTCCGTCTGGCGGAGCTCGACCGGGAAGGGGTCGCCGCCGAGTTCATCTTCTACGGCGGTCCCTGGGCCAGCGACCTCTTCCACAACACCATGAACGGGATCTACCCACCTAACGTGGTTGACGCGGGCGCCCGTGCCTACAACCGCTGGGCGGCGGACACTTTCGGGCCGGCGGGGGAACGGCTCCTGCTCGTGGCGCGCTTGGTTCGGGTACCGACGTCAATGAGCTGGTGGATGAGGTCACGTCGGGCCGCTGACCACAGGTTCGTCGGCACCTACACGCCCGGCTTCAACGGTATACCAGGCCTTCCCCCGCTCGACGACGAGTACTGGGATCCAGCGTGGGCCACTTACACGGAGACGGGCTTGATCCAGGTGATTCACGGCGGATACGGATACGCACAGGGCTTCACGTTCGGCGAGATCGAGTCTGCGATCAAGAATACCGAGGCCACTGGCGGGTCCGACACGGACGTGATCGTGGCGCTCACCAGCTCGATCTTCAACGAGACCTTTTTCAACGACCTTTCGCACCGGCGAGCGATGTGGCAGCTGATGCTTGGCGGTGCCTTTGATCGCCATCCGAACATGAAGGTGATGCTGACCGAGGTGCCAGCCGACTGGCTTCCTGCCACGTTACGGCATCTTGATGCGATCTACGAAAAGCACCGCGCGGACCTGCCGGCGAAGCGAAAGCCAAGCGAATACTGGCAAGACAATTGCATGGCGGGAGTGTCGTTCATGCACAAAGCTGAAGTCGAGATGCGTTACGAGATCGGTATCGACAAATTTGGCTTTCGGACGGGACTACCCGCATACCGAGGGTACTTGGCCAAACACCAACGACTTCTGGAGGCTCATCTTTGCTGGCGTTCCGGAGGGGGACACCCGTCGCATGCTCGGTGAGAACGCGATCGAGTTCCTCGGTCTCGACCAAACGAAACTCTCGAACGTCGCTCAGCGCATCGGTCCGAAGATCGAAGAGCTCACCGACCCGTCGGCCACTATTGATCCCGAGCTTCAAGAACACCTGGCAACGCGCTGTGGAGTGCTCAAGCCCGCGGAGGGTGATACGAGGCTCAGCGAGATCGATGCCATGCTCCGTCCTGATCTGATGCGAGCCGGCGCCACTGCTCAAGGCCAGAAGGGCCTCGGATGAGCGAGGTCATGTATGCCAATGATCGTGCCATCCAGGATTGGCTGGACAAACAGGAGATTCGTGAGGCGACGATGCGCTACTGCCGGGGTGTCGACCGTTGTGACGCCGACCTGATCAGCTCCGCGTATCGCCCCGACGCGCATGACGACCACAACGTTCGGGAGTTCACCGGCGAGACGGTGGGAGTCGGCATCGTGAAGTGGATGCGCGAGATCATGGAGTTGACCAACCACCAGATCACGACACAAGTCATCGAGCTGTATGGCGATACGGCAGCATGCGAGTCGTATTTTACTGAAGTCGACATCATGAAGGGCGGACAAAGGCTCCACAGCATCGGGCGTTACATCGATCGCTTTGAAAAGCGTGATGAAAAGTGGAAGATCATAGACCGTCGGGTTGTCGTGGAGATGACGAACCTGTTTTCACATCCAGATCCCCAGTTCGATGCTCCGACCATCGCGCGCCGAGACGGGAGCGACCCGTCGTATGGAGTCTTCGAACGCCGTCGATAACCCAAGCGCCGTCGATAACCCAAGTCTGATCGGATGGGAACCCCGCATGAAGGGGTTGGGCCCCCGCCGGCAGCGCGGGAGGCCGCTGCGCGAAGGGAGGATCGGCGCCATCGCTGTGGATTCCCTTTAGGCTTCTTCCCGTGAGCAACACGAAGGTGGAGGTCCGGCGACGGCGTGACGGCCAGGCAACACATCGGCGTGTTCTCGATGCCGTCGTCCGTACGATCCTCGAGGTTGGCTACTACAAGGCGAGCTCGAACGAGATCGCGCGGAGGGCGGGCGTCACTTGGGGAGCGATTCAGCATCTCTTCGGATCACGCGAAGAGTTAATGCCGCGCAGTGGTTGAAGATGCCTGGGGTCAGCTCGAAAACCAGATCGCTACTGCTCGCATCGACGGTACATCGCTCGAGGAACGCCTTCGCGATGTCCTTGAGGTTCTCGCGACCTACTATGAGCAGCCGGCCTACCTCGTACAGCTTCAGATCCTGCTCGATGTTGCGGCGAATCCTGACGTATCGGCCAAGACGCGCCGCGCTGCTCGCCATCGGAAGGGCCAGGAACTCGCGAACGCGTGGCAGCCGTTGTTCGCACAGACTCTCGGCGAGGCGGCGGGTGACGAGGACCTTGTGGCGTACGTCTTCGCCACACTTCGCAGCTATCTTGCATACCGTGTGATTGCCGGACACATCACAGGCTTCAGTGACGACGCGGTTTTGCGCGACCTGTTGGTTAAGGGCGTCGCGGCGGCCGTCCGAGAAGAAGCAACACGCCGCGGCATGAACGTCGAGCAGCGTTCTCCTGTCGGAGGCCGAACAGGAGCTTGATACCACTGCTCGGGACACTGCAGCTACACCCCGGGCAGCGGCTGAGGGCGAGAGTCAACCAAGGCGACGATCAACACTTATCCATTTCTTTTCGATGGGCCACGTCCAATCGTTAATTCGAACGATTGAAATGCCCCGCACATGAACGACCCTGGAAATTGTGGAGGCTCCATCGCTTGGCAAGGATGGAGCAATGCCAGCGAACCAAGGATCACAGAAGGGGTATCCGCCTGAGATGAGGGAGCGGGCGGTGCGAATGGTCCTGGAGACCTTCAAGGAGACCCGGCGAGCGCCACGAGGAGATGAAGCCAAAGATCGAGCAGGCCTCCGCGTACTGCCGGTTCACCGTGAAGGGCGCTCCGGTGTAGGCGTCAGCGGCGGGCGTCGGGCCGGCGTCTGGACGTTTGGACCAGATCTTGGACCGCCCGCCAGGGGACGATCACGAGCAGGAGGCGCCGGGCTGAGGTGGAGGTGACATGGGCGGCTCGCTCGACCTCTTTTGGGCAGACCAGGGTGAGAGGGCAGGTGGCGCAGTCCGGGACTCCGGGGTGGCACCAGCCCCGGCCGATGAGCCACGTCGGGAGATCCAGTGCTCCAGGCCGTTCAGGGTGCAGCTGCCGAGCTGCGGCAATCATTACATCTCGATCGTCCCGATCCGCTACCGACGCGACCGCAGGAAGACTCTGCGGATGTGGACGTCGTAGGCGATGTCACTGCGCTCCAGATTGCGCACTGGGACCCCAAGATCCCGCTCCAGGATCTCGACCGCCATCGCCGCTTTCTTCTGTGCGATTCCGACGAAGTCGTCAAAGCGCTTCTGGAGAACATCGGCGGCGGGGTTGTCGGACCATATGGTGGAGGTATCACCGCCGTAGCGATCGAGGACCTGCTGTGCCGCTCGGACAATCCAGCCCGGCATCTTGTCGACGTAGCGGTGGAGCTTGGGCTCCTGTTGTATGGCGGCCCGGACGGCTCCATCCGCGGCCGCGATCGACTTTGGATCGAGGTAGCCAAGTCGTTCCTTGAGGAGGAACGGCACAAGCCATCCGCGCTACCGCCGGTGCGTTTTGGTCAAAGATGATTGCAGCAGAGGAGGCGAACGGATCGGTTCGGACGAGGTCGTTGGCGGCGGGATTGGCCGTGGAGGCCACGGCGACTGCCTTCTCCGAGGAGCTCTGATGGGTGCCGAACTCAAGCAGGGCTGTCGCTACCGCCATCTGCTGGTCGCCGGGAGTCTCGAAGGAGGTCGAAGCGGGTAGCGGACCTAGAGCGGACGGCGAAGGCAGTGAAAGCCGTCTCGGTGGGCGACAGACGGGCGGCCCCAGGCCGCAGATCGAAGCAGTGCATGGCGGGTCCACCCCTCCACGTCGTCCAATCGGAGTTTGACGGCGAGGCTGTTGAAATTGTGCGGTCCGAGGACCTCGTCGGCGAAGACCGCCACCTGGAACGGCTGGTAATCGAGAGGCACCGAGTCTTCGGGTCGCAGGTGCTTCTTCGTGATCTTGATGAGACTGAGTAGGGACTGGGACTGGGCGAAGTCGTCGGCTTCGACACCCTCGACGGCAACGTCTCCTTCGACCCACGTGACGGAGCGCAGCCGAGACCTACCGAAAGCGTGTCGCCAACCAATGCCGAGCCGGATGTGGAGGTCTCGCCCACCGACCTCTGCGATCGTGTGCCACCCGCCTCGTAGTCCTCGATCCCCTCAGGCCATCGCCATGAGAAGGGCCCGATCCGGTCGTGCTCACCAGGCGTGGGCGAGCTGACAGTCAGCCAGATCGGGATAAGCCACCGCTTTTCCAGCTCGTCGTAGTCGAGATTCCGGGAGTGTAGGGAAGAAAGTCGTGTGTAACGCTGACCCATCGTCCACGCGAGTCCGGCCTGATGCCGCTTTGGTCGTGTTTGTGATCGGTCCACCGAGGGTGACGGTCTCGTCGTCGTTCGATTTGAGAGGACGAACACTCGATAGGGCTGACCGACGCTGCGGATTCCGCCATCGAGAGAAGCTTCGATCACGTTGGCAATCGTTGGTCGATCGTGCTGCCGGCCCGGTGGTTCTTCACGGTATCGCTGTCAAAGGTGGCGGACTGAGGGCGCTGATCAAGGATCTTGGCGATCTTCGGCTGGATCGCACCCCGTGCGTAGAAACCCATGTGCGTGAGCCCGGGACGGAACGATCGGTCAGGCTGGCAGATGTAGACGCCGTGCTCGTTGTATTCGCCCCATGCGAAGCGTGCGGCCACCACGACGCTCAGCAAAGTCGAGCAGGCCGTCTTCGATGAAGAGCTGCTGAAGCTATCGGAGCAAGAAGCGGGTCTGCTCCCCCACGAACGTCGTGGCGTCGTTGAGGATCTCGTCGATGGCGTCGGACATCGCCCGGAAGCTGAACCAGATGACTCGCTCGTCATCTAGCGAGTCGAGAACGGTGGGCTTCTCAGGGTCCGGCGTGACGATGAAGAGCCGCTCGTGCTTCGCACCCGGAGTGAGATTCTTGTAGTGCTCGGAAAGTTGCTTCTGTCCGAGGGCGTTAGGGACGGTCTTGGTCTCGAACCAGTAGTCGAACTGCGCTGACATCCGGGCGTCCGGCACGGAGGCACCAACACCGGCCGGCTGGTTGACGAAGGCGACGAGCTGGAGGGCGGTTTCCTGGGCGACGGCGCCGAGGAGACGTTCGAGCAGACTGAGTTCGAGTCGCTGGAAGACGGCGATCATCGACGACGTCACCCGGTTCTCGCCGCCACGGTAAGTGCTGAAAAGAGCACTGTTTGTCATCGCCGAACTCTAGGTCGAGGGTGTCCGCGGGTACCCGACGTCCAGGCCGCCCCGAGCAAAGAGTCTGACCCTAGGGTTGGACCCTCGGCGAAAGATCCAGCTTCCGAATGGATCGGCCGAACGTCGTTTAGACGATCTCGACCCGCTTGAGTCACGTGCCCACCATCCGGCCGACGACGTCTCCTGCTACAGCTAACTCTGGCCGGACCGGGTAGCCTCCCGAAGAGGTGGATGAGCCCGAAAATCGTCGGACCCAATGGTCATGCCCTCTGGGCACACTCCTGAAGGCGCAGTCATCGTCGGCAACGCCAGAACGAGTCAGCGCATGGTCTTCTTTGAGGACCCGCAGTGCCCTTACTATCGGGAATTTTGGAGCTCAACGGACCCGCTCTCCCGGCCGCCTTGGGCGACCACAATCCTGTTGTGCCACTTCTATAGCTTGGCCCGGATTTCACGAAGCGTTTCACGCATCTCGCCAGCTGTTGCGAATCGATTAGAGCGGTCTGGTGCGCAAGCTTTCACGAGAAACGCACTTAGATCGTCATTGAGATCGGGGCGAACGATCTTTGGCGGAATGACTTCCTCGCTCTTACTTGGTTTCGCGCCAGTGTAAGGATGGCTGCCGTTGCAGAGCCCTCATACAGAACTACACCTACCGCGAAGAGGTCCGTTGACACGTCCCAGCGAGTCAGATCAGCATCTGGGGGCTGGAATGGTGGTGTTCCCGACTGCGTGTAGACGGGATCACCGACTCGCGAAGCGATATTGAAGTCAAGAAGCTTTGCACAAGACCTCGTCATGATTATGTTGAGCGGCTTGATGTCTCGATGGACTAGTCCATGTTCCTGCAACTCCATCCATTCGTGATACTCGGCATCACTCAGGTCGTCCCCGTGTTTCTTACGGTCGAGCTCACTAAGACGCTGTGAGTCGGGGTGAATTGCCACCAGTGCCTCAAGAACATCTAGCGTGATGTCGATGGCCTCGTGATCGTGGAGGTGGCGTTTGCCTGTTGCGTAGTCCTCAAGGCTTTCGCCCTCGATGTACTCGGTAATGAGATACCAGTCGCCATTGCCGGTCTTGCCGGCCCAGTAGACCTTTACTGTTGACTTGAGAGTGGGAATTTCGAGCAGGCTGTTTGCGCAGAATCACTTGTCTCACAACAGATTCCACGTCCTTGTCGGACAATGCCACCTGAACAGCGAATCTGTCCGTCAGCTTCTGAAGAGTCGGGGTCGCAGTCAAGGAACTCGTCCTGTGGCGACAAAGAGGACCTGACTCTCAAACCGAGATGAGCAGCCTTCCACGATGTTCTGTACGGCGAGAGCCTTTTCGTGATCCTCGCCGATGTATTGCTGCATCTCATCGAGGACAATGAGCGTCAGCGGCAACTTTCCCTCAGAACTCGATTGCAGCCGTAGAACATCGCTCATCACGTCGAACATCTCTTCGTCTGTACGTCCTTGGTCGTCGGCGGAAACTGCGCTGTAAGTAGCTCCCGCACGTCCTTAATCGAGTCACCGAGGCTGGCGTCGACCGAGAGAAGCGCCTTGGCAATGAGCGGCGACACATAGAGGTCGTGTACCTCTTTTTCAAGTGACTTCCCCGCAAGATTCACCGCCGCAGTCACTGCATCGAGGTAACCGTTCTCCTTGGCCCAGATGATGAAGCGCGCAAGGGGAAACTGCTCGGGCAGCCCAGCGCTCTCGAAGAGAATGGATAGGAATGCAGGACGGACGGCATCGTTCTTCCCTAATACAGTCAGTGTTCCGGCCGCTGACCAAAGCCCGCCCAGACGCTTACCAGCAGTCGACAACTCGGTGAGATGGTCACGGACGTCATCAGGAAGAGTGACGAGGTTCCGAGCACGTTTGCCATCTGGCAACTCCGTTCTCGCCACAGACAATCGAGAACGCGGACGAGGTGGGATTTGCCGCTGCCGTAGAAACCGCTCGCCCACACTGCCGGCTGTTGTGCTTGGTTTAGATTGATTAGGAAGCTGTTGAGAATACGTTCGAGGCCACGCTGTATCTCCCTTTCGCAGACGAAACTCTTGAGCTCCCATTCGAGCACTTCCCACTGCTGCTGAGTTTCGGGACGAACAACTTGGGCGACACCATCATTAGGGATTTTGACATCAGTCGGATCCTGGTAGAAGACATCCCTGTTCATAAGTGTCATTGCCTGCTCCCAAGTGGTTGGATTGGTGTGGCCAAGTAGTTCCATCCATCACGTGCGTCGAGCAACCTGTAGCTGTTGCCTTCATGCTCGCCAGGAAAAAAGATGAGGAGACGTCCTGCGATGGCGTCGTTGACTTCATTCAGTAAGGCAGACACCTTGACCTCATGACCTAAGCCGAAGAGAGCGCCGGCACCCAGCAGCGCCACAACCCCGTCAGCATCGTGATGCTTGCCGATCCTTCCTCTACCTCCGCCACAAGGTGGCCGAAGAACGCCGGTAATGCTCGCTTCGAGGAGCTCTGGAGACTCGAAGTACTGGATCCGATACTGATGATTCGACATCCAGTCTTCAAATGAGCTCGTGATGTCGATCATCGCCCAACCATGACCTGCCTCCTTCGTCGCCACCTCAAAGTCAGGCACGTGAAGACGCAGCCGCCTTTCATGATCAGGGGGGTAGACGGCCATCCAGACTCGTTGTGCAGGGGCAAGGCTGCCCTGCCAAGGTAGCGAGACGAATCTGCGGTATTCGGCGAGCAAGTCGTCGACGTAGCTCACGGGATATCCTCACTGAATGGGCGAAGTAGCTCGTTGAAACCGACTTCGACGACGCCGCCGGCACTGCGAAATTTCAGGAATCCCCTTTGCGACGCAGTGAAGGCCATATCCATTAGTTGCGACTTGGGTTGATCCAGGACCGATGTCCATAGAGTGCCGAATAGTGCCGAACCGCGGTGGCCCTGGAGATGGCCGACCATCAGTGCGTAGGCGACATTTGCAGGTCGACATGTCACTCTCGCCCGGATCTTGGTTGCATGCTCTGCGGCAACCAATGACCAGTTTGCTCCCACGAAGAGACCGTATTGCGACCGATCTTGGCGAGTGTTGCATCGTTGTAACTGTCGGGAAATCGTTCACCAACTGCGGATGCGAAGACCGCCGAAGTCATAGTCACGCCAGCACTTGAGCGTAGGATTGCCGGACTGCTCGGTGAAACACGGCATCTCGAGCGAGAGCGCAAAGTCCGGCATTAAGCGGTTGCGCGTCGGTTTCGTCGTTCCACAGATCGCGGAGGGCTCGAAACAGAATCGAGTCTGGGCGAAGCAGGTAGAGCTGTTTGAGATAACGAAGCGTGCGTCGCCGGGCAGCTTCAGTACCTTTACCAAGGACATTGCGATCGACCGCCGCCTTCTCATAGTCGGCGAGAGACCCTGAAGCCGGGACTTCACTGAGGAGTGCTCGAAGAGCATCGATGAGAATCGTGTGGCTTGTATTCGCGCCGCTGCTCGTGTCCTCGGGGGCAATTGCGCTGATACCGCTGCTACTCCCCAGGGCGTGCGCTAAAGCACTCATTGCGCTGCCCGCCCGTAGCGATGTAGGTGCCACTGTTCGAGCGCAGATCTCAGCCAGAGTTTGCAGCGGCCTTGACCGAGGTCGATGATTGGTTGTGGCATGTCGGAGTAGCGACGCTGGTATTGCGACACGGTGTTGCGCTGCGCGAGGCCGAGGAGGTCCGCGTGCCCTGAGTGTCGATGACATCGTCCGCGTCGAAGTTTCGGGGCATCGGTTCGGTGAGCCTACAACGGTTGGCAAGTTGAGAGCCGCCCGGCGCTGGTTCTTGACGATCTCATCATTCCTTTGGATGTCAGACCTCTGCTTGTGGATATCAACGTCTGCATACCACCCTGTGTGAACTTCGCCGGCGTCCTATGAACGGCATCTCCGTTTGTCGTACGAACACGTGTTCGCCACATCAAACGCCGCCCGCGCAGCCGGCCGTAATGAAACGATCAAGCGGGTGTAGTTCAGAGGCCGAACACCAAGCTTCCCAAGCTTGGAACGCGGTTCGATTCCCGTCGCTCTCTCTCACCAGCCCCGGGGGGGAGAAGCGACAGTTCTACGTGCCGGAGGCGCTGTGGGACCAGCCATTCCGTCTACCCGGGTTCCCACTCCCCCGCGGGGCGGGAGTTGCCGAAGTGATCGCCGCCTTCGTGTCAAATGGAGCCTCATGAGTGAGGCGCAGCAGGACGTCATCGCGGAGCTCGAGGACCAGCTCCGCTCCCGCGCCATCGCGGCGATGGGAGATCCCAGCGGCGACCTCGCCGCCATGAGGACGGTGGACGTGCTCGGACGATGGTTCAACTGGCAGGACCGACTCATCAGTCCTCGGCCGTGAGCGGTGCACGACTCCGCCGAGCTCCTGGCCAGCAAGGAGGCCCAGGGAAACGCAGCGGATCTGGCCCAGATCCGCTCGGAGATCGAATCGGGCGTGGACCTCACGCCGAGGCTGAGCACGCGGGCCAGGACGGCGTACACCCCGACCTCGGATCAGGGTCCTCTACAGCGCCGACGAGATCTTGACCTGCTCCTGTCCGATTGGGGAATCCACCACCTCCACCTGGCGCACGCGCCCCAACGGTCAGGCCTCCTGCTCTTCGTCGTGTTTCGCCCCGACGATGCCTACCTGTTGCAGCTTCTTCCCCACGGCAGCTGGGCCAAGGAATCGCTCGTCGAGATCATCGTTCGGAACTGGCCGGACGTGGGACTCATGATGGGACAGCTCAAAGGCGCCATCGGGCTGTCTCAGCCCATCAGCGAAGCCGACCGCCAGAAGCTCCGCGGGGCGGGGGTCTCGACGCTGGTCGAGGTCGACGGGGGCATGCACGTAGCCAGGGTCATGTCGACGGCAGGAACATCGATCTCCTCGACCATGAGAGGTGATCAGATCATGCGGGCGCTTCAACACTGGCGGCAGGAGCTGTCGTCGGACCGGGCGGCACTCGACGCCTTTGTCCGCTCACGGGGCCACACGGTCAACGGCGTCGGGGTCTGGCAGCCGTACATCCATGATCGCGAGTTCGGGTTCATCGAGAGGACGGCCGCGGTTCGTATCCCGGTTGGGCTCCTGTGAGACTTGGTTTCGTGGAGATGTGGGTTGTAGCCCTCAACGGCACCGCCGCGGAGCAATCTCGATGACCCGCTTCAGTGAGGACCCCGCGGCTGCCGGGGCGCTCCAGACGCTGAGCGCGGGCTCAGTTCGCGTTGCTCTTCCAAGGCCGCGCCCGCCAACTGGGATGGTTTCTCGGTGCAGGCGCCTCGGCTGCAGGCGGCATCCCGACCGGCTACGACATGATCACCGAGTTCAAGACGCGGCTCTTCTGTAGCGAGACGGGGCTGGCCTTCCGGGAGATCGACCCAGCTGATCCTCTCTGGCACGAGCGGATCGACGAGTACTTTGACTCCAAGGCGGGAATGCCTGCCAGTGGCAGCCCCGAGGAGTACTCCGTCTACTTCGAGGCGACGTACCCGACCCCGGGGACCGTCGCAACTTCATTGACGCTAAATTGAGCACGTGTGAACCCGTCCTACGGACACCGTGTCCTGGCCTCGTCGATCGCGTCCGTGTCAGACGCCGGTGGTACTCACGACGAACTTCGATCAGCTGGTCGAGGTCTCCAGCATCGCCGCGGATGAGCTTCTCGAGCCGGCCAAACGAGCCCGCCTCAACGTCGGAGATCTCCGTCGGGTCGACGTGGCCCAGCGCTGCGTCAACGACTCGGACTGGCCACTGCTCGTGAAGCTCCATGGGGATTACCAGTCCGAGGGGCTCGAAGAACGTCGGCGCCGAGCTGGCCACACAAGACCAGCACCTGCGAGAGGTGATGATCTCACTCTGCGGCCGCTTCGGGCTGGTGATCGTCGGATACAGCGGGCGGGACGACTCGATCATGGAGGCTCTCAGTGCGGCCCTCGAGGAACGTACCCCGTTCCCGGGCGGGATCTTCTGGGTCCGCAGCGCCGACAGCGTGCTACTCGCCTTCCGTCGACTCCCGGCTGGGCGAGCGGCAGCAGCTGGGGTCGAGCTCCACCTGGTTGACGCCGAGAACTTCGATGAGCTCATGGGAGCGGTCGAGCGCCAGCTCGATCGCTGCCAGAGCTCGCGGGCTCATGTGAAGGACTCGCGCCCAGCCGCTCGGGTCACACCAGTCGCTCTACCGACCGACGGTGGGCCGCAGTACCCCGTGTTGCGGACCTCGGCTCTGCCAATCCTTGCGCGCTCCCCGCGGCGTGCCGGATTGACCTCACTGAGCCCGGTACCACGAAGGAGTTGCGAGCGGCGCTTCGGGAGGCTGATTGCGGCCGGTCCTGTGCAATCGCTTCGATCGCTGGCGGTGCCGCCGTGTTTGGAGCCGATCAAGATTTCCTCACTGCGCTTGCTGACTTCGGCCCCACGCTGTCCGGGGAGATCTCCCTTGATGTGATCGCAGCACAGCTGGGCCCATGGCCGCTCTACGACGCCCTCGTGAGCGCACTGTGCCGGGGCCGTCCCGCCCGCGCCGATCTCGGCCGCCACCTGGTCGTCCTCACTCCTCCGGCTGGGCACCGGGGCCATGAGGTGGCGGTCGCCGATCGCCGGGCGCTGGCGGGACTCGCTGGTGCGTACAAGGCTCCACTCAGCGGGAACGGCGCCCTGGACTCAGTCGTTACTTCGCCGAGGGCGTTCGCATCCGGCTGGAGCATTGGCTGGATCGCTGGTGGTGCGTGCTCGACCCGTTCACCTGGCTGGCCGATCCCAAAGAGGCAGGCGCGGAAGGTGAGCCACCGCAGCGCCGGCGTCCCACCCAGGCCGAGATCGATGCCGCTCGTCATGGCGGCGGGAGCGCTGGGCGAGGCGTTACAACAGCCAGTGGGACGCGCTCGATCACGCAGTGGTCCGGCTTCCTCGCACCGACGCCGGAGACAAGCCTCAGCGCCTTCGGCCCCGATCCTTCCGCCGGCGTCGACGCCGATGTTCACCTTCTACAACAAGACCGCCTGGTGCCCGCCGGCGGATCGACCGTCGGCTAACTGGAAGACGGATGAGCCGAGTGACCGCACGCGAGCTCACCTTCACGGCTTCCCGGATTCTCCGCCCTCGAAGAACCGGCTCTGATTTTCCTGCGGGTTTCCTGGAGCCCGGGATGCACATCCGTTGCGGGGCCTTGCGCCCACGGGCCGTTCAGCCAGCTCTCCCTTGCTCAGTACACGCCCACCATCCGCGTCGTTATCGTGGGCCCGTCGAGTGGCCAGCGCGACGTCCATCGCCTCGTTGAGAGCCTCCGGCAACGACACAGGCCCGGGGACCGTCCCGACTACGTACCCGAGTACCCTGGCTTCTTCGAGCTTTTCGGCGCCGAGATCGACTTGGCGTACGACTCGGCCGCTCACCTCGCTTGGCCTGAGCGTCTCGACGATCTCGCTCCTGCTGCTGATTCCAGTGGGCAAGTCGCTCAAGCACTCCGTTCGGCAGTGGCCCAGTTGGCCGGGGTCCACTCCAGCTTCGACGTGGCCTTCATCCACCTCCCCGATGCCTGGGGCCACGCCTGCCGGACGGACAGCTTTGATGCTCACGACTTCGCAAAGGCGATCGATGCCCTGGCCGGCATCCCAACCCAGATAGTCAATGACCGTACGTTCGAATTCGGGTACCTCGCCTCGCGCTCGTGGCGGCTTGGCATCGCTTCTTACGTAAAGGCGGGTGGCGTGCCCTGGAAGCTGGCACCGATTCCCGGCGATCCTCCAGATACGGCATTCATCGGGCTCGCCTACGCGTTCCGGGTGATCCGACCGAGGGGAACTTCGTGACGTGTTGCTCACAGATCTTCGATGCAGACGGCGGAGGCATGCAGTTCGTGGCCTACGAAGCTGTCGATCCGGTCGAAGACCACGAGAACCCGTACCTCAGCCGAGCCGACATGCGTGCAGTCCTGGCGCGGAGTCTTCGGGTGTATCAGCAACGCAATGGCGGCTCGATTCCTCGCCGCATTGCCGTCCACAAGCTCACTGGATTCACTACAGACGAGCTGGCGGGTGCTACCGATGCCCTCGCCGCTATCGAGGAGGTGGAGTGCCTCGAGATCAACACCAATGTGGCCTGGCGCGGTGTATGGCTTCAGCCGCCCGCGAAATCCTCCGCGAACCGAAAGAGCCAACCGAGTGGGTATCCCGTTCCCCGAGGAACCTTGGTCCATCTTTCCGGGACCGAGGCGCTGCTGTGGGGCGCTGGGGACGCTCCGGCTGTCTCGAGCAAAGAGCACTTCTACCAAGGAGGCAAGAGCATCCCTCGTCCCCTGCTGCTGCGTCGGCACGCCGGTGCCGGTCCCCTCGAGTATCGCGGGTAATGAGGCATTGGCGCTGACCAAGATGGACTGGAACAACGATGCCCTCTACGACCCGGTCCCTGTCACCATCAGCTACTCAAGGCGACTCGCCCAGACGATCGCCCATGTCCCTGAACTGCCCAACGGCGAGTACCCGTACCGCATGTTCATGTGAGCGGTCCACGGCCTCAAATCAGCCTCACGTCCGTCTTTCGTGGAGCCGGCCTGCAGACCTGAGGTTCGAGCCAGTCGTACGAGTGGAGGCATTCCTGTTTGACGAGGACCTGGCGTAACTAGCCGGTGCGGTGGGCAGACGGCATTACAACTCATTCGCACTGTGTCTGTCGTCCTTCAATCTGTCCTTCAATCGGACGCAAACGGGTGCAACTGAGCGCTACTAGGCATCCACCTATCAGGCACAACGTACCTGAATCGACCGCATTAGCAGTGAGTCCGATTCGGCCGCTCTCGCACCTCTCCTTGCCCCTTTGGCCTCTCTCTGGTCCGTATTTCCTGCGTGGGGCCACCGACCAGGCCATCGAGACGACCCAAGAGTACAGGGTCGGTTCAACGACGAGGCCCACGCACCTGGCGCCTCCGTGTCTTCGTCGGCACCGACCCGGTGACGGGTCACCCCAGGCAGCGGACCAAGACCGTCGAGGCCAAGAACCAGACGGAAGCGCGGGCTGAGCTGCGGGCGTGACAGAAGGAACTGGACGACAACCTGGGCGCCACGGACTCGACGGCGACCGTCCGCTCCTTGGTCGAGGAATGGCTGCGCCACAGCGAGGCCCGGGGCCGGGCCCCCCGGACTCTCCACGACGCCCGGCGGTCGGCCAAGACCGTCATCTTCCCCGAGTTCGGCGACATTCCAATCGCCGATCTGACGCCCCGGCACCTCGACGAGGGGTACCGCAAGCTGGCCACCGGCCAGGGCCGTCATCGTCCCCTCAAGCCGACCAGCATCCGTCGCCGCCATGTCGTGCCATGCATTCCCGTTCGCCGCCCGGTTCTAGGAGATCACGCGAGCCCATTTGAGGCAGCTACGCGGTGACACCGGTCCCTTGGCGCTCGCGGGCCCGCTCGCTCGCAGTGTGAGGCAACATCTCGAGGCGGTGGCCGTCCGGGTCGGATATGAACACCGAGTTGCGTGGGGTGCGCTCGGACGCATCAACACCAGCCTCGGAGAGGCGGCTCACGAGCTGGTCGAGGTCATCGGCGGTCACGTTCAGCGCCATGTGGTTCATCTCCAGTCCGCCGTGGGCGTCACCTGGGACCTCGAACAGGTCAAGGCCCTGCGTGCCACACTGCAGGAAGCTTGCCTTCATGTTGGGCGGCCCACCGGAGATGTTGCGGTCCTCGAAGCCAAGTATGTCCATATAGAAGCTCTTCGATCGCTCTACATCGGTGACGTGAAGCACCACGTGGTTGATGCCCGTCACCTGGAGCTTCGGAGCGGCCATCGGCTCCCTCCCTGCCTTTGCCCAGCGCTGCTACCGATCATATGCCGCAGCTCTCTATGGCGATTGTGTCAGCCTCACCGCGACCATTCCAGTGTCGGATGGGAGTGGCAGATCCGGCTGCGTCCTGCAAGGGATCGTCAGAAGGCAGCCGGAATGCCCCCGTTCGGCTCGGAGCGCTGACGCCAACTCTTCCGAGACGAACAGTAGGCAGATCGTCGGGGGAACAGTTCCGAAAGTCTCGGATGGTCAGGTGTTGAAGGTGTTCTTACGGGCCAACGACGACTGGAATCGTGCTTGCCTCCGGGCCCCTCATGGGGGCTGCGAAGAGTTCACAGCCATCTGAGGCGGTGGCACAGGTCCAAGACGATTGACCGTTCACGGGCTGACTCAATGTGAAGGTGGATTGCAGGACGAGCTGTGCCGAAAAGCTGCCGTTGGCATCGGTCGTGGCCTGGTGCAGCCAATCGATGCAATCGATGTCGGGTGGGCATTCACCGACATTCACGGACACTGAGGCAGGAAAATCTGTCCCCTTGATGGTGACAACCTCACCCGTCCTATAAGGACCTCCCGGCGTCACCGCAATCGTCAGCCCGGCTTTCGGCGAAGTACCAGACGCAGGAACTGTCGTCGTCGGTGCCAAGGGATTTGAGGGTGGCGTAGGAATCTCGAACGTTGTTGGTGGCAACGAAGAGGTGGTTAGGGGTTCGGTTGTGGTCGTTGTCGTGGATCCCTCTGCGGGACTGATGGTGTCAGGGCTCACGCAGCCAGCGGGAGGTGTGCTGGACCCGCTTTGGCCTGGCATGAGCACTGTGCCGGCACAACCGAAGTTGGACAGCTCAGTGTCCTGCGTCACGGCCGATCCGTTCGAGAGTGTGTAAGTGGTCTTCACCTCGCGGACATACCCCTTGGCATCGACCGAGACCAATACCGTCTTACCCTTGAATCCGGTGCTTCGCAGGATGGCGTCTGCCGCCTGGATGGTCTGTACCTGTTCAGCACTCAGACCGGCGAGAGTGGGGTCCTGCAACCCGGTCATGAACAGTCGGTAGACGGTGACCGGAACACCGTCAACCGTCCCCATTCCAGCCGGTTGTGCACCCTCAATCTCGGTGGCCTCGAGATCGAGATAGCCCGTCGTGCTTGCCAAGGCTTGCATGTCGAGAGCCCCGGCCTGTTGCCCGACCGATCCCTCCACTGAACCGGCGTACCCCGAAAGCGGGGCACCGGGGGGTGCGGCTGAGTCGGACCCATAAACCCCGTACCCTCCGCCGCCGAACTCCCAAACGTCGGTACCGTTGTCGTAGGTGGTCACGACGGTGGAAGAGCCGTACTTGGCGACTGCAACCATGGCGTAGGGGTTGGTGTCGACAGTGCCGTGACCACTCGTGTCTGCAAAAAAGGGCACGGAGCACTGTTGGGCCGAGCCTCCCACCAGGCCCGGCCCTCCTCCCGTCACTTGCGTCGAGCAGTTCGTGGGCGGCGTTGCTGTATCGGTGAATGTCATGTCGTAACTACCAGAGGCGATGCTTGCATCAACATCATCTGACACCAGTGTTACGACCACTTGGTGACCAGTTTCACCATGGTCTGCGGCGTGTTGCTTCGCCGGGGACTGGTTTGCCAGGAGGGCACCTACCAGGGCGAGTGTCACGATGATCACGAGTGTGACGGGAATCACCAAAGCCCTTGGTCGAATATTTCCATGACGTGTGAGCCAGCGCCTTCGGCCCCCAACGATGTGAGCCTGCCCGATGGGCCCGACTTCGGAGCGCAGCCCCGCTTCCAGCTTTGCTCGGCTGGCCGCCAACTGCTCACTCGTCGCCGGAGGGACGGCATCGATGTAGGAGCGCAACCGGTCCAATTCATCGCTCATGGCACTGGCCCCTCAGTATCCTGGATAGAAATCCTGCGATCACCATCGGTTACGTATTGCCCGGATCGAGCCAAGAGTTCCCGAAGTTGACCACGCCCACGAGAGAGGCGGGAGCGCACCGTGCCAATGCGGAGATCGAGCGTTTGCGCAATTTCGTCGTAACTCAGCTCAAAGCCGGCGTACAGGATCAGCACATCCCTGAATCTGGGATCGATTAAATTGACTGCGTCTCGGACCTGATGTGCCTCAGACCGATCGACTACTTCGGTGGCGATGTCATCCGCCATGGAGTCATTCTCCCGAGACCGCTGGCCGAGGCGAGTGAGAAGCGTTGTTTTCCGAGCTTCTGATCGGTGGTGGTGGCGGAGCATGTTGATCGCAATTCCCAGGAGCCATGGGAGCACCGTGCCGAAACGTTCGTCGTAGGTTCGGCGGCTCCGAAAAGCAGCCAGGAAGACCTCCGAGAGAAGTTCATCGGCGGGTTCCACGCCGGCACGACTCGATAGCAACCGACGGACAGCTGGGGCATGGCGATCGAAGATCGTGCCAAACGCCTCTGGGTGAGTAAGCGACTCTTTAATGATGGCGTTGTCTGTCGCCTCGCCCGGTTCGGCCCTCCCCACAAATCAATATTGCCCGGCAATGTCCGTTGAGTTCCAGGCAACTACCTGTCCCACCTGCTTCCCTTCGGCGGGACGGTCAGACGGTTCGGCGTCGGTGGGACAAGGTGTCAGCCGACAAACTCGATGACAAACGCCTCCTGTTGGGCGGTCTCGACAGCGTCAGCGCAGTAGTTGGCACGGACCCAGGCGATGGCGTCGTTGGGCGGATGTCCAGTCATGATAGCGAGGCATGCCAGGGCCGTTCCGGTCCGTCCATGACCACCGAGGCAACCCACCTCCACTCGGTCCCGGCCACGAGCACGCTTGAGCAATCTCTTCAGAGCGGCGGCTACAGGCAGGGGGTCTTCGGGCACTCCGAAGTCCGGCCAGTCGAGATGATCGTGGCTCCACGGCGGTTCCCACTGCGGGTCCAGATACAGCCCGTAGTCAGGTGCCTGGTCTCGGGCATAGGGGTCCCTGGCGTCGAATGACACTGCGGTGACCTCGGTGCCATCGGGCAGGACGACCACCGAAAGATGCTGATGGAGGACGAATTGCTGATGATCGTGGTCGGGATCAGTGCACTTGGCTCGTTCATCGTCCACGGACCAGTGGACCTGGCACTGCGTGCACGCCACCACCGAGCGGATGCCGGTCATCCCATCATTCTTGCCAGAGCCAGACGTTTCGATTACTGAGGTCCATCACCACCTTGGGCTGCCCGTTACGCCAGGAAGGAGTCGTACCTCCTGGGCAGATACCTTTCTATTGCGTGGGAGCGACCCTGACGCCTGCAGAGATTGGTTCCTTTATCAGGGATGGATTTGTTCACGTAGAACAGGCGGTTCCGAAGGAGGTGGCTGAGGAGGGCAGGGCACTCCTGTGGGCTGAAATGGGTCTGTCCCCAGAGGATCCATCGGGTTGGACTCAGGCAGTGATCCGCCTGCCCGGATCGGGTGCCCCACCCTTCGAGCATGCGGCCAACACCGAACGCCTACGAGTGGCCTTTGATCAACTCGTTGGCCCAGGGCGCTGGATCAAGCCATCTGGTCTTGGAACGTTTCCCATCCGATTTCCGAGTCTTCGTGAGCCTGACGATACCGGCTGGCACTGTGACGGGAGCTTCGGTGAAGTGCCGTACCGATTGAATCTGCGATCACGAGGGAGGGCTCTACTCATGTTGTTCCTTTTCTCCGATGTCGCTGAAGAAGATGCTCCAACACGGATCCGGGTCGGATCGCATCTCGATGTACCTCCCGTCCTCGCAACGAGAGGGGATGATGGCATGTCGTTCATTGAATTGGCCGAGCACTTGGGGACCACCGCCAAGTGCCCAGTCGCCTACGCAACAGGGTCAGCGGGAGACGTGTACCTGTGTCACCCATTCCTCGTGCACGCTGCTCAGGCGCATCATGGCAGAACGCCCAGGTTCATGGCGCAGCCTCCACTGAGACTCCTCAGAGAACTTGAGATCGACCGCCCCGGCCACGTCTACTCCCGGGTTGAAGAGGCGATACGGCTGGGGCTTGGATTCGGATAGAGAGCCTCCGAGATGGTCGGATCAGGGAGCAGTTCGCTTCGGGCAGACCTACTTTAAGCCGACTCCTCGTCCGATCCGATGCGTCAGACAGGGATCTCCGCAACTACGACGGATGCGTTGTCACGACCCCCATGATCGATTGCCTGGTCGATCAGGGTGTCAACAACGCAAGCGAGGTCTTCGCTGCTTGCCATCACGCTTGTGATCTCCGTATTGGACAGTTCGTTGAAGAGACCGTCGCTACAGATGACGAGACGGTCTTCTCGTTCGATAGCAACCGTTCGGCCCTCGATCTCTACGTCGGGTCCGACCCCAAGCGCCCTTGTGAGGACGCCGTAGTACTGATGCTGAGTTGCTTCCTCTTCCCGCAAGTCTCCCCTCCGGACGAGTTCGGCCGTCACACTGTGGTCGTGAGTGAGCTGGCTCAAGGCACCCTCATGCCAGAGATAAGCCCGGCTGTCGCCGACATTGACGAGTGCAATGCGACCGTCTTCGATGAGTCCAGCGGCACACACCGTGCTACCCATGCCCTCCAACCCAGGCTGGTTGACTGCACGGTCTCGGATCGACCAGTTCGCCGCACGTACCGCTGCTTCCAGCTCGTCCGCTGATTGACCCGTGAACACGGCAGCTACCACGTTCGCCACGACCCCAGCGGCGATCTCGCCGCCAGGATGTCCTCCCATCCCGTCGGCGACGAGTGCAAGCCGCCCACTGGTGACGATGACATCTTCGTTGTTGTCCCGCAGCTGTCCGATGTCTGTCCGACCTGCTAGTCGCAGTGTGGTCATGGGTCTCTCCTTGGAACTTGGGCTAACGGTCAGCAACATTGGGTCCTCGCTCGACACAAGGAGATTGCGGGCAAGAGCGAGGGCTTCTTGGCGGTGATGCACCTCGGATTGGAGCTGACTTCCCCAGACATCGAGTTGTTCGCACGAGGGAAGTCGCATGAATCCTCGGATGTCAGCGAGCGGCACGCCCACTTGACGCAGCGCATCGATCACCCGGGCGTCAACTAACTGACCTGGCGAGTAGTAGCGATACCCCGAGCCGGGATCCACCGCTGCCGGAACGAGGAGCCCCTCGGACGCATACGACCTGAGTCGTTTGGCCGAGAGGCCAGAGCGGTCCGAGAACTCACCTATCGCCATGAGGTCACCCACAAGACGAAGCTTGAACCCTGACCAATGGTGAGAGTCAAGTGGGCTGATCGGAAACAGTTTGGCTGCCCCACTTGGCCAGAATGGTGGGGAGTTTCGACAGGCTGCAACCTGCGAACATTAGGCAGTGACCAGCTTCACGCCAGGTGAGCAGCCCTGGATAGATCGCCTGGGGAATCTGCGCAACGTAGTCCGACAAGAGGTAATTGCCCGTCAGATCGCTCCCTTGGTTGGACCAGGGACAACCGTCCTGGACGTTGGCTGTGGTCAGGGCACTCAGGTGCTTCGACTGGCGTCACGTGGCTGCAGGGTTACTGCTGTCGATCCTTCGTTCGACCTCCTTGACCTGTGCGCTGAAGCAGCCACCGCAAATCGTCTCGACGTCGAGCTGCTTCAAGGGCGGATCGAGGATCTCGCCGGACTGTGTGGGGACCGCACGTTCGATCTCGTCTGCTGTCACGGTCTGATGATGTATCTGGACGAATGGGCGCAAGCCGTTCGGCACCTGGCGGAGCGGTTGACGATCGACGGCCGAATGTCTGTCAGCTTCCGCAATGGACATGCGTTGGCGATGCGCCCTGGCCTGAGGGGTGACTGGACTGCGGCACTCTCTGCATTTCATTCGACCGAGTACGTCAACGAACTCGGTCTCTCCGCTCGGGCCGACCGCATCGAGGAAATAGAGGCGACACTCGCATCAGCCGGGTTGCGCTCCGTTGCCTGGTATGGCGTCCGGGTATTCACCGATGCCATAGCGGTCGATGCCGCTCCCCCCGATCCGGAGACACTTGCACTTCTCCTTGATGCGGAGGAACAGGCAGGTGCGACAGAGCCGTACAAGTGGATAGCTTCCCAGCTACATGTCATCGCCGAAGCGGCTACGTGACTGGGTGAGTTCCTACTGCCGATCGGTGGGGCGCACGGAACATTTGCTGACGGGCTTGGCAGCCGTTACGTACCTAGGTACGCCAGCACAGCCAGGACGCGGCGATTGTCGTCTTCGGACGGTTGCAGTGCCAGGCGAAGGAAGATCGACGCCGTGTGCTTGGCAACGGCGCCCTCACTGATCACGAGCCGCTGGGCGATGGCGGCGTTGGACCGGCCCTCCGCCATGAGGCCGAGCACCTCGCGTTCGCGCGGACTCAACGCACTCACGGCGTCGTTTTCGGTGTTGCGGGCAAGCAGGCGAGCGATCACCTCGGGGTCCATGGCCGTTCCCCCGGCGGCAACCCGGCGTATGGCCTCGACGAATTGGGCACTGTCGAGCACCCTGTCCTTCAAGAGATAGCCGATACCACCGGTGGCGTCGGCCAGCAGCTCACGAGCGTAGAGCTGCTCCACGTACTGCGACAGCACCAAGATGGGCAGTCCGGGCACCTTCTTACGTGCCGCGAGCGCTGCACGGATGCCCTCGTCGGTGAAGGTGGGTGGGAGCCGGACGTCGACTATCGCAACGTCGGGGGGATCAGCGGTCACCGCGGCGACCAGGTCGTCTCCATTGTCGACGGCCGCACCGATCTCGATGCCGTGGGCCTCGAGCATGCGAGTGAGACCGTCTCTCAGTAAGAACTGATCTTCGGCGATCACAATTCGCATGGGATCTCCAGCTTGACGACCGTCGGCCCTCCAGGTGGGCTGCTGAGCGCCATCGCGGCGTCGAAGGCCGCAAGTCGACGTTGGATCCCACGCAGCCCGGTGCCGCGTCCAGCGTCAGCCCCACCTCGACCGTCGTCTGTGACACAGATCGCAAGCTTCCCTTCCTGATAGCGAATGTCGATCCAAACACGGTGGGCCTCGGCATGCTTGGTCACGTTGGCCAGCAACTCGGACACCGCAAAGTACGCAGCCGACTCGATCGGGGCCGGCGGGCGCTGGATCGGATCGGCCGTCACTTCCACTCGCGGCACCGAGTCCAGAGCCAGAGCGCGGATGGCGTCGACCAGGCCCCGGTCGGCGAGGACCGGTGGGTGGATGCCGCTCACCAGGGCGCGCAGCTCGGCCAGCGCCGTGCCCGACGCCTGACGAGCCTCAGCCAACAGCTTTCGGGCCGCCTCGGGGTCGGTATCGAGGAGAT
Organism: uncultured Acidimicrobiaceae bacterium; assembly: GCA_963787485.1. Lineage (GTDB taxonomy): Bacteria > Actinomycetota > Acidimicrobiia > Acidimicrobiales > RAAP-2 > Bog-473. Next base: position 129,745 of record CAWBDF010000005.1, on the reverse strand, counting down.
CCTCCGCGGCGCCGAGCGTCATGCCCATCGCCACCAGTCGGGCCTGCGCCCCGTCGTGCAGGTCCCGTTCGATGCGGCGAATCTCAGCCGCACTGGCGTCGATGGTCTCAGCACGCGTCTCAGCCAGGTGCCGGACCCGCTGTGCCAACTCCCGGTCTTGGCGTGGACCGAGGACGGCGCGAGCCAAGCCGCCGTAGGCATGCAACAGAAGCGGCGCCGACCACACCGCCAAGACCGTCACGGCTCCGCCCACCAGCCCGAGCACGACGCGGCCGAGGACCGACACATCGAACATGCCGACGATTCCGTAGCCGACGCAGCCGATCAGTCCCGCCACCGCCAGGACGAGTGGCGTCACTGCGAGGAGCCACCCGAACGAGGCGTTGATGACCATCCAGAGTATGTCCCACCAGGTGGCAGAGTCCGAGAGCATCCACCGCAGTCGGGGAATGCTGCGCCCCGCCACGTCTTCGTTGGTCGCGCGCACGTAGGAGTCGCGGATCGGAATCTGCAGCCATTCGTCCGAGAGCCGCCGGGTGATTTGGGCCAGTCGGCGAGACCCCACGAGCGCGCCGAGGAGGCCATAGCGCACCACCAGGACATCGCCTGCCCAGAACAACACGGCAAGCATGAGAGCCAGGCGGGGACCGAAGCCGTGCAGAGCCAGCAACCCCAGCACGGCCAGGCCCGGCACGAGCACGGGAACGAGGAGGAGGGCGATGCCGGCCACGGCCAGGCAGAAAAAGGCTGGTCCACGGGCAAACGCGAGGGCGCTGGGCCGCGGGCTCCAACGAGAGCTGCTGCGCCGCATGTCCATCACCTCGCATCACCTATGGCCCATCACGTCTCTCGTCCTGTATCCCCAGTGTGCCGGACCCGACGCCTCTTGGCAGTAGGGCTAGGAACCCAATTGGGGTGTACCTACGTCCACCCCGAAGACGCCGTCTAGCCGTATTTCCTGCTGACGACTCTCTTACCACACTGAAGACATCCACCCACGGGGCCGACTTCATGAAGGACACATGAGTCAGACAACGAACACGAACCGCGATCGCGACGAGGCGAGACGGCGGCCATGAACGTCATCGAGACGCGCGACCTTGGGAAGTCCTACGGGCAGACGAGAGCGCTCCACGACTGCAATGTGGCGATTCCGGATCAGCACGTGGTCGAACTCGTTGGTCCAAACGGGGCTGGCAAGACGACCCTCTTGAACCTCTCGGTCGGGCTCGCACTCCCGACGGCAGGCGGGATCACGGTGCTCGGTGGACGTCGCGCCGGTTCGCTCGCCGCACTCGATGGCATCGCCTTCGTTGCCCAGAACGCGCCGCTCTACAGGAACCTCTCGGCTGCCGATCTCATCCACGAGACGCGCAACTTGAACCGTCGCTTCGATCACCGCTACGCGAACCAGCGGCTCGACGAGCTCGCAATCCCGCTGAAGCGCAAGGTAGGGACGCTGTCGGGCGGCCAGCAGGCGCAGCTCGCGTTGACGCTGGCACTCGCCCGACGGCCGCAGCTCCTCGTCCTCGACGAGCCGATGGCCGCCCTCGATCCGATCGCCCGAGACGACTTCATGACGACGGTGATGCGGGCCGTCGCCGACGGACGGCGTCTCGGTCGTGCTGTCGTCGCACGTCCTCGCCGAGCTCGAGCGGGTTGCCGACTACCTCGTCGTCGTCTCGCACGGCGGCATCCAAGTGGCCGGCGAGGTCGAGCAGCTGCTCGCGACCCATCGCTTGCTCACCGGCCCGGCGTCCGGGTCAGAGCAGTACACGCGGGAGTGGGGCGTCGTCCACGCGACAAGCGCAGGATCGCAGGCGCATCTGCTCGTGCGAACCGAGTGCCATTCCGAGCCGGTGCCACCCGGATGGGAGGCCCGCGCCGTGACGCTCGAAGAGCTGACGATGGCCTACCTGCCGCGAGCCGGGCGCCGCCGCGTTGTCCCCACTCGGCGAGCAGGTGGGGCGAGGCACCGGAGGTGACGACATGACGTCATTGGCTCCAACCATCGCTCCCGCCGAGGAAACGCGCCTGCGGCCATTGCCGTGGCGTCGGATGTTCTGGGTCACGTGGCGACATCATCGCGTCGCGCTCGGTGGTGTGGCGGTTTTTCTCGGCGTGCTCGCGGTCTGGCTGTGGATGACTGGGCTGCCGGTGCACCACACGTTCGCCGCCGCGGTGGCCTGTCGGCCTGCGGGATCGGCAAATTGCACCAACCTCGCCATCGACTTCGAGAGCACGAACTCCTTTCTAAAAGGTGGCTTCGTCCTCCAGCCCATCCCCGCGCTGATCGGGGCATTCATCGGGCCAGTCGTGCTTGCCCGTGAGTTCGAGACCGGAACGTTCCGCTACGCCTGGACCCAGGCCTTCGGCCGTTGGCGATGGGCGCTCGCCAAGCTGGTGCTGCTCGGGGTTGCAGTGGGGAGCCTCGCCGCAGCCTTCAGTGTGCTGCTGTCCTGGTACTACCAGCCCTACGTCGCCGCGCAGAACGCCCCCAACGTCGCCGGGGCGAGCCCTTTCTCTGCAGGGCTGTTCGACCTCCGTGGTCCCACGTTCATCGGATGGACGCTCGCAACGTTTGCGATCGGCGCCCTCGCCGGGATGCTCATCCGCCGGATCGTGCCTGCGATCGTCGCCACCCTCGCCACCTACACCGCATTTGCCCTGCTGACGGCGAACGTATTCCGTGAGCACTACCTGACGCCGCTCGTCGCGAAGAACCTGCATATCCCGAACTCGGCATGGATCCTGAGCGAGTGGTGGACCAAGGGCGGGAAGTATGTGTTCGGGAGCCGGATCCAGCTCGACGTGCTCCCCCAGCTCTGCCCGTCCTCTTTCACTGCAGGCCCACGCGGCGGCGTCAGCAGTTCGGGGCCGATGACCGCGACGCAGTGCCTCATGCAGCACGGGTACGTCGAGTGGGCGAAGTACCAACCAATCAGTCGCTTCTGGCCGTTCCAGTGGATCGAAGGTGGGTGCCTGCTCGCGCTGTCGGCGCTGCTCGTCGCCGCGACGGTCTGGCTCGTCCGGCGGAGGGCGGCGTGACCACCGCTCGGACACGCCAGCTGCGCGGACGGGGACACCTCCTCCGTCGGGTTCTGTTGATCGTGCTCGCGCTCGTGGTGATCGGGTTCGTCGCCGACCGAGCGATCACCTCCCTCACGCCGCTGTCGTGGAGCCGTGGGACCCTGACCGGCACGCTCGAGGCCGTAGGGGGGCCGTCGGGCACCGGCCCGAGGCCCCTCAGCGGGACAATCACCGCCACGACGGCAAATCGGGGGGTGCTGACTCTTTCCGTCAGCACCAGCGGTCGATTCACGGTGCACCCCGTCGTCGGCAGCTACACCTTCACAGCAACGAGTCCGCAGTACGAGGGTGGCAAGGGGACGTGTCGGGCCTCAGGTCCGGTCACCGTGCGCGAAGGCGTGAAGACCACCGTCACGGTCGAATGTCAGGAGAAGTAACTCGCGCCACCCTGCATAGGGCAGTGTACGCATGGCTGAGTAGGTGCCGATAAAAAGCCCCGAGAAACCCCATCTTCGACCTCAGCCCGAACGCGAAACCGCTGGTCAGCGGTCTGTGCCCTGTGCACGAGACCGCGCCAACCAGCGATTCAATGGTGGCGGGGGTTCAGGACCATGACGCACCCTTTCGGTTTTACAAACCCGAAGAACTTCCTGGTCAGTCCCCCTGCCCATGCAGCAGCCTGAGCGCTTCACTATTCAGTATTGGTCCCGTCGACGCAGAGTCCCGAGAAAACTCGAGCCCACCTCAACTTCGGCGCTGCTCCATCCCGAACCGGCATCGTACTGAGGCAGGCTTGGACATACTAAAGCGGCTCTTCGCGTTGAACTGGGGAGCGTGACGTAGCGAAGTATCCGCCAACACGGCCAGGGGTCCCGACATCGTTGAGGTTGCTTGACGACCTAACGAGGAGGACCCCTGACGATGGACGACGCTACCGGCCTGGCAGAAGCACTGTTGGGACTCAACGGCTTCCGGGTGCTGGCCGTCGAAGAGACCCCCTCCGAGGTGGTCGTCATGGTCGAGACGACGGCTGACTTCGTGGGGTGCCCGACCTGCGGCGTGCGCGCCGAAGCGAAGGACCGAGTCAGGGTCGACATCAGGGATCTTCCTTGCTTCGGTCGCCCAGCACGACTCGTCTGGCTGAAGCGGCGCTGGCGCTGTATCGACCCCGGCTACGCGGCTAAGACGTGGACCGAGGGCACTGAGCACGTCGCCCCAAGGGCCGTGCTCACGCTGCGTGCCGGGGCAGAGGCCACCCGCCAGGTCGGAGAGCTCGCTCTCCCGGTCGCGGTCGTGGCCCACGAGCTCGGGGTCTGCTGGTGGACCGTGATGGACGCCGTGGTCCTCCACGGCGCGCCACTGATCGAGGACCCGAGGCGAGTGAAGAGAGTCCGCGCCCTCGGCATCGACGAGACCTCGTTCCTCTCGGCCACCCCCGAGCACCGGAGCATCTACGTGACCGGGCTGGTCGATCTGGACCGCAAGAGGATCATCGACCTGGTGGAGGGAAACGCTGCGGTTGACCTGCGCCGATGGTGGGCCGAACAGGACCCGGCCTGGGTGAGGGCCATCCGTGTCGTCGCCACGGACCTGGCCGAGAGCTATCGCTCGGGCACCTCCCCGCACCTCGACCATGCGATCCGTGTCGCCGACCCGTTTCATGTCGTGAGAATCGCCAACCGCTGCGTCGACAAGGTGCGCCGGCGGGTCCAGAACGAGACGCTCGGGCACCGGGGAAGGAAGGCTGACCCGCTCTATCGGATTCGCAAGCTGTTGCTCGCCGGTTACGAACGCCTCGATGAGAGGGGTCATGACCGCGTGCTGCTCAGGGCTGCGTCACGGCGATCCGAACGACGAGCTCTTCGGTGCGTGGTTGGCCAAGGAGTCGGTGCGCGACATCTACCTGAGCGAGGATCCCAAGGTCGCCCGCGTGCTCCTCGACAAGGCCATCGTCGGATGCCAGGACGACGACGTCGAAGAGATCCGTTCGCTCGGCGCCACCCTCGAGCGCTGGCGCACCGAGATCTTGAACCACCACCGCACCGGAGCGTCGAACGGTCCGACCGAGGGGCTGAACCTGTGCGTGAAGAAGGTCAAGCGTGCCGGACGGGCTTCACCTGCTTCGAGCACTATCGACTGCGGGTCCTTCTTCACGCGGGTGGTGTCACCTGGCCCAGGCGTCCATCCCCGCCGAGGATCAGAATCCGCTCTCCCCACTCAAACGCGTAGGGCCACTAAAGCCATGATTCGATGGCGGAAACCGCCTGGACTACACCTTCTGGGCCTGTCGGTGTCGTCCGCGTCTTCTCGAGCGTCGCACTTCATGTGATCGTGGTTAGCGCCCCGTGGTTGGTGGCCGATTGTCTTACGGCATCGATGACCTCCATGCACGCGACACCGTCTGCAAAAGTGGCAGGCTGCACTCTCTGCAGGCTGGGCCCTACGCCGAGGACTCGGTCTCGCAGCACCGCGGCTTGCACGCAGGCCGGAGCGAGTTCGAGGTGCGTGAACCCGGTTCGGTCCTCGAAGTCTCCGAGGGCGAAGATCGGTATATCCAGCGGATCGAGGATCCGGGTCCCGTGACGATCGGCGATCACGACGCTTTCGCCCATGAGGGTGAGGGTGCCTCGGGGTCCAATCACTCGGATCAACTGGTAGCGGTCGCCCCACACGCCGGCGCTCTCCTGGAGGATCCCTTGGCAACCTGAGCCAAGGCAGAACCGCATCGAGACGGAGTCCTCAGCGTTCGTCGAAGGGTCGCGGTCGGTCACCATCGGCAGCGACGCACTCACGGACTCGAACTCTCCGAGCCAGCACCTCAGCGCATCGATCCAGTGCGACACCGCTGCCCCGAGCCACCCGCCCCCGTTGCGGGGATCGAACCACCAACCGGGGACCTTCACATCCATCGGCGCCGCCAGGGGATGGTGCCCCACGACGGTGACCAAGCGAGGCGATCCGACCAGTCCGTCGGTTAGGGCGGTCTGCATGGTGGCGCGAGAGCTGGCAAACCGGAACTCGTGACCGACCTGGGCCACGACGCCCGCCCGCTCGGCGATTTCAAGCAGTTGTCTAGCCTCGGACGCGGAGCTAGCGAAGGGCTTTTCGACCAGAACATGGCGGCCGGCAGCCATGGCCTCCTCTGCCAAGGCGGCGTGGGTGGCCGGCGGGGAGGCCACTACCACTATGTCGGCACCGGGCAGCCGGAGGGCTTGCTCGAGCGAGTCGTATGATGCCCCCACCCCGTTGCGGTCAGCCCGCCGCGCCGTGCGGTCACGGTCCGTTCCGACCAGCGCCACTACCTCCATGCCAGCGGCCCGGACCACGGGCACGTGAACGCGGCATCCGAAGCCGGTGCCCACGACGACCACACCGAGTTTCTTCTCGCCCATCACCCACCTCAGACACTCAAGCGGAAGACGCCCGACCCCAAACCCACGCTGTCCATTTTGAATCAACTCGATCTCAGGATCGAGGGCGCTCCTTCTCGGGAAAAACCATGGGAAGCGCCGGGAACGTAGTCGACTCGCCATTGAAGGCCATCCCCGACAGCGAGATCAACAGACCGAACTTTTGGCTCACTTGTCGTGCGGCCCGAAGCGTCAACCCCTATCTAGGATCGACTTCGGCTTCGTAATGACACTTCCCCACTGTTCGTGATAGAGGTGAAAGCCGAAATCAGTTGCCAGTCGCTGTTTCCAAGGCCGAGAGGCGATGGCGTGAGTCATGCGACGAGCCGCTCTTGGTTGCTGCATGATCAGTTCTGCCAAATTCCCAAGCCCGTGGGAGTAGCTGATCTTCTGTCAGCACCTCGTTGACAAGCCCGAGCTCAAGCGCTTCATCTGCATTGATTGCTTTGCTTGTGTACATGTAATACGAGGCTCGTTTCGTACCAAGAAGTTCCTGAAAGGTGAGACCCGAGGCCGTCGCCGGGAGCGACTCCGGCCGCGTAGTGAGGATCTAAGAATGTTGCAGTCTCAGTACAGATCGTAATGTCGCACGCGAGGGCGAACTCCGTGTCCGCGGGCGACGGACCGTTGACGGCAGCGATCGTTGGAACGTCGATTCCATAGATGAGGTTCTCTAGGATCTTCATCGCGTCAAAAGCGATCTTCACCCTTTCGTCAGAGGTCGGCTCGCTCCGACGTCGAGATCCACTCTCGTCGCTGCCCTGCCATATAGATCCGGTGCCCGTGATGATGATGACCTCGTTCTCGGGGTCATTGCCGATTTCTTGCCAGGCTTGCCCCCAGGCATTGTGGCCGGCCAAATTGTACATAAATGGGCCGTGATCGGTGTTGCATGCGTGCTTCCAGGATCCCGTTTCGCCGTGTAAAGATAAAATAGTCCTTGAAGCACGTAGAATACTCCTCGAGTCGTGGCCGAGAGACGAGACCCTCCCATGCTGGCGATAGTTCCTCAGGCATTTCCGTTCCTTGTACACATTTTCAACGAGTCTCCTCTACTAACGTGCAACTAACATGCCAGTGAATGAGCTCGGCGGATCCCCCAAAAAGACCCTACCATCCGATCAAAATCCAGTACCTCGCCCCCCTCTTGAGTTTAAATGGGGAGAACTCTTCGCCGCCCGACGAGCCACGTAAGTTGGGGTCACCTCTGTCAGCCCAGTGACTCCGACGAGTCAGAGCAACCACCAGCTGCCAACGATGAAACTCCGTTGCTCGCAGCACCACTCTCCGTCGACGTTCACATAAGTGCCCAGTACCGGGTAAGAAGCCGAGATGCCATTCGCCCACATCTGGAAAATCGAGTTCGTCGTGATCACGCGGACGTCGAACTTGATGCCCTAGCCTTAAAATGTTTCGACGCACCAAGACCCCGGAAGAGCGAAGCCTGGCGCTTAGGGGTCGCTATCAGGAACCAGTGGCGAAGGCGATGTTGAGCCAATCGCCCAACTCGACGGTAATCTGTGGCCCGTACTTGGCCATCAATCGTTCCGCTACGTCAAGCCGACCCCTCTGAACATGTACGGACACGACACCCGCCTTTTCGTCAGGTCCGTATCCGTAGAGTGCGGGCCTCCCCTTCTCATCGACCTCACTCAGGTCCTGGTCCTCGGTGCGTAGTCGGTGACAGACATCTTCGAGTTCCGCCAGGGAGTAGCGACAGCGCCGGATCTTTAGTCGCTTTGGTAGATTGAGGATCGTCCCGAGGGCCGCTTGATGTCGCTCAAGTGATCCGGTGACGCTCACGCCATAGGTCCGATCGGCTCTGTTCATCCAGCGTCCGCCATACTCGTCGAGGTGTTCTCGGCCGTACTTCAGGATCCGGTCCAAGTCCTGGTTCACAAGCATCTGAAGGTCCCACGTCGGCTCGTCTCCGTCGTAGCCGTTCACATGTAAATCCTCCCGCCAGCGGAATAGACAATCAAGCCCCTCGGGTGCCCCCCTTCGCCCACCTGTGAGACCTATAGCCTCGTCCGCGCAAGAGATCATCGAAGGACGGGATTGGCCGGTGCAACCGAAGCGAGAGGACGTTATGCCGCCATCGCTGCCAGATGAGCTGCTGCAGCTCTCATCGCTCGATCTGTCATCCGACGAGGACATTGTCGATTCGTTGCTGTCCGGAGTTCACGTCGAAGATGAGCAGGTGGACGGGTTGAGCATCACGTCAAGTCGATTCGATGCCGTGACTATCTTGAGCTGTCGCTTCCGGGGATTGGAGGCCAGAGACGTTGTTTTCGAAGGCTGCAACCTTTCTGGATCGGATCTCTCAGAAGCACGGCTGCTGCGGGTCGAGTTCCGAACATGCCGACTCTCTGGATTGGTGCTCTCGATGAGCAGCCTCAGAGATGTGAGGTTTATCGACTGCAAGCTCGACGGGATCAACTTCCGGATGTCCGAGGCTGAACGGCTCTGGATCCTTGACTCCAATATGCGGGAGGCAGACTTTTATGCCGCCAAGTTCCGATCATCAAGAGTCCTTGGTACCGATCTCTCGGAGAGCGAGTTCTCTCAAGCCGACCTCAGCGGAACACATCTGCAAGGGTCTCGACTCGATGGAGCGAAGGGCGCTGCCAGTCTGCGAGGGATCGTGGTTGATGCGAGCCAAGCGATGCTGCTTTCACGGCTGCTGTTGGAGTTTCATGACATCTCGGTACAGGATGTTCGCCCCGATGAGGTCTGATGTTGTCATGGTCGAGTTCGGTATGGGGGAGCAATCGCCGGCCATGTCATGTCACTTTCGTCGTGCCAGCGCCGTCCAGGCGTACTCGGTGACACGCACCTCAATGTCCGTGAACCCGGCATCGTGCAGTCGTGTTGGCAGTGTCTCAGGATCGATCGGCTGGTATGTGTCGCCCTCGTGGAAATCCCGCAAGGAATCGGACTCTACGGAATCGAGGGCGACGATCGGCGCTCCGGGTCGGATCACCCGTGCTACTTCTGCGAACAGGGTGTCTTGTAGGTCGAGCGACGGGACGTGGTGGAGCATCGAGAAGCAGACAGCCCCGCTGAATCGGCCATCGGGGAAGTGAAGCTGTGTGGCGTCTCCGAGCACCACTTCGACGTGAGGGCTGCTGGCGCAGCGATGTTGCAGTCGGGCGGCGAGATCGGGATCGATCTCGACGCTGGTTAATCGGGGAAGCAGTTCAGAGAACACATCGGTGGTCGCCCCAAATCCTGGGCCGACTTCGAGTACATCGTCACCGAGATCGAGGTCACGCAGCGCCCACGGAATCAGCTGGTCTCGGACAGCCTCCCGCCATTGAGCGCCATCACATACCAGGTGACCCTCGTTCATGCCGATCTCGACAGAACCAGATTGTTCCCCACACAGATCATTCCCTCTTGTACGGTTCGGCGTTGCCATCCCTGAGTGACCGCTTGGTGTCCCAATCGCCGGATAGCGGCCACAGCATCGACTCCAATCGGCGAGCCATTTCCCGATAGCGATTGACTGGAATGAGGTGTACGCCGTCGAATGCCTCAGATTCTCGGAGCTGGGTGATTAAGTCACACGCAATCGCAACCCCGGCATCTCGATCGGCATCAAGGCGGCAGAGGATCGGTTCAGGTACCGCCAGCTGAGGCACCTTGGCTGAGAGCTTCCTCGCCATTGAGGCGCTCGGTAGAACCATGACACCGGCGAACACGGGACCGGCGAAGTCCTGGGTTGTGCGCCAACGGAGGAGATCCGTAGCAGAAAACGACACCTGAGTGAGCAAGAAATCGGCGTCGTGCTTCCAGTTCGGAATGGACCGCAGGCCGGTTGCCACGCCAATCTGGAACCCTTCGCCCACATCGGAACGGTGGGCGAACTGACGGGCTTCAGCGATCATGGAGCGGACCGTGAGATCGTCCGAACGAGCACCCGTCTCCGGGCGGTCTCCGTAGACGAAGAGGAACTCCTTGACGCCATACGCCGTGGCCGTGAGGAGATCCCGATGGAAGCCCAGCACGTTGCGATCACGGGCATTAATGCAGGCGATGGAGCGACCTCCCATGAGCTGCACTTCGTGGGCTACAGCAATGCTCGAGACCGTCGATCGGCCGATGTGATTATCGGGTATTAAGAATGCACTGGCGACAGGACTCAGAACCCCAATCTGATGGCGAACGTGCTTCAGGTCCGGCCGTGTAGCTGGCTCGACTTCGCAAATGATCTCGAAGGTCCTGGGCACACCCAATACGGTACTTGCCTGAAGGTCGGGTGCCCGTTGCCCACAAACGGCACTTACTGGGGCGCGGGCTTCACGAAGAAGATCGCCGGATGAGCACTGTTAAGGACACAATGATGGCCAATGCCAAGATCACGGCAAGAGTGATCAGGGAGACATGTCAGTCGATAGCGAGTCCAACGAGGATTGCCAGGACGGCGAGCGCAATGAGAATGAAGGAGAGCCTGCCGCCGAACATGGAAATCCAGTGCCGGGGCGTGGGGTGCCAGACCATAGCGGAGTCCCGAAGGTCTCGGTCAGCGACGACAAACATTATGTCGCCGAGCACTTCCTACCCGTCCATTGGGTAGCCCCGTCGCCGGAAGTATTCGGCTGGGTGGAAGTGCGTCTCGAAAGTCTTCGGCGGCCAACACGTCAGCAATAAGACGGTCACCGCGCGCGTATCGAGCGATGCCGTCACGCTCATTTGAGAGGGCGTCGCGGATCACTTGCCACCTGTTGCCGACCTCGGCGAGGATCTCTGAGCGCTCTGTCCAGACGTCGTCGAGAAACACCTCGCAGAGGTGGCGCGGGCTCGGGACCCCGCGATCCCCCGAGCCGTGACTTGTCCCGGTCCACGCAGATCACACCAGACATCTACAGCCACGTCACGCCAGGGATGCATGTGACGCGACCTTGCGTATCGCTGCGCTGTTCAGCGTCTCATAGCCCGAGGGGGAACGGCAGTTATGGCGCGCTGAAGGATTTGCACACACTCAGAGTCTGGGCCTCTCCCCACGGCTAATCGCCAACGACCCTGACCGTCAGCTTGCGTGTGGTCGGGGAGACGAACTCGCAGTTCAGGGACGGAGGACGCGCCCGCCGTCGAGGTTGAACGTGTCACCGGTGAAGAAGTGCGCGCCCGGCGTCATAAGGAACACCGCCAGCGCTCCGGCGTCCTTCTCCGGGTCACCGAAGCGGCCCATGGGTATGTTGGCCAGCGAGTGCGCACGATGTTCCGGCTTGTCGGAGAAGAAGGCCCTCATGCCTTCGGTGAGCATGCCCGGGATGATGTTGTTCACTGCGATGTTGTATGGGCCCCACTCGCGTGCAGCGGTGCGGCTCAGGGCGCGGATCGCCTCCTTGGCCGAGTTGTAGTCGACCTGGCCGGCGTTGGCGATCAGGCCGGCCTGCGAGCCGAAGTTGAGCACAGAGCCCTGCGACTCCTTCAGGTATGGGAAGCACGCCTTCATGTATCGGAACGACGCGTAGAAGCCCGAATCCATCGCGAGCGCGATTTCATCGACGGTCTGCTCCTCCACGGGCTTCGGCTGGTTCGCGGCCTGTGCGCAATTGATCAGCATGTCGATGCGGCCCCACTTGTCGACCGTGCGCTGCACAGCGTTAGCGACGTCTTGGTCCTTCGTGCCGTCGGCGACGACGTCGAGCACGTCGAGACCCTGGCTGCGCAGGTTCTCGGCAGTCTCGGCGACGAGGGCGACTTGGATGTCGGTGATGGTTACGCTGGCACCTTCCTTGGCGACCGCCGTCGCCATGCCCCTGCCGATACCACTCGCGCCGCCGGTGATGATCGCGACCTTGCCGTCCAATACGCCCATGCTCTCATCTCCTCCGTTCGCGATGTCTGCGGGCGGAGCGTAACCGACGCAGCGTAGGCTGTCGACGTGGTCAGCCGCCGCGCAACGGCGGATCCAGCGTCACGCCACCCCGGGTGGTTCGCCGGGTTCGTAGGCCGTCAGCGCGCGACCGATTGCCCGCGCCGGTGCGCGCGAGATACGCGATCAGACGCCGACCAACCAGAGGCTTAGGACCGCTTTAACGCTTTCATGGGACCTACGACCCACCGCTTCACGGCGTTCCGTGCGTGACGAATCATAAATGGACGACCCGGCGGATCTCGTCGAGCGAGACCTCGGCTGTTTCGTGGCCCCCACATTGGACGCAGTCTTGCGCGTGACTCCAGGATCGGATCATACGAGTGTGGCCCGGGTTCAGATAGACCCTAAAGGTCTCAGTCTCGGGATCAAGATGGAGATCCCAGTACGGACGCCACTGGGTGTTCACTGGTCGATCGGCAACTTCTATGCCTTTCAGGATGCGGCAGAACCTCTTCTGTTCGCTATCAAAGATCCAGGTGCTGTGACAGGATTCCAAGATCACGTCCACCACATGATGATGGTGCGGCTTGCTGAACATAAGCATTGAGGACCCTGGAAACCGGCTGAAGACCTCATTGCAGTTGGATGACACAACTGCCCGACGCTAGGAGGCGTTTGCAAAACCGCGCCTGCCCCCCCGAACAGTCGCCGGGACGATGGCGTCGCTGCCAGCAGTGCGTGCGACACCCAATGGGTCTGGGTGTGGCGAAGCGGCTAGACCATAGCTTCATGGCCGAACGATCTCCCCAGGTCATTTCGGTGTCACTCACTAGTCCGGAAGAAATGTTCGTGCTGGCGCCAGCGGACCTGTTCTCTGAATATCGCAATTTCATGACAGGGTTGGAGTATTGCATCAGCGTGCTGCGGAGCCGTCGCTCGAGCGGACCGGTGAGGATCGAAATGGCCCTACCTGCAGACCAGATCTCCGGAGGAATGGACGAGCGGATTCGCCGTGCGCTCAACCGATACTGCGACCATCGAATCGCGTATAACGAACGAGAACGTCGAGCAGTCCGACTCGACGGCGTGTACTCGCTGTGGATAGGACTCCCCATTGTCATCTTGGGGTTCCTTCTCGTGATCATCAAGTCAAGCATCGTGGGCGCAAGCGGAAATGCCAACCTCGTCCTTGACTCGGGGGGGTGGGTGTTGGTGTGGGTGGGTCTTTGGTTCCCTCTCGACACGCTGCTGTTCACGCCCCTGTCGTATGGAAGAGAGAACCGGGTGCTCAAACGACTTCGAACAGCCAATATCGTCATCGAACCTCGGCCCACGTTGAAGTTCTGACGCAGCGTTTGCGCTCCCTATCGCCGGGCTCGGCACGCTGCGTCGGGTACATGCCAAGCTTGTTCTCTTGCCCTCGCCGCCAGATCCGAATTCGCTTAGACGTTGGCCAACTACGTCGTCCGACGCGCGTTATGGGCTAGCACCGGAATGCTGAGGGAAGCCTTGGCGGCCGTCATGCTGCGCACTTGGGTAATCGCCACGATGAGACCTGCCCCCATGGAGGCCCCGAGTGCGAGAGGCGCTATGTGGCGGTACGAAGTTCGATGAAGTACGACACGCCGAAGAACCTGAGGAACGCGCGCCAGGGCCAAGGCAGGTACTTGCGCTCGATGTCACGGACGATCATCGGATCAGTGAGTTCGTAGATCCTGCGCCGGGTAGTCAGCCGCACGGCGCCGTGGTCGAGGGTGTTCTGCACCCAGTCGGCATCACGCCCGTGGGTGAGGGGGATGCGGAAGCCGTCGGGGGTGCGGAACACGCTCACCGGGGTGCGATAGACGTTGTGGGTACGCCGGCCCACATGGGTGAGACTGCCCAGCTGGGGGAGCCACCGGGCAGGTCGCCGCGTGATCCTGTTGGTGACCGTGCGGTTGAAGCGGGCCAGGCGACGCCGGCGATGTGCCATCTCCGCAACGGGCCCCGGTTCGGGGGCGGAGTGAGGCAGAGCCCGACGCTCGCTCATGGCCCTCAGGAGCGAGCGCTCCGGCAACAGAACGCGGCGCCGCTGGTCATAGGCAGATAATAGGCGCGTGCGCCATCCGCCCTCCGTGGACTCTCGGTCACCACAAGTGACCTCCCATGGCTCCAGCGGTTTACCGGCACCGGGACTCCGCGGCGATCAGCGCGTCGTCATCACCGTTGAGACTGTCCCTCGCTCCCGGGAACAGGCGAGAAAGGTTGCTCGCCGGCCACCGAAGTGCGGCGCCGAATCGTTGGAGCTATTGCCCGATCTGGAGCACGATCTTGCCCCGCGTGTGTCGACCCGCTACCCGTCCCAACGCCTCGCGAACCTGGCCCAAGGGCAGGACCGCTTCGACCTGCACGCGTAGGTGGCCGGAGTCGACAATACGGGAAAGTGCCTCCAGTCTCTGCCGGCCCACGTGGGCAGCGAACGATTCGACCGTGATGCCCCGTTCGAGCTTGAGAGAACCGAATGGAGGGATCACCGAGATTACGCGGCCGCCGTCGCGCACGGCACTTATTCCCTGGTTCAACGTCTGAGCACCGGCACAGTCGAGAAGCAGGTCGACGCCGCCAGGGACTACGTGGTAGTCGAAGGCGTCGCTGGCGCCCAGGCCCTGCAGGTATTCGTCCTTGGGTGGGCTGGCCAGGCCTGTGGGACGGGCGCCATGATTGGCGTGAATACCAGTGCCGCCCGCACTGCGACAGCCTTCCCCATCGTCGTCCACGGAGCACCCGAGGGTGTCCCGGTCATGGCTTTGTTCTCGGCTACACCGCGGGCCACCTCGAGAGTCGGACCCAGCCGCCACGCACCCGAGAGTGCTTCTACCGGGTGGATCTGCAACCCACTCATCCAAGACGCGAGGTCCTCTCCCATCCGCAATCGAGGCTCCACCGCGGCGTGCTAACGAAGGTCCTCGCGCGCGATCGCAGCTTGGCCGGGCAGACGTTCCACCTCGTAATAAATGGGCTGGAGAATCCGACTCTGGAAGCGCCAGCAGTTCTCCGCCTTGATCAGCTCGTCGTAGTAGATGGCGTAATGCATATAACTGGTGTCGTTGCTCTGACGCGCGACGGCGTGGAATAGGGTGCGCGGCAGACGCGTGGTGCGACCCGAGCAGCGTCACGATGGTGCCGTAGGGAACCTGCACGAAGACTTCGAGCTGATTGACTGCGGCTTCAGACGACTCTCGGATCTGTCGGGCACCAAGTGAGACGCTGCGGTTCCCTTCGTAAACACCAGCGACCCCTGTCGGCGGGACGACCTCATAGCGGGCATCGGAGGCGAAGAGCGACTCGAAGAGACTCCAGTCGCCTCGAGTCGCGGAATCGAAGTAGGCCTCTATCAATTCCCTGATGGCTGACTTGTCCAGCCAGTCAGAGGCTGTCGTAACCGAACCGACGACATTCATGGTCCTTCGCTGTTCTCCAGATCGCGCTTCGTGCTGACTTTGGCGACGATTGGCGGTGGTGTTCCGGCCAGACCGGGCCGCCAATGCGTCCAACCCAACTCTATTTCAATGCCGGTAAAGGCTGACAGGTGTGGCCCTGTCCCAGTACGCATGCGGTCGGGGGCACATTGAAGGGTCCCATAAGTCTGTGGAGTGGCAAGCACAAGGACCGCATTCCTGGGACCGTCCGCTGGTTCGGTGGGGAAGAAGGCTGGGGCGTCATTGACTCCCCCGAGGTGCCAGGCGGCGGCTTCGTCTCAAACATCGTCGGTGTCGGCTACCGAAACCTCGATGACGACCAGGAGGTTGTCTTTACGTTCGAGGAGCCGGGATTCAAGCAGGACGGGTATGACTTCCGCGCATTGCAGGTCGGGCCCAGAGGCGAGCCCTAACCCGGCATCGTACTGGGATACTCAGAGTGGCAGACTCAAACCTATGACGATTAAGCACTCGGAGGTGCGGATCAGGCGACGCAGAGCCCGGAGGCGTGACGCTCGATGACTGAGAATTCCCACGCCCTCGATCACGTCGTCCTGGTGCTCTTCGAGAACCGATCACTCGACAACGTCCTCGGGCACCTCTACGGCCCCGAGGACCACAAAACCTTCGAAGGAGTCATCGGCAAGAGCCTGAGCAACCCCATTCCAGAGTGGGCCGAGCACGGCGCGGGCCGCAAGATTGTCCCCTACAGCGTCGCCACCGATATGGACTCGCCAAATCCGGACTCGGGCGAAGAGTACTTCCACACCAACACCCAGTTGTTCAACATCATCGACAACCAGAACCGATTCAAGATCGGAGAGGCAGCCGCGGCGCCGTGGAATGCTCCGGTTCCGGGAGCGACCCCGACGATGGATGGGTTCGTGACCGACTACATCTCGACGTTCACCGGAGAGATCGGCCGCCAGCCCACTTACGACGAGTACGCCCACATCATGACTGGTTACACCCCAGAACAGCTCCCGGTGCTGAACGGTCTCGCCCGGGACTTTGGCGTCTTCGACCATTGGTTCTGTGAGGTCCCGTCGCAGACATTTATGAATCGCTCGTTCTGGACTGCGGCTACCTCGTCGGGTGCGGTCGTGAACAGTCCGATTAGGAAATGGTTCACCAAGAACGACGCCGAGACGGTTTTTGAACGGCTAGAGGCCCACGGCAGGACCTGGAAGGTCTACGTCATGGAGCCAATGCCGCTCTCGTTCACGGGGTTGATCCACTTTCCCCGATTGAAGGATCGGCTGGCCAGCCATTTCGTACCCTTTGCCCAGTTCGAGAAGGATGCTGCAGCGGGCACGCTCCCGAACTTCTCGCTGATCGAGCCGAACATGATGGCCGGACACGGTGACTATCACCCGGCAATGGGCCGCTCGTTCTCGGACAAAGTGGACATCGAGGTCGACAGCCCATCGTCGACCCTCTCGGGCGAGGCATTCTTGGAGCGGGTGTTCAACGCCTACCGGTCAGCCACCGCGGAGACGGGTGCCAACGTCTGGAACACCGCACTGTTGATCGGTTGGGACGAGCCCGGAGGCACCTACGATCACGTTCCTCCGGGACCGGTCCCGCCACCCGACCCCTCGACACCCCCTGGTGAGTGCGGATTCACGTTCGAGCGCTCCGGGTACCGGGTACCCGCCGTCATCGTGTCGCCCTGGGTCGAGGCGGGATCGGTGTACAACGAGGAGTACAGACACACGTCCTTGATCGCCACACTGCGCAAGACTTGGGGACTCGGTGAGGCCTTCACCGGACGTGATGCCTCAGCCCGCACGTTTGATCACGTCTTTTCACTCGCTACCCCCCGTGACCCGAAGACCTGGGCGACCGTCAAGTCGCTTCCCGTGCCTGTGTGGACCATGGACCCCGAGGTGGTGGGCAAGAGGCTGAGCGCCCTGGGCAAGGGCATGGGCCCCGCTCTCATTGCCAAGGCCAGGGAGATGGAAGTGATGCTCCCGGCTGAACTCAACGACCCAGGAACGGCACTGACGCCCAAGTTGGTGGTCGGGTTCCTCAGGAGTGTCGCCGGTCATTTCTTCCCGCTGTTGGCGGAGGAAGGGAAGGGGTAGGCCTCCCGGCTCGGTCCAATTCGGCCGCTCTCGCACCTCTCCAGCAGGGCTTTTGCATGGTTGAGGGACCGGCTCGTCCAGAACCTGCCCATCGTCGCAACGCTGAAGTCCGTGCAGGGAAGCCTACGCGGACGCTCGCCTCGGGTCTGGCAGGTCCAAGGTGTCCCTCGGGCGGGACCCGGCGACGTGCCGCCACTGGAATGCCGCGCCTCTTCGCCCTTCCGGAGCAGGCGGATGATTCGCTCGGGGTGTAGAGCCGTCGTTTCACGCCGGGTCGTCCTTCATCCGACCATGGTGGGGCTGAAACTCAGGAGGTCGAGCGGAAGGTCCGTTCGGCCCGGTCGAACTCGCGCCGCACGGCGTCCAGATCGTAGGGCTGCTCCTTGAGCTTCGTAGGGTCCCATTGACTTCGCTGAGCTCCAACGAAGTCTCCTCCGTAGACATGTATCGCCCCCGTGTAGGAGTACTGAGCAGGGTTGTGGACGCTGTGAATGACGTCGTCACCGAGCAGAAGCACTGCGCTATCGGCGAGCTCCCTTCCCCCTGAGGGAATCAAGGAGTCGCCGTTTCGTCGATAGAAGGTGTTGTCCTCACGGCCGCCGTAAATCCCGATGGCGGCCCACATGCGGTGGTCGTGGGGGAACAGGGATATCAACGGGGGCCAGATCACGTTGAGGACGGTGAGGCCCGGAGATCGGTACAAGATGTGCAGCCCTGCCATCGTCTCATACCTGTCAGTGGTCAGTGCTCTGTCCGTCACGGACCGAGCCAGCACCTCTCGAACAGCTCCTCTCGGGTCCGATTCGCTGATCGCCTCGACGCAGGCTGCCACGAGTGCGTCCGTGACTGTCATCACGACCTACCGGCGACCGTGGGCGGACCGGGCCGTCCCGAACGAACGTGCATCTCGAAGCACCCCGTCGGTTCGCTCGTCGTCACCCTCTCAACGATTCCGGGATTGCGGGCCATCGAGATACGACCTGAGCTCGGGGATGAGCTCTTCCGCATCGACGCGTGCACCGTCCATGAAGCTCGACTTGCGACGCCGGAGGAAGGGGCTGCCGATCAGGTACATGCCTGGCGACTCGACGACACCTCCGTCGTGGCGGATCATGCCCTTGTCGTCCACCACGGGGACATCGAGCCATGAATAATCGGGTCGAAAGCCCGTTGCCCAGACAATCGTTTCGATCTCCCCCCACTTCAGGTCGAGTCCCAGTCTCGGCGAGGAACCCACGACCGTCGGCTCGAACCGGTGTGGCGGTGGGACGGAGTCGTCCATGCAATTGGCCGTCGCCCACTCGTCGATGGTATCGAGGAGGCGTCCGAGCTTGAGGTCCGCCAACTCGCACTTGTTTCGCAAGGATCCGGAAAACTGCGCCCGACCATCGTTGATGCCCGCCAGTCGACCGACCAGCTCTATCCCAATGCTCGTGAGCGCATTGAGGTCGAAGGCGGATCGTTCATCCGAGCCCGCGAGCTGCATGGAGGGAACACGTCGTGCTCTGACGATGTCATCCACTTCGTCGTAGCGCTCGTCGAGCACTCCCGCGGCCTCCATCCACCATTGGATGTCCCTGCCCCTGTACAGACGAGGACCGCGTACGTGCTCGCCCACGGCGAGGATGACCTCCCGTCCTGAGTGGCGAATCTCGGCAGCGATCTGCACTCCGGTGGCGGAGGCCCCGACGACCATGACGGCCCCATCGCCGAGCTGGTCAGGGTTGCGATACTGCATGGGCGTCAACGTGGTGACTGCCGGCGGCACGGCTGCTGCGAAAACAGGCACGCGGGGTACATTGAACGCTCCTGACGCCAGGACGACCGTGGCGCAGCTCCACTCGCCCTGGTCGGTCGTCACGACGTAGCCCTCCCCGCGACGGCACACCGATGTCACCGTCGTCCCACTCATCACCGGCGCTGCGATCAACTTGGCGTACTCGGTGATGAACTCGACAACCTTCGACGCGCTCATGAAACCATCGGGATCGCCTCCCTGATACGCGTGGCCCGGAAGTCGACATTGCCAATTGGGGGTGAGCAGCCGCAGGGAATCCCACCGCTCGCGCCGCCACGCGTTGGCGATCTCGTTCCTCTCGAGGACGACGTGGTCGATCGACCGTTCAGAGAGACACCGGCTCATCGCGAGCCCGCTGTGCCCGGCACCGACAACGACCGTGGTGGTACGCACCCAACTCTCCGTTGCTAGATCGATGGCGCCCGCGTTCTCAGACGACCTCGACGCTGACGTTCGTAGGGTTCGTCACGATGTCGTACACGGCTGAACGCTTCTGCGATTGCGCGACCAGTGCCTTGATGTCACTGGGCGATGCGTCGGCGTCGATCTTGTAGGTCACCTTGATGTCGCTAAAGCCGTTGCGGACGTCGCCGTCCACGCCAAGGATGCCGCGCACGTCCATCCCGCCCTGGATGGTCGCTGAAACGGTGCGCAGCTGGATCTCACGGTTTTGCGCGACGGCGGCGACACCGGCCGTCAGGCAGCTGGCCAAGGCAACGAGCACGTACTCGACAGGAGTGATGCCGTTGTCCTCGGACGCGAAGATCTCGGGGTGGTCGGCGTCGAATGAAAAACTGGTGCGGTGGCTTTGCTCTTCACCAAGCCCGAAGAAACTCTCCACCGTGGACCGACTGTGCGTCCCGTTCTGCCACTCACACGTCGCCCGCCATTGGAACTTTGCGGCCTCTGGCGCCTCGGTCAAAGCGGTTCGGGCGCCGAGCAGGGCCTCGACGTTCACGCCGTTGTTCACTGGGGTGTCCGTAGTAGTCATTTGATCAACTCCTTGCTCAGTTTTCCGTTGGGGACAAGACATACATCAGGTCGCTCACGGTTCAGCCTGCGCCGGTAACCGAGGTCGACGCTACTCCTCGGATTGCCGGTTGGGCAGTGGTGCCACCCTCCTTTCGCCCACCACGCGTTCGCATAGTCGACTACTCCTCATCCTTACCGGCGCGTGGAAGACGACCAAACGCGACCGCCGAGCGAACGGGCTCTGGCACGGCGGCACTCAGCTCGCTATCAGGAACCGCCCCCAGAGCGTCATTGACTGCAGCAAACGCCAACCGGAGTGCGACGAACGTCGTAATTGCGAAGATCTGGCCGTCATCAAAGCCAACGAGTCGGAGAGACTCGACGTCATCGTCCGTGATTGCATTCGGGTCGCTTGCGATCAGTCGAGCCCATTGCGCCAGGGTCTTGTCGTCGCCGCTCAGACCCTCGGCACTGCCGCCGATGACAGCGGCGGCCACCTCGGGACTCGCTGTCTCGGCGAGTTTCTTGCCCCACGCCATGGAGCAATAAGCATCGCCCACGGCTGACGCAGCCGCTGTCACGAGCACCGCTCGCTGGCGAAGTGAAAGGGCGCCGGCACGGGTGGTCTCTGCCATCAGGTCGGACAGGCCGTGCAGGGCTGGTGGAAGGTGCGCCCAAAGACGCGACACGTTCGTCACGTAGCCCAGGCCTTGGAGGTCGTCGTCGAAGAGTCGCTGTATGTCGGGCGTGTGGGGCGGTGCTGCGAGGAAGCCTGAAGCGGACGGTGCGGATCTGTGCGTGGACCGGTCCGCGTCACGGAGATCGTGCTCAGCGGGCTTGAGGGCGAGATAGCCGACGAGCGCAATGGGTGCTCGCAGGGGAAGTCCCCGGCGCGTCTGCGGCTGCGCCGACTGCACTGCCGACTCTATGAACGACTTCTCTCCGACTGCCTGGATCGCTTCGAACGCCGGGCCAGTGGAGGCCAGCGCACGGGCGTACGCGTCAGGGTCGGAAAACTCCAAGACGAATGGCACTTCGATCCGCTCCACCTCGGTGAAGCCCATTTCTGAGAGAAGGGCTTCGCCGGCGCCCGGTCGACCCAGTGCAACCATGGCCGCCTGGTTCTGGACCTTCGGCTCAGCAGCCAGCATGAACGGCGCGAACGCCCACGCGCCGGGCGACACCTTGATATGGCCCCAGACCGTGAGCCCCAATCGGCCACCAGGGACGAGGACTCGAAACGCCTCGGCCACCGCGCCGGGAGTTGTGCCCCAGATCCCGCGAAAGCTGGTGACGACATCGAACGATCCCTCGCCCCACGGCAGCGCGTTCATGTCGCCGACCCGCAGGTCGGCGTCGGGACTTCGGTCTCGGGCGATCGCCACAAGGCGTGAAGACGCATCGATGCCTGCGCAGCGAGCGCCCCTCAGTGTTGCCAACTCCATGGCGAGACCCGCTCCGCAGGCGATGTCGAGTAGTCGGTCACCGGCCCCGACACCCAGCCGGTGATGCATGGTGACGTATTCTCGGCAATTGCTCGGTTCACTGAGGGTGGCGAACTCCACTGCTTTTCGGCCCCAGCCCTCATCGACGACTTGCCACTGCTCTTCGTCCGTGTGGGCCATCGTCGGATCCGTCACGATCGTGACTCCGCCTGGGCCGAACCGCTGGCGTCGGCCCTGGGAAGCCCAGGACCAGGGATGACAGACAACTCGGAAAGCCCTCGCAGCACCAAACCGTCACCGTGACCCCAGTGCAGATCCTCCGAGCGGACGGCCAGCGAGAGCTGTGGGAAGCGTCGGAGCAAGGAACCGAGGGCAATAACACCTTCCATGCGGGCCAGAGGGGCACCGAGGCAGTGGTGCACACCGTGCCCGAAGGCCAGGTGGCGAGTGGCACCACGATCGATGTCGAGTGATTCTGGGCTGGCATATCTGTCGTGGTCGCGGTTCGCAGCCGCCATGCAGATGATGACCTGGGCCCCTGCGGGAATCGTCAGGCCGGCGATAGTCAGAGGTTCCGCCGCGTAGCGAAAGGTCGAATGCGGCACCGGTGCATCGACGCGGAGGAACTCCTCGAGAGCCGCGGGAATCTTGGTGAGATCTTTTTGGAGCTCGTCGAGTTGCTCCGGGTTGCGGAAGAGCGCGACCACGCTGTTCCCGATGAGGCTGGCCGTGGTGTCGTGGCCCGCCACCATGAGCTGGAAGATCGTCGACAGCAGCTCCTGACCGTCGAGCCGTTCGTCGCCGTCTCGGGCACTGATCAGCGCACTGACGAGATCGTCATCGGGCGCCGACTCCTTGGTGCCGACGAGATCTCGCAGCATCGCGACCACTGCGTCAGAAGCCTTCTTGGCCTCCGCGTACTCGACCGCCGTCGTAGTCGGCACGAGGAGCTTGGTGAACGCCTGACCCAGGCGCCCCCTGTCCGCCTCCGGCACGCCGAGAAGCTCACAGATGACCGTGAACGGCAGCGGGAAGGCGAACGTTGAGACCAAATCGACGCGGCCGTCAGGGCCCATGGCTGCGATGTCGTCGAGCAGGTCATCGGTAATGGCTTGGACGCGTGGGTCGTAGCGCCTCGACACGTCGGGGGGAGAAGGCAGCGGAGACGAGCCTCCGAAGTCGAGTGTGGTCGGGGGGGTCGACCGTCAGCATGTGCCGGGCGAACTCAGGACCCGGCAGTCCCTCGGCGACGACCTCGGATCCACTCGCCAGCGCGGCGTGCATGTCCTTCGACAGACGCGGGTCGTTGAGAGCGGCCATGGCCTCTCCGAAGCGAACGACCAGCCAAGCGTCATGCCCATCGGCCAGCGTCACCGGATGCACCGCGCCCAATTCCCGGGCTTGTGCGAAGAGCGGGAAGGGATCGTCCATGTCGAACGATCCCCACGACTCGAATGCCTTGTCGATCGTCACCCCTCACCTCTCGGCGGGGAGTCTAGCGATGCTTGAGCTGGATTCTCGAGGGCTCCCAAGGTCGTGGCAGGCGCCGTGGAGGTTGGCGCCCGAGGCGTGAACGTCATTGGGTTCCGGCCTTCTCGCAATGCTCCGCGATCGATCCAGCAACCGCGCCGCGGGCGGACTCAATCGAGCGACACCTCACGCAGGGCACCCGTTTCGACTTCGTACACAAAGCCACGAACCTGCTTCCGGAGGACGAAGGGGTTGGCTTTAATGCGCCCGGCGGTCTGCTTCACGTCGTCCTCCGCCTTCTGGAAGGCCTCGAGGGCAAAGCTCGGACGGAGCCCAGTATCGGCGTAGATCTGCCCCTTGACCTCGTCGTCTGTAAAGGTCTCCATCCCACAGTCGGTGTGGTGGATCAGGATGATCTCTTCGGTGCCCAGGAGCCTCTGGGAGATCACCAAGCTGCGAATCGCGTCCTCCGAGGCCACCCCGCCGGCGTTCCGGATGACGTGCGCATCGCCCTCCTCGAGACCGAGGGCCTTTGCGGGGTCGAGCCGGGCGTCCATGCATGCCAGCACCGCAATCTTCTTGGCCGGCGGCAGCGGCAACGACCCTTTGTCGAAGGAGGTCCGGTATGCCTCGTTGTTCGCCAACAGCTCGTCCGTCGCGGTCATGCCTGCCTCCTTCACCTGGGTTGGCCCACACCGTCCTTGTAAATATGACTTGATTCATCTGATTTGTCAAAATAAGGCCTGACTCGGAGGTACCGCTGGGGCGGGATCTCCTGCCGGGAAACGTGGAGGTGCACCGATGTCCTCGCGGTCTTGGGAGCCATGGTGCGTGGAGGGGCAGATGAGAGCCACAACGCTGCGCGTCGAGGACCTCTTCTTCGTGGCCGATCTGAAGCAGCTCGAAATTCCGTGGGTCGACCGGCTGGTGGGCGAGTGCGAGTCGCACGAGGACCTGGCACGGGTCTGGACGCTCATCCGCTGCTGGGGGCCAGTCGAAGAGGACGTGGAGAGCACGCTCAGGCTCTCGACGCATGCCTCCGGGCTGAGAGAGGAGGCCGAGAAGCTCCGGAAATTGGTCCTTGTGGTCGAACGCTGGCGACCTTGAACGATCGGGGGGAATCACGGTTGTCCCAGCGGGCGGCCGGGACGCACAAAGATGACTTTATCACTCGTATTTATGGGTTATGCTGAGAGCGTGGGAACGGTCGCACTCTCAGCATCCGGTGTCTCGACGGCCGGAGTCCTGTCCACCGGCGCCGTGGCGGATCTCGCCGAAGGGTGGGCCCGGCGTGTCAAGGAGCTGGAAGAGCTCGGCGACGATCCACTTCAGCGGAGCGGGATGAGGTTGCTCGCCACTCAGGACTACGACGTGTGGTTGCTTCGGTGGCCGCACTGCACCAGGGTCAGTCCTCACGATCACGGCGGCTCGGTAGGTGCGTTCGCGGTGATCTGGGGGACGCTGATGGAGCTGCGTTGGGATGACTCCGTTCCAAAGTCACGGAGCGTTGGCAGGGGCGACGTCGTCACCGTCGATCACGGGGTCGTCCATGACGTCGTTGCGATACACGGGCCTGCCTACAGCGTCCACGTGTACTCTCCTCCGCTAACAGAGATGTCGTTCTACGATGAGTTCGGGGTCGAGGTGACGCGGCAGGTGGCCGTAGAGGACGACGATTCCTCGCTCAGACGAGTTCAGGCCTGGTCATAAATGACCCACGTCTCGGCGGTCGAAAGATTGCTGGCCGACGCTCGCGCCTGCATTACCCCGCGCGTGGAGCCCGCCGGCTTGAAGGAAGAGATGCTCGCTGGCGCGTTGGTGGTTGACATTCGTCCCGAACCACTCCGCCAGCGCGACGGGAATCTGGAAGGCGCGGTGATCGTCGAACGCAATGTCCTGGAATGGCGTTTGGACCCGACAGATATCCATCGGCTGCCCGCGATGGAGGACCCCGATGACCGGGTGATCATCGTGTGCGACGAGGGCTACGCGTCGAGCCTGGCCGCTGCGACTCTCGCCAGTCTCGGATTGACAAATGTCACTGACCTCGAAGGCGGATACCAGGCTTGGCGCAGCCGGCAAAAGTGATGCTTACGTAGTAGCGGCATTCTCAGCGATTCGAGATCTCCGCCGGTCATCATCAAGAAACGGCTCACAGACTTCACGAGCTGGTCTGCATGGTCGCGGCCTCGACGATCTGGATATCGGGCGGCTGAATGGCCAATGGGCCCCCGGCGACGGGTATCTGCCAGACCATCGTCATGTACGGCGTGGACGTCTGGACGGTGCCTTGGGCACACGGAGCCGTGCCTGTGATCTGAAGGGAAGCCCCCGTCGCGGTGGTGGCATCAGCGCACGTATTCGTGCGCTGATGCCACTGGACCAGTGGGCCGTAGGGCATGGGCGCCGTGGGCAGGGAGCTCGGCAACAGATACATGGCCGCGGCGAGCACCTCGGTTCCTGCCGGCGTTTGGGCATAGACCAGCCCATCGATCGAGGAGGGGTCAAGAGTCCTCCTGGCGGCAGTGTTGGCGGCCACGATGGTCGGGTTGACGTAGTACGTCACGGGGTAACCCGCAGGCGAGGCCAGAACGTAGCCTGCCGCCACTGCGGCGGCGGGGGTGGCGTAGCGGGCCGCGGCCTCCGACGTGTTCTGCACGAACTGCGTGGCGTTGATCTGCTGAGAGAACGTCGGTTCCGAGGCACAGCCGTTGGCGGCCATGTGGATGGCGGTGGGGCCGTTGGCGCCTTGGGCCAGGAGCTCCTGGGCCTCGGCCGTCGGCAGTGCGGGTCCGGTGTAATGCCAGTTGGATTTGGTCGTGTTGAACCCGGCCGCGGCGCTGGCATCGGCCCCGTTCATGTTCATGCCGGTTCCGGGCCCGGCCATGACCATGTTCGGTGTGTTGTTGACGTCCAGCCCGGTCCTCGGTGCGCCGTTGTTTCCCCGCGTGCACGTGGCCGTGGTCGCAGTGTCCCCACCGGAACCTGACATGGCCCCGGACATGCCGGTCATGCCCGACATTGCCATGCTGGTCGACTCCTGGGCCGGGGCCGGATAGGCGCCACTGAGGAACAGACCGACGACCAGTGCCACCAGTCCCCCAAGGACGAATACCGGGTATCGAAGGAGCGCATTGGAGAACGGAGAGTGCCATGTTGCCGGATCCGGGAGCGCCGCTGGCACCATGGCCAGGGCCAACAGCACGACCAGAGGTCCCGAGTTCGGGTCAGTTCCCGAGCCGGTGAAGATGCCGCCCAGACCCTGACCACTGATCCAGAAGAAGGTGGCCAATAGGCCACCCGCGGCCAGGAAGAGGGTCGGTCGGCGGAACAGGAGAGGCCCAAAACCAACAACGAGCGAGCCGAGAGCGAGCAGCCACGTGGTCCACACGCCGCCGGTTCCGAAGTGGCCACCGAAGCTGTTGAGAAAATGGGAATAGGAACTGGGCTCACCGGACGACATGCCGACGATGGCGCTCGAGACCGAGGTCGGTGTCCGGTTGTTGGGCAGCAGGAACAAGACCGCCGCCAGCGACCAGTAGCCGCACCACACCAGGAGTGGCGTCGCCGCTCCGCCGATGCCCCGCCCCGCCGCCGAGGACGCGATGCCAACACTCGCATCGGCATCAGCATCCCGCTCGCTGTGAGCCGACCGCGGCCAGGCCATGAGGCCGATCAGCCCGTAGAGGAACACCGAGCCCGGTGCGCCCGTGAGGGCAGAGGCCGATCCGGTGAGCAGCTCGCCGAGGCCCTCCCCGAAGAACCAGACGCCGAAGACCCAGACGAACGAAACGGCCAGGGCGGGGCGAACGGTCCGCCGGAACAACAATCCCAATCCGATCGCCACCTGAATGAGGGCAAAGAAAGTGTTCCACACTGCGACGTGCGGCCCGACGAAGTTGCCGACGTTGGTGATGATCCACCGGACGATGTCGGGCTGGTTGTGGGCGTTGTTCAACAGGTACGTGGTCGTGAAGCCGCTGCCGAACATGTAGGGCTGAAACTGGAGCCCCGCGTCCAGGAGCCAGAACAGGCCCAGGATGATCTGGAGCGCGCGCTGTGTGCGGACAAGGCGGAACTCTCTGCGTCGCGGCGCGACGGGCGGGCCGGTTGTTTCTAGACTTTCAGCGAGTGTTGCCATGAACTCAGTCCCCTCGATGTCGTCGCTCCGTAAAGGTCATCACACGTCACCCGAGCCCAACGTCGCGTCGTCGTTCGAGCCTCGCGGCGGAGCTCGCTGCGTGTCACGTGCCGGCGCCGCCGCCGACGTTCTGCCCCACCAACCAGCTGATGGAGTTCAAAGCATCTGAAAGTGTCCAGTTGGGGTTGGCCTGGTCGTCGAGGTTGTGCAGGCCGCCTTCGTTGAGCAAACTCGTCAGCTTCTTGTCCAGATGACCGTGCAGGTTGGGTGGGTTCGAATCGCTGAACCGTTCGTCGCCGGAGGGGTCGATCAGGAAGTACCCGTCGGTGTGATTGACGTCGTAGGTGAGCGGCGTACCGGTGTACCAGTCGATCTTGGCCGGTTGGTCCTCGGGGACGATCTGCACAGAGACGCCGAAGAACTTCCAGAGCGACGCGAGATGGGCCGGGGTTCCCGTGAGGAGCGGCCAGTCGGCTCCGAACCGGGTGGAGTACGCGGCCAGTCTGGCCGGCGAGTCGCGATCCGGATCGACAGTGATCTCCATGAAGTCCACCTTCGCGCCCAGTCCGGCCGATTTCACGTCGCGCTTCAGGGCGATGAAGGCGCCGGTGACGAGGGGACACTCGTCCTGGCACAGGGAAAGGAAGGGCGCCAGCACGATGAACTTGCCCCGGTAGGCGGCCAGCGATGTCGCAGTGCCCGCCGACGAGATCAGAGGGATGTCCGGGATCGGACGGTCCAATACGATGCCCTGACCGGCGGGAGGCGGTGGAGGGTCACCACCTGAGCTCCCACACGCCGCCAACCCCGCTGACACACAGAGCAGTGTGGCCGACAAGACCAGTGACCTGGGGACGACGCGGTGGCCCCCGAGCGCCTGCCTCGGCCGCCGAGGACACTTCACAGCGTCGTCTCACGGTCCCCCACGAGCGGGAGCGTGCCCGAGGCGTCGAGCTCACGGTCGATGCGCACGGCCTGGCGCTCGTCCATGTGCATCCAGCGCAGGGCGACGGGGATCATGGGCCAGAGCATGAGAGTGTCGCCGACGACCCACATGATGTCGCCGCCCACATGGAGGTCGACGACGTACGACGGGCCCCAAGTTCGATGGGTGGCGAAGTAGGCCGGGAACATCTCGTGGCTGGCCCCCGCCAATGACAGCCCGGTAAACGTATCGATGGGGATGGCGAGGAACAGGTAGAAGAACTGCAGCGCCGGGTGCAGGCGGTAGCAGTTGGGGTCGGAGCCGAAGATCTGGCGCCAGAACAGGTAGCCAACGATCAGGAAGGCCAGGTGCTCGGCGTTGTGCACGCTCTCGTGGGTGAGCGTGTAGTTGTACCAAACGGTCAGATGCGTGATCGGGATCATGACGGCGTAGAGCACGAAGGCCACGGCGGGGTGGCCCAGGAATTTGGCCACCTTGGAGCGCAGCGCCTCGGTCACGACCATGTGGGCGGTGCCGGTGGTGGAGCGCCAGGCCAGATCGAGGGGCGAGGCGATGGCGAAGAGCGGAGCGGCCACCATGATCAAGAGGATGTGCTGGACCATGTGGTCCCAGAAGAGCTCCCCGTCGTAGACGCCAACGAAGCTGAAGATGGCGATCCCGGTCGTGAACAGCGCGCCGATGAAGGCCACCGTTCTGCCGCCGGGCCACAGGTGTCGGGGGTGCAGGCCGTTGTTGCGTCGCACCCCCCACAGGTAGAGGGCCAGCGCCACCAAGATCATCGCCACCGGGACGAAGTCGAATTGGGTGGAGGTGAACGCGGAGCTCCGGAGGGGCGGGAGCGGTGCATCGTAGAGGGCGGCGATCACGGCACCGAAGCGTATTACTACAAGGTGTAGTAGACAATATCGCCAGGGCGGACTGCGTTCGCGAGACTCTTTTGTGGGAGATGACGATGAACCGACTCGGTGAGCTCGAGCGCAAGGTGATGGACGTCCTGTGGGACTTTCCACCCCGGGACGCCCCCCTCACGGGACGTGAGGTTGCCGACCATCTTCCGGATCGGGCATATACCACCGTCCTGACGATCCTCGATCGGCTGCGACGCAAGGGCCTGGTCCACCGGACGACCGAAGGAAGGGTCCACCGCTTCGAGGCAGCGGATACCCGTGAGGCCTACATGGCCGAGCTCATGATCGACGCCATGGGGGACACGGGCGACCGAGGAGCAGTTCTTGCCCGCTTCGCCGAATCGGTTTCCTCGGACGAGGCCCGCGTGCTGCGCCTTGCGCTCGACGCCGTCACCAGCGAAAGGAAAGCGCGGCCGTCATGAACCTGATGGTGACCGCTGCGGTCCTGATGGCCTACACGCTGGCCCTCCTGGGACCCTTCAGCATGTGGCTCGCCCACGCACCGTGGGTGACCCGAGCACCCAGGTCCGCCGTGGCGTTGTGGCAAGCCATCGGCCTGAGCGCCCTCGCCTCGGGAATCGGTGGGGGGCTGACTGTCGCGGTCTACCGATATCACGCCGGGTTTGCTCCCGGGGTCGCGAAGCTCACGGAAGGTCTGATCGGCGGCCATCCCCTCCAGGGTCTCGGACTGCCCGACGCCTTAGGTCTGACGCTCGCCGCAGACCTGCTGATCGTGCTCTTCGCCCTCTTCGGCTGTCTGACCATCCGCACGATCAGGTCGAGGGTCCGGCATCGCCGGCTGTTGAACCTGCTGGCCCGCAAGTCGTCCGAGTACCCCGGGACCGATCTCATCGGGGATGCACGACCGATCGCCTACTGCTTGCCAGGACGCCGTCCCCGAATCGTGATCAGCGAGGGTGCCCTTCGCCTGCTGAGCAGGCCTCAAGCGCTTGCCGTGATCGAACACGAACGTGGTCACGCGCACGAACACCACGGCCTCGTGATGTTGCCGATGTGGGGGCTGCGAAGGATTTTTGCCTGGGTGCCCTACGCGCGCCTTGCGCCCCTCGAAATGGCCTCGCTTCTCGAGATGTCTGCCGATGACTACTCGGCAAAACGGAACGATCCGGTCGAGTTGGCCACGGCACTCGTTCAGATGGCGACGTCGGGTCATGTGCCGACGTGTGCTCTGGGCGCAGCCCGCCATGGCATTCCGAGACGGGTCGACCGGCTGCTCGGAGCGTCGCGTAACTCGAAGCGGATCGCGATCGTGTCAGGCGTCCTTGCCGGCCTTGCCGTTTCGACGCCGCTCGCGGTGATGCTCGTCTGAGGGAAGCCCTTCAGCCCATGGACACGCTGTAGAGCGAACTGCCCTCATTGAGTCCGCAACAGCTGCCCCACCGACCGTCTGCGCGCCGAGGTCACAGCCGGGATGACCGCCAGAGCATTGGCGACCACGAGCACGCCGATCGCCAAAACGGCGATCGTGAACCCGGGCACGGCGGCGACGGGCACGGCACCGAGATTCGTGGCAAAGGCATTCCAGACGACCCGGCCGACGACGATGCCGAGAGGGACGCCGACGACGACGCCTACCAGGGCAACCGTCGTGGCCTGCCAGAGCACGGTCGCGCCGACCTGCCGGCTCACGAAGCCGAGCGCCTTGAGCAGTCCCATCTCCTGGCGGCGCCGGACGACGCTGACCACGAGCAGATGGAGGAGAGTTGCCACACCGAACAGCGCCAGCACGCACCCGAGGATGAGGGGGAAGTTCACTGCCTCCCCAAAGTTGACCAACGAAGTTGGGATGGTCGGCCTGGTCGCGCTGCCCTGGGCGACATAGCGGGCGATATCAGCCTGACCCTTGGGGCCGGACTTCGCTCTCGCCAAGACGACGAAGTTCTGACTGGCCGCGAACGACTGCCGGCACTTGCTCGCGTCACGACCGGGCGGGCACACCGCGTTGACGTAGCCGGCCATGGTGAAGGCCGACCCGGTGCCCAGCCCACCGCCCCCGGCGTCACTGGGGAACGACGCCGTCCCGACGACGTGAAACGGAACGGTGCGGGATCCGCCGGTCGGCCGTTGCACGGTCACTCGCACCACCGACCCCACATGGGCACCGACCTGGTGCAGGGTCGTGACTCCGAGCGCGATGCCCTCGTCGCCCGTGGGAAGACGGCCGTCGACCGTCGACAGGAGCATGGGTCCGCGCACAGCCTTCCCGGCAAGGGCGAGGACGTCATGCCCGTTTATCGTTACCTCATTGCTGGCCGTGAGCATGATCGCCGTGATGGAGCGGTCACGCTGCAGGCTGGACACCCATGAGGTGGGGTTGCCCGGCCCCCCGTTCGAGTTCGAGAACCCCAGCTGGTAGTCGCTGCCGTAGAGCGAGGGGGTAGATGTGAGGTGCGTCAGGCTTGCGGCGAAGACGACCGTGGCGCACAGGGCCATGACCGCCAATGCCGATCCGAACAGCGCGGTGCCCACCGGGACGGAGGCGGTGCCGCGTCCGCGCTCCAAGGCGTGACGCACTCCGATCACGGCGCTCGGCGGCGCGCCCGTACCGGCCAGATTTGCCACGATGGAGGATCGGTGGGCGTCCAGGGCCCGGTCGCCGCCGACGCGGACCCGCGAGGCGCGGACCGCCGGCCAGATGCCCAGGAGCAGAACGACTACCACCGTTGCCAGTGCTCCGAGCGGGAGAACCAGCGGATCAAAGGCAAGACCGGTCGACGGTTCCGCCAGGCGCGCCTCGCCGACCGGTGTCAGGGGAGACAGGGCAAAGGCGACGATAACGGCACCGACGGCGCCGACGAGCGCCACCAGAAGATTCCGTGCCGTGCTGAGCACCACGAGCTGGCGCCTGGGCAGGCCCAAGGCGACCAAAGAGGGGTACTCCTCGCTCTCGACGACGCTCTGCCGACCGAGCGCCTGGCCGACGACCGCAAGTCCGACCAGTGCGGCGAGGACGGCGAGCACCCACCAGCCCACCGCCTGGGGGTGGATCGAAGCCGCCACCGCCGCAGCAGCGGTGGCCTGATTTGAGACATAGACGAGGTGAAGCGCGCCTCCGGCCGCAGCGAACCGGGGAAGGCTGGCCGTCCCGTGACGAAGCCGAACGAGGTAGACGGAAGCGTGCGGAACTCTCTTGTTGATGACACGTGCAAACGCCGGCGTCGTGAAGAGGTCGTACTCGGGTGTCGACCCGGAGGGAAACTCCATTTCGGCCGCGCCGATTCCCACGACATGGAAGGCAACCCTCGGCCCGGACGGGGAAACGTTGGCGCCGCTGGCCAGTGCCGACAACTGTGACGATGCATAGAGCGGCGCATGGATGACCGAACCGATGTGCACGCCGTAGTCCTGTTGGAGTGTGAAGGAGGCCAGTACGTCATACGGTGACGACTCGGCGGGCATCTGGCCGGCGACCAACTTCACCACCCTCCTCAATGCATTGGGCGACAGCTCATTGATGTAGAAGTTCGACGGGTTGATGGCTCGGGTGGTGCAGGCACACGACGGTTGTCCGGTCGCGGGATTGGCGATTGTCGTGACCGAGGAAACCCCTGGCAGCCTGCTCAGTCCAGGAACGGGCTCTTGATTGTAGATATAGACGTCGTACCCGTGAGACGCGACAAAGCGCGGGAAGGCGGTCGCCGTCCGGCGCCCGGCGACTGCGGCAGCCAGAACCAACCCGGCCACGACGGCGATCAAGACGACCAGGATCAGCCAGGAGCGCCACCGGCGGCGAAGCTCGGCGGCGAACACCAGCCTGACTGCGCCCAAGATGATCTCCTGACCCTCGTGTGATGGACCGAGCCCGTCAGTCCAAGATGCCGGAGCTAGGCCGTTGGGGACGGTCGCTTGGTGCGCCTCACCATGGATTGGACCAGGACGGTCACTGCCAACGCGATCAGGAGAACGCAACCGATGAGGAAGAGAGCCCACACGGCACTGGACACTACGAGGCGGAACCCATGTTGATTACCCGACCCGTTCGCGATGGCGGCAACCACGAACAACAGCACGTCAGCGACAGCGAGAACGATCAAGGTCCGCCCCCTGACGACCACCCGCGCAACCCGCTTGATTGGGGATTCGATTGGCACGGCACCGCCTCCTTCATTTTCTTCTCGAATCAACGGTACAAAGGACAGCGACCGGCACCAAGGGCGATACCTCGTCGTACCACGAGGTGGTGGTACCCACCCGACGGTGGTGATGGCACCAACGTGACCGGCGCCGACCTGGTGACCGCTCCGCGACGGTCCACACGAGGACGCGATCGGTTCGAGGTCCGGCGAGGTGCAGGGATTCAGCGACCGACGCGGCTCGACGATTGGTCCAGGGCGAACTGCCCCGAATTTCGCGTCGAAATCGAAGAGCTCGCCGTAGCGCCCCCAGTCGATGGCGATTCTGAGTTGCTGTCGCGCCTCGTCCTCGGAGAACCCACGCCGCAGGAGATCGAGAAAGAAGCCCTCCCCAAGGTTCCCGTCCTCCGTGTTCTCCAGGGCGTTGCAGATCGCTCGGACGAGCGGTGCCCGTTCGCGCGCCCGACGGGCGAAGATCTCCTTCGACTCGAGAATGTCCGCCGCCACGAACGTCCGGCCATCGTCGGTGACCTCCAGGTCGGCGTCGTCCACCCCGGCCAATCCGAGGACCTGCGCGGCGTCGACGAGCGGGAGCAGGTCGTCCACCTCGAACGTCAACTCGTGGGCGAGCTTGGGCAGATCCTCGCGTCCTCCGTGGGCGACGAGGATCTCGAGAAGACCCGACATGCCACCCACACTGGCCTGGGGCAGGGGCATGTCGACGGGAGAACCCTCTCCTGGGGCAGCCTGGGTCCAGATGTGGGCGGGCGGGCGAGTGTCCCGGCCGGTCATGAGACCGTAGATCTGGTCGACGAGGGCCCCGAAGCTCTCGTCGTGGCGGTTGCGGGGCTGTGGAAATCCGCAGGTGATCTCGGTGCGGATACGACCCGGATTGGCCCCCAGCACGAAGATCCGGTCGGCCAGGATCACCGCTTCTTCGATGTTGTGCGTGACGATCAGCATGGCCTTGGTCGGGAAATCCTTCTCCTGCCAAAGCCGCAGGAGCTCAGCCCGCAGGTTCTGCGCGGTGAGGACGTCGAGCGCCGAGAACGGTTCGTCCATCAAGAGGGCATCGGGCTCGACGACCAGGGCGCGGGCGAAACCCACACGTTGGCGCATCCCGCCGGAGAGCTCCTTGGGGTAGGCGGACTCGAACCCGTCCAGGCCGATCGTGTCGATCGCCCGCTCCGCCCGCTCGCGTCGCTCGTGCGGCCCGGTCCCCAATGCCTCGAGCCCGAGCTCGACGTTCTGGCGCACCGTCAGCCAGGGCAGCAACGCGAAGCTCTGGAACACCATTGCTACGCCGGGGTTGGCTCCATTGAGGGTATGGCCCCGGTAACGGACAGTCCCGGCCGTCGGGGCGATCAACCCGGCGATGCAGCGCAACAGAGTGCTCTTCCCTGATCCGGAGCGCCCGAGGAGCGCCACGATCTCCCCTTCCCGGAGGTCGAGAGAGATGTCATCGAGCACCGGGAGCGGGCTGCCGTCAGGGGACACGAACGTCTTGGTGACGTGAGAGACCTCAATGATGATCGCCGGATCTGTCCCTGCCTGGCCCTCGGTCAGCTCCGATGTCGTCACCACGAGGGATCACCCTCTCCCATCCGAATCCCCCACTGCAAAGCCGACGAAGTCACAGCGTAAACCGGCGCTCAGCCACGGCGTAGAGGCGGCGCCAGAAGAGCCTGTTCACCAGCACGACGAAGGCACTCATCACGATGCCGCCGGCGATCAGGAGGGCGAACTTCCCCTGAATCGACGCGGTGGCGATGTCATTGCCGAGTCCGTATGCGTGCAGCGTGGTGTGGTGCCAGCTCACCAGCTCGGCCACGATGGACGCGTTCCAAGCCCCTCCGGCCGCCGTGATCCCCCCCGTGACGTAGGCCGGGAAGATGGCGGGCAGGATCACCCTGCGCCAACGCTGACTTCGGGTCAGGCGCATACTCACCATCATCTCGCGGAGATCATTGGGGATCGCGCTCGCCCCCGCGATGACATTGAAGAGGATGTACCACTGCGCACCCAGCATCATCAGCACGATCGCGCCATAGTCGAGGGGGATCCCGAGGTCGATGAAGATGAGCGTGGCAAAGGGAAACAGGAGGATGGCCGGGAAGCTGGCCAGAACCTGCACCAACGGCTGAGCGAACCGGGACAGTTTTGGACTCATGCCGATCTTCACACCTATGGGCACCCAGATGAGGGTGGAGATGATCAGCAGGACGACCACCCGGGCGAAGGTGGCCAGCCCAAATCCGATGAGAGTCGGAAAGCGGGCGAAGCTGAGGTGGGAATTCAGGTAGACGATCCCGATCACCGCGATCGCCGCCGAGGCGGAGAAGATCACCGACCAGAAGATGACGTCGCCCAGCTGCCGCTTGCGGGGGTCAGTCCGGAGCGGGTACTCGGCCAGCCCGAAGGGCCGGGTGATGCGATCCAGTACCCGGCCCACTGGACGACTGAGGCGGCCGGCCAGCTTCGGAACCGACGAACGCTGCAAGATGTCGAGGACGATGCTCTTCGGTTTGTCCGTTGCTGCCGAGCTCTCGAGGCGGAACTTGTCGGACCAGGCGACGAGCGGCCGAAAGACGAAGAAGTTCGTGCCGACCACCAGGATCACCATCACCACGATGGCGATCGTCACCTGGACGTACGAGCCGTGGGCCACGGCGGCCGCCATGTAGCTCCCCATGCCCGGCAGGCTCTCTGAGATCCCTCGGCCCTTGATGAAGACGGTGACTGCCTCCGACGCCGTCAGGAAGAACCAGCCACCCCCCATCGACATCATCATGTTCCAGACCAAGCCGATCATGGAGCTCGGCACGTCGAGCTTCCAGAACCGCTGCCATTTGGTGAGCCGGTACATGCGAGCTGCCTCGTCGAGCTCGGTCGGTTGCGAAATGAGGGAGTGGTAGAAGCTGAAGGTCATATTCCAGGCCTGCGACGTGAAGATGACGAAGATGGAGGCCAGCTCCAGCCCGAGCAGGTTGTTCGGGAAGACCTTGATGAAGAAGGTCAGGGCGATGGGCAGGAAGACCAGGATCGGAATCGACTGCAGGACGTCGAGGATCGGGACAAGCACCTTCTCAGCGCGACGGAGACGCGTGGCTGCCGTGCCGTAGACGAGGGTGAAGACGGTTGACAGAGCGAGAGCGGTGAACATCCGCAACAACGACCGAGCTGCGTAGTACGGCACGTTGGCGATGTCGGTCGAAATGACGACCGGGGTGCGTCCAGGCGTGAAGTTGACCGACATCGATTGGCCGAGCCGAACCACCGCGTAGAGAACCGCGATGATCCCCGCTCCGACAACGACGTCGACCCAACTGATCCGGCGACCACGCAGCACCTCACGAATGGGGAGCGTCTGCCGCACGGACATCAGAAATCCCCTCTGATCGCTCTTGGAGAGAGTGTCAATTTATCGATTTGACTCCACGGGTGGGGCGGAGAAGGCGAGCGCATCCTTCATTGTTCATGGCCCGAGGGTGCGACTTGGACCTCCTCTCGGCCGAGCGGTTGTCAGGGGCCTCCCCGAGCAGCTTGACGGAGTGGGTGAACACGGCGAATGCCAATACGATGTCGTCCGCGACTCCGAGACCGATCGCAGGATAATGAGCGCCCTTTTGGCCACCTGCCGGCGCCGCTCGGCCGTTGTCGCGAGACGCCGGCGCTACGGGTCACATACGGCGCGGGGGGAAACAGTCACGCTGCTGACCTGTTCCGACGTCTCTCGTACCGCCTGGCGGATCCGGTCCGAGAGGGCGGTGGCGGCTGCGATGGTCATCCTGTCGGGGTACTCCGCTTCAAGCTCGAATCGAAGGGATCGCCCTACCCAGCGCCCGCGCACGACTGGGACCGCGACGCCGCCCGCATTTTCCGCAGCCCGTTTCGCCGCCGCGACGTAGTCGACCTCCACGCCGTCCATCAGGTGGTGAACCACGTCACTCGTGACCTCCCAGCCGACGTGCGCGATGAAGACTGTGATGGCGAAACCGGCAATGGGATCGCCCAGAGGGAATCCCAGCGCCACGGCAACCAGCCCGGCCAGTGCGCCAGCCGAGGAGACCGCGTCAAGCCACGAGTGTTTGGCGTCGG
Organism: uncultured Acidimicrobiaceae bacterium; assembly: GCA_963787485.1. Lineage (GTDB taxonomy): Bacteria > Actinomycetota > Acidimicrobiia > Acidimicrobiales > RAAP-2 > Bog-473. The sequence goes on along the minus strand of CAWBDF010000005.1, from coordinate 92,061 downwards.
CGAGCAGTGTCGCGGAGTGGATCCGTTGGCCCACGCTGCGCTTGTACCAAGCCACCACCTGGTTGCCGACAACACCCAGACAGGCTCCCATCATGCCGAGCGCCAGGTGGGTCGTCGGGCTATGCGATGCGAGCTTGCGATAGCTCTCGAAAGCGGCGAAGGCGGCACTGACCCAAATGACCACTGCCACACCGAGGCCGGCGATGTCCTCCGCCCGCTCCAAACCATATGGATAGCGCTCGGAGGCTGGGCGCCTCGAGATGAAGAAGCCGGCGAAGACGACGAGCGAGGTCGAGACGTCCGAGAGGTTGTGGATGGCGTCGCCGAGCAAACCCACGGAATGGGAGAGCGACGCCAGGAGGAACTCGATCCCGCCAGTGACCAGGAGAGTCACCGCCGAGATCCCGATGGCCCGGTTGGCCGCGCGCCGATGTTCCCCGTCTTCTCGGCGTGTCTCCTCTCCCTGTCCTGGCGATGACACCTGTTCTACTGTATCATTATCTTCATATGCACGAAGGTTTGCAGGCCTTTGAGATGCCGACCGAGGGCCAGGTCGAGGTGGCGAGCGACGCCTTCCGACTGCTGGCCGACCCGACACGGATCAAGCTGCTCTGGGCCTTGCTGCAGGGTGAGTCCTCGGTATCGTGTCTGGCCGACCTCGTCGGGGCCTCTCCCACCTCGGTGTCGCAGCACCTCTCGAAGCTCCGGTGGGCCAAGCTCGTGCAGGTCCGGCGGGAAGGCACTTTCGCGTACTATTCGGCGGCGGATGACCACGTCGCTCGGCTGCTGGCCGAGGCCCTCTACCACGCCGACCACCAGGTGCTCGGCCTGCCGGACCACCCGGCCGACCCTCCTCGGCTCCGTCACGAGGCGGCCAACGCGACCTGAGAAATGTGCCGTGGCGAGGCACCTTCCTTTGTCGTGGGGGGATCGTTGGGGGGAAACTTTCTCGGCTCCTCCGGGAATGACTGCCGTCGCCACCATTGGCGGTCGCATGCTCGGTCGTGCTTGTGGTGGTCCTCGGGTCGTTCGTGCCCGATCGTCGGGATCGGAAGCGGCGGTGCGCTATCACTGGGGTCATGACGGTGGCGACTGACCTCATCCATCTCTCCGGCGTGATCAACCGGCCCCTGGTCGATCGCAATGGCGAGCGTCTTGGCCGTGTCCGCGACCTCATCGTGCGGATCGGGGACAGCACGCACCCTCCCGTCGTTGGCGCGGTCGTCACCATGGGGGGACGCGATCTCTTCGTACCCGTCCGCAAGATCGCCGCCATGGAGCCCGGGCGCGTGAGGTTTGACGGCGACCGGGTCGACCTGCGCCGCTTCGAACGTCGCCCCGGCGAACTGCTCTTGGCCCAGGACCTCAAGGCCCGCCACCTCATCAACTTCGTCGGCGGTCGGCTGATCCGGGCCAACGAGATCGAGTTGGCCCCAACGAACGGCGGCTGGGAGGTCGTCGGCGTCGACCCTTCGACACGTGGAGTCCTGCGCCGCCTACTGCCAGGGCGCCTCGGGCACGGGACCGGCGCCCGGACCATCGTCGACTGGGGGAGCATCGAGCCGTTCGTCTCGCACGTCCCGACAGCCCGCCTGCGGATCCCCTACCGCAAGTTGGCCCGGCTCCACCCGGCCCAGATCGCGGACCTCGTCGAGGGCGCGTCCCACGAGGAGGGTGAAGAGATCATTGAGGCGGTCGCACAGGACCGGGAACTCGAGGCCGACGTATTCGAAGAGCTCGATCCCGAGCACCAGGTCGAGTTCATTGAGGCGCGCTCGGACGCCGATGCCGCCAAGGTGCTCGGTTCGATGGCCGCAGATGATGCGGCGGATCTGATCACCGAGCTCGATCAGGATCGCCGGGCGCCGATCCTTGAGCTTCTGCCCGAACCGCAGCGCCGGAAGGTGCGCTCGCTGCTGAGCTATCACCCCGAAACGGCGGGCGGCCTCATGAGCCCTGACTTCCTCCTCCTCCCTGAAACGGCGACGGTTGCCGAGGCGCTCGGCGCGATCCGCTCCAGCACTGCGCCCCGGGAGGCGCTGGGCTTCGTTTTCATCGCCGACGCCCAGGGTCTCCCGACCGGCTCGGTATCGGCGGTACAACTGATCCAGACCCCTCCCGACGTGCCCCTCTCGGCGGTGGCAACGCCTGGCGTGCCACACGTGCACCCAGATTGGGACCTCGGCGCAGTCGTGCGGAAGATGTCCGACTTCAACCTGACTGTGGCACCGGTCCTCGACCACGAACACGGATCCATCGTCGGGGTCATCACTGTCGACGACGTCCTCGAGCTGCTCTTGCCGTCGGGCTTCCGACGCGACTACGGCGTGACGGCGGCCGAGGAGTGATCGTGTTCCGTCGACGAAGACCGGGCCCGGTCGCCGGCCCGCGCCACGCCATCGCGTCTCGCTAGGCGGCCCACTCGCCGGAGTCGGCGACTCCATCGGGAGCACCCCGCAGCACGATCAGGAAGACGCAGGTTGAGCTGTACAAAGTGGGCGTGCGCGCCCCGCGTGTCCTGGCCGGATGGATCACGGGAGCAAAGCGCGACTTGAAGAAGCCCGCGGCGACGCCGGCGTAGGAAGGAGGTGCGAAATGGCAGACACGCCCGACTCGGAGCTCGGCACGGCGGTGCTCGACGCGGCCCACGTTGGCGACATTCACGGTGCGTTCGGCACCATCCGCCAACACGACACCGCGGTGCGGCGGTCCTGGGTGGCGCGCCTCTTGACGCTCCTTGCGATCATGGGGCCCGGCCTGATCGTGATGGTCGGGGACAACGACGCTGGCGGCGTCTCCACCTACGCACAGGCCGGGCAGAATTTCGGCCTCACCCTTCTGTGGACCCTGCCACTGCTCATTCCGGTCCTCATCGTGAACCAGGAGATGGTGGTACGCCTCGGAGCGGTCACCGGCGTTGGCCATGCCCGACTCATCAACGAGCGTTTCGGCCAGTTCTGGGGAATGTTCTCTGTCGGAGACCTCTTCATCCTCAATTTCCTCACGATCGCCACCGAATTCATCGGCGTCAGCCTCGCCCTCGGTTACTTCGGGGTGAGCGAGTACGTCTCTGTGCCCATTGCGGCGATCGCCCTTATTGCCATGACGGCCACGGGCAGCTTCCGGCGATGGGAGCGGTTCATGTTCGTCTTCATTGTCGCCAACTTCTTGGTGATCCCTCTCGCATTCATGAGCCATCCGCCGGCCGGGCCCTTCTTCAAGGGGTTCGTGACCCCGGGCGTGCAGGGCGGCTTCAACTCCACCTCGGTGCTCTTGATCATCGCCATCGTGGGCACGACCGTCGCACCGTGGCAGCTCTTCTTCCAGCAGTCGAACATCGTGGACAAGCGGATTACACCGCGCTGGATCAACTACGAGCGAGCTGACACGGTCGTTGGCTCGCTTGTCGTGGTCTTTGCCGCCTCGCTGCTCATGGCGGTGCCCGCCGCTGCGTTCGCCCACACGCCGCTGTTCGGCCAGTTCACTAATGCAGGGGGCGTCGCCGAGGGCCTAAAGCACTATGTCGGCAACGCAGCAGGGGCGATCTTCGCCATCGTGTTGTTGAACGCTTCCATCATCGGCGCTGCCGCGGTGACCCTGTCCACGTCGTATGCATTTGGTGACGTCTTCGGGGCACACCACTCCCTGCACCGCTCGTGGCGGGAAGCGAAGTTCTTCTACGGCGCCTTCGCGGCCATGGTCGTGCTCGCCGCGGGCATCGTGATCATTCCTGGCGCACCGCTTGGCGTCATTACGACCGGGGTTCAGGCACTCGCCGGCGTGCTGTTGCCCTCGGCCACCGTTTTCCTTCTGCTGCTCTGCAACGACAAGGACGTCCTGGGCCCCTGGGCGAACCGGCCTTGGCTCAACATCGTGGCGGGCATCATCGTCTCCATCCTTCTGATGATGTCGTTCGTGCTCATCATCACCACCCTCTTCACATCGGTCAACGTCAACGATCTCGCCCTCGTCCTCGGTGGCGTCCTGCTCGTCGTCTATGTCATCAGCGGTACCGCGATGCTGCGCACCCGGCACAATCGACCGCCGCGTGTCGTGGTCTCGCCGCAGGAACGAGCCAATTGGCGCATGCCTCCGCTCAACCTCCTCAACCGCCCGACGTGGTCCCGAGGGCGTATCATGTGTATGTACGCGCTGACGCGGCTACTTGGTCGTTGCCGTCGTCCTGTTGCTCGTCAAGGCGATCGAGCTCGGTGTCAACGGCAAGGGTTGACCTCTCGGACGGCCAACTCGACTCGCCTCCGCCTCGCTCGGGACTTCCATCTGTTGAGCGAGGCGTCGGGTGAGGTGACACGCTCGAGAAAGTCCCTGCCCAGCCCGTATGTCGGCGATCGGTTCCTCGAGGTCTCGGGTTCTCGGCTCAAACACCTTCAAACTGACTCATCAATTGATTCAGAGAAACTCTTGACGTCGAAACATCCCCGCGTCCAGGCTTGACCGTCATGGGTGCTCAACGACCCGGCGTCGAAAGCTCGCGAAGGCCCAGGCGGCAACGACGCAATGGCTGAACTGACTGCCCGTCCCGATCTCGGGACGGTGGGCGGGAAGATCGATCCGCGGGTCTGGAAGATCGTCTACGTCGTCATCCTCGGGGCGGTCATGTCGGCCCTCGACAGCACGATGGTCAGCGTTGCCCTCGTGCAGTTGTCACGCGAGCTCCATTCCCAGCTCAGCGACGTCCAGTGGGTGGTGAGCGCCTACCTGCTGGCCATGGCAGCCGTGACACCTGTCATGGGCTGGGCGACACGCAGATTCGGTTCGAAACGCGTGTACCTGTTCGCCATGATGCTCTTCACGGGAGCATCCCTGTTGTGCGGTCTTGCCGCCTCCGCCCCGGAGCTCGTCGTCTTCCGAGTGCTTCAAGGGGTCGGGGGCGGGGCCATGATGCCCGTCGGCCAGATGATCATCATGAAAGCGGCCGGCCCCCGTCATCTGGCCCGCGTCATGAGCGCCTGGGGGGGCGTCGTCATGCTTGCTCCAGTCGTCGGACCGACGCTCGGCGGTCTCATCCTCGACATCTCCTCATGGCGCTGGATCTTCTACGTCAACATCCCGATCGGGATGCTCACCCTGCTCCTCGGTCGCCGTCTGCTTCCTGCCAGCCCACCCGAACCTGCCGGCGGCTTCGACGCTCTGGGTTGGTTCCTGGTGGCCGGGGGATCGGTCGCCTTCACGTATGGGCTGGCAGAGGTTGCGAGTTCGGGGCACGGCATGGAGCACGTGGCCCTCCCCCTGGTCGCCGGAGTACTGCTCTTGATCGCGTTCGTGGTTCGCGGGCTTCACGTCGAACACCCGTTACTCGACTTACGCCTTTATGCCAACAAGGCCTTCAGAGCGTCGGCCCTGACGACCTTCTGTCTCGGAGGCATGGTCATGATCGGCTCGCTCATCCTCATGCCGCTCTACTTCCAGATCGTCGGGCACGACGATCCCCTGAGAACCGGTCTGCTTCTTGGGCCCCGCGGCGCAGGCACCGCGGTGGCCATGTGGCTGTCCGGCCGTCTGACCGACCGATTCGGGCCGGGGATCATCGCGGTGTCGGGCTCGGTGATCGCGATCCTGGGCTCGATTCCCTTCGTCATGATCCAGGCCGACACCCCGTACGGGGCGCTTGCCGTGTTCATGCTGGTTCAGGGTTTCGGGATCGGGCTGGCCGGGATGCCCGCCATGACAGCGGCATACCGCACCTTGCGCCCCAGTCAGATCAACGACGCCACTCCCCAGTCCAACATGATCATGCGCTTGGGCGGATCGATCGGCGTCGCCGTCCTGTCAGTGATCCTCCAGCGGCAGCTGAGCGGGGCGGGGTCGTCCACTTCTGCGCAAACCGCCGCCTTCGCGACAACCTTCTGGTGGGTCCTCGGTCTCACGATCGTGTCGCTGGTGCCCACCATCTCGGTCCTGGTGTTGGAACGGCGGCATGCGCTCGTTCCCTTGGACTCCGAAGCAACCACCGTGGCTCTCGAAACCGGATGATCGTGACCCGACGGTGTTCGGGCGCCGACGAGGCTGAGCGTCCTGCTCCCTGGACGACGAGTGCTGCTATGCGAGGCTGAGAATCCCGTACGTGTTGCAGAGCCCCATTGCGTCAATCAGGAGAAAGGCCGAAACCACGGCGAGCACCACGGGCGCCCTCCACCGCCGCCCCCCTGACCTGACTGCGGGGGGCATGTACCAGAGAGGGAGCGGAGCGGTGAACCGAGACAGATGGACGCCGATCGGAACGGCATCCTCGGGGAGAGGCGCACCAGGGTCAGCCGCCAGCGCCAGCTCCGTCAATTCGTCGTCGGTGATCCCCGAGTCGGGGACTGCATGATCAAGACTCACGCCATTGAATCTAATGCTTGGCGAGTCTGAACGTCGTCGGCATCCAATGTCGGTTGACGGTTCACTTCATGCGGGACATGGCGTCAGCCCGATCCTCGAAACCTCGGATATCGACGATTCGGCCACTCCTCACGGTGAGAATCTGCCAACGAGCGGTCGGTCCTCCAGTGTCGGAGGACAACTCACCACCGCTGACACTGAGGCCGACGAGGATCATGTCGTCGTGAACGACCGTCTCGCTCACCGTTGCCCGCACCCCCTTGGCTCGGCCCTGCCGGTACCAGGCGAGCACTTGGTCCCGGTTGCGACACTCGGGATTCGCGTCGCCCGGCGCTCCCCACGTCACATTGGGGTCCAGGAGCTCCCGATAGCCGTCCAGATCGGCTGTCTGAAGCGCGGCCTGAATCTGCCCGGCGAGCTGTTCCGTGCGTTCTGCATCGGTGGTCACCGAGATTCGCCTTTCCTCATCTCTCCATCTGGGCCTTGAGACGCTCGAGCACCGCCTGGTACCTGGCACTCTGTGACTCGACGTGATCGTCATCCATGGTCACGTCATAGATGACGGTGGATGACGACTCACCCGCGGGGATCACCGTGATCGTCGCACTGTGACGCCCGACCATGGAGTTCAGGTCGTAGACCTGCCCTCCCTCCAGCGTGACGAGGGTGTCTCCGATGTATCCGGTTGTCCCGTAGGTGTACGTCCGCCTCGCCTCGTCTCGGTGCACGAGACGTTCAACGTGCTTGAGATTCATCCCGGCAATTGCGGTAGTGCGCTGATCACCCTCGAGCGTCCATGACTCGAGACCTGGAAACCAGCTGGGATCACCGAAGTCGCCGATCCGGGCCCACACGTCGTCGGCTGATCTGTTGATCCTTACCGATGCTCTTGCTGTCCCCATCGGATCACCCACACTCGACAATCCGGGCGTGACGTCGAGCGACCATCAATCGTTGCCCAGCGCGGTCCACCGGATCGGGTTGACTTCGAAGGCCCGAGGTTCGCCAACCGGGACGGCTTCGACGTAGAGGCTGTGTCCGGTGCGCGGATCGAGGTACGCCCGGGTCACGATCTGGGGACCCGGTCCCGAAGGGGACTCTTCGAGCACCGGGCAGCCGTCGGTCCAATGGTCGGGCGCGAGGGCAAGCGGGGTGCCCGACGCCGCCGAGTACGCCACCCGCCCACGGTGGACGATGCCCGGGTAGAGCGGGAACTCCTCCGTCTGCTCGGACGCCACCAGCTCGCGATCGTCCATGGGGCGGGCCGCCGGCTTCGCCCGCGCCAGGCGGTCCGCAAGGATCTCTACGCGACGGGCAACGGTGGCCTCGAAGTCCGCCTTCCCGTCGGGAAGGATCACGACGCCGTAGACCGCGGCGGCCTCGTCACTTGTGAGCAGTTCGGCGCGGACATCACCCGCCACCGCCTGGGGGTCCCTGCCCACCGGGTCCCCGACTCCGCCCCCTGACGGGCATTGGAATTCGAAGGTCTCACCCTGACGGAGAATGACGTCAGAGGCCTTGTTGGAGACGCGGGCAACGGTTCCGTCGTCGCGGTGGATCTGGAAGACAGTGGTCGCTCCTGGGAATCCGCCTGCCGCGCCGTCGAGGGGCAGCCACTCCCGAATTCCCAGCATCTGGCCTTCGAGCTGCTCGGTCTCGTAGGGCTCCATTTTCACCTGGCAGCCGCCGCCGGAGCGGTAGGTTCCCGGACCGTTCACGCCGGGCCGGATGCGCCGCTCGGTGATCAGCATCGGATACCAGGACTCCAACACCTCAATGTCCGCGACGGCGGGTGGAGACTCGAGCCCCACCGTGACCGTGCCCAGGTCTGGGCCATCATGGTCGACGCCGGCACTGGCGCCCACGCCCGTGCCGTCGAGCATCGACCACGCGGCGCGAAACTGGTCCGACCCGACGCCAGACCAGTTCGTCACCGCCATGGACGCCGACCCGTTCCAGCCTTGCACCATCGGGGACGCGGGCAACGACTGGTCCGAGGCCCACAGGGCCAAGCGGACGCACTGCATCATCGCTTCGGCGGCAGTGAGGGCCACGTGCACGTGGCCCATGTTCATCGGTGCCGGAGGCGTCGCATTGACGATCGACCCGGCGGGGCAGCGCAGCTCGATGGGCTCGGCCAGACCCTGGGTGTAGGGGAGGTCGGGCGCCAGGAGCGGTTGGAGGGCCATGATCAGGGAGCTCTCAATGATGTACGGCTGCGAATTGAAGTAGTGCGGCGCCTGCGGAGACGCACCTTCGAAGTCGAACACCATGTGGTCCCCTTCGATGCTCAAGGTGCAGGGAATCCGGAACAGCTCGTCATCCCATTCGGCCCACGTGACGATGCGGTACGTGCCGTCCGGCATCGCCGCGATGCGTTCGCGGAGGACCGTCTCCGACAACTTCTGGAGCATCGTCGTCCCCTGAACGAACTGCTCGACTCCCAACCAGTGGGCCAGGTCGGCGATTTCCTGCTCGGCGACATAGGAGCCAGCGACGAGGCAGCGCAGATCCATCTCAATGAGTACCGACATGCGGACGTTGGTGCGGAAGATGTCCCACACGTCGCTGACCTCGACGCCGGCCTTGAACAGCCGAACTGGTGGAAAGCGCAGTGCTTCTTGGTAACACTCCGTGGCTGCCGGCGCGAACGACCCGATGACCATGCCACCGACGTCCATCATGTGACCCGAGAGGGCGACCCAGGCCACACGGGTACCGCCCGCGAAGATCGGCCGCTCCACCACGACGTCGTTGGCGTGCAGGCCGCCGCCGTTGTACGGGTCGTTGGCCAGATAGACGTCGCCCGGAGCGATCTCGTCCCCGTACCGCGCGATCGTGGCCCGCACGGCTCGAGTCGACGCCATCCAGTGGTTGGCGACCCACCCAGCCCCGGCGAGAAGGTTCCCGTCAGCATCCAGAAGGGCCACGCCGAAGTCGTGTGACTCTGTGATCACGGGACTGACTCCGGTCCGTGCGATCGTCGATGCTGCGTCCTCCGCAACCGCATCGAGGCGGCTCCGGAGGACCTCCAGAGTGATCGGGTCGAGCGACGTGGCGTCCTGGATCGGCTCACTGGTCGTCGTCATTTGCTCACCTCCACAACGAGGGTCGAATTCTGATCGAGGTGGGCCGCGGCGCCGGGCGGGATCCATATGGTGGTGTCGACGCCGTCAATGAGCGCCGGACCGTTCAGCCGGTGACCGGTCTTCAGCGTGGGACCCGAGTAGGTCGAGACTTCTTTGTTGCCATCGGAACCGCGGTTGAGCTGGACTCGCCGCGCACCCACGGGCTCGGCGTGGGTGCCCTCCTCCACCGAACCCCGCTGCATGGCCGCAGCGGAAGCCTTGATGGTTCGACCGATACCGGTGGCTCGAAGCGTCACCAGCTCGACGCCGGCGGCAATCATCATGGAGCCCTCGCCGTAGCGCTTTGCGTACTCGTGACGAAAATCATCCACGAGGCCGGCGAGCGACTCCTCGGTGATCGGCCCTCGGCGCATCAGAACCGACAGCTCCCAAGCCTGCCGCCTGAACCTGACGTCGGCTTCGAAGTGCACCGAGCGGTCCGTCTCGGACACGGCGTCGGCAGCCAGGTCGTCGAGCACTTCGGCTTCGAGCTTCTCGGCCAGAGCTTGCAACGGCCCCGGGTCGGCGGGAAGCGGCACCGCCAGAGATCGCACGCGTTCCCGTCTGATGTCAGCAGTGGCAGCGCCGAACGCCGAGAGCACCGAGGCGACCTCCGGAACCAGAACCCTGGTCGACTTGATCGCCCGGGCGATGTCGGGCGTGAACAGCGAGCCGCACCCCCCGAAAGAGATAAGTGCCTGTTCGCGGGCGTCGATACCCCTCGCATTGAGCACCGCCCGCACCGCCTTGATCATTCCCTCGAGCGCGAGCTCCCGAATGCCCCAGGCGGTATCCACGACACTGAGCCCGATCTGCTCACCCACCTTTTCGCAGGCGGCGAAGGCAGCGTCGAAGTCCAGTTCCATGTCCCCGCCCAAGAAGCGTTGCGGGTCGATGTAGCCCAGGACGACCAGCGCATCCGTCACCGCCGGTTCCGTCCCCCCCTTGCCGTAGCAGGCCGGGCCCGGGGTGGCGCCCGCCGACCGGGGTCCAACGCGGAGCATCCCTCGGGCATCGACCCAGCCCACCGAGCCACCCCCCGCCGAGATGGACTCCACGTCGATCAGGGGGAGGGCGCTCCAGATACCCATCAACTCACCTCGGGTCCGCCGTGACGCGTGACCCTTGGTGATCACGGCCACGTCGAACGACGTGCCACCCATGTCGCACGTGAGAACGTCGGCAAGGTCAGAAGCACGAGCCAGGGAGACCGACGCGGCGACTCCGGCCGCGGGTCCCGATGCAGCCAGGCCGAGGGGGACTCGTCTTGCCTCTGCCGAAGTGATGGACCCCCCTCCCGAATGAACGAGCAAGATCGGCACCCGAAGTCCGAGCTGAGCGAACTCCTCGGCGAGAGCGTCGATTCCCTTGAACGCACCGCCCACATAGGCATTCAAGACCGCAAAGCTCGTTCGCTCGAACTCTCGCATGATCGGATTGAGTGCGGCTCCCGCGAACACCGGCAGATCCGGGAACGTCTCGTGCACCGCAGAGACCGCTGCGTCCTCGTGACTCGGATTCTTGAACGACCAGAGGAATGAAACGGCGAGGGCCTCGATCTGTTGTTCGTCGACCAGGCGCTGGGCCGCCCGCACGACCTCACCGGTGTCGAGAGGGGTGAGAACCCGGCCCTCGTGGTCGATGCGCTCGGTTACCCCGACGATCTGGTTGCGAGGGACGACGGCCGGCGGATATTCGACCCAGCCGTTGACGACGACGCGTCGCCCCTTCGCCAGCGGAAGCTGGTCCTCAAAGCCCTTGGTGGTGATGAGGCCGACGGGTGGCCCCGACCGGGTCGCCAACACATTGGTGACTGCCGTCGTCCCCAGGCCGAACCGCTGGACCTTGGGAAGCACCGTCTCGAGGGTTTCGCCGGCCCGCTGGGCGGCCAGTCGGCAGGCCTTGATCACGCCCTGGCCCAGTTGGCCTGATGTCGTTGGTGACTTGGCCCGCCAAATCGAGGAACCGTCGGTCAGCACGGCGTCCGTGAAGGTGCCGCCGATGTCGATTCCGATGCAATAGCTGCCGGATTCCAACAGGTTTGCCACTCGCGATCCTCGTTTCGCATCGCCGGCCGGCCGCCAGAGGGCTGTGAAAAGTGCTAGTCTGCTATCAGTTGGCATAGTAGTGCAACATGACAATGTTCTGCCAGTCGCGTCGGATGCCTGCCGGGAGGATCGATGGTGTTGCCCCGCAAGACGACGACAACGCCCTCCCTGTGGGACAAGCACAAGAACAGGACGAGGTGCGCCCTGCACGAGGCCGCCCTGGAACTCTTCGCCGAACGCGGATACGAGGCGACGACGATCGACATGATCGTTGAGAGGGCCGAAGTCTCCCCTCGGACGTTCTTTCGCTATTTTCCGACCAAAGATTCGGTGTACCTGTTCAGCGAGCGCGAGTGGATGGAGTCGTTCACCGAGACGTACACCGCCCAGCCCGAGTCGATGAGCGCTTTTGAGTCGATGCGCGCGACGCTCATCGAACTCGCTCCGGGAGTGCCCCGCCACATCGTGGTTCTCCACGATCGAGCCGTCGCGTCGTCCCCGACCTTGCGGGGACTGGCGCAGGCGCAATTGCACGAGGACACGCAGATCATCGCCGCAAACGTCGCCGCTCGCCGAGGTCTACGGCGCCCCGACGACATGAGCGTCCTCACGGCTGAGGTCGGTGTGCTGGCGTATCGGCGAGCACTCGACGCGTGGCTGATCCGACCGGCTGGCGCCGACCTGGGCCAATTCGTTGCAAATCAGTTCAATTTGTTGACCAGGCTGTTCGCAGAAGAACAGATCGGCCGGCGCAAAGAGCGCGGTATTGGGTCATTGGGTGTTGCCGCCGGCCGACGCTCCAAACACCGAGAGAGAGCCAGCTAGTGAGACTGGCCCGGGCTGTGATGGCCCCGGGTCATCGACGAACGTGTACCCATGGAGAAGAGACCACGAAGGGGACTGCAAATGGACAAATCCGAATCACCCCGGTATTGCCTCATTTCCACTGACGCACACGCAGGTGCCGACATTCAGGGCTATGGGCAGTACCTCCCAAAGGCCTTCCACGACGAGTTCGATGCGTGGGCTGCAACCTTCGACGACCCGTGGTCCAAGCTTGACGACGAGATGCACGATCGGGACGACCCTGACATCGTGATGGGACGAGCTTCGTTCGTGTCGCGCTACAGCTGGGAGAGTGAGACACGACTCGAGCACATGGACGCGGAAGGGATCGCCGCAGAGGTCGTGTTCCCCAACACCGTGCCTCCGTTTTACCCAGCGGCATCATCACGGCTCTTGCTCCTCGCAACGAGGACGAATTTCGCCACCGCTGGGAGGGCGTCAAGGCGCACAACCGATGGTTGGCCGACTTCTGCGCGCAGGCGCCGGGCCGGCGCGCTGGACTGGCGCAGGTCTTCCTGAACGATCTCGACGAGGCGATCGCGCAGGTCCGCTGGGCGAGAGAGGCGGGATTGGCCGGTGTGCTGATTCCCGGGGACAACGTCACGTTGTACGACCGGCACCTGGACCCCTTCTGGGGGGTGTGCGTCGACCTCGACCTACCCGTCCATCGTCACGTTCTGGTGGTGTCGGAACCGGCAAAGGAGTTTGGCTCGGCCGCGGCCGCCGTCGGTGCTCATGAGATCCAATTCTGGTTCATGCGGGCTCTGGCCCATCTCATCTTCGGTGGCGTCTTCCAGGACTTCCCCGACCTGAAGTTCGTGATGACCGAGACCGGCTGCTCCTGGGTGCCCGATGAGCTCCGTAAGCTCGACTACGAGATCCAGATTGGAAGGACACCTGGAACCTCGGCCCACGTCGTTTTCGGCGGAGCAGCCTCCGGCCTCGACTTGTCGGCTACCGAGTACTTTCGGCGTAACTGCTACCTCGGACTGTCGTTAGCCCGCCCCGAGGAGATACGGCTTCGCCATCAGATCGGTGTGGATCGGCTCACGTGGGGTGCAGATTATCCGCACACCGAAGGTACCTTTCCGAACACCCGACTCGCTCTGCGGTTACTGTTCGCCGATGTCCCCGAAGACGAGGTTCGGATCATGACGTCGCTGAGCGCAGCCCGGGTGTACGGGCTGGACCTCAAATTCCTGCAGGCCCTGGCCGACCGGATCGGTCCGACCGTTGAGGAGATTGCCACGCCGGTCTCCCCGGACGAGCTACCAACAGACTCGATGTCGTTGACCATTGGGGCCGCTGTCGGCGCTCTGGCCACCTAGGACCACATCGTTGTCAATGCGGACGAACGCTCGGGTAGACGGATGACGGCGATCTTGGCCGGGCTCCGGGTCCTCGATCTGAGCTGGGGCTCGGCGGGGGCGGTGACCACCATGCTGCTCAGTGATCACGGAGCCGAAGTCATCAAGGTCGAGCCACCCGGCGGCGATCCGTTCCGGACGGCACCGGGCTACACCGTGTGGAACCGGGGGAAGAAGAGCATCGCGCTCGATCTGCGGCTCGATCGGGAACTGGAGGTGTTGAGGGCTCTGGCCCACCGGGCAGATGTCGTGGTGGAGAGCTTCTCCCCTGGAGTGGCTGACCGCCTGGGCGTCGGGTACGACGCTCTTCGATCCGGCAACGAGCGCCTGATCTACTGCGCGATCACCGGGTACGGGCGGACGGGGACGTCGAGCTCTCGGGTCGCGTACGACGCCCTGGTCCAGGCCAGGACGGGGTTGCAGTACGAGCAGCCCGGTCTGCGCAAGGGTCCGATCTTCCTCCATGTTCCCCTACCCAGCTTCGGCGCGGCCCTCTTGGCCGCCGTCGGGATCAGCGCCGCTCTGCGGGCACGGGAGGTGACCGGTTGGGGCCAACGGGTGGAGACCTCCCTGGCCCAAGGCGGGCTGTTGTGGACGACCCAGATTTGGAAGCGGGCGAGTCGGCCCACGCCACCCCTGTCCGCCATGTGGGCGCACAGGGACCTGGGCCCAACGCCGTGCTTCGAGGCCAGCGACGGCCAGTGGTTCCATCCCATGGTGAACGGTATGTCGGTGGCTTTGGAGCACGTCGGTCGCCGTCCGGACGAGCTCGGTGTGACCACGATCACGTTGGGGGACCGGGCGTCGCGGGAGGAGTACTTCCAGGTGGCCCGAGACGTGTTCAAGCAACGCCCCCGGGACGAGTGGGTCGCGCTGTTCCAGGAGCACGACATCCCGTGCCAGCCGGTGCAACCACCCGGGCCCATTTTCGACCACCCGCAGGTGGCGCACACCGGAGCGGTCACCACCGTGGAGGTCCCCGGGATGGGCCCGGTGGCCCAGCTCGGTCACACCTATCACCTGGAACGCCACCGCGACGTGGTCCAGGGCCCGCCGCCGGCGGTCGATCAACACCGAACCGAGATCATCCGAGAGGCGGCCCGTCCTCAACCGGAGGGGCCCGTACCCTCCGGTCGCTCGTTACGCCATGCTCTGGAGGGGATCCGGGTGCTCGATCTCGGGACGGTGGTGGCCGGTCCTTTCGGCGCCATGATCCTGGGCGATCTGGGTGCTGACGTCATCACGATCGAGCCGGTTTCCCCCGCGGTAGGAACCCCGGGGGACGCCACCTGGGTTTGTGGGTCCCGCGGGAAACGTTCCATCGCCGTGAACCTCAAGGCACCGGAGGGCCGAGAGATTCTCAAGCGGCTGATGGCCACGGCCGACGTGGTCCACTACAACCTGCGCCCCGGGGTGGCCGAACGGCTCGGCTTTGGCTACCGGGAGGCCAGACGCATCAACCCACGACTCGTGTTCTGCCATCTGACCGCCTACGGGAGCACCGGCCCCTTGGCCGACCAGCCGGGAACCGATCAGATGGCTCAGGCCCTCTGCGGGCTCGAGTACGAGCAGGGCGCCTCCTCCTCTGGTGGCCATCCGACGTGGTACCGATTCGGCATGACCGACGCCGCCAGCGGGATGCTGAGTGTATTGGGCGTTCTCCAGGCCCTCTACCGCCGTGAGCAGACCGGGGAGGGACAAGCGGTGGAGACCGACATCCTCAGCGCCGGCCTGCTCTTGGCCTCGGACGCCTTCGTCGGGCCGGCGGGGCTGGTGCATCGTGCCTCGCTCGACGTTCAGCAAACGGGTCTGAGTCCCTACTACCGGTTGTACGAGACCCAGCAGGGGTGGATCTGCATCGCCGCCGTGAGTCCGGGAGATCGCGAGCGGCTGCAGCGGACCTTGGGGCTGCGCGACGGGTCGTCGACGTCCGTGGAGATGCTTGAGGCCGTCTTCCGCACCCGATCAGCCACGGAATGGCAGGAATTGCTCGACGCGGCCCAGGTGCCCTGCGAGGTGGCGGAGGACCGCGGCGCCACCTGGTGCGACGATCCGGACGCCCAAGCAAACGGCTGGGTGGCGACCTATGACCATCCGGTGTGGGGTCGGCTGGAGCAGCCGGGGGAATTCGTGCGGTTGTCAGGCACTCCCGGCTTCATACGGGGGGGGCCGCCGATCATCGGCCAGCACACCGAGGAGGTGCTTCGAGAGATCGGGTACGGGGACCCAGAGATAGCCCGCTTGGGCGCGCGGGGGGTGGTGGGGATCCCCTGAAGAGGGGCGACCCGAGACGCGGGCGATACGTCTCAGCAAAGCCCGGCGCCAGGGCATCGACCCTGTTCGCCGCCCGTCAGGGGGTCGGGCCGAAGATGCCCTCGGCGTTTTCCCCCATGATGCGGCGTCGCACGTCTTCGGACAGGCCGGTCAGGCCCACTTCGAAGTCCGCTGGCGAGGCGACACCTTCGGCATGCGGGTAGTCGGAACCGAAGACCAACACGCTGTCGTCACCGCCGAGCTGTCGGATGATCTCGGGAATGTCGTCCTCCGGGTACGGCGAGACCCGCACCCGCTCCCGGAAGATGGCTGACGGGCGCTCGGGGAGCGGACCTCCGATCCACGGACCATTGCGGCCCATGCCGCGGCTCTTGTCCATGTGCTCGAGTGTGTGAGGAACCCAGCTCGCACCGTGCTCGGCGACGAGCACGTTCAGATTCGGGAACCGTCCGAAGAGATTGTCGAAGATGAGGGCGGAGAGCGTGTCGACCACCGGGCGCTCGCCGTACAGGTTCATCCAGCCCCAGGCTGACATCGTCCACGAGTACGGGTCGTGGTCCTGGCCCCACGCCGGCGCCACTGCGTCGAAGTACCAATACGGCATGACATGCAGCGCGATCACGACACCGGCCTCGTTGAGGCGGGACCAGATGGGGTCGAAATGGGGATCGCCCGGGCTGCGCCCGCCGGCCGGGCCGGTCGGCAGCAACACCACGCGCGCGCCGCGCGAGATGACCTCGTCAGCGAGTGCCACGCCCCGCTCCAGGTCACGCAAGGACAGCAACGCCGTCGCATAGATGCGGTCCTGGAAATTGAAGCCCCATGTCTCGTCGTACCAACGGTTGTACGCCGAGAGGCTGGCGTAGAGCGCCTCGGTATCGGACACGTAGTTCTCAGCGGCAAGGGCAAGGGCACCCGGGAAGAGCACGCAGCGGTCCACGCCCTGCTCGTCGAGAAGCTGGAGGCGTGGTTCTCGCTCGAGGTATTCGATGCGCATCGGCTCGGGCGCGTAGTTCTCCTCCGGATTGCCCGACCTCATCTGCCGCAGCATCTCCTTGAGCGATCCCGGCTTGTAGGCCTTCTCGAAGCCCATGCCGAGATCGCTCAGAAATGGCGCCAGTCGATGTCCCGCGAGCACGGTGTCCTCGCCCTTGGAGTTCTTCACGACCCGGATCGCCTTGTCATGGAACCTCTCTGGGAGGTAGCGCATGGCGGCATCGACGGGCTCGTAGATGTGGGTGTCGCAATCGAAGACGGTACTCGTGACGGTCATGGTCATCGGCTCCTTGCTCCCCGTGACGACCTCACGCGGAAGCCATGAGCTTAAGCTCCTGGCGGACGAGCCCGTCGACGATCGGGAGCTTCCCTTCTCCCTCTGGAGGTTTGAGGTAGCCACCGCGCAGGGCGAAGTTCTCGATGAGGTCGGGACGGACGGGTCCACCGACGTGGATCTCCCCGACGGTCGGCCCGATCCGTTGAGCGATGCTGGCCAGTCGATGGCCATCGAGCCCGAAGAAGCGGATGGCGTTCTCGCCCAGCATCATGCGGAGCTCGTATTCGGGAACGCCGTCGAACGCGTCGCGCAGCCACTCCCGGGTGTGGGGCCAGGTTCCCTCGAAATGCGGATAGTCGCGCCCGAAGAGAATGGTCTCGAGGCCGATCTCATTGCGCATCTCCACCTCCGCTTTGTGGATGAACGAGGCACCCGCCAGGCAGTTCGACCGCCAGTATTCACTCGGCTTGCGCGTCGCGGGGAGCTCGGGGTGCTCGGCCAGGACACCGTCGAGATACCGGAGTGTCGCCGGGATCCAATCGAGGCGGATCTCGGTGAGCATGAAGCGGAGGTCGGGGTACCGGTCGAATACTCCTCCCAGCATCAACTGCCAGAGGGGCCGGCGGGAATCGACGTTGTGGCTGAGGAAGTTCGTGAAGTACTCGAGAGACTCCTCGCTGATTGCGTCAGCGTGCGCGAAGAGCGCCTCGCGGTCGTTACTCCCGGCCGCCGCCTCGCAGGCGCGGTACATCTTCTCGAACTCAGGAAAGACACTGCCGTGCTCGGATCCGAAGCCGGCGTGGACGACAACCGCGATGTTGGTGGCCTCGCAGGCAGACCAGAACGGCTCCCAGTAAGCGTCATGGAGCGGCGGCATGTCGGACGTGTGCACATAGCCCGGGCAGTAGGTCGCAGTGAAGTCGTGCTCGGCGATCCACTCGATCTCGCGGACGGCGGTCTGGAGGTCCACGCAGGGACCGATCGCTGCCGTGACGAGAAAGCGCTCCATGGCGAAACCGAAGGCGTCAGCCGCCCATCGGTTCCATGCCCTCGCTCCTGCCTCCCACGCGTCGAGCGGGTAGGCGCGATTCGTCACGTTGTGAAACAGGTCGCCCAGGCGTGAGTCGCCGAGGTACACCAACTCGGCGGTGATGCCTTCTCGGTCCATGTCAGCCATCCGCAAAACAGGGTCATAGAGCCCGTGCCACGAGGTCCGATGCGCCTCTTCGTGCTCCGGGTGTGACGAGACGCCGAGTTTGGCCGTCTGGAGGGCGACCGCGGTCGGGTAGATGAGATTGTCCTCATGGAGGCTCGGGAGGAGGTGATGGAACCTCTGTTCGAGGTACTCGGTCCAGAGCTCCTTCGGCATGCCGGCGTGCGAATCGCCCGACACAACGATCACGTTGTCGTGCATGACACTCCTCTTGGCTCTCCACGGGTGGTCCAAAAACCAAGCGTAACTGCCGGCAGGTGTCCGACGTGAAGGGAGCCACGTGGTCAGCCCGTCGCCCGGTCTTGCGGCACCGTCACCGGGGCCGTGCGAGCCCCCGTCGTGAGCCGACCGCTCGCCACGAGGCGAGACCGGGTCGCGACCACGTGGCAGTACTCGACCAACGCCGCCCGATCACCGTCCGACCGGGGAGTCACCGTCCCACCAACTCGCCAACCCTGTGCCGAACCGGGGTCGGGATGGCACGCGGTGACCGACAACGCCAGGTGCGTAGGCCTGGTGCGGCCGTCGAGCATCGTCAGATCGATGGTCAGTTCCAACTCACGTCCGACCTCGATCGCCTTCGGGCCGACCAAGCCGGCTCCATTGGTACTCAGATCGACCACCCGGACGATGACGCCATCGACCACGGACGCGATTTCGGCTGGGGCCCGATACTGCCGGCGAAGCTGACGCCGCTGGCTCACCTTGGCCAGCACGGCAACGACCAACCCGAGCTCCCAGAGCCCCAGCACCACGCCAATGACCAACGGTGCTCCGCGCAGGTTCGGAAGGGGGACGATTCCCGCCGTGGCCAGCCAGCGCAGCATCAGGGCGGCGAGCAACACGAATCCGACGACCAGAACCAGACGGAGCTGACGAACGGCCGGCCACCCACCGTCGTCGATCCCGTCCTTGGGCGTGACCTTGAAGGTCGAGGACATGGGGCGCACCAGCGAGACGACGGCTCGGACGAAGATCTCCATGGTCAGCAACATGGAGTAGGTGCCGTCCCACAGGCTGGCGCGTCCCCGGCACAGCAATGCCGACGCGGCGAGGTCGAGAGCGATCCAGGGAAGCCAGAACACGAGGAAGCCCTGCAGCGAAGCGTGCATTGGGAGCTGGCCGCTCACCAACATGACGGTGAGGACGACCAGGAGGCCGAGACGCTGGAGAGGCACGAAGTAGGCGAGCAGCGATGACAGGTAGCTGATCCGCTGACCCACGGAGAGATGGTGTGCCGCCAGCGGATTCTCCCGGGTCTTGAACACGGCCAGGTTGCCGCGTGCCCAGCGGTCCCGCTGCAGGAGGAACGAGGACAGGTCGTGGGGGGCCAGACCCTGCACGAGCGTCTCGTTGTGATACCGGGTGGTCCAGCCCCGATCGTGCATCTTGATGGTGGTGTGAAAGTCCTCGGCGATGGTCTCCGTCGCCACGCCCCCGACATCGAGCAAGGCGGCCCGTCGGATCACTGCGGCGGACCCGCACCAGAAGACCCCGTTGTGGCGGTCCTTCCCGGGCAGGATGACCTCGAAGAACATGCTCTGGTCGTGCTTGCCGGTGGCGAAATGTTGGAAGGAGTCCTGATTGGAGAAGTCGTGCGGTGTCTGGACGACCGCGACCTGGGGGTCGTCGAAGTAGCCGACGGTGGCATCGAGGATGTCGGGCTGGGGCACGTGGTCGGCGTCGAGGACGAGAAGGAGCTCGCCGCCGAGGACGCCGAGGGCGTGGTTGATGTTCCCTGCCTTAGCGTGTCGGTTGTCGGGCCGGGTCACGTAGCGTGCGCCGAGGCGGTGGGCCAGCTCCCTCACGCTGGTGCGGCAGCCGTCGTCGAGCACCCACGTCTCGTGTGGAAAGGTGACCCGAGCGCACCCGAGGATGGTGGCTTCAAGCACGTCGATACCCTCGTCGTAGGTGCACACGACGACGTCGACGCTGTGCGGCCATTCGATCGCCGGCCGCTCGGACGTCGGGATGCGCCAGGAGAGGAAGCAGAAGCCGGCGAGCATGACGAACCCGAAGAGCTCACAGGCGAGGAGCGAGAGGAAGAGAACGGGCTCGGTGAGCTCCCACGTATCGAGAACCCGCCACCCCAGATAGACCGCGCCCCACAGGACGGCGGTCAGCGCCACGACCCTGATCAGGATCTCTCGGTGGAGGAGACGCGCCCGCAGGGAGATCCGAGGTGCTGCGTGCTTCACTGAGCATAAATCGACCGGCCGGGGAGCGGAATTGAGGTGGGGTTGGTGACCCGTCACTACGCACCATCAAAATTGTGATCCTGTTGACCGAATCCATCGCCGGCGTGGTGGCTCAGAAGATGAAGGGGATGAGCATCTTGGTCCTCTTCTGGTATGGCCGGTACGCGTCCGGAAATTGCTCGGTCATGCGTCGCTCCTCCATGAAGGCGGCGTAGACGAAGTACCCACCGATTGCCGCGGTCACGATCAGCCAATACGGACTCACGGCGAGCGCGGTTCCGGTCATGGCCAGAATGAACCCCGTGTAGATCGGATGGCGGATCATGCGGTAGGGACCGATCGTCACGAGCTCCGCATCGGATTTCTCGGACATCGGCATGCCCCAGTTCCGGCCGAGGTGGACTCTGGCCCAAATGGCAAGGAGCAGGCCCGCCAGGAAGAGTATGAACCCGATGCCCGCCAGCCACGGGTCCTTCGTGGCGGCGTCATTCCCGAACGTGTGGACGCGGAGCAGGAGCAGGACGGCAAGGACAGCCACGATCCGGATTCCAGCGAACTGTCTCCAGCGCGTGCGACCGGGCTTCGATCCGGCGGCCGCCACCAGCCAATAGACCCAGAACGCAACCCAACCCACTCCGATGACGACATCGACTGCCCGCACGCGCCACCACCGTACGCGAAGAGCCCAGAGGGCCGGTTCGCGGGAGGAGATGCATCTCGTGGTCCCGGCGCCACCCTGTCCTCGGTCGAGGCACCGTCGTCGTCTGGATCGGCCTGTGAAAAGATCCTTTTCGCGGCCTCATACGTACACCGATCCGTAAAGGAACGTCACGAGAACGTCAGTACGAGAAGAGGAAGATCATGATGACGACGCACCGGCACGCGACCCTCCGGATTGGGCGGTTGGTGACCGCCGCGGTGGCCATGGGAGCGGTGTCCGCAGGCGAGCTGTCCGCCACTGCGGCGGGCGCGACCAGCAACCAGGTGGTCATCTCCACCATGACGATCGGCACGTTCGGCAAGGTGCTCGTCAGCAAGGGCCTGCCGCTGTACACGGTGTCCAACGGCCCCACCTGTAACTCGCAGTGCCTGCGGATATGGCCCGCAGTGACACTGCCCTCGCAGGTCAAGCACGTCACGGCCGGTTCGGGTGTCCAACGCTCGAAGTTGGGGACCACCAGCGGTCCCGGCGGCCTGCGACAGGTGACCTACAACGGCCACGCGCTCTACTCGTTCTCCGAGGACTCGGTCGGCGGTGGCGTCACGGGCGACGTGACCGACCAATGGGGCAAGTGGAAGGCGGTCGTCGTCGGCAAGTCGGGGCACGCGAACACGGCGAACCCCTCGACCTCCGGTGGCTCGAACTCCGGTGGCTCGACAGCCGGGTCGGGAGGGGTGTCGTTCTAGTGACCCGACCCGGGTGCTTCGCGGGAAGTGGTCGCGCGTGGTAGTCGCGCAGGTCTGGCCCTCGACGCTCACCGGAGGAGACGGCTCTGGCCGACGTCTCGCTCGGGCCTGCTCGGCGGTGTCGTCCCGGATCTACCTCCCCGCCTGTCTGGTCGTGGCCCTGGCCGCGGCCCTCGTCGCCATCGGTTGGTCGGAGGGGTGGGGAGGATCGGACTTCATGGGCTCGGTGAGCCAGCTGTGGTTCGTCGTGGTGGGTCCGGTCAGCCTCGCCCTCCTCGGGCTCATCCTGGTCGTCGAGCGGGTGCATCCGGCCCAGCAGCGAGCCTTGGTAGCGCGCGGCCACCGCCAGGACCTGCTCTACACGATCCTGAACGCCGGCCTTGTGGTCCCGCTCACCACGGCACTCACGCTCTCGTTCGCCGCCGAGGTCCGCCGGGCGGTGCCCTGGGCGGTTCTGCCCCCGATGGGATTCCTGCCGCGTGGGCTGGCGATCAGCGTGATCTTCGTCGCCATGGACGGGTGCAACTGGTTCGTGCATCTTGCCAATCATCGGGTGCGAGTGCTGTGGCGCTTCCATGAGCTCCATCACTCACAGGAGGACCTGAACGCGCTGACCGTGTTCCGCACTCATCCGTTCATCCACGTGTCGTACCTGCTCGCGCTCGTCCCCGGGCTCGTCCTCTTGGCCAACGGCGCGGTGTCGACGACGCTGCTGATCGCCTACGGCGCCGTCGTGGCGTTCGCGCACTCCAACACCAACCTGGGCTTTGGACCATTGGGGAGGATCGTCGTGAGCCCCAACTACCACCGCATCCATCATCGGCTCGACGGTGCCCAAGACGTGAACCTCGGGTTCGCGCTGACGATCTGGGACCAGCTCTTCCACCGGGCGGTGTTCCCGACAGCCGAGACGGTGAGCATCGACACAGGGATTCCGGATCGGCCGCTCGCGGTGGAGCAGGCGGGCCGCCGACCAGGTCACCTCTCGGTCTTGGTCGCGCAGCTGGTCGGGCCGTTCCGGCCCATGGTCGAGCCGGTGGACCTGCCCTCGGTGCGGCGAGCCACCCCCTTCCCCTGAGAGTGATGGCCATCACCACGCCCCAGGGGGACGCGCGCCGCGGCCGCGATCTTCTGGGCACGGTGGTCAGCGTCAGGCCATCAGGGTTGCGGGGGGACCTCGCCATCCTGGCGGCCCGCATCGCCTTGGCCTGGATCTTCATCTACTACGGGGCCGGCAAGCTCTTCGGTGCCTTCAACGGCCCGGGAATCCATCGCACGGCGCTCTACTTCTCGAACACCGCGCACCTCCACCCCGGAGGGTTCTTTGCCGTGCTGGGTGGGATCATCGAGTTGGGAAGCGGCGTCAGCATGGCCCTCGGGCTCGGTGTCCGCCTCTCGGGGCTGGCGCTCTTCGGCGACATGGTGATGGCGATGATCACCGTCACCTGGGCCACGGGCATCAACTCGTCGACCTCGCCACCCGGCTACCAGCTGAACCTGGCTCTCGGCGTCCTGGCCCTGGTCGTCGCCCTCCTCGGAGCAGGCCGGTTCAGCCTGGACGCCGCGGTTGAGCGCTGGCTGGTGAGATCGGGGCGAACGACGCCGGCCGAGCTCTGACGCGGTGCACCCGAGTCCGTCGCCTCCGGTCTCGCCGTTGACGCCCGACACCGTCCATCGACGGTCGCCCAGCCTCTTGCGGCGACCGTGCACGCCGGCGGCGACGCACACCCTGAGGGTCTCGGCGAACCTGGTCGGGGCGGCGGGAGCGGGCTACTTCGCCGCCGTCACCCTCTCGGCATACCTGCACACCCACCGGCCGATCGGAGTCCTGCTCGTGGCCGAACAGATGCTCGTCGTCGTGGCCTACCTGGTCCGACGAGCTCCCCGCGTCGTGACCGGCCGCTTCGACGACTGGCTCGTCGCCTTCGGGGGGACTTTCACACCCGTTCTTCTCCGGCCCGACGGCGCCCATTCCCACTGGGGGCTCGAGGTGGGTCTCGAACTCCAGCTCGCCGGCGTCCTCGTGTGCCTGTGGTCGTTCCTGGTGCTCGGGCGTTCGTTCGGATTCGCAGCAGCCGATCGGGGCCTGGTCAGTCGAGGTCCCTATGCCATCGTGCGCCATCCCATCTACGCCTCGTACGTGATGCTCCAGATCGGGTACCTGCTCCAGAGTCTCTCGCTACGCAACCTCACCGTGGTCGTGGCCGCCACCGCGTGCAACGTCGGCCGGGCTCGGGCAGAGGAGCGAGTGCTCGACACCAACCCGGGACACGCCCGCTACTGCCAACGGGTTCGATGGAGGTTGATCCCGGCCGTCTGGTGACCGAACCGGTTCAGGGCTCACTCAGAAGGACACCCCTCCACTCGAAGGAGCGGTGGTCGTCGTCGGCGGCGGATTACTCGGCGGCAGGCTCGTGGGCTCCGTCGTGGTGGGAGGGGGAACGGCCGGGGACGGGCTCATGGGTGGCGCGTTGGCCGGAGAGGGATTCGTGGGAGGCGGGCCCGACGACGGCGGAGCGGACCGCGAGGTCGAGGGGGTCGTCGTGGGAGGGGCGGTGGTCGCGGGAGCAGACGGAAGGTTCGGGGTCGGGGCCGATCCGACCACCAGGGCGCGGGCGGCGGTGCCATTGGGGTGCACGGCGAACCATGTGTCGGCAATACCCTCACCGTTGGCCGCGGCAAGCGAGTGGTCCGAGCGGAAGAAGTACAGGGGACGTCCGTCAATGGTGACCTGGCGATGTCCGTCGGAACGACGGAAGGTGGCCAGACCGTGGAGGCGACCGAGGTGATGGGTCCCACGGGTCGAGACCTCCAGGGGGATCCAGGTGGTGGTGCAGGTCGCGGAGCAGGTGCTGCGCCCCCGGGTGTCACGGACGGACACGTAGAGCGGGCGGTGTCCAGCGACGACCACCGTCCCGAGCCCGGAGATGGCTGCCGTGGAGACGACGGGCGAGGGCGCGACCGCTCCGGCTGAGGCCGGTGCCACCGTCGAACCGAGCACGGCGAGCCCGGACGCGAGCAGGAACCAGGCGGGTCGGCGGGAGCGGCGACCTCGTGGGGACGGATCGACCCGTCCGGGTTCGGCTGGTGTCGTCATGCCGATCGCTCCTTCGTGACGTGGAACCTGTCCCCCCACGGACATACGTACGAAGGGTCAGAACGGATCGGAATGCCGTCGAGCCGGCTCCCTTTTTCTCCATGGACGCGCGTCAGTTCGACGTGGTGCGTGGTTGCCAGCTCGTCCTCGACGTCGCCCCCGTGACCCCGAAGACTTCTCCTTGCCCGCGGCGGATGGCCTCCTCAGCTCCCGCTGCTGCCCGGGCTGGCGCCGCCACCGACCGAGTAGGAGGCCGCGCCGGTCCCGGCAAGCCTGCCGCCGTCGACGATCAAGTACTCCTGGCGTATCGGTCGGCCGGCGAGGAAGTCTTCGAGGATCTCCCGGGTGCCCGCCGCGTAGCGGGCCTGGGCCGACAGGCTGGTCCCCGACGTGTGCGGCGTCATGGCGTTATGCGGCATCGTCCGCCACGGATGGTCGACCGGAGGAGGTTGGGGATACCACACGTCACCCGCGTACCCAGCCAGCTGGCCCGATTCGAGGGCACGCGCCACGGCGTCGGGTTCCATGATGGCCCCGCGGGCGGTGTTGACGATGTACGAACCACGCCGCATCGAACCGATGAGCTCGTCGTCGAAGAGCTGGAACGTCTCGGGTACGAGAGGACTGTGGATGGACAGCACGTCGACCGACCGGGCCAACGATTGGGCGTCGGGATGGAAGGTGAGCCCGAGGTCCCGCTCGACCTCCGCGGGTAGGCGGCGTTTGTCGCTGTAGTGCAGGTCGACGTCGAAGGGCGCCAGACGCCGCAGCACGGCGAGCCCGATCCGGCCGGCGGCCAGGATCCCGACGCTCATCCCTTCGAGGTCGTAGGACCGTTCGACGCTGTCGGCGATGTTCCACCCACCATTGGCGACCCACTCGTGCGAGGGGAGGAAGTCGCGCACCAACGCCAGGATCTGCATGACGGCATGCTCCGACACGCTGATGCTGTTGCAGAAGGTCACCTCCGCCACGGTGACTCCCCGGGCGATCGCCTCGTTCAGGTCCACGTGGTCCGAACCGATGCCGGCGGTGATGGCCAGCCGCAGGTTCGGCGCCTTGGCGAACCGCTCCGCGGTCAGGTACCCGGGCCAGAACGGCTGGGAGATCACGACATCAGCGTCGGGCAGCTCCCGCTCGAACACAGAATCGGGTCCATCCTTGTCCGACGTGACCACGAGAGTGTGGCCCTCTGCTTCGAGGAAGCGCCGCAGGCCGAGCTCCCCTGAGACACACCCGAGCAGCTCTCCGGGGGTGAAGTCGATCGCCTTCGGTGTCGGCAGCGACTGCCCGTCGGGATAGCCGGTCAAGGTCGGGATCCCGTCCCGAGCGTAGGTGGGCGGGTACCCGCCGACGGGATCGGGGTACAGGACGGTCAGGACTTTGGCCATGCCCGTAATGTGGGCCCGATCGCCTCAGTCTGTCAACCCGTGGTCGCGACGAGGCGAGCCGCCACGACGGTGATCGGGCGGGAGGCGCTCGGTCCCTCACGCGTTCGCATGACGCGTGTGCCGCCCGGTGCGGCGGTCTGCGTCGCTGGGCGGCGAACCTCGTCAACGTGAGCGTGAAGACGATCCCGCCGTCGTGCCGAGTGACTCCGCGAGATGGTCCCGCCATCGACGGGAAGGACGAGACCAGCGACGACCACCGTCGCCTCTCCCCCTTCGCTCTCAATGAGGTCGCGCGTCACCGCGACCCGCTCCTCGTTCACGTCGACGAGCACCAGGCTGCACCCTTCCTCTCGTGGTGCCCACCCACCGGCCACCGCCACGAGCTGGCTCAGCGGCTGACCGCTACTGGCAACGAGTCCCACCCGCGCGTGTCGACACCAGCGGTGAGCTCGGCGTTGTCGAAATCGGCCGTCCATTCGGGGATTCGCTTGAGGAGCTCTTCGAGTGCGATACGTCCCTCGACTCGAGCAAGGTTGGCTCCCAGGCATAGATGGGGGCCGAAACCGAAGGACAGAACCCGGCTGCTGTTGCGGTGTATGTCGAAGGACTCGGGGTCCGAGAAGCGGCGCTCGTCATGGTTTGCTGATCCCGGCATGACAGCCACGATGCTTCCCTCAGGAACGGTCTGGCCGTAGAACTCCACCTCTTTGATGGCGATGCGGCAGTTGTGGTACGAGGGCGATTCGTACCGGAGGATCTCGTCAACCGCGCCGGGGATGAGGCCGGGGTCTTCCACCAGCTCACGACGCTGGTCAGGGTGATTGCCCAGCAGGGACCCAGCCCAGCCGATGAGCCGAGCCGTGGTGTCGCTGCCTCCACTGACGAGGAGGGTGAGAATGATCAAGACCTCGTCTCGGCGTAGTCGTCGGGTTGTGCCACTCTCGTCCTCGAATTCCTGAGAGAGGAGCTGGGTCATCACATCGTCCGATGGATGTTGAAGTGTCCAGTCCACGAACTCGCCGAACATCCATTCGGACATGTCCAAGAGGCCAGCAAAGGGCTCCTTGGACCTGTCAGCGGTGCCGGCATGCATGTCGTGGTGGAACGCATCGCGGATCCTGGCTTGAGCCTCGTCGGGAATGCCGACCAGCATGCCGATCACCCGCATCGGGATCTCCGCGGCGAAGTCCCTCACGAAGTCGAAGCTCTCGTTTCCGACGAGACCTTCCACGGTCTGGGCGCAGAAGTCACGGATCTCTCCCTCGATCGCGTTCACTTGTTTTGGAGTGAACACACGCGAGACCAGAGCCCGGTGGATCGTGTGTGTCGGCGGATCCTCGTAAATGAACATCCCCCGAGGGATCTGGGCACCGATGAGGTTCAGCGCCCCTCCCTTAGAAGAGATGAACGTGCTGCGGTCGACGAGGACTCGCTCGGAATCGCCAAAGCGGGACACGGCGTAGAAGTCGTACTCGGCGTTGTAGTAGAGCGGCGCCTCGTCGCGAAGGC
Source organism: uncultured Acidimicrobiaceae bacterium (assembly GCA_963787485.1). Lineage (GTDB taxonomy): Bacteria > Actinomycetota > Acidimicrobiia > Acidimicrobiales > RAAP-2 > Bog-473. Next base: position 63,965 of record CAWBDF010000005.1, on the reverse strand, counting down.
GCCGGAACGTCGGGTACGGATCGGCGTAGATCTCTCGGTCGTACGGGTCGAAGTGGACGTCCGTCTCCGTCAAACTCACCTCTGTCCCCCTCTTTCAGGGTATTTGTTTCGAACACGAAGCTACAGCGTCCGGGAGCTCTATTGATCCCCGTAGCTCGCGAACCTGGAAGAAGCAATTGAACAAAACAACGCCAGCACGCGGCGTGACCCTAGATGGTCACTCCGAGCTTGCCGAGCGAACCGGCTCCGAAGTCCTTGACGGCCTGTGCTGCCTCATTCAGCAGGTAGCTCCCGGTGCGCGAGACACGCAATTGGCCCCCCACCACCGCCGCAGCCAGCCCACCGAGGAGCTCGGGGTTCGGGATGGTCATGACCGGCGTGGCCGTCACATCGCGTCCCTGCACGGCGTCGGGACCGACCCCGAGCGTCGACGCCAGCCGGCCGCCGGGCACGAGCAGGTCGGCGAGGGACGCGCCGTCGCCAACCAGGTGGATGACACAGTCGACCCCGTTCGGGTGCAGCGCCCGAACGGCGGCGGCCAGGTCACCCGAGTAGTCGACCGTCTGGTCTGCTCCGAGACCCGTCACGAAATCCGCTTGATCCGGCGTCGCCGTCGCCACGACGGTCGCACCTTGGAGCTTCGCCATCTGAATGGCGAAGGAGCCCACTCCACCCGTCGCGCCCACGATGAGCACCGTCTCTCCGCCAGCGAGGGCGAGCGCGTCGACGGCCAGGCGAGCCGCACCACCGGCCAGCCCGAGCGCCCCGGCGTCCTGCGGGTCGAGCTGCTCGGGTCGCTGGGCCGCGCTCGATGCCGGAACCGGAGCCTGTTGGGCGAAGGTGCCCTCGTGCAACGGATAGGAGAGGAGCATCCCGAAGACCGGATCCCCGGGGTGAAAACCCCTGACCCCGGGGCCCACACTGGCCACGGTTCCCGAGAAGTCCCGACCGAGGGTGATGGGAAACACGTAGGGCATCATGTGCTGGACCATCCCGTTGGACGTGGCGAAGTCCATGCCATTGACGGACGAGTGCTGGACGTCGACGACGATCTGGCCCTCGCCGGCCTCGGGCGCCGGCAGGTCACGCACGGTGGGTTCTGTGCTGAACTCGTCGATGGCGACGGCCTTCATGGGCGGAACCTCTCCTTCGTTGAATCGGGCGTTGGCGAACGGGGCGGCGCAAGAGGGGCCCTTCGGAGGCGAACGGGTCAGGACTCCACCTGCTGGTACTTGGCGATCATGTGCTTTTCGACGTCGGTCGGCATCGGCACACCGACTTTGCGGAACGTGCGGGCCGGTCCTTCGAGGGTCACGTTGGGGCGGCCGTGTTGGACGGCGATGTTGTCCCACATGATCAGGTCCCCGTTGCGCCACTCGTGGTTGTACGTGCTCCTCGGGTCGTAGAGGTGCTCGAAGAGCTCTTCGAGGAGGTCCTCGCTCGCCTCTGAGTCGAGCTCCACGATCTCGTTCGTCATGCCCTGCATGACCAGGAGCATGGTGCGTCCCGTCCGGGGGTGCTGGTAGACCACCGGCAGCGTCGACGTCGGCTGGTATTCGCGGTACCCCTGTGACAGCTCTTCGGCGAACGCTGTGCGGCGGCGCTCGTGAATGAACTCGGGGCCGGTCACGTGCTCGGCATGCAGTCCCTCGACGCGGGACCGCAAGCCGCGGGGAAGCGTCTCCCATGCGTGCATGGAGCTGGCGAACGTCGTCGGGACCACTGGAGGCCTCACGTCGGTGGCGTAAAGGGACAAGACCTCGAAGGGCTCGCCGGACCACATACCGTCGCAGTGGAACAACAGCCGTCCGAACGGAGCCGCCGCGTCGGGCTCCTTGTTCGAGATCGTGAAGTTGCCCTGGCGTGCCGCACCGGCCTCCGCCTCCTCCCGGGTCGGCGGCTCGTGGCCCATCAGGATCTCGGAGAGGTAGCACTGGTAGGGGCGGTCGATGTCGACGTCCCTGAAGAGCAGGAGCCCGCGCTCGTCGAACTCCTGGCGCAGGAACCTGATGGTGTCGTCCTCGAGCGGGGAGCTCAGATCGACATCGAGGATCTCCACGCCCAGCACGGGCCCGGGCTCACGGACATGCGGGAGTGCCATCGTCTCCAACCTCCTGTGCGATGAATTCGGGACGGGTCGATCGAACCCGCGGTCGGCGGCTCACCAGGTCACCGGGAGGTGCTCCACCCCGCCACCGGTGCGATCGTTGGTGACCTGGAGCTCGTTCACGTCGACGGCGAGCCGGACTGCCGGGAACCGGGTGAACAGCGAGGGGAACACGATGCGAAGTTCCGTGCGGGCCAGGTTCTGGCCGATGCAGAAATGGGCCCCGTGCCCGAAGGCGAGGTGCGGTTTGGCCTGGCGCGTCGGATTGAACACCGGTGGGCGTGGTGACGCGCACGACAGGTGTCGTCTCCCTCAGGTGCCCGTAGACCGGCGAGACGTGCAACACGCCCGATCGGTCGAAGGGCAACTGCAGCACAACGTCGTGCGTGTCGGTCATCTCAACCCCCCGCACTGCTGATTCCGTACCGGTGATTTCCGTACTCGAATCTCATTTTAGAGTTCAGTATCAGCATACCAAGTCGCTCCGGCTCCACAAGGGGCCTGGTGCGTGCCGCTCAATCGAGCGCAGGAAGGACCTTGTCCGCGAAGAGCTGGAGGCTCCGCCACCCCACGTCGGGAGGGAGACCCCCAACCAGCGGTTTGAACGTCACCGCGCCGGTGCGCCGGGCGTGCTGAATGCACTCCTCGGGGGTGAGGACCCGGTAGTTCCCCGACGTCCGCAGCTCCGCCGGATCTTCGACGGGGGCGAAGCCGCCACCCCGACGGCCGCCGATCCAGCGGGCGTACTCGTTGGTGTCGTGGAGGGCGTGCGGCGCGATCAGGGCCCATTCGCGGATCGGGATCGTCCGCCACGAACACGTAGGGGTCCTCTCCCACCGACATGTGCCGGCGTACGACGGGGGCGGGCTTGCCCAGAGACTCGAGCTCGGCCAGATAGACCTCGTAGAGCTTCGGCACCACCGGCTCGTAGAGGTCCGCGATCCGCGCCGCTCGCTTGGCGCTGGCCGGCGAGGCGCCGCCCATGGCGATCTGCGGCCGCGGCCGCTGCGCCGGTCGGGGGAGAATGCGGACCTGGCGTCCACGGTACTCGAACGGCTCACCGGTCCACGCCAACTTGAGGGTCTCGACCGCCTCCTCCATCAACGACGGGCGCCGCTTCATGGGCACGTCGAACTGCTCGTACTCCTCCTCGCGGTAGCCCAGGCCGACGGTCAGTCGCAGCCGGCCCGAGCTGATGAGGTCCAGCACGGCGAGATCCTCGGCGGCGCGCAGCGGATCGTAGAGCGGGAGGAGCACGAGGCAGAGCCGAATGGCCAGAGTGTGGGTGACCCCGGCAATGGCGGAGCCCATCACGATGGGCGACGGGAGGTAGCCGTCGCTGCTGGCGTGGTGTTCCATGACCAGCGCGTCGGTGAAACCCACCGAATCGGCCCACGCGCACTGCTCGAGCGCGGCCCGGTACAGGGCCACCGGGTCGGCGCCGAACGCCGGAGCGCGCATGTCGAAGGCCAGGGTGAGCCTCGTGGGAGCGGTGTCCGCCGGGCTCGGCACGTTGTCGTCCATGGGGTTGCCCTCTTGGTCGTGGGGCGCCCGAGACTACCCGTCCCCCCGTCGCCGGGGCCCGGGGTGTTCCGATCAGTACTGCTCGACCCGCTCCAGCGGCCCGTCGAGCATGGGATCCACAACGCCTTCTCGCACCCCGGGCGTCATCTTCCCCGTCGGATCGTGAAGGACGACGCGGTCGCGCCCGTCGCGCTTGGCGGTCATCAGTGCGTCGTCGGCCCGTCGCAGGGCGTCCATCAGGTCTTCGCCCGTCTCGGCGTCGGTGAGCCCGAAGCTGACGGTGAACTTCGGGAGTCCGCCGACGGTGACCGCGGCATCGAGCTGGGCGCGCACCGTGTTCAGGGCCCGGGCCGCGTCGGTGGCAGAGCAATCGGGGAAGGCGATGGCGAACTCCTCCCCGCCGTAACGGGCGACCACGTCGCTGGAGCGCAACGACTCCCGCAGCACTCGGGCGAACAGCCGCAACGCGTGGTCGCCCGTGTCGTGGCCGTAGGTGTCGTTCAGAAGCTTGAAGTGGTCGAGGTCGGCCATGGCGACGGCGACAGGTCGCAGACGTGCCGGGATGGCAGCCACCATCTCCGAGAACGACCGCCGGTTCAACAGTCCGGTCAGAGTGTCGGTCGAGGCCTGGAGCTGGGTCTCGGCCATCACCCGCAGGAGCCCGATGCGGGCGCCGGCCAACTTGGCCAACGTGGTCAGGTCGTCGACCCGGTCGCCCTCCACCTCCGCCTCGGGACGACCCGTGGCGTGGATCACTCCGACCGTGCGACCCATGATGGAGACCGGCACGCACAGGGCCGAGAGCCGCCCCTGCGGCCGGTTGCGCAACTTCGGGCAGGCATCGAGGGCGTCACTGTCGGCGAAGACCTGGATCTGGGCCCGCCTCGCCGCCGGGCACCGATCGGGGGAATCGACCCCACAGCCCGGCGGCTCGCCCTCTGGACCGACCGCGGCCATACAGGTGAGATGGGCGTGGCTGTTGTCGGCCAGGAGCAGCTCGACGGGGGCATCGGGAATGACCGCGGAGAACGAGCGCTCAATCACGTCGATCACCTCGGGCTCCCCCTCGGCCATGTCCAACGCGTTGGCCAGGCGGCTCTCGAAGAGCTGCCGCTGAGCCTGCGCGTCGCGGATCGTGGCCTCGTGGTCCGCGGCGGCCACGGCCTCCCTCAGGTCGCGATGGAGCCCCTGCATGGCCTCGTCCGCCTGATACTGCCGCCGTTCGCCGAGCGCGAACATCACGTAGGCCATGGGCACGGCCAGCGCCATGAGCACCGCCGCACTGACGACGTACCGGACCGTCCCCGAGGCGAGACTGCCCAACGCCATGGCCGGTATGAGGAGGAGCGCCAACCCGACCGTGCCGACCAGCGGGCCCGCCTTCCGGTACCGGCGGGACTTGGCGTCGTCCGCAGTCCATTCCTCTTCCGTGACCATTATGGGGCCCCCTGCCTCGTTCACCTACCTGGTGGCTGCCTGCCCCGTACAGCCCTCGGCGACCCGCGAAGGATCGACCCCTTCGTTGTCGACGCCCCGCAGGGCGACCTTGAGGGATCGCCCGTTGTGAGCCCCTCGCTCCTTCTGACCTGGGATTTCACGTCGAGAGCCCGCCGGTGAGGGAACCGGTGACTTTCGGCTCTTGCCTCTGCCGAGAGGACCCGACCACAATAGGAAAGACACCCTCTTCTTCCCAGACAGCGGTGTTTGGAGAATGGCGGCCACCCCCCTCGGTCGCCATTTTCCAATTCCAGGCAGCTCGCCGATACCGCCCCTGGGCGGTGTCACTGCGACGGTGACCCAAATGTCGGCATCACATGGTCGCGGCGGGCGTGTCGTGTGCCGTCCTCGAAGAACCGCGGAGTTTTGGGCACCCGTCACCTGGTGGTCCTCGACATCACGGAACGCCCGCGTGGAGTCATCTCGATGGGCGAGCTCGTCGACGTCCTCGTGCGTTCGCAGGAGCCCATGGCTCTCTACGCCCGGTTCGCCGAAATCATGCTGCACGGAGGCGCCGAGGTGGCACACCCACCGGACGAGCGCCCGCACCCTAGACACCGGGAGCGGGCCGCCGCGGGCCACGGTTTCGGAGGCCTACCTGGGCGGGACCTTGGGCCCTGGCTCATCTGGCATTGTCGTCCCATGATGGAGTGTTCGGAAGGGAGGGCCGATGAAAGCCAGCGTGGGAGACACAATCGTCATCCGAGGCCACCACACGGGGCAACCCATGCGTCGTTGCCAGGTCGTCGAGGCCCGCGGCGAGGAGGGACCGTTCCGGGTCCGATGGGAGGACGGGGGCCACGAAACGTTGTTCTCCCCCGGGAGCGACGCGACAGTCGAGCCTGCACGACCGACGGCCCGGCGGCGCTCAGGTACACGATCGCGCTCGACGCGGCACGATCGCTGACGCGGCACGATCGCGCTGACGTATCCCGTCACCGGCCCGTGGCCCGCCGCGCACCTGATCGACACACCTCCGAGGGCTCGGTCGACGATGAGATCGTCATGGCGCTGGCCCTCGTCGGGCGGCGAGGAGGGCGGGGACGCGGGCGTCGCCACGTCGTCGTCGCACAGGCAGAGCTCCCCGGTAGACGGCGGCAACGGGGGGCGTCGTGACGATCCTCACTGAGGGGCAGCTCTGGTGTCCCGTCTCCGAGCGTCTCCGGTGCGATGGGAACGTCACCTCGCTCCTCGTGCGTCTGGCGGCTCAGGACCAAGGCGGCTCGGGGTCCTTTGGGTTCCGTTCTCGGGACGGTGCTCGCCCGCGGTGCTGGTCGAGCGGGCAGCCACTGCCAGTCTTGGCAAGTCGCCCGAGGACGCGACCGGGCCAAAGGTTCCACGCCGTGTGACCATGGCGACCGTGGCTGGCGACACCCGTGAGGGGCAGGGTGACGACGGTCCACCCCATGTGACAACCGGCCCTGCCCCGCTTCGCTGCTGGGGCGCAAGCTGACCACGACCGTGAGGAGTCAGCAGCCTTCCGGAAGGAGGCAACGTGAGGAACGCGACAAGGAATCGGTGGCCGCGAAGGAGATGGCGTCCCTCTCGGGACCAACCTTGCTGCCTTCTGCCCCTGCCGCCGAGCGAGGTGGTCTTCGACGCATCGCCACGGCGAGCGAGCGAGATCGTGCGCGCTGGTTGAGGGTCACGAGCCGGAGCGAGTCGTCACCATGTCCATGTACACGCAACTTCTCGGTGCCGCCCTGACGCAAGAGCGACGCGCCGGCACGGCCGTGGACGCTGGGACCGCCCTTGACCAAGTACGGCGCTGCCGCAACGAGCTGCGCGCCGACCTGCCCCCGCGCATGGAGCAACTTGCCGTACCCGTGGTGCTGGCTCGCCAGCTCGGCTATGACGCTGCCCTCCTGCGGCTGGCCGAGCTGGAGGGGATCGAAACCGACCTGAACCGATTCGAGCTCCCCGGAGCCGAACGCTCACGGCTCGAGGGTGCGTTGCGAGGGCTCGGGATCGCGCTCGATCACCCGGCCACGCCCAGCGGGCGGACCTGACCGGTGGCCTGAGCCCGCCGGTCAGGTCCCCGTGGCGTCGTGGCGAGCGTCGTGGGCCGTGCGCTCCTCGAGCCGGGCGGCGAAGGTTGCCGCCTGGGTCCTCCGCTCCATCCCCAACTTGGCCAGCAGGTTCGACACGTAATTCTTCACCGTCTTCTCGGCCAGGAACATCGTGTCGGCGATCTGACGGTTGGTGCACCCGTCGGCGATGAGGTCGAGGATCCGCCGCTCCTGCTGGGTGAGGCTGGCGAGCCGGGGGTCGACGGCCGGACCCGCTCGGATGCGGGCCAGTACACGCTCGCTCAGGACCGGGTCCACCAAGGATTGCCCTGCCCCGGCGCGCCGGATGGCGTCGAGCAGGTCCACGCTGCCGACCTGCTTGAGCACGTACCCGGCGGCCCCGGCCATGACCGATGCCATCAACGCCTCGTCGTCGGCGTACGACGTGAGCATGAGGCAGGCGATCTCGGGGTGGCTCGACCGCACCTCGCGGCAGACCTCGATCCCGGTGCCGTCGGGCAGGCGGACGTCGAGGATGGCGACGTGGGGCTTGGTGGGCGGGATCCGACCGAGGGCCTCCTCCGCCGTGCCGGCCTCGCCCACCACCCGGATGTCGTCGGACGAATCGAGTAGGGCACGCAGCCCCCGGCGCACCACCTCGTGGTCGTCGAGGAGGAACACTCCCAGGCTCACCCCGTCATTCTCTCATCCTGCTCCGTGGCCAGGCGAGCCGGGGGAATTCCCTCCTTTTCAATCGCTAGGCTCGCCCCGGTGCCGTACTCGAACATCGAGGACCCGACGAACCTACGCCGGGTCCTCGAGGCGACGCTGCTCGTCCAGTCGAACCTCGAGCTGGCCGAAGTGCTGCGTCACGTCGTCGAGGAGGCGTGCTCCATGACCGGCGCCCGCTACGGGGCGTTGGGCGTGCTCGACAAGGAGAAGCACGCGCTGTCCGCCTTCGTCACGGTCGGTTTGAGCGCCGACGAGGAGCGAGCCATCGGGCCCCGACCGACGGGACTCGGGGTGCTCGGGCTCGTCATCGCCGATCCGAGGCCCTTGCGCATCGCCGAGATCGGCGCCCATCCCGAGCGCCTGGGATTCCCGCCCAACCACCCACCGATGAGGTCCTTTCTCGGCGTACCGGTGAAGGTGCGAGACGAGATCTACGGGAACCTGTACCTGACCGACAAGGTCGGTTGGTCGGAGTTCACCAGCGACGACGCCGCGTTGGTCGGGGCCCTCTCGGTCGCCGCCGGCATCGCCATCGAGAATGCGCGCCTCCACGACCGGGTCCGGCACGTCGCCGTGTACGAGGACCGCGATCGCATGGCCCGGGACCTCCACGACACCGTGATCCAACGCCTGTTCGCTCTGGGACTGACCTTGCAGGGGATCGCCGCCAGGCTGCCGGACGGTCCGGCGGGCCAGATTGGCGACACGGTCCAAGAGATCGACCTGGTCATCACCCAGGTGCGCTCGACGATCTACGAGCTAGGCATGCATGGGCAGAGTCGCGGCGTGCGTGACGACGTCGCCGCGCTGGTCCGAGACCTCTCCCCGGTCGTCGGATCTGAGGTCGAGTTCAGCTTCTCCGGGCCCGTCGACGCGGTCGTCTCGGGCCCGGTGTTCGAGCACCTGCTGGCCACCATCCGCGAGGCGCTGACCAACGTCGGCAAACACGCCCAAGCCACCCGAGTGCGCCTGGACGTCACCGTGCACCAACAGGACTGCCAGCTGACCGTCACGGACAACGGTGTCGGATTGAGCGGCGTGACGTCCAGCGATGCGGGTGGCCTCGGCCTTCCCAACCTGCGACGCCGCGCCGAGAAGCTCCACGGCACCTTGTCCGTCGAGGAGGCACCGGGTGGGGGTACCGTGCTGACCTGGACAGTACCGATCGACGAGACCTAGGCCCCCGGGTTCCGGCGGGCAACCACGCAGCACGACAATGGGAGGAACAGCGCGACCATGGCACCGGGAGAGACAACGGGCACTGGCAGGATCGTCGTCGGCGTCGATGGCTCGTCGTCCTCGCTCGAGGCCCTCTCGTGGGCGGCGCGGCTCGCCGACCTCACGGGGAGCGCGCTCGAGGTGGTGACGACCTGGGAGTGGCCGGCCAGCTACGGCTGGGCCGTTCCGGTGCCGACGGACTTCGATCCCGAGGCGGACATCCGACGCACGCTCGACTCGGCCGTCGACCAGGTCCGCGCCGCCTACCCGGCCCTCACCATCCGGCCCCGTATCGTCAACGCCCACCCGGCGCCGGTGCTGGTCGAGGCGTCCAAGGGAGCCGACCTCCTCGTCGTGGGAAGCCGCGGCCACGGGGAGTTCGTCGGGATGCTCCTCGGCTCGGTCAGCGAGCACTGCAGCACCAACGCCCACTGCCCGGTGCTGATCTACCGGGCGCGCACCTGACCCTGCGCCGGCGGGACGATGACCACGGGCACCGCGGCGTGCTCGGCCAGCTCCAAGCTGGTGCTGCCGAGCAACGTTCCGGCGTGGGCCCCCGAGCCGCGCGACCCCACCACCACCAGGGCGGCCGGTTCGGGTCCTTCCGATGCCCGGAGGAGCGCGGAGCACGGGTCGCCGTCGACCACGCACCATTCGACGTCGTCCGGTGCCAATCCGGCCCGTCTCGCCAGACCGATCGCCTCGGTCCCCCGGGGCGCGGGACCGGAGATCCCGCTGTGCTCGAGCAGGCCCACCGCGTGGACGATGCGCAGCCGCGCGCCGAGCGCCACGGCCACGCCGGCGGCCCAGGTGAGGGCCGACACCGCGTCGGCCGAGCTGTCGTACCCGACGACCACGGGCCCGCTGACCCTCACGGCGCTGCCTCCTGATATGCCCGGTCGATGGCCGCCAGGCGCCGCTCGCGCCCGGCGCGGAGCTCTGACAGGCCCGGACCGCCGTGGGTGGGCGGCGGCCCACGGCCCTCCGCGCCCACCAGGGCGCCCAGCGTGTCCTGCACCGAGGACGCCATTGCTCCCAGGTCGTAGCCACCCTCCAAGAAGAGGGCGAGTCGGCCCGGCGCCGGCGCGAACTCACTGACGAGGCGCGCCAGCTCGGCGAAATCGCCACTGGAGAGTGCCAGCTCGGCCAAGGGGTCGGCACGGTGGGCGTCGAAGCCGCACGAGACCAGCACCCAGTCTGGACGGAAGTCCTCGATGGTCGGCCGCGCCACCTCGTCGAGCGCGGCGCGCACCACGTCTCCGGTGGCGCCCGACGGGAGGGGGAGGTTCACCGTCAGTCCGGGTGCTCCCGCCCCCCCGACTTCGTCGGGATGGCCCGTCCCCGGGTAAAGCGGGTGCTGGTGGGTCGACACGTAGAGCACGTCGGGGTCGTCCCAGAAGATGCTCTGGGTCCCGTTGCCGTGGTGGACGTCCCAGTCGATCACCGCGACCCGCTGGCCTTTCGCCGTGCGTGAGGCGGCCGCCACCGCCACATTGTTGACGAGGCAGAACCCCATGGCGCGGTCGCGCGTCGCGTGGTGCCCCGGCGGACGAATGGCCACGAACGCCACTCCCTCGCCACGTTGGTCGAGCTCATCGAGCGCCACCACGCCCGCGCCGGCCGCCCGTCGCGCCGTCGTCCACGAATCGGGCCGGGCGAAGGTGTCCGGATCGATCGCCCCTCCGCCGCGAGCACAGAACGCCTCGAGCTCGGCCAGGTACACCGGAGCGTGCACCCGGGCTAGCTCCTCCATGGTCGCCTCGCGCAGCGACGGGTGGACCACTTCGTGCTGGCGGGCCAGCACCCGGATCGCGTCGGCGACCGCCACGAGCCGGCCGGGGCGCTCGGGATGGTGCGGACCGCCGTCATGCCCGGACGCGCCGACCGGACCGGCCACGATCAGCGGAGTCACCGTCCGCCCCCGGGAGCCACCCGCCTGCTCTCCGCATGCGCCACCAGAGCGGCCCGCACCGTGTGGGTCAGGGCGATGGGGAACCGCAGGCTCACGCTCCCGCGCTCGACGTGGGACGTCACGGCGTACCCGGAATGACGGAACACATCGAGCATCGTGGTGTTCTGGGCCAGCGTCTCGGCCCGGAAAGTCGTCACGCCACGCTGACGCGCCGCACCGGCGAGCTCGTCGAGCAAGAAGGTGCCCAGCCCGTGGTGCTGGTACTCGTCGGCCACCACGAACGCCACCTCCGCGTCGGTGCCGTCGGGCAAGCGATCGAAGCGCCCCACGGCGACCAGATCGTCGCCCACGGTCACCACGAGGGCCAGGCGATCGTGGTAGTCGACCCGGGTGAAGTGCTCGACCTCAGTCTGGGACAAGGTCGGGTGGAAGCTGAAGAAGCGCAGGTACACCGAGTGCGGGGAGAGGGAGCCGTGAAAGGCGGCCAGCGCGGCGGCGTCGTCGGGACGTATCGGCCTGAGGTGGTAGCGGGCGCCCGACTCCCCGGCTACGTCGCGTTCGAGCTCGGCCGGGTACCCCTCCGGCAGGTGGCTCGCCTGTGACGTCTCGTCGCTGACGACGGACGCGAGGCCGCTGCGTCGCTGGTTCGCCTGCATGTCCTGCCAGCCTCGCACCTGGGGCCGCTCCGACCAAGGGTCCAAGGTCCATTGGAGGTCATCGCCCCGCCGTACGCTCCGTTCCATGCCCCCCGACTCCATGCCCCCCGACTCCATGCCCCCCGACTCCATGCCCCCCGACTCCATGCCCCCCGACATGCAAGCGTGGGTGGTCGAACGGCCCGGACCGATGGACGGCGGTCCATTGATCCGGACGGTCAAGGCGGTGCCCGAGCCCGGACCCCGGCAAGTCCGTGTGCGAGTGCGCGCCTGCGGCGTCTGCCGGACGGACCTGCACCTGGCCGAGGGCGACCTGGCGCCGCGGCACCGACGCGTGACTCCGGGGCACGAGATCGTGGGCGTCGTCGACGTCCTGGGGGCGGACGTCACCCGGTGGCGCCAGGGAGACCGGATCGGGGTGCCCTGGTTGGCCCACACCTGTGGGTCGTGCCGCTTTTGCCGCTCGGGTCGCGAGAACTTGTGCACCGCGCCCAGGTTCACCGGGTGGGACGTCGACGGCGGGTATGCCGAGTACGCCGTCGTCGACGAGGCGTTCGCCTACGCGCTGCCTCCGGGCTTCGACGACGAGGCTGCGGCACCGCTGCTGTGTGCCGGCATCATCGGGTACCGGGCGCTCTGCCGGGCCGACCTCCCAGAAGGCGGGCGGTTGGGGATTTACGGGTTCGGCGCCTCGGCGCACATCACGGCCCAGGTCGCCCTGGCCCATGGCGCGCGGGTGCACGTCATGACCCGTTCACCCCAGGCCCGCGAGTTGGCGCAGCGCCTGGGAGCGACCAGCGTCGGGGCGGCCGACGACCCACCACCGGAGCCGCTCGATTCCGCCATCCTCTTCGCCCCCGTAGGCACGCTGGTCCCGCCGGCGCTGGCCGCTCTCGATCGGGGCGGCACCTTGGCCATCGCAGGCATCCACCTGAGCGAGATCCCGGCGCTCGACTACCAGCGCCACCTCTTCGAGGAGCGCACCCTGCGCAGCGTGACTGCCAACACGCGCCGTGACGGGGAAGAGTTCCTCGCTGAGGCCGCCCGAATCGGCCTACGGGTGACGACCACGCCGTACCCGTTCGACCGCGCCGATGCCGCCTTGCGCGACCTCGCCCACGATCGCGTCGAGGGTGCGGCGGTCCTCGTCAGCTGAGCCCCTGGCAGAATGGGCCGCATGCCACCGGCGCCGCCTTCCGCACCGCACGCGTCCGACCTGGCCCGGCGCGTCAGTGCCCGTCGTGAGTCGCTCGGGATGAGCATTGGGGAGCTGGCCGCCCGCGTGGGGATCGACCCGGGCTACCTCACCTATTTCGAGTCGGACCCCGACGCCCACCTGAGCACCGGGACGCTCCTGCTGATCGCGCTGGCCCTCGACACCACCCCGTTCGAACTGTCCGGAGGGTCCGCCGATCGCCCGCTCGGACACGGCGTCCCGCTCCCGCACAGCGAGCTGCGGGTGCTCTCAGCCGAACAGTGCCGCACGCATCTCGAAGCGGGCGGGGTGGGCCGCCTGGTGTACGGCGCCGAACGCGGTCCGGTGGCCATACCCGTCAACTACGAGTTCACCGAAGGACAGATCGTGTTCAGCACCGACGACGCCAAGGCGGCCGAGCTCGGCGCCGCAGCTGACCCCGTGGGCTTCGAAGTCGACCAGGTGGATGAGGTCCTCAGCGAAGGGTGGAGCGTCCTCGTGACCGGGAGATGTCGGTGGGTCACAGATGCCGACGAGGTCGAGCGCCTGTCGTCCCTCGACCTGGAATCGTGGGCCGGCCACGACCGCCATGCCCTCGTGGCCATTACCGCGCTCGAGACGACCGGTCGGGTCATCGTCCACCTCGACCTCGACGGGCCGGACCAGGATTGAGGCCCTGGCCAAGGCAAGCCAAGGCAAGCCAAGGCAAGCCAAGGCAAGCCAAGGCAAGCCAAGGCAAGCCAAGGCTAATTCAATGGCGTGAAGCGCCGACGGTGCCCCAGTCGATGACGTCGAAACGCCGTCGCAGGGCCCTTGGCGATAGGTCCTGGAGCGCTCGACTGGGGCACGCACGCCGGCAGTGCGATCAGGCGGTAGATCGCTCCACCTATTATTCCCGATCCGGCGGGACCGAAACAGGGGGAACGCGAGAAATTTTGGAAGGGTTTAGATGAGGGGTTCGACCTGGTCGGCCGCCATGAGCACGGCGACCAGCTCGGTGTCACGGGGGTAGGAGAGCAGCTCCGACGCTCGCTCGAGCGTGATCCAGCGGACCTCGTCGACTTCTTCGTTCACGACGAAGGACCCCGCTTCAACTGCCATGACCCAATAGGCGACCGTCTTGGGCCGTCCCTTGCGGTCCACGTACTCGGTGTGGCCGATGAAGCGCACGATCCGACAGGCCATGCCGGTCTCCTCGTGTACCTCACGCACAGCGGTCACGTCGAGCGTCTCGCCCTCTTCGAGTTTGCCCTTGGGAAACGACCAGTCCTCGTGCACTGGGCGATGCACGACAAGGATCTCGAGCTCGAAGTGCCCCGGTACGCGACGGACGACCAAGCCTCCAGCCGCCTGCGTGATCTCCACCGACGCGGGACGCTCTGCGGTCATCGCTCGTCTCGCCACTGTGCCGAACAATACCGTTGCCCGCTGGCGAACTGGTGGCAATCGCGTCGCCCGACGGTGAGTCGTCCCGCGGGTTGTCCCCGGTGACCACCCCGCGGTGCGCAGTAGCCTGAGACCGTGTCCGACCCCAGAGATGGCGGAACGCCGAGCGGCCCCGTCGAGATTGAGTGGCAATTCGATGCGCTCGACTTGCGACCGGTCGAACGATGGTTGGCCACCTTGCCTGCTCTCGCTCTCAAGACAGCGGAAGGCGGGACGGTGACCGCACTGGCTCGCCCACCGCGCCGCCTCGTCGACTCGTACCTCGACACCGACGACTGGCGGATCGCGCGCGCCGGCTTCGTCGTGCGCACGCGCCGGAGGGGCCGCCAGGACGAGGTCACCATGAAGGACACGCGCCCGGCCGAAGGCAGCGGCCTGCGCCATCGGCTGGAGGTGACCGAGGTCCTGCCGGCCGACGGGCTGGCTGCCCTGGGAGCCGGGGGACCGGTGGGTCGGCGGCTGCGGGCCATCGTCGGCACCCGCCACCTGCACGAGGTGCTCCAGGTGCGCACCCGGCGGCGTCCCTTCGCACTGCGGGTGGGTGGCGTCGATGCCGCCGAGATCGCTCTCGACGACACGGTGATCGTTGTCGGGACCGGACAACGGCCCATGCAGCTGCGACGGGTCGAGGTGGAGGTCGACCCCGAGTGGCTCGCCGCACTCGAGCCGATGGTGGACGAGCTGCGAACGGCCTGCGGGCTCCAGCCTGCCCGGCTCTCCAAGTTCGAAGCCGGGCTGCTGGCAGTGGGGCACGACATTCCCGGATCCCCCGACCTCGGGGAAACCGCCATTGCGGACTCGTCGAGCATGGGCGATCTGGCCTTCGCGGTGGTGCGCCGCCAGTTGGCCATCATCCGCGACAAGGAGCCCGGCACGCGCCTGGGCGAGGAACCCGAGGAATTGCACGACATGCGGGTGGCCACGCGTCGCTTGCGCGCCGCGCTGTCGCTCTTTGCCGAGGTCTTTCCGGTGCGCGCCCAGGTCTTCCGCGAAGAGCTCGGCTGGATAGGCCGCATGCTCGGGGCCGTGCGGGACCTCGACGTGCAGCTCGAGGGCCTGTCCGAGATCGCCGCCGGGACAGCCGGATGGAGTGCCGCCGCCCGGCCCGACAACCACGATCCCCTCAGTGAGCTGTCCGATCTCTTGACGCGCGAGCGGGACACGGCCCGTTCCGCCATGCTCGGTGCCCTCGACTCGGTGCGCTGGGAGCGCGTGTGCCGCGGGCTGACCGCCATGGCCCAACAAGGGCCGGCGCGCCGGTCGCTCGCCACCCGGCTTCCGGCGGAGATCGGCATGCCCGATCTCCTGGTCATCCGACACGAGGCCGTGGTCAAAGCGGCCAAGCGGGCCAAGAAGTCGCGGGTGGTCACCGATTTCCACCGACTGCGGATCCGCTGCAAGCGCTTGCGCTACGCGCTCGAGTTCAGCTCCGAGGTGTACGGAGGACGGACCGCAAAGTTCGTCCGCCAGCTGACCGCACTGCAGGACGAGCTCGGGCTGATGCAGGACCATGAGGTGGCGTCCATCCGATTGGCCGATTTGGCCACGGGCGAGGCGCACCTGCCGCGGGCAACCGTGTTCGTGATGGGCGGCATGGCCGAACGCCACCGGCGCGAGGTGGAGCGCCTGCTCCGGGCGCTGCCCAAGGAGGTCTCCCGGGTCGACGGACGCGAGTGGCAAGACCTCTACGCCCTGCTCGACCGCCGGCGTACCCAGGCCGAGGCGGAGTCGCCCCAGATCCGCACGGCGCTGCGTTCCGTGCCGCGACCCCAGCCGGAGGTCACGCCCGCCGCGGCGGGCGGGCCCGACCCGCAGAGTCCGCAGGCGGCGGGGCCCGTGGCATCGGCACCGCCTGCGCCGGCGCCGGCCGAGGAGAACCGGCCCTCGGCCCAGTCGCCGGGACCTCAGACGGCCCATTCCTCGCATGCGACCCAAGTCCAACCGGCGAACTCGACCGGAGCCGGTTCGTCCTCGGGCTCGACCGTCAACGGCGAGACGAGCGGAGGCGGACTCGGAGGACCGGGCCCCAACCTCACCGCGTTGGCGCCTTCCGCGTCCGACGGCGACTGACGCCGCCCTGCGAGCGACCCGCCTACTGGCGGTCGTCTCGTACTGTGGCGCGCCATGCCCGCGTCACACGTCGCGCTGATCGTCCTCGCCGGAGTGGGCGCCGGCCTCTTCAACGGCGTGGCCGGCGGGGGCAGCCTGATCTCCTTCCCCGTTCTCCTGGCGCTCGGGTACCCCGCGCTCACCGCGAACGTCACCAACACGATCGGGATCTGGCCCGGGTACCTGGCCTCGGCCTCCGGCTTCCGTCGCCAGGTCGGCGACCAGTCGACCAGGCTCGTCCACCTGACCCCCATCGCGCTGGCCGGTGGCATCGCGGGGGCGGTGCTCCTGCTCACCACCTCGCAGGCTGCGTTCGGCGATGTGGTGCCCTGGTTGGTCTTGGGGGCGACCGCCCTGTTCGCCGTCCAACCGGCTCTGGGACGTGCCCTCGGCTCGGACACGGCCCACCCCCGAGTCCGACCGGTGCTACTCGGGGTGGGGGTGTTCGGCGCCTCGGTGTACGGCGGCTACTTCGGCGCCGCCATGGGGGTCGTGTTCCTCGCCGTGATCGGGCTGACCCTCCCGATCTCACTGGCCCACACCAGCGGGCTGCGCGCCGTGCTCTCCATGATCGTCAATGGCGTGGCGGCGATCGTCTTCCTCGTGCACGGCGGCGTGGCCGGCGAAGCCGTCGGGCTGCTGGCCGTGGGCAGCCTGCTCGGTGGCTACGCGGGCGCCCGCCTCGCCCTCGCGCTCCCGGCCGCCGTGCTCCGGGTGGCCGTCGTTCTGATCGGGTTGGGGACCACCATCGCGCTCCTCGCCTGAACGATCAGTCGACCGCCAACGGGTAGCGCCCAATCACCGCAGCGGTCCGCGCCCGCCTGGCCGCGTGGTGCGCCGAAGCGGCGACCGACGGGTCCGCCGGGACCAATCGGACCGCGGTGCCAGGGGCGCACTGGCCGAGCCGGCCGAGGTCCACCCTGGCCACGACGGCCAACACCGGATACCCCCCGAGCGTTGCGTGGTCGGGACCGAGGACGACCGGGTCGCCGCTCGGAGGCACCTGCACCGTCCCAGTCACCACGCCGTGTGAGTCGAGCGCTCCGTGGAACGCCGTCGATGCCAGGAGGTCGGCAGAGCCCCCGTCCGCACGCAAGCGGATCCCCACTCGGTTGCTCTCGGGCTGCACCCGGAACTCCAGGCTGGCCAATCGCTTGAGCGCGTCGGCCACGAAGAGCTCGGGGTGCGGCCCGGGGACGACGCGCAGTTCCACCGGGGCGTCTCGCTCGACTTCGGTAGCCGCCCCGCCCAGCAGGTGGTCGCCCAACGGCGGCGCCCACGGGCCGGCCCAGAGCGTTGCGCCCGCCCCGAGCGGGCCGGCACCCAGTCCGGTCAGTTCGTCGCTGGCGCAGCTTCCGAAGACCGCCGGCCCGAGGATGCCCCCGGCCACGGCGAGGTACGTCCGGCAACCTCGGCGCAGGGGGCCCACGCGGAGGACCTGGTCCGCTGAGAGCGGAAGGACATGCCCGGCCGGCGCGGCGATCCCGTCCACCGTGACGTCGGGCGCGGCGCCCACGGCGGCCACGTGGCACTGCACCCGGGCGCGCAGGCGGGCCACCCCTCCCGTCAGCTCCACCGTTCCCGCGCCCGGGGCGTTGTGGAGCAGCCGGTTGGCCACGTCGAAGGACACGGGGTCGGCTGGACCGGCCGTCGGGACGCCGGCCGCGGCCACATGTCTGCGGCCACCATCTTGGAGCACGGCGCGCAGGCCGGGCGCCACGACCTCCAGCACCGCACGCGCCCCGGGGGGAGGAGACCACGCCGGTAGTCCGACCACCGGGGGTTCGAGCGGATCGCCAGGTCCGGCCCGGGTGAAACGGACCCGGTCCCCGGGGGCGAGGACGGCATACGGAGGGTGATCGGTGGAGAAGAGTGCCACGCCGGTGCGTCCGACGAGGTTCCAGCCCCCCGGCGACCGGGTCGGGTAGACCGCGGCGCGGCCGTTGGCCAGGGCCACTGACCCGGCCGGGACGGCCGGGCGAGGAACCGCACGCCGGGGCACCTCGTCCAACGGAGGGGCGACACCCTCCAGGTAGGCGAAGCCCGGTGAGAAGCCGACCACCGCGACGCGAAGGGGCTCTCGGGTGAGTAGCGCCACCAGCTCGTCAGGGTCACATCCCGACCGCGCGCACACCTCGCGCACGTCGGGTCCGTCGAAGCGGCAGGGCACGGTGACCAGTCGGCCGGGTGCCCGGCCGACGCGCTCGGCCTCGCTCCGGTGGCCCGGTTCCTCCGCCAGGGCCACGGCGGCGAGCGCCCGTTGGACCGCGCCGTTCAGGGCGCCGTCCTCACCGTCCTCGCCGTCGTCGCCCCACGCCACCATGACGGTGAGCTCCCCGCACACCACCTCGATCGCGTCGCCCCCGCAGCCGTCACCGGCCGCATACAGCGCCCGCGCCAGCGCCCGGCCCGCCGCCGCGTCCTCGACTCCGACCAACACGGCGCGCTCGCCGAGGAGACGCACCGCCCCGAGGGGAACCGGGCGGGTCACGCAGACGTTGGCGCGACCACGTCAATGCCGGCCTCCACCACCGCCCGCCGGACCGCGGTGGCGATGGCCAGCGCACCCGGGGTGTCCCCATGAACGCACAGCGTGTCGACCCACAACGTCAGCACGCAGCCGTCGTCCGCCACCACCGCTCCGCGCGCCAGGCTGACCGCTTGGGCCGAAGCCGCCACGGGGTCGGAGAAGACCGCTCCGGCCTCGGTGCGAGAGACGAGACCGCCGTCGGAGCGGTAGGCCCGGTCACAGAACCCCTCTTCGAGCGCCCGCATGCCATCGCGCAGGGCCATTGCGGTGGCTCGGCAACCCGAGGGCAGCAGAACGGTGGTCTCGGGTCGGCAGGTGTCGCGTATGGCGTCGCGCAGTGCCTCGTAGACGACACCTCCCTTGGCCACCTCGCCGTAGAGCGCGCCGTGGGGCTTGACCGACTCCACACGGGCTCCGACCGTCGCGGCAGGCTCGTCCGAGCGCCCGCAGTTGGGCGGCCAGCGTCGCCCGCAGGTCGTCGCGCTCCATGGTCATGGGTCGGCGACCAAACCCCTCACGGTCGGGGTAGGAGGGATGGGCACCGATCCGGACGGAGCGGTCGCGCGCCGCCCGCGCGGTGGCGGCCATGGAGTCGTCGTCACCGGCATGGCCGCCACAGGCGATGTGTGCGGTGGTCACCACCGCCATGAGGGCGCGCTCGGTCTCCATCCCCTCGGGATCGGTCGCCTCGCCGAGGTCGGCGTTGAGGTCGATCGTGCGCGACACGGGCTCATCCCGCCCTGACGTGGTCCACGACCACACCGTCGCGGTACACCACGCGCTGGTGGCGACGGGTGGGGACGCGCGTGCCGCCAAGGACGGTGCCGGTCATGTTGAGCGGATCTGCGCCGGCGACGACGACCTCCTCACCCTCGCCACCCTTGCGACGCAGGGCCGACATGCGCTCGACGGCGTCGGCCAGCGTGTACTGCTCGCCGGCCAGGCCGGCTACGAAGCGACCACCCAATGCCACGCCGCGCGCTTCGAGGCGGCGCAGGGCCCACACCACCTCACGCCAGGGCACGGTGAAGGACTCCCGGTTCCACAACTCCCAGGCGACCACGCCCCAACGGGCCAACAGCTGCTGGGCCACCCACTCGGCCATTCCCTCGTTGTCCGGCATCATCTGGGGATCGGTGGTGTCGTTCGCTCCGGCGAGGACCTCGGGCCCCGGCAGGAGCGACCACCGCCCCTCCCCGACGCCGGTGCCCGAGGGTGCACGCCGTCGCCCCAGGCGGCTGGGCGGACGGCTCGACGAGCCGACTGGCCGACGGACGGTCCGGGTCCGCCACCGGTCGCGGGCGGAGAGGAGGGAGCGCACGGCCGAGAACGCGTCCGCGGTCACCAGGCCCCGCGCCACCAGGTCCCACAGGCCTTCGTCGACCTCCGCGGGCAGCCGTCCCGCGAACGACGCCAGCTCCGGGCGGAAGCAAGCCCCGCGAGCGCGCAGAGCGGCGAGCACGTCCGCGGCGGCGCCCACCTCGGGCTCGGGAGCGGCGGCGTCACCCCGCACCGCGCGCAACATGGTGTGGAGGTTCTCGCGTACCACGAAGGCGAGCGGCGTGGACGGCGACGGGGCGCCGGAACGACCTCCCTGGTCGGACTTGGGAGTCAGCCGCGCCCAGACCACCTCGCCCGAGAGACAGAGCTCGTCCAGCCAGCGGGGGTCGTAGTCGGCCACGCGGGTCGGGAGGATCCGCGCTTCCCACTCCGCGGCCGGCGCTTCGATCCCCTGGAGCTGTTCGAGGACCTCGAGCAGTCCGGCGCGGCCACCGACGCGACTGCCCGACGCCGCGTGCTGCCAGTGGGTGAGGAAGCGCACGAAAGTGGCGATGGGGACCGCCTCCACCATCCCCCGGCGCCGGTTGCGGCTGGCGCCGTGCAGACGGACCAAGAGGTTGCGGGCGCACCAGCGGCCGTCGGGCAGCTCAATGGCCGACCCCTTCGCCTCGAGCCGGGCCAGGGCCGTGCGAGCCCGGGCCGCGCTCAGCGGTGCGCCCCGCGGCGCACCGGCGGGCAGAGCGGCCTCGCCCACCAGCTGTTCGACCGTCACGGGCCCGGCCAGGGCCAGGTGGCCGGACACGCAGGCCGCCGCGGCCTCGTCGTCCGTCCCCAGCGCGGCCGCGGCGTCGAGCGCGCTCGGTGGCCACCCAGCTGTCCGCGCCTACAGCGGGCTCCGGCCCGCCGGGAGGGAGCACCTGGGCGCGGCCGGCGCCAACCAGGTGGTCGAAGAATCGAGACCATTCGGGGTGCGGGCGGGCGGCCACCAGTGACAGCAGCAGGTCGTGCAGCTCGTCCGCATGGCGCGGACGCGGGCGCACCTGGTCGAGCACCGCGGCGACGGCGTCGGGCTCGAGCGCGGCCAGCTCGCCGGCGGGAACGGGGAGCCCGTCTGGCCCCAGCGCGCCCAGGCCCCGACGCAGCGACAGCGCCCGGGTACGGCGCTCTTCGAGGGGAGCGTCGTCGAGATAGGTGTAGGGCCGACCACTGAGGATGGCATGCGAGAAGGGCGAGGGCTCGGACGACTCGACCGTGTGGACCTCGACGGCGCCCGACTCCACCCCGGACCACAGGGCGACCAGACCCTCGACCGAGAGCCCTTCGTGGAGGCAGTCGTCGACGGTCTGGCGCGCCAACACGTGGTCGGCCACCACCACCGGGCCGGCAGACGCGTTCTCCTGGCAGGCGGCCAGGCCGGGCCACACCGCAGCCATCAGGTCGTCGGCCTCCATGCGCTGGAGGTGGATGGGGCGACGTCGCCCGCCCCTCGCGCGCGGCAGGACCAGTGAGCGGGTGAGGTTCCAACGCCAACGCGCTCCGAGCATGGGGTGGAGCAGGACGGCCTGGGTCAGCACGTCGGCCACCTCGGCGCTCGAGAGCATGGACTGCACCCGCGTCAGGGGGAAGCTGTGCTGGGGGCCGAGCGAGAGCACGACGGTGTCGTCGTCGGCGGCCGCCTGGAGCTCGAAGTCGAACGACACGCAGAACCGCTTGCGCAAGGCCAGGCCGAGCGCGCGGTTGATGCGCCCGCCGAAGGGTGCGTGGATGATGAGCTGCGACCCCTCGGTCTCGTCGAAGCAACGTTCCACCACGATCCGCTCACGGGTGGGAAGGTGCCCGAGCGCGTCCAAGCCGGCGGCGCAGTAGGCGACGACCTGGTGGGCCACCTCGGCGGAGACCCCGGTGCGGTCGCGCACCAGTCGCCGCGCCCCCTCACCGTCGCCCGCCGCCAGCAGCGGTTCGAGAGCGGCGCGCAGGTCACTCACCGCCTCGGAGAGCTCCACCGTGCGGGCGGGGGCCTCGCCCAGCCAGAACGGGATGGTCGGAGGCAGGTCGCCGGCGTCGTGCACGCGCACCGTTCCCACCTCCACCTTGGCCACCCGCCACGAATGCGTCCCGAGCAGGAAGATGTCCCCGGCGGTGGCCTCGACGGCGAAGTCCTCGTGCACCGATCCCACCGTGACGCCCTCGGGGTCGAGCACCACGCGGTAGTCACCGGTCTCGGGGATGGCACCGCCCCCGGTGAGCGCGGCCAGCCGCGCCCCCGCCGGGCCCGCAGGCGACCGTTGACGGCGTCGTGGTGGAGATGGGCGCCCCGACGGCCACGGCCTGTCTCGATCCCCCAGCTGGCCAGGGCGACCACCTCGTCGAAGGCCGCTCGCTCCAGCCCGGCGTACGGCGCGGCGCGGCGCGTCATGGACCAGAGCTCTTCCACGTCGCACTCGCCGGCCGCCGCCACCTCGGCCACCAGCTGCTGGGTCAGCACGTCGAGGGGGGCCACCGGGGGCTCGAGTAGGTCGAGCCGGCCCTCACGCACCGCGGCCAGCAGCGCGGTGCACTCGACCAGCTCGTCGCGCGTCGTGGGGTACAGCCGGCCGGCGGGAGTCCCGTCGCGGTGGTGGTTGGCCCGGCCGACACGTTGGAGGAACGTCCCGATGGCGCGCGGCGAGCCGATCTGGCACACCAGCTCGACGGGACCGACGTCGATGCCCAACTCGAGCGACGCCGTGGCGACGAGCGCGGCGCAGGTCGCCGGCGCGCAATCGGGTCTCGACGATGCGCCTCCGGGCCGCGGAGAGGCTGCCGTGGTGCGCGGCGACGCGCAACGACGCATCGACGTCGTCGTGAGCCAGCGACGCTTGGACGTCGTCGGAGGGTGCTTCTTCGCCGGCCAGTCGCTCGGCCAACTGGTGCGCCACGCGCTCGGCCATCTTACGGGTGTTGACGAAAATCAGGGTGGTGCGGTGGTGGCGGGTGTGCTCGGCGATGCGGTCGAGGATGTCGGACATCTGCCCGCCGCTCATCACCGCCTCGAGCTCCGAGGCCGGCAGCTCAATGGACACCTCGAGATCGCGGGCGTGGCCACAGTCGACCACGACCGGCGGCTGCCGCCCCTCGTGGACGCCGGTCAGCAGGCGCGCCACGACGTCGAGCGGACGCTGGGTGGCCGAGAGCCCGATGCGCTGGAGGCGGCCGCCGCTCTCCGTCACCAGCGCGTCGAGCCGCTCGAGGCTGAGGGAGAGGTGGCTGCCGCGCTTGTCGCGGGCCAGCGTGTGCACCTCGTCGACGATCACCGTGCGCACGCCGCGCAGCAGGCGCCGCGAAGACGGTGCGGTGAGAAGCAGGTAGAGCGACTCGGGCGTGGTGACGAGCAGATCGGGTGACTGCTTGGTCATGGCGGCGCGCTCGGCGGGCGGCGTGTCGCCCGTGCGCACCGCCACGCGCAACCCCGGGTCGGCACAGCCCAAGGCAGCCGCCTCCTCGCGGATCTCGGCCAGCGGGACGTGCAGGTTCTCGTGCACATCGACGGCGAGCGCCCGCAGTGGGGAGACGTAGAGCACCTCGGGGACGCCACCGGATCGGGTGCCCGCCGCCGCGGCCCGGTAAGCGGCGTCGATGGCGACCAGGAACCCGGTCAGCGTCTTGCCCGAACCCGTGGGCGAGGCCACCAGCACGTCGCGTCCTGCCGCGATGTGCGGCCAGGCCAGGGTCTGCGGCGGCGTCGGCCCGGCCGGGAAGCGCCGGTCGAACCACCGCGCCACCGCGGGGTGGAAGAGCGAGGCTGGCCCGGCGGGGCCACGGGGCCCCGGGGCCATCTCGGGCACGTCCACGGTGGCGTCGGTCACCCCTCCATTTCACCAGGGAGCAGTGACGAGCGCGTCCGCACCCCGCCCCCGACCGTCAGCCGGGACCGGGGCGGCGGCCCCAGCACGAGATCAGCGGCGGCTGGGTCAGGTCCAGCCGCCGCGCGGACACTGCCGCGAGATGCCGTTCGACCTCGGCCGCAGTCACCACCCCGAGCTCGAGCAGCTGGTCACGGATCAGCAGCACCGTCGCCGTCTCGAGGACGGCGCAGGCCGGGTCGCTCACCGGGAAGACCGCGTCGGCCGCCACCTCCACCATCCCGACGGCCCGCAGTCGGCGAGGCAGGGACCGGCCGTAGGCCAGGTCCACCCCTCGCTCGGCCAGCAAGGCGCGAAATCCCCGCCGGATGCGGTTGGCCAGCTCTTCGGCCGGACCGGTTTCCTCCAGGCAGCTCAGCGGTTGGAGGGCCGGGTCGGCGTCCTCGACCAGGAGCACCCCGCCCGGCCGGAGCGCGCTCGCCATGTTGGCCAGGGCCACGTCGCGCTCTGGGACGTGCACCAGGACCAGTCGGGCGTGGACCAGGTCGAAGGGCCCTTCGGGGGGCGGGTCGGCGGCGACGTCGTGTTCGACGACGGCGACATTGGGGGCGGAGGCCTCGGTTGCCCACCCCACGTTGATGTCGGAGGCCACCACGTGGCCCGCCGGACCGACCTGCTCAGACAGGTGGCGCACGACGGAGGTCCCGCCGGCTCCGACCTCCCAGCAGCGCCAACCCTCGCTCAGGCCGACGCGCTCGAAGTGTCGAAAGGTCACCGGGTCGAACAGGGTGGCGAAGGCGGTGAAGCGGTCCATTGCCTCCGGTGCGTCGTTGGTGAGCAGGTAGTGCTGGTCGCTCGTGCTCACGACGACGGCATGGCTGGAGTCGATGTCGAGACCGGAGGCGCCGAACCGGGCTCGGTGGGCTCGGGCCCCGGCGCCGGTGTCGGTGTGGGCGTCGGCGTGTCGGTGGTGTCGCCCGTGGTGGTGGTGGGGGTGGTATCGAGGTCGAGCACCCGGGCTACTTGGGCACGCCCTTCCTCAATGAGCGCCCCGGTGGCGGAGAAGTCGCGGTACTGGCCCGACGGCTCACCGCCTCCGCTGAAGACGATCAGCTCGACATTTGGGGGGAGTGCGGCGAGCTCACGGACGAATCGAGCATGGATCGCCACGAAGAACGCCGTCAGCACCGCCTCGGCTGGCCGCCGCGGGGGTGGCGGCTGGTAGTGCAGAGGGCCGCATAACAGGACGTAGATACGGTCACATCCCGCCTCGAGAGCCCGGCTGATGGGCACGTTGTTGACCACCCCGCCGTCAATGAGCACGTCTCCTTCAATGGTGACCGGCGGGAAGATGGAAGGGATGGCCGACGAGGCCAAGATGGCGTCGGTGGCCGGACCCCGGCTGATCCAGCGCTCCCGGCCGTCGGTGAGCGAGGTGGTCACCACCTCGATCGGGATCATGGCGTCTTCGAGGTACTCGTAGTCCAGCCCCGCCTCAATTACCGCGCGAAGCCCGCTGTTGGCGTGCACCGCCGTCCGCTTCTGGAAGAACGCCCACGGCCCGTCGAAGGTCCCGCGTGGGAAGATGTCGGGCCCTTTCAAGTCGCGCCAGACCTCCCCCATGCGCTCGATCCCGGCCAAGGTGGGGTTGCCGGCGTACGAGGCTCCGTTGATGGCGCCCACCGAGGCGCCGTACACCCGGTCGGCCCGAATGCCCCGCCGGATCAGCTCTTCGAGCATCCCGACCTGGACCGCGCCGCGGCTCCCCCCGCCGGCCAGGACGAAGGCGGTGCGTGGACGCCCGGGGGCACGTCGGCCATCCTCTGATCGGTCACCTGGAGCGCGGGCTCGCAACCAGGCGAGGAG
Organism: uncultured Acidimicrobiaceae bacterium; assembly: GCA_963787485.1. Lineage (GTDB taxonomy): Bacteria > Actinomycetota > Acidimicrobiia > Acidimicrobiales > RAAP-2 > Bog-473. The sequence goes on along the minus strand of CAWBDF010000005.1, from coordinate 38,041 downwards.
GCGGTTGGCCCGGCTCTGACGCGGGTCGCTCATGGGTGTTTCATCGGTGTGTCCGTCGGCCGCATACGCGGTGGGGCGAATACGCGGTGGGCCGTATACGCGGTGGGCCGTATACGCGGTGGGCCGTATACGCGGTGGGCCGTATACGCGGTGGGCCGTACTGACGCGGTGGGCCGTAGACGCGGTGGGCCGTAGACGCGGTGGGCCGTATACGGCAGCGTCGCCATTGCGTGTCGACCTCCCCTGGCCCATGGCGCGGACCTCGGTCACGGTCCTTCTCCGGGAGGCTGAGGGGGATAGCCCCGCTCCTGCTGGCGCTCGCGCCAGGCGGCGCGCCCAGCGACGTCGTGCCGCACGGCCCACACGATCACCACCACGGCCAGCACGATCATGGCTACGACGAAGATCCCGAAGATCGCGTAGAACACGTCGTTGGCGGCCGACGCGGCAAGGACGCGGGCAAGAGCCATGCACAGGCCAGGGTAGAGGCTGTCACACCCGCCCGGCACGCTGGTCCCATGGTGCTCGTGGCCCCCGACCCTCGAATCGAGACCGGCTTGGCGCGCCGCCACCCTGCCCCAACCCCGGGCAGGACGGGCAACGATCTCCTTACGCTCCTCCGGGGAAACGTCGCGGCGCGACCGAACTTCGAGCCCGGCCTGTCCGGCGGTCTCCGAGCATGGCTCGAGGACGCGGCCTTCGACCTGGTGGCCCGACGCGGCGAGCACGCACCTCCGCTCCTCCTGGGACCACGCCCCCTGCTCGAGAACGCACCCCGGGGTGCCACATCGCGAAACTTCGGAGCTCTTGGAGACAACGCCGCCCCGTCCGCCTGGCCGTTGCTCTCACCTCTTGTACACGCACTGTTCCGTCAGCTCGTACACACCGGAACGATCGACGATCCGATGTCCGATGCGCTGGCCGGAATGGAAGCGGCCGGTCACGCCCGTTTGGTCTCCGAGGTGCGGGCGCTTGCCCCGCTCGACCGGACCGTGCTGGCCGAAGCTCTCGCCGTGCACGCCCAAAATCTGGTCGCGCTGGTGCCCCGACTGGCCCCGGCCTGGATGCCGCGGACAGACGACCGGGTGGCCGTCCCGCTTGCCGGTGGGCGCATCGTCCTGCATGGCAGGTTCGATCTCGTCGTCGGCGTTCCCCACCCGGCGACCGCGTCGCTGTGTGCGCTGGGCCTCTCCACGGGTGATGCGTGGCCACGGGAACGGCGGATCTTGCACTACTTGGCGCTGCTCGAGACCGTGCGCAACGGGACGCCGCCGTTCCGCATCGCTCTGCTCGAGTCCGCCTCGGGGCGCTCGGGCGTCGAGGACGTACGCGCCGAACACCTCCGGGCCGTCACCTCCCACCTGGCCGCTTGGCTCTCACGGGAAGCCGCTGCGAGTGCGTGAGCGACTCACCGACCTGATGCAGGGCTCCGTGGCCCCACCCGACCCGATGGCCTGGCGGCGTGCCCTGGACGACGCGTCGAGCCAACTAGCCAGCTTGGCGGTTCGTCGCCGGGGCTCAGGACCGTTCCGGGTGACCGACTACGACGTGCGTGCTGCACTCGAGTCGGGCGAATTCGCCGACCCCGTGCCCTTCGCCTGGAGCTCGCGCACTGCCCGTCGTCCCATCGGCTGGGCCGCCCTGCGACACCTCCTCCGAGGCGCGGCGCGGTCGCCGAGCGAGGCGGTCCGCACCCGACTGGCCGAGAGCTCCACGCTCGTGCGAGACGGTGACCCATGCGCGTCGCAACTCGACCGCTGGGTAGCCGGCCTGCCGCCAGCCGGGTTGGCCACGGTCGGCGCGGCCGCGGTGACATGGGTGACGCGCCTGTGGTGCGCGCTCGACTGGGCAGCCCTGGCGTCGCCGGTCGTGGGGCGGGACCGGTGGTGGGACAGCCCTCACTCTGCACTGCTCGCCCTACGCGGGCGGGCCGACGTCCGCAGCGAGCACGCCGCGCTCGTCGTGCTCTCGGGGCCGCGCCGCGAGTCGGTACGGGCCGAGCTCTCCCTGGTGACCTTGGTCGACACGTTGCGGACCGGAGGCCGGAGCGCTCCGGGGCGGGTGATCGGATGGTGGCCCGACTTCGGACGGGCGGTGACCGTCGAGCCCGAGCCGGCGGTGCTCACCCTGGGTGCCCGGGCGGTGGACTTGGTGCTGGCCGGTCCGGGGGTGGCTCCCGCCAGCGCCGCCTGAGACGACAGACCGTCGAAACGGGCTTCGCGCCTCGCCCACCAAAACGTCCTCTATCGTTGGCTGCCCCATGGGGCGGCGCGAGGACATCAGGAACGTAGCCATCGTGGCCCACGTCGACCACGGCAAGACCACGCTGGTCGACGCGCTCCTGCGCCAGACGGGCGCCTTCGGCCCGCATCAGCAGCTGACCGACCGGGTCATGGATTCAGGCGACCTCGAGCGCGAGAAGGGGATCACCATTCTGGCGAAGAACACCGCGGTGCGCTGGCGCGGGGTCAAGCTCAATATCGTCGATACACCGGGCCACGCCGACTTCGGCGGGGAAGTCGAACGTGGCCTGACCATGGTCGACGGCGTGCTCCTGCTGGTCGACGGGTCCGAAGGCCCGCTGCCCCAAACCCGCTTCGTACTGCGCAAGGCGCTCGAGGCGCGCCTGCCGGTGGTGCTGGTGGTCAACAAGGTGGACCGGGCCGACGCCCGCGTCGACGAGGTGGTGCGCCAGGTCGAGGAACTTTTCTTGGACCTCGACGCCGACGAGGACCAGATCGACTTCCCCATCCTGTACGCCAACGCCAGGGCGGGCTGGGTCAGCACGGAAGCAGGGGTGACGGGCCAGAACGTCGACCCGCTCCTGCAGGCGATCGTGGACCATGTGCCCGCGCCTTTCTACGACGAGAGCTCGGCGCTCCAGGCCCTGGTGTGCAACTTGTCGGCCTCTCCTTACCTCGGCCGGCTGGCCGTGTGCCGGGTGCACAATGGCACCTTGACAAAAGGGAGTGTCGTCGGGTGGTGCCGGCTTGACGGCTCGGTCGAAAGGGCGAAGCTCACCGAGCTCTACGTGACTGAGAACCTCGACCAGGTGCCGGCGGAATCGGCCGGGCCCGGCGAGATCGTCTCGGTGGCCGGATTGGCCGAGGTCACCATCGGCGAGACCCTCGCCGACCCCGACGATCCAATACCGCTGCCGGTGATCACGGTTGACGAGCCCAGCCTGGCCATGACGATCGGCGTCAACACGTCCCCCCTGGCAGGCCACGACGGCACCAAGCTGACCGCCCGGCTCCTCAAGGCGCGTCTCGACGCCGAGCTGGTTGGCAACGTGTCACTGCGGGTGGCGGTAACCGAACGGCGGGACATGTGGGAGGTGCTCGGGCGCGGCGAGCTCCAACTGGCCGTCTTGGTGGAGACAATGCGGCGCGAAGGGTTCGAACTCACCGTGGGTAAGCCCCAGGTGGTCACCCGCGAAATCGACGGCGTGGTGCACGAGCCGGTGGAGCGGGTCAGCGTGGACGTGACCGACGAATATCTCGGTGTGGTCACCCAGCTGCTGGCGCTGCGCAAGGGAACCATGCTCGAGATGGTGAACCACGGCACGGGGTGGGTACGCCTGGACTACCGGGTCCCAGCCCGGGGACTCATCGGGTTCCGCACCGAGTTCCTCACCGAGACCCGCGGCACGGGGATCCTGCACCACGTCTTCGACGGCTGGGAACCCTGGCACGGCGCGCTGCGCACCCGGCGCAACGGCTCCATGGTCGCCGACCGTCGCGGCGTAACCACCACCTTCGCCCTGATGAACCTCCAGGAGCGGGGCACCTTGGTGGTAGGCCCGGCCGAAGAGGTCTACGAGGGCATGATCGTCGGTGAGAACGCCCGGGCCGAAGAGATGGACGTCAACCCGACGAAGGAGAAGAAGCTGAACAACATCCGCTCGTCGACGGCCGAGGAGTTCGAGCGGTTGACGCCGGCCCTGTCGTTCTCCCTCGAGCACGCACTCGAGTTCATCGCCGAGGACGAGTGCGTCGAGGTCACGCCCAAGGCGGTGCGCCTGCGTAAGGTGGTCCTGGACCAGCCGATCCGAGCGCGCCAACGCAAGAGCGCAAAGAGCTGAGTCGGGGTCGCGCCACCGCGGGGCCTACACGATTCGGCGAGCACGAGGGAGCGCGCAGGTGACCTACCTCGGGAAGGAACCGAGAAACGAAGGGTTCGACCATATGACCGTCGTGGTCGAGGACCTCGGTGCCGCCAAGCGGTTCTTCGGACTGCTCGGCTTCCGCGAACACGTTGCCGTGGTGGCGTCGGGCCCTCGTGTGTCGGACTACATGGGCATCTCGCAGTGGGAGTCCGACCACGTCACGTTGGTGCTTGAAGATGCGGCGGTACACCAGGAGATCCAGCTCCTCCGTTTCCATCAACCCAAGGCCAGCGTCGATCCGGGCGCCGGGACGCTCACCCGGACCGGCTTCAACCACGTGTGCTTCCGAGTCAACGACCTGAGGGCGATGCTGGACCACCTGGCCGCCCACGGGGTGTCACCTCGGAATGACGTCCTCGACTACCACGAGCGCAAGCTGGTGTTCCTCGACGGTCCGGGGGTCGTGGTGGAGCTGGCCGAGTGGGCGAGCGAGTCGGCCGAGACCTCCGAGTCGGAACCCTGAGGTGGACATCACGTGGTCGGTAGCATGAGCCGTTCGGAGGGATGGCAGAGCGGACGAATGCACAGCTCTTGAAAAGCTGCGAGGTGCAAGCCTCCGTGGGTTCGAATCCCACTCCCTCCGCTCAGTCCGCCCGTTCGCGCTGCTTTTTCAAACCCGGCAGCTGTGATCCGAGCGAGCTATAGCCCGATCGACGTCCTCGTGCACCAGGTCGTACGCATCATTGTTCATGGCTGATTAGCAATGCCCACAAAGGCAGCCATGTCCTTCACCGTTTGGTCAAACAAGGCGTCGACATTCTCGACAGTACCGACGAGGCGCCCGAAGATCTCAAAGTTCACCGCTCCAAAGAGCTGCGTCCATGCCGCCAGCGCCCGAATGATGGCGTCCATGGGCACACCGTGTAGTGCGATCGCTTCAATGCGGGACGCCTCGGCTTCCGCTGCAATCGAGAGGTCCGGCGCCAATTCCGAGATGAAGGGGCTGCGAAGCTGACCGGCGCCGGCCGTGTCGCTGATGATGGCGACGAGAACCAGGGTCACCCGACTGGCTGGGACGATGGTGTCCTCAGGGGCGCTATAGCCGGGAACGGGCGAACCGTAGATAAGGGCGTACTCATGAGGGTGCGCCAACGCCCAGTGACGCACCGCATGGCAGGAGGCGTTCCACCGTTGGGCGAACTCGGTGCGCTGGCAGCAGACGTCGGCCGCCTCGACGGTGGCACCAAGATCGTCGTAGGCGTCGATGATCAGCGCCGTGAGCAGCTGGTCCCTGCTCTTGAAGTAGCGATAAATCCCCGACGACACCATGCCGAGCTGGCGAGCGATGGCACGGAGTGAGAGTGAGGCTGCGCCCGCCTCGGCCAACTGCCGTCGAGCCTCGTCCTTGATCTCCTGCGTGAGCTCGGCACGCATTCTCGCTCGCAGGCCGGTGCTCGGTGACATGGGCTCAGTCTGTCACAGAAGGTGAGCGATGCACCAAATAGTGAGCATCGCTCTTGACTGTGCTGCTCAGGTGGAGAATACTGCTCTACATCGAGAGCGCCGCTCACGATTTACTCGAACTGGAGCCGTCCCATGAGCATCAAGTCGCAGCAGAGAGATGAGGAGGGGCTCCGGCACCTCCATCGGTCCGTCGACAACAGGGTCCTTGGGGGCGTGGCTTCGGGCCTTGCCGACTACCTGGGCCTCGAAGTGTCGGTCGTGCGGGTCGGCATGGTCGTCCTGTGCTTCCTCGCTGCGGTAGCCATCCCGCTCTACGTCGCCGCATGGCTGTTCATCCCCGCCGAGGGGGCCGACTCCACCATCGCCGACGACTGGCTGGAGGACGCACGGATCTGTCGCCTGAGCAACAGTCATTTGGTCGGAGTACCATCGCCGAAAGGTCACTCTCCGACCGCGGGGAATCCTCCTGACGACGCCCTTGGCAATGACGCCGCCAACGAACGGACGGTGCCGTCATGAAGAGTTCCTCGAGTTCCTCTTTGGGGCTTACCCAGCGGCTGGCCGCGGCCAGCTCCCGGCGCCCCCGCCGCACCCTCGCCATCTGGGGCTTGGTCGTCCTGGTTTCATTGGTCTTGGTCGGCACGTCGCTCAAAGGTCTGACCACCAGTGCCCACGTGGTGGGGGCCACGCAGTCCAGCCAGGCCAAGGTGCTCTATGACCAAGCCATTGGGGCCGCAGCAGGACAGAAACCGACCGACGTCATCGTCGTCAGTTCGAGCGGGTCCACGGCAACCAGCCCCAGCTTCCAGGCATTCGCCGAACAGCTTGCGGCCAAGGTCCGAACGAATCCCGGCATCACCAACGTCGCAACCGACCTGAGCCCGGGCAGCCCGTTGGTGTCATCCAACGATCACGCGGTCCTGATCCCACTGCGAGCGGCGAGTGACGCTGACATCAAGCCGGTTGTTCATGCGGCGCAGTCGGCCAACGGGAACGGTGGGTTTTCGGTGGCAGTCACGGGCGAACACACGGTGGGCAACGACTTCAACACCCTCTCGGCGAGCGACCTCCAACACGGTGAGGTCGAGTTTGGCCTGCCGATTGCCATCGTGGTCCTCTTGCTGGTGTTCGGTGCCGTGGTGGCCGGACTGATGCCCGTGCTGATGGCCGTTCTGTCGATACTCGTCGGCTTGGGAATCGCCACCCTGGTCGGGGAGGAGTTCCACCTCTCGGTCTTCATCGTCAACATGATGACTGGCATGGGCCTGGCGCTCGGGATTGACTACTCATTGTTCGTCATTTCCCGGTTCCGCGAAGAACGAGCCGCTGGCCTGGACAAGGAGGCGGCCATTCAGCGGACTGCTGCGACCGCCAGCCGCGCGGTGCTGGTCAGCGGCACCACCTTCGTGATTGCCCTCATGGGCATGTTCATGGTGCCCACGAACATTCTCCGTAGTCTGGCTGCTGGAGCAGTGATCGTCGGCGTCGTCTCCGTGGCTGCAGCGCTCACTCTTCTTCCGGCCATGCTCCACTTGCTGGGCGATCGGGTGAACTCCGGACGCCTGCCCATCGTTGGGAGAAACCTCGGCAGCACCGACACTGGCGAGTCCCGGATCTGGCGGGCCTTCATTGAAGGGGTCCTTCGTCACCGCGTGGTCCTGCTGGTGGCGACCGTCGGCCTGATGTTGGCTCTGGCGGTACCGTTGCTCGGCCTCCACATCGGGCAGAGCGGTGTGGCGACTCTTCCCAACAGCGTTCCGTCCAAGCAGGGCTACGTAGCGATGCAGCGCTACTTCCCGAACCAGGATCCAAACCCGGTCGAGGTCGTCGCTGTTGGCGGGGGTTCGGGTACCCGGGGAGACCTGTCGAGGCTCGAAGCAGTGCTCGCCAGCGATCCTCCGTTCGGGTCCGGCCAGATCCAGTCGTCGGCCAACGGAAAGCTCCTTGCGCTGACCGTCCCGATCCGAGGTGATGCTGTGTCCAGCGCGAACGTGGCCGCCGTGCGTCACCTGCGCTCAGACCTCATTCCTTCGAACTTCGCCGGCTCTCATGCCAGCGTCTATGTCGGGGGGCAGACCGCAGAGACAGCCGACTACTTCAGCGCCGTATCGGCGCCGACTCCGTACGTGCTGCTGTTCGTGCTGGGCCTCAGCTTCATTCTGTTGTTGATCGCCTTCCGGTCACTGATGATCGCCATCGTGTCCATCCTGTTGAATCTGCTGTCCGTCGGTGCTGCCTACGGTCTCTTGACCCTGGTGTTCATTCACGGCGTGGGCGCGAGCTTCTTCGGCTTCGAGAAGGTGACCGCCATCGATGCCTGGGTCCCCCTATTCCTGTTCTCGGTGCTCTTCGCGCTGTCGATGGACTATCAGGTCTTCCTGATGAGCCGGATCAAGGAGCGCTACGACCTGACAGGTTCAACGACCGAGGCCGTCGTCGGCGGAGTTTCATCGACCGCCAAGATCATCACGGGCGCAGCGTTGATCATCGTGGTGGTGTTCTCTGGGTTTGCCCGGGGCCAGCTCGATATGTTTCAGCAGATGGGGTTCGGGGTGGCCGTCGCTCTCCTCCTCGACGCCACGCTTATCCGCTCGGTTGTCTTGCCGACCACGCTGAGCCTGTTGGACGAGCGCAGCTGGTACCTCCCGAGCTGGCTCAACTGGCTGCCCCGCATCGAGATCGAGTCGGCCGAGATCATCCCCCCCTCCGATGACTCGGAGCCAATCCTGGTTTCATCGGCAACGTAGGTGACGGCATGAAAATCGACAGGCTTGAGGGCAGTCGAACTTGGCGCACCACCGAGTGGATGCACAACGCGTCACACGCCCTCAGTTTTGCGACAACTGTCGCCTGAAGGTCAGCTTCGACGACGCGTCCTGGAGCCGCGAAAGCATGTCGGCCAGCACAGAGAAAAGGTGCCCGGGAACTCGACGGCTGCGCCAACAAGGAGGCGGCTCCGAAGAGATCACGATTCAACCAAACGACGCGTGAGGCGGTGGTGCCATAACCGCCCGGGCCAATCGTGCATCACGAAGGCTCCAAGAGCTCCCCTCTTGCGCCGCTGAAGATCCTGTTGGACAACCACCACCACCACCATCATCCGCGCTCCGATCTGGCGCAGACGGTCGTTGGTCACGGCGCTCCTGTTGTCGTCGTCACCGGCAACGTCGTGGCTGTTGTCGTGGTTACCGGCACCGTTGTCGTGGTCACCGGCACCGTTGTGGCTGTCGTCGTCGTTGTAGGCACGGTCGTCGTCGTCGCAATGGTGGTCGTCGTCCGCGGTCTGGTTGTCGTCGTCGTTGATCGCGGCGACGTTGTCGTGGTACCACGGGTCGTGGTCGTCGTGGCAACTGTGCTCTTCGTGGTCGCGGTCGTCGTCGGCGGCTTGGTGGTCGAAACCGCCACGATTCCAACCGGCGGACCGCTCGGAGCGTTCGTGACCGTCGTGCCCTTGAGAAGCGCACTCAGAAAGGCTGTCAAGAGGCCAGAGCCGGGCTCTGCCAGCGTGGTGGTGGTAGACCCCGGCGAGGTCGCCGCAGACGCGCCAGGTGATGCCGCAGGCGGAGCCGCCGCCGCCACGGGCGTGGGCGCCGGCACGACCGGCACCCCGGTCGCGCTATCGAGCGCGCACAGGAGCCAGCGTCGGTGCCTGCGAATGATGCGAAAGCCGAGCGAACACCACGCTGGCGGCAATGACCACGACAAAGCTGAGGACGATATTGCGAGCGTGGTGCGGCACGTACGGCTTCTTGGCGCGACCGGCGCGGTAGTCACTCGCGATGCCGATGCCGATCAGCACGAACGGCGCGAGCACGCCCACCACACCGCCGAGGATCAACAACCGGCTGTGGTCGTTCATGTCGGCTCCCTCGAACCCGATCCCGCCAGATCAATGGCCCTTGCTTCAGGCAGATCGACCGCCATGACCTGTTTCAACGCTGACCGTTCCTTCGCTCGTCTGGGGCGTCGGGATGTCCGCTCGGGACCGAGGGTGGCGCGGAGCGCGACCATCTTCGCGATCGAGTCTTCGGTCAATGCCACGCCGTGGTGGTCCGCCGCGGCGATTGTCTGTACGGCATTCAGGTTGGCTACATAGCGCAACTCCGCCAGGTTCTCGAACGGGATCTTCTCCATCGGAACTGGCCACGGCTCGGCGATCGCGGTCACCGGTTCAGTGGCTCCCGACGATCAACGAGGAGAATCGTTGTAGCGCCGGGCCTTCGCCTCCACCGCCGCAAGACCTGCCGGTGCTCGGTAGCGGAGCGCGACTCATCCTCCTGAGTTACCACCTGCCGGTCAACCGGAAGTAGGGCGAAGAGACCCCCAGGGGTTCATCCCGCAGTTCCGCTGTCTGGATAGCCCGACGGCCGGTCGATGGCTGCGTCCGCCGTCTGACCCGCTCCTATCTGGACGTCAACCTCATTCGACCTGGCGTTCTCGGCGTCGTATCTCACCTGAACTCGGTGACGGCCCTGAGAAACGGAGCAGGTGAAGTCCCGGTTCGGCTGTCACGGTGTCGACGGCTTCGTTGTCCACAGGATCTCGAAGGGGACGTTCATTTCCGAGATGATGAGAGCACCTCGGACAATCCGAAGAAAAGTGCATCTGGCGACACCCCAGGTCATTGTGCCCAAGATCGGCGACGAGGCACGGTAGGCGTGCCCTACCCCAACCCAAAAAATTCATAAATCTGGGACCACGAGCGCGAGTGAACCTAGCCCCTGGAACCGATGCCGGGGTGGCAGGCGAGGCAGGCCTCAAAGTCATCGACGCAGTACGTAAACTTCTGTCTCTGTTCGGCCCCGGCTCAGTTCTAAATCGGCCTGATCCCCGCCGTCCACTCTGTCATCTCTCACCGAGGTGAGGTTGGTTCCGACTGGGCAACGCAACATCAGTCCCTAGCGATGCTGGCTCAAGCCGCACCATCCCCATCGGGGCGCCGGGGCACTCCCGCGTGCTCGGGAGCGAGGGGTTCAAGGCGAGGTGCGCTTCGCGTGTCGTGGGCCCTTCCACAAATTCTGATCCAAGGTGCTTCGAGTTGAGAGCAGCGATGGTCGTACCGACGGCCGCCTGCTGGTTGAGCTGGCGTTGAAAGTTCCCCGAGGGATGTCGCCGAGGACCTGCGTCGTCAGGACAGTGCGATGAGAGCCCCGATGGCGAATCCCGCGGCGGCCAACCACAACCATGTCGGTGCCGAGCGCAACCAGGTCTTTGAGCGCGCCTCACGCACGGAAGACATCACCTCTCCGGACGACGATGTCGATGGCCGGCAACGAGCGAGGCGCAGGTCCCGCAACCACTGCACCGGTCGTCGCGCTGAAAACACTGCCGTGGCAAGGGCACATGATGAGCCCCTTGCTCACCGTGTTCACGGTGCAGCCCTGGTGCGTACACGTGGCTGAAAACGCCTTGATAGAACCGCCGGGCTCTCGTACCAAGACGACAAGATCCTTGTTCAAGATCAGTCCGCCGCCCTGGGGGGGCACCTGGTCGGCGTGAGCGAGGATCTGCCCGCTGGCTGCGGCCGGTGGTCCGTAGCCGTTCGCCGCGGCCGTGGCGGCCTTCGGCTGGTTCAGCCCGCTTCGGGCGGCAACGATGTATCCGACCACCCCGGCAGCCGCGGCGATCGCCCCTCCGATCACCGCCCGGCGAGAAGTGAGCTCTTCCATCGTTCAGGTGAGCGGGACGCCGGTTCGCGTGAAGAACCAGAGTGCGGCCGTTGACCAAAGCACCACCATGAGGCCGAGCAAACTCCCGCCGAGCACCGGGATCACCCACCCTGGAAGGTTGTTGATCCTGAGTCCGAGCATCTTGGCGGCGTAAGCGCCGTAGAACATGCACCCGGCCACGCCGTGAACGATCACCCGCAAGCTGGTGGTGACGAAGCCGAGCGCCCAGATGCAGCTGAACGCGACGGGAAGGGTGATGACAAACGCAATCGATCCACTCCATCGATGCACGATTGACACCCAGGATGGGGCGCCCCCCATGCCGGGTAGCCGGTTCCACATCCACAGCGCGCTGAGCAGCTGGACGACGAGGAACGAAGCGGCCGCTGTGGTCAGCCAGGCCTTCATTTGGAGTATGCCCGAGAACCCGAGGGTGAAAACCGGACGCCCCGCGGGACTATGGACCCGTGCGTAGACACCCAATGAAACAGCGACGCCCGCACCGACGAGCAGCAGCGCCACCAAGGCCAATCGACGGCTCGGCATCGCCTGCTCAATGGTCACGGCCATATGTTGCCGTCCTTCCGGGTCAACGTTCGCCTGAGTTTGTCGCTCGAGGTGGGGAGACGCAAGAGGTGCCGTCGGAAAGCAGTGATTCGTCAGGTGGTGGAAGAAGACAGCAATTCATCCGCACCTTCTCCGCCCTCCGCCCTCCTTGGCGGCCCCATACGGGCCGCGTACGGGACAGCGCTTCGGGCAGTCCACCAACCCCCGGCCAGGTGGCTCATCATCACGTGGGGACCGTGCTCCCCAATACCCGCTCTATGCGAGTTGCGTTCACGATCGACACCCACCATTCGCACTGTCGACAAGTTCCGTCCATTCAAGACACGGGGACTCGCACCGTTGAGGAGTACCCGAGGTAGCCATATAGACGGAAGAGAGATTCAAAAAGGTAGAGCGCCCAGTCGAAGTAGACCCCTTGACCTTGCACGAGGCCGTCGGCTCCGTTTGGGAAACGGGGGCAGCGTTGCGACAACGGATTCGGTTCCGGTGTCGAGGCGATCGAGACGATCTGTTGTGCGTTGCTCGCGCCGGGAGAAACCGGTTTGGGACCACAGCATCTTGCAAGGGCCGTCGGCGCTTCGTATCGAATGTGATGAAATTCGCAGCGGTCGAGTAGACCGGCCCTCGAGCAAGGTCGACATACTTCTGCACCGTCTGGTTTCTGCAGTACCCACCGACGGCGGCGCCCAACTCACATGTCAACGTCGAGCGGCTAGGACCGGTGCCACTGATCAAGTCGCGGCCGAGATGCGGCGGGCCTCGCCGAGGGCGAAGCAAGGCCGGGATGCGGTGATAGCGATCATCGAAACCCTCCCCTAACCCGGCAGCAGCGTTACGAGGCACTTCGCGTTACACCGGAGAGCGTGACGTGGGGAGGTATTCGCCTCCCCTGACCTCAGGGCAGGTCTGGCGGATGCCCTCTCCTGCGCTGGCGATAGTTGCCTACCCATGAACGGCACGAGTGGAGGCAGGACGGGATTCGTCACGAAGTTCACTCCGTTGCGAGCCGAGATCGTGTCCCAGTGCCGCCCTCCTATGCCGGCAACTGACACCGCATCTCCCGCCGCTCGGCGCCTGCTCGTGGTCGTCAGAACGACGGCTGCACTCCACATTGCGAAGAACCGTCGAGTGACAACTGGATGCCTCTGGCGAGGCTTTCACAACGGCCGAACAACAGATTGGGCCAACCGTTGGACTCCGGGCCTGGAGGGGTATCCCCCAAATGACGTAAGTCATTGATCTGGCGGGATCGGGTTCGAGGGAGCCGACATGAACGACCACAGCCGGTTGTTGATCCTCGGCGGTGTGGTGGGCGTGCTCGCGCCGTTCGTGCTGATCGGCATCGGCATCGCGAGTGACTACCGCGCCGGTCGCGCCAAGAAGCCGTACGTGCCGCACCACGCTCGCAATATCGTCCTCAGCTTTGTCGTGGTCATTGCCGCCAGCGTGGTGTTCGCTCGGCTTTCGCATCATTCGCAGGCACCGACGCTGGCTCCTGTGCGCGCTGATAGCGCGACCGGGGTGCCGGTCGTGCCGGCGCCCACGCCCGTGGCGGCGGCGGCTCCGCCTGCGGCATCACCTGGCGCGTCTGCGGCGACCTCGCCGGGGTCTACCACCACCACGCTGGCAGAGCCCGGCTCTGGCCTCTTGACAGCCTTTCTGAGTGCGCTTCTCAAGGGCACGACGGTCACGAACGCTCCGAGCGGTCCGCCGGTTGGAATCGTGGCGGTTTCGACCACCAAGCCGCCGACGACGACCGCGACCACGAAGAGCACAGTTGCCACGACGACCACGACCCGTGGTACCACGACCACGACGACCAGCGGTGCCACGACGACAAGTACAACGCTGCCGCCGTCGACGACGACGACGATCACGCCACCGATCACGATCACGCCACCCATCACAATCACTGTTGGGACAACGACGATCTTGCGTCTGCCTGACCCCGTCCCCTAATGGCAGCGGGTCTGACCCGGTTCGCACGGCACCATCCTGGAACGAGCGACACCCGGCCGGGCGCCCAATGCGACAGTTCGACAGCGACCGACCTTCGTGCGTGGGAAGGGAGAGGAAGCGCAGCGGAGCCGGACCCCGTCGGACGCCTTCACAAAACTGAGGTCTCCCGTCGCTGGGCCAACGACATTTTGCTTGCTTGCAGTCTTGTGGCATTCGCCTTTGGACGACCCCGGTGTGCGTCGCGACCTGCTCAACGCCGTCTCTGGCAAACGGCTAAGTCCCGTGCTCGTCGGCCCCACGGGTGATGGCGGTGACTTGCCGACGGGTACCACCGGGTCTCGCCACCTCGACCCCTTCGGTGATATCCCCTTGCGCATCGGTGCTGCTTCCGCCTGATCAGACAGTGCCGAGTGGGCTCGTCGGGCAGGAGAGCTACGGACCCTTTAGAACCACTCCAGAGCTTTGGCGGCGAAGTTCTTGATTTCGTCGCGTGTGGCGTCTCGCCCGTGCGCCGAACGCCAGGACCCCTTATCGCGAACGCAGACGGTCAGCACGGGTGCCTCTACCCATGGGCACCGAATCGCGGTCACTGTCCCGGGATGTTGCCAGCTCGCGTGGAGCTCGTGAGCCAACTGACGATACTGGCTGCCCCGAGTGAAGGTGGTCGCCGTGGAGGACAACCTCACCGTGTCCGATCGCCGCTCGCCCTCGGCGCCCGGAGAGTACCGGAAGCGCACGTACTTGTCGCCTGCGGAGTCCTCTTCGTACCGAGTGTTGGTCAGCTCACCGGCGATGATTGTCGACGTGAAGTCATAGGGGTGGTCGTGGATGGGCGGTTCCCCGACGATGCAGTAGCTCGGGTCCCAGACGTGGAGTCGGTACTCCCGCCGGTCGTCAAGACGCAGACCCATGAGCCCGTTGTCCTGCATCCTCCATGGGAAGTTCTCCGCATGTTGGAGGATCGTGAGAATCAGGGCCCTGTTCAGCGTCTCGCTCATCGCGTTCTCCCCGTGCGCCCGCTGGACGACTTGCCCAGACCAACTAAATCACATTGCTGTCATTTGCTCTGGTCAAGGGGTGACTCGCGCATTCCCCACACACGGGGGGGCTTACCAACACGCCTCAACGTTTCACTATGGCGCAACCACTGACTATGAACGTCGGTCTTGAGGTGACAGCGGCTCGCTTATGGCGAGTCCTTGGGCAATGTCGCTCAGCGAACTGGATTCGACGTGGTGTGGGTCCGCCCGCCCTTCCCGAGCGGATGATTGGGCCAGTTTCCGCTCCGCTGATGTCGAACAGGAAACACGTGCTCTTCCGCGACGACGCCCTCTCTCGATCACGAGCGTGAACGAGGTACTCGGGCCGGCGCGCGGACAACCCCCGACAGGGCGCGCGTCAATACGAGTCTGCTCAGTCCCGAGGTGCCAGCCCAATACTGATCGACAAGACTCGGGCGCCCTCGGGACCCGCCCTCGTCGCGTGATCCACGCCGGGCATCGACACACAGTCTCCAGGCCGGAGATCGAGCGCACCATGGCCGAGGATGGTGTTGACGCTGCCCTCCAAGACGCAGAGCAGCTCGATCGAGTTGTTGTAGTGCATCTCGGTGGCGAGGGGGGTTGGCTCGTCATCCTCCGAATAGGGCTCCATGTCGACCACCATCCAACTTACGGTGCCCGGCGCCAAACCCATATCGCCGAAGTGTCCGGTCCCCGGCCGTGGAGCAATTGGTGGGCATTCCGACGTCGTGTAGAGACTTGTCACCGCCACTCCGGGCATGACGTTCGAAGGCGTCACCTCCTGCTCGTCAACCAGATATGAGTGTCCCTCATCGTCAACACCGAGACTGAGAATGCGCATAGCGCGTCATCATACTCTGGCCCTAGAAAATTTGACGTGGAGAAGAGGGGTGCTCGAGACCCGCCAGCACTCACCGGTCCTTCACAATCGCGTAGCCGTGTTCTCATCTCGAAACGACGAACCTTGGCCGCCGAGGAGAAGCACGGAACCACCGTCGGCGATCCGGTAGTCCAACGAGCCAACACCAGGATCCGACGACCGACGAGTCGGCGACCGTCGATGAGGGCGAGCGCCAGGACCGGCAAGGCGATGACAACCGGCGATTCGGGAGCCCCGTGCCCGGGTTGGCGTCCACCCGGACGTCACGCGGTCTGCTCAGTCGCCAGGTGCGAGCCCGATGCTGATCGACAACATTCGCGCGCCGTCGGGACCTGCCCACGTGGCGTGATCCACACCGGGCATCGCCACGCAATCGCCGGGCCCGAGTTCGAGCACACCATGGCCGAGGACGGTGCGGACGCTGCCCTCCAAGACGCAGAACAGCTCGATCGTGTTGTTGTAGTGCATCTCTGTCGCCAAGGGGGTCTTCTCGTCGTCCTCCGAGTACGGCTCCATGTCGACCACCATCCAACTCACGGCGCCCGGCACCAAACCCATATCGCCGAAGTTTCCGGTGCCCGGCCGAGGAGCAACGGGTGGGCTCTCGGTCGTTGAGAAGAGACTCATAAAGGCCACACCGGGCATGACGCTGGCCGTCGCCACCTCCCGCTCATCAACCAGGTATGAACGTCCCTCGTCATCAACGCCGAGAGTCAGAATTCGCATGAAAGGACCTTACCGCGATGGGTGATCCGAAGGTTGAGGAGGACCGTCTGCCGTGGATTCCCGGGGACATAAGGGTGGTCTGAAATGCTCAATGGATGCCCTGTCACATCCAAACCCTTGTCACATCCAAAATTGACATGCATGACCGGACCCAGTGACGCGTGCCATACCCACACATGCCCTGAGCGCTGAGCCCTGGCGACGGCAGGCCCCGACGGAGATCGGAGGTGACATCCGGTGCCTCCTTCACGGCGAAGCCGGCATCGACGGGCTCGCTGGGAACCTGCATGTGCGTAATCTCCGGTCCCGACGCGAAGGGATCAGCGTCCGGCAGACAGAGCGTGCGCCCGCCGGAGCACGCCGGGTGCGTCCAGCGCGGCACACACTTCTGAGAACCGGCTCGTCGGCCCCGCCCAGCGCAGTTCCTCGACCTGAGTCAGCAGGGAGCGGTCGACGCACAAGGTGGCCAGGCGCTTGAAGAGTGCCGCCTCGTCCCCATGGTCGTGCAGGGTCGCCGCCAGCTTGGCCGCGCCACGGACCTCGACCTCCCAGTCCTCGGCGGCCGGCGGGATCGCCTCCACGTGGACCCAGCGGGCCAGCACGGTGGCGGCCGACTTCGACCCCCATCCCGGCAATCCGGGGAAGCCGTCCGCGCTGTCGCCGACCAGGGACAGGTAGTCGGCGATGGACTCGGGTCCCACCCCGAACTTGGCCCTGACCCCGTCCTCGTCGACCAGCTGGTCCTTGCGCCGGTCGAGCTGCACGACGTGGCGTCCGCTGACACACTGCCCGAGGTCCTTGTCCGGCGTGCAGATCACCACCTGCTCGACGGCGGGATCGTCTGCGGCCACCGCGGCGGCGCTGGCCAGCGCGTCGTCCGCCTCGAGCTCGACCATGGCCCACACGTGCACTCCCAGCGCGGCGGAGCGCGTCCTCCAGAGGCCAGGCTTGTGACCACAAGTCGGGGTCGACGCCCTCACCGGTCTTGTACGAAGGCCACAGGTCGTTGCGGAACGACTCGATCACGTGGTCCGTGGCCACCCCGACGTGGGTGGCACCGTCCTCCATGAGCTGGAGCACCGAGGACACCACGCCCCGAACCGCCGCCACCTCCTCGGCCGCCTCGTTGCGGTGCGATGGGGCCCCGTAGAAATGCCGGAACAGCTCGTAGGTGCCGTCGACGAGGTGGACCTTCATGCCCGTTGGACCCTCATGCAGCCCGAGTCTGCCATCGCCGGATCGCCGACATCTCTGGGTCACGGCCGTGCGGTTCGAGGGCAGGCGAGTTCCCCGTAGGCTCCGACAGGTCGGATTCCCCGTCTGAGCGGGATCGCGGCACGAGGGAATCCATGTCCGAACATCCGAGGGCGATGACCGTCGAGCTCCCGGGCGGTCGCGTCGTGCCAGCCTGGCTCGTCGTCGGCATCGTGTCCGTCGGGCAGTTCATGGTCGTCCTCGACATCTCGGTCGTGAATTTGGGGTTGCCGTCAATCCAGAACGAGTTCCACGCCGGGGCCTCGGGCCTGCAGTGGATCGTCAATGCCTACACCCTGACCTTCGCCGGGTTCCTCCTCCTGGGGGGACGGGCGGCCGACCTCTACGGCAGGCGCCGGGTGTTCATGACCGGCCTGACCGTGTTCACGCTGGGGAGCCTCCTGTGCGGTGCCGCCCAGAGCGAGGCCTGGCTGGTCGGAGCCCGTGCCCTGCAGGGGTTCGGCGGGGCCATCCTGGCCCCGGCCACGCTCACCGTGCTGACCTCGACGTTCAAAGAAGGTAAGGCCCGGGCCAAGGCACTGGGCATGTGGACCGCCGTTGCCGCGGCCGGGGCCACCACCGGCGCCCTGGTCGGAGGCGTCCTGATCGAGCTCTCAGGCTGGCGTTGGATCTTCTTCGTGAACGTGCCCGTGGGCGTGGCCGCGCTCGTCGCCGCCTGGCGCTTCGTCCCCGAATCGCGGGCTGACGCGATCCAGCGGAAACTCGATCTCGGCGGCGCGGTGACCGTGACCGCCGGCTTGGTCGCCCTCGTCTTTGCCGTCGTACGGACCGAGACCTATCCGTGGCGTTCGGTCCAGGTTCTCGCGCCGCTGGCCTGCGCCGTCGTGCTTCTGGGTGTGTTCGTGTTCCTGCAGGCCCGGGTCTCGAAGGCCCCGTTGGTGCCGCTGCGCATCCTTCGCTCCCGGTCGGTGGCGGGGGCCAACGTCATCATGTTCATGCTGTTCTCCGCGCTGTTCGCGGCGGGGTACTTCGGGTCTCTCTACGCGCAGCAGGTCCTCGGCTACAGCCCGCTGATGACCGGGGTGGCCTTTCTTCCCCAGGCCATCTGCATCGCTGTCGTCTCCCAGCTCACGGCGCGGCTCGTGCCGCGTTTCGGCCCTCGTCCCCTCATCGTCATCGGCGCCATCATCGCCGGATCAGGCCTCATCTGGCTGTCGGGGATCTCACCGACCAGCACATACTTCCCCGACCTGTTCGGGCCCTTCGTACTCATGGGCGTGGGCATGGGCCTGGCCATGATGCCGGTGCCCGTTGCCGCCACCACAGGGATGAACCCCGAGGAGGCCGGCTTGCTCTCGGGTCTGCTCAACACGTCACGCACGGTTGGGGCCGCCATCGGCCTGGCTGGGCTGACCACGGTGGCCGCGAATCGCACCACCGAGGCGCTCGATGGGTTGCCGGCCGTCGGAGCCCGCGGGGTGGCCGCCCTCACCGATGGATTCGCCCTGGCGCTGGGGGTCTCAGGAGTGGTGCTGCTTCTGACGGCCGTGGTGGCTCTGGTCACGATCCCGGCCCGGGGCGCGCTGCGCCAAACGGTGGCCGAACCCATGGCCGAACTCGTCGCCGAAGGCACCCTCGCGCTCGAGGAGGCCTGAACCCGGACGCGATCCCGGGCGCACGTTGAAGCGCTGCGCCTGCTGTGTCAGCTGCTGCGGTACGGGTGCTGCGGTCCCGGCTGCCGGCACGGAGACGGTCGCCCGACGACGAGCAGGGCATCAGCGGATGGCTCGGCGGATCTCCTGCATCCAGTCGTCGGCCGCCTGCCAGGCTGCATCGGCCTGGCGCCGCTGCTCGGGACCGTGCTCCCCGGCCGCCGGGTAGGAGCCGAGGAACTTCACCCCGGCCAAGCCGGCGTGCAGGTCCCGCAGGCAGTCGGCCACGACTTCGTCACCGACGTGACCCGACAGGTCGATCACGAAGCAGTAGTCGCCCAGCCCCTGTTTGGTGGGGCGCGACTCCAACTTGGTCAGGTTGATGTTGCGGGCGGCGAACTGGCCCAGAATCCCGTGCAGGCTGCCAGGATGGTCCGCCCGCTGGAAGCACACAATGGAGGTCTTGTCGTGCCCGCTCGGTCGGGGCACGTGCGCCTTGGACAAGAGGAGAAAACGCGTCTGGTTTTCGGGGTGGTCCTCGACGTCCTCGGCCACCACGGCGAGCCCGTAGCGCTCGGCGGCCAGTCTGGGGGCGATGGCGGCCTGGTCGGAGCCGCCCGATTCGCCGAGCAGGCGGGCCGCGTCCGCCGTCGAGTTGGTCACCCGCTGCTCGGCCGTGGGGAGCCGACGGGCCAGGAACTTGTGGCACTGGGCGAGCGCGTGGGGGTAGGAGGCCACCGAGGTGATGTCCTCGAGCGCCGTGCCGGGTCGCGCCATGAGATGGAGGTGGATGTCCATCACCACCTCTCGCTCAATGCGGAGCTCGACGTCGTGGATCAGCCCGTCGACCGTCTCGCTCACCGTCCCCTCAATGGCGTTCTCAATGGGCACGAACCCCAGTTCGACCGACCCGTCGGCCACGGCCTCGAGCACGGCGGTGATGGAGGTCAGCGGGATCGGCTCGGCCCCGCGGAGGTCCCCCTGGGTGAGGAGCGCCTCGTGGGTGAAGGTCGCTTCGGGACCGAGATAGGCCACGTGGGACGCAGGGGGGTTCACAGACGGGCAGGATAGAGCAGGTCATGGACGCTTCTTCGCTGCAGGCGCTGGTCGAGCAGGTGGCCGACGGCCGCTGCACCCCCGACGAGGCGGTTCGCCGGCTCCGTCGGCTCCCCTACGCCGACCTCGGCTTCGCCCGGGTCGACCACCATCGCGACCTACGCCAGGGTCTGCCCGAAGCGGTCTACGGACCGGGCAAGACACCCGAGCACTGTGCGGCGGTGGTCGGTGAGCTCCTGGCCAACGGCGACGGCCCCGTGGTGCTCACCCGGGCGACCGAGGCCCAGGTCAAGGCCACGCTCGCCGCGGCCGCCGAGATCGGGCACGGGCCGGGCGCCGTGGCCGACAGCGGGGCATTGAGCACCGTCACCTTCCGACCCTCCCCGCCGCGCCCGGCAACGGTCGTGGTCGTCACCGCGGGGACGGCCGACCTGCCGGTGGCCACCGAGTGCACGGCGGTTCTCAGCTCGCTCGGCTTCACCGCCCGGGTCCTGATCGACTGCGGGGTGGCGGGGTTGCACCGGCTCCTGGCCGAGGTCGACGCTCT
This sequence comes from uncultured Acidimicrobiaceae bacterium, assembly GCA_963787485.1. Classification (GTDB taxonomy): domain Bacteria; phylum Actinomycetota; class Acidimicrobiia; order Acidimicrobiales; family RAAP-2; genus Bog-473. The sequence continues at coordinate 17,176 of CAWBDF010000005.1, read as the reverse complement.
TGCCGCGGCCGACGCCATCGTGGTCATCGCCGGCATGGAGGGCGCGCTGGCCAGCGTGGTCGGCGGGCTGACCCCGGCACCGGTGGTCGCCGTGCCGACCAGCACCGGCTACGGCGCCGCGCTCGAGGGGGTGACCGCCCTGCTCGCCATGCTGTCCAGCTGCTCGTCGGGGATCGTCGTCGTGGGCATCGACAACGGGTACGGCGCCGCCTGCGCCATCTCGCGGCTGCTGCCGTGATGGCCCACGCCGGGGACGGGCCTTCTGGCCTCGGCACGGACCCCGAGGCCGAGGATGCGGCGCGGGGGCAGCGCAGGTCCATGGTGGCGTGGTTCCACTGTTTCGCCGGCATCGCCGGCGACATGGCGCTCGGATCCTTGGTTGACGCCGGGGCGGACGAGTCCGAGATCCGCGCCATGCTCCGCCGGCTCGAGCTCCCCGGGTGGGACCTCCACTTCGAGGACGGGTTGCGCGGTGGGGTGGCCTGCACCCGCGCCGTGGTCCGGGCCGAGGACGGTGCGACGCGCACCTTCGCCGACGTGGAGGCGATCGTCCGCGCCGCCGTGCTCCCCCGGCGGGTCGAGGCCCGCGCCCTCGCCGTGTTCGGCGCGCTGGCTACGGCAGAAGCCGCTCTGCACCGCATGGCGGTCGCCGAGGTCCACCTGCACGAGGTGGGGGGTCACGACGCGCTCGTCGACGTCGTGGGGACCGCCGCCGCGCTCGAGGTGCTCGGGGTCGACGAGGTCTGCGCGTCGCCCGTCGCCACCGGGACCGGAATGCTGCGCAGCGCGCACGGCCCGCTGCCCAACCCGGCACCGGCCACGGTGCGTCTGCTCCAAGGGGTTCCGACCTACGGACGCGACGTGCCCGTCGAGCTCACCACGCCGACCGGTGCCGCGCTCGTGGCCTCGTGGTGCTCTGTGTTCGGACCACTCCCGGCCATGGAGGTGCGCGCCTCGGGCTTCGGGGGCGGCACGGCCGAGCTCGACGACCTGCCCAACTGCACGCAGGTGGTCCTCGGCTGGCGGGCGGCCGCGCCCTCTGTGGGTGGCGGACAGGTGGCGGTCGTGCTCGAGACCAACCTCGACGACGTCACCGGCGAGCAGCTGAGCCACGCGATGGCTGGCGCGCTCGACGCCGGAGCGCTCGACGCCTGGGTCAGCCCGGTGGTCATGAAGAAGGGACGGCCGGGGCACGTGCTCCACGTGATGAGCGACGCGGCGCACGCCGAGAGGTTGCGGCGCGAGATGGAGCGCGCGACCGGCACGATGGGGGTCAGGGGCGTGGTGGTGGAACGCTGGCCGCAGGCCCGACGGGCGGACCACGTTGTGGTCGAAGGCAGGACCGTGCGCATGAAGGTGACGGGCTGGCGGGCCAAGCCCGAGTTCGACGACGTGGCCGCGCTGGCGGCTGAGACGGGGCTGACGACGCACGAGGTGGCGAGCCGCGCCGAGGCGGCGTGGCGGGACGCGGCCGGGGAACCGCCGGGGTGACGGGGAATCCGATGTTCCGCTACGACCCAGCCATGACCGAGCTGATCATCGGCGCCTGCCGTCAGCGGCTCTCCATGGACCCGGTCGCGCTCGACTACGGCGGCCTGGTCGAGTCCCTCGACGCCGAGCTCGCCGGCTTGATGCGGCCCGAGGGCAACGACGCCGCCGGGGTACTGGCGCTCTTCGTGGAAAAGCTGGCCACCGCGGTGGTCTCCTGCGACAGTCCCCGCTTCTTGTCCTTCATCCCGGCCGCGCCGACCAAGGCCTCGCTGCTCTTCGACATGTTCGTGTCCTGCTCGTCGCTCCACGGCACCTCGTGGCTGGAAGCCGCCGGCGTGGTGGTGGCCGAGAACCAGGCGCTCGGGGTGCTGGCCGCCAAAGCGGGCTTCCCGCCCGGTGCCGGCGGCTGCTTCGTGTCGGGCGGCTCGGCGGGAAACCTGTCCGCTCTCATGGTGGCCCGCGACACCGCGGCGCACCGCCGCCACCGCGAGGCGCCGGCGCGTCCGGCCGTGGCCCTGAGCGAGGACGCCCACTCCTCGGTCGGCAAGGCCCTGCGCGTGCTCGGCGTCGACCCCGTGACCGTGCCGACGCGCGATCACCGGCTCACCGGCGCCGAGCTGCGGGATGTGCTGGAGCGTCATCCGCGCCGCGACGACCTCGTCGCCGTGGTGGCCACCGCCGGGACGACCAACGCCGGGTTGGTCGACGAGCTCGACACCGTGGCCGACGTCGCGGCCGAGCACGCGCTGTGGTTCCACATCGACGCCGCCTACGGCGGCGCCGCCGCGCTCTTCGCCCCTTCGGTGCGGGACCAGTTCCACGGCTTCGACCGGGCCGACTCGTTCATCGTCGACCCGCACAAGTGGCTCTTCGCCCCCTTCGACTGCGCGGCACTCCTCTACCGCCAGCCCAATCTGGCCAAGGCGGTGCACACCCAGGACGCCCAGTACCTCGAGGTCCTCCACACCGAGAGGCCCGAGGAGTGGAACCCGAGCGACTACGCCTTCCACCTGACCCGACGGGCCCGCGGGCTCCCGCTGTGGTTCTCGTTGGCCGTGAACGGAACGGACGTGTATCGAGAGGCGGTGGAGGAGGGGTTGGCCATCGCCCACCGCGCCGCCGAGCGCATCCGCGCTTCGGCCCACGTCGAGCTGGTGCGCGAGCCCGGGCTCTCCATCGTCTTGTTCCGGTGTCCAGGCTGGGGACGCCAGGACTACGACGAGTGGTCGGCGCGGCTGTTGCACGACCAGATCGGCTTCGTCACCCCGACCACGTGGGAAGGCGAGGCGGTGGCCCGCTTCGCCTTCCTGCACCCCAACACCACCGTCGACATGGTCGACGAGATCCTCGACTCGCTGCGCCCCGGCTGAGCCCGCTCAGCCGCCGGCCACCGCCGCCTCGAGGTCGGCGGCCGCGGCCAGGAGTCGTTCCTCGCTGCGCTCCGGCCCGATCAGCTGGACGCTGGCCGGAAACCCGCCCGGGGCCGGGAGGGGCAGGGTGACCGCGGGAACCCCGGCCAGGTTGACCGGCAGGGTGCAGCGAGCCACCAGCAGGTCCTCGGCGTCCTCGAAGGGGGGCGGGAAGATGGTGAGCGTCGGGGTGACCACGAGGTCGACCACGGTGAAGGCGTGGGCCAGGGAGGCCGACCAGTGCCGCTGCACCTGACGCGCGGCGCGCCGGGCGGCGGCGTCGACCGCCGATCCGAGGGCCAGCCGGGCCCGCACGTCGGACCCGATCCCGTCGGGGTCCTCGCCGACCAACCAGGCGTTCGCGTGCCAGGCCTCGGCCACGAGCAGCACGGCGGCCTGCCGCGTGGCATCACCCCACTCGGGCAGCGGCAAGGGACGGCACTCCCACCCGACCAGGTGCAGCGCCCGGTCCAGGGCGGCGGCGATGGACGGGTCCGCCTCAATGGGCACCCGTCCCACCACCAGACCGTCGGTCCGACCGGGTGGCACGCTGAACCCGGGCTCGAGCAGCTCCATCCCGATCACGAGACCGGCCACGTCGCGGGCCATCGGTCCCACGGTGTCCAAGCTGGGCGCCAGAGGCCGGACGCCACCGAGGGGGATCCTGCCCCACGTGGTCTTGAGCCCGGTGGTTCCACAACAGGCGGCGGGGATGCGCACCGATCCCCCGGTGTCGCTGCCGTAGGCGACGTCCGCCTCGCCGGTCGCCACCGCCACCGCCGACCCGCTGGACGAACCGCCGGGCACCCGCGACGGGTCGAGGGGGTTGACCGGCGTGCCGTACCACGGGTTGACGCCGGTGACCCCGAGCGCCAGCTCGTGCAGGTTGGTGCGACCCACGATGCGCGCTCCCGCGGCGCGGGCCCCGGTCAGACACGCCGCATCGACGGACGCCGGCCCGGCCCGGGTGGACACCGCTCGGCATCCCGCGGTGGTCGGCTCTCCGGCCATGTCGATCAGGTCCTTGACCGCCAGGCGCACGCCCGGGCCCGTCGTGTCGTAGCGCGTGATGAAGGTGCTCAACGAGGGTCAGGCGAGGTGGCCGACTCGGGGATGGACGGCACCACCTCCTGGCGACCACGCTGCAGGCCGCGCAGCGCCACCAGGCCGGCGAACCCCATGATGCCGCACATCACGTAGAGCACCGTCTGGGTGGCGTGCGCGAAGTCGACCGAGACGTAGTGCGGGATGGAGGACACCGGGCCACCGCCCTGCTGGAACTGGGCGATGTGGTTCGCCTCGGTGGAGGCGTCGGGGACACCCATCTGGTGGAGCGACGTGGTGAGGTGCGAGCGAAAGTTGAAGAGCAGCACCGTCCCCAAGGCAGCCAGACCGAGGCTGGCCCCGTAGTTGCGGATCGTCTGCGTGATTCCGGTGGCCTCCCCGTAGGACAGGCGGCCGGCCCGGTTCACCGCGTCGGTGTTGGCCGGGCCGAGCATCATCCCCATGCCGAACCCGGCCACGATCACCCAGATCCGCTGCTGGTCGAAGCTCAGCACCATCACTTTTGAAGCCCAGATCCCGAAGCCGACCGCCGCGATGGCGCACCCGATCACCACGGCGCGTTTGGCCCCTTCGCGGTCGAGTATCCGCCCGCCGATCTGGGCGGCCACCACGAACCCCAGGAAGAAGAACAAGAGGAACAGGCCTGCTTGGGAGGCGGTGTCGTGTAACGAGATCTGCGCGTACTCGCTGGCGAAGAAGAAGATCGGGATGAAGGCCATCATGGAGATCATCAGCACCACGTTCTCCACGGCGAAGGCCCGGGTGCGGAAGATGGACACCTGAATGAGGGGCGACGGCGTGCGCAACTCGACGGCCACGAAGACGCCGATGATGGCCAGCCCGCCGAGAATGCAGACCCAGATCCACGGGTCACTCCATCCCCAGAGCACCGACTGCTGGAGCCCGAAGATGCTCAGCGAAATGCCCGCGGCGATCAGCACGGCGCCTCGGTAGTCGAGCGGGGCGCGCCGGTACTCGGTCTTCGGCTTCGACACGGCGATGAGCGCCAGCGCGATGAGCGCCACGGGGACGTTGACCCAGAAGATGGCCCGCCAGGTCCACTGGGTGAGATACCCGCCCAGGATCGGTCCCACCGCAGTGAGGCCGCCGGCAATGCCGAAGAACAGCGCCAGCGCCTTGCCCCGCTCGCGGAGGGGGAACGTGTTGACCACGATGGCGAGGGCGGCGGGGAACATGAGCGCTCCGCCCGCACCTTGGACGGCCCGGAAGCCCACGATCCACACTTCGGCGAAAGACCCCTTCGGCGTCAACCCGCACATCACCGAGGCGCCGACGAAGACGATCACCCCGATGACGCACAGCCTGGTGTGCCCGTAAATGTCCGAGAGTCGGCCGCCCAGGGCGAAGAGTGCCGCCAGCGCGATCAGGTAGGCGTTGACCACCCACTGCACGCCGGTCGACGTGAGCCCCAACTCGCGCTGGATGTTCGGCACGGCGATCGACACGATCGTCTGATCGATGAACGTCATGGCGACCGCGAAGATCATCGCGGCCAGCACCCAATTGCGTCCCTGCATGCCCTCGCCCACCAGGTGCCCCTTCCTGCTCTTCGGTCCTCCTCGGCCCTGACCGGTCTCGCCGGTCTCTCTCACATCCGCCACCATCGGCGACGGGTTGCGACCCCTAACGGTCGAGCGTCTTGCGATACACGTTGGTCGCACGGGTCTCGAACCCCATACGAAGGTACAAGCGGTTGGCCTCCTCGCGATGGGGACGCGAGGTGAGGTCCACCGTGCGGGCGCCCAACGAGCTCGCGTGGGCCAGCGCGGCCGCGACCAGTGCGCTGCCCGCCCCCGAACCCCGGACGGCGTCGTCGACCACCACGTCCTCAATGAGTGCCCGCAACCCCGTCGGGATCTCGAAGGCGACCAAGGTCAGCATCCCCACCACCCGGTCGTCGTCACGGGCGATGAACAGGGTCGTGTCGGGATCGGCGACAATGCGGCCGAGCATCTCGCGGGTAGGAGAGACGGAGGACCGGGAGAGCTGCGGCACCAACGCCGTCACCGCGTCGAAGAGAGCGTCGTCGACCGACGTCGCGGCCAGGACCTCCATCACGACCCTGCGGCTTCAGCCGCGCTCATGATGTCGTGGCTTCGCCTCGCCACATGGGCTGGCGCACGCGGTCGTAGAGCACCTCGCGGATCTCTCCGTTGATGGCGGCGAAGACGTGGTCTCCCCATCGCTCCGAGCCCACCAGTGGTTGGGGCAGAGTCTCGCGGGTGAACCACCCGACATCGCGCGTCTCGAGCGGGTGCGGCGACAGCTCGCCGCCCACGGCCCGGCAGTAGAAGAGCAACGAGTACAACGGGACCCGGGTGAAGCCCAAGCGCAGGCCGTCGAGCACGCCGATGAGGCGGACGGGCTCGGCGATGATGCCGGTCTCCTCCTCCACCTCCTTCACCACCACCTCGGCGGCCGAGTACCCCACGTCACACCACCCAGTGGGGTAGAGCCAGATGCCCGAGTCGGCCCGCTGTATCAGCAGGAGCTCCCCCTTCTCGTTGCCCACCGCGGCGCCCACGGCCACCTTGGGCGTGACATAGCCGGGGATCCCCTTGCCCACCCCCCGCATCCACTCCTGCACCAGGCCACCGGCATGGTCGGGGCCGGCGTCGCTGCCGTCGGCCTCCGCTCGGATGTCGGCCGCCACCTTGAGGATCTCTTCGAAGCGCTCGCGCTCGTAGAGGCTCTCGGTGAAGGCCAGCCCGGTCCGGGCGATAGCGGAGAGGGCCTCGCTCCAGCGCAGCAGGGTCTTGAGCGGGACGTCGAGGTCGCCGGTTTCGCTCGGGTCCACGGAGCGTGACGCTACCGCCTCCCGCTGCCTGGGCCAGAATGGAAGGGTGACCGTCAACGAGGATTGCCGACACTACGTGATGCGCACCACGCCCAAGGGCGACCGCCTGGAGCGCTGCAAGGTCGACGCCAACGAGCCGTTGCCCTTCACGTGCCCAGAGGGCTGTGTCTTCTACGAGCGGCGCACCGTGTCGTCCGCCGGGTGGCACGTGCCTCTTGACCCCGACACGCCCTGACGGACCGAGCGTTGGCCCGACGAGCCGGAGTGGGGTGCTGAGGCATGGCCCAGAGCACCCTCTCTCGGGTGAGGCCCAAGCGATGGAGCACCGAGACTTGGGTGTGCTCCATGCGGGGCCACGTGGTGCCCGCCGCCCAGGTCCGGTGCCTGCGCCCGGGCACCTCCGACGACCGCCTGGGCCTCGAGGGTCCGCGGGGACGCTTCGGCCGCTGCCTGCGCTGCGACCTCTGGCTCGCCGTGGCACCCCCGGGTCCCGGGGCACCCGAGTTCCTGGGAGCCGACGACACCCTGCCCCGGCCGCGGCGAGGCACGGAGCTCGACCAGTCCCTCGTCGTCCGCCTGATCGCCGTCGAGCGCAGCCTCCATGTCCTGGCCTATCTGGCCGTGGCCCTGGTCGCGGTGGTCCTGTGGGCCGACTACGGCACGGTGCACCACTGGGCGACCAACCTGGTGCACACCCTGTCGCCGGCCGGCCACCCCTTCTTGACCTCGAACCTGTCGCGGCTCTCGCACCTGAAGGTCGGCACCCTCGAGATCGTCCTCGCGGCCGCGCTCGCCTACGCCGCGCTCGAAGCGGTCGAAGCGGTGGGGTTGTGGCGGGGGCGCCGGTGGGCCGAGTACCTGACGGCGGTGGCGACGGCCACGTTCGTCCCCCTGGAGGTGCACGAGCTCGTCCAGCGGGTCACCTGGCTGCGCGTCGCGGCGCTGGTGGTCAATCTGGCCGTGGTGGCCTATCTCGTCCTGGCCAAACGGCTCTTCGGCCTCCGGGGCGGAAGGAAGGCGCTCGAGGAGGCCGGCACGGACTGGGCGTTCGTCCTCGGCCACCCCGAGCAGGCGCACCTGGCCTGAACGCCCGGCCCGGGCATTCAACCCTCGAGGACGTCCCCGAGGAGGTCGACTCTGATCCCCTCGGTTCGCAGCCAGTCGAGAGCGGAATCGACCTGGGCGGCGGCGCCGTCGAGCTCGCAGAGGATCCAGCCCCGGTCCTCCTCGACGTCGGCCCGGCGGATGTTGGGCTCCACGTCGAACCGACGGACCAGCGTGGCCAGCACCGGGCGGCGCACCTCGGACTCGGGGAAGGTCAGCTTGACCCTGACCCGCACATCGCTCACTCTCGGACCCCGCACGGTCCGCCGACCTGGCTCAGGCTCAGGGCTCGGTTGAGGCTGCCCGAGCGGAAACCCTCGAGGTCGAGCGCCACGAAGCCGAAACCGGCCGCCCGGACCGCCGCCACGACCTCTTCGCGACGGGCCACCACCTCTCCTAGCGACGCCACCTCGACCTCGAGCCGCGCCGTGTCCCCGTGGTGGCGCACCCGCAGTTGCGAGAACCCCAGGTCGTGGAGCGCCGTCTCGGCAGCCTCGACGGCACCGAGACGGGTCAGGGTCACGGGCGTCCCGTAAGGCAGCCGCGACGCCAGGCAGGCCGTCGCCGGCTTGTCCCAGGTGCGCAGGCCAAGGAGGCGCGACCAGCGGCGGACATCGCCCTTGGTGAACCCGGCCTCGACCAGCGGAAAGGCCGCTCCCGCCGCGGCGGCGGCGGCCTGACCGGGCCGATGGTCACCCAGGTCGCTCGCGTTGACCCCCAGCACCACGGTGGCCGCCTCGGACTCGGCGACGGGCCCGAGCGCGTCCATGAGCGCCACCTTGCAGCGGGCACAGCGGTCCGCCCCGTTGGCCACATAGGCGTCGTCCTGCATCTCGGTGGTCTCGACCCCCACCCAGCGCAGACCCCACTCGGCGGCCAAGGACCGGCAGTCGGCCTCTTCGCGGCCTGCCAGCGAGGGTGACAACGCGGTGGCGCTCAGCACCGCCGAGGGTCCGAGGGTGTCGTGCGCCACCTTGGCCAGGAAGGCGGAGTCCGCTCCCCCACTGAAGGCGACCACGACGCGCTCCAAGCGGCGCAGCTCCTCCTGAAGGTCCTCGAGCGACGCTGACGGGGTGGTCGTCATCAGGCGCCCAACGAGCCCAGCACCTCGTCGAGGGTCCCCACCATGCCGGTGTAGAAGGGCCCGAACACGGCGTAGCGGGCCGAGGCCTCGTCGAAACGCATCTGGTAGACGCAGTCCTTCAGGTCGTCGGGGTGGGTCCCGAAGAGCGTGACCCCCCACTCGTAGTCGTCCAGGCCCGTCGACCCCGTGATCACCTGGAGCACCCGCCCGTGGAACGTCCGCCCAACCTTGCCGTGGCCCAGCATCAGCTCCTTGCGGGCGTCGTACTCGAGGGCGTACCAGTTGTGCCCCTCCCCGCGCCGCTTGCTCATGGGATAGAAGCAGAAGGCCGGTTTGCCCTCCGGCGGCAGCTGGGGAAAGAGGCGGGCCTGGCGCAGGGCGTCGGGGATCCCCGCCGCATACTCAGAGATCTCGGTGAGCGAGACGTAGGACTGGTCCGCCATGAGACCTGAGGCAGCCGCCTCGGTCTGGAACCGCCGCAGCCGCCACAGGTCGGCTCCCAGCACCATGAGCCCGAGATCCGCCTTGTGCCCGAGCAGGGCTGCCGGGACCACCTGGTACCCGTCCTCCTGCGCCGAGCTCACGGCCTTGCGCAGGGCCCCGGGCTCGAAGTCGGTGCCCGGCCGACAGAAGAGGTGCAGGACCCCCCAGCCGGTCGTCGGGGTCAGTGCCACTGGCCAAGTGTAGAGAAAATAGTGGTGCGCCCGGCCTGGTGGCCGGGCGCACCGTACAGCCTCGTTGGGGATGCGGCACCTCTCGTGTCACTCGTTGCTGTTGCTCGACTGTGACAGCAGGGTGACCTGGGGGTGCAACCCCTGTGGAACTCGTCGAAGTTTAGAAGTCGTCCATCCCGGCGCCGGCCATGGCAGCCGACTCGTCCTCGGGCTTGTCCACAATGACGGCTTCGGTCGTGAGGAACAGCGCCGCGATGGAGGCCGCGTTCTGCAGAGCCGAGCGGGTCACCTTGGCGGCGTCGATCACACCGGCCTTGAACAGGTCCTCGTACTCGTTGGTGGCCGCGTTGAGGCCGTGGGCGCCCTTGAGGTTGCGCACTTTCTCGACCACGACCCCGCCCTCGAGACCGGCGTTGACCGCGATCTGCTTGAGCGGCTCCTCGACGGCCCGGGCCACGATGCGCGCCCCGGTGGCCTCGTCACTCTCGAGCTTCTCCGCCGTTTCGAGGATGGCCGCCTGCGCACGAAGCAGGGCGACCCCCCCGCCGGGGACCACGCCCTCCTCAATGGCAGCCTTGGTCGTGGACACGGCGTCTTCGATCCGGTGCTTCTTCTCCTTCAACTCGACCTCGGTGGCCGCGCCGACCTTGATCACGGCCACGCCACCGGACAGCTTGGCCAGGCGCTCCTGGAGCTTCTCCCGGTCGTAGTCCGAGTCGGTGTTGTCGATCTCGGTCTTGATCTGGTTGATCCGGCCCTTGATGTCCGACTCGGTGCCGCCGCCCTCGACGATGGTCGTCTCGTCCTTGGTGACGACGACCTTGCGCGCCGTACCCATGAGGTCGAGCGTGACGTTCTCGAGCTTGAGGCCGACTTCTTCGGTGACGACCTGGCCACCGGTGAGGATGGCGATGTCCTGGAGCATGGCCTTTCGGCGCTCGCCGAAGCCCGGGGCCTTCACGGCCACCGAACGGAACGTGCCACGGATCTTGTTGACCACCAGGGTGGCCAGGGCCTCGCCCTCGACGTCCTCGGCCACGATGAGCAGCGGCTTGCCGCCCTGCATGACCTTCTCGAGCACGGGCAGCAGGTCGCGCACGGCGCTGATCTTCGAGCCCACCAAGAGGATGTAGGCGTCCTCGAGCACCGCCTCCATACGCTCGGGGTCGGTCACGAAGTAGGGGGCGATGTAGCCCTTGTCGAAGCGCATGCCCTCGACCAGATCCATGTCCATCCCGAAGGTCTGGGACTCCTCGACGGTGATGACGCCGTCCCGGCCGACCTTGTCGATCGCCTCGGAGATCATTTCGCCGATCTCGGTGTCGGCGGCCGAGATGGAGGCCACCTGAGCGATCTGCGCCTTGGACTCGGTCTCCTTGGCAATGCCGTGGATGGAGCCCACAGCCGTCTCGACGGCGGCCTCGATCCCCCGCTTGAGCGACATCGGGTTGGCGCCGGCGGCCACGTTGCGCAGGCCCTCGTGGACCATGGCCCAGGCCAGGACCGTGGCGGTCGTGGTCCCGTCACCGGCCACGTCGTCGGTCTTCTTGGCGACCTCCTTGACCAACTCGGCGCCGATCTTCTCGAAGGGGTCCTCGAGGTCGATCTCCTTGGCGATCGACACGCCGTCGTTGGTGATGGTGGGGGCACCCCACTTCTTGTCGAGCACCACGTTGCGGCCCTTGGGGCCGAGCGTGACGCGCACGGCGTCCGCCAGCTTGTTCATGCCCGTCTCGAGGCCGCGGCGGGCCTCTTCCTGGAAGTGGATGATCTTGGCCATCTGCGTCTCTTCCTCCCGTAGCGCTCTGGCATCCGCTCGCCGGCCGCCCCACAGGGAGGTCGCAGCGTGCATCGGCCCGACTGTCGTGTTAGCACTCTCCTCTTGAGAGTGCTAACAGGTAACCACCTTACGGCCTCCGACGCAAGGCCGAGCGGCCGGGGCTTTCAACCCCCGGCGACGGCGGGGACGATGGACAGGGTCTGTCCCGCCGTGACGGGCGTGGAGAGGCCGTCGAGGAAGCGAACGTCCTCCTCCGCCAGGAAGACGTTGACGAAGCGGCGCAACGCGCCCGACTCGTCGAAGAGGCGCTCGGCCAGGCCCGGGTGGGCCCCGTCGAGCGCTTTGAGCACCTCACCGACGGAGGCCCCCTCCACCTCCACCTCTCCGGCGCCCCCGGTGAGGCTGCGCAGCTGGGTGGGGATGCGGACGGTGACGCTCACTGGGGTAACTCCTCGTGGTCGGGGCCCTCGATCGCGTCGAGCGCGGCCTCGAAGGCGTCCAAGGTGGGTGTGATGGTGGCGGTGGGACCCCCGTGAACGGACCCGGTCAGCGCTTCCACCGTCTTGAGGCCGTGACCGGTGACCAGCGCCACGACCCGCTCGTCGCGGCGGACGACGCCCGAGGCGGCCAGCTGGCCGAGGGTGGCGATCGTGACGCCGCCGGCGGTCTCGGCAAAGATCCCCTCGGTGCGGGCCAGCAGCGCAATGCCCTCGATCACCTCCTCGTCGCTCACGGCGACACAGGCGCCGCCCGTGCGCCGCACCACGTCGAGGGCGTACCAGCCGTCGGCGGGGTTGCCGATGGCCAGCGACTTGGCGATGGTGTCCGGCTTGACCGGCCGGATGGCGTCGGTGCCCTCAGCGAAGGCCGTCGCCACCGGCGAGCACCCGGCCGGCTGGGCCCCCGAGACCCGCACCGCCGGCTCGCCCGGCAACAAGCCCACCTTGCCCAGCTCGGCGAAGCCCTTGGCCACCTTGGTCAGCTGGCTGCCCGAGCCGACGGGGACGACCACGTGGTCGGGCGCCTCCCAACCGAGCTGCTCGGCGATCTCGAAAGCCAGCGTCTTGGACCCCTCGGCGTAGTAGGTGCGCACGTTGACGTTGACGAAGGCCCACGACGGCCGCTCACTCGTCAGCTCGGCGCACAGACGGTTGACATCGTCGTAGGTCCCCTCGACGGCGATCACCTTCCCCCCGTAGACCGCGGTCATGGTGACCTTGGCCGACTCGAGGTCGCTCGGGATGAGCACCACCGAATCCATGCCGGCCCGTGCGGCGTGGGCCGCCACCGAGTTGGCCAGATTCCCGGTCGAGGCGCACGCCGCCACCTTGAACCCGAGTTGGCGCGCCTTGGTCAGCGCCACCGAGACGACGCGGTCCTTGAAGGACCCGGTGGGATTGGCCGTGTCGTCCTTGATCCACAGTTCGCCCAGCCCGAGCTCGGCGGCCAGCCGGTCGGCACGCACCAGGGGGGTGAAGCCCGCGCCCAGGTCGACGGGCGTCAGGTCGTCGACGGGTAACAGGTCGCGGTAGCGCCAGATGGTGCGCGGACCGGCGGCGATCCGTTCGCGACTGATCCCGGCGGCGATGCGCTCGTAGTCGTACACCACCTCGAGTGGCCCGAAGCAGTAGTCGCAGACGTGCAGCGCCTCGGCCGGATAGGCGCGACCACACTCACGACAGGACAGCCCAGTGACGAAATCGACCATCGGTCCTCCTCATCGATCGGGCGTTGGCACCAGGTGCTCCGTGTCACGGGACACTGGGTCACTGGTTGCCGCGACGTCATCGGGCCCGTCCCTCAGTCGCTCTGGATGATGCCGACCATGGTATCTCGCGTGGCGCGACCGTCTCAACGCAGCGCCCCGGACCCCCTCGGCGCACCCGCCCCGCAGCGCGGCTGCTTGAATCGTGGGCGTGGGAAACACCTATCACCACGGGGACTTCCCCACTGAGCTGGTTCTCGAAGCCAAGGCAGGCGCGGGTCGGAGCGTCTCGGTGTGCATTCCCGCGCACAACGAGGCCTCGACAGTGGGATCGGTGGTCCGGGCGGTGGTCCAACCCTTCATGGCCGTCCAGGGAGGCAACGGGCTCGTCGACGAGGTGATCGTGCTCGACGACGGGTCGTTCGACGACACGGCGGCCCAGGCCCGCAACGCGGGCGCCCTCGTGGTGGAGGGCCCGGGCGGGGCCGACGGGCCTGGGAGCCCGGGGGGCAAAGGCGGCGCCATGGCCGCCGCGTTGGCTGCCTCGGCGGGTGACGTGGTGGTCTTCCTCGACGCCGACGTGGCCAACACGACACCCGCCTTCGTCACCGGGTTGCTCGGGCCACTGCTGACGACCCACCACGTCGCACTGGTGAAGGGCTTCTACACGCGCCCGCTCCACGGAGAGCCGACCGGCGGCGGGCGGGTGACCGAGCTCGTGGCACGCCCGGTCCTCGAGCTCCTGTACCCCGCGCTGTCGTGGGTGCGCCAACCGCTGGCCGGTGAGACGGCGGCCCATCGCGGGGTGTTCGAGAAGGTGGGGTTCGCCGAGGGATACGGCGTCGAGCTCGGACTGCTCATCGACGTGGCACGGACCTTGGGGGCCGACGCGCTGGCTCAGGTGGACCTGGGCGAGCGCATTCACCGCAACCGGCCGCTGCACGAGCTGCGCCCCCAGGCGGTCGACGTCCTGCGCGCCGCGCTCGAGCGAGCCGATCCCTCGGGCTGGCCAAAGCTGCCGTGAACGACACCCGTGAGGCCGCCCGCGCCTTGGTCGTCGTCTCCAATCGGGGCCCACTCAGCTTCCGCGCCGGGCCCGACGACGCGCTGGTCCGCGGCGCCGGCCGGGGGCGGACTCGCCTCGTCGTTGCACCGGATTTTGGCGGGGAGCGGCACGACGTGGGCCTCCGTGACGATGGGCGCCGCCGACCGCGAGGCCGTGGCGCGTGGCCTCATGAGCCTCGACGGGCTCGACCTCGTTCCCGTCGTCGTCGACGACGAGACGTACCGCCAGGCTTACGACGTGGTGGCCAACACGACGCTGTGGTACTGCCACCACCATCTCTTCGATCTCCCCTACCGTCCCCGCTTCGACCACCGCTGGCGGGAGGCGTGGGACGGCTACCGGGCCTACAACCAGGCCGTGGCCGACGTCGTGTCGGCACACGCCGCGTCCGGCGGGACGGTACTGGTGCAGGACTACCACTTCTCGCTGCTCGGGCGGATGCTCGCCGAGGCGTGGCCCGACCTGCGGACCGTGCACTTCTTGCACACTCCGTTCGCCGCGCCGGCCATGTTCGGCGTACTCCCCGACGCGGTGGCAGACGAGCTGCTCGAGGGCATGGCCGGCTTCGGCGCATGCGGCTTCCACGCCCGGGCCTGGGAGGCCGGCTTCCTGGGGTGCTATGCCGCGGCGGGCCGTCCGGCCCCGCCGTCGTTCGTGGCACCGCTCGGACTCGATGCCGGCGCGCTCGAAGTCGAGGCGGCCACGACGGAGTCTGACGCGGCCGCGGCCGCACTGCGGGACGAGGTGGGCGGGCGCCGCATCGTCGTTCGGACCGACCGCTTGGAGCCCTCGAAGAACATCGTGCGCGGGATGCTGGCCTTCGAGGAGCTCCTGCGCGCCCATCCCGAGTGGCGGGGCGAGGTGGTGCACGTAGCCTTCGCCTATCCGTCGCGGCAAGGACTGGCCGAGTATCTCGCCTACGGGGCCGACGTGGAGCACACGGCCGAGCGGATCAACCACGAATTGGGCTCCCCTGCCGAGGGTTGGACGCCCATCGTGCTCTCGGTCCATGACGACCGGGCGCGCTCGCTGGCCGCCCTGTGCCTCGCCGACGTGGTGCTGGTCAACCCGGTGCGCGACGGTCTCAACCTGGTGGCCAAGGAGGGTCCGCTCCTCAACACGGTCGACGGTGTGTTGGTGCTCTCCCGCAACGCCGGAGCCTGGGACGAGCTGGCGCTCGACGGTCGGGGCGCGCTCGGGGTCAACCCCTTCGACGTCGTGGGGACGGCCGACGCGTTGCACCGCGCGCTCTCCATGAGCCCCGGCGAGCGTGCCGAGCGGGCGTCGGCGTTGCGCGCTGCGGTGCGTGCCCGCAGCGCGGCGCACTGGTGGGAGGACCAGCTGGCGGCGGCTCAGGGCTGAAGCTCAGGGCGGCGGCTCGCCGGCTCCGGCCTCGGCCTCGGCCTCGGCCGCCAGGGCGCGCAGCAACTCGACGGCGCCCGTCGCGCCCTGCACCGTCACGTCGGCCCGCGCCGCCACCTCGGGCGGGCTCTCCGCGTCCACCGCGGCGATCCTCACTGCGTCGAGCGGAGTGCCATCGGAGGACCGCAGCTCGGCCAGCGCGTCGAAGGCGGGAAGGTCGCCCATGTCGTCACCGAACGCCGCCGCGTGGCGCAGGGCGTCCGCTCCGGGCCGTGCATCGTGCTCGGACACGAGGGCGTGAATCACCGTCCCCTTGTCGACGTGGTGCGGCGGTCGCAGCTCCCGCTCGGCTCGGCCCTGGTGCACCAGGAGCCCGTGGGCCTCGTGCTGGCGCTCGGCGAAGGCGAGCACCCAGTCCTTGTGCTGGGGCACGTTGCGCCAGTGCAGGGTGACGGTCAGCCCCTTGGGCTCCACGTAGACCCCCGGGGGCGCCTCGGCCCGGGCCTCGTCGACCACCTGGTCGATCACCGCCGCCCAGGCGTCGTGCTCGGGCCCGCCGCCCAGGGCCCGCTCCAGCCCGTAGAGGCCGGCCAGGACGACCCCGTCGGGCGCACCCAGCACTTCGGTCAAGAAAGCCGTCGGCCGGCCCGAGACCACGGCAACCACCGCGAAGCGGTGCGCCAGACGGCCCAGGAGCGCGGAGACGCCGGGCAACGGTCGTGCGTCGCGGGGATCGGAGACGACGGCTGACAACGTGCCGTCGAAGTCGAGGAACAGCGCGCTCCCCGCGGGGTCCGCCGCGAGGGAGCGGAGCGGAGCGGCGATGGGCGCCCCGGTCTGCCCGCCGGCGCCCAGCAACGTCAGGAGCTCGCGGTCGTCGTGGTGGTGCTCGAGGCCAGGTCCTGCCCGATGACGACGACCACGTCGGACCCCGTCACGCCGTTGACCGGCACCGACGTGGTCAGCGGCTGCACCTCACTGGGCTTGACTCCGATGGAGGTGGCGATCGAGGAGGCCGCGGCCTGCTGCCCCGAGGCGTAGTACACCGCCGAGGTGGTCTGCGGAGTGGTGGTGTCCAGCGGTGTCTTCATGGCGTATCCAGCGGCCCCGATCTCCGTCGTGTAGTGCGCGGCGAGTCCGGACGTGCTCGTTCCGTTGGCCACGACGACGCTGAGCGAGGAGCGGGGGAGCGTCGTCGTGGTGGAGCCACCCGAGGACCTCGAGTGCGCGCTCGTCGTGGTGGTCGCGCCATGCGCGGTGGTCGTGGTCGCGCCATGCGCGGTGGTCGTGGTGGAGGCTCCCGCGCCGCCCGGGACGCCAGTGGAAGTGGTCGTGGTCGACGACGTCGTGAGCGCCGCGGGAGACGTGCTCACGCTCGGTCGGGTCCCCACGGCGACGAGGACCGCGACGGCCACCACGAAGACGACCAGCACTGCCGCCGCCTTGGGGACGGATAGCGTGCTCGACGTCCCCGATGGCGGCTCCTCTGACTCCACGAGCATCCAGCCTGCCGTGCGCCCCCATGCGGTGCAAGCCTTTGCGATGGCCGTGCCCAGGGAGGCCTCCGGCAGAGCGATAGTCTGGCCGGGTGCCCGAGTAGCTCAGTCGGTAGAGCGCT
>CAWBDF010000004.1:0-73408 GCA_963787485.1 uncultured Acidimicrobiaceae bacterium | reverse complement strand
GTCGACCAGGTTCTTGCCGATGTCGTGCACGTCGCCCTTCACGGTGGCCAGCACGACGGTGCCCTTCCCGCCCTGGTCGGACTTCTCCATGTGGGGCTCCAAGAAGGCCACCGCCGACTTCATGGTCTCGGCGGACTGCAGGACGAAGGGCAGCTGCATCTCGCCCGAGGCGAAGCGGTCGCCCACCACCTTCATGCCCTCGAGGAGGATGTCGTTGACGACGTCGAGGGCGCCGATCCCGGAGCCGAGCGCCTCGTCGAGGTCACCGTCGAGCCCGTTGCGGTTGCCGTCAATGATGCGCTGGCGCAACCGGGCGTCCACGGGCCAGTCGAGGTACTCGGCCGCCTCGACGGACGCGACCTTCGCTCCCTGGTACATGGCCAGCAGCTCGGCCAGCGGGTCGTAGCCGTCGCGGCGCCGGTCGTACACGAGGTCGCGGCACACTTCCTGCGCTCGCTCGTCGATTCGAGACAACGGGAGGATCTTCGACGCGTGCACGATGGCCGAGTCCAGGCCCGCCCCGACGCACTCGTGCAGGAAGACCGAGTTCAGGACCTGGCGGGCGGCCGGATTGAGCCCGAAGGACACGTTCGAGAGGCCGAGGATGGTCGAGACCCCGGGCAGCTCCGCCTTGATCCGCCGGATCCCCTCAATGGTCTCAATTCCGTCTCGCCGGCTCTCCTCCATGCCTGTCGACAGCGGTAGCGCCAGTGGGTCGAAGAGGAGGTCCTGAGGTTCGAGCCCGTAGCGCTCCACCGCGACGTCGCGGATGGCCCGCGCCGCCCGGAGCTTCCACTCGGCCGTACGGGCCTGGCCCTCCTCGTCGATGCAGGTGCACACCACGGCGGCGCCGAACTCACGGGCCAGGCGTAGGAAGGTGTCGAGCCGCGTCCCGGGCGCGTCACCCTCCTCGAGGTTGACCGAGTTGAGGATGGGACGGCCGCCCAACCATTCGAGCGCGGCCCGCACCACGGGGCCCTCGGTGGAGTCGACCATCAGGGGCAGGGTCGACTGTGTGCACAGGCGGCTGGCCACCTCGGTCATGTCGGCCACGCCGTCGGCACCCGTGTAGTCGACGCACACGTCAATGAGGTGCGACCCCTCGTTGGCCTGTTGGCGGGCCATGGCTACGCAGGTGTCCCAGTCGCCGGCCAGCATGGCCTCGCGGAAGGCCTTGGATCCGTTGGCGTTGGTCCGCTCGCCCACCACCAGGAACGAGGTGTCCTGGCGGAAGGGGACCGACGTGTAGATGGACGCCGCCGCGGGTTCGTGCACGGGCGTGCGCGGCGCGAGCGGGGCGGGGGCGCAGCGCTCGACGACGGCGGCCAGATGGGCCGGCGTGGTCCCGCAGCACCCACCGATGGCGGACACCCCGAACTCGGTGACGAAGCGGTGCAGGTGCGCGGCCAGCTCCTCGGGGGTGAGGTCGTAGTGCATCTGACCGTCCACGACCGACGGGAGCCCCGCATTGGGGATGCAGGCGATGGGGACGCGGCTGGCCGCCGAAAGGTGGCGCAAGGCCTCGCTCATCTCTACCGGGCCGGTGGCGCAGTTGAGGCCGACGACGTCGACGGCCAGCGCATCGAGCACGGTGAGCGCGGCGCCGACCTCGGTGCCGGGCAGCATGCGCCCGGTCAGCTCAATCGTCACCTGGGTCTGCAGGGGCACGATCCGGCCGAGGGCCACCATCGCCCGGCGGGCACCGCTGACCGCGGCCTTGACCGAGAGCAGGTCGAACTGGGTCTCAATGAGCAGGAGGTCGACGCCGCCCTCCAGGAGCGCGAGCGCCTGCTCCTCGTAGGCGTCTCGGAAGTCGGCGTAGGAGATCTGGCCCAGGGTGGGGAATTTGGTGCCCGGACCCATGGAGCCGGCCACCCAGCGCGGGCGCTGCGGCGTGGCGAATTCGTCCCGCACCCGACACGCCAGCTCGGCCGCCGCCCGGGTCAGCTCTCGGGCGCGCCCGGCCAGTCCGTACTCGGCCAGTACCACCGAGGTCGACCCGAAGGTGTCGGTCTCGACCACGTCGCAGCCCACCTGGTAGAAGGACCGGTGCACCTGCGCGACGAGGTCGGGACGGGTCTCGACGAGCACCTCGTTGCATCCCTCGAGATCGGGCCCGCCGAAGTCGTCCGGCCCGAGGCCGAGCAGCTGCAGGCTGGTCCCCATGGCCCCGTCGAAGACCACCACGCGCTCGTGCAGCGCCTGAAGGTAGGCGGACTCGGACGGACGCAACCGTCCCAGCAGTTCGGGTGAAGGCGCCACAACGGCACCAGGATACCGGCCACTCTGCTGGCTCCCGGAAGGGTGCCCGCGATGGGCGCCGGTAGCATCCGGCCGGTGGCACCGCGGATCTACACCAAGAAGGGTGACGACGGGACCACCGGCCTCCTGTTCGGCGGGCGGGTGCGAAAGGACTCGTGGCGTATCGAGCTCAACGGCGCCGTGGACGAGGCACAGGCGGCGATCGGCATGGCGCGTGCGGAGACCGCACCCGGGTCCGAGGTCAACGAGCGCCTGACGGCGCTGGCACGGGACCTCTACGTGCTGATGGCCGAAGTGGCCACGGCGTCGGAGAACCGCAGCAAGCTGACGGCGGGGTCCACCCTGGTGACCCCCGACATGGTGGTCGCCCTGGAAGCCGGGATCGACGACCTCCTCGCCCGCTTCGACATGCCGAGCGACTTCACCGTCCCCGGTGAGAACAGAGTCGCGGCGGCGCTCGACCTGGCCCGGACCATCGTGCGCCGGGCCGAACGCATCGCCGTCGCCGGCGCGGACGCCGACCGGGAGGGTGCCGGCGGCTCGCTCGTCACGGTCTACCTGAACCGGTTGTCCGATCTGTTGTGGGCCATGGCGCGCTGGCAGGAGGGGGCTGAGCACACGCTCTCCAAGCGCTCCAAGCTCGCCGCTGACGACGGTTGAGAGGTTGCAAGCGAGCTCGGTGCGCGCTACCAGCGCCCCCGGTGGAGGCGTGAGGAGCGAAGGGGTCGAGGCCGTTCGAGCGAGGCTGAGGGGTGATCGTTCCCGTCGGGCCGGCCCAGCAGCACGGCGCAGAAGAGACGCCATCCCGCAGGGACTCCCAACGCGGTTGCGAGATGGTGCTCACCGTGGAACGCTCCCAGCACGCAGGCGCCAAGCCCAGCGTCGACGGCACCGAGGAGGACGGCCATGACACCGAAGGCGGCGTCGCCGACCCAGTAGGGGACGGGCCAGCGGTCGGCGTCATCTCCCAATCCGGACGCGGCCTTGTCCACTTCCCGGTAGCGCTCCAGGTACCTTTCGCCGCTGGTGTAGGACAGGAGCACGACCGGCGCCCGGGCGAGGCCGGCGAACCGCTCGGCGTTGGCCCCGCGCCACGCCGTGTCGGTCGTGGCGTTCCAGTAGCTCGCCGTCTGCTCGGGACCTTCGAGCGCGACCCAGGCTGTGCCACCGGTGTTCCCAGCGGTGGGGGAGCGCAGTGCGTCGAGGAGGAGGCGGTCCACGAGGTCGGGGTCGACCCGTTCGGTCGAGAAGCTCCGGACCATCGCGCGTCGTCGGACGGCCTCGCGGAACTCCATGTGGCGGAGTTTCTCACCGGGAGTGGAGTCGCTCGATTCCCAGCGACGGGCTCTGGGGAATGTTGACCCCGCTGGTAGTGTTTTACCCTGCGTACCGGATCGGCGGCGGTCCGGCCCGAGACGGAGGTTGCCGTGTCCACTCCCCGAGATCTTCTTCGCGAGGCCAAGGCGTCCATCCGCGAAGTGGACCAGACCGAGGCGGAGCGGCTCCTCGAGGCGGGCGGGGTCACCTTCCTCGACGTCCGCGAACCCGACGAGTACGAGCAGGGCGCCATCCCCCAGGCCGTGCACCTGCCCCGGGGGCATCTCGAGTTCCAAGTGGAGGGAAAGCTCCCCGACAAGGCCGCTCCCGTCGTCGTCTACTGCGCCGGGGGTGTGCGCTCAGCTTTCGCGGCCAAGACCATGGGCGACCTCGGCTACGTCGAGGTGCAGTCGCTGGTGGGTGGGTTCAACAGGTGGAAGGACGACGGCCGCCCCTGGGCCGCACCCGAGACCCTGACCCCCAGCCAGCGCAACCGCTACCAGCGGCACCTTCTCCTGCCCGAGGTGGGCGAGACGGGCCAGCTCAAGCTCCTGGGGTCCAAGGTGCTGCTGCTGGGCGCCGGTGGTCTGGGCTCGCCGGCGGCCCTCTACCTGGCGGCGGCCGGAGTCGGAACCCTCGGGGTGATCGACATGGACGTGGTGGACGAGTCGAACCTGCAGCGCCAGATCCTGCACAACATGGATCGCATCGGCGAGCGCAAAGTGGACTCGGCCAAGAAGACGCTGACTGCGTTGAACCCCGACGTCAACGTGGTGACCTACGACGTCCGGCTCGGCGCGGACAACATCGTGGACATCATTGACGGGTACGACGTCATCGTCGACGGGACCGACAACTTCCCCACCCGCTATTTGGTCAACGACGCCTCCCTGCTGAAGCGGATCCCGGTGGTCCACGGATCGATCTTCCGCTTCGAGGGCCAGGTGACGGTGTTCGACCCTTACCATGGGCCGTGCTACCGGTGCCTGATCCCCGAGCCGCCACCGGCCGAGCTCGCGCCGTCGTGCGCCGAAGCCGGAGTGCTGGGCGTGCTGCCGGGGATCGTGGGGTCCATCCAGGCCATTGAGACCATCAAGGTCTTGTTGGACCTGGGCGACCCGCTGGTCGGCCGGCTGCTCGCCTACGACGCACTCGAGCAGTCGTTCCGCACCTTCAAGGTGCGCCGTGACCCGGCCTGCCCGACCTGCGGACCCAACGCGGGTGAGATCGTCATCGCCGAGTACGACGACCTCTGCATGCCCCATGTCCGCTGAGAAGGGCGTCTCCACCCGCATAGTGCAACCGCTCGTGCATAGAGTGGCCGCACGCCTCCAACGGACCAGCTGACCCGCCCCTCGCTCGAGGTCCTCGCGCCACGGCAGGAGCGTCCCGCGGCGCCGGGACTGACGTCGAAGCGAATCAAGCGCAATCGTCGGCTGTGGGCCCTGGGCCTGCTCGCCCTCGCCCTCGCCGCGGTGCTGTTGGGCGCCAGGAGCGGCGGGCATTCGTCGACGGCCGGGCGACGCCACGGGGGCTCGATCCGCCACGGGACGCCCCCGCCAGCGGCGCCCGCCGGCAACCCTCGCCTCGATCCGGATTGGGACGGTGACGGCGAACCCGTCACCATGGCGTTCGGGGGCGACGTCCACTTCCCAGCCGGGACCAATCTCGCTGACCGTCTGGCAACAGACCCAACCGGCGCCCTGGGCCCGACGGTGCCCGAGTTGCTGAGCGGTGCCGACCTGTCGATGGTGAACCTGGAGTCGGCACTGACCGACGGCACCTGCCCCGATCCCCAGCCCAAGCAGTACGTCTTCGATGCGCCTGCCACTGCGGTGAGCGCCTTCAAAGGCGCCGGGGTGACGCTCATCACCGAGGCCAACAACCACGGCGAGGACTGCGGTCCGGCGGGTCTGCAGACCGCCCTCGCCACCCGGGTGCAGACCGGTTACACGATCCTCGGGATCGGGCAGAACTCGGCCCAGGCGTTCGCCCCGTACACGGTCACCATCCACGGCGAGCACATCGCGGTGATCGCAGCCACCCAGGTCATCGACTCGGACCTCCAATCGGCGTGGACGGCGACGGCGACGCAGCCCGGCTTGGCGTCGGCGTACGACGTCGGCGACTTGGTAGACGCGGTCGAAGCCGTGCGGCGCACGGCCGACACGGTGGTGGTCTTCTTGCATTGGGGCACCGAGCTCGACGCGTGTCCCAACCCACTGCAGGAACCTCTGGCCGAGGTGCTCGTGCAGGCCGGCGCGGACATCGTGGTGGGCACCCACGCCCACGTGCTTCTGGGCGGCGGGTACCTCGGCTCGGCCTACGTCGACTACGGGCTGGGCAACTTCGCCTTCTACGACAACACGCCTCCGGAGAACGCCAGCGGCTCTCTGGTGATCACGGTCACCGGGCGGCACATCGACTCGACGGTGTGGCGGCCGGCCACCATCGTCGACGATCTGCCCCAGCCGCTCTCGGGCGACGCGGCCGCCGCGGCCACCGCGGCGTGGAACCAGGCCCGCTCGTGCACGAACGTGACTCCGGGGCCGGGACAATCGCTGGCGTCTGAGCGCACGGAGACCGATCCCGTGCCGGCCCAGTCGGCTCGGAAGCTCTCGGTGGACGCCGGGTGACGGCCAGGCCGCCCGCCTCGCTGCTCCAGGCGTCACCCCGCTGTCTGTTTGGCCGAGGGCGGAGGAACGGCGGTACCGTTTCGGTGTGACAGCCGCGCTGTACGACGCGGGGCTCCCGCCGCTGCAGGGGTCACACTTCTTCTCCTCGCAGTTCGATCTCGTCCCGGTTGCCATGATCGTGGTCGCGCTGGCCCTCTACCTCTGGGGCGTTCGCCGCAACAACGCCGTGCACCCCCGACATCCGTGGCCGGCCGGCAAGACGGCGGCGTGGATCGGTGCCCTCGTCACCACCGCTCTGGCCATCTTCAGCTTCGTGGGCGTCTACGACACGGAGCTCTTCTGGGACCACATGGTGCAACACCTGCTCCTGATCATGGTGGCCGCCCCGCTCTTTGCCATCGCCTCACCGTTGCAATTGGCCTGGCGAGCCACGACGGGGACAGCCCACGTGGTGGTCACCGAGGCGCTTCGCTCGCGGGTGGCGAAGGTCTTCGGCCACCCGGTCACCGCCTTCGTGCTCTACGCCGTCGTCATCCCCATCAGCCATCTGACCAGCTGGTACAACCTCACTCTCGAGAACGAGGGCGTCCACAACCTCGAGCATCTCGCCTTCCTCCTCGTCGGCTATCTGTTCTGGCGCCAGATCTTCGGTAACGACCCCAACTGCGACCGGCTCCACCCGGCGCTGCAGTTCTTCTACCTGTTCCTGGCCATCCCCATCGACACCTTCACCGGTCTGTCACTCACCGGTGCGTCCAAGGAGCTCTTCCCGGCGTATCTCGCCACGCATCGGAACTGGGGACCGTCCTACGTGGTCGACCTGCATGCCGGCGGCTCCATCATGTGGGTGGTCGGGGACACCTTGATGCTGTGGCCCATGATCCCGGTGGCTTTGCGGTGGATGCACATGGAGGAGCGCAAGGCAGAGCGGATCGACCACGAGCTCGACGCTCAGGCGCTCTCCCGTGGCGAGGGTGCGCCATCGCCGGGGTCGACCAGCTCGATGCGCACCCCGTCGGGATCGGTCAACTGAATCAGCTCGATGCGATTTCCGGGAGCGTCAATCGTGACCCGGCTCGTGCCAATCAGGCTGCCTCCGAGGCCGGCCAGCCGTGCCGCGGTGGCGTCCACGTCGTGCACGTTGAACGCCAGGTGCGTGAGCCCGAACTGGTTCACCGGCCTCCGCTCACGGCTTCCCACCGGCGCAGGTTGCTCGAAGCACAGCAGCTCGACCGTCGTCGGTCCGCGGCGGAGGAACTGGGCGGTGACCGAGATGTCGGGCAACTCGACCAGCGGCGAGTACTCGGGTCCCACGGGGACCGACTCGGCGCGCTCGAACCCCAGGCCCTCGCAGTAGAAGCGAACCGAGCGCTCGACATCGCTCACGCAGATGCCGAAATGGGAGTAGGCGGGGACCTGGCTCACGGGTCCAGTCTGCCCGATGTGGCCTTGAAGTACCTGACCTCCGTAGGCTCGTGATCGTGACAGTCCAGAGGCACGACCACGAGAGCACGGAGCGTTCTACGGACTCGGGCATCATCATCCACCCCGTGTACCGGGCCGACGACCTGGCGGCCTGGGAACCGGCCGCCCAGCTCGGCGAGCCCGGGGCGTTCCCCTACACCCGCGGGGTGCATGCCCAGATGTACCGCTCGAAGCTGTGGACCATGCGCCAGTACGCCGGGTTCGGGTCTGCCGAAGCCACCAACCAGCGCTTCAAATTCCTGCTCGACGCCGGCCAGACCGGACTCTCCTGTGCCTTCGACCTGCCCACCCAGATGGGGTACGACTCCGATCACCCGCGCGCCGAAGGGGAGGTCGGCAAGGTCGGGGTGGCCATCGACTCGCTGGCCGACATGCGCCTGCTCATGGCCGGTCTCCCCATGGACAAGGTGACGACGTCCATGACGATCAACGCCACCGGCGCCATCTTGTTGCTGTTGTACCAGCTGGTGGCCGAGGAACAGGGGGTCGCGGGGGAGAAGATCCGCGGCACGATCCAGAACGACATCTTGAAGGAGTACGTGGCCCGCGGGACCTACATCTATCCGCCGCGGCCGTCCATGCGCCTGATCGTCGACACCTTCGGGTACTGCGCGGAGAACCTGCCCAACTGGAACACGATCTCCATCTCGGGCTACCACATCCGCGAGGCCGGTTCCACGGCGGTCCAGGAGATCGCCTTCACGTTGGCCAACGGGATCGCCTACGTCGAGGCCGCCATGGAGGCGGGCATGGACGTGGACGCCTTCGCCCCGCGTCTGTCGTTCTTCTGGAACGCCCACAACAACCTCTTCGAGGAGGTGGCCAAGTTCCGGGCGGCCCGTCGCATGTGGGCCCGCATCATGACCGACCGCTTCGGTGCCAAGGACGAACGTTCCAAGATGCTGCGGTTCCACACGCAGACCGGCGGGTCGACGCTCACTGCCCAGCAGCCGGAGAACAACATCGTCCGGGTCACCGTGCAGAGTCTGGCCGCGGCGCTGGGCGGCACCCAGAGCCTCCACACCAACGGCTTCGACGAAGCCGTGGGACTCCCGACCACCCGTGCGGCCAAGATCGCCCTCCGCACGCAGCAGATCGTTGGTTACGAGTCCGGCGTGGTCGACACGGTGGATCCGCTGGCGGGTTCCTACTTCGTGGAGTCACTGACCGACGAGGTGGAGGCCTCGGCCACGGCCTACCTCGAGCGCATCGACGAGCTCGGTGGGGCGGTGGCCGCCATTGAGGCCCGGTTCATGCAGGAAGAGATCGAGGCGGCGGCCTACAGCTACGCCAAGGCGATCGACGACGGGGAGAAGGTCGTGGTGGGGACGAACCGGTTCACCGATGCCGAAGACGAGCCGGCAGATGTCTTCCCCATCGATGCCTCGCTCCAGCAGACCCAGATCGACCGGACCCGGTCGGTCCGTGCCGGGCGCGACCAGGGTGCGGTGGACCGGGCGCTGGCCGACATCGCCGAGACGGCGCAGGGCGAGGGCAACCTCCTGGTGCCCATGAAAGCGGCGTTGGCCCAGTTGGCGACGCTCGGTGAGGTTTCCGACGTGCTGCGAGACGTGTTCGGGGTCTACCAGCCCGGCGGCTGACCCCGACCGTCAGCTGCGGTCATCTCATCACGTCGTGTTCGCGCACGCGACGCGCCGCGTTCGCAGTGCGATCGCGTCATGTTCGCGTTCACGCGGGCAGGGCATGGAGCGCGTTCACCACACATGCCCAGCAGCCGCGCGCCGCGTTTGGTGATCTCCGTGATTGCGCCGCGACGGCGCGATGAACTTCGCCGCGACCCGAGTGCGGTACCGGGGGAAGATCACTGTTCTTGTCCGTGTCGACTCGTTAGACCTCGACTACCGGTCGTCTAAGAGAAGGGTAAAGCGGCATGGACTCGAGGTTTCGTCGGAAGACGCGTCTGAAGCGTCTGACTCCGTTCACGGCTCTGCTCGGTGCCATGACGTTGGTCTTGCTGGGCGTCGTGGCGCCACTCGGCGGCAGTGCCCCGGCCAACGCGTCCGGCCCCGATGGTATCGGCGTGCCCGCCGGCACCATCCATCACGTCTGGCTCATCATTCTGGAGAACAAGTCCTACGACGAGACCTTCACCGGGCTGAACGCCAACTCGTACCTGTGGCAGACCCTCCCGTCCGAGGGCGTCCTGCTAAAGAACTACTACGGCACAGGGCACACCAGCCAGGACAACTACATCGCGTTGGCCTCGGGGCAAGGCCCGCAGGCGGACGTGCAGAACGACTGCAGCTACGCCGCCGTTCCCTTCGGCTCCAACTCCTCCATCGTCACCACGGGTTCGGTCGGCTCGGACTCGCCCGACTGGGACTACGGCCAGGTCGCGTCCGCTCAGGGGCCCAACTACCCGACACCCTCGGCGTACAACAACACGACCACACCCCCCACCATCTCGGCCACCAACGGCTGCATTTACCCCACGGACACCCCCACCCTCTTCGACCAGTTCAACGCGGCCGGCGTCAGCTGGAAGGGCTACGCCCAGGATCTGGGCGGCGCCCAGCCCATCGGGTCGACCTCGTGGGTGTCCGACAGCGTGCCGGGCCGTGAGGACGGTGCGTGCGGGGCTCCGGGGTCGTCCTCGAACAACCCGGTGACCAACCCGACCCTCATGAGCGACACCTCCACGTTCCCGGCGGACGTGAGTAGCCTCACGGCCGCGTCACTGGTCAAGGGGACGGGGCCCTCCAACAACCTCCCCCAGTACTCGGACCAATACGTGGCCAAGCATTTCCCCTTCCCGTGGTTCGCCTCCCTGACCGGCGGCGGGACCGGGAACCCCATCGGAGCGCCGCTCACCGAGCCCCAGGCCTCCGCGGGAGGCGGCACCAACTGCGACAGCAACCACGTCGCCAACCTCGACGACCCCACCCACGGCCTGGTCGCCGACCTCAACGACAACACCGTCCCGCAGTTCAGCTGGATCACGCCCGACAACTGCAGCGACGCCCACGACACCACCTGCAAGGGCAACAACCTGTCGGGGGCGTTCGGGACGTACACCAGTGGGCCGCACGCCGGCCAGGTCGACCTGAACGACCCCATCTACACCCCGGCCGGCCTGCCCGCCGACGACCCAGAGGCCACCACCCCGCGCAACTACACCGGGGGGCTGTATGCCTCGGACCTGTTCCTGGCGTACTACCTGCCGCTCATCGAGAGTTCGTCGGCCTACGCAAACGGTGGTCTGATCGACGTCACCTTCGACGAAGGGGAGCCGCAGTTCACCTACTCGGGCAACAGCTTCAACAACGTGCTGAGCAACAGCAGCGTCGTGAGCGGCTCGCCGGCCATGCCGGCCGGACAGGGGACGTCCTCACCACAGTCCTCCGCCCCCGCCGACGCGCCGACCTATGGGACAACGGGTTCGACCGTTCCGGGCGCGGACTCGATCTTCGGCGCTTACGACATCACGGCCGACACGGCCGGAGAGAACATCAGCGGCACCAACGTCAACGTCGAGCCGACCGGCCCGAACTCGCCACTGGCGACCGACGGATCCGATCGACAGCTCTACCCCGGTCCAGGGTTCAACCTCGACATCGACCGGCCGCCGACCTGCACGCAGACCTCGCCCACGCTGGTGCCGTCCGACTGCGTGCCCGGAATCGTCCGCGGTGACGCGAATAACAGCCCTGGTCCCCGGTCCGACACCGTGACCGGCGGCGGAGGAACGAGCACCATCTCGTACCCCACACCCGCCAGCGGCAACCCGGTCCTCGTCGCTGACGACACCGGCCGGGAGATCACGTCCATCACCATCGGAGGCACGGCGGTCACCTACGGGTCGTCGGCCTACAGCACCGACTTCCCCAACGGGCTGTTCGTCGGGACGGTATCGGACACGGGCGAGCTCTACCCGGCCAACAGCGGTGGCCCGACGGTCGCCGCCTCCTTCCAGGCGATCGACGACGCCGGGAATCCCGTGAACATCTCGGGGTCGGTTTCGAGCGTCACGCTCAGTGGTGAGGGCGACCCGGCCCTGCTCTCCAGCTTGTCGACGGCCACGGCACCGGTCACCGCCGACCCGCTGTTCGACGCCACAGACCCCACCAACGGTGGCGGTGACACGGGAAGCGTCCTCATCAGCCCGTACATCGCCCCGGGCTCGGTGTCCACCACCAACTACAACCACTACAGCTGGCTTCGGACCATGGAGGACCTCTTCGACGTGTCCAGCTGCACGGGTACGTCGACCGACGTGAGCCTGACCTTCCCGGCCAGTGCCACGGTCTGCGGGGGCCTCGACGGGCAGGGCCATATCGGCTACGCCGCCCAGACCGGGCTCGAGCCGTTCGGAACCGACGTCTTCACCGCCCCGGGCGGGAACGGCTTCATGCCCCCGATTCCCACCAACCCCGGTGAGGGGCTCCCCGAAGCTCCGCTGGTGGTCGTCTTCCCGGCCATCGGCCTCTTCCTCTTGGGCGGGTTCTGGGTGGTTCGTCGCCGCAGAGACCGGGTGATCATCCAATGACCACGACCGTCGCACCCGCGGCGGACACTCCGAAGGACCGGGTCCAACGGCCCGGTCCTTCGGGCGTTCGCAGGGTGGTGTTCTGGGGGGTCTTCCTCCTTCTGGCCATCAGCTTGGCGTGGGGCATCCGCGGCCTGGTGACCAAGCCCGGGGTGACCACCGCCGATCCCCGGTCGTGGCTCCCCAAGCAACAGCTCGACCGTCCGATCGACCAGACGGAGTCCGGTTCGGTGGCCCACCCGGGCCTCACCGTGGAGGGCGATCTGGTTCGGGTCCGGACGCCGAGCTTCTCGGCGTTGGTGGTGGTCAACGGTCCGGTGGTGCCCGGCGAGGGCCTGCCGGTCATACAAAGGTTCACCACCTGTACGTGGACGATCTCACTGAGCCAGGTCCACGGTTCTGTCCCGATCAGCGTGGACGACTTCGACTCCATCGACCACCTGCAGACGGTCTACAAACTTGCTCTGGTGCCGGGTCAGCCGCCCGTGCCCGCGGCCCTGTCCACGGGCCAAAGTCTGAACTTCAAGGTCCGAGCCGTCATGCCCACCGGTGAAGGGCTCGTTCGTTGGGCGCCCGACGGCGATCACATCGTGGCCAAATGGGATTTCCAGGTCGAGAACGACTGAAGGCGCTCGTGAGGAGGTGGCGGCTCGGGTGTTCCATCCCCGTCGTCCTCGTCACGCTGACCGTCGTGGGCACCGTGTCTGGCGGGATCACCCCGTCCGGGGCAGCCACGGCCGTGCACCCGATGGGACCGCTGCGCGCCCCGAAGACGACTCCGGTCCAGGACGCCGGATACCTCACCGATGTCGCCAAGGCGGACGCCGACTTGGCCACCTATGTCCAGCAGGAGGGCAACGTCGCCCTCCGGGCCATGCTGACCGACGGGTCGGCGTTCTGCGCCTTCCTGCTTCGTGGCGGGGGGATCGACGCCGCACTGGTGGACGTGGCCGTCGGGGCACGGAGCGTGCAGGGCCAGACCCACCTTCCCGCCACTGTGCACACCTTCAACACGCTGGAGTCGGTGGCGCTGGTCGACCTGTGTCCCGGAGAGCAGCGTCAGGTTCCGGCCTCGGTCCGTGCCAAGCTGAAGCGGCTGACGGTGTCCCTCAGGTCTTCGTCGGGTTCACGAGAGTCCGCGGCCCGCTGAGGGCGCTCTCAACACCGGGCGCCACTTGGAGCACGGCGTGTTCGGGATCAGGCCCGAGCCAGGAGCCGCTGACGCACCGCGGGGTCGGCGGCGGCGTCGATCGCCGTCCAGGCCAGGGCCACCGCACCGTCGCGCACCGCGGCGTCCGCCGAGGTCGTGACGCAGGCCGCGGCGAACTCGCGCTGGTGGTTCACCGCGCCCTCGGATTCGATTCCCATCAACGGGTGGATGGTGGGCACGACCAGCGAGACGTTGGCCATGTCGGTCGAGAGCGTTGGGGGAGGCGAACCGACGTCGTCGGCCTCGAAGTGCCGGCCGAGCGCCTCGGCGTTGCTCCGATAGGCCCTGAGCAGGTCGTCGTCCGGTTCCATGTGCGTGTAGGCCGGGGCCAGCTCCCGATAGGTCACGGTGCAGCCGGTGGCGAGTGCGCCCGCCTCGAAGCAGGCGTCGACGCGGGTCCGGAGCGCGGCCAGTCCGTCCGCCGTGCGGGACCGGACCATGTACCGGGCGGTCACCGCTGCGGGAATCACGTTGGCCGCGCGCGAGCTCTCGGTCACCACACCGTGCACCTGGTCACCGGGAGGCAGTTGCTGGCGCAGCAGTCCGATGGCCACCTGGGCCACCGTGAGCGCGTCCTGGGCGTTGACGCCCTCCCAGGGCGAGGCCGACGCATGAGCCTCCTGGCCGCGATAGCGCACCTCGTAGTGCGCCACGGCCAGACAGCTGGCGGAGAGCCATTCGGTGGGCCAGGGGTGCACCATCATGGCGGCGTGGACGCCGTCGAAGGCGCCGCGCTCGAGCATCAGGACCTTGCCGCCCCCGCCCTCCTCGGCTGGCGTGCCGAGCACCCGCACGGACAGACCGAGCTCGTTTGCCACGGCCGCCAGGGCGAGGCCGGCACCCACTGCCGTCGCCGCGATGATGTTGTGGCCACACGCATGACCCACTTCGGGGAGCGCGTCGTACTCGGCGCACAGGGCCACCACCAGCTCTCCGTCACCGGTGCGCGACTCGAGCGCCGTTGGCAGCTCGTACACTCCCTCGTCGACGCGGAGGCCGCCCGACCTGAGGCACTCGGCCACGGCATGCGCGGAGCGGGTCTCTTCGAAGCAGAGCTCAGGAGTGTCGTGGACCGCGTGGCTGAGCGCGACCAGCCGTGCCAGGTTGTCATCGACGACGGCGGCCGCGGCCACCTTGGCCGACGACGCGACGGCCGGCCTCCCGGTCACTACCCGACCACCACCGTCACTCGATCACGGCCACGATGTCGCCGGTACCCACGGAATCGCCCGCACTGACCCTGACCTCCTTGACCACTCCCGCCTTCTCAGCGGCGACGGCATTCTCCATCTTCATGGCCTCGAGGATGCACACCGACTGTCCCACCTCCACCACATCGCCCTCGCTGATCAGGACCTTGACGATGGTGCCCTGCATGGGGACCGCCACCTCGCCCGACCCGCTGCCCGCGACCGCCGTGGCGGCCGACCGCTTGGGCCGGCCCGCGGGCCGGCCCGGTGCGGCAACTGTGCCCAGGTCGGGCACCCAGAGCTTGACCGAGAACCGTCGTCCGTCGACCTCCGCGGTGACGTCCCGCAACACCGTCGGCACGGACTCGCCTTCGGGGGAGGGCGCCGTGGGCGCGCCATGGTCGACGACCAGGTCGCTGAGGTCGAGGCGCTCCTCGACCCACCTGGTCGAGTGCCGGGCGGTGGCGAATTCCTCGTGGGTGAGGATGGCCACGTGGGCCGGGAGCGTGGTCGCCACCCCGGTGATCCGGGTCTCCCCGATGGCGCGCAGCATGCGCCGGCGCGCTGCTTCGCGGTCGGGGGCCCACACGATCAGTTTGGCGATCAGGTTGTCGTAGTACTGCGACACGGTGTCACCGGACTCGTATCCCGCGTCGAGCCTGACGCCGGGACCAGCGGGCTGGTGGAACGTGCCCAACGTGCCGGGGGACGGAGAGAAGCGTCCACCGCTGGGGTCCTCGGCGTTGATCCGGACCTCTATGGCGTGCCCGCGGCGTTCGATCTGCTCCTGGGTGAAGTCGAGCCGCTCGCCCGAGGCGATGCGGATCTGCCAGGCGACCAGATCGAGCCCGGTGACCAGCTCCGTAACCGGGTGCTCCACCTGGAGCCGAGTGTTCATTTCGAGGAAGAAGAACTCGCCGTCCTGGTAGAGGAACTCGACGGTGCCGGCGTTGACGTAGCCGCAGGCTGCAGAGACTTTGACGGCGGCGACGCCCATGGCCTGGCGAATCTCGTCGGGGAAGTCGGGCGCCGGGCTCTCCTCGACGAGCTTCTGGTGTCGACGCTGGGCCGAGCAGTCGCGCTCGCCCAACCACAGGGTGGTGCCCTGCTGGTCGGCCAGCACCTGCATCTCGACATGTCGAGGCCACGAGAGGTACCGCTCGAGGTAGATCTCCGGACGTCCGAAGTACGCCTGGGCTTCGCGGGCCGCCGACTCCATCGCGTCGGTGGCGTCCTCGGGACCGGCCACGACCTTCATGCCTCGCCCGCCCCCTCCGTAGGCGGCCTTGATGGCCACGGGCCAGCCGTGCTCCTCCCCGAACGCCACCACCTCGTCGGGGGAGGTGAGCGGTTCGGAGCGACCAGGGACCCCGGCGACGCCCGCCCTCTCCGCGGCCAGCCGTGAGCTGATCTTGTCGCCCATCACCTCAATCGCCTCGGGGGGCGGTCCGATGAAGGTCACACCCCGGCTGGTGATGGCGCGCGCGAAGTCGGTGTTCTCCGAGAAGAAACCGTAACCCGGATGGACGCCGTCGGCACCGCTCTTCTCAATGGCATCGAGAATGGCCTCGGTATTGAGGTAGCTCTCCGCCGCCGTCTCCCCGCCCAGCGCGTAGGCCTCGTCGGCCATGCGCACGTGCAGCGCCTCGCGGTCCAGGTTCGAATAGACGGCCACCGTCGCAAGACCCAGCTCCCGACACGTCCGGATCACCCGGACGGCGATCTCGCCGCGGTTCGCAATGAGAATCTTCTGGAGCACGCCGACCTCTTCATCCGAGCTGGTCCATCCGAGCTGGGCCCTCACAATTGCACGCGCCGTATGGTGTGTGCCATGTGGGGTGGCGACTGGGACGTCCAGTGGCTCGACGAAGTCGACTCCACCAACTCCTACCTGCGTGAACAGGCTCGACGTGGCGCTCGCGAGGGCCTGGTCGTCGTGGCCGACCATCAGACGGCGGGGCGTGGGCGCCTCGACCGCCGCTGGGAGTCTCCTCCCGGCGCCAACCTCTTGGCCTCGGTCCTGCTCCGACCGCCCTGCTCCGCGGGCGAGGTGCACCTGTGCACCGGGGCGATGGCGCTGGCGGCGGCCGAGGCGTGCCAGGTGGTCGCCGCGGTCGAGGTCCGGGTGAAGTGGCCGAACGACCTGGTCGTGGGAAGGGCCAAGCTGGCCGGTGTCCTGGCAGAGGCGGAGTTCACCGCCGGGGCCCTCACCGCGGCGGTGGTCGGGATCGGCCTCAACGTGGCCTGGCCAGGTCCGCCTGATGCCGGCGGGACCTGCCTGGACGACCTCCGTGGGGAAGCCGGCCCGGTCGACCGGGGGCGGCTCCTCGATTGCCTGCTGCAGGCGCTGACCCGCCGGCGCATCGGGCTCGACGACGCCGAGGGGCGCCTCGCCCTGGCCGACGAGATCCGCGATCGCTGCGCCACGCTGGGACACGAGGTGCAGGTCACCTTGGCCGGGGAAGTTCTCACCGGGCTGGCCACGACGATCGACGACGACGGCCGGCTGATCGTGCAGACTGCGTCGGGCGCCCGCACCGTGAGCGCCGGTGACGTGGTGCACTTGCGCCGACCATCCGGGAGGGCGCGCGGGCCGCGAGTAATATGAGCGCTGCTATGCGCCTTCTCGTCACGGGAGGTGCCGGTTTCATCGGGTCGAACTTCGCCCGGTACTGGGTCGAGCAGCACCCAGAGGACCACGTCGTCGTCTACGACGTGCTGACCTACGCCGGCAACCGACCCAACCTTTCCGACATTGAGGACCGGATCGTCTTCGTCCAGGGCGACATCTGTGACCCCGCCGCGGCCGAGAAGGGGCTGCGCAGCGAGGAGATCGACACCGTCGTCCACTTCGCCGCCGAGTCACACAATTCGTTGGCCGTTCTCAACCCCGGACTGTTCTTCCGGACCAACGTCATCGGCACCCAGACCATGCTGGAGGCGGCGCGCCAGGTTGGGGTGGACCGCTTCCATCACGTCTCGACCTGCGAGGTGTACGGGGACCTCCCCCTCGACACCCCCGACGTCTTCACGGAGGACTCCCCCTACCGTCCCCGCACCCCGTACAACGCATCGAAGGCCGGTGCCGATCATGCGGTGCGGGCGTACGCCGAGACCTACGGTTTGCCGGTCACGATCACCAATTGCGCCAACAATTACGGCCCGTACCAGTTCCCCGAGAAACTGATCCCGCATTTCTGCGCGTTGGCCCTCGACGATGAGCCGCTGACGCTCTATGCGAGCACCGAGAACCGTCGTGAGTGGCTCCACGTCCTCGACCACTGCACGGCGATCGACGCCGTGCTGGCCAGGGGCCGGGTGGGCGAGACGTACCACGTGGGCAGCGGCATCGAGGCCTCCATCATGGAGGTGGCGGACCGCATCCTCACCGCACTGGGCAAGCCGGAGTCGCTGAAGCGGATCGTCCCCGATCGTCCTGGTCACGACCGTCGCTACGTGCTCGACGCTTCGAAGTTGCGGGGCGAGCTGGGCTGGGTTCCCACGGTCGACTGGGAACAGGGTCTGGCAGACACCGTGGCCTGGTACGCGGAGCACCGGGGATGGTGGGAGCCGTTGCGCGCCAGGGCGCCCGTGATGGAGGGGGCCTGGGGGAACGGAGCCGGCGGACCCCGCTGATCATGCGCATCCTCATCACCGGGGCGAACGGGCAGCTCGGGCGCGACCTTCAGGACGCCCTGGCCGGGCAGGTGCCCGCCGGCGGACGCCGGTGCGACCTTCTGGGCCCGGAGGGTCCCCGGCCCAGTGTCCGCCACGAAGTGCTGGCCACCGACGTCGACACCCTCCGGGTCGAGGATCGCGACGCCGTCCACTCCGTGTTCGCGTGGTTCCGCCCCGATCTGGTGCTCCACGGTGGGGCACTGACCGCAGTCGACCTGTGCGAGACGGAGGTCGACCTCGCCTTCGCCGTCAACGCCATCGGCTCCCGCAATGTGGCCGACGCGGCGGCCCAAGTCGGCGCGCACATGGTGTACGTGTCGACCGACTACGTGTTCGACGGTACCTCCGACCGTCCCTACCGGGAGTGGGACACGCCGTGCCCGACGTCCGTGTACGGCGCATCGAAGCTGGCCGGCGAGCACGAATGCCGGCCCGGCGCGACCATCGTGCGCACCAGCTGGTTGTGCGGGGCCCACGGCGCCAACATGGTCGTCACGGCGCTGCGGTTGGCCGCCGGGGACGGCGAGCTGCACTTCGTCGACGATCAGCGCGGGTCCCCGACGTTCACGGCAGACCTGGCACCGGCCATCGTGACGCTGGGCCTGGGGCGCCGCCCGGGGATCTTCCACGTCACGAACGGGGGCGCCACCACGTGGTGGGGTTTCGTGCGAGGGGTGCTGGCCGAGTCGGGGGACGACCCCGAGCGCGTCCAGCCCATCTCCACCGCGGAGCTCGACCCGCCGCTCCTCGCCCCTCGCCCCGCGTTCTCGGTGCTCGACAACATGGCCCTGCGCCTGCACGGGTTCCCGGCGCTGCCGGATTGGCGTGACGGCCTCTCCCGGTTGGTGGGTGCCCTGCGCGCAGACTCTCCGCGGGCCCACGCCTGATGGCGCGCGGCGAGTCCCGCCAGGCCCGTACCGCCGAAACGGTGGCGGTGATCGGAGCCGGGTACGTCGGGCTGCCCTCGGCGGCGTCGCTGGCCCATTTCGGCCACCACGTGACGCTGGCGGAACGCGATCCGGAGCGTCTGGCGGCCCTCCGGCGGGGAGCAATGCCGATTGTCGAAGCCGGCCTGGACGACCTGGTGGCCGCCGCGGTGGCCAGCGGAAATCTCTCGTTCACCGATTCGGCTGCCGATGCGGTGGTGGGCGCGGGTTTCGTGTTCCTGTGCGTAGCGACCCCCCAGGGCCCGGACGGCTCGGCCGACTTGTCGTACGTCGAGAGCGCGGCCAAGGAGGTGGCAGCACACCTCGAGCTCGGTACCATCGTCGTGAACAAGTCGACCGTGCCGGTCGGCTCGGCCACCATGGTCGAGCAGGTGATCGGTCGCCCCGACATCGTGGTCGTTTCAAACCCCGAGTTCTTGCGAGAAGGAACGGCGGTGCACGACAGTCTGCACCCCGACCGTATCGTGGTAGGTGCCGCAGACACGGGTGCCGCGGCGCGGGTGGGTGAGCTGTTTGCGCCGACCGGGGCTCCCCTCATCGTGACCGACCCCACGACGTCGGAGACGATCAAGTACGCGTCCAACGCCTTCCTGGCCACCAAGCTCAGTTTCGTCAACGCGCTGGCCGGCCTGTGCGAGGAGGTGGGCGCCGACGCGAGAGACGTCCTCCTCGGTCTCGGCTACGACAAGCGCATCGGGTTCGAGTTCTTGCGCCCCGGTCCCGGCTGGGGAGGGTCCTGCCTGCCGAAGGACACGCGGGCGCTCCTCCATATCGCGCGGGAGGCGGGGTACGACTTCTCGTTGCTGGCCGGTGCGATCGCGTCGAACGACGAGCAATTGTCGCGGGTGGTGTCCAAGGTGGAGACCGCGTGTGGCGGGTCGGTCTCAGGCGCAACGGTGGCGACTTGGGGTCTCACGTTCAAGGCTAACACCGACGACCGCCGCGACTCGCCGAGCCTGCAGATCATCCATCGCCTCTGCGAGCTCGGCGCGACGATCCGCGCCTTCGATCCGACGGTTCGGGCTGGTGGCGGAGAGGACACCCCCGAGGACTTGCAAGGGCTCACCCTGTGCGCCGATCCTTACCACGCCGCGACAGGTGCCCGGGTGCTGGTCGTGCTCACCGAGTGGGACCAGTTCCGCTGGTTGGACTTCTCCCGGGTGCTCGCGGTGATGGAGGAGTCCCTTATCGTCGACGCTCGCAACCTGCTCGACCCGGCCGCGCTTCGTCGCCTGGGTTTCGGGTACACCGGGATCGGGCGTCAGTGAACCGAGTGGTCGTCGCCGGCGGGGCCGGTTTCCTCGGATCGCACCTGTGCGACCGCCTCGTGGCACGCGGGGACAGCGTGGTCTGCCTCGATGACTTCTCCACGGGTTCGAAGGAGAACGTGGCCCATCTCCTCGGGCATGACGGGTTCCGCCTCGTGGTGACCGACGTGAGCGATGACGTCCCACTCGACGACGCCGAGCCCGTCGATGCGGTCTGCAACCTGGCGTCGCCGGCCTCTCCTCCGGCGTACCTCGCTCGGCCGCTCGCCACGCTGGCCACGGGCAGCGAAGGCACTCGCAGGCTGCTCGAGCTGGCCCGGGACCACGGCGCCCGGTTCCTCATGGCGAGCACGAGCGAGATCTACGGGGACCCCGAAGTCCACCCCCAGGTCGAGTCGTACCGCGGCAACGTCGACCCCGTCGGACCGCGTAGCGTCTACGACGAGGCGAAGCGGTTTGCCGAGAGCCTGACCATGGCGATGTATCGGACACACGGTGTCAACGTCGGGATCGCCCGGATCTTCAACACCTACGGTCCACGCCTTTCCCCGGGGGACGGACGCGTCGTATCCAACTTCATCGTGCAGGCGCTGCGGGGGGAGCCTCTCACGGTCTACGGGGACGGGACCCAGACGCGCAGCTTCTGTTACGTCGACGACGAGGTGGACGGTCTGGTGGCGTTGCTGGACTCGACGCTGGTCGGCCCGGTCAACATCGGGAACCCTGACGAGCGGTCGATGCTCGAGCTGGCCCACCTTGTCCTCGAGATCACGGGATCGTCGTCGGTCGTCACCTACCTGCCCTTGCCGACCGACGACCCGACGCGCCGCTGCCCGGACATCACTCTGGCGCGTCGTGAGCTGCAGTGGGAGCCACGCGTCGACCTCCCGGACGGAGTAGAACGCACGGTGTCGTATTTTGCAGACCGGGTGCGCTGATGCAGGAGGGTTCATGAGGAAGGCCAACGCGACAGGGGCGGAGCTGCCGGACATTCCCCAGTCGCGTACCTACTCCAATCTGACCGTGATCGTGCCGGTCTTCAACGAGCGCGCGACCGTTGCCGAGGTCATCCGACGGATGCGCGCCGTCGAGCTCCCCGTGACCCTGCAGATCATTGTGGTCGACGACGGCTCGAGCGATGGCTCCGACAAGGTCCTGGGAGCGCTCGAGGACTCGACGGTGCGCGTCATCCGCCACCAGGTCAACCAGGGCAAGGGTGCGGCCATCCGGACGGGACTTGCCGAGGCGCGCGGTGACCTCGTGCTGATCCAGGACGCCGACCTCGAATACGACCCTCAAGACTGGCCGAGCCTGCTCCAGCCGATCATGCGGGGGAAGGCGAGGGTCGTGTACGGGAGTCGCTTCACCGGACAGCGCAAGAACATGATGCCCCTCCATTGGATCGGCAACCGCGTGCTCTCGTTGGTCACCAACGTGCTGTACAGCTCCACCCTCTCGGACATGGAGACCTGCTACAAACTGTTCGACATGGAGGTGCTCGAGGGCCTCACCGTCGTGTCCAACCGCTTCGACTTCGAACCCGAGATCACGGCGAAGGTCCTGCGGCGCGGCTTCCGGATTTACGAGGTGCCCATCTCCTACGCCGGCCGCGAGGCCGACGAGGGCAAGAAGATCACTTGGCGTGACGGTTTCAGCGCGCTGTGGGCGCTGGTCAAGTTCCGCTTCACCAAGGAGTACTGACGCCCTGGTGCCCATGGTGATAGGCGCCGTCGTGGTCGACCACGACTCCGGGCGGCTGCTCGAGGGCTGCGTCCGCTCCGCGCTCGCCAACGGCGCCGCGCCGGTCGTCGTCGTCGAGAACGGCGCGGCGCAGAGCGCGGCAGCGGCACTCTCGGGACTCCTGGAGGAGCTGCCTGCGTCCCCCGTGCGCATCGTCCGTCCCGGCCGAAACGTCGGGTTCGGTGCCGGGGTCAACCGCGGACTGGCCGCACTGGCGGGGGAGTCGCCTCCACCCGACTGCGTCCTCGTGTCGAACCCTGACGTGGTGCTGCACCCCGGCGCGCTGCCCGCCCTGCACCGCGCGCTCAAATCGCACCCGGCATGGGCCGTCGTCGGGCCGCGGCTGTTCACCGAGTCTGGGTCGGTCTACCCCTCGGTTCGCCGCTTCCCCTCCTATGTCGACGCCGCCGGGCATGCGCTCCTCGCCGTGTTCGCGCCCGACAACCCGTTCACGCGCCGCTACAACCCAGGGACACCCGAAGGCGAGGTGGTCACCGACGCAGGCTGGATCTCAGGGTCGTGCTTCTTGGCCCGGCGGACGGCGCTCGAGGAGCTGGGGGGATTCGACGAGGCGTACTTCATGTACGCCGAGGACATGGACCTGTGCTGGCGGGCTCACCAGGGCGGTTGGGGAGTGGGTTTCGCCGGGACGGCCGCCGCCACTCACGTTCAGGGTGTGAGCACCGCCCGTCACCCCTACCGGATGATGGTGGCGCACCACCGCTCGGCCCTGCGCTTCACGGTGCGCACGACCCGGGGGTGGCGTCGTGCCATCCTGCCGCTGGCGGTGGTCGTTCTCGGGTTGCGTATGGCCATGGCGACCGCTCGGCTCGCCCTCGTCCGCTGACGCCGTGCGTCAATTCCGCGGCCCGCGTCGGCCGCGGCACGGCGGCGATCGTCGCGCCGCTGGTGGCTGCCGTCTTGCTGCTCGGCGTCCCGTCCCCGAGCGGTGGGAGCGGGCTGCTCCACTCTCGGGTGCACGTCGAGCCGTCGGTCGCTTTCACCCTGCCACCGGCCTCCGCCGGGTGCGGCGGCGCCGCGGCGTGGCCGGCCGGAGGGCAGCGGGTCCCCCTGACGGTCAGCACGGTGCACGGCCAGGTGGCCGAGTCGGTCAACGTCTGCATCGGGGGGCGGGGACCCTTCCCCTTCATCCTCGACACCGGCGCAGGGCAGTCGACCA
Organism: uncultured Acidimicrobiaceae bacterium; assembly: GCA_963787485.1. Lineage (GTDB taxonomy): Bacteria > Actinomycetota > Acidimicrobiia > Acidimicrobiales > RAAP-2 > Bog-473. The sequence continues at coordinate 49,988 of CAWBDF010000004.1, read as the reverse complement.
TTGACGCCGGTCTGGCCAGGCGATTGCACCTCCGTCAGTCCGGGCCTTCCGTGGAGTTCGCCGGGTTGGGGTGCACGGGCGTCGCACGGCCGGTCTCGGTCGGCACGTGGTCGCTCGAGGGGGTGGCCCTGGCGCCGCAGCAACTCACCGCCGCGACCTTTCCCCAGATGGGTGGACGTGGCGAGCCCCTCGGCCTGTTGGGCTCCGACGTCCTCTCGCGCTTCGGAGCGGTCCGCGTCGACTTCACGGCCGGCGTGCTCGTGCTTCCGGGTTCGGAGGGCTCGCTGCCGGGGGGTTCGGCGCCGGCCACCCGCGCGGCCGGATCGTCCCTCGCCCCGTTGACCGCAGGTGGAGGCACCACGGTGCCCCTCTCGGTGGACGTCGGTCAAGGCGATGTGTTCCTGGGTGTGTCGGTGCGGTTCGGGACTGGTCCCCGACGGTCCTTCGTGGTGGACACGGGGACGTCCCAGACCGTCGTGTCGAGAGTCGTGTCCCGGGCCGCGACGCTCGAGAGGACCGACTTGGCTCAGCGTCAGTCCACCGTGTGTTCGACCGTCACCGTTCCCTTGGTCCACAGCGGTCCGTGGTCGCTGCCGGGCCTGACGCTGTCTCCCCAGCTGGTGGGCGCCACCGCATTCGGCACGCTCGGGACGGGGACCCAGGGTCTCCTGGGTTCGGACGTGCTCAAACGCTTCGGGTGGGTCGTGTTGGACTACCGCGGGGCCCAGATGGTCCTCGGCTGAGCGTCGGGTCTCGCGGTCGCGCGGCCGGTCACGAGGACGTCAGCTCCCGGTACCGATAACAGCTCACCAGGTGGTCGTTGACCAGCCCGGCGGCTTGGAGGTGGGCGTAGCACACGGTGGGGCCGACGAAGCCGAAACCGCGCCGCTTCAGGTCCTTGCTGAGTGCCTCGGACTCGGGTGAGCTGGCCGGGAGTTGCTCGGTGCGCCGCCAGCGGTTCACCAGGGGGTGTCCGCCGACGAAGCTCCAGATGTAGACGTCGAAGGACCCGAGCTCCTCCTGCACCGCCAGGAACGCACGCGCGTTGCGCACAGTGGCCTCGACCTTGGCTCGGTTCCGGATGATGCCCGGGTCCGCCAGCAGCTTCTCCACCCGTGCGGGGCTGAAGCGGGCCACCCTGGCGGCGTCGAACCCGGCGAAGGCCTTGCGATAACCGGCCCGCCGATTCAGGACGGTGGACCAGCTCAGCCCGGCCTGTGCGCCCTCGAGCACGAGGAATTCGAAGTGGACCAGGTCGTCATGGACGGGGACTCCCCACTCCGTGTCGTGATACGCGGTCATGGCGGGGTTGCCGGTCGCCCATTCGCAGCGTGCGGGCTCACTCACGGCGCGTCAGGCTACGTCGTGTCATGCACCACCCTCCAGGGCGAGCTCGCGACTGGGGAAGATCTGGGGATTGGGGCCAGGGTCACTGGGGATGAACGAAGAAAGGTGGGGAGAACGTCTGGATTTCGCGATTATCCATTGACCTTCGGTAGCGAGAAGTGCAACCTGTCCTCAGTTCGGAGACGAGAACCCACCGAACCTCAAGCGAACATCGCAAGGTGTGAGCGAGGGAAGCCCGAAGGCGAGCCGCCAGGTGAACCGGACGGAAGCCGAGAGAACGCTGAAAGGCGGGATCGAGGGATGGGAGCGGACCCCGCAAGGGGGGCGTGACCGGAGTGGGCGCGAGTCTCTGCAACTGCGATGGTCCGTGGTGTGCCACGGCGGCTTCCCTGGAGTCGTCGGGCCGGCTCGGGCGGGGGTTGTCCGACACGACCCCGGCGCGGCGCCAGCGGGGCATCGCCGACGTGACCCCGAGGAGCACGGGAGGCTTCGGCCGAACGGTTACTCGGGGTTGCGTCGCGTCTGGGGTACAGAGCCGGAGGCGATCTGGGGTACAGAGCCGGAGGCGACGACCCTGACCGATCGTCTCTGGCGGGCCTTCTCGGGCCATCGCACTCTTCGGCCGCACTCTTCGGCCGCGGCAACTCTTCAGCCCAGCGAGGGCCAGAGACGGGCCGCTCGCTCGCCGGCCGCGACCTGCCAGTTGAGCTCGTCTTGGACCAGAGGGAGGTCATCGGGGTGCGTGACCCCGATGCACCGGCCGTGAGCAGGCAGGACGTCGAACCTTGAGGTGGTGAGTGATCGGGCGACCACGTCGGGGAGCAAGACCTCGGACTCCTCGGACGCGTCGGTCGCGGCGTCCATGGCCGCTCTGAGAACGCGATGAAAGGCCGGAGTGAATCCCCACAGGTTCATGGAAACCCGTACCTCGGGCGAGAGGAGCGAGGGTTCGCGCCCGTCGCCGGCTTCGAATCCCCCGTCGGGGGTCGCCCGGACCTGGCGACGCTCGTCGACCCCGGCGAGCCGGCCGTCGTCGGTCACACGGCAGACCCCCCGGGTCACCGGAGAGAACCCGATCACGGCATCGGCCAGCCGGTAGCCCACCAGCGCGTTCGCCTGCGTCTGTGTCCGCAGGTGCTGGGCCAGCAAGAGGCACCCGGCGCGACCGTAGACGTCGTCCGCGTTCCCGACCCCATAGGGTGCGCCGACGACGTGGTCGGAAGCAGAGAGGACGGCGTGGACGGTGCCGAGTGGAGCGGCTTGTAGAGCGAACCTGACGTCGACGACCCCGGGCCAGGTGTGCTCGACGTGGTAACGGATGGCCGGTCCCGTCGCCGGGCCCAGGACGAGCACGATGGTGTCGAACCCAGCCGCGAGGGCGTCGGAAGCCACCAGGTCGATCACTGCCTCTCCGTTGGGACCGACCGGGGCCAACGGCTTGCACCCGCCGTATCGCCTGGCCCGCCCCGCCGCCAGGATGACCAAGGGGAGTGGAGTGTCGTTCGTCCCCTCGCTCACGCGTCCCACCGCAGGACCGCGCTCGCCCAGGTCATTCCGCCGCCGAAGCCGCTCAGGAGCAGGTGGTCGCCGCGGTGGACCCGGTCGGTTTCAATGGCGTCGCACAACGCGATGGGCACGGACGCGGACGAAGTGTTCCCGTAGCGGTCGATGACGACCGCGGTGCGGTCCAAGGGTATGCCGAGGCGCTGGCAGGCGGCGACGATGATGCGCAGGTTGGCCTGATGCGGCACCAGGAGCGAGACGTCGGCGGGGCGGAGACCCGCGTCGGCGATGGCCCGTTGCGCGGACTCCACCACCACCCGGACGGCGCGGCGAAAGACCTCCTTGCCGTCCATGAACAGGGTGCCGCCGTGCGGACAATAAAGGAGGTGCTTGAGCGACCCGTCGGAGTTCATGTTCCAACTGAGCAGACTGCCGGGACCCTCGACCGGCTCGAGCACCACGGCTCCGGCGCCGTCGGCCACGATCACGGCGATCTTGCGGTCGTCCATGTCGGTGATCCGCGAAAGTGTCTCCGACCCGATCAGGAGAACGGGCCCCGACCCCATGGCGATCAGCCCCGCCGCGGTGATGAGACCGTAGACGAAGCCGGAACAGGCGGCGTTGAGGTCGAAGGCGCCCCCTCGCATGCCGATCGCGTGCTGCACCATCGGTGCGGTTCCTGGTACGACGTCGTCAGGTGTCGTGGTGGCGAGGACCAGGTGGTCGATCTCCCCGGCACTCCTCCCGGAGCATTCGAGTGCGTGGAGCGCCGCCTCAATCGCCAGGCCCGACGTGGTCCCACCGATGTGGCGTTCGCGGATGCCGGTGCGCTCGACGATCCACTCGTCGGTGGTGTCCAACGTGACGGCGAGGTCGTCGTTGGTCACCACCTTGTCCGGCACGGCCATTCCCCAACCGCTGATCCGGATCCCCGTCATACAGGAGATCCGGCGCGGACGGCGTGGATGCAGACGATGCCCGCATCCCCGTAGATGATGCCGCCCGTGTTGATCGCCACTCCCATGCCGGCGCCTTCCACCTGACGATCCCCGGCACGCCGGCGGAGCTGTGTGACGAGCTCGACCACCTGGGCCAAACCCGTCGCACCGAGCGGGTGTCCCCGGCCGACCAGGCCTCCGCTCGGGTTGACGACCAGGCCCGGGGTGTCGATCCTCGTTGCGCCGGCCTCGGTGGCCGGACCGGCCTCGCCCGCGGCGAAGAATCCGAGGGACTCGAGGGCGTAGAGCTCCTCGGCGGAGGTGGCGTCGTGCAGCTCGACGATGTCGACGTCGTCGGGTCCGAACCCGAACGTCTCCCAAGCGCTCTGGGCCACCTGCGTCAATCGGTCGTGGTAGTCGAGCTCCCCGTTGCCCGATCGGGCCACCGATCCCACGAGACGCGGAGAGGACCCGGGTGCGTGTACGGACGGGCCACCGAGAACCAAGGCTGCCGCGCCGTCAGTGAACGAGCTGCACATCAAGCGCCTCAGGACGCCCGCCACCTGGGGGGACGCCAAGACCTCGTCGACGGTGACCCTCCGCTGGAACTGGGCCAAGGGATTCCTCGATGCATGGTCGAAGGCCTTGGCGGCGGCGCAGGCGACCTGGCGAAGCGTCGTGCCCGTCTCGGACATCAGCCGTCGGCCCCAGGCGTCGTTGAGGCCCATGAGGATACTGCCGGCCGGGTTGTGGGGATCGGGCCCCCGTGCGTGCAGGTCGTGCCGGTACTCCGCCGGTAGGCCGTCTTCGATCCCTGCGATGGTTTCCCCGCGGTTACCGGTCAACATCTTCTCGACGCCGAGGGCAAGCACCGGCCGGTCCCCGACGGTGGCGGCCATCGTGGCCAGGTGCAGGGCCGAGCTCCCGCCCGCACACGAGTTGTCGACGTTGACGATCGCCGCCTCGCTGAACCCGGCCTTTCGCAGCCAGCTCTGGCCGCGCATGCAACCCTGGTCGCTGAGACGGCCGGCCATGGCGTTGCCGAGGACCACGAGCCCCAGCTCGTCGGGCGACACACCGGCATCACCGAGTGCCTCGAGCGCCACCTCGTAGGCCATGGTGTCGAGGGTGAGATCCCGACGGCTCATGTCGGTCATGCCGGCGCCCAAGATGGCCACGTTCGTCGTGCTCATGCCGGGGCTCCGGTCAACACATGCTCCTCTCGGGAGGCGAAGGCCTGATGAAGCAGCGCGAAGTGGTCCACGGCGGGCCCACCCGCCACCATGACCACGATGTGGCGAGCCCCGGCCTCCCCGTAGGCGCGCAACCGCTCGGCGCAGCTCGCGGGTGCCCCGGCGACGAGATGTCGTCGGAACGCCTTGGCAGGAAGGCGATAGAGCTCCGACAGCCATGCCGCGCCGCGCTCGGGGGCCTCTCGGTCGTCGCCGACACAGGCGACGACCACCACGGCGGCCTCGACCACGTCGGGGTCGCGCCCGCTCCGGGCCGTCTCCTCCCTCAGGACGGCCAGCGAAGCGCCGTACTCGTCGGGCGTCAGGAAGAGGGGCACCCATCCGTCGCCGACCCGAGCGGCGCGCCGAATGGCGGCGGAGCTGTTCCCGCCGAACCAGAGAGGCACCCGGCTCGACCGGGGTTCTTGGACGTACGCGCACGAGTCCGTCGCGGCGGGGGGTTCTGCCGGGGCGTCCGGCTCCGACCAGGCCTCCCGCAGGCTGGCCACGGCGACGTCCATGCTGCGGCCCCGCCGTTTGAAGTCGGCACCAGCCCGGTGGTATTCGTCGGGATGGCTGCCCACACCGAGACCCAGGACGAACCGGCCACCGCACAGTCTCTGCAGGGCCGTGGCCTGCTTGGCCACCGCGGCAGGTTGGCGCAGCGGCAGCTGGAGCACACAAGTGCCGAGCGTGGCCCGGCTGGTCGCGGTGGCCGCCACGGCGAGGGTCGTCAGCGGTTCGCTGATGGGGTGGGGCCAGAAGAGGTGATCGACGGCCCAGAGGGAGTCGGCACCGGTTGCCTCGGCCAGGCGACACAGGTCGGCGAGTTCCTTGGCTGTCCCGCTCTCGGTATTACCTAAAGTAGTACCGCTCTCGACCGGACGTTCTCCCAGCGTGGTAGCGGGGAGAACCATCCCGAGCGAGGGGTGGTGCGATCCGCTTCCTACCGGGGTCACACCGATATATTACGCCGCTGGCGAGACCGTTTGCCTACTTATCCGCGAACGGTTTGCCAGGGAACGGGTCGCCGGCTGCCGGCATCGCTTCGGCTGGCCTCCCGGGGGGCGCATCGAGCACCGCCACCGTGCACCTGGCGACACACACGGCCCGACCGTCGTCGTCGGTCAGTGCGATCTGCCACACCTGCACGGTCCGTCCCACTCGCACGGGGGTCGCTTCGGCAGTGAGGTGCCCGTCCCGCACGGCCCGCAGGTGGCTGGCGTTGAGCTCGATCCCGGCCACACTGCGCCCGGGCCCCGCGGCCAGCAATGCCCCGTAGCTCGCCGCCGACTCGGCCAACAGGGCGGAGACGCCACCGTGCAGGATCCCGTAGGGCTGGTGCACTCTCCAGTCGACGGGCAGCCGCATGACGACCCGGTCCGGCCCCGCGTGGACGGTCTCGACGCTGAGCAGATCGTGCACGGTGCGCCCTCCGGCAGCCAGGTCGTCGGTGGCAGGGGTCGGCGGCGTCGTCACGGCGGGATGTTAACGGGACCCCGGTAGCCTGAGCCCGGTGTCGTGGGGGCAAGGGGCCGGGGTGGTCGACCTGCGGAGTGACACGGTCACCCAGCCCACGCCGGCCATGCGCCGTGCGATGGCCGAGGCAGTCGTCGGCGACGACGACTACCGCGAGGATCCGACCGTCCGCGCACTCGAGGAGGCATTCGCGCAACGGGTAGGCAAGGCGGCTGGGTTGTTCGTTCCCTCGGGCACCATGGCGAACCAGATCGCCCTCCGGGTGTTGTCCCGTCCGGGGACGGCCGTGGTGGTGGGACGTCGTCAGCACGTCGTGGCCTACGAGCGCGGCGCCGCAGCGCTCAACAGCGGGGTGCAATTCGTCGAGCTCGACGACGCTGACGGGACCCTGGACGCCGACGATGTGCGTCAGGCCCTGGAGGGCGCCGAGTACCACCGCCCCGCCGTCTCGCTGGTGAGCATCGAGAACACCCACATGGCCGCCTCTGGAGCGGTGTGGTCCCAACGGGCCCTCGGTGCGTTGGGCATGGCGGCGGCTGGCGTACCCGTCCACCTCGACGGCGCGCGGCTGTTCAACGCCGAAGTGGCCACCGGCGTGCCGGCCGCCGACCTGGCCTCAGTCGCCACCACGGTGGCGTGCTGCCTGTCCAAGGGGTTGTGCGCGCCAGTGGGCTCGGTCCTGGCAGGCGAGCTCGATGTGATGGAGGAGGCCCGACACGCTCGCAAGCGGCTCGGAGGCGGGATGCGCCAGGCGGGAGTGCTGGCCGGACCCGGCCTGGTCGCCCTGCGGGACATGGTCGATCGACTCCACGAGGATCACGCCCGCGCCGCCCGGCTGGCCGAAGGGGTGGCGCTGCGCTGGGCAGGGAGCAGTGTCGACCCGGCCACGATCCGCACCAACATCGTGGTGTTCCGCCATCGGGCACCCGGCGCGTTGCTGGCTCACCTGGCGGACCGCGGTGTCCTCGCTCACGCCGTCGCGCCCGACGCCGTCCGCCTGGTCACCCACCGCGACGTCGACGACGAGGGAGTCGAGCGAGCGCTCGCCGCAATGGCGGATGCTCCCGACGGCGACACGGACTGACACCGAACCCGTGACGAGTCGCCGACCCGTACGCTGCATCGCATGTCCGAGGCTCCACTCACCCTCATGGCCGTCCACGCCCATCCCGACGACGAGGCGATCGGCACCGGCGGGATCTTGGCCCGCTACTCCGCCGAGGGCGTGCGTACCGTGTTGGTCACGTGCACCAACGGCGAGCTGGGCGATGCGCCCGGCGGCCTCAAGCCAGGTGACCCGGGCCACGACGAGTCGGTGGTCGTTCGGCTGCGCCGAGGGGAGCTCGAGGCCAGTTGCAACGTGCTGGGCGTCAGCCACCTCGAGTTGATGGGGTACCACGACTCGGGCATGGAGGGCTGGCCGCAGAACGACGCGCCGCAGTCCTTCTGGCGCACCCCAGTCGACCAGGCGGCGGCGCGTCTGGCCGACCTCATGCGGACCTACCAGCCCCAGGTCGTAGTCACGTACGACGAGAATGGCTTCTACGGCCATCCCGACCACATTCAGGCACATCGCATCACGCTCGCCGCCCTGGACGTGTGCGGAATCCCGGCCAAGCTGTACTACACGGCCTTTCCGCGGTCGAGTCTGCGGGGATTCCGCGAGATCCTGGAAGAAGCGGGGATCGACGGTCCGGGAGAGGTGGCGGATAACCCCGATTTCGGCACCCCCGACGAGCTCGTGACCACCATGATCGACGTCCGGGCCGTAACCGGACGCAAGTACGCCTCGTTGGCGGCCCATGCCAGCCAGAGCGACAACATCTTCTTCCTCGAGATGGGGGAAGAGCTGTTCTCGAGCCTGATGGGGACCGAGAGCTTCGTCCGCGCCGTCGACACCACTGGCGCGTCGGTTCCCGAGGACGACCTGTTCGCCGGACTCCGCTGACCCTCAGCGGCTCACGGCCGGAGTGGCGGGGGCCGGAAATCCCCCCGAGCGGTTCGTCCGTATACCGTGACGTGGGAGAATCGAGCGTGTCGGTAGGCGAGCTGTCCGACGAAGCCCTCGTGGCGGCGATGGCGCTGGGCGAGCAGCCTGCGGCGGTCACCTTCGTCCGCCGCTACCAGCGCCGGGTGTTCGGTTTGGCGCACTCCATGACGGGCGACATCGGCGTCTCTGAGGACGTCGCCCAGGAGGCCATGCTCAGAGTGTGGCGGCACGCGCCGGTCTTCGATCCTCGCCGCGGGTCGGTGGCCTCCTGGGTCCTCACCATCACGCGGAACCTGGCCATTGACGCGCTGCGACTTCGACGCGCCGTGCCGACGGACCCGGACGAGTTTGTCGCCGCCGCGGGGCTCGGCACCGAGCGCCAGCCCGAGGACGTGGCGGGAGCGACCGACGCCCGTCACCTCGTGCTGACCGCGCTCGGCGTCCTCCCTCCAGAGCAGCGCCGTGCCGTGGTCCTGGCGGCGGTCTACGGCAGGACTGCGTTGGAGATCAGCGAGGCCGAGGGAATCCCCCTCGGAACGGCCAAGACGAGGATCAGGACGGCCCTCCTCCGCTTGCGAGCGGTGGTCGAGCCCATGGAGACGGAGCGATGAGCGACCACGAGCGCGAGCGCCGGTGTGCCGAGCACGCTGACGAGCTGGCTGAGTTGGCCCTCGGAGTGCTGACTGGTCGAGAACGCGCCCGGGTGCTGTCGCACGTGGCGTCGTGCCCGCGCTGCAGCGCCGAGCTCGAGGTGCTGTCGCGGGCGGCGGACTCCGTCGTCCTCGCGGCTCCGGAGGTCGAGCCCCCGTTGGGATTCGAGGTCCGGCTCTTCGAAGGGATGGGAGTGGCCGACGGGGTCTCGTCGCGGCGCCGCTTCTGGCATTCTCGCTGGGTGCCCGTTGCCGCGGCGGCGGCGGCCGTGCTTGTCGCGCTGGGTGCCGGATTGGCGCTGACCGCGTCACCGCGCACGCCATCGACCTCTCACACGCGGTCGCTCCCCAGCCGGACCTCGGCCCCACTGACGGAGGACGGCCGTACAGTTGGTCACGTGACGATCGATGCCGGCCGGCCGTGGATGTCGATGACGTTGGATGACTCCTCGGCGCACGGCGTCGTCCAGTGCGTCGTGGTCACGGACGACGGCGTCGTGCACCACGTGGGCACCTTCGTCGCCCGAGCGGGTTACGGCGCGTGGATCGCACCGCTCCACGTGAACCCGACACACGTACGGAGCGCCGAGGTGGTATCCACCGAGGGCGCCGTGATCGCCGCGGCCACGCTGAGCTGAGGCGGGCTCAGTACCGGTAGGTGTCGGGCTTGTAGGGCCCGTCCATGGGGACGCCGATGTAGTCAGCCTGCTCCGGGGTGAGCGTGGTCAACTTCACTCCAAGCGCATCGAGGTGCAGGCGCGCCACCTTCTCGTCGAGGAGCTTGGGCAGGACGTAGACCTCGTTCACATACTGGCCGGTCTGGGTGAACAGCTCGATCTGCGCCATGGTCTGGTTGGTGAACGAATTGGACATCACGAAGCTGGGGTGCCCAGTCGCGTTCCCCAGGTTGAGCAGCCGACCTTCGGACAAGACGATCACGGCGTGTCCGTCGGGGAACACCCACTTGTCCACCTGCGGCTTGATGTGCACGCGCTCTATCCCAGGCCACTGGACGAGGCCGGTCATGTCGATCTCGTTGTCGAAGTGACCGATGTTCCCCACGATCGCCTGGTGCTTCATGGCCGCCATGTGTTCAGCGCGGACGATGTCCTTGTTGCCTGTCGTCGTCACCACGATGTCGGCTTCGGGCAGGATGTCCTCGAGGGTGGTGACCTGGAAGCCCTCCATCACGGCCTGGAGCGCGCAGATTGGGTCGACTTCGGTCACCACGACCCGGGCGCCCTGCCCGGCCAGTGACTGAGCACAGCCCTTGCCGACGTCGCCGTAGCCGCACACGACCGCCACCTTGCCCCCGATGAGCACGTCCGTCGCCCGGTTGATCCCATCGATCAGGGAGTGGCGGCAACCGTACTTGTTGTCGAACTTGGACTTGGTCACCGAATCATTGACGTTGATGGCGGGGAACAGCAGCTCACCCCGGCGGGCCATTTCGGCCAGACGGTGGACGCCTGTCGTGGTCTCCTCAGTGACGCCCTTGATGGCGTTGGCCATGGCCGTCCAACGACCCGCATCCTCGTTGAGGGCCCGACCGAGCAGCGCGAGCACCACCGCCAGCTCCTCGGACTCGGCGGTCGAGGGGTCAGGCACTGCACCGGCCTTTTCGAATTCGACTCCCTTGTGCACGAGCAGGGTGGCGTCACCCCCGTCGTCGAGGATCATGTTTGGACCTGACTCACCCGGCCAGAGGAGGGCCTGCTGCGTGCACCACCAGTACTCCTCGAGGGTCTCCCCCTTCCACGCGAACACCGGGACACCCCGGGGCGCCTCGACCGTGCCGTCGGGGCCGACGGCGACCGCAGCCGCCGCATGGTCTTGCGTGGAGAAGATGTTGCAGCTGGCCCAACGCACCTGGGCGCCGAGGGTGGTCAGTGTCTCCATCAGCACGGCGGTCTGCACGGTCATGTGCAGGGAGCCGGTGATACGGGCGCCGGCCAGCGGCTGGGTGGCGGCGAACTCGGCTCGCATCGCCATCAGGCCAGGCATCTCGTGCTCGGCCAGTTCGATCTCCCGGCGGCCGAACGCGGCCAGGGTGAGGTCTGCCACCTTGAACGGCAGGGCTGAGGTCACCACACTTCTCCTTCGTCCTTCAGGTCGGATGGAGGTGCGCACGCGCACCACTACGGCGGGCCGGACGGCTGAAGCGCAACGCACGTGCTCCGACCTCTGTCGGAGGCCGCGTACCCGCGGACAAGAATAGGGCGCTGGCGAAGGCGTCCTGGACATCGCCCCCGACACATTGCGGCATGGAGCCCGACGCTTGCCATGCCTCCCGGGTTGTTGGGTGGGGCACAATGGTGGCTCCCCACGAGGGACAGCATCCTCGAGCCCCCGTAGCTCAGGGGATAGAGCATCGGTTTCCTAAACCGTGTGCGAAGGTTCGAATCCTTCCGGGGGCGCCCAGAGAAAGACCAGGTCAGACCAGGTCACAAAAGACCAACTCAGAGGCCAAATCCGGTACCCGACTAGGTTCCGGAGCAGAGCAAATTGGGAATCCCTTGGGAATCCATGCCCAAGCTGGCGCCGTGCGGGGTCACCTCGAAGTCCCGAGGCAAGGGACGAAGCGCCAAGCCGAAGAAGTCTTGAACGAACTGCTGCTTGTGGAGGCGGGCCAGAGCTCGAACGCCGTCGTCGACGGCACATTCCGAGACGTAACCGAGACGTGGCTCGGGCTCGCCTCGCCCACTCTCTCACCCACCACACTGCACGAGTACGAACGCCTGCTGGGTCGGCTGATACTTCCCAAGTTCGGCCGCATGAAAGTGCGCACCATAGAGGCCGTCGACCTCGATGCCTTCTACGCATACCTCGGTCGCCGAGGAGGGCACGATGGACCGCCACTGGGCGCCCAGAGCATTCGCCACGTCCATGCCCTCATTCGTCGGATTCTCAATCAGGCGGTCAAATGGAACTGGAGCCCCTCCAACCCGGCGAGTCGGGCGACTCCGTCAAGGGTCATCCCCAAGGAGCTCCACCGCCCGCCGCCGGAGGCGATTGTCCGCGTACTCGCTGTCGCCGACGAGCGTGATCCCGACCTGGGTTGCTTTCTTCGCCTCGCGGCGGTTACGGGGGCCCGTCGGGGCGAGCTCTGCGCGCACCGTTGGACAGACTTCGATAGCACATCCGTTCGAATCAGCCGATCCTTCTACGGCAGCCGCCAGGACCAACTGAAGGAGAAGGACACCAAGACCCATGCGGTTCGCAAGCTCTCACTCGACGCCCTGACGCTTGATCTCGTCAAGGCTCAGCGCAGCCGGCGCAGGCAACGAGCGAAGGCGTGTGGTTTAGCCCTCGCCGAGGATGGTTTCGTGTTCAGCGGTGAGCCGGATGGGAGCATGGCATGACGACCGGCGTGAGTCACCCTTGCTTTTATCCGCCTCTGCGAGGAACTTCGAGTTCCCAATGTTCGTTTGTACGATCTTGGGCATTTCGCAGCACACAACTCCTCGCCGCCGGAGCCCCGGTGCGAACCGTGGCGGGTCGCTTGAGTCACGCGAATGCGGCAACGACGCTGAATATCTATGCCCACGTTCTCGAGTCCTCAGACGAGGATGCTGCAGGGGTGCTTGGTCCTCTACTCGCAGAACCGTCGTAGCGAACGTCGTCTTGCGAGAAAACTCGCGTCCCATCGATTCTGCTGGCGTTTATGGACAGGATTATGGACAAGAACCGGCTGCCCACTGTCGTCCCTACGCTTGCGGCACGAGCTGTTGCAATAGCCACCGCGTGTCAAGGTGCGTTTCGATGGCGTCGGCCAGACGGTCGAAGGTGGTTTCGAGCTCAGATGGGATAGTACCGGTCAACGCTCTCAGGATGAGGGGATCCTCGAACACGCCGTGCACATACAGTCCAAGTACATTGCGCTTGGCAAAGGCGATTCCTCCGGGCGCGATATCGATGCACTCTTCGGAAGTGGTGGAGCCGTGACGGATCTCATACCCCGACACACACCGTTGTCCGAGCCACGACCAGGGTGGTTCCAAGGGTCCAAATTCAATCAAGGTATGGGTGACCCGTTTCGAAACCTCGAATCGAGTCACCAGTGGGAGGAGACCGAGGCCTGTCGCCGAACCTTCGACCTGATCGGGGTCTTCGAGGCGTAGCCCGAGCATCTGGAGTCCGCCACAGATCCCGAGGATCGCGGTCCCGTCTCGACTGGCGTCGATGACGGCATCCGCAAGACCTTGACTGCGGAGCCAGTCGAGGTCGTTCGCCACGTGTTTCGAGCCCGGGAGGATGATCAGCTTTGCCCCGGCTAGCTCGTCCGGCGTTCGGGTCCAACGCACGTCTGCAACCTGTTGCAACGATACAAACTCGTCGAGGTTGGAGGCGTACGGTCCGCAGACGATCGAGATACGTGGACCCGCGAGGTGCCCCGTGAGCGCCGTCGGACCCTCTTCGTCGGGCAGCACATGATCAAGCCACGGGAGCACCCCAATCACCGGAACCCCGGTGACACGCTCGAGCTCTTGGGGAGCGGGTTCCAAGAGAGCGAGGTCGCCTCGGAATTTGTTGAGCACGAACGCCTTAATCCGTCGCTGCCATGGCTCCGGCAGCAGGGCCCACGTACCAAAGAGATGTGCAAAGGCCCCTCCCCGGTCGATGTCGGCGATCAGTGCGACTGGAGAATCGGCGAGGTCGGCCACGGCCATGTTCACAATGTCGCTGGACCACAGGTTGGTCTCGGCAGGGCTCCCGGCACCCTCGATGAGTATGACGTCGAACTCGGCGGCAAGGGATCGAAAGGCTTCGCAAACGTGAGGCCAGAGGTACGCCGAGCGCTCACGCCAGGGAGTGACAGTCAGCGCATGGTTCGCGACACCGTCGACGACTACCTGGCTGCTCGTGGGGCTCTGCGGCTTCAGAAGAACCGGATTCATTCTCACGTCAGGCGAGACTCCGGCGGCAAGCGCTTGGAGCCACTGGGCCACGCCGATTTCCCCTCCATCGACGACCCGCGCATTGTTCGACATGTTCTGCGCCTTGAAGGGCGCCACCCTGATGCCTTGGCGACGTGCCCATCGACAGAGGGAGGTCACCAGCAGGCTCTTGCCCGAATCGCTGGAGACCCCTTGGACCATCAAGGCTGTCATCCGCAGCTCCTACGACCGACGTCCGCTGGCGGCTTGACGACTGCCCGGACAGTGGAGTGGCGGGACCCACCGTCGAGGTCCAGTGCTCCGACCCGTTCAGCCATCATCGAGGTCCTCAGCCTGCGATTGTTGTGGCGGATAGCCGGCATCCTCGATGAGAGGCAGGCGCAACCACGAGAGAATCTGCCGGAGCTCGTGATAGGCCCCGAGGCGTGCTTCGTCGGAGCCGTCCGCCTCGGCCGCCTCGATGGGCCCCCAAAGACGGTGAACCATGGATGGACCCAGTTCGAGGAGCCCGCCACTGCCCGATGTTGCATAGCGGGCGAGGACGTATCGAGCGATTGCTCCGACCGGAACGTCGATCGCTTCGCTCAGACCACGCAGCGTTTCCATGGGGTCCTGGTTCGCGTACAGGGCGATCTCGGACTTGTAGTTGGCATCGGGGTCGTCGGGCTCCCAGGGACCGGCCCAGGCTTGGAGGACGACCGTTTCTTCCGTGGGCGGTCGCGTCGGTCGAGCCGAGGAGCCCTGGTCCGTCATTGTTGCGGGTTGTGGCCGACGTCATTGGCCACCATCTGGAGGAAGTCGACCACCCTCGGACAACATTCGGAGGCGATCGGGTCGAGGATGGCGAAGACGTGGCCCAGGTGAACCGCCTTGAGCACCGAATACCCGGGGCGCCGATCGAATGACTTGGCTGACTGGCCGCAGCACACCGAGTCCGCGAGGAAGACGTAGTCCGGATTGGCCTTCAACAGATACTCGGCGGACAGCTGGGGGTAGTTGCCGGCCTGCTCTGCGGGGTCCGCGATGTTCACCATGTCGAGGCGGGCGTACAGCGCGCCGATGAAGGTATGCGACGTGGCCGTGTAGAGGGTGGGGTCGATCTCTTGGTAGTAGGTCAGTCCCTTCGCCTTGGCTCCCACCTTGCGGACGGTGCCGTCGAGTTTGGCCCGGATCGACGCCACCTTGAGGCCTCGAGTGCCCAACGCGGCCATCAGGCCGGTGGCGACGCTGGTCTTGCCTACCCCCGATCCGATTCCGGAGACGACGAGTCGCGGACCCACGGTGGCCATGGCCGCATCCTGGCACGTGGCCCGGAGACGGAGCACCGTCATCTCGGGGTGCACGGGTTGTTCGGAGTGGGGCACACTCTGGCGATGCGGATCGTGTCCCTTCTGCCCTCGGCGACCGAGATCGTCTACGCCCTGGGCCTCGAGCAGGATCTGGTCGGGGTCACCCACGAGTGCGACTGGCCCGCGGCGGCCCGGCTCAAGCCCATCGTGTCGGTCTCCGCGCTGCCGGCCGCGTCGACGCCGGCGGAGGTGGACCGCCTGGTCAGCGCCAGCCTCGGCGACGGCGAGCCCATTTACCGGCTTGACGAGGTTGCCATGCGGGACCTGCGACCGGACCTGGTGCTCTCCCAGGACCTGTGTGCCGTATGTGCGGTGCCATCGGGAAAGGTCAATGAGGCGCTCGAAGTCCTGGGCTGTGAGGCGCAGGTTCTGTCGATGGACCCGAGTTCGCTCAACGAGGTTCTCGACTGCGTCATCGACCTGGGCCGGGTCACCGGTACCGAATCGGTGGCCCTTGAGTTCGTCGACACGCTGAGAGCCAGGCTTACTCACGTCGAGCAGGCCGTTGCGGGGTTGGAGAGGCCCCGGACCTTCGCCCTCGAGTGGTCCGATCCACCATTCAACGGCGGTCACTGGGTACCAGAGATGATCGAACTCGCCGGCGGGGAGCCCGTGCTCGCCAACCGAGGCACCGACTCTGTCCGCGTGGACTGGGACCAGATCGAGGCGGCGACTCCCGAGGTGGTTGTCTTCATGCCATGTGGGTATGGGCTGGACCAGGCCGCCCTGGAGGCTGAGGCTCTCCTCAATCGGGCGGAGCTCAAGTCCGCCGACGCCATCTACGCCGTCGATGCAAATGCCTACTTCTCACGACCGGGGCCACGCCTCGTGGAGGGCGTCGAGGTCCTCGCAGCCACCCTGCATCCTGGGAAAGTCGACGTTCCAACCTCCGCCGCCATCCGACGAATCTGGTGACGCCCAGAGTTCCTCACCGCGATTTCCACCATGCCGGCCGGTTCTCTGGGTCCCGCGACGAAGTCGCACCGTGTCGACGTGGAAGAAGTCGCACGCCACCATGGTGGTGGCCTGCGCCTTCAAGAACTCGTGCCAGGCGGTCCCGATTTCCGCGGCGTTGGATCGTGTCTGAGATGGCAGCAGAGGATGGTCAAGCGGATCACGCTGCTAGTCGATGGCGACGTGGCCGAGGCGTCTGCGGTTCGCGGGGTGCAGTTCGTGGCGGACGGTGAACCTCACGACGTCGGAGTCATGTTCCGGATGATCGTCTCGAGCGATCGGTTCAGTACTCGGACTTCGTCCTGCGTGAGACCCCGGAGCAGACACTCTTCCAATTCCTGAACGCCGTCGTCGACCAATCGCCACTTCTTCTCGCCCGCACGCGTCAGGTGAGCGCAGAGGATCCGTGCATTTGACGGACTCTGGTGACGCTCCACTAACCCGGAGGCTTCGAGCTGCTTGAGGACCTCGTTCATTGACTGGGGCGTCACGAACGCCTTGCGGGCAAGCTCGGCGTTGGGTAATCCAGGCGTCTCAGCCAGCAACGTGAGCACGACGTAGTGGGGGATCCCGAGTCCTTGTTTGGAGACGATCTCCTCCAAGGCGAGATGGATCAGCGATTGAGCGCGCTTGACCAGGTAACCAGACATGTCCTCGGCTCTTGGCACTCGCTTCCCTGCCTTTCCCGTCGGCACCTTGCCACTTGTCAGGCTACCTGATATAGTTATCAGGTAGCCTGACAACTATAGAGGAGCGCTCATGAGAGTCATCGGACCCGACTTCATCGCACTACAGGTCAGCGACCTGGAGGTGTCTACTGCGTTCTATTCGGAGCAGCTTGGCCTTGAGCGGGCAGCCCAGAGCCCACAAGGAGCAGTGGTCTTTGCCACCACTCCCATTCCCTTTGCCGTTCGTGAGCCCGCCGTTGACTTGCAGGCGGTCGAGCGTCTCGGCTGGGGCGTCGCACTGTGGCTCAAGGCAGATGACCCGCAGGTTCTGCACGACAGGCTTGTTCACGCCGGGGTTCGAATCGTCACCGAGCCCTTCGATGGTCCATTTGGCCGGACGTTCGTGTTTGCTGACCCCGATGGATACGCCGTTACCATCCATTCCTGAGGAGCAAGGAGGAAGGATGCCGGGCTTCATCTCTGACAGCACCCTGGCCCGTTCGTCGACGGCAACTATCTGGCGGCGGTGCAGACCGACTACCGCAGCTTCTTGACCACAGCTATCAATGCAACTGCGCCGAGAGTGGCAATAGGCGGGCGTCGTGAAGCCTTCGGCCCCTCCTTGCCCCCGCGCTCGCCACCCCTAGTGTTCAACGATCTGCCGAATCAAGCTGACGACCATGTCTCGCCGGTCGCGCCGATCCGATGGGAACAGCGCAGCGCGCTCCGGTATCTGGGTGTGCCACATCAGGGCGGTTGAGCGGGCGAAGGAAAGCAGCGCAATAGCTGGGTATGTCTTAGTTACCTTTCCCTCCTGCTGGGCGGCTACGACTCGTCCGACCTTGTCCTTGTTCGAGTCCAGGATCACTTCGAGCGGTGGTCCAGCTACTCGCTCGACCTGGTACCAAAGGACCAGGCGCAGCGTCTCAGGAGCGTCCTCGAACTTGTCGAACATTCTTCCGCCGTACTCGGCCAAGTCGTACTCATCAAAGGGCACCGAAGCATGGAAGTCTCCGATGCGGTCCTCGAAAGCCGCGGCGAACAGGGCGTCTTTGCTGCCGAAGTAGGCGTAGATGGCCTGCTTGTTGGCCTTCGCCGCAGAAGCGATCCGGTCTACCCGTGCGCCAGCGATGCCGTAAGCGCTGAACTCCATGATTGCGGCCTCCAGCAGGCGCCGCCTCGTGTCCTGTGAGTCCCAGGGCATGCCCAGGACACTGCAACCAACTGGTTGGATTGACAAGGAGCCTGCCCGTGCTTGGATGGTCACGTCAATCGAACTAGATGGTTTACCTCGTGGAGGACGGCGTATGCGGTGCTCTGAACGACGAACGGTGGTGGCGACGGATGGCGCAGCGGTCCGGCTGGGCGACACCGAAAGAACGCAGGCCAGGTGAGCCGAGTAACTTTTTAGGAGATTGCGGCTTAAGGGGGAGAAGTCCATGGCAACGGGTCTTGCACATCAGGCGGTCACGGACGAACTCGCGGTGCAGCGGTCGTCGATCAACCCGTTCGGCTCCCGCCGCGACGCGTGGCCTGAACGGCGGCCGCGCTACCACACGCTCATCTCCGTCGACGACCACCTCGTCGAGCCACCCCACCTGTTCGAAGGCCGATTGCCGAAGAAGTTCGCCGACCGCACCCCGCGTGTGATCGAGACGGCCGAAGGTAACCAAGCGTGGCTGCTCGACGCGTTGATGCTCCCCGAGATCGCGGTCAACGCCGTGGCCGGCCGGCCGATCGAAGAGCAGTACGTGGAACCGTTGCGCTTCGACGTTGTCCGAGAAGGCACTCACGACATCAAGGCGCGGATCGCCGATATGGACATCGATGGGGTCTACGCGTCGTTGAACTTCCCTTCCGCCCTCGGCTTCGCCGGCGTGCGTCTCACCCTCCTCGACGACCCGGAGTTCGTGCTCGCACTCGTGCGCGCGTACAACGACTGGCACCTGGAGGAATGGGCTGGTTACCGACCGGAGCGGATCATCCCCTGCCAGATCCCATACCTCATCGATGCGCAGATCGCGGCCGACGAAGTGCGCGCCAACGCTGAGCGCGGCTTTCACACACTCACCTTCCCCGACCTCACGCACCTCGTCGGGCTGCCGTCGTTATCGAGCGAGTCGTGGAACCCGCTATGGGCGGCGTGCGAGGAGACCGAGACCATCGTATCCATCCACGCGTGCTCAGGCGGCATGTCGAACAAGATCGACCCGAACGATTCGCATCTCGTGGTTGCGCCGTTATTCGGCGTGGCTCAGAGCATCCACGCCGCGGTCGAATGGATCTACGCCGGGATCCCGGAGCGGTACCCGGACCTGCGGATCTGCCTGAGTGAGGGCGGGATCGGCTGGGTCGTCGGGCTCCTCGACCGGCTCGACCACGAGTACCGGCGCAAGGTGCCCGGGAAATGGGAGCTGCTCTCGCCCAAGGATCTCCTGCTGCGCAATTTCGTGTTTTGCATGCTCGACGACCCCACGACCTTGCACTTGCTCCGCCACGTGATCGGGGTCGACAAGATCCTGCTGGAGACCGACTATCCGCACGCCGACTCGAGCTGGCCCAATTCGCAGCGGCGCTGGCGGGAGCACTTCGACGGACTGCCGGCCGACGAGGTCGAGCGCATGGCCTGGCGGAATGCATCGGAGCTTTTCCAACACCCGGTGCCGGCTGCGGTCGCGGCCGACCCGAACGCGTTCTGACGTCCGATCGTCTGCGGTCGACCGCCTCGGCGAGGCGGTCGATGGATGCCACGAGGTCGTAGGGCAGGCGCAGACGGGCCCGGGGCGGTGAGGGAGGGTCACGATGGCCAGGCTGTCCTCCTCGCAGAACCATCGAGCCGAGCTGGTGATACGAGATCTTGAGGACGCGCCGCACGGGCGAGTGTGTCGACGAGCGCCGTCTCGGGCAACGAGTAGATGCGTTCACGAATTCGAGATCGAGCACGTCGAGCGACTGCAGCTCTGAGCTTGGCGCCGGGCGACTCGTCGAACCTATGCAATAGGGAAGACGAGCGGGAGCGATCGGAGCTTTAGCGTGCCCGATGGCCACTCCACCTGTGGCACAAACCCCGGCGCGACTTCGTACTCGGGGATTAGGCAGTGGAACTCCTCGAGCACGAGTCGCAGCTCGCGGCGGGCGAGGTGAGATCCGAGGCATCGGTGTATCCCCGCGCCCAGGCTGAGGTGGCCGCGCTCGCCGTGCTCGAGATTGACGACCTCGGGGTCGGGGTAACGGGCGGGATCTCGATTCGCGGTGGCGATATTGAGCATCACGACCGACCCCTCGGGAATCTTGACGCCGCACACCTCCACGTCTTCAGTGGTGAGTCGAGGGAATATCGGCGACGGCGGCTCGAGTCTCAGCACCTCTTCGATGAACGCGACGGCGACGTCGGCGTCGTCAAGGACCCGGGCGCGCAGACCGGGGTCTCGAGCGAGATACAGCAGCATTGATCCGATCGCTGCGGTCACGGTGTCGAGCCCCGCCATGGTAACCAGGATGCAGAACCCGATGATCTCCTCGAGCGGCCACGCATCGTCGCCCTGCAATTGGAGAATCCGGCTCAGCACGTCGTCGCCTGCCTGTTCGCGTTTCGTATCGACGTAGCGCTTCATGTAGTCGTAGATCGCCCACGACGCCGCCTGCGAGCGCTCACGTGCCTCGGGGGTGTTGCGGTGCGTCTGCTCGACGATCGTGGAAACCCAGACGATGAGCTGGTCGCGGTCGGAGAGCGGCAGGCCGAAGAGCGCGAGGAACACCGAGGTGGGGTACTGCACCGCGAGGTCGGCCATCACGTCACAGCGCCCAGTATCGGCGAACGCGGATACGAGCGCTCGCACCTGACGGCGCAGCTCATCGTCCATGGCATTGACCACACGCGGAGCAAACATCGGGTCGAGCAAGCGTCGGAACCCGAGGTGCTCGGGCGCGTCGATGGCCGACGGTATTGTGCGCACCGGCAGGTGGGCGTGGACTCCTTCCATCGGTGACGACGAGAACACCTCCGCGTGACGGTAAGCGAAGCGGACGGCCTCGTCGCTCGTAAGCATCCACCGGCCGTCGGGGAGGCGGTACAGGGGCCCGCGATCCCGCATGGAGCGCCATGCGCCAGTGCGACCCTCGGGAGTCGCCATCGCGCCGACCCGCGTCGTATCTGCCGCGTGCTCATCAACCACTAATCACCCCAAGACCGGTCGGAGATCCATCAGGACGAGGGTAACCCGACTCGGAAGTCGGACGGACCCGGCACGGTGGATGCCGCGCTCGACGTCTCGCTGCGGAGAACTCGGCGCCGAGCGGCGAAGTCCTCGCCGAGCCTCCGTCGGCAGCCTGTTGGCGCCTGCGCGGGGCTTGTAGCCGCTGGTGGGAATCGCTTCATGCACTCGACGACCATCAGCGGCCATGATCTCCTTGATCGTCGGGCCGATGCACTCTGGCAATCTGAGCTGGAGGGCGTCGGCTATCGGCGTGCCAAACTTGCGCCATGAGTACCGATTCCGCTAGCGCAGCGCGACCTCCGTGGTGGCGCACTGACGACCCCGGACACCGACTCGCCGGCAAGCGTGCCTTCGTCACCGGAGCGGGCACCGCACCCGACGGCGACCTGATGGGCGTGGGAGAAGCCATCGCCGTCCTCTTCGCCGCCCAGGGTGCGCGCGTCGCGGTCGCCGACAAAGAGAGCGACCGCGCCGAGGCGACCCTCACCATGATCGAACAGGTCGGAGGCGAGGGCATCGCGACGATCGGTGACCTCACGAACGTCGAAGACAACCGACGCTGCGTCGAGGAGGCTGCCGACGCGTTCGGTGGCCTCGACGTCGTCGTCAACAGCGCCGCGCTCGACGGAGGTGGCGGCAGCCCCGCCGGCGTCAAACTCGAGTCGTGGGACGCGGTGATGGATCTGAACCTACGTGCTGCCTTTCTTGTGGGCCGCCACTCCATCCCCCACCTGCGTGCTGCGGGCGGAGGATCGATCGTGAACATCTCGAGTGTCGCGGCGTCGCTCGGGCACGGCAGCGGTGCGTACGCGGCGTCGAAGGCCGGCCTCGAAGGGTTGACTCGCGACTGGGCCTTCGTGCACGGACGCGAGCACATCCGCGCGAACAGTATCGAGATCGGGCATATCTACACGCCGATGGGCAGCCGCGGGGGGAAGGCAGTCCGCGAGACGCGTCGCCGAGCCGGGCTCCTCGGGACCGAAGGCAGCGCGTGGGACGTCGCGTGGCCCGCGGTGTTCCTGGCATCTGACGAGAGCGCGTGGATCACCGCCGTCATGCTCCCAGTCGACGCGGGCACTTCGTCGTCGGGCGCATTCGCGATGTCGTTGCTGAACGCCCGGCACTCGGAGTGATGTGACGTCCGCGGTCCAGACCGTCACCGGCGGGATCGACGGATCAGCGCTTGGGCGGACGCTTGTCCACGAACACATCTTCGTCACGTTGCCCGGCGAAGCGCTCGAACCGTGGTTCGCGCGCACAAGAGCGGACGTGCGCGAGATCGCCATCGATCGGCTCTCCGAGTTGCGCGATGCCGGATTCTCCACCTTCGTCGATCCGTGTCCCATCGAGCTCGGTCGAGACCCTCAGCTCGCCGCGGAAATCTCGGATCGGACCGGCATGAAGATCGTGTGCACGACGGGGTTCTACACCGAGCCTCTCGGCATGCCCGTCTACTGGCGGGCCCGCGAGCCGGCGGAAATCGCCGACTTCTTTGTCAGGGAGCTCACCGAAGGTATCGCGGACAGTGGCGGGATCCGGCCGGGCGCGATCAAAGCAGCGACCAGCAGTGCGACCGATGCCGAACGGAGGATGCTGACCGCGGCCGCGATAGCGCAGCGGGAGACGGGCGTGGCCATCATCACCCACACCGAGAACTCGCGCTTCGGCGACGTGCAACAGACACTGTTCGCGAGCGGCGGCGCCGACCTGTCGAGAGTGCTGATTGGCCATCAGGACCAAGCCGAAGATGTCACTTGGCTTCTCGAGTTGACGAGCCGCGGCACCTTCGTCGGCATCGACCGGATCGGATTCCAGGTCCTGGCGTCCGACGAACACCGAGCCGACCTTGTGACCGCAATGGTGCGCCAGGGGCTCTCGTCACGCGTATGCTTGTCCCAGGACCGGGGCTGTTGGACGTCAGCGAAGATGCCCACATGGGTGACGCCCGATAAGCGCGATGCGCGCCAGCAGCTCTGGGAGCGCATCCGCTGGGAGACCTCCGGTCTTCCCCATACCTACCTCGTCAGCGACTTTCTTCCGCTCCTGCGCGCTCGTGGGATCGCGGAGACCGAGATCGATACCATGCTCGTCGACAACCCGCGCCGCCTCCTCGCTGGTGAGCCGTGAGCTCAAACGATCCCAGGGGGATTCGTCGACGTAGGTGAGGGGTCCTGCCGTGCTGGCGCTCGGCGAGCGCGCATACGGAGGGAACATGCATGGGATTTGCGCCTGACCTAGTTCCACGAGCCCTTAGGGTCGAAAACTCGATTAGGTCGCAGATGCCAACGAGACCCTTGGTGACGGACATAATCAAGACCAAGGTGTCGGACTGCCACTTTCGGGTGCGTTCGGCGTCGACATGGCCTCCCCCCACAGATCGACGACCTCGCGGCGGTCTCCAGTGATCGCCACCGCCGCTCCATGGTCTCTCCCATTATCGAGGTTCGCAGTGAAGAGCTTTCGCAACGGGCTGAAATGGGTATCGCACCGGCCGCGGACGACTGACATGCCGTCGCGGATCGCGGCGGCAACGGAAGGACTGTCCGCGCTCGACTACTCGTACGGGTGCACCACGATGCGAGGCGGGCCCTGGGACTTGCGGGCAAGGTCGAGCGCGTCAGGCAGGCCGTCGAGGCCCACGACCAGACCGATCGCCGCTGTGGGGTCGAGCCTTCCCTCGGCGACCGCCTCGAGCGTGCCGTACCAGTCCTCCATCTGCGGGCCGCCGGCGAACTGCAACGTCACGCCGTGCTGGCTCGCCGCCGTGACCGAGATCTCGTCGCCGGTGTAGTGACCACCAGCGGCATAGATCCGAGTCCGGAACGGTGCGACGTCGATGAGGGACTGGAGCAGACCGGGAGCGCCCACGCACTCGATCACCACTGGCTCCTTGCTTGCGCCGCGCTCAGCAGCCACGTCTGCCCAGACCTCGAATGGATGGCGCTCAGCCGGGTCGACGAGGATCTCCGCACCGAACTGAAGGGCGAGCTGCCGACGTTCCTCACTGTAGTCCGACACGATGATCGGCCCGGCGCCCCGGGAAGCCAACGCCGCCACCGCCGACAGGCCGATCGCTCCGGCTCCGAGCACAATGGGGATCTCGTCGGGCTGCACGTTCGCCGAGCGCACGTAGAACTCGCCGACGGCGAAGGCGTCGACGACCGCGATGGCGTCGTCGGACACGCCCGGCGGGACCGCTCGAGCAAGGCGCTCGGTGAGGAGGAACATCTCACCGAAGCTGCCTGGGGAGTCAGGGTGCTGCCCGATCACCCGCGTGGCCCGCGGGCGTCGAGCAGGATCGGCATGCTGGTGACACGTGCTCCGACTTGTATGTCCCCGGTGCACCCAGGTCCCAGGGCGACAACCTCTCCAACGAACTCGTGGCCCATGACGATGTCGCGGTGGGCGTCGTACAAATAGCGAGGATCACCGTCGACCGATTCAGGATGGTCCATGAAGTGCACGTCCGATGCGCAGAGGGCGGTAGCCAGTGTGCGCACCAGCAGCTCACCTTGACCGGGCTCCGGATCGGCGGTCTCCCGCACGGTCAGCTGACCGTCTCGCAGCACCGCAGCTCTCACCTGGCGGCCCCCTCAGTCCTGGTTGAGCAGCACCCTAGCGCGGACCGAACACTCGATCTCAGTCAGTGAGATGCGGCATCGAGTCAGTCCGCGGCCGAGGTACGGAGGAGCGCCGTCTTCGACGCCTACCACCCGTATTCCTTACTCAGCTTCGTGTCCCTGTAGCGGGCCAGGTCGGTTCGCATCGAGGACGTACGTAGAGAGAAGACCACCATCTTGCATCGCGCTCGACAAGCTCGAGGAGCCTTCGGGTGGCTGCGAAGAAAGTTGCGGATCTCCTTCGGGTCCTGACGCACTACCCCCGAGCGAGCAGACTGGGGCCGTGGACGAGACGTCTGTCGATCCCGATCCAATGACCCAGTTGTCCCGGTGGCTCGAGGTTGCGCGGAAAGCTGGCGAGCCCATGCCCGAGGCGATGGCAATTGCCACAGCCACGACCGATGGTCGCCCGTCCTCCAGAATGGTGCTGCTCCGAGGCATCGACCACCGAGGTCTCGTCTTCTACACCGACCGGGAAAGCGACAAGGGCCGAGAACTGAGGGCGAATCCATTTGCCGCTGCCCTCTTCCATTGGTTCCTCCCAGTGCACCGACAGGTCCGGGTAAGTGGAGCTGTGGAGGAGGTCGATGACAGTCAGTCGGACGCCTACTGGCGGTCGCGGCCGCCAGGGGCTCGTCGAAGCGCCGTCGCGAGCCACCAGAGCGAGGTGGTCGCGAGTCGAACGGTGCTCGAACAGCGGGTGGCCGACTTGGCCGCAGCGTTTCCCGACGAGCCGGGGCCACCGCGTCCTCCTCGATGGGGCGGTTACCGGATCAGGCCTGAGGTTGTCGAATTGTGGGAAGAAGGAGCGGACCGCTTGCACGATCGGCTCCGCTACCGGGCTCAGTCCGGAAACAGGAGGATCGAGCGGTTATCACCCTGACGGCCTCTTGATCACCGATGGTCGGTGTCCGCTCGGATCGTCCCAAGCAAGGTGCTTGAGGAGAGTCGTCGCCAGGGGATCTATCCGAACCACGATCGGCTCAGACTCGAGACGATGTCCATCCTTTCGTCCGTTTATTCCTCGATATTGAATGGCACCAGATGGACTGACCGGATCACCGCAGCCTTCTGAACTGGCTGAACAGCATCTGCCATCACCCAAAGGACGAACCTGACCCCTCAACTCAAGGCAGCGGTCACGGAGACTGATCACGCCAGCTCATCGAGGCCGGCCCCGGCGAAGCGAATCACTCCATCCACGAGCTCGAGCAGCTCGGCGGCACTGGGCGGAGCCTCGACAGCCCAGACGGACCACCGCAGCTTCTTGACCAAGCTGGGCGTGAGGACGACGGAGTCCGCTCAACAGAAAGCGCATACGTAAACCGTCTGCTGTGCTTCATCCGAGGCCGGGAAGAGCCGCAAGTCGTTCTTGGGAATCCCTCGGGAATCAAACGCCACATACTCCCTGGAGCCGATCTGACGGCCCGGAATCGGCACCGATCCTGAGCAGCACCAACGCGGCAGAAGTGATCTGATTGGACGGGCTCCAACAGATTCAAACCGTGTGCGAAGGTTCGAATCCTTCCGGGGGCGCCCAGAGAAAGACCAGGTCAGGGGCCAGATCTGCGTCTGGGTCAGGCTGCACGACTTGCGCCACTTCGCCGCCACTCGTCTCCTCGCCGCCGGCATACCGAGTCTGCTTCCCAGGTCCTCGGCACTCTTCTCGATCATCCCAGGCGAAAGACGAGGGACGGACCTCCCAAGATCGTCTTCAGCGCGTACGAGGCGTCGGCGGCATGACCGTTCGGGCGCGTGCGAACCTGAGGGGATTGATCTGGCCGAGCTCCTGGCGATGCCCGGGATCAGGGAGGAGTGCATCCTGCGCTCGAACGTCGGTTTCATGGCTCTGCACGGCGGATCGCAGGACCGGGGTACTGAACAGATCGCCGGGCGGGCCGCCGATGAAGCCGGCGCGTCGTACTACGCCATCGTCCAGCCTTCCGGGCTGCGGGTCCACCTCAGCTCGCGGCGGCACGATCCCGACCACTCGGCGCGTTTGCGGACTTTCTTGGAGCACGTGGACGTCGCCATCTCAGTGCACGGGTTCGGGCGCGACGGCTTTGCCCTCTGGCTCGATCCCGACCGGGGTCTGATCATCGAACCGTACGGCCCCGCCATTCGGGGCAAACAGACAGAGCCGTTGCGGGGGGTCATTGTGGGAGGGCTGAATGCGCCACTGGTCGCAGCGGCTCGGCGGCTGTTCCAGCGGCGGTTCGCCGGCTGCTACCACGTCGCCGACGAGCGGGTACGGCTCGGTTTTCATCCCGACAACCCGGTCAACCTTCCATCGGCCCATGGTGTCCAGGTCGAGCTGCCCCCGGGTCTGCGCGGCATCGGCGATTTCGGCGAGAACCTGGTTCCCCGACAGGACGGGGTCGTCACCCAGGTGGTGGCTGCCCTTGTCGAACTGGCGACACGAGCCACCGAATTATTGCGCACGACTGCGGGGTCGCGTGCACACCTGGCGCACGAACGAGCGGGTCGCGTCGTCCCTTATGGCTCCGTCACACCCGCCGGGTGACTCCCACGGCAGCGGCGCGTCCGCAACCCTGGATGGTGGAGAGCCCATCTCCCATCTCGCAGTTCGCTGCGATGAACGAGCCGATGCGCTTCCTCGTCGATTCGGTTCGGCCCCTGCGGTGACATCTCAACGTCGTACTCGATGAGCTCGAGCTCAACGGATCGAAGCTGTCAAGAACCCAAGGGCTTTGCCTGATAGCGGCACCGGCCTCAGTGTGACTTCCCTCTCTGGACCAGCATCAGGGCGTGGCCGTCGCGATCGCGGATCTGAGCAAATGACACCTCAGACCCTGCATGGAATTTCGGTGCTTGGACCTCCTGGGCACCCGCTTCGATCGCCCGCTTGTACAGCGCTTGCAGGTCCTCGACGTGCAGCACGATGTTCGCCCTTCCGGAAGGAACGCCCGAGGAGTCGCCAGCTTCGGGGTCATGGACCAGGGCGATCTGTACGGTGTCGCCGTTGCCTGCCACTAAGACCTCACGGAAGTGTTCCTGGTCAACGCGGGCGCGGACGCTCAGTCCAAGGATGGCCGAGTAGAAATCTGCAGCCCGATCGAGTTCACGTACCGAGATCTCGAAGCCAGCGATCGTTGTCCCCATTCCTGTCATCAGTCGATCTCCGATTCTCAACAGCACGCAACCACAGATGGGTCCGCACTGCGGACCATCCGTTGAGGACGCAGGATCACGCGACGACCCTAGTGTGCGGCATCGTGTCAGACCTGGGTCCGTCGCGGCTCGGTCGAGCCAACCGGCATCGCATCTCTTCCCGGCCCAGTCATCGGTGTCGAGTGGTCGTGATCGTTGCGATCATTGTTCTCTTGATGGTCTGAAGAGCCTCTGCGTGCCGCCCAGGCCCGGGAGTCGCAACCCGGACCAGTGCCCTTCCACGGATGTGGCAGCTGACCCAGACTCTCGGACTTCGGTGGCGAATGGCTCGGTCCGGTGCCGGGTAACGATGCGGGCGCGACGCCCGGGTCTTTCCCTTGGGGAAGGGGTCGCCCCCGCGCGGTCCCCCAGCTACGCTCGGCGCGCCCGAGGCTGGCTGGCCTGCCAGAGCCTGCTCTGGCCCGACGAGGAACAGCGGAGAGAAGAAACGGGAGAATGATTGTGACCGCGATCTCACAGAGCCCGGCAGCCGCCGCCGGACCACAGGTGGCCCAGCCCGTGCTTACCCCGCTGACGGCCAGCGCCATCATCCTCGTCCTGACGATTGACGACGACGGTGAGCTGGTGGTCCACGATTTGCTCGCCGACCTGTCCGGATTGGCTCGGACGGTCGGCTTCCGTTCCCTCGAGGGAGGGCTGGCCGTAGTGGCCGGAGTGGGATCGGCGGCATGGGATCGCCTCTTCATCGGCCCTCGGCCGGTCGAGCTCCACCCGTTCCACGCCCTTGACGGTGGTCAGCACCGGGCAGTGGCCACCCCTGGCGACCTCCTGTTCCACATCCGGGCCGCCACGATGGACCTGTGCTGGGAGCTGGCTTCCCTGGTCGTCGGCCGGCTGGCCGGGGCCGCCACGGTGGTCGACGAGGTCCACGGGTTCAAGTACTTCGACGAGCGGGACCTCCTCGGCTTCGTCGACGGAACCGAGAATCCGACCGGATCGGCCGCCGAGGCGGCGGTGACGGTCGGGGTTGAGGATCCTCCCTTCGTCGGCGGGAGTTACGTCATCGTCCAGAAGTACCTGCACGACACGGCTGCTTGGGATGACTTGACCGTCGAGGAGCAAGAGCGGGTGATCGGGCGGGCCAAGCTCTCCAACGTGGAGATGGACGACGACGTCAAGCCGACCAACTCGCACGTTGCGCTGAATACCATCATCGAACCCGATGGCACCCAGCGTCAGATCCTGCGGGAGAACATGCCATTCGGGTCCCTGAGCGCCGGGGAGTTCGGCACCTACTTCATCGGGTATGCCTCGACCCCTTCGGTCACCGAGCTGATGCTCCAGCACATGTTCCTCGGGGACCCGCCCGGCAACTACGACCGGATCCTCGACTTCTCCACCGCGGTGACTGGCACCTTGTTCTTCGCGCCAACAGTGGACTTTCTCGACCGTCCTCCTCCCTTGCCGGGCTTGGTGGGTAGGGCGATCACTCCCGGGAGTGGGCAGGCGACCGCCGCGGAAGAGGCCGTCATGAGCGGTCCAGTCGAGACCGGTGACGGGTCGCTGGGGATCGGCGGGCTCAGGGGCGAGTCGTCATAGGGCTGGGGGCATCTCGATCAGGCCCAGCGTCCTCCGCCACCCTCTGGTGTTGAATCCTACGACGACGATCGAGGAGACGCATTCCTCGGGAGTGAACGTGCTCGGCGTCGTAGCTCGGCGGTTGCATCCTCTTCGACCGCGAGATGCTCGGGATCACAGTCAGGATCGCCGATTACGACGACGCCAGTAATTGCTCGCTGCGCAATCAATGGTGATGTAGCCATCGCGCACGTCGCGGACGACGCGTTCTGGCTCTCGGTCCAGCGGGTCGCCCCATCCACCGCCGGCTGCCATCACCCGACGGAACGCGACACCTGGGCCGCAGGCCATCACGCCGTCCGACGGGAGATCGCGCCAGGCAGCGCTCTGGGCCGGGAGCGTACCGAGTTGCGGCTCTTCTCCGAGAGCTTCGAACACCCTGATTTGCGCGGGACGTCCGTCATGACCGCCCCGTGCACCGGGGGCGTGACTGTCGAACTTCGAGATACTGTCGTGGTGCGTCCCGCCGTGGATGTACTGGATCGTGGTCGCCATTCCAGCACCGCCGCGGTGATATCCGGCTCCGGAGCTGTCGGGGACGGCTTCGGCTTCGAGGACGACCAGCGGATTCGCGAGCTCGATGACCTCGGTGCTGAGCGCCGGCATGTTCATCCAGGCAAGCAATCCGAAGCTATCGGCGTCACCGTTGCGCGTGGCGCCTTTCGGGAAGTTCGCGATGTTCCCTTCGGCGGTGGTGACTTCCCACGGAGTACCGTCGGCGGTCATTCCAGACGCGCGATGCCCGCCGCCGCCCATGGGTGTGTCGAAGGCGATGGCGTCGACGCCAATGGCGGGGTTGAGGGCGTCGATCGTCGCCTTCATGACGGCGTCCACGATGCTGCAGTAGTACATGGTCGCGGCGGGCGGTGTGGCGTTGAGGATCGAACCGGGCGGCAGGAGGAAATCGAAGTTCCGTAGCGATCCTGAGTTCGGGACGGAGGTGCGATCGAACAAGAGCTTCAGCGCGATCGTCACCCCGGTCTTGGCATCGAGCCAGCTGGAGTTCAGCGAGGAAGCGCTCTGGATCGATGTTCCGCTGAAGTCGAACTCGAAACGGTCGCCGTGCTTGAAGACGCGCACTCTGACGACATTGGACGGTCCATCATTGTGGACGTCGTCAGCGAGGACGAGCTCGCCGTCGTAGGTACCATCCGGTAGGACCCCGAGGGCGCGCTGCATCGCCTCGCTCCCGACGTCGCAGGCGTAACGGATAGCGCCGAGATACGCATCGATGCCGTAGCGCTCGATACTCTCCATGAGCAGCTGCTCGCCGAGATCGAGGGACGAGCGGATGACCTGCAAGTCAGCCATGATCACATCAGGCCATCGAGTGTTTGCAGCAATCAAGCTGAACGTCGAGCGGACCGGTTGTCCCTCCGAATACAAGAGCATTGGGGTGAGGACGAGTCCGTCTTCCCAGAGCGATTGGCTCATGAGGTCGAAGCCGCCTGGGACGCGACTGCCGACATCGAGTTGGTGCGCAGTGATGTGCACCGCGCCGATGAGCGTGCGGTTGTGGAACAGAGGTCGGATGAACGAGATGTCGTTCAGGTGTTTTCCGGTCCGGTAGGAGTCGTTCGCGATGACGACATCGCCGGATCGCAACGTAGCGAGGCCGATCTCCTCGAGCACGATACCGACAGCGTCTGTCACGGGCCCCCAGTGAACGGGGTTGGTCAGGCTCGCGGCTGGCATCGCCCAGTCGAGCTCAGGCGGCCCCTGAATGGTCGTGCAGAAGTCGGCCATTTCCCGGATGACGATTGAGAAGGCATTCGAGACGAGCTTGGTCGACATGTGCGCGTTCACGTAGCGGAAGCGATTGACCAGGATCGACGCGGTCAAGCGGTCGCACGAATAGCGCTCCTTGAAGGTCGTGTCGTCAAGCTTCCGGAGCTCGAGAACTGGGTCAATTTCCGTTGCCATCGTCGTCATCGCGCCGCCTCAACTAATAATGATTTCGCCGTGTCGACCGAAGACCGCTGTGCGACCGATCGGAACGAACGTGGTGGACATCGGTTCGCGGATCACCGCTGGACCGGTGATTTCGTGGCCGCGATGGAAGGCACTTCGCTCGTACTCCAAGGCGGGACAGGGTTGCTCGTACAAGTGGTTCAACATGATCTCACCGGAATGAGCAGCCGTGCCGCTCCCTTGGGCCATTTCCGAATAGTTCACCTTATCCGAAGGCACGATCGCCTGCACTCGAAAGGTCACGCCCTCGACGGGCATCCCGGCGAACGCCAGACCGTTTATCTTCTCGTACGCTGCATGGAAGTTGTTCACCATCACATGAATGGCTGCTGCGTCGATCGGACCAGCGGGCGCTTCGACGAGTGGCGTTTCCCAGCTCTGGCCCAAAAAGCGGGCATCGAACGTCCTCGCGACGTGAGCGCTCGCCGCGTCAGGAAGGTCGTGCAACAGGCGCACTTCCATCGATGTGTACAGCTCGTCGATTGTCACCGCAGCCTCGGGTGACAGCACGAGGTACTGTCCGCGGAAGTCGGTGTACACACGGTCGGTGCTGAGCAATCCCAGCGCGCTGAACAATCCGGGGTGGGGCGGCACGATCACCCTCCGCACGGGGAATTGGTCGAGGAGGAATGGGATCAGCATTGGTCCGGCTGCGCCGCAAGCCAGGAGGCTGAAGTCGCGGGTGTCAATTCCTCTGCGGATCGCGAGATTCAAGAGGCCTTCCGCGATGTTGTTGATGGCCATCTGCCATCCGTAGCGCACACGCTCGCTCAATCCCAAGGGGGTGTCTAAGTTGTCGAACGCCTTCTCGGCCAGGTTGAGGTAGAGCGCCTTGCGTCCGCCGACGAAGGCGCCGGCTGAGAGGATGCCGATCATCGCCGCTGCGTCGGTAACGGTCGGACGGTCCCCGCCGTCGCCGTAGCACGCGGGGCCGGGTTGGGCACCCGCGCTGGCTGGGCCGGTGGCGATGTCGCCCTCGGGAGTCACCGAGATGATGCTGCCCCCGCCGGCACCGAGGGTCACCACGTTGATGCTGGCGGCCTCGACGATCATGTCGTGCTCGATCTCGAACATGCTGTTAGACCACGGTTCGCCGTCGACGACGACGCTGATGTCGACCGAGGTGCCGCCAACATCTGCGCACAAGATGCTGTCGTCGCCGATCGCCGAGCCGAAGTGGGCTGCCGACACGGCTGCGCCTGCTGGCCCGCCCAGCACGAGCTGATACGGTCGCTCCATCGCATACGCCTGCGGCACCAGATGTGCGCTGCAATCCGCATAGTTGAACTCGCCTGCGAAGCCTAAATCCTCGAGCCCGCGCAGCAGCCGCTCGGTGTACTCGCCATAGATCACTTTCATCAGCACGTCGATCACGGTTGTGGACGCGCGCGGATACTCACGAACGAACGGCGCAGCTTCGCTCGAGATCGAGATTGGAACGTCACCCAGGAGTTCCTGGACGAGCTCGCGAACACGTCGTTCGTGGGCGCCATTCCGGTATGCGTGGAGTAGGCAGACTGCGACGGCGTCCACGGACCAGTCGCGCAGAAGTTCGAGCTCCCCTCGCACCTGTTTCTCGTCCAGCGCAAGGATCTCCTCACCGGTGGCAGCCATGCGTTCGCGGAGGCCACGGCGTAGATACCTCGGCACGAGGGGTCGCCCACTGGCATCACCGAAGTTACGCCGCCAACCCGGATCGGTCAGCGCCTCGAGCGGACGGATCATCGATCCATGATCGAGCATGTCGCGATGGCCTTCGGTGGTCAAGAACGCGACCTTTGGGAGCTGCCGCGTCAGAATCGCGTTGAGGCCCGCGGTGCTCGCGAGATTGAAGACCTGGGCCCGATTAACTTCGAGTTCACGGGCTCCCTCGAGGACTGACACATCGCTCGCCTCGGCCACGGTCGGGACCTTCGCCGTCGAGATCATGCCATGTTCGACCGCGACGACATCCGTGAAGGTGCCACCGACATCGACGGCGACGAGTCGAGTCACGAGTCCGTTCCGTCTCGCGTGGCACCGATCCGATCCGCGTGGTCACGGTTCACATAACCGAGCCGGTGCCACCTCGTGCGTCGCACTGACGTCAGGCAACGCTGACATTTCACCACCACGAACCAGCCGCCCGTCGAGAGCACCGGGTATTCCGCGAGATCGGCCGCGCCACACAGCGGGCAGCATCCGGGCACTGGTCGCCTCGGAACGACTTGTCCGCTGCCTGCATCGGTCATTGCGTAACCGTAGAGTTTGTGCCTGTTGCCGCCGTACTCGTCGTCGGTGGTCTCACGGCGCTGATTACGTCAACGACGTCAGCAGTCGAACGCGGGACGAATCGGGGAATCATGAAGTCGGTGGCACCCGCCTCGACGAGGGCGCCCATGCGCCTGACCACCTGCTCCTGTGTGCCGGTCACGAAGTAGGTGCGCGCGATCCAGTCGCGTAGGTCGTGCCTGTCCATCAGCTCGACGTTGTCCGGTGAGAAGAACTCAGCAACTGCCTCTTGGTTGAACGCCTCGAGGTGCTCTGCCACGTCAGCAGGGACGTCGAGGCCCTTTTTCGCGCGTAGCTGATCTACGGGTGGACCATCGCCCGGGCGTACGACCTTCCACGCTTCCGCGGCGAAGCCCGCTCCGTAGGCCGCCAGCATGGGATCGCGCAGGGCATCCTCCTCTGAGGTGTCGACGCGGATCCGCGTCATGTACCAAATGCGCACGTCGTCGGGTGATCGTCCGGCTTGGTGGGCTCCCTGGGCCACATGATGGCGTACGTGGGCGACGACACTCGGCTGCGCTCCGTTCTCGATTAGGACAGCGTCAGCGATTCGTCCGGCGAGCTGGAGTGAGCGGGGACCTTCGGCGGCGATCCACAGCGGGACGGGGTTGCCCTCACCGGCCGCCTTGATCTGGAACGTGCCACCGTTGGTGGTCACCGGTTCCCCTGCGGTGAGGCGTTTGACCGCGAGGCAGTACTCCTCGAGCTCATCCAAGCGCGACCGTCCCGGACCGAGGAACAGGCCGGTGCCCACCCCGAGGAATACTCGTCCATTGGTCAGCCCGTTGAGGGTCAGAAGCGTGCGTGCGAGAAGGGCGGGATGGCGGACACCGGGTGTGATGACCACGGTGCCGAGCTGCAGGCGATTGGTGACGCGTCCCGCGGCAGCCAGCCCGATGTAAGGGTCACCTCCTGCTGCGAGGCTTTCGCCGTACGCGAAGAACTCGGCACCAAGGTCTTCCGAATCGCGGGCGGCGCGCTCGATCTCCGGGTAGTCGAACTTGGTGATCCCGTCGGTGAAGCCGAACCGAAGGGCGGGTGCGGTCTTCATGTGTTTTGACCTCCGGTTGCTCGTCTCCACTGACCGGTGGTCACTGGAGAACCAGATACGAGGGATCGGACGTGTTGCGGCGGCGCTGGAGTCTCGAAGTCGTGTGGGCCTCGCTTCCGGCACGGTCCCCGGCGCCCTCGATGTTGTTGGTCGTGAGGTTGTGTGACGTCGCGTCCATCGTTTGCGGCCATCAGTCGACGGGTCCCTGGCCTACATTCTTGCCGCTGAAGATGCGCCCCGCGTCGCGGATGGCTTCAACGTGGAGCCTTCTTTGGACTTCCGGATCCCGCAACCTCAGCTGTTGATCGTTCACGAGTACGGCGGCCCTCTCGAGGCGTGGTCCGACGTTGCCGGGGGACATAATCACATAGTGTTTAGCGCGGGACCGGGAGCATGGCAAGTACGAGACCTCGGGTGCTGCCGTGTCAGTCAGCGGGTAGACCCCGGCGCGCGACCTCCTCGCGGATCAGCGTCGCAACACTCCGCACGAGGAGATAACGCGTGGTGGAGCTGCGGGGAAGTTCGGCGGCAAGCGTCCCGATCTGGTGCGCTTCGAGGTGCCCCACCATTGTCGCGACCGTGAAGTCGATGAGATCTCGCTCGCCTGCCGCGGGCCCGAGCGCCTGCACGAACAGCGGCTGGATACTCTCCCTGAAGTGCTGCACCGAGGTTCGGCGGAGCGCGTCACGTGCGTCCGCGGACATCCCCGGGTTCAGTGACAGGTCGAGAAGGATCTGTACTTGCACCAAGAATGTGGGGGCTTCGTAGTGTTCGCCCAGAACATCGAGGACATTGCCAAGGCGCGCCTCTAGCGATGCGCCGTCGATCTGCGCGGTTGCTAGATGGTGCCAGAAACGAGCCTGGATGTCGTAGACGACCTCGAGCATCATCTGCTCTCGGGATCCGAAGAGATGCTGGATGGCGCCCCAGGTCACTCCTGCGCGGCGAGCGATCTCGTTCGAGCTCGCCTTGTAGTAGCCGACGGCGGTGACCGTCTCGACCACCGCATCCAACACCCGTCGCCGAGTCGCCTCACCCGCCCTTCGGCGCCGTCGCATTGAGGCTTCCGAATTGCTCATCGATGGAACCTGCGCCACTCGATCTCCCGCCGACAACTCATCTTCACTAGACAAATTCAATAGTATTCAATATGGTATCGCCTCGGTGAGCCGACGGTGCCGTGGCGGAGACCGTCAGCGTGACGGCGACTCGAGGAGGGACGATGGCAGCGTTGAGTGACGACTGGATGATTTCGGTCGACGATCATCTGATCGAGCCGCCGACCGTTTGGACCGATCGGTTGTCGGCCAAGTACCGCGACCGTGGGCCACGCTGGGTGAGCGATGAAGAAGGCGAAGCGTGGCTCATCGATGATTCTGTACGCGTCATGGTGAACGGGTCTGTTGTCGCCGCCGCGTACGCGCCCCCAGCGACGAAGCCCCCACCCTTCCAACCGTTGGCATGGAGCGAGATACCGATCTCATGCCACGACCCGATCGCGCGGGCTGAAGCCATGGACACCGACCACGTCCTCGCTTCCCTGCCCTTCCCGAATCTTCCCGGGTTCGCCGGGAGAGTTTTTCAGAACCTCGAAGACAAAGATCTTGCGCTGTGTTGCATCCAGGCCTACAACGACTGGATCATCGATGAGTTCGCGGCGGCAATCCCCGGACGGATCATCGAGGTCGCGCTGATCCCGATGTGGGACGGCCGGCTCGCCGCAGCTGAGGCTGAGCGAGCGATCAGCCGAGGCGCCTGCTCGATCAGCTTCAGCATGGCGCCGCACAAAGTCGGCTTCCCTCCCATTCACGACGAGCACTGGGATCCACTGTTCTCAGTGATGAGCAACGCCGGCCTGCCCATCTGCACTCACTTGGGCACAGGCTTCGCGACCGATCCCGGGCTGATGGTGCGACAGCTCCACGCCAAGCCGGTCGGGTCGAGCATCGGGGAGGATTTCAACAATGTCCTCGGTCTCGCCAACGGCAGCACAAGGAGTACGGGACGGGCGCGTCCGCAACACCCGGCGATCGGCGCGGTCATCCAGCTCTCCGGCCAAGAGACGTTGATCGACTGGCTCACGAGCGGGAACTTCGAGCGCTACCCGAACTTGACGGTTGCCCTATCGGAGAACGGCATCGGGTGGATCCCGGCGGTTCTGCAGGCGGCCGACATCCTCGTCGAATACAGCCGATCACGCGTCACCACGCCCACCGACGCCGAGAACAACCCTTTGCTCACCGAGGAGGCCCGCCAGAAGGCGCAGGAGGCGATCGACGCGCGAGCGGCGCGAATGCAGGTGATGCCGCTCCCGAGCGAGGTATTCCGAGAGCACATCTACGGCTGCTTCATCCACGATCCGCTCGGACTTCGGCTCATCGACGAATTGGGCGTCGACAACGTGATGATCGAAACGGACTTCCCCCATCTCACGAGCATGTGGCCAAACTCGTGGGAACAAGCCCAGGAGTCGCTGGAAGGACTCGACGACGAGGTGAAGTGGAAGGTGCTACGGGGCAATGCCGAGCGAGTGTTCAAGTTCACACCGGCTGAACCCCCCGTCCTGGCCGATCCAGCCGGGAAGGTCGCGTGAGCATCGATCTGTCAAACGCCGTGGCCGTGGTCGCCGGCGCCCGGGGCGTTTCAGTCGATAACCCATTGTCGTCGGCCCTTACCGAGGAGCAGGCGCCCGAAGACCAGACCGGGGAAGTGCGCCGCTGCAACCGGAATATCACGGCCCTCGATCTCACGAGCGAGCGCATTCCGAGTTGCCTGTGCAAGGCGCGGATCGACGTCTCCCAGACCCGCCCATTCGTCGTCCACCAGCTCGACTGGGCAGTGCGCGACGTCTCCGATGAGCAAACCGCGAGCGGCCCCAGACGACAGCACGATCAGGACGCTCCCCGGCGTGTGCCCACTTGCCAGACGGACGTCGACGCCTGGCGCGAGTGCGACGTCACCGTCGAAGAGCTCCACCCGATCGAACGCAGGTGTCAACTTGTCCGTCACAGTCTGGTCGTTGCCGACGAAATATGCCCAGTCGAGTCGGTGGCAGCGGTACGTAGCGTTGGGGAACATGACCGCCCCAGCGGTGCTGGCCCAACCGATGTGGTCGAAATGCAGATGCGTGAATACGACATCGGTGATGTCGACCGGCTCGACGCCGAGTGCACGGAGACTGTCGATAAAGGCACCACCAACCGTACTGTCAGCGCCAACACCTGCATCGACGACGATCACACGATCCCGGCTTCTCACCAGATACCCGCCAAGGATGATCTCGAGCCGCCCGTCAGCGTCGAGAAACTCACGGTGCATCTCCCACTCGGCGTTGCCCGCGCCCTTGCCGTCCGTTTCCAGGTAGCTGCCGGACGGAGGAATCCACGCGTGACCATCGAACACGGGCAGCACCTCGACGTCGCCTATCTGCATTGTCCTCCGACCTCCCGCGGCACGCCTCGGGAAGCGTATGCGAGCGTTCGAGCACGCGTGGGGCCATCTTCGTTTCGTTGCCACCCTCGTTCGTGGTCGCCTGGAGTGACCTCCCTGGGTCGCCAAGGGAGCGGTAATGGATGAGCTCGCAGGCAAGGTCGCAGTCGTCACCGGATCCGGGAGCGGGATCGGCAAGGCCATCGCCCAACGGTTGGCGCGCGAAGACATGCGTGTCGTGGTCGGAGACAACCGACTCGACGCCGCCAAGGACGTCGCCCTCACAATCACCGCCGAGGGTGGGAGTGCCGTTCCCTTGTTGGTCGACGTGACCAAGCGCACGTCGGTGGAGGGCCTCGCTGCCCAGGTTGACGCCGAATTCGGTGGGGTTGATGTCTTGGTGAACAACGCGGGCGTCGGAGCACCAAGCCCACTTCTCGAGCCCGAGGAGTCCGGCTGGCGATGGGTGCTCGAGGTCAACCTCTTCGGCGTGCTCTACGGGATCCAGACGTTCGTTCCCGGGATGCTCAGGTCTGGCCGCGAGGGGCACGTCGTCAACACCGCATCGCTGGGTGGTGTTGTCGGGCCGCTGTGTCTCGGCCAGAACCGCACGAGAGGCGGTGCTGGCCAGCCCGTCGACGCCGGGCCGATGAAGAGCTATATGGTTTCGAAACACGCCGTCGTCGCAATGTCGGAAGCTCTTGCCGGCGATCTCCACGGAACCCCGGTGGGAGTGTCAGTGTTGTGCCCGGCGCATCACGAACCGACCGGCATCTATGCGAACTCGGCCAGGTATCGGCCCGCCGAATACGGCGGACCAGACCCGCGCATCGCGGCGTTAGCCGAAGAAGCGCGGAAGCGGCGCCATGAAGGCGACCGCGACACGGCTGAGCTCGCCGCCCGCGTCGTTCGCGCCATCAAAGAGCGGCACTTCTACATCTTTACCCACCCTGAGACCCGTTGGCTCGTAGAGCGGCGGTTCGAGCAAATCCTCGCGGGCTTCGATGATGCCGACTCGTTTGGCGTAGATCGAAAATAGGGGAGATCGAGCATTGCCGACAAGGTCTCCGCCTCCGGCGATCTGACCAGCAGGCGCGTCCACCGGATCATTGGCTGTCAATCGCTGACTCCCCGTTGTCGGAGACCGGAACGGTCAGTTGCCTCCAGGATCCGCGGCAAGAACCGATCGGCCGTTGGCTCTCAGGGTTACTTCCACGTTGCCACGGGTTGCGTTCGAGTAAGGGCACACCTCGTGAGCGGCGGCCACAATCGACGCGGCGCGTTCGGGGTCGCTTATTCCTGGAAGCGAGACATCGAGTCCCACGGCGACATTGAAACCGCGGTTCTCGGTGGTGATCAGGCTGACTTCTGAATCGATTGAAACGGCCCCGAGGTCAACTCGCTCTCGACGCCCGACCACCCCAAGCGCTCCCTCAAAGCACGCGGCGTAGCCCACAGCGAAGAGCTGCTCAGGATTCGTGCCTCCACCGTCACCGCCCATCTCGACGGGAGTGCGCAGCTGGACATCGAGCGCGCCGTCACTGGACGCACCGTGGCCCTGGTCCCGACCGCCCACCACATGGGCCCGGGCGGTGTACAGCGATTTGGCCATTGTGGACTCCTCTCAGGCGTTTCCTTGTTGGGACGATATCTGTTTGTCTCTCGCGACCTCCCGGTTGGGTGACGTGCCTTCTTTGGGACTGAACCGAAGGAACTGCGGGGCAGATCAGTGCCGCTTGGCCATCCGGCCGGTTCGCTTGAACGCGGCGTCCAGAAGTTATTGAGCGCCGTCGCGGGCGAACCCTGCAATTTCCGGCGCCGTGGTCGTCCATACGGCCTGCCAGAGGGGGCGAGCGGCGGGGAAACTCACGAACCCGATGGCGTTCCCGCCGCCTCTCTCCGGTTGCACAGATCCGACATCGCGGGCGACGGGGGGAGGTTGGGGTAGACGGTGAGCGCCAGCAGGATCAGCAGCGGCCCCGTATTGGGGTCGGTCCCGAGACCGGTGAACAGTCCGCCGAAGGCCTCGCCGAAGACCCAGTAATCGAGCGCCAACGCGGTGCCGGCCACCAGGAAGATCGTCACATAGCGGGTGAGCAGCGGGCCGAGGCCGATCAAGAAGGAGAGAATGCCGCAAGCCACGGCGACCGAGCCGCCGCCGCTCCCGATGCCGTTGGCCACCGACAGCTGGATGTGGGACAGCCACGCCGGCTCGCCCGTAACCGAATTGCTGATGGCGTCCGAGATGGCACTGCCAGCTCGGTTGGCCGGGAGCAGCCACAGGATCCCCAAGCTCGACCACACAATGGCCCAGATCGCTTTGCCGCCCCACTCCCTGAGGGGCCCCTCCGAGGCGGCCGACCCCGTGGGGGCCGCCGCCTTGGCCCGGGGCCATACCAGCACGCCGATGGCCAAGTAGAGGAGGGCTGCGCCCGGCGCTCCGGTCTGCGGCGACGCCATCCCTGTGAAAAGCATGCCGAAGCCCTCGCCGAGAGACCAGACGCCGAGCGCCCAGACTGAGGAGAGGACGAGCGCCGGCCTGACGGTCTGGCGGATGAGCAGGCCGACCCCGATCAGGATCTGCAGGGCGGCGAAGACGGCATCAACGAGCGCTGGTTGTGCCGCGATCAGCTCGAGCACGTGGCGGATGGTGCTCGAGACAAGCACTGGCTGGCCCTGGGTCGCCGGCAGGATCACGTTGTCTGCGAAGCCCTTCCCGAACATCTGGGTCTGCAACTGGAGCAGCCCGTCGATCAGCCAGAGGAGGCCGAGGCCGATTTGGATCGTTCGGGCTGTCACCCGACCCGCGCGTGCCGGTCGCATGGCGGTGTCGAAGAGGACGGTGTTCACGCCTGCCCCTGAATGATCGGCGCGAGTTCGGCCCGGGTCATGTCGGGCTGGAACTGGTGGGTGGCGGCCAGCGACGGGTCGGTCCAGACGTGGAGCATGAAGTAGGTGTTCGTGTGGTGCACTCCGGTGGCGCACATCCCGGAGCTGTTCGTGCGCCCCACGACCTGGCCCCCAGACAGGCAGAGGTCGTCATGGGCGTGCCACTGAGTGAGCGACCCGCCGATGTCGGGCCCCGGCGTGCACGGAGCCGGTCCGAGGAACATCGCGCCGAGGAGCTTGGGCCCGTTCACCGTGTTGGCGTACATGAGAAAGGCCGGGTTGGACGGGTCGAATCCGTCGGTCCTGGCAATCTGCCAGTTGGCGTAGTGGACCATGAACCCATTGGGGTTGGTGGCCGGTGTATACCCTGCCGCGGTGGCGGCCGAGAGGCTCGTGTACTTGGTCAGGGTCGCCTCGGTCCGCGCCACGAGCAGTTTGGCCGCCGACTGCTGGGCCGCGGTCGGGGCCCCGGAGGGGACGGGCGCCATCACCATGCCGTCGGGCATCACCGTGGCGTCCTTGACGTTGGGGCACGCCGAGTTGGTCGCGTTCGCGGTATCGGGTGACGACGTACCCGAGTTCGTCGAACCCATGCCAGACATTCCGGCCATCGACGGCGATCCACTCGAACTGCTCGATCCGCCCGAGCCGGGGCCGCTGCTCGAACGGACGGTGCTCGGACCCGCGCTCTTCGACGACGTTCCCGCAGATGGGTGCGACGTCGCCTCGATCACCGAGGTGGCCGAGAGCACGAGCACGGCGGCGATGCCCACGGCAGTGATCGCTCCCCACCACAGCCGGGCGGCCAGGCCCAGGGCGGACCAGCGCTCCCTGACTCGACACTTGAGACGCTTCATGTGCCCCTCCTTGCAAACTCCTCGGCGCCAGCGTCAGCGGAAGATGTCATCCGGTGACAAGGTGGGTATGAGGGAATTGTGAACCCGCGTCATGCGCCAACAGGTCTTGGGGGCCGGCGGTGGCCTCAGGCGCTCCCTCGCAGAGGCACCAGGTGAAGCCGGTGATCCACCACGACCGCGCCGCATTCGTACGTTTGCCTTCTTCCGGGCTTACCCGTCGAATCGGCGAACTCTTGGGAGGTTGTTCAATGTGCTGTCCAACCACCGTCAACCACAATGCGCTGCCCTGTGATGTATCCACTCCTGAATTTTCGGGATATCGATGACCGATTGGTTGATCTCTGTCGCGATGAACCCCGGCCCGGCTTGGGGCAGTCGGCCGATTCCGACTGTTGCCACGATGGACCCGATGTTGATGATCGACCCGTCACCGGCAGCGCGCATGCCGGGGTAACAAGCCTGTGCGAAGGCGATTGGCGCCTCGAGAGCACTCCTCGTCGGCCTGTTCCGCCAGTCGACACGAATCGGCGTCAGCATATGGTGTCGTCATGGAATTCCACTTGTACCTGCCACAGGTGAAACTGTCGTACGACCAACTTCTCGAGCGCGCGCTTGTCGCCGAAGGCTCCGGTTTCAGCGGCTTGTCGATCATGGACCATCTCGAGGCCAGCTTCGCTCCCGGACAGTCCGTCTACGACGCGTTGGTCACCGTGACGTGGCTTGCCGCAGGAACGAGCACCCTTAAGCTCGGACATCTTGTGCTGTGCGATTCGATGCGTCATCCCGCCGTTCTTGCCAAGGAGGCGGTATCGCTCGACCATGCGTCTCGGGGCCGGTTCGAGCTTGGCATCGGCTGGGGATCCGTGCCTGAGGAACTCGTCACGTTCGGCATCGGGCCCGAAGACGCGAGACCTCGCATTGACCGACTCGCTGAAACACTCGACGTCATGAGTCGACTCTGGACCGGTGAGGAGGTCACCTACGAGGGTCGCTACCACGTCCTCACACGGGCACAACAGATGCCAACCCCGCTCACGAGGATCCCGGTGATTATCGGGGGTGCCGGCAAGCGCACGATGGAACTTGTGGCTCGGTACGCCGACTGGTGGAATCTTCCGGTGGCAGATCTTCATCGGCTTGACGACTTGCTGGTGTTCGCGGGAGGAGCGCGCGTCTCGGTACAGGCCTTCGTGACCCTCGTGACCGATCCAGTCCGCCGGAGCGAGATCGACCGACAGGCTTACCGGCGCTTCGGGTCGATACTCGACACGGGGGGCATCACCGGGACGGCGAGCGAACTGGTCGAGAGCATTCGAGACCTCGAGCGAAGAGGTGTTGAGCGCCTCTACACATGGTTCACCGATTTCGCCCCGCCCGCCACTCTTCGGAGTTTCGGGACCGATGTCATCGCGGCGTTCAGGTGAGATCGGCCATTGATCACACCGCCACCAACCTGCGCTCAGCGATCGTCGTCCTCCTTTCGGAGCATGTGGATCCCGGCGTCAGTGAAGGCCACCGAACTCCAAGGTCGGTGAGCGTACGTCGTCATTTCAAGGGCTAGCGCGGCATTGATTGTCAGATCCTCTCCTTGTTCGTAGAGCGCGAGCACCGTACCGACGGCCGATGCTTCGGAGATCCGGCTTGCCAACTCACGCGTGAACACAAGGAGATCGCTATGGGGAACGACGTGGTTCACCATGCCGAGGCGAAACGCCTCGAGGGCGTTGACTTGATCGCCAGTCAACGACATCTCTCGAGCCTTTCGAACGCCTACGACGTGCGGGAGAAGGCCGGTAAGACCCCACGCGGGTAGGACATTGAGCCGTGCGTGCGTGTCAGCGAAGATGGCTCGGTCGGATGCCACAATGAACGAGCTGCTGAGCGCGATTTCGAGTCCCCCCGAGATACAGGGCCCGTTGACCGCACAGATCACGGGCGTCCGCATCGCACGCAGCGCCCTCCCGGGATTGACGGTGAATCGTCGATCCCGGGGATCAAAGGCCGGATCCATATCCTTGAAGTCGACGCCGGCGCTGAATGCAGGATCGGTGCCCGTAAGGATCAGGACTTTCACGGAAACGTCTCGGTCTGCGGCATCGAGCAGCTCGCAGAGCTCAACGCGCATCGCCCGCGTCAGAGCGTTCTTCGCTTGCGGGCGATTGAAGGTGACTGTCCGAAGGCCGCTCTCGTCGTGGACGATGAGCTCGTTCATGACGGTTCCTTGAGCTCCAGGCGGCTGTTGTCCCATGTCAAGGTCCGGTACTCGGGAACGAGACGATAGAAGCATTTGGTGGCGTAAAAATCCTGAGTCGCAGTCGGCATCGCTCTGCGCGCCGTGCGGAACG
This sequence comes from uncultured Acidimicrobiaceae bacterium, assembly GCA_963787485.1. Classification (GTDB taxonomy): domain Bacteria; phylum Actinomycetota; class Acidimicrobiia; order Acidimicrobiales; family RAAP-2; genus Bog-473. Next base: position 5,560 of record CAWBDF010000004.1, on the reverse strand, counting down.
CTCCATACTTTTTGTCCATCGCGGCATCGATACTTTCTGCTGCTGTCGGTTCAGTGATGGGTTCGAGGTGCCCGCTGAGATGGACGGCACGTAATTTCGCCCACTCTTGTCCCGACTCGACAAGGAAGGCAGCTCGCGGATCGTGGGCGATGCGCGCAACCTTCTTCGTGCGCGGAAATGTGGAAAAGCACACGGCACGATCGATCACGACAAACCACATGGGAAGGGTCACCGGACTGCCATCGCTCCTGAGCGTGGTCAAGATACCGGTGTGAGACCCCTCAATGACCGACCAGGCCTCGTCGTCGCTCAGGCGGATGCTCATAGGGCAACTGTATGCGTCGACCTACCCCCGCCCCGGAGACTGACACCTCGATCCAAAAGAAACAGCCAGTCTGAGGCTCCTCGTCAAGGGTGTTCTACTCTTTCGAACCTGCGCGGGGGCATCCAGGTGGGGGTCCTCATCACGAACCGGAGGTATCAGTCCCATCGACGACGCCGGCCGTCAGCTGGCTACCTCCCGCGGACCGGCCTACGGCGCGACCGTGGCGTCGTCGCGTTGAATCAGGATTCCAGGAAGCGCAAGACCGCCAACACGCGTCGGTGATCTTTCTCCGACACCGGCAGGTCCAGCTTGGCGAAGATGTTGGCGACGTGCTTCTCCACGGCACCCTCGCTGACGACCAAGGCGGTGGCGATGGCGGCGTTCGAGCGCCCCTCTGCCATGAGGGCGAGGACCTCGCGTTCCCGGGTGGTCAGCACGGAAAGGGAGTCCGTACGCCGCGTTGCGCCTATGAGCTGTGTCACCACTTCAGGGTCCAATGCCGTACCCCCGATCGCGACGCGTTCGAGCGCTTCGACGAAGTCCTTGACGTCGGCCACCCGATCCTTGAGCAGATAACCGATCCCGGCCGCGTCATCGGCCAGGAGATCGGCGGCGTAACGCGTCTCGATGTACTGGGAGAAGAGCAGGATGCCGAGGCCCTCGTGCTTGGCCCGCAGTTCCAGTGCGAGACGAAGGCCCTCGTCGGTGAAGGTCGGCGGCATGCGGATGTCGATGACTGCGACGTCCGGCGGGTTCTGGGCCACGGAGCTACGCAGCGCCCCTGGGTCGCCGACGGCGCCCGTGATGACGAAGCCGCGGTCCACCAGGAGCTGGACGAGGCCGTCGCGCAGGATGGCCGAGTCCTCGGCGATGGCGACGCGGAGCGCGCACGGCATCATGGCGACAACGGGAGGTCGACGGTGACGACCGTCGGGCCGCCCATCGGGCTGACGAGGGTGAGCCGACCGTCAACGGCCTGGACGCGATCGGCCAGGCCGGCCAGGCCACTCGAGGAGGACCCCAACCGCGAGATCTGCGCGCCACCGGTGCCGTCGTCGCGCACGACGAGACGAAGCCACGTGCCCTGCTGCGCACACGAGACGGACGCGCAGGAAGCCTGGGCGTGCTGGGCCACGTTGGCCAGCAGCTCGGCCACGCAGTAGTAGGCAATCGCCTCGATTGCCTGTGAAGGCCGGCTGTGCAGGTCGACCGACACCGCGGTCGGGACCGCACTGCGTGCAGCCAGCGTGGCCAGCGCGCCCTCGAGGCCGATGTCGAGGGCGGGCGGATGGATCCCGCGGGCGATGTCGCGCAGTTCGGCGATGGCCTCCTTGGCGCCGCGGTGTGCCTCATCCACCAGCTCTCGCACACGATCCAGGTCGACGTTGTCCGCGTCCTCCAATTTCTCCTTGGCCATGCCCAACCGCATTGCCAACGCAACCAGCTGGGCCTGGGTGCCGTCGTGCAGGTCCCGCTCGATCCGTCGGAGCGTGGCCGCCGATGCGTCGACCGTCTGTGTGCGGGCCTGCTCGAGCGAGCGCAGACGGGCGGCGGTGGGGTCGGGCCCGAGCAGCGAAGTCATCAAGAGCCGGTCGACGTTCACGAACCCTCGCATGGCCCAGGGCGCGGCGAACAGGAAGACCAAGCCGGCGACCAAGACGCCCACGTTGTGCAGGAAGCCCCCGCCGGCGAAGTACCCCGGAGTGAACAGGTTCCAAGCCAGACCGAACGCCTTTGTGCTGTTTTCCGGCGAAATGAACGGGTGGGTGATGCAGACCAGTGCGTCCCACCAGAGGCTGAAGGCGACGAAGAAACCAAGGATCGTCCAGGGCACCTTGACCGCCAGGTAGGCCACGGACCGCCAGGCCACGCGGTCGCGAATGGAGGACTGCAGCCAGCCCAGGAAACCCGGCCGACCGGTAAAGGGCTCCGGGTCCCCGATAGTCATTCCGAGCACGCCGCGTGCCAGCCCCCGCACCAGACCGCCGATGCCACGGGCACTGCGCAGCGAGAGGGCAAGGATGCCAAGTCCGAAGAACGTGATGGCGAGGGCGATGCCCGCCACCATGGTGACGCCCACGAAGGCAAGCCCGATGCCGGCGAGACCACCGCTGACGAGGAAGAAAGCCAGCTCCGACCACACCCGTTTGGTGAAGGGCTCGTGCAGGATGCGCCGGCTAATGGCCCTGATACGCGCCGCCTGCTCCTCGCTGACGGCGAGCGAGACCTCCCGGCCCATCATGCGCACCCGCACCCCACTCTCCTCCGCCTGCTCCACCATCATGCGTCTCGCCGGGCGAGCAGGGCGCCGCCAAGGGTCAATGCCACGGCGGCGTAGAAGCCCATCAACGAGAAGGCGGCGGTGCTGGACAGGGCGCCGAAGATGGGCACGACCGCGGCAACGGAGTTGCCCAGCAGTATCACGGGCATGAATTTGCTCGGATCCCCGGCCACGTTGTGGAGGAGGAGCGGGAGCAGCAGCGTGCATCCCACGAAGGTCGCAATGGCGCCTGCACTATGGCGGATGATCGCGCCGATACCGACGCCGAACAAGGCGAGCAAACCCAAGAAGGCCCCCGATTCCACCAGGGCGGGCTCGCCTCGGCGATCAGTCTGCCGCGCCCGATCACCACGAGGCGCTGCCCCATGCCGAGTGAGAACCTCCCAGCCCGCTTCCCGGCCACGGTGCCCAAGCCGACCAGGTCGAGCACCTCGCCGACCCGCTCCATGACCATGCGCATCGTGGTCGACTCGCCCGAGCCGTTCGGACCGAGGAAACCCGTGACGATCCCGGGGGTCACCTTGAACGTGAGGTCGTCGACCGCAGTGGTCGTTCCGTAGCGTTTGGTCAGATGGTGAGAGACGATCATGGTGGGCTCCTCGGCGGCCGGGAAAACGCTCCCCGCGACCTGCTCCCAACCTACGGATCGCCGGCCCGAATGAGAATCCCGTTAGCGGGCGTCCCGTACTGGTGCTAGCCCCCTACGGGGCAGGAAGTCTCTGTGTCCATCCGGAGGCGAGCACTGCCTCCGCGCCCTTTTTGGATGGCGGCTCGCTCACGCGGTCCGGGAACTGTCGGTGATGACCGCGGGCATCGGCGTCCACACCCGGTCGAACGCGGAGCGGTCGGGACCACCCGTGGTGTAGTGGAAGTCGATCTGGCCGCGGATCTTGCCGGGCAGATCCGCGGGTTGCACGTCGTCCATCAGGCGCGTGCCGGTGAGGTCGTAGACGGGCCGATCGAGTTCGACCAGCAGCTGCAAGCTGTAGGCGATGCGCCCCGTGAGCAGGTTGGGATCACCGCTGCAGAGCGCGAGCGCGGCCTCGGCCATCGTCTCCACCGGTTCGAACAGGTGCATGATGTCCCCGCCGCCGGCCGCGGCCTCGATCACCCCCGACGCCAGCACGGCCGGCGTCGCAATGGTTGCCTGTGGTGCGAGCGCGTTCACCGCGATGCCCGCACCCTCGGTCTCGGCTGCGGCCGCCACGGTGAGCCGGTTGATCGCGGCCTTCGTCGCGCCGTACGACGAATACCCGTCCTTCGCGACATGGCCGAATGGCGGTCCGGGCGGCAGCTCGGCCGAGGCGCTGGTGAGATTGAGGATCCAACCCCGCCGGCGCTCCCGCATACCGGGCAGCACCTGGGCCATCAGGATCCATGGCGCCCACACGTTGACCTGCTGGTAGCCGTCCAACTCGGCGACGGTCCAGTCCTCGACTGGCCTCATCTCTGCCGCCACCGCATTGTTCACGAGGACATCGACCGGGCCGAAGGCCGCCTCGGTACGAGCCACGAGGGTGTCACGGGCCCCCGTGGGATCGCCGAGATCGCACGGCATCACGAGTCCTGCGCCACCGACGTCCTCGATGCGAGCCAAGGTTTCTTCGAGACCAGACTCGCTGCGAGCGGTCATGCCGACTTTGGCGCCCTCAGCTGCGAAGCGGACGGCCACTGCACGCCCGGTGCCGCCTTGGCTGGCGCCCGTGACCAGGGCGACGATGCCCTCCATGCTTCGACCCATTCTCAGTACTTGCCGACCTTCAGGTTGGCTCCACCCGCCACGACCAGGGTCTCGCCGACGATGTAGTCCGCCCGATCGGACGCCAGAAACGCGACCGCCTCGGCGATGTCTGAGGGCAAACCGGCGCGCCGGTAGGGCACGCCGACGCTCTCGGCCGTCATTCCCCAGCCTTGGCTGTCGGTCGGACCGGGTGCCACGGCGTTCACCCGCACTCCGAACGGCGCGACCTCCACGGCAATATCGCGCGTCATGGAGATGATCGCGGCCTTCGTGGCCGCGTAGGCAACGTGCGGCGTGGTCGTGTGCAGTCCCGCGATGGAAGCAATGTTCACGACGTTGCCGGCGCCGCGCTCGATCATGGAAGGCAGCAGCGCCCGCATCAGGAGGAAGACTCCTCGCACGTTGACCGCGAACGTCTGGTCCCACGTCTCGACCGTGTGCTCCAAGAACGGCCCGCGGGGCTGGTGCGCGGCGTTGTTGACGAGCACCTCGACGTCCCCGTACGCCCGGCCCACGGCGGAGACGAGTCGGGCGACATCGTCCGTGCTCGAGATGTCGGCGGCTACGCCGATCGCTTGGCCACCGTCGCCCCGGATCTTGTCGACCTGAGTGTCGACGGCGGTCTGAGTCAGGTCGTTGACCACGACACGCGCGCCACGGCGTGCGAACAAGCCTGCCGTGGCAGCACCGATTCCGCCACCGCTTCCGGTGACGAGCACCACCCGATCCAAGAAGTCCTTCGTCTCCTCGCCGAGGCTCAACGTTCCGATCCCAAGAGGACCAGATCCTCTTGGACCATGGCTGCGAAGGAGGGAATGAGCGCGTCGCCCTCGGCCGGCTTCATGAGCCCGCATCGGTTTCCGAGGTGCTCGACGAGCACCGGATCGACATTGGGATCGGGAGCAGTCATTGTGGCGAGGTCCGGACCGATCTGGCTTGCCACCTTGGAAAGCGCGGCGCGGTCGAGTGCGAAGAAGCGCAAGAGGTTCTCACCCAGCAGCTTGCTCGTGTCGACTTCAGGCACACCGGCGAAGAGCAGGCGCAGGTAGTCGGTCGTGTTCGGCCAGGTCGACTCGGTGTGCGGATAGTCACGCCCGAACGCCATGGTGTCGACGCCAATCTCGTCGCGCATGTCGACCTCGGCGCGGTGCATGAACGACAGACCCGCGAGGAAGTTGGTGCTCCAGTACTCGCTCGGGCGGCTCTTCGCCCG
>CAWBDF010000003.1:0-742008 GCA_963787485.1 uncultured Acidimicrobiaceae bacterium | reverse complement strand
GACCGAGTTGGTCGAGACTGTCACCGACTTTCGGACCGCCTGAATCCGACTAAACGGGTCGCGGCCGTCACCCAAAGCGTCAGCGACAGTGCCAAGGACGTCGTCGAGCAGGCCGGCGACAGTGACCAAGGACACGGCGGCGAAGGCCCAAGATGTGGCCAAGTCGGGAGTCGACGCGGCCGCCAACTCAGCGACGGCCGAGAACCGCAGCTGATCGGGGCGGCAGTGCTCGTGGTGGGGCTTGTGCTCGTGTGGCGTCTGTGGAGACGCCGCCGATGATCAAGCTCTTCTACAAGCCCTGGGGCATGCTCGCCGGCATGATCGGTGGCGCTCTGGCCGGGGCGCTCTTCAAGCGGGTTGGAAGCTGCTGAGCGGGGAGGAAGAGGCGCCAACGGCGACCGATCGCAGCCGTGGATGGATCGAAGTCGTCCTGGCAGCTGGACTCGAAGGAGCGGTCTTCGGGGCGGTCAAGGCCTTCGTCGACCGTGGCGGTGCTGCCAGCTTCGAGAAGGCGACGGGCACGTGGCCGGGAAGGAATCTGATGCCGACTGAGGGCGCCACGACTGCGACGTTCCCCGAGGAGTCCGCGGCGGTCGACGGCCCGAGCGAGCTGTCCGGCCCTTCGAAGAAGGCGGTGGTGCGGCGCGCCGCCAAGGAGTTCAGAAACGACGATCTGACGACCCTCGCCGCAGCACTGACCTACTACGCCGTGTTGTCTGTGGTGCCCGGACTGATCGTCTTGATCTCCGTCGTCGGATTGGTCGGCCACAACGTGGCCAGTCGAGTTACCTCCCAGGTCGAATCGCTCGTGCCGGGTCGAGCGCCGCCTTCGTGCACTCGCTGATCAGCCAGGCGCAGCACCACAAGGGCGGAGCTGGCATCACCGCCATTGTCGGACTAGTGATCGCGCTGTGGTCGACCTCGAGCTACGTCAACGCCTTTCGGCAGGCGTCGAACATCATCTACGGCATCGGCGAGGGCCGGCCGATCTGGAAGACCATTCCGCTCCGTCTGGGCGTGACCGTCGTGGCGGTCGTCGTGCTGGTCGTGAGCGCTGCCATCGTCGTGGTGAGCGGACCGGTGGCGAACCAGGTTGGCAACGCCGTCGGCGCCGGCCGGGTGGCGGTCGTGGTCTGGGACGTCGCCAAGTGGCCCGTGCTCCTCATCCTCGTCTCCGTCCTGCTCGCCGTCTTGTTCTGGGCCAGCCCCAATGCCAAGCAGGGGGGCATCCGATGGATCAGCCCCGGAGGGATCATCGCAACCCTTCTCTGGCTGGCGGTCTCAGCCCTTTTCGCCCTCTACGTGACGAACTTTTCCTCTTACGAAAAGACGTACGGATCCTTGGCCGGGGTCGTGATCTTCTTGGTCTGGTTGTGGTTGACCAATGTGGCTCTGCTGCTTGGTGCCGAGGTGAACGCGGAGTTCGAACACGCCCGAGCGATTGCCGACGGCCTGCCCGAAGACGTCCGTCCTTTTGCCGAACCGCGCGACACCCGGAAGCTCGACGAAGGCGACCGCCAAGCTGTCGAGAAGGCTCAGGCGGCCCGTCGCTCCTGAGGGACGAAGGAAACAACCCTATGGAGTCCCCCCCCTGTTCTGTGACGATCGAAAGAGGTAGCGCAACCGTGAACCGACTCAGTGCGATGCGAACCCGACTCATCGACGCGGCAGAGGGTGCCGAACAACTCGACGACGTGATCAGCCGGGTTCGTACCGTGGCGCAACCGCTCGTCAAGCCCGCGCCGTTGCGCCGACTCCTGAGCGGCACCGACCTTGGTCATCCGATGCACCCAGTCCTCGTCCAGCTCCCCATCGGCCTGTGGACTAGCGCCTGGGTGTTGGACCTCATGGGTCTGGGCAAGACGAGAGCTGCGCGGAGCTTGGTTGGTCTGGGCGTGCTGAGCGCCCTTCCGGCGGTCGCGAGCAGAGTGTCCGACTGGGTCGACACCGACGGGGCCGAAGCCCGGGTCGGGGTGGTCCATGCTACGGCCAACTCCGCTGCACTGGCTTGCTTTTCGGTCTCGTGGTTCCGGCGCAGAGGAGGCCACCACAGCGGCGTGTTCTGGTCGACCCTTGGGGCCACCTTCGCCGCTGCAGGTGGGTTCCTCGGCGGACACCTGGCCTACTCCCTCGGGGTCGGAGTCGATACCAATGCCTTCGAAACCGGGCCTGACGAATGGACTGCCGTGCGAGGCAACGTGCCGGCTGAAGACCTCGTCGCCCGCACCGTCGAAGGGGTTCGGGTGATGGTGGCTTTCAACGAGGAGGGTCGATTCGCTCTGGCTGACCGCTGTAGCCACAGGGGCGGACCGCTGTCCGAAGGAAGCCTCGAAGGGGCCTGTGTGACGTGCCCTTGGCAGGGAAGCCAATTCGAGCTGGTGAGCGGTGTCCCGACGCGGGGGCCGGCGTCCATCCCTCAGCCCGTCTACGAGAACCGTGTCGTGGGGGACAAACTCGAGCTGCGTCGGAGCGAGAAGCGGGCACTCCGGCGCCGCGCCGTGTGACCGCCCAACTTCCCGCACCAGGATCGCGACTGTCAACGTTACGCCGGTGGTCATCTCGAGGCGTCTCGCTCAAAGCGCGCCCGGAGGCTCCGCCGTGACGTTCAGGTACTCGAGTAGGCCCGAGATCTCCAAGACGCGTCTCACGATGCCGTCGCTGCAGTACACAGAATACGATCCGCCTTCTTCTCTGACCCGCCGAGAGCCGGCCACGAGTGTGCCTATGGCACTTGAATCGAGGAACGTGGCCTGGCTCAGGTCGACGTGCACCGCCGATGCACTCAGCAGGTCTGGGTCCAAAAGGGTGTCTCTCATACTTTGAGCGGCGAGGACATCGAGTTCACCGCTAAATGACACGACGGTTGCGTCCTCGTGGCGGTCGATGTCGATCGCTAATTCGGCTCGCACGCATTCCTGGTCAGCCATAGCTCGCCACTCCTCTTGATGGCTCGGCGAAAGAAAGTTGCTCATGGCTGTTTACCCTGTGGCTGGCCAATCGAATCCGGGACCGCATCATTTGCTGGCCCTAACGGAGGTCGACCAGTGATGGGGTCGAGTCTCTCCATTTGATATTCCCCAGCGGCCCATGCGAGGTTGCCGGCAGCGAGCCGCAAATTCGGGCTGCCGTTCGAGCTGCACCCAATGGAGCGATCTTGTTAGAAGAGGATCTGTCACGAGCAATGGCGCTGAACTCTGTCGGCGATGAATCGAGATTTAGACGTTCGCCCATGAGCTTGCTCAAGCGGTCAGAGGTGCGGCTCGAAATCAGCCCTGGACGTGAGATCGACACGGCGGGGCGTTGTGGTGTCGACACTTGGAGTCACTCTGGCGACCGCGGGCGGTTTGCTTGGGCCACCTCGCCTACGCTTTTGGGGTCGGCGTTGATACGAACGCCTTCGACGTCGGTCCAGATGAGTGGAAGGCCGCGAGAGGTCTTCGTCGTCGACAAGGAGAAGGACGGGCTCCGTCTCGCCAGCGAAATCGGCGCGGTGCCAATCGATTTCTCGCAGGCCGAGCCTGTGGAATCGATCCTCGACGTCGCCGAATCTGCCGGAACCGAGAAAGGCACGAGGCCGTCGGGTATCAGGCTCACGACACGACGGGGGGATGAGCATCCCGAGCTCGTGCTCGACAATCTCGTCAAGGTTGTGCGGACCGCAGGCGTCGTCGGCGTCGTGGGCGTCTATTTGCCCGAGGACCCGGGAGCCGCAGACGAGCGGGCGAGGGATGGGCGCATCGGCTTCGACGATGGGGCCGTTCTTCACGAACTGGCAGCGCATGGAGACCGGGCAGGCGCCGGTCGAGCGCTACAACTGTGAGCTGTGTGACCTCATCATCGCCGGCGGGCTTGCCGAGTTGGATGGTGTCCCACGAGCTCCCCTCGACGAGGCACCGTCGGCCTACGATCGCTTCGATCATCGTGACGACGGATGGACCAAGTGCCCACTTACACCCAGGTGCCTGACCCCGAACATAGCGTGTCCAGGTCGGCGCTGGGCGCCGCTGATGGTCGTAACCGCAGCATCAATATTAGTGCGGAGGAGTTCGTGCCGACGGGCTCCACGTCCATCTCGGTTGTCATGCAGAGAGGCCCGGAGCCCCCCTTTTGCGGCCCGAATCAGCTGCTGTGCACCGCGTCGCGGGCCCGATCGAAGATGGCTGCGACAGGGCCGAGCAGCTTGTTCCCCGGAGGCGTGTCGGGCGCGTGCGGGTGGGGGTGCGTTGGGGCGCGGTCCTTCGCCTTCTGGTACCGGGCGCCAAGCTCCTGGCGCTCGTCAGTCGTGGTGATCCTTTCCAACAGGGGAAAGGTAGTCGACTCCTCCGCCTCGGCGTGAGCTAGCACCAGTCGCGCAGCTTCTTGAACTTGGCGGTGAAGGCGCCCAAATTGGTCTCTTGGGATTCCATCTCGGCGAGCAATTGCTCGGCCTCTGCCTGCTCGCCCAATCGGGCATCGGCCACCTCTGCGCTGTTCGCTCCACGCTCACGGACAGTTGGATACACCACCATTTCTTCGGCTACCTCGTGGCCGACCAGCGTGTCGACGACCTCGCAGAAATACCCGTTAGCGGTCGCCCGGCGGAAGGTCGTCGAAGTGACCCAGCAGCGACTCCACCGCCTGGTGGTCGTTCTTCAGCAAAGTGAGGACATCACTCATGATCGGCACTCCTTTCCTTCACGCCTACTCGGGTCGTCGTTATCTGGGTACTTACCCACTTCCGCATTCCCGAACCTCTGAGCCGTGTCCTCGCCAGCTCGAGCGCAGTGGACACGTCGAACGCGTACATAGAGCCGCCCGTTGAAGGGAAACACCCAACTTATGGGCCAGCCTCCTCGACCCGGAGGTACTCGAGGAGCCCAGTGGCCTCAAAGACGTGCCGCGAGCCACCAGACTGACCTCCAAGTTCGTTGCCTTTCAGACATCGAAACAGCCCGATGAAGGTCTGCTCCTTGCTTTTATGGAAGCCGCACCACGGCATACCTGGTGTAGCCAACTCCGTTCGCGGGTATGTGAGTGACTGAGTGACAATGGCTCAACGCTCGAATGGCCGCCCTCGTGACGCCAAGGGACGATTCCGAAGGCGAGCGCGATGACGTCGAACATCTGACTGGTCAGAGTGGGGTAGGGAACTCCGTCGATCGGGCTGGTGTAGGGAATATCGCCCTGCTTAGCGTGGCTCTCGTCGCTGGCGCCGCAGGATTCGCGTTTCATTTATTCTGGATCGGCGCTCTGATACTTATGGGCATAATCTGGGGTTCCCTCGCCTCGGAATGGCAACGGGAGTCCAAAACGCAAAAGGGTGTCGTTGCCGAGGTAGTCGAGGTCGTTGTCGAGCAGGCAAAAGACATTGCGGACTCCGCCTCAGCCAATCCTTCGGAGCACCGAGATCCGTAATGGTTCAGGGGTTTGTCGAAATTGTGGGTAACCACGTACACATGCTTGCCGAGGCCGCTGTCCCGAATGTGAAGCCCAAATCCCGGTCCTCTCGGCTTTGGCACGGCGTGGCGGAACCGGGCAGGACCCGAGGACCAGGAATTCCGCCGCAAGGCCGTGGAAGACCAGGAACTCGTCGATGCTCTCGATGAACAAGGCGTCGCAGCGGAAGATCCCCCTGCAGAGCCGCGCGTGGAGGCTGCCGCGCCCCGATCGCAAGGCTGAGGAGCCCTGAGACCCAGGAATGTCAGGAGAACCTCACGCAATGGTTCGTCGACAGCTCCAGAGTCGGAGTGTGCTTAAGCGCCGAGCCCGTTCATTTTTCTTGTTCGTCGCGCTCCCGGCCTGGCTCGCCCCGGTCTGCTGGACTGGTGGTGCCATCGACGCACGCATATCGAAGAACCCGGCAATGGTGGCATGAAAGAATCCCTCGTCCACTCGGCGATGTTTGCCGAAGCGGGTATTCCCCTGTTGCTTGCAGCTGCGCTTGAGATGAATCCACTGCTTATTACGCTCATGACGAGTGCGGCAGCAGTCCACGAAGCAAGTGCGATGCTCGACGTTCGAGTCGCCTTGGAGAGCGATCGTCACGTCAGCCAGTTCGAACAGCACGTCCACAGCTTCTTGGAGGTGATGCCTTTTTGCGTTGTCCCGCTCATGGTTCTTCTCCACGAGCGCGCAACGAACAGATGGTCTCTGACCCGGCGCTCCTCAGCACTGTCCAAGCGTGACATCGCCCTCATCGTGGTGGCGCGGCCATCCTCGGAGCGCTGCCCTACAGCGAAGAACTCGTTCGATGTCTGCGGCGATCTCGAGACCAGCATGGGGCACAGAGTCAGTCCGAGACAGACTCAGCAACTGTCTCAACCACTACACCAAGGTCTCTTAGCCTCGATCCACGTGCGTCCAGTAGCTCGGAGGACGCCTGAGCACAAAGGAGTGGTCATGACGTAGCCGAGCGCAAGCTCTCGTCAGCCAGCCGGTGAAAGTCCGGTCCGGGGAGACGCCAAGGTCCCCGGTAGCGAAGCCCCCGGCTTCGGTCGAGAGGCCGGGGTCGAAGCGGGGTCGAGCAACTGGCCGGTCCGCAGCATGAAGCGAAGTCTGCAGCGTCGTGAAGGATTCCTGCGATGTGCAGGGAAGTGAGGGTGCCGAGCCTGTGTGGATTTGGCGAAGGCCATGGAAGCCGCCTGGGTTCTTGGAGCGGGCGGCGATGGACCCTCCGGCGTAGGGGACGTGGAACGGTCAGAAGGATGGCGAGGGAACTGGAGAGGCCCTACTCGGCCCCGAACCTGCGGGATCGGGAGCGAGCTTGCCTATAACCGGCGACCCCGGGAAGTGGTCGGCAGCCGAGAGGGAGTCGGAGGGGGTCGTAGTAGCGATGACGGGCAGGACAACACAACCTGCCTTGAGCGAAGGGCCCCTGCTTCATCGGTGCACGACAATGCCGGGAGGAACGCTGATGAGTGCCGAGAATTCGGCTAGGTCCGTCAGGCAGGCCGATGGCCTGGACCCCGTTCGAGCCCTTCAACGCGTCTCTATCGCAGTGCCAAGCAGGATCGCACACGTCGCTTTCATGCTCTCTTCGACAAGCTCACCCGCAGTGACGTGATGTGGCGGGCATGGGTCGACGTGGCCACCAACCAGGGCGCTCCCGGCGTCGACGGCCTAACCATCGCCGACATACAAGACGGGGGCACCGAGTCGGTGCGGGCCTTCCTCGGCGGACTCGTCGCGCAACTTCGATCGGGTACCTATCGGCCGAAGCCACTGCGACGAGTCCACATCCCAAAGCCGGGCAAGCCGGGGGAGACCCGGCCACTCGGCATTCCCACGATCGCCGATCGGGTGATTATGGCGGCGGCGAAGATCGTCCTTGAGCCGATCTTCGAAGCCGACTTTCACCCGGTGAGTTTCGGGTTCCGCCCGAAGCGTTCGGCGCACCAGGCTCTTGAAGCCGTCCGCCAGACGGCCAATCAGGGCCGGGTGTGGGTGCTCGACGCCGACATCAAGGCATGCTTCGACACCATCGACCACGATGCACTGATGGCGCAGGTGGAACGCCGGATCGTTGATCGGCAGATGTTGAAGCTGCTGCGGTCTTGGCTGCGGGCCGGGGTGTTCGAGGGCGGGGTGGTTTCAGACTCTGAGGCCGGAACCCCGCAGGGCTCACCTGTTTCCCCCCTGCTCGCCAACATCGCCCTCCATGTCCTCGACGAGGCGTGGAACAGCGGTGGAAAGCGACTGGGGACGCTGGTCCGCTTTTGCGACGATTTTGTCGTCCTCTGCCCGACACGGGAACGAGCCGAAGCGGCTCGAGACCTGGCCGAAGAGATTTGGAACCCCTCGGGCTGCGTCTGCATCCCGACAAGACCAGGATCGCCGATCTTCGGAAAGGGGCGGAGGGTTTCGACTTCTTGGGCTTCCATCACCGCATCGTCAAGTCCTGGAAACGACCGGGTCGCTACTGGCTCAACAAGTGGCCGTCAGCCCATGCCATGAACTCCATTCGAGGCAAGGTCCGAGCACTGACGGCACCGAGGCGGGTCGGGTCCGATCTGAGCGTGGTGGTTGAGGATCTCAATCCTGTGTTGCGGGGTTGGGGCGCCTACTTCCGGCAAGGAAATTCCTCGGCCAAGTTCGGCGCTGTCGACTACTACGTGCATGAACGGGTAGCGCGGCTGGCCAGCAGGAAACACGGGCTCCACGGGACCAACTGGCTGGACCACTTCACGTGGGACTGGCTGGGGGACCTCGGGATCTACCGGCTCACCGGAACGGTGCGCTACCCGTCTGCGTATGCGCTGTGATGAACGATGTCGGAGAGCCGTGTGCCGGAGAACGGCACGCACGGTTCGATCGGGGGCCGCTGGGGAGGGGACCACGATCACGACCGAGATGGGCGAGAAACCTTTGGGCCTGCGCCTGACGTCGTGAGACCGAGTGACCGAACCAGCGGCCTACCTCACCGATTTTCAGCGATCTCGATGACAGACGTCATGGATGAACCCGTTGTAGGCGGGACAGAGACGACTCACCGGTCGTGAGGGCGTGCAGACACCCTGATGTCCATGTTCGAGTGTGATATCAGCGCATGATCCGTGTCCGCGGCTGCGCCCGTCCGCGGTATCGTGGTTCACATGAGGAGGGGCAGGGCTCTAAGCAGCTCGAGCGCATCGATGAAGGTGTTCGCCCCGGGGCCATCGCTCCGGGTGACGCAGTACTTTGGCCCCGCTGCGGTTGACCAGGCGACCGGGGAGCGTGAACAACCGGATGCGCACGGTGCGCGCCACGGTCCGTTGATCGGCGGGATTGATATCGCCAAGCTTGGCCCTCCAGCGGATGAGGTCGTGGGCCAGCGCGGCGCAGACGAGCCAAGCCGCGTTGGCGAAGAAGTTCCCCTAGGGGCAGTGCTCGAGGCCCGCCCCCTCTTTGAGGTCCCGGATGGCCAGCTCGACGTTGGCGTGGGCCCGGTGGAAAACGTCGACCTCGATGGTATCTCCTTCGACGTCGGTCACGAAGGCGTAGTGACGCCACTCGGGCCACAGCGTCGCCTGGTGCGGATCAGCCAGTCGAGTGCGCCGCACGATCAGACGCAGCTGGCGTCGCTCGCCGCGCCCCCGGTGACGTACGTCATCTCGGCCACCTCGGCCACCCCGTCGTCGGTATACTCGATGGTGCTCCATGCCGCCTCGTCGATGGCGTCGAGGCAGGCCCCGACCTGGTGTTGATCATGACCGCGATGGTGTAGGCCACGCCCAGGCGCTCCAAGGTGTCGATGATCGCGTTCGGAGAAAAACCCGGCATCGACCCGCATGATGAGCGCCCCGGTTGCCCCGGCCCGACGCACCCGGGCGATGAGTTCTTCGACGAATCGCTTATGGCCGCGGCTGGATTTGCCCCCTCGCGCAGCCGGGTGTGGAGCACCTCGCCCGTCTCGGCCCAGGTGGCGATAAGCGGGTGATACCCGAGCACGTGGGTGTAGCCATACGCCCGCTCCGTCCTTTTACTTGCCGTATACCTCACAGATCGTCGAGTCGAGGTCCATGAGTCACTGGTGAACTGCCCGGCCCCGCCCCAAGCGACCATGCCTCGGCGCAGCGACTCGGTCAACACGGAGTCGAGTTGGCGGACGATGACCGAAGGTGAAGGCGCGGAAGAAGGTCCCAGCGTCGACGGCGCCATCACCCGGTGCGGAAGTACCGCCGAGCTCGCACCCGAGCGCAGCACGTCCGCGGGCTGGTTCGTGACGCGGAAGCCTCGCCACCATCGCGTGCGACGAAGGTGAGGACCTTGCGTCCGGGAGCGTACCGCCCACACGTCCCGCGAGACGCAACGTGGCATTGATGAGGTGCTCGATATTAAGGCGACCGACCAGGGTCGCGACCAACAACAGGCCGGCATTGGCCACCAGATTGGCTCGTCGAAGGTCACGCCAATCCGGTCGATCCCGCGCGAAATACTGGACTCACCGAAAGTGCCTCCTTTGGTGCTGGGGAACTGCGTCTTCGAACAACACAATTCTCCCAGGCAGGAGGCACTTTCCGCGGATGCGTGGACTTCTACGCGCTCACTTCATCGGTGGATCGAGGCTTAGAGGACCGCGCCGAGGGTATGGCTAAGGCCTGAGCAAATCTCTGACAGCCCGACCCCACGGAGCGCCATGACGACGACTGTTTCCCTCGCTCCATTGGCGGTGATCACCGGTGCCTCGACTAGCATCAGCAAGGAGCTTGCGAGAGAATTTGCCGAACATGGTTACGACCTCCTCATTGTGGCCGACGACGCCGACCTCAGTACGACGGCCAGTGAGCTTCGCTCTTCGACGGACGCGGGGTCGCTGATATTGCAGACCGACCTTGCCGAGTACGGCGGCGTCGAAGAGTTGTGGCACGCGATGAATGCTGACGGGCGGCCCGTCCAGGCGCTAGCACTGAGTGCGGGCGTCGGTCTGGGCGGTGATTTCGTGGTACCAGGCGCTCTACAACACCAGTAAGTCCTTCGTCGAAGTCCTTCGCCGAAGCGATCGCCGACGAGTTGCGAGACAGCGGGGTGACCGCGAGGGCCCTCATGCCAGGTCCCACCGATACCGAGTTCTTCGAACGGGCTGGCCTCGAAGATACGAAGCTCGGCACCGGCAAGAAGGACGACCCGGCGCTGGTCGTGAAGCGGGGCTTCGAGGCCCTGATGGCCGGCTTTGACGGTGCCGTCAAGGTGCTCTTGCGACCTTGATTCCACCGCTGCTTTGAGATCGTCAGCTCGCCCAGGAATGATGTAACGGAGTTCGAACAAGCTGAGGTGGAATTAGGATTGCTCAGAGGGTGCGCCAGGCGATGGATCCTCAAGTTCGCTCACAAGTCGAGAAGGAGCGCAAGGTGCGAACCGGCGAGGATCAGGCCGCGACGAACAGGGAAGTCGACCCACCGGCGTGACGGAGGGACTCCGAGCGGGTGTGCTCTTTGACGTCGATGGCACGCTCACCGACACCAACTACCTTCACACCTTGGCCTGGTCCCGAGCCTTCCGCGACGCGGGCGAGTGGGCACCGATGAACGCCATTCACCGGCTTATCGGCATGGGGGGAGACCATCTGGTCACTGAGCTCCTCGGGCACGAGTGTGCCGCCGCCGTCGCGGCACGGCCTCATCACTACAAAGAACTGGTCTCTGACATCCGCGTGTTTCCGCAGGCAGCGGGCCTTCTACGCGCCTTGCACAACGACGGGTTGGCGGTCGTATTGGCGACATCCGCGCCGACTGACGAACTCGAGATCCTTCGAAAGGCGATTGACGCTGACGACGTCATCGATGGCCAGACGACGTCGGACGACGTCGGAAAGTCCAAACCGTCACCCGAAGTCTTCGAGACTGCTATGAAGACCTTCGCTATCGACCCTCGATATGCCCTGGCCATCGGGGACAGCATTTGGGACGTTCGGGCCGCTCGAGCGGCACGGATCGGATGCCTGAGCGTCGAGTCCGGGGGCTTTAGCCAACATGAGCTGAGCGAGGCGGGGTCACGACACGTCTACCGAGATGTCGCCGAGATCCTCGATCAGCGTTACACGGGGCCGCTCGGACAGCTCCTCTCGAGAGCTTGAGCCTTCGCGCCAGACTTCGCCCGTGTCGAACGATCGGGTCATGATGGTGTTCTGGACATCCGGAATGCACGCGGCGTAGTGGTAGATGAATGTGCTCATGACGACTCTGATTGGCACCCCGAGTGGGTTGAGTGTCTATACCGACGAAAGGAACAAGTGTCCGGCATCGACAAGGCGAAGAACAAGGTCCAAGAAGCGAGGGCAAGGTCAAAGAAGCTGCCGGCAAGGCGGGGGACGACCAGTCGCTCGAGGCGAAGGGCAAGAAGGACCAGGCCGCCGGCAATCTGAAGCAGCCGGTGAGAAGGCGAAGGGCGCGTTTAGAAGTAGGTGAAGAGGATCCTGAGTTGAAGCCGACGTCGACAAGCGTGCTGCCGCAACCGAGGGGGGGGGGGGGGGAGGGCGCCGGCCAGCCTCCGTGGCGGCGTGCGGAGGCGTTTCGAGGCTGGCCCACGTGAACTGACCCAACTCCGAGTTCGGAGAATATTAGCTCGCCACTATCCGTTTGCCACGCCGGGCTTCGGGCATGGGCGCCTTTAGTCTGACAATGACGACCCCATGTTGGGAGCGACAGGACGCACCCGTGGGAATAGTTGGGGCTGCACGGGGTAGTTACCAGTCATGACAACCGACGGAAGACCTCCCGCATCAGAAGAGCCCGCACCCGTGGGCAATGACCCAACAGATCGACCGGCTTACCGCGAAGCAGCGACCCCCCAGGAGGTCGAAGAGTCGCAGGAGCGCGAGGACAAAGGGTCTAAGAGTTAGCTACCCTATATAGGCCTACGAGGGTTCCGATCCCGCTCTGGTTCGAGATGGACTGCCGGCGTGACGCTAGAGGTCTTGTGTCCGCGGCTCGGTCTCCTGGGCGTAGCCTCAGCCTTTAGACCCCCAACCGTGATCGAAGTTCCCGCTCGTAGAAGCGGAAGAACCCTTCCTGGTCGGGGCCAATCTGGTTGATGTACACCTCGTCGAACCCCGCTTCGAGATATTTGTTGACCGCCTCCACGTGCCTTTCCGGGTCCGGACCACAGGCGACCTGCTCCGCCACCATCTCCTCAGTGACGTTGGCGGCAGCCGCCTCGAAGTGAGAGGGCAGCGCCAACTCCTGGGCAAGCTGGCCCTCGACTCCTTCTGTGGGCCACAGCTCGTGGGCCAGCTTGCGGGCCACTTGCTCGTCCTCGTCCCAGCAGACTTTCAGGGCAGCGATGGCAAGGCCCTTCCCGCCGTTCTTGCGGTATCGATCCAGGAGTTCGCCGTCGGGCTGCACCGTCACGAAACCGTCGCCGATGCGGGCCGCCACGTCCGTCGCTGCGGGACCAAAGGCCGACACGAAGATCGGTGGCGGTGAGTCGGGTAGCGAGTAGATGCGGGCATTCTCCACCGTGTAGTAGCGACCGTGGTGGGTGACCAGCCCACCCTCCCAGAGCTTGCGGATGACCTCGACCGCCTCCTCGAGCATCTCGAGTCTGGTGTCGACCGGGGGCCACCGGTGGCCCAGGATGTGCTCGTTCAGAGCTTCGCCCGAACCGACTCCGAAGACGAACCTGCCGTCCAGCAAGAGCTGTGAGGTGGCTGCTGCTTGCGCCAGGATCGCCGGGTGAATCCTGACCGTCGGGCAGGTGACGCCCGTGGTGACCTTGTGTGACGTCGTGGCGCTGATGGCGCCGATGACACTCCACACGAACGGGCTCTCACCCTGGCGATCGATCCACGGGTGAAAGTGGTCCGAGATGAAGATCGAATGCATTCCTGCTTCCTCAGCCAGCTTGGCCTGGGCCACCAGCGCGGCCGGGCCGTGTTCCTCACTCGACAGAAATGCTCCTATTTCGGCCATGCCAACCTCCTGCGGTCTCTTTTGGGTTGCCTTTCCCGAGTGCCGTGCCCGCAAACCGATTGAGACGGCCCACAGCGTGCCGGATCAGCGTCGATAGGGCGCGGCCGTCGACTCCTTGAGGGTCATCCCGTGGCCCGGGACGTCGAGGTTCGGGACAAGGGTCCCTCCCCGAGGATCGAGCGCACCGTCGAACAGCAAGGTTTCGATGCGGTGGTGGTCATGGAAGTACTCGATGTGGCGCATGTGGGGGACGCTCACGCCCACGTGGGCGTGCAAATTCGGGGCGCAGTGCGCCGATATCTCCAGGCCCTGCGCGCCGGCGAGAGCCGCTGCTCGGAGCCATGAGGTGTAGCCGCCGCAGCGAGTCACGTCGATCTGCAGACAGTCCACCGCCCCGGCTGCCACCATGCGCGCGAAGTAGGTCTCGTCGTAGCCGTATTCTCCCGCAGCGACATCCACGTCAATTGCGTCTCGGACGACTCGGAGGCCGATGAGATCGTCTGATGACACCGGCTCCTCAAACCAGGAGATGTCGGCCTCCTCGGCCAATGCACGGCCCATCCGGACTGCCTGTTTGCGGCTGTAGCCGCCGTTGGCGTCGACGAACAGCGCCACGTCATCACCGATGACCGCCCGGGCGAACGCGGTTCTGGCTAGGTCCCGCTCAGGCCGAGCCCCCCAGGCCTCACCGATCTTGATCTTCACCCTGGGGATCTCCCAGTCGTCCGCCCATTGCTCGAGCTGGGCCCGAGCCGTCGCTTCGTCGTAGGTGATGAAGCCACCGCTCCCGTAAATGGCAACCTCATCCGCGCACCGTCCGAAGAGGTCCGCCAGGGGAACGCCCAGGTGGCGCGCCTTGCAATCCCACAAAGCGATGTCGACGGCGGAGATGGCACAACTGACCGCGCCCGGCCGACCGATGTTCCGACAGGCTCGGACCATGCGCTCGTGAGAGGCCGCCGTGCCGAGGAGGTCCGAGCCGACGACGGCCTCGGCCAAAAGGTCCTCAATGATGGTCTGAGACGCTCGGGATCCGTATGTCCACCCGAGGCCCGTTGCCCCACCGGCACGGACTTCGGCCGTCACCATCGTGGTCGCCCGCCACTCGAGCGTCCCGTCGGCCTCGGGCTGTTCGGTCGGCACCGTGTAGGTGCGAGTGGCGACCTCCTCCACGCGGACTGACACGTCAGACCCGGCCGATCGCCGCCGCGGTCTCGATCAAGAGGGCGTGCACGAAGGACTGGGGCAGGTTGCCTCGCAGCTGCCGCTGTGCCACGTCGTACTCCTCCGAGAACAAACCGCTCGAACTGCACGATGCCCGGGTCCTCTCGAAGTACTGGGCCCCCTTGGTGGTCTCACCGCACCCGAGATAAGCCAGGGACATCCAGAAGTTGCAGATCAAGAAGGCGCCTTCGTTCTGCCCGAGCGGTTCGCCCGGCTCGGCATAGCGGTAGATGTAATCGTCCTCGCACAACTCGTCGATGACGGCCAGGCGGGTGGCCACGGAGCGGGGATCCTCGGGCGAGACGGCCCCGCGAATCTCGGAGAGGAGAAGGGAGGCGTCGACGCGTGCATCGCTCGGTGAGCGCTGCCAACGGCCTGAGGGGTGCAGGGCGGTGCGATCGGCCAACTCGAGCAGGTGATCGGCCTAGTGACAGGGCCCTGGTGATGTGACGCGACGCCGGGGCGTATTCGGCGATCGCCCGCAGACCGGCGACGCAGATGAGCCTGCTGTGTGTCCAGTGATCGGGCCCGATCTCCCAGATCCCGTGCTCTTTCTCGCCAGCGCGCTCGGCGATGGCGCGGATGGCCAATTCGGCGGCGTCCCAGCCATCGGCGTCGAGGCGGTCGTGCGAGGCGGCGTTCGCCAGAAGGAGGAGGACCTCGCCGAAGAGATCGAGCTGAAACTGATTTCGGACCCGATTGCCGACGACGTCGGAGCCGCCGGGGTAGCCGGGCAACCCGAGGGAAAGGGGTTCTGGGACAGGACTGCCGTCACCCCGGTATGCCGGCGCCGTGGAGACTCCGTCCGAAAGCACGCGGGCGCAGACCCAACGCACCGCGTCGTCGAGCACGGCTTCGCCACCTTCGACGGCCGCTCCGGCATGACCGATGTAGCAGATGTCGCGGATCCAGCCGTAGCGATAGTCGTAGTTGCGGCCCGCCTCGGCCCGTTCGGGCAGAGCCGTCGTGACCGCAGCCACCGTCGCGCCGTCTGCGTCGGTCAAGCCGCGAAGGGTGGCGAAGGATTGGCGGACGTCGCGCCCGGCAGGTATCTCACGGCACTGCGGAATGCTCTCGGCCCAACTCATGGCCGTTTGGCGCCAGAGGTCGTCGGCCACGGCCTTGTCGTGCCTTTCAAAAGGCGTGCGCTGCAACTCGAGCACGAAATCATGCGTGTCGCCGGCGCCTAGGTGGAGATCCAGGACGATGGCGGGGCCGTCGGGGCTCTCGACCGGCACCGCATCGATGGCACCGCTCCATCGGGCGTGGATTCCATTGACCGATGTCTTCCAAGCGCTGCCAGGATCGTCACGGTGCCAGGGTCCACTGGGCCGCCGTCCGTAGTCGCCGGCGAGGGCCACGAAGGCCGACAGGCGGGCGTCCCCGTCGAGAGCCGATACACGTCGCAGAATCACGGCGCGGTCCGGACGCCCGGGATAGGCCAGCGCCTGGCGGCACTCGATGACGCCGCTGTCGGTTACCCAGCGTTGGCGCCAGATGAGCGTGCCATCCTCGTAGGCGCCTCCGGGCACGTAGCGCCCTATTGGTCGGATCCGATATGAGCCGCCGGATCCGAGGAGGCTGGCGAGGACGGCTGGATCCGACCACTTGGGAAAACACATCCAGGCACACTCACCGTCTGGATCCGCCAAGATCCCACGCTGGCCGTCGGCCAGAAGGGCGTAATCGCGCAGTTCGTGTGGGAACGATCCGCGCTGCGCGGAACCCGCCGTGCTCGACGCGTCTCCATGTGTCAACGTCGGCTCCTCCGTCGAGCCAGTCTTCTGCCGGCGTGTCTTTCATGCCCGTGCCGCCTGTCGACGAAACAGCCGATGCTGCGACGGCTCCCGGCACGCAGTGATTGGAGCGCTCTGGCCCGGGGTAGTACCGATTTCGTTAGCGCCCAACCCAGGCTGCGGAACGGAGTAGGTACATGTCGAAAATCGCCTCGGAAGTGCTCATCGAAAGACTGGCCGATTGGGGGGTCGACACGATCTTCGGACTGCCGGGCGACGGCATCAATGGGATCATGGAGGGCCTGCGGCGACAGGACAAAATTCGCTTCGTCCTCGTGCATCACGAAGAGGCCGCCGCCTTCATGGCGACCGGGTACGCCAAGTCGACCGGCCGCCTCGGCGTTTGCCTCGCCACCTCAGGGCCGGGGGCCATCCATCTGCTGAACGGGCTCTACGACGCCAAGCTCGATCATGTCCCTGTCCTCGCGATAACCGGCATGCAGGAGACCCAGATGCTGGGGACCGGTTATCAACAGGAGGTCGCTCTCGAGAAGCTGTTCATCGACGTCGCCGAGTACAACGAGATGATCCACGTGCCGGCGCAATTGCCAACTCTCGTCGACATCGCGATCCGCCATGCCCTCACCCGCCGGGGTGTCGCCCATCTGACCATTCCGACCGACATTCAGATCGCGGATGCCGGAGCCAACCCGTGGAGCGCCCCGGCACCGGCGGTCAATCAGCCGACCGCGCCCATCTATCTGCCCACCTCGGGCCTGCCCCGCCAAGAGGATGTCCTCGCGGCGGCAGAGGTGCTCAACGCTGGCTCCAAAGTAGTCATGCTGGTCGGGGCTGGAGCGCTCGGGGCGCGAGAACAGGTACTGCAGACGGCCGAACGTCTGGGCAGCCCGGTCGTCAAGACGCTGCCCGGCAAGGCGGTCATCCCCGATGACCATCCCCTCTGCATCGGCGGCATCGGACTCTTGGGGACCGCGCCGGCCATCGACGCCATGGAGGGATGCGACACCCTGTTCATGGTGGGGACGAACTTCCCGTACACCAAGTACCTGCCTGAACCAGGGCAGTGCAAGGTGGTGCAGATCGAGGCCGACCCCATCCGGGCCGGCAACCGCATCGCCACCGAGGTGCCCATGATTGCCGATGCGGCCGCGGGCCTCTCGGCCCTGTTGCCGCATCTCGACGAGTCCTCTGAACGGACATTCCTCGACGACCTCCAAGAGAAGATGGGCACCTGGCGCGACAGAATGCACGCCCTCGAGTCGATCGAAGCGGATCCGATCCAGCCACAGTACCTGATGCATGTCATCGACCGGCTGGCCGACAGTGATGCCATCCTCACATCGGACTCAGGGACGATCGCGACCTGGGCAGCCCGCCACTTCACCATTCGCGACGAGCGCGCCTTCTATCTGTCGGGGAACCTCGCCACCATGGCTCCCGGACTGCCCTACACGATCGCCAACCAGATCGCCCATCCGGACCGCCAATGCATCGCATTCGTCGGCGATGGGGGGTTCGCCATGCTCATGGCGGAGTTCGGGACGGCGTGTCGTTACGACCTCCCGATCAAGGTGATCGTCAACAACAACGCGTCGCTTGGCCAAATCATGTGGGAGCAGCTCGTGCTCGGGTATCCCGAATACGGCATTCGCTTCGGACGACCGCCCAACTTTGCACCGTGGGCCGAGGCCTGTGGCGGAAAGGGCATCCGGGTCGAGAATGCTGATGACGTCGAGGGCGCCATCAAGGAGGCGCTCTCCTTCCCAGGGCCAGCATTGGTCGACGTGTTGGTCAATCCGGACGAACCGCCGATGCCCGGCAAGGTGGAATATGAGCAGGCCAAGGGCTTCGTCAAGGCCTTCTTGGCCGGGCAACCTCGGAAAGCCACCATCGCCAGCACCCTGTTCCGGGACAAGGTCACCGAGATGCGCGCATGAGGCCCGCCGCCAAGGTTCGGCCCGCTATGAAGGGCAACGGCTTGAGTGCCGTGGAAGGTCTCATCGGTATCGATCGGCTCCTCCAGAACGTCCGCCACGGTCGCTTCGAGCAGAGCCTGGCTGGACTCACCGGCGTCGGTGCGCTCATCACCGGTGTCGAGATATGGCTCGAGCACGACCGGGCCAGCTTCGCCAACCGGATGATGTGGGTTCCAGTGGCCCTTACCCCGGCCATGGCCGCGGCCGGGATCGCCGGCGTCTTCTCCAAGCGGGCAGCGAAGACGTTTCTGCCGCTTATCTCGAGCGTTGTCCTGTTCAACAGCATGCAGGGCGAATACCTTCACCTCCGCGGTATCGCCCAACGTCCAGGAGGGTTCGGACGCAATTTCGCGATCTACAACGCCGAGATGGGCCCACCCACTTTCGCGCCGCTCCTCTTCGGCCTGGTTGGTGGCATGGGCCTCGTCGCCTCGATTCTCCGCCGGGAGAGATAACGAGTGGGGGTCACTCCGGGCTCGGCCGAGCAGCGGTTTCCGGGCTACGACGTGATGCGACAGCAGCCGGCGTGGGACGAGGTCACGACGTCGGTGGTGGCGGCCCGGCTTGATCCCTCTGACCCGCCACAATTCTTCACCGCCGAGGAGGAACCCGCCGCTCGCGCTCTGCTCGACCGGCTCTTGGCTCAAGACGAAGAGCCACGCGTGCCCGTCTTCGAGGTCATCGACAAGCGCCTGGCTGAACGGCGTGGCGATGGTTTCCGCTACGAGGACCTACCTGATGATCCGGAGGCATGGCGTCACTCCATCTCGGCGCTGAACGACTCGGCGCTGAGCGACTTCGGACGGCCGTTCGCGCAACTCGATCCCAGGGAACAACGCGACATCATCGAAGAGGTGCGATTGTGTAAAGGAGCATGGCATGGGCTGCCAGCCTCACGCCTCTTCTCTTTGTGGATGCGCTACGCCTGCAGCGCCTTCTATGCGCATCCGTGGGCCTGGAACGAAATCGGCTTCGGCGGTCCGGCGTATCCGCGCGGCTACAAGTACCTAGCCCTCGGAGCCCGCGAGCCGTGGGAAGTGGAAGAACGTGACGCGCAGGACCCGGTGCCGTGGGCGAAGCGGGCCGAGGCGGCCAGGAGGAGGCATGCCGAAGGGTTGTCCTCGTCCGACACGTCTCGCCAAGATCCGGACGACGAATGAGCCGCCACGGATGAACGGCGTCCGGAGACGAAACGAGTCCGCCTGGCTTCTGCCGAACGACGGCTCGCGCACGAACCACCAGTTACGCCGCGATATGCGTCGCTATCGGCGTGACGAAGAGGTCGACATTGTGATCGTCGGGTGCGGAGCCGGAGGCTCCGTCCTGGCGCAGCGACTGGCCCGGCAGGGGTGGGGCGTCGTCGCCCTCGACGCTGGGCCCTTCTGGGATCCCGACAAGGACTGGGTCAGTGACGAGGCCGGATCGCACCAGCTGTATTGGAACGAACCTCGCGTCATCTCGGGCTCGCATCCTGTCGAGCTTGGTAGCAACAATTCGGGGCGGGGCGTCGGAGGCTCGATGGTGCATTTCGCGGGCTATGCGCCCCGCTTTCATCCTTCTGATTTCCGCACGCTCACGAATGACGGGGTCGGTGCCGACTGGCCCATCGAGTACCGCGATCTCAAGAGGTATTACGAGCTTCTGGAGGCTGAGCTGCCGGTGGCAGGACAGAACTGGCCGTGGGGCGATCCACATCGGTACCCGCACTCGCCACATCCGATGGGCGCCAACGGGCAAGCCTTTCAACGTGCCGCGTTGGCAGCGGGCATCGACGTGCGCGTCGGACCGGTCGCCATTGCCAACGGCCGCTTCGGCAACCGTTCTCACTGCATCTATCGAGGGTTTTGTCTGCAAGGATGCAAGGTCAACGCCAAGGCATCGCCCTTGATCACACACGTCCCGGACGCGCTGGCTCATGGCGCTGAGATCCGACCTGACTGCATGGTAAGCCGCGTCGAGATCGACGATCAGCGACGGGCGACTGGGGTTGTCTACTTCCACGAAGGCCGCGAGTACCGCCAGAAAGCCCGCTTGGTGGCAGTAGCCGGGTACTCCATCGAGACGCCACGCCTGCTGCTCAACTCGGCCTGTCCGCAATTTCCCAACGGCCTCTGCAATGAATTTGACCAAGTCGGCCGCTACGTCATGGTTCAGGGTGCCCCGCAAACGACGGGACGCTACGACGAAGAGATCAGGTCCTACAAAGCCCCACCGCCCGAATGCTCCTCTGAGGCCTTCTACGAGACTGATCCGACGAAGAGCTACAAACGGGGGTTCTCGTTGCAGTGCATCTCGCCGCTGCCGATCGTCTTCGCAGAGCATGTGTGCGCACAGGGGCACTGGGGCGAAACGTTGCGCGAATACATGCGTGATTATGTGCACTGGGCAACGTTTGGCGCGCTCTGTGAGTTCCTCCCACTACCCGAGAACCGCATCAGCTTGGCCGATGAGACTGATCGGCATGGCCTCCCAGTGGCGAACTTCTCCTACTCGCTATGCGACAACGACCGGGCACTCGTGGAGGCGGCGACGAAAGTCATGGAGGATATGCATCACGCTGCTGGCGCAGTCGAAGCCATCACCATAAGACGCGAAGCGCACCTCATCGGCGGTTGCCGCATGGCCGTCGACGAAACCGACGGCGTTGTTGACGCAAATCTGCGCTCCTTTGCGGTGCCGAATCTCTTCATCGCCGACGGCAGCGTGTGTCCGACGCAGGGGAGCGCGAATCCCACGTTGACCATCATGGCGCTCGCCGCCCGTGCCGCGGATTACCTCACGTCAGCGACATTCGGGGCGTGAAGAGCGAGGCGGCATTTGGTCTACCGCTCAGGGTTTCGGTGATGGGACTCGAGGTGGCGAGCCCCTGCATCCTCTGCCTCGGACCGGGTGTCGAAATGCCCCAGCAGATCGTGGGTCGCCTCGGTGCAGCGCGCCGTCCACAACATCGTGGTGGGATCATCGGCTGCGGGAATCTCACCGATGATGATCTCTACTCCTGCTGCGGAGGCTTCTGTCGCCTCGCCGGTCTCACTCGCCGAGAGCGTCTCGTCTTGCTCCGGAGTCATTGCCTTCGATCACCAATCTGCCTGTCCGGCCTTAGGATGCCGTATCTACCCTGGGCATTTAGGTCCCAAACCGTCGAATAAGCCGGGTCCCTGACGGGCGTTTCATGCCACAGCGGTCCGGGTAACAAATCGAACCGAAGGGCCGATGTGGCAGCTGAGCCCAGAGACTCTCGGGCTCGTTTGCCGCCGGGCCCAGAGCGCCCAACCTGTCAGGGAGGATGGCGCCAGACTCGACGCCGTTGCGGGCGTCGAGTCGCGTCCCCGTGACTGACAGGCAAGCCTCTTCCCCGTGCCGCCTGGTGCCTCCGACGCCACTCGCGGGGGGACGCTGTTCGCCGAGCGGCCGGGTTTCGCCAACCGTGGCGCGGGTAGCTGCTCACCGTGAGCGTCGTCATCGGGACCTCAGGTTGGCAGTATGCCGACTGGCATGGTCGCTTGTATCCCCGAGGCGTGGCGCAGAGGGAATGGCTGACGTACTACTCGGACCGCTTCCAATCGGTCGAGGTCAATAACGTCTTCTACCGTCTGCCCGAGAAGGCAACCTTCGAACGTTGGGCTTCCGCGACGCCCGAGGACTTTGAGTTCAGCCTCAAGGCGAGTCGCTACCTTACTCATGTGCTCCGTCTGAGCAAACCCGCGGAACCAGTGCGGCGGCTGCTCGGTCGCTCGAGTGGACTGGGTCACAAGGTCGGACCGATTCTGTTGCAGCTTCCAGCGAACTTCCGCGGGGACCCGGCCCGCCTGGCGTCCACCCTCGAGGCCTTTCCGCCGGGTGTCAGAGTGGCGTTCGAGCCTCGCCACGAATCCTGGTACACCGACGAGGTTGCGGACATTTTGCAGCAGCACCGAGCGGCGTTCTGTCTTAGCGACACCCCACAGCGGAAGTCCCCGCTCTGGCGCACAGCAGATTGGGCATATGTGCGGCTGCATGAGGGCCGATCGAATCCGGCTCCATCCTACGGCCGGACAGCCCTCACCAATTGGGCCGGGCGTCTCGCTGACCTTTGGGACCCCAGCGAGGATATGTACGTCTACTTCAATAATGACCGCGGCGGCTGTGCCGTCCGCGACGCCCACCGCTTTGCGCTCGCTGTCGAGCATGCGGGACTTCTCCCGACGCGAGTGCCGACGAGTCGAGAAGCGTCGTTGACGAGGCAGCATGCATGACGTTCGTCGGGACCAAGCCCAAGCCGGGGAGCGCCTGATTGCAGCGCTGAGGATTACTTGCCTACTGGGGAGCACAGCATTGCCGCATTACGCGCTGCGGCCCAGGTCTGCGAAGGTTGCGATCTCTACGAGCGTGCGACGCAGACGGTGTTCGGGGAGGGAAGAGTTCGGACGCCTCTCCTGATGCTCGTGGGGGAACAACCAGGCGACGTGGAGGATCGGACGGGCCATCCGTTTGTCGGTCCGGCGGGGGAGTTGTTGAATGAAGCTCTAGCCGCCGTCGGGATCGACCGTCGAACGATCTACGTCACCAATGCCGTCAAGCACTTCAAGTGGGAGTCCAGAGGAAAGCTGCGTCTTCACAAGAATCCGTCAGCCCGAGAGGTGGCGGGCTGTCGTCCATGGCTGTTGGCAGAGATCGCTGCCGTCCGACCGAAGATGCTGCTCTGTCGGGGACGCGTCGCTCCTCCGGGATCCGTCACGAAGCACGCGACGTGCACCCCGCATCGATCGTGCGCATTCGTGATGCGAAGGAGCGGCGTGCTGCCTTCGATCACTTCCTCGACGATCTTCGCTCTGCTGTTGCCCATACAGGGGGATTGCGGAACACGGACGGCGGGTAAGTACACAACGTGCCCTCCCAGACCACGAGACAACGATCCAAGAGCTCTGACGAAGAGACGGCCGCAGATGGTGGACTCGAATCCGACGACACCGATCGCGCCGACGAGATATCGGACGCCCACCGCCATGACCCCCGACCTCTCAAGAGCTACGCCGGGATCATGGCCAGCTACGGGGTACTCACCGCTGGGCTGACCCTGCTCTTACGCCGCAAGCGATTCCGGATGCGCACCCTGTCGCCGTGGAATTTCGCCCTCTACGCCCTGGCTGCGGAGCACATCAGCCGCCTGATCAGCAAAGACTCCGTGACATCTCCTGTCCGAAGGCCGTTTACCGAGTTCAAAGAGCCGGCCGGTGAAGGCGAGGTGAACGAGGAGGTCGTCGGGAGCGGCCCGCGGCACGCCATAGGCGAGCTGCTCACCTGTCCGTTCTGTCTGGATCAGTGGGTCGCGACCGGCCTCGTCGCCGGCAGCGTCGCCGCACCAACGCTCACGACAGCGGTGGTTTCTGTGAGCGCCCTGGCGCGGACGGCAGACTACCTGCATCTGCTCTACAGCCTCCTGCGCGAGCGTGTCGACTAGTGCCCGCGACGCGATTGGCTCCCCGGCTGGACCACGCAGTGACACGGAACGGGACTCGATGGCTCCTCGACAGGTAGCCCTCGTTACGGGAGCATCGGCCGGCGTGGGGCGCGCCGTCGCACGCCGGATGGCGGGGCACGGGTTCGATGTCGGTCTCTTGGCTCGCGGTGAGGCAGGGCTCCGGTCTGCCGCCCGTGAGATCGAAGCATGCGGAGTGCAGGCCCTGGTTCTTCCTGCAGACGTGGCTCGCTCCGAGGAGGTCGATGCGGCCGCCGCCGAGGCGGAGTCCCAGCTCGGCCCGATCGATGTCTGGGTCAACAACGCGATGGCCACGGTGTTCACGCCGGCGTGGGACTGTCGCCCCGACGACTTCCAGCGTGCGGTAGAGGTCACCTTCTTGGGTCAGGTCTGGGGGACCATGGCGGCCCTGGCGCGCATGCGGCCCCGCGACAGGGGCACGATCGTCAACGTTGGATCAGCCCTGTGTTTTGTTGGCATACCCCTGCAGTCCGCTTACTGCTCCTCGAAATTCGCATGTCGTGGTTTCTTCGAATCGACACGGGCCGAGCTGTTGCACGACGGCAGCAACGTCCGTCTGCACATGGTCCATCTGCCAGCGGTGAACACGCCCCAGTTCGACTGGTGTGCCACCTCGCTGCCCCGTCATCCGCAACCGGTGCCGCCTATTTATCAGCCGGAGCGCGCGGCGCGAGCCATCGTCGCTGCTGCCCTCGACGAACGGCCTGTTCGTGTCCTCGGTTCCTGGAATAAGCTGCTCGTGATTCTCGGCCGGCTCTTTCCGAACCTGGCCAACCGGTACGCGGCCCTCGGAGCATGGCAGGCACAGCTCGAAGCCGAGTCGATCCCGCCTGATCGTCCCGTCAATCTCTATCTTCCAGCCGACAACGATGACGACTGGGGTGCCCACGGCGGGTTCGACGACAGGGCCGGCGGGTTCACCGATCCCAGCTATCTGCGGTCACTTCCATCGACGATGGGAACGTTCCTCCACGCTCTGGGCGTAACGGTCGCCGAAAAGGCTTCGAGTGTACGAGGGGCTCGGCGCGAGGAGCAGGGATGTCCGCCGGGCACGCCGGTTTAGGCCTCGAAGTGGCCGGAAATACATAGCTATGGGTGAGGGGATGTCGCCGACCTCCCCGGGAGCGAGTGGAGCAATGTCGAGGCCGATGATCCGGACACTTTCCAGCTTGGTGTTGTGCTCTCTGGCCGCACTGGGCATCTGGCTTCTCACGCTCTCCGCCCTGTCATGGGGTGAGCTCTTTGTCGGGGCTGGATGTTCCGTCGTCGTCGGCGTGATCGCTGTCGCCGCTCAGCGGGCCGTGGGAACGTCTTGGAAACGACACGCGGCATCCTTGCGGCCCCTCGTGGTCCTCCCGTTCGCAATCACCTCCGATGCCATGCAGGTTCTGACGTTGCCGCTCCGGCCACGACGACGACGCGGCGGCCAGTTCGAGACAATGGTCCTCGACGCAGCTGGCTCGTCGTCGCAGGCGCAGACCCGTCGAGCGCTCGCCACCTTGGCGACAACGGTCACGCCGGCATCCATCGTGGTCGACGTCGACGACGAGGGTGTCATGACGCTGCACCGCCTCCCCACCATAGGGCTCCGGATGGAGGAGGGTTTCGCCAAGCGATGACCGGGTACGCCGTGCTCGCCCTCCTCCTTCTCGTCGGCGGCCTTGGACCCCTCGTCGCCATGAGCGCGATCGGGCATTCCTTCAACCGGCTGGTGGCGCTCGAAATGGGCACCGCCATCGCTGTTCTGTTCATGCTGATTTTTGTCGAAGTCAGCAACCAGCCGTCCGAGCTCATTCTGCCGCTCGTCCTCGTCCCGCTCTCGGTGGCGGGCACGCTCGTGTTTACCCGCCTCTTGCGTGACGGTGATCTCTGATGGGGCACCAGATCGCGCTGTCTTTCGTCGGGCTCGGTGTGGCTGTTGTGATTGCTTCGGTCGTCGGCGCGCTCGTTGTGGGAACCGACTCGTTCAACCGCCTGCACTTCGTGACTCTGATCACTTCTGTGGCCGGCCCTCTGATCGCTATTGGTCTGTGTATTCAAACGGGCTGGGGCATCACCACGGGGACCATCATCCTCGTGGTCGGACTCCTCTTCGTCGCCGGACCCGTGACCGCAGCTGCGACCGGGCGCCTGATGGCTCAGGAACGTGGCGAGGTCGATTCCGAGGCGCCCCAGTGACCGCCATCCTCGGCGTGGCGCTCACCCTGGTATTGCTCGGCGGCACCGCCGTCGTGTTCACCGAGAAGCCCACCCGCCAGGCCCTCATGCTGTCTGCCTACGGCGTCACGCTGGGCATCCTCTTCCTCAGCCTGAGCGCACCCGACGTCGCCCTGAGTCAGATCGGGGTGGGGACCGCTGTTGTCCCCCTCGTGGTCATGCTGGCGATCAAGCGGATTCAGACCCGTCCGTAGCCGTGACGTCGGGACCCCGGCAAGGGCAAAGGTCATGACCCGCACCGGCCGCTACGTCGTCTTCGGCGTTGGGGCGGCTGGCCTCCTCGTCCTCCTGACCTTGGCCATCTTGAAACTCCCGGCGTTCGGCGGAAGTTCGCACCCCTACCGTGATGCGTCCATCCCGGCCGCCGTCCACCATGCCACCGCCAACGTGATTTCGAGCGTCAACTTCGACCAGCGCGGGCTCGATACGCTGGGCGAGGAGTCGATCTTTCTCGCCAGCGTCATGGTGATCGCCGTGATCTTGCGCCCCGCCGCCGACGAAACAGAAGAGCGCCAGCTCAGCCCAGGAACACCGCTCGACTCCACCGTCTTCGGCGGCCTCTTCTTTTTGCCGGTCACCGTCATCATGGGGCTGGACGTCATCACCCACGGCCACTTGACACCCGGGGGAGGGTTCCAGGGCGGCGTGATCCTAGGGACTGCTGTGCATCTGTTGTACGTGGCCGGCACCTATCGGGTGCTCCAGAAAGCCCGGCCGGTGCGTCCCTTCGAGTGGACCGAGGCCATCGGAGCGGGAGCCTTCGCCTGTCTCGGCATCACGGGCGTGCTCGTCGGTGCCTCTTTCTTGACCAACGTCATTGCGCAAGGCACCTTCGGCGACTTGTTCTCGGCTGGGACGGTCCCGGTCCTCAACGGCGTGGTCGGGATCGAGGTCGCCTCGGGCGTTATCGTGCTGATCTCCAAGTTCCTCGAGCAGGCGCTGACCGTTCGCCCCACCTCCGAAGACGTTGCCGCCACCACGAGGGGAACATGAGCCACTACGCCTACTTCGTCGCCGGCTGGCTGCTTTTCATCGGCGCCTTCGGGATCATGCGCTCCAAGAACCTCATCCGATCTGTTGTTTGCCTGGCTGTCGCCCAGTCGGGAACCTACGTGCTCCTGCTTTCCATTGGCTACCAGTGGGGTGCCGCACCGCCGCTCTTCGGTGAGCCGGCCTCAAAGCCCAACCTGCACGTCGTCGATCCCCTCGTCCAGGCCATGGCCCTTACCGACATCGTCGTCTCGGCGACAGTGACCTCCATGCTGCTGGCCATCGTCATCCAGATCCACAAGCGCAACAAGACGATCGATCCGGACCAGCTGCACGCGATCCAGGGCTAGCGGCGCATCGGTGCCCGCCGCGGCCAATTTCGACAACAGCGCTGCCATGCTGGCGCCGATCGCCGTCGCGCTCCCCATCCTCATGGCCTGCGTGCTCCTCGTGGCGGGCCGCAGGCTGCCCCGCCTGGCCGTCGACCTGATTTCCATTACAGCGGCGCTCGGCCTGACGGGCCTACTCGGTTACCTCCTTGCCACGTCAGCGGGTGGTCGCATCGTGACCTGGGCGGCCGGTTGGACTCCGCACCACGGCTACAGCGTCGGGATCGTGTTCGTCGTGGACCCTCTGGGCGCCGGTATCGCGTTGCTGGCCTGCTGCCTCATGGCGGTGGCTTTCCTCTACAGCGTTCGCTACCTCGATGCGGTCGAAGCGCACTACCACTGTCTCATGTTGTTGTTCCTTGCCGGCATGATCGGTTTCTCCCTCACCGGCGACCTCTTCGACCTCTTCGTGTTCTTCGAGCTCATGGGCGCCGCGGCCTACGGGCTGACGGCGATTGTCGTCGAGGACGAGTCGGCTCTCCAGGGCGGCATCAACTTCGGCATCGTCAACAGCCTGGGCGCCTACTTCTCTCTCGCCGGGTTGGGCCTTCTGTTCGCCCGGACCGGGAGTGTCGGCCTTCCCCAACTGCACGACGCCCTGGCCCATCAACGGCCGAACGCGCTGATCATCGCGGCGTTCGTGCTAGTCCTTGTCGGCTTCCTCGTCAAGGGCGCCATGGTGCCGTTCCACTTCTGGCTGGCCGATGCGCATGCTGTCGCGCCGGCGCCCGTGTGCTTGCTCTTTTCGGGCGTCATGGTGCCGCTCGGGATCTATGGCGTCTTTCGGATCTATTGGACGGTCTTTGCCCCGGTCTTGCCAATGGCCGATGTGCGCCGGACCTTCATCGTGCTCGGCGCGGTGACGGCGATCTTGGGGGCGGTGATGGCACTCTCACAACGACACTTCAAACGCTTGCTCGCCTACTCGACGATCGCCCACGTCGGGCTCTTCCTGGTTGCCCTCGCTTGCCTCAGCGTGAATGGAACAGCTGGGGCCCTCTTGTACGTGGCGGGGCATGCTGCGGTGAAGGGTGCTCTGTTCCTTATTGCCGGTGTGATGCTTGCTCAATACGGCAGCGTCGACGAGTACGACCTCTACGGCAGAGGGGCCGGCGCGAAGCTCATGGGAGTGGCACTCGTCATCGGTGCGCTGGGCCTTGCTGGCCTCCCGCCCTTCGGCACGGCGTTGGGCAAGGCGCTGAGCGAGGATGCGGGCGGCGCGGCCGGCTACCCATGGGTTCCGTTGGTCTTCGTGGCCGTCTCGGCGCTGACGGCGGCTGCCGTCCTGCGCGTTGCCGGTCGGGTGTACTTCACGCTAGGTCCGAAGCCGGTCGAGTGGAGCGAGGTGCGATCGCGCGGCAGTGGCGAGATGGGGGAGCCGCGTTTCGAACGCCTACCCTGGACCATGGGCGCTGCCATTGCACTCCTGCTTGTTGGAGGCTTCACACTTGGATTAATCCCAGGTGCCCACAGTGTGGCCAACCGAGCCGCCGCCGGCTTCATCGACTCGGCGGGATACGCCCACCAGGCTCTCTACGGGTCGTCGAAGATCACTACTGCGCCGAACATTCCGAATTGGACCGGACTCGGCCTTGTCCTCGGTTTCCTCTCGGCCTTGCTGGCGTGTCTTATCGCCGGGGCGGCGCTCTACGGGCGCAGTGTCGTGGACCGGCTGCTGCCTCTCTTGCGCTCGGCGTATCGCCCGATCGAGTTCTTGCAGAGGCTTCACTCGGGCCACGTCGGAGACTATGTCGCCTGGATGATGATGGGCATGACGGTCGTCGCAGGCTTCATTGGCCTTCCGGTGCGCTGAGGGCACTTGGACCGCGAAGGCACCGCGCCTATGGGTCGTAATAGAGGAGAACGCTTCTTTGCAGATGGCGCTTGACGACCGAGTCGTCAGCGGCCAGGCGCACGTTTGTGCGAACTGGCCTACAATCGTAGGAGGGGCTTGGGCCGAGGCTGCAAACCCTCTGCGACGTCGCTCGCGGCCGGTGGAATGGGAGACGTATCGATCCCGCGTCGTTCTGACGCGTCTTGTATCAGAGAGTCGCTCCTTACGAGTATGCTGTTCTGTTTCTCAGTTGAGAAACAGAGATCCGCCACCGTCGCGCAGACACGAGGCTCGCCTCGACCACCTTGATCGCATTCCCACATTGTGAGTCGGGCTGCCCGAGTTGGAGCCTCTCCAACGGCACGGCACTTTCGCCGGACGCAGCGCGGGGTCGCCTCCGAACGACACAGTCGGGAGGGGCTTTGGCCTGGTGGCGAGTCGACCTTGCCATAGAAGTCCCGCAGCGTCCACTGCCGTCGGAAGTGCCCGCGCTAGCCAAGATTGGTTTGTCGAGCGCCATGCGCCGTCGACCCTAGAAGTGGCGGGGCGTCGTCACCAGGGCCTGGCTCCACTAGGGATTGGGGTGTCCGAACACCTGGATCAACTTGTCGCAAAACGCCTTCAGATCGTCTGGGTTGCGGCTTGTGACGAGCACATTAGCCCCGCTCGGGCAGACGACCACTTCCTCATCAACCCAGTTTCCACCGGCGTTGGCGATATCGAACCGAGACCACAGCCCCCACCCGCCACCCCGCCTCAACAGAGCCTTCATTCTCTTCTGGCGACGAGCAATATCGTCGCGCCCGATGAGAATCGAAAAGGCATCTCGACGCGAAACCGCCGGCCTCCAAGGCCGGCGGTTTCGTCTCCCTGGGGTGGCAGACGAGGATTGAACTCATCCCAACCTCCAACAAGGCACTTTCATGAACACTCGGCGTGCTCTTTCATGAACATGCCCTCGTCTCGTGGGCATTCGTCGACGGGCTGCATGCTGCCGACACGGTGGCGGCAGGGGTGGCCTTCGTGACCGCGGCAGCGTCGTTTTGGATCCTGCGACCCCGAACCGCGCAGGCGGTGGAACCGTTGCACGATGCCCGCCAATCTATGACGAAGCTGGTCGAAGGGACTGGAGGCGAACTGCTCGAGATTCCCCAGCTTCTGGATTGAGGGCCACGAGTCCCCTTGGGCGATTTGGTCGCGTGCGGGTTCGTACCCTCCGAAGGCGATCATGCACCTCCAACGATGCTCATGCGCGCGCGTGAGCACCCTTCTCGGGGCCCGTGGTGGACGCCGTCGAGCCGGCCCTCGAGGGCGAGCAGAAGTGGGGCCGCAAGTAGCCGGTGGGTGGGCGGCTCCGGGCCACCGCCGCCGAGGAGACAGGTCTTGGCCGCTGCTGCCGACGGCTACGCCTCGCTGGCCTGAGGGACCGAGCCCCGCAGATCATGCGGGTCCACAATTACTTTCACGCCGAGTGGTAGCCGCTACCTGCTTGAATCTGCCTTAGTCCCAGGAGGCGGATCCCCCATATCACCTAGCTCTGCCTGATTGAGATCGGGACTGATGCCGGCTCAGGACGGCGGCCGCGCGCGCCACCCGTCGGAGGTGTCCATCCCACGGCACGACCTAGACTCAAGCATGCGCTCTCGCGCCCGGAGTCAGGCCTCGCCTCCGTACTCTTCCTGGTTTCCGGACTGTCCGCTATCGATCACGCGGCCATGCGCAGCGCGATAGGCCGGATAGTCGTCTCGTGATCCGAGCGCTTGGCAGTCGTCGCCAAGGTCGCACTCACCGATGCTCTCGCCGTACTCAACCAGAAGGCCATCACATACCCCCGTCATGTGCTCCATCGTAAGTAACTGGCGGGCCTCGGTCAGGTAAGCGCTGAGTGCCTGTGGGTGCCGAAAACGTCATCCGGAACCATCGACCTGGACTTTCGTTGGCGAGGCCATGATGACGAAGATGGAGCGTGGCGCTCTCTTTCCTCTACATTGCCTTCGTCCGTCTCCTCCAGTTGCTCCGTCTCTCAAGTAGTGGGCAAGAGGACCTGGCCATCGAGGTCGTAATGCTGCGCCACGAAGTTGCCGTCCTGCGCCGACGGGTGGCGCGTCCGGCCCTGTGGCCCGCGGATCGAGCGGTTCTTGCCGGACTGAGCCGGCTTCTCTCGGCTGCCTGCCGAGGACGCCTCTTTGTCCAGCCACAGACCCTGCTGCGATGGCATCGAGATCTGGTGCGACCGAAGTGGACCTACTCGCACCGACGGCCCGGACGACGGGCGCTGCGCGCAGGCACGGTCTCATTGGTCCCTCGCCTGGCAAGAGAGATCCCGACCTTCAGCTCTCGGCGGGTCCATGGGGTGCTGGCCACGATGGGCGTCCGCCTCGCACTCTCGAGCGTGTGGGCAATCCTTGGCCGGTATGGCATCGAGCCCACACCTCGGCGATCCGGCCCGACTTGGGCAGAGTTCCTGCGAGGCCAGGCGACCACCATGTTGGCCTGCGACTTCTTCACCCTCGACACGGTGCTGCTCCGCCGTCTCTACGTGTTGTTCTTCATCGAGATCGATACCCGCAGGATCTACCTCATCGCCATCACCGCCAATCCGGTGGGGGAGTGGGTCACTCAGCCGGCTCGCAATCTGAGCTTCGCCCTGGCTGAGCAGGCTCACCGAAGGAAGTTCTTGATCCGGGACCGCGATACCAAGTTCAGCACGAGTTTCGATGAGGTGTTCTTAGCCGAGGGGGTCCGGATCATCGGCACGCCCCTCAATCCCCTCGTGCGAATGCGTTCGCCGAGCGCTTCGTAGGCACCGTTCGACGTGAGTGCCTCGACCCGATGTTGGTTTTTCATCGGCGCCAGCTCGAGACTGCCCTGAGCGAAATTCGTTGATCACGACAACGAACATCGCCCTCACCGGTCACTTGGCCAGCAGGCGCCGCTCATCGTGGGGACAAGCCACTGCGAACCAGCGATCCGGATCCGGGCCAACTACGACGGAGCGACAAACTCGGCGGCCTCATTCACGAGTACCGACTCGTGGCGTGAGCTGCTCGGATGGATTTTCGGCACGAACAGGCGCCAGTGCACCCCACCTCGCTCGATCACCTTTGGCGCGTCGCCCGCTTCTTCGCCGTCTTCTTGGCCCCGCCGGCCTTTCGCGTCACCGAGGCCGCCCGCTTCTTCGCCGTCTTCTTGGCCCCGCCGGCCTTTCGCGTCACCGAGGCCGCCCGCTTCTTCGCCGTCTTCTTGGCCCCGCCGGCCTTTCGCGTCACCGAGGCCGCCCGCTTCTTCGCCGTCTTCTTGGCCCCGCCGGCCTTTCGCGTCACCGAGGCCGCCCGCTTCTTCGCCGTCTTCTTGGCCCCGCCGGCCTTTCGCGTCACCGAGGCCGCCCGCTTCTTCGCCGTCTTCTTGGCCCCGCCGGCCTTTCGCGTCACCGAGGCCGCCCGCTTCTTCGCCGTCTTCTTGGCCCGACTTGCCTTCTTTGCGATTGCCTTCCGAGTGGGGCCTAATCGCTTTTCGATTCGGTCCGCAGCGTCTGAGCTGCCAATTGCGGCAGCTGCTTCACTTAGGCCCTGCTGCACTCTTTTCCCAGCCGCTGCCGTTGCCGCTCCAACGGTACCGACTGCATCTCCAACCATTTCCGCGGCGTGATCGAGTTTGCTGGGCATGAAGTCAAGACTACTCGTGTTCACATCGTTAGAGGGCCGTTCATTCGCTTCGAGCGACAATGCGGCAAGGAAGGTCAGTCTTTTCGTTCAAGTGGTAGCTCGCACAGACGCGGTGGTAACCGTCGGCCACCCACAACGGCGAGCCTTGGATCAGTAGGACTGGTGAGAGCTTCTTGCCAAACTTGACCTTCTCGCGATCGGAGGCGACCTCTGAATCCTCAGGTCCGAGCAAAGGCAACCCAGAAGCTCGCAAGATGTCCTTGGCAGCAAAGTGGGTCAGGCCTTCTTGCTTGCGAAGGGCTTTCACGAGTTTCGCCGCGGGATGGGCTCCGACTAACAGCGACAGATATGACTGAGCCGCTGGGTAGTCCTCCGCTTCAGGTTCGTCTTTCCAATTTTCGGTCGAGCGTAGCGAGTAGAAGGGAAATGGCCGGAAGCGGTTACTGCCGGTACTCGGGTCGCGCCGCCGGCAATGTGGCCTGCGCCTAATCTGCCGATGACGCTGAGGTCATGTACGCCGCGGTGACCATCAGCGACACGGCGATAATCAGACGGCGGTTGGTCTGCACCGCCCACCAGTACCAGTGCTCCTTATCGCCATGCATACTCGGCTGCGAGTTCGCGAGTGAGGTCCTTTAAGCCAAATCCGTTACGTACGTGGCCGCAGGCAACCAAACTCTTAGTAGACCGCTTTACTACAGCGGCGGACGCAGTGGACTGGGTGGAAACTGGGTGGACGGAACCGCAGGCCAGGGGACTTCAGAGGACCCCATGGACGAAAGCCACCACCTTGCCAAGGTGAGGGTCGCGGGTTCGAATCCCGTCTTCCGCTCTGATACCGTCTTCAGCTCGCACCGTGACCTGCCTATACGTTCACGGCGTCGTTTCGTGCTTCGCGGCGAGGAGTTTGTAGTGGCGCTGTAGTCACGAACCGCCACACCCCCTCGCTGCCGCTGCCTCCGTGGACGCATCAAGCCAAACGGTCGGAATCACCAAAATGCCACGGCCCACGCGAACCGACCCATCTGGACGTAGGGGTGCACGAGCTGCGATACCTATACGATCACCCCTATGCCGCCGGGGAGATCGGGCGTGGGGCACGAGCGAATGCTGCTGGCCCACACGATGGGACCGTGGCTGCGGCCTCGTTCGGCGAACGCTGTGCTACCTCGCATGCGGGAGCCGAACGGTGAGCCGTGATCCGTTCGTGTCGTATGCGCAGAACCAGGAGGATGTGGTGCTTGCCCGCGCCCTACGCCCCGACGACCGGAAGGGCTTCTGGGTGGACGTTGGTGCGGGTGATCCCGTATTGGATTCGGTGACGGCGGCGTTCGCCGAACGGGGATGGCGGGGCGTGAACGTGGAGCCGCTCCCGCGCGAACACGCGCGGCTCTGCGCGGCACGGCCGGCTGACACGAATCTGCGGGTCGCGCTCGGTGCGTCGGCCGGGCAGGGGAAGCTGTTCGTCGAACCGACCGAGAAGCCGGAGTGGCCGGGCCCCGATGCTCCGATCGACCGCGGCGCGTCCACGATGGTGCCCGAGATCGCTGAGCGCTACCGAGCCGACGGCCAGGAGTTCACTCCGATCGAGGTGCCCATCTGGACACTCGCGCAGGTCGTAGCCGACCACGTTCCGGGTCCCGTCGACTTCCTCAAAGTGGACGTCGAGGGTTTCGAGCGCGAGGTGCTCGCTGGGGCCGACTGGTGCAGCTTCCGGCCCCGGGTCGTGGTCATCGAAGCGACCGTGCCAAAGTCCGACGAACCGGCCCACGAGGCCTGGGAACCGACGCTCCTCGACGCGGGTTACCGGCTCGCCCTCTTCGACGGGCTCAATCGCTTCTATGCCCACGCCGACGAGCCGGCGCTCTTGCAGACACTTGCCGTTCCCGCCAACGTGTTCGACGACTTCGTCCCGTACGTGTGGAGGCGCCAAGTCGACCAGGCACAACAGTGGGCACACAGCCTGGAGGAAACGCTCACCCATGCGCAACAAGAACGCGACCAGCTCTACGAGAGTGAGGCACGCGCAGGCGCGACAGCCCGCGGCGCGCAGGCTCAGGCTGCGATCGCCGACGAGAGTGCGGCGCGAGCGCTTGCCGAGGCTCAGCGTGTTCGCACAGAACTGCATGCGCTCAGGACGACTCGCACCTTCAGGTACACCGCGCCGCTGCGACGTATCTACGCCACCCTACGCCGTCGTTCCTCCGGACCGGATTCGAGCTTTCCGTGGGCGCGTCTAGCGCCGGGGATCACGGTCCAAAGCACACCCACCGAAGGACCTTCTCCACCTCGCGAGCAATGACGACAGGGCGGTAGCGGCAAGCCCGATCCGCAAGCCGATCCCCTAGGGCGACACACCCCTCCGGATCGTCGAGCGCGCCAACGATTCGATCGGCGAGGCGCTCTTCCTTCGGATCGTAGAGCGCTTCTCGGACTGGTCCTACCACCTCGGGGTACGCCCCGAGGTCTGGCAGCAGGCAGCAGTTGCGGGCGTACATCGCCTCGAGGGTGGCGATCCCCAGGCTCTCATGGGTCGCGGTGCTCACCTGCACGTGCGAGCCCCACAGCGCCCGGAAGTAGTCTGGCAAAGTAAGAGTTTCGCCGACGGTAATGCGGGAGCCGAACCGTTTAGCGAGCCGGGACAGGCAGGCATGATGGGGCGAGTTCACGGGTGCCCCTCGCGTAATTACGATACGTGCCGGCCGACGTTCGAGGACTTCCTCCGCGACCTCGAGGAAGGCCCCTGGTCGCTTACCCTCGGAGAAGGAATGGTTGAAAACAACCGTCGGGGTTTGTTCCTTCTCCGTCCGGCAGGCGTCCAACAACTGGGTGTCGATAGGTAGGCCCACCACCCACAGCCTCGCAGCGAGCTGCGAGGCTGCCTCTGCGCTAGCGCCACCGACCTCCCGCAGCAACGTCGCCCGCATGTAGTCGCTAACCAGCAGCACCGCATCGACTGCCAGGAGGTTGCCCAGATCGGCCCACTGGAGCGCGGGG
Source organism: uncultured Acidimicrobiaceae bacterium (assembly GCA_963787485.1). Classification (GTDB taxonomy): domain Bacteria; phylum Actinomycetota; class Acidimicrobiia; order Acidimicrobiales; family RAAP-2; genus Bog-473. The sequence continues at coordinate 706,116 of CAWBDF010000003.1, read as the reverse complement.
TAGCGCTCCTGCCGGAATGCGTCGGTTGGGTCCCAGTGGCTCCCATGATTATAGGCGACTATCGGGACGGATCGCCGGGCGTCGTCAACGATCCTTCGAACCTCGGACGCGAAAGGCCAGAACGAGTGAAAGCAAAAGATGACATCGTAGAGCCCTGAGCGGAGGCGGCTCGCGATCGTCTCCAGGCACTCGGTGTACCACCGCTGCCGATCGCGTGAAGCAATGTTGATCGTATCTACGGCATGCCCAAGTACACCCAACTGTTCGACCAATACCGCGGCTGCGGTGATCCCGTAGCCCACAGCGTCGCTGGCAGCATCGACTTCGCCCCTAACGATGGCATCGGTATAGGTCGGAACGAACAGGATCCGCATACGTGGAGGATAGAACGGCGGGGTCAGGCTCGTCCTCCACGTCTTCAGTGGATGCACCGCCGCGTAGATTCTTTTGAAGTGGACGAAGAAGGACCTAGAGCTGCTCGCCATTCAGTTCGGGCTCCTCGGCACACAATCTGTGTTGGTGACGCCACCTTGGATCCCTACTCCGACCCCTAGGATCGAAGTTCGGTGACCCTGCCCGCTGCATCGGTCGTTGTCGGCATCGACAACGGGGCGACGTCCAACAACGCGACCGTCCTCGAGGACTCGGGGCGCTTCCTGGTCGATGAAATGGTCGAGTCCCCGAGCCGCGTCAAAGAGGGCACGGAGGCAGCCCTCGGCGCGCTGGAGGAGTCGTTCGCTCGGATCCTCGCTCTGACCGGGATCGAACGCGCCCGGGTGCGCGCCGTCGGACTCGACAGCCCGGGTCCCGCGAGCGCCGACGGCGTGATCTTCCGGCGGGGCTCGACCAACTTCGGACATCCGAGCTGGAACGGGTTCGACTTCCGTGGTCATCTGGAGCACCGGCTCGGTCTCCCCGTCGTCTACAACAACGACGGCAACGCTGCCGCCCTCTATGCCCACCGCCTGCATTTCGGCGCATACGGCCGCTCGCGTTCGTCGGTGTCCGCCATCGTCGGCACGGGACTCGGCGGCGGGATCGTGCATCGGGGTCGCGTCGTCAAAGGGGCAACCGGCGCGGCAGGTGAACTCGGCCACGTGCACATTCCGATGGCCGGGCTTTTGGAGCCCGATCAACCCATTCCGAGATGCAACTGTGGGTTCATCGGAGATGCCGAAAGCGTCGCGTCACTGACGGGCATCGAGTTCAACCTTCTGCCGTACTGGTTGTCGCGCTACCCGGACCACGAGCTTGGATCGCTGCCCCTTTCCGAGGCAGCTCGATCGGTGCGGTCCTACGGGGAAGCCGGGGACCCGATGGCCACCCGGATATTCGAGCAACAGGCGGTGGCGTTGGGCCGGCTGTTCACCATCGCTGCGAACTTCTTGGACCCCGATGCTTATTTCATCGGCGGTGGGGTTGTGGAGACCGCGGGCGCATTCAAAACCTGGTTCTTGCAAAAGGTCCGCGACAGCACGACCCTCCGCGAGGAGGAGGCAGCTGTTGCTGCTTTCGCGCTCGTGCCCGAGCTCGATATGGCCGGCGCGCGGGGTGCCGCAATGGCCGCCCTTGACGCAGTCTTGGAAGCCCGAGTGCCACAGAGCCGTCAGACCTGACACTCGGTCGGGACCGTTCGGTCCCGCGTGTAAGCAGTTCACCCACTTACGCTGCCAGTGCGGCAGACGCGATCGCGGTGTTAGCAACGGTGTTGTCAGCGTCCAGTCTCCGTGCTAAGGGTGGGTAGCGATGCAATCAAGATGCTCATCAGCATTGGGATCGGCTGAGCGCGAGGCCCACCACCTGTAATGGTTATCGACCTCGTCTTGATCGGGTTGGCCATGGCGTTTACCCGGTAGCGCTCACAATCTCCATCCTGATCCTGGCGTCGAAGCACGGCCCGCGTAAGGGGGCTGGGTTTATCTTCGGCTGGTTGGCGGCGCTGGCGGTGGTCGCAGCCGTGACGATATTGGCCACCGGAAACAAGCCTCCTGCCACCGGCACGGCGCCTTCGATGGTGTGGGTGCCGAAAACGTCATCCGGAACCACCGACAACTCCTTCGATGCGGCGGGCCTCCTCTTGACCCGACACCCGGGCCAGGATCCCCCCTGATCGGATCGGCAGCATCATGACGCCCGAGGACTGGGATTCACGGGTGAGCCCGTCCAGCCCGAGCCCGAGGACGTGACGGATGATGACCTCTTCGAGGCTCACCCCGGCCCCGAAATTCAAGGCCCACGAGCACAGACCGCCGATGGAGCGAGCAGCAAGCTCGAGCATCGTGACCGTCCCCGTCGCGCCGACGCGCAGTTCGGCGTGCACCGGTCCCTCGGTCAACCCCATCGCCGCGGCCGCTCGAGCGGCCGTGGCCTCGAGCGCGGCGAGGATCGCTGGCGGTAGACGCGACGGGGTCACATACATGGTCTCCTCGAAGAAGGGCCCATCCATGGCATCTGGCTTGTCGAACACCGCCAGCACCTTCAATTGCCTCCCGACGAGAAGGCCCTCGAGCGCCACCTCGGCCCCCGCCACGAAGGACTCGACGAGCAGGGGCTCCACACAGGGTCCCAACATGGCGCGGATGCGGACCCCAGCCGCTTGGGCCTCGTCCTCGTTATCGACGCGGATCACCCCCTGGCTGGCCGCCCGGGAGACGGGCTTGACCACGCACGGATACCCGATCTCGGTCGCCGCCGAGGCGATCTCGGCGTTGTGAGCAACAATTCGAAACACCGGCTGGGGGAGTGAGGTGGCGGCCAGGCACTCGCGCATTTGAGCCTTGTCCCTGGTGAGGGCGACTGAGGCCGGCGGGCTGTGGCGCAACCCCAGACGCGCGGCCGCCGCGGCGGCCACCGTGACTCCCTGGTCATCGACCGCGAGGACGGCGTCGAGAGGTGTTCGACCATGGAGGGTCACGATGGCCTCAACCGCGGCGTCGCTTCGAGCGAGCGGCACGACGACGGCTCGGTCGCCCATGGATCCGGCCAAGGCCTGGCGATGCTCGGATCCGACCACGACGTCGACACCCAGGCGAGCGGCCGCACTCAAGAAGTCCGAGGCCCTGTAGGTGGTCGTCGGCAGCAACAAGAGGATCCGGGGCATGGCCCTAGGATGGTAGCGAGCACCCAGACGATGAGACGAGGGCAACACACGTGACCGAGAGCAGCGGGGTGCCAGTCCTGCGAGCAACCGACGCGGCCCTGGCCAAGGTCCTCGAGCTACGGGCCGATGAGGACCACGAGGAGTCCCTCGCTCTTTGGGTTGAGATCAGCGGTTCGAGCGGTCGCTCCTTCACCTACGAGATGTACTTTCAGGCGACTTCGGACGCCCAGAAAGAAGACTGGTTACACGACGAGGGCGGATTGGCACTTGTGGTGCCCGCCCACAGCATCGCTCAGCTCGCGCGGGGCTGTCCTGGACCTGAGTGGGGACGGGATGGTGATCGAGAACCCGAACCAGCCTCCGGCCGCCGCCAGCCCGGCGATGTCGGGCCCACCGGTCGACTTGAGCGGCGATGTGGCGCAGCGCGTTCTCCAGGTGCTCGAGCAGCAGATCAACCCGTCCATTGCGGCCCATGGCGGTCGTGCTGACCTCGTGGCGGTGGAGGAGGACGCCGCGTATCTCCGCTTGAGCGGCGGCTGCGCGGGCTGCGGGATGGCGGCGGTGACTTTGAGCCAGGGGATCGAAGTAGCTCTCCGCGAGTCGGTCCCAGAGATCACTCGAGTGATCGACGTGACCGACCACGCGGCAGGCACCAACCCGTACTACGAGGCGGCCAAGAAGTAGGTCCTAATGGCCGACGAAGCGACGGGCGTCCTGCGCCGCGTACGACGCCACGATGGCGTCGGTTGCGGCCGTCGCTCGCACCCGCTCGACCACTTCGTGGAGCCGGCGGGCGGGAATGGCGCACGTCATCTCTGTGTTGGACATTGCGGTTCGGGTACGACTCAGCATGCAACCGACGCTCACCGCCACTTTTCCGTGTTCCTTGGCCACGGCCACGATATGGCACTGAGGCTTGCCGTCAATTCGCAAGTCATCGAGGGCGTCAAAAAGCACCATGAGCTGCTTGGCGTTTATGCGGATCATCACCACGTCCGGATCGACCGGGGCTTCTGCCAACGGGCCATAGGTCACGACTTCGGGTCGATCCACCACGACCGGGATGGTGGGGACCATGTCCATCGTCACCCATCCAGACTCGACCAGGGCGGCGACGTCACTGCGACCGGCAACCTCGTCGAGAGTCACGAACCCGTGAGTGAGGCTTCCGACGCTGCAGTTGCCATGGTCTTGAGCAACGGTGCTGAACGTTCGTTCGACTGCCTTGATCCAAAAGACGCACCCTGCGGGAACCCGACCGGTCCGACCGTCAGGAGTGGGCTGAGGCAGGGGGGAGTCGAAGGGCGCCACCCCAGCCGGAGCTGACTCGGAGAACGTGATGGCGATCGGGGGCGTTGCGAGATGCAACGCTTCGGTGAGAGCTGTAGCAGCGTCAGACCACGATGTGTCGTGCGACATATCAGCAGCCTTGCCGATCGGCAGCGGGCAGCCAAATCGCGACGTGATGCGCCGCACGGTCATTACGAAACACCGACTCGAATCCGCGCTGCCCTCCTCTATGACTCAATGAAGATGCACTCCCCAGGACATTCCTCGGCAGCCTCGGTGACCGCGTCCTCGAGATCCGAAGGCACCGGGGCGAGGCCTTCGGCACCGCCAGGGTCGGACTTCACGTCGATGCCCTCTTTGACATAGGCGAGCCCATCGTCGAGCAACGTGAAGACTGCCGGGGCGATCTCCTCACAGAGCCCATCGCCCGTGCACAAATCCTGATCGATCCAGACTTTCATGGTGAGGTGCTCTCCTTTGGTGCCGTCAATACAGTCCGAGTTCGAGGCGGGCGGCGTCGGTCATCCGGCTCTGGTCCCAGGGCGGGTCCCATACCAGTACGACATCGACCTCGCTGACGCCGGGGACGGTCTGCACCCGAGCGCAGGCGTCATCTTTGAGCACGTCGCCCATGCCGCAACCCGGGGCGGTCATCGCCATCGTGATCTCTACCCGGTGACTACCGTCAGCCAGCAGATGGGCGTCGCACGCATAGATCAGCCCGAGGTCAACCACGTTGATCGGGATCTCCGGGTCGAAGACCGTCTTCAGCTGTTCGATCACCCGTTCGAGCTCGAAGGGCCCCGATAGCGAAGCTTCCTCGCCGACCGGTTCGTTGTCGAGCCCGAGCGCGTGGGCATCCTCCGAGGAGATCCGAGCCAGGTGACCCCCTTCGGTCTGGACGGTGAACGTGCCGCCGAGAGCCTGGGTAAGCACCACCTGTTCGCCCGCTCGGAGCGTCATCTTTTGGCCGCTCGGAATCAGTGTGACATCGCAGTCCTGTTCGAGTTCGACCGATGTGTATTCCGTTGCGCTCATCGGTGCCTACTCCCTGGTCCTGGAGGCGCCATCGCCGTCGAGGGCGCCCCGAAGTGTGTGCCATGCGAGCGTGGTGCGCTTGACCTGCATGGGGAACTCCGACATAGGGGAGAGCGCGGCGAGTGAGCCGAGGCGCGCCAAGTCGACATCGCCGTCGGATCCCTCGGTCAAGACGGCGTGGACGTCCTCGAACAGGGCGAGAGCTTCCTCTTCGCCCTTGCCGGTGAGGACGGTGGTCATCAGCGAAACGGAGGTCTGCGAGATGGCACCTCTAGAACCCAGAAAGGCGACGTCATTGATGCGACCGTCGGTGAGTTCCAGACAGATGGTGAGCGCGTTGCCACAGAGAGGGTTGACTCCTTGCGCTGTACGTGTTGCATCCTCGGGTTTGCGGAAGTTGTGGGGACTGCGACCGTGGTCGATGATCACCTGTTGGTACATGCCAACCAGGTCGCTACTCACCGGAGTATGCCCCCTGTCCCGTCGCCGTTCGTCGAGAGCCGGCCGGCGACCAGGGTTTCCACGTGGGTGCGAAACGACTCCGACGGGATCAGATACAGCATTTCGCGGGCGAACGCATAGGTGAGCAGAGCCCTCGCCGCCTCGTGGGGCACTCCTCGCGAGCGCAGGTAGAACAAGGCCTCCTCGTCGAGAGCGCCTACGGCTGCGCCGTGGGTACACTTCACGTCGTCGGTGAGGATCTCGAGTCGCGGCCGAGTGTCGACCTCGGCGTGGTCGGAGAGCAGCAGGTTCTTGTTGGTCTGGCTGGCATCCGTACCGAACGCGTCCGGCCACACGATGATGCGTCCGTTGAACACTCCGTGCCCGTGTTCGTCCACGATTCCCTTGTAGAGCTGGCGGCTGGTGCACCGGGGCGCGGCGTGCTCGATCAGAATCGGATTGTCGTGGTGCTGGTCGCCTCGTGGCAGGTACAGGCCGTCGATGCTGACCTTCGCCCCTTCGCCCTCGAGGCGTACGTGCACCTCGTTGCGAGCGATCTTTGACCCCAGTGCTACCGAGCCCGACGAGAACCGGCTGTCGGGGCCCTGGCGGACGTCGAGCAGCGCGAGGTGGAACGCGGTGTCGGGCTCGTCCTGGATCTTGTAGTGCTCGACCTGTGCTCCCTCGTCGAGGACCACCTGGGTCACGGCGTTGGTGCACGTGGTGTCGCCCGTGGTCCCGGCGTAGGTCTCGATGACTGTCACCCGGCTGCGCGGACCGGCCAGGATCAGTGAACGCGGGTTGGCAATGATGGGAAACCCCTGGGTGTCCGAGAGGAACACCAACTCAATGGGTGCGCTGACGAGGGTGTCGGCCGCAACCTGAATGAACGCCCCATCCTCGGCGAGGGCGGTGTTGAGTGCGGTGAAGGCGTGGTCGTACTCGCCCAATGGGCGTGAGAAGAACGGTTCGAGACCCGCACCCCCCTCGGCCAGAACCGAGGCCAGGTTCGTCACCGTTACACCGTCTGGCAGGGCGGTCAACGACGACAACTCCGGGGCGAAGAAGCCGTTGACGAACACCAAGCGGGTGCTCGCCGCATCGATGCTCAACGCGTCGATCACCTCCGGCGAGACCGGGCGGCCGGACCTGTCCCCAACACGCTTGAACGGCACCTCCAACAGTGGTCCGAGTCGCGTGTACTTCCAGTCCTCGTCCTTGAGCGTCGGGAAACCACGCGCGGTCGCCCACTCGTGGGACGCGTGGCGGGCCTGCGCCAGCCAGGCAGGACCGGGACCACTGGGCGGGAACCCGAGGCGGGAGAGCAGTTCGGCGACAGTTGGAGTTGTCGTTGCCGCTGTTCTCGCCGCGGAAGCAACGGTGGTCACGGCGTTGCTCCCACCGATGCCGACCGGTCCGGCGTCACTTCTTGCCCGAGGTCGGCGTAGCCCTCCTCTTCGAGTTCGAGCGCCAGGTCCTTATCGCCTGAGCGGACGATCCGACCCCCGGCCAAGACATGAACCCGATCGGGGACGATGTAGTCGAGGAGCCGCTGATGATGGGTGATGACGACTATGGCCCGATCGGGAGTCCGCAACGCGTTCACCCCACCGGCGACAATCCGGAGGGCATCGATGTCGAGGCCGGAATCGGTCTCGTCCAAGATGGCGAGCTTCGGCTCGAGAATCGTCATCTGCAGGATCTCGTTGCGCTTCTTCTCACCCCCCGAGAAACCCTCGTTGACCGACCGTCTCATAAAGCTCTCATCCATCTCGACGAGCTTCATCCGCTCTTGGGCCAGGGCAAGGAATGGAATTACATCGAGCTCCTCGAGCCCCCGTCGCCGGCGTACCGAATTGAGCGCCATGCGCAAGAAGTACAGGTTGCCCACCCCGGGGATCTCCACCGGGTGCTGGAATGCGAGGAAGAGGCCGGCCACGGCCCGGTCCTCGGGCGACAAGGCGAGCAGGTCCTCGCCCTCGAAAAGGACCGTGCCGGTGATGCCGTAGGCCTCGTGGCCGGCAAGCACGTTGGCGAGGGTGCTCTTGCCCGAGCCATTCGGGCCCATGATGGCGTGTACTTCGCCCGCCGCAACTTCGAGGTTGACTCCCCGGAGGATCTCGTTGTCACCGATCTGGGCGTGGAGGTTCTCGATCTGCAGCATCATCCGACGCTTCCTTCCAGACTGACACTGAGGAGCCTTTGGGCCTCGACCGCGAACTCCATGGGCAACTCCTTGAAGACTTCGCGGCAGAAGCCGTTCACGATCATCGAAACGGCGTCCTCCTCGGAGATCCCCCGTTGGCGGCAGTAGAAGAGCTGGTCTTCGCTGACCTTGGAGGTGGAGGCCTCATGTTCGACCTGGGCGCTTGGATGCTTGACTTCGATATACGGGAACGTGTGGGCACCGCTATCGCTGCCCAGCAGCAACGAATCGCACCGCGTGTGGTTCCTGGCTCCTTCGGCAGACCGCAGCATCTTGACCAGACCCCGGTAGGTGTTCTGGCCGTGACCGGCGGAGATCGCCTTCGAGACGATGGTGCTGTGGGTGTTCTTGCCGATATGGATCATCTTGGTGCCGGTGTCCGCCTGCTGATGGTTGGCGGTAAGGGCGACCGAGTAGAACTCCCCGACCGAGTTATCGCCTTGGAGGATGACGCCGGGGTACTTCCACGTGATGGCCGAGCCCGTCTCGACCTGTGTCCACGAGATCTTGGAGTTCGCTCCGGCGCACTTGCCCCGCTTGGTGACGAAGTTGTAGATACCGCCGCGGCCATCGGCGTCGCCCGGGTACCAGTTCTGGACGGTGGAGTACTTGATCCGTGCCCCCTCGAGCGCCACCAGCTCGACGACCGCCGCGTGGAGCTGGTTCTTGTCCCGCATCGGAGCGGTGCAACCCTCGAGGTAGCTCACGTCTGCTCCCTCTTCGGCGACGATGAGGGTGCGTTCGAACTGGCCGGTGTCCGCGGCATTGATACGGAAGTAGGTGGAGAGCTCCATGGGGCAGTGCACGCCTTTGGGGATGAAGCAGAACGAGCCGTCGGTGAAGACGGCGGAATTGAGCGTGGCAAAGTAGTTGTCCCGATAGGGGACCACCGAGCCGAGGTAGGGACGCACCAGCTCGGGGTGGTTCTGCACCGCTTCGGAGAACGAGCAGAAGATGATGCCCACATCGGCCAGCTTCTGCTTGAACGTCGTGGCCACCGATACCGAGTCGACGATGGCGTCCACCGCCACGCCGCTGAGGCGCTCCTGCTCGGCGAGTGAGATCCCGAGTTTGTCGAACATGGTCCGCAGTTCGGGGTCCACCTCGTCGAGGCTCGCCAGTTCCGGCTTCGGCTTGGGGGCGGCGTAGTAGATGATGTCCTGGTAATCGATGGGCCCGTAGTGGACGTTCTGCCAGTGGGGTTCCTCCAGCGTGATCCAGTGCCGGTACGCGCGCAGGCGCCACTCGAGGAGCCAGTCCGGCTCGTGCTTCTTGGCCGAGATCAGCCGGATGACGTCCTCATTCAGGCCCTTGGGAACGGTGTCGGTATCGAGGTCGGTGGAAAAGCCGTACTGGTACTCCTGGCTGGCGAACTCCCGGACGTCCTCCGACACGCCGGTCATGACGGCACCTCTGGGCTGGGGTATCCCGCGCCGGCCTCACCCGTCGTGTCATGCCTAGTGGTCGTGACGAAGCGCATTGTTGTCTCCTGGCCGACTGGCGGCCGTTTCAGGCGGCGGGCCGGTGGCGGCAGCCGGAGGTCATCTTGATGCTACTTTTACAAGTTTAGCCTTGCGAATCTATCGAGAACCACCTCAGCGGAGTATCCTTGTTGGTATGAAGAGCGCCCCCGGGGCCCCGAGCAATCTGTCATCGGCCCAGCGTCAGGTCCTCATCGCCGTGAAACGACGCGGGGAAGCATCAGCCGACGAAGTGGCGGAGACCTTGGGGGTAACCCCGAGCGCCGCCCGACAACACTTGGCCGGACTCAAGTCCGGTGGGCTCGTGGCCTCGCGTCAAGAGCGGGGCCGATCCGGGCGGCCGGCCGATCTGTACCACAGCACCGAATTGAGCGAGTACTTGTTTGCCGGACCTACTGCGGGTGAATTCTCGATCGAGCTGCTCGGACACATCGAGGAGGAGGACCCCGAGCTCGTCCCTCGAGTCTTTGAGCGGCGCCGGCGCCGACGTGTCGAGCAGTACCGCGACACGCTGGCGGGAAAACCTCTTGGCGAAAAGGTGGCGGGTCTGGCCGAGATCCTCGACGCCGAGGGGTATATGGGCGACGTCGACGAGCTTGCCGGCAACAGTTACCGACTCACGCTCCACAGCTGCGCCATGTGGGCGGTGGCCTCCCGCTACGGCCTGACTTGCACCACCGAGCTCGAACTCATGAAGGAAGTTCTCCCAGAAGCGGACGTCACGCGGGTCGCGCACAAGGTAGCGGGCGCATATTTCTGCGCGTACGAGATCCGGCCGCGTGCGATCAGCCGCGAACCCTTCGACCAAAAGCTCTGCTCGACCTGACATCGGCCCAGAGGTGGGCCCCGGCCTGGCCATAGCTATTTGGATCCGGGAGTGGGACGATGTCGAGCATGATCGCTGCGTTTTCAATCACCCCGCTCGGCACCGGTGAGTCGGTCGGCGATCTGGTGGCCGAGACAGTCCGCATCATCCGGGCGAGCGGCCTCCCCAATGAGACCAATGCCATGTTCACCAACATCGAAGGCGAGTGGGATGAGGTTATGGCTGTCATCAAAGAATGCGTCGACACGATGGCGCGGGCCGCGCCGCGCATTTCCGTCGTGATGAAGCTGGACCACCGCCCGGACGAACCGTGTGGCCGTATGAGTCGAAAGGTGGAGTCTGTCGAGCACTTGCTGTCCGAGAGTTCCGCTCGTGCTGGGTAACTGGCGACGGCTGGGATCGCGAAGGCAATAGCTGCTGTTTCCGATCTGGACACCAGCTTCGGATCATCCCCGATCACCAATGAGTGGGAGACGCTCCCAGCGTTAGAGTTAGGACACGACAGAGAGGGGTGGCCTCTCGATCGTGGATGTATTCGGGGCAGCCTGGGGAGCACACGACCTGGACGCGACCCTGGCGCCCATCACGGACGACATACCAATCGTCCATGCCCGCCAGTCTGCCGTTGCGCAGGTATCGTGCGCCGGCATGACCGCGCCCCATGTGTCGAGGGAGGAGATCCTCGGCCAGATCAGGTCACAGGCTGCTGCCAACGGCGGTAAGCCGATGGGTCGGGCGAGGTTCGAAGCTGCGACCGGAATCGCTGAGCGCGACTGGCTCGGGCGGTACTGGGCCAGGTGGGGCGACGCGATCACCGAGGCCGGTCTCCCCCAACGTTCTCAAGGTGGCACACGACCCCGGGGGCCTTCTGCTGAGCCTTGCGGAGCTGGTGCGCGAGCTGGGGCACTTTCCGACTGATCCGGAACGAAGAATGAAGCGTCGGGAGGACCCCAGCTTTCCGAGTCACGGCTCGTTCAGGCGCTTTGGGAGCAGGCCAGAACTTGCGGCGCAGCTACGGGCTTTCTGTGAGGATCGTGGAGGGTACGAGGACGTCGTTGCCATCTGCGCAGCGCTGCCCGCCACCGTGGACGAGTCGGAGAATGGCGGCGATCCTGGGGCTGTCTCGGTGGTTGGTCATGTGGTATCTAGTGAAGTTTGGCAAACATCACAAGATCGGGCGCACGATGCACGTTGGCCTGCGCAGCTACGACATCCAGCTGCAGCTCCCCGAGCGTTCGCAGCTGATCCACTCCATCGCCACCGACGACCCGGTGGGAATCGAACGATACTGGCACGAGCGGTTCGCCGACCGGAGAGCCAACGGTGAGTGGTTCCTCCTGAGAAAGGAAGACGTAGCTGCCTTCCGGGCACGCCGTCGGTTTATGTGAAGGGAGCGCAGAGAGGTCCCACCGAATGTGCGGGGAGACGATTACCTTCGTCCGCAGGTCAATGCCTTCTCACCAAGGCGCCGATCAGCCCCCGTCCGGCGCGCACCGGGCGGGGGCACTTTTACCCAGGACCGATCCTGGATACCCGCCATCCCTGGGCCGGGCCGCTCCGTAGCTATGGGGAGGAGTTCATTCCCGCCCCGCCGTTCGGTGCCGGCCCCTTCCCCTGCCGGATCCAGCGGCGGGTCGGCGGGGCGGGGTGAGCCCTCTCGGAAAGGGTGGCGGCGCAAACGGCGGGTAACATGCCCCGAGCGCCCAACCTGGAATCAGGAGGATGGCGCAGACCGCAACAGCCCCGCCTGCGTCAGTAGCGGGGCTGTTGCCTATTGCGGAGTTCGACGCCGGTCCAGCTCCTGGGCCGCGCCCCGCACCGAACGGTATTCCCCACGGGGCACACCTTTCCGGACCGCCCCCCTCGGTCAGCGCTTCAGGCGGGTTACCTCACACTTGAGTTCCGTGACTTCGTCTTCGAGCCCCTGGACTTTGTTAGCAAGGTCGGTCGCAGACGCGGCGACCGCTCCAGCGGGATCGCCTCGATGTCGGATCGTGAGGGTCCGAAGCTGATTCCTGATGCTGATGGTGGTTGGCATGGCCGAAGGGTAGTCAGGGTCGCTGCTCAGGTCCTTCCCGAATGGGTCCCTTGGAACTGCCGCAGCCCTGTCAGCCCCTCCAGATGCTCCCGGCACATCTCCACGTAGCCAATCTTCAGATGTCCAGCTCCACCACCTGCTCGTCTGGCCTACGGTGATGAACGGACCAAGTCACATTTCCCAAGGCCGTCTATCTCGGCGGACTACCGGGCAACAGGGGGGGTACAAGGGCAATTGAGCGAGCCGAGCTACAACGGCGCCGCGACGATCGTGGTCGGTGGCAGGCAGTTCGATGTGCACGTGCGGCTCACCCGGGGCGCGGAGGTGTACAAGGTCGAGAGGCTTGACGGGCGCGGCGGCACCTTCGAGGAGCGGGTCTCGTGGGATGGCGTCATCGACGGCCTGAGCGAGGAGGACCTTCGGACCCTCCAAGCGCTCGGAACGTTTGAGCTGCGACTGGTGAACAACGGTCGCCGCGGTCAAGGTGTGCTGACCGATGCGAGCGCGCACCTCCGAGGTGTCGGCGAGGCGCCCTTCTGACGCCGCCGTCACGCCGCCACCTCTGTAGCCCACATCGGCGGGGGCTCATGGTTTGCACCTCTGCGCGACCGCAATCCTGCGCATAGCCTCTCCTATTGTGACGCATCAGCCTCACCCTCGCGATCAGCCGGCTGCGTACCGGAAGACGCTGGCGGGCAATGACGTCCCCGACAGGCCAGCGGGGAACACGGGCCTCTTTGAGGTGGTGTGTCCGCACTGCGGTGATGCCGGTGGACCCATTGCCGAGTTGCCCGAGGATCTCCAGGAACTACGGGGCCCCTACCCATCGCTGACGGCAGCGCGGGCGGCAGCCGAGATTCACAGGGTGACGGCGGGAGAAGTGCCGAGGTGAGGGCGCATCGATGTCAACGCGGATGTCAACGCAACTTGGCAAAACCACCCCCGACTTCCCCCAGCCCGTGGCGACCCTCAAGGCCGGCCTCGTGTGGGCCTGGCCCGATGTCGAGAAGTGGGCGAAGGCGACGGGGCGGACGGTGACGAACCAGTGATTGTGGCGAGTCTGATCATCGCGGGAGTCGCTGCGCTGGCCGCCCTTCTTGCGGCCTATTTCGCCTCGCGGACTGTTCTCGAGTCCGCGGCAGCTCAGCGCCAGGCGGAACGCGACCGCCGCCGCCAACGGATCGAGGCCGTCGGCGACATGGCGGAGGAGATCTTCTGGAAGTTCGATCCCGAGCTTTTGGCGAGGAATGACAGGGCCTGGCACGAAATGCGGAACCGCCTCAGCCGAATGATGGCGGGACTGGAAGACGAGCTGCCGGAGTGCGCCAAGATCAGGGAAGCAACCAGCGGCGTCAACGCCCGCAACAGTTGGCACCGACAGGAGGTCCTCAACGCCCTCGATCACCTCAATGAAGAAGATGCGGCCGATGTCGTCCCCAAGTGGCCCTGGCAGAAGGCGCCCGGGATACAAGTCAGCCCTGCTTGGGATTGACCCATACCAGCTCGATGTTCAGATCCCGGAGCGTTTCGAGAGTGCCGTGCAATCGGGCCTGATCCGAGACCCACCCGACCAAGTGGGTCTCGCCATGGTCGCACCGGCTGACCTCGAATCCGCTAGGGGCCGCGATCAGGGTCGGGCTCAGTCCTCCTTTGACCACGATCTCGAAAAGCTCGGCATTTCAAGGGGTTTCTTTCGGGTGTCGCACGACTCTCCAAGCGGTGACGTCAGTACGCGTATCGTCTCATCGTGAAACAGTCAGCCCCGCAAAGTCGTCACCCCTCGAGGGTGAATGTGGGCTTGGCTGCGAGCCGGCAGCGGGTGGCTTAGGCCCTGCGAGGAGCCAGCAACCACGTGGCTATCTGGTTATCAGGTCCGGGGGTGTCGGGGCGGCTCACGTCCCATCCGGTCCCCTCGAGCAACCGCTTGAAGTAATCGATCACCGCCTCGTCATCTGTGACTCCAGGATCACCGATCTCCTCCTCGGTGAACCGACTGAAGGACTCGACCCCGCCACCCTCGAGCGATAGGTACACGCTGTGCTCGTCCAGCCTTTTTGCGGTCGCCTTCTTGGCGGCGGGGTCGTAGGTGACTCGGGGAGCGCCGGCCATGCCGAGAGCGTAGGTCTGGCGGCGGGGTCGTAGGTGACTGGAGGAGCGCCGGCCATGTGGAGAGCGTAGGTCTAGCGGCGGGCGTGTGGGGCGGAACGACAGGGCAAGCTCGCAAGGGCCTGCGGCGTGGCGTGGCGTGATGGGCGCCGGGGCTGGTCTATCGTCGGACGTGATGGTGGAATGGACCCCGAGCACGATCGTCAGCCAAGAGGTGAGACCTGGCGCTACCGAGCAGCGAGTGGAACTGGTGTTCCATCTCAGTGAGCCACCGAAGCAGGAGTGGAAGATCTTTTTCAGCGCTGGGACTTGGTCGAAGCAGGGCGGACTCTCACAACTGACACGCGACAACCCTGAAGTATCCGGGAGCGACATTGTTGCCGTGGCGACCGAGGCCACATTGGAGTCCGTGAGAGACGAGGTCCATGCCCATGTCGACAGCGCAAACGCTACGTACCGGCGGCAAGTGATTGACCCTCAGATCGCAGAGGAGGCTTCAGCGGCCGCCCAGGCCGAGGCAGCTGAGGCCAAGCGCCAGGAGCTCGAGGATCGGCTGAACCGACCGACTGAGCCCTAGGCAGCCACTTCCGCAGCCCACGTCGGCGGTGGGCTTATGGTTCGAGTCCCCCTCCGACACCCAGCTCTAGCAGGACAAATGCCCGACGCGCTGCCGGGCGCGGTGCTAAGTGCGAGGGGCGGTGTTGACTCCGCGTTGATTAGTGAGATCCAACGAGGCGCCCTTTTGACCCCGGCGGCGGCGAAAGGGGGCACCCTAAAAGCCAGGGAGTACGCAGCGAAATTTGGTCCTCATCGTGGAGCGTCGCCCATGCGGTACTCGTGGGTGAGGTCGTCGAGCCGGGATTTCACGTCATCCTCGAGCACGAACTCAGCCTGTGGGTGCCGAGAATGTCATCCGAGTTCCTCACGCTGCGAGTTTGTACTCATGGATGAGACCACCAAGCTTGTCGGTTCTTCGCAGCCGCCTTGCATCAGGAGACGTCATCGCCGATGCCGGGGACATCGACATCGGCGCCATTTGACCCAGCGACCGATGTGGCCGGTGTTCGTTGTAGTGGACGACGTAGTCGGCCAGGACCTGTTCCAGATGCCGGCGGCCCAGAATCAGCATCCGGTTGAGGCATTCGCGACGAACGGTGCCGACGAAGCGTTCGGCGAAGGCGTTGGCTCGAGGTGCCCGCACCGGGGTGCGGATGATCCTGCTGCCGTCTGATCGGAAGACTTCGTCGAAGCTCGAGGTGAACTTGGCGTCTCGGTCCCGGATCAAAAACCTGACCGGACGGGTTCGTTCGGCGAGCACCATGCTCAGATTCCGAGCCTGTTGGGCGACCCACGCACCAGTAGGACGGGCGGTGACAGCGGGCACGTAGACCCGTCGGGAGTCGAGCTCGATGAAGAAGAGCACATAGAGCCGCTTCAGTAGCACGGTATCAACCGTGAAGAAGTCGCAGGCCAGCATGGAGGTCGCCTGGACTCGGAGGAACTCGGCCCATGTAAGGCCGTTCCGACTCGGTGAGGGGTCAACGCCGTGGCGGCGGAGGATGGCCCAAACACTCGAGGGAGCAAGCCCGATACCCATTGTGGCCAGCTCACCGTGGATCCTCCGGTATCCCCAGATGGGGTTCTCCCTCGCCAACCGGCGGACGATATCGACGGTGCCGGCGGGGATGCACGGTCGCCCGGGGCGGTGGGGATAGGTCCATCGGCGTCGGACGAGGTCACGGTGCCAACGGAGCAGGGTTTCGGGCTGCACGAGGAACCTCCCTCGGTGCCGCAGATCAAGGAATCGGCTCAGTCCGGCGAGCAGTGCTCTGTCGCTGGGTCGTAAGGCCGGGCGGGTCACCTGGCGGCGAAGGACCGCCACCTCATGGCGGAGCACGACGACCTCGATGGCCAGTTGCCCGTCTTTCCGCCGCGAGAGCCTGACCAGTTGAAGCACTCGGACGAGGGCCAGGTAAAGGAAGGACAGCGCCATGGTCCAGCTTCGTCGTTCGGGATCGATCTACAAAAGTCCTGCTGGCATTGCCCGGATGACATTTTCGGCACCCACACGCCACCTTCGTAACCATCGACACGGAATCCGAGTAATGACTCAGCAAGGCGAGGTCCGATTACTCACCATCGGTTACGTCGCTGCCGTAATCGGTCGGAGCAGATGGAGCGTCCTCCACTGGGAGCAGATTGGACTCTTGCCAAGGGCAGCGTTCCTAATCAGCCTTGAGCGGTACCAGGCGAGACGCCGCCTTTACCCCCAGCAATACGTTGAGGAGTTGGGACGCATTACGAAGAAGCATTTTCCAGGTCCCCGATTAGAGCGAGACTTGTGGCAGTTATTCCGAGAGCAGGCCTACAGGGCCTACAACGACTTCGTGCGGCCGTTATTGCACGGCACTGTTATCCCACTTGAAATCGAGCTGACCCGGGACAGAGGCCTAGGCGCGAACGGGGATCCGGCGCGGCCCGCTAACGGCCGTCTCGGGCCAGCGGCGCCGGCTGACCCGGGCCAGCTTGTGCAAGAGCTCGACGGCGCCGGGGTCGTCGTCGCCGGGTCTCGTCTCGACGACGCCGTCGGCCACCATGCCGGCGAGCACATCGCGTCCTTGGTCGGTGCGCACCACCGTAAGGGTCCAGTCGCTGAAGGCGCCGATGCCGCCGGTGGAGATATCGGCGTGCTCGGCGGCGAAGTCGGGGCACGTCTTGCACCCCTCACGCGTCCAGGCATGGCCCTCTTTCAGGGGGACCTCGTGGTACTTGCCGTCGCGCGTCCAGATCTGGAAGACCCCTTTTATGTTGATCTTCTTGATATCCGCCCGGCGCAGGCCGTAGTTGGCCTCGAAGAGCTCCTCGAACATGGAGTCGTCGAAGGTCTTCGAGCACAACAGCCCGATGGACAGTGCCAGACGCCTGGCGATCTTGCCCGTCTTGCGGGCCGACATCACGCCCGGCAGCGACGCCTGGCAGCTCATCCCTACCAGGGCAATGCGCTCGGCCCCACCGGCGATGGCGTCCCGGTAGGCAAGGGGGTTGGCCGAGTAGGTGTAGCGCGACCCGGCGGTGGCCAGAACCTCGGTGCGGGACCGGACCACGGCAGGCACCGCCTTCCACGAAGTGCCATCGCCCTCGAGCGCGGACACGAGGGCGGCGTCGATGCGGTCGTGCTCCAGAGCCCAGATGAGGATGGCCGAGACCAATCCTCCATCCTGACCGGCCTCGCACACCTCGGCGTCGGTGGCCCGCACGAGCATGATGTCGGAGCTGATCCCGGCCACCTCGTCCTCGGTGCGCTCGCGCCCGAACAGGAAGGTGTCTATCTCGCTCTCCCAGGTGCGAAAGCGGGGACAAGCCCGGGTGCACATGGTGCAGCCTTTTACGCCATGGGTGCAGTCTTCGGGGCCGCCGTCGGCATCGACCTTCCAGGGGCGGTATACGCCGTCAGCGTCGTTGTAGTTCAGGACGTCATGCGGGCAGGCGATGATGCACCCGGCGCATCCGGTGCACAGTCCCGAGGTGACCACCTCCTTAAATAGGTGGGCCCAGTGCGGCTTCTCGGGAGGCACGAACTCACGTTAGTCTCGCCCTGCGTGCCCGAATTGCCGGAGCTGGAGGCCTACCGCCGCCCGGCCGAGGCTTGCGCGGTCATACCCAGTCCCGTCGCCAGCATTTTCGGCCGGCACGACCGCCGATACCCGTGTGCGTTTCATTGCCCCGCCTTCTGCCCCGCCGGCAGGTGCCGGACGTCATCGGTCTAGCAAAAGGACCGTCGAGCGCGTCGAGCGGGCGTGCCCGTCAGCCCGTGCCGGCGTATCGCTCTATGAGGTCGGCGGCAGCGACGAGAGGCGGCCAGGTGAACATCACGGGGCGTAGGCGTGCGCAAGGTGGCGACTACGATGGCCCGGAGAGGGACACCAGCTTTATGGCCCGTGACGGACAGGTCAGCAAGGGTGCGACCGGCCTCGGCCAACACGCCCCGGAGCTGACTGCGAGATGATTCGAGGCGCATGGCCGATAACCGGTTTTCCCTGCTTGGCCGTGACATGGCCATTGACCTCGGCACGGCCAACACCCTTGTGTATGTGCGCGGCCGGGGCATCATCTTGAACGAGCCATCGGTCGTCGCCGTGAACATCAAGGACGGGCGTCCATTGGCGGTGGGCGCCGAGGCCAAGAGGATGATCGGTCGCACCCCGAGTCACATCCAGGCCATCCGTCCCTTAAGGGACGGAGTTATCGCCGACTTCGAGATCTGCGAGAAGATGCTTCGCTACTTTATCCAACGGGCGCAACAGCGTCGCTTCGCCAAGCCACGCATCATCGTCTGCGTCCCCTCGGGCATCACGGGTGTCGAACGGCGCGCCGTCATGGAAGCCGCCATGAGCGCGGGTGCCCGCAAGGCCTACATCATCGAAGAACCGATGGCTGCCGCCATCGGGGCTGGGCTGCCTGTGCACGAGCCCACGGGGAACATGGTTGTCGACATCGGCGGGGGAACCACCGAGGTCGCCGTCATCTCGTTGGGTGGCGTCGTGACCAGCCAATCGGTGCGCGTCGGGGGTGACGAGCTCGACGAGGCCATCATCTCCTACGTCAAGAAGGAATACAGCCTCGCTTTGGGCGAGCGGAGCGCCGAGGAGATCAAGATCGCCCTTGGCTCGGCCTTCCCCCTCGAGGAAGAGCTGCACGCCGAGATCCGGGGCCGCGACCTCGTGAGCGGCCTGCCCAAGGTCCTCGTGGTGTCGAGCGCGGAGATCCGCGAGGCGATCGCCGAGCCCGTTTCGGCCATCATCGACGCCGTGAAGGCAACCCTCGACAAGACGCCGCCCGAGCTCGGCGCCGACATCATGGAGCAGGGAATCGTGCTCACCGGCGGTGGAGCGCTACTTCAAGGGCTTGGCGCCCGCCTGCAGGAGGAAACGGGCATCCTGGTCGTCTCGGCGCGCGACCCGCTGAGCTGCGTCGCCATCGGGGCCGGACAATGCCTCGAGGAATTCGACATCCTCAAGCAGGTTCTCGTCACTTCCGGCTGGTAGTTAGCCGCTCGTCAAAGCGCCAAACCAGTCATCGCCGCCGTCGAGGTGCGGGGCGCAAATCATTTACGAGCGCTCGCGTTAACTGCGCGAACACAAGATGTCGGGGTCAGCTCGCCTCCTTCTCAGCCTCTGGTCGAGCAGCCTTCTTGGCTCGATAGGTACGAGAGGTGATGCGCTCGGGCTCTCGTTTGCGATCTATGTGGTGCTGCTCGATCTCGCGGGCCAGTGCGTCTCCAGGCGCTTCAACGCACGGACCATGCGCTTGTAACGGCGGCCAGTCGCATCGTTCTTGGTGACGCCTCTCTCGTACTGTTGTTCAGGCCAGTTGTGGATGTGTGAATCGGAAGCCGGGTAGATGCGAGTGCCCTTGTGGAATTGCACGTCGCCAATCGAATTCACGTCATAGATGTAGTGATACTCGAAGCAGGGAACGACGTCGGCGGGAAGGGTGGTCTTCTTTTCCCTCACCCTCATGGCCATATTGCCTCGCTTGACGGCGCTGCGTCCGTAGCAGTCCACTAACGCTTGCTCAACGTCGTTCTTGAATTCGTCTCTGGTGTACCCGCCCTTGTATGCACCGAACTTCTTTTCAACTGCAGCTTTCTTGACGTCAGCTGCAGCACCGACCTCATCGTGGTAGTAAAAGTCGGTGCACTCCAGGGCGATATCCACGTCGTAATCGAGACGGACATTTGTGTTGTTGGCGTACGAGCCCTTCGCATAGACCTTGTACCCGACTGACTTCAGGTTGGACGAGGCCTTGAGGGCAGCCTTGATCTCTGGCCATCGAGGTCGTAATGCTCCGCCACGAAGTTGCCGTCCTGCGCCGACGGGTGGCGCGTCCGGCCCTGTGGCCCGCGGATCGAGCGGTTCTTGCCGGACTGAGCCGGCTTCTCTCGGCTGCCTGCCGAGGACGCCTCTTTGTCCAGCCACAGACCCTGCTGCGATGGCATCGAGATCTGGTGCGACCGAAGTGGACCTACTCGCACCGACGGCCCGGACGACGGGCGCTGCGCGCAGGCACGGTCTCATTGGTCCCTCGCCTGGCAAGAGAGATCCCGACCTTCAGCTCTCGGCGGGTCCATGGGGTGCTGGCCACGATGGGCGTCCGCCTCGCACTCTCGAGCGTGTGGGCAATCCTTGGCCGGTATGGCATCGAGCCCACACCTCGGCGATCCGGCCCGACTTGGGCAGAGTTCCTGCGAGGCCAGGCGACCACCATGTTGGCCTGCGACTTCTTCACCCTCGACACGGTGCTGCTCCGCCGTCTCTACGTGTTGTTCTTCATCGAGATCGATACCCGCAGGATCTACCTCATCGCCATCACCGCCAATCCGGTGGGGGAGTGGGTCACTCAGCCGGCTCGCAATCTGAGCTTCGCCCTGGCTGAGCAGGCTCACCGAAGGAAGTTCTTGATCCGGGACCGCGATACCAAGTTCAGCACGAGTTTCGATGAGGTGTTCTTAGCCGAGGGGGTCCGGATCATCGGCACGCCCCTCAATCCCCTCGTGCGAATGCGTTCGCCGAGCGCTTCGTAGGCACCGTTCGACGTGAGTGCCTCGACCCGATGTTGGTTTTTCATCGGCGCCAGCTCGAGACTGTCCTGAGCGAAATTCGTTGATCACGACAACGAACATCGCCCTCACCGGTCACTTGGCCAGCAGGCGCCGCTCATCGTGGGGACAAGCCACTGCGAACCAGCGATCCGGATCCGGGCCAACTACGACGGAGCGACAAACTCGGCGGCCTCATTCACGAGTACCGACTCGTAGCGCGAGCTGCTCGGATGGATCTTCGGCACGAACAAACAGGGCCAAGGAGGCGCCAGGCGGAAGGACGCCCATGGTCGAAGGTGGTCGTGGCCAGACTTCCGGTGGATGTCGAAGTGATCCGGGTCGGCGAGGTGCCGCTCATCACGTTGACAGAAAGATCATTAACAATATAACGTTATTTGTTGTAGGACCGAGAAGGAGCAGGCCCCGCGCAGAAGGGGGAGGGAGGACTTGATGTTCAAGGTGATGGTTCTGCTCAAGCGTAAACCGGGTCTTTCACTCGAGCAGTTCATCGAGCGCTACGAGGCTGAGCACGTTCCCCTTGTCGTGGGCCGCGCATCGGGGATGATCAGCTATACGAGGCACTACCTCCATCCAACTTCCAACGTCGCGTACGGCGCCGAGGGCGCCGAGCCAGAGTACGATCTGGTCATCGAGTTCTTGTACAAGGACCGAGCCGCGTTCGCTGATCAGCAGGAGAGTCTTCGGGAACGGCAGGATTCAATCGCCGAGATGATCGCTCACGAGGAAACGATCGTCAACGCGGATAAAACGCGGACGGTGTTAGTTGAGGAACACGTTTCGATGATCGCTGAGGATCTCGAGAGCGACCTCGCACGAATGGTGCGACGCCTGAGGGATAAGGATGAGATCGTCGATCTTGTTCATCGCTACTCGTATCTGCTCGATCACAAACGCGGCCCCGAGATTGCGGAGCTCTTCACCGAGGATGCTGTGGCCGACTATGCACCGGGTATAGGCCCTCCGGTTCGGGGGAAGGCGGCGTTACGGGAACTGTTCCCTAGCCCGGACCGTCCGGGTTACGTCGCTACCAGCCACCACAATGCCAATGTGCTCGTGACCTTCGACACCGATGATCGAGCCACAGTGCTCACTTCGTTGTACGGGTGGCATAAATCCACCGACAACGATGCTCCCCTGGTTTACGGTTATTACCACGATGTCGCGGTGCGTACCGCCGAAGGCTGGCGCTTGGCCGAACGACAGTTTCGTGCCCTCGGCCAGGAAGGTTGGGACATCGAGTGGCACTCCTCCCTCCCTAGTTCATTGGCTGATTGAACACACCTTTTGACCGAATCGGTGCCCCGTAGTGGCGTCGTCGACTTGTTGACACCACGCCAAGTTTCTGACCAGCGCGTATAGTGAACCCTCGGAAATTCATTTGACCGACGGACCACTAACTATTGGGGTCACCCCTCCCACGCGGAACTGTTGCCGCGAGGGCCCTATTCGAACTCGACACAAATGACTATAATCATTAATTGCATTTGCGACCTGTAAGGGCTAGGCTCTGCCCAGGGGCCACTCCGGGGGCAACTTTCCGGTCGGTGACGTGGGCCCTCGTGGGGTCGGGTTCAAACGCTCTTTCGTGAGGAGGACGCATCATTTGGATTCACTGTCCAGATCGGCATCACACACGGATCTCGGATGTGGTCCTTTTAGGAGTTCGAAGGAGGATCACTCCGTTCAAAAAGTTGGGCGTAGCACGTGCATCGTGGGTTCCAACTCTCATGAGAGTGGGTTGAAACGCTTCTCGGCCGATCGTAATGAGCATTTCTAGTCTGAGATTTGAGGCCTCAAACGGAGCTGTCGTGCGTATCCCGATCGGGTGAGTTCACTGGTCATGAGAACACAGAGTCGAGTGGGTGGGACGCAGCATGTTCGGAGGACAGGGAAGGACAGGAGCCATGACGCGAACCGAAGATGAGCTGGCGCCGCAAGAAGCACAGCGATTTGCCGACCTGGGCGATGGCTTTCCCGAAAATCCTGATGGTGTTATCCAGAATATCTTCGAGGTCTTTGGAGAGTTGCACCGGCACGGCCCTGTGAATCACGTAGACGCGTACGGTGGTTTTTGGCTTATAAATGGGTACGATGCGTTATATGAGGCCCGGTCTTGGAATAGATTCAGCAACTTTGGCCACGGCGTGTTTCCGGCATGGCACCACACCAAGGACGGGGCCCTCAGGGACCCTGTAATACACGAGGCGATCGAGGATACCCCCGTCAGCCTCGACCCACCGCGTCAGCAGGCGTACCGTAAGATCCTGAATCCCCACTTCGCGCCGGGCGTTATAGCCAAGCTTGAACCCAGCATCCGAGCGCATGTGACTCAGTTGATCGATGATTTTGTCGAAACGGGACAAGTGGAAGTATCGCATCAGTTTGCCCATCCATTGACACAGATGGTGTTCTGGGAGGACATCATTCACCTACCTTCGGAGGGGCGCGCTCTTTTCGCGGAGATTGCTGGGAAATTTGAGACCGAGGTCGATAGGGTGACCATGGACTCGTTCATCCTCGAGCATGTTATACAACAACGTCAGAATGAACCTTCCAGGGGCGATGTATTAGACGCGCTGCTGAACGCGGAAATTGAGAGCGAGCCTTTAGGCTTGGACTCGATAATTGCGAACCTGAGTCTCCTTCTAAGCGCGGGCACGGAGACAACTGCCAGCGCTATGTTGAACGGCCTTTATTATCTAGCGGAGCATCCTGAACTTCGTCAGAGTCTTATCGATGACCCCGACCTTATTCCGTCGGCCGTCGAGGAGTTTCTTCGGCTCTTAGATCCCGTGCACACGAACTTCAGGCGAGTCACAGAGGATACGGAGGTGTGCGGATATCACCTCAATGCTGGAGATGTGGTTCTCCTTTGTCCTGGGGCCGCCAATCGTGATCCAGCAGAATTTCCGGATCCCGATTCTTTCGATCTCACTAGACCGAACGCGCAGCGTCACGTGGCCTTTGAGGTCGGTGTTCATCGGTGTTTGGGTTCCAACCTAGCCCGCCTTGAACTCCGACTTGGCTTGGGAGAATTCCTACGCCGGATGCCTGACTTTCACATCGCCGATGGCTACGTATACACAAGGGACAGTAACCACTTCCATAGGCCAAGCCATCTCGATCTAGTCTTCGCGGCCGGCAAACGCGTCGGGACGGAGAATGAATTCGGGCCGTTGAAGTAGGCCCTGATCCATTGTTGAGTTATTCCTAGCAGAAATGAGGGCAGAGTAGACATCCGTAAATATGGCTTTGTTGGGTCGAGAGAGACGGGAGGATTTAGAATATGGTGAAGATTACCAACGCAGACGGCTGGGCTATCCAGGAAAAGAAGATGTACATCGATGGCCGCTGGGTAGATGGAGAAGGAAGCGAACAGGTAGAGGGCATTAATCCGGCCACCGAAGAAACGATAAGCCGGACCCCAGTTGCCTCGCCCAAAGACATGTCGTTGGCTATCGAGGCTGCGCGCAGAGCATTCGACGAGGGACCTTGGCCGCGCATGACGACCCAAGAGCGGTCCGCGGTTATGTTTAGATTCGCTGATGCTGTCCGTGAGCGCCAGGACGAGTTGCATAACCTTATGGTCACCGAGAGCGGTTTCCCAAAGGGGCCATTCTCGGGCGCCCTTGGCGCGGCCTCATTCATCGAGGAATCCGCCCATAGGGTGCTCACGTACCGGACACGAGAGAGCGTGCTATCTGTGGACTCGCCGGTCGCACAGCGCAACCTGCCCTTCGCCGGTGGAGCCGTGGTCAAGGAACCCGTCGGTGTCGTTGGCGTCATCACTCCCTATAACGCGCCAGTCGTTATCATTCCGTGGAATCTTGGACCCGCCTTGGCCTTGGGTAACACGGTGGTTCTCAAGCCTTCCCCGTACACCCCTCTTCAAGCCATCTTTTATGCCGAAGCGGCGGAGGAGGCAGGTTTTCCCGCAGGCGTTCTCAATATCGTCACTGACGGGCCGGGCGTCGGCGAGGAACTGACTACTCACCCAGGCGTCGACAAGATCTCATTTACGGGATCGACAGAGGTAGCACGAAAGCTGGTGATCCAGGCCGCCGGAACGTTGAAGAGGCTTCACTTGGAGCTTGGCGGAAAGTCAGCCTGCATTATCTTTGCTGACGCAGATCTGGAGAGGGCCATTTCAGGTTCGCTCTTTTGGCTCATGAACGTGGGTCAGCAGTGCGCTGCGCTTAGCCGGATCCTGGTCGAGGAGTCATTGTATGACGAATGCGTGCGGGCGATTGAGGCAGCATGTAAGGCTTTGAAAATTGGTAATCCTGCGGAGAGCGTCACCAATATGGGCCCGCTAATCCGAGAGTCGGCGCGCCATCGGGTCGAAGAGTATGTCGCTGCCGGTCAGCGTGAGGGCGGTGACGTTGTCTGCGGAGGACAGCGCCCCCCTGGTCTTCAGAAGGGTTTCTTCTACGAGCCGACGCTGTTTACCAACCTGTCAAATCAGTCCCGGACCGCGCAGGAGGAAATCTTCGGGCCGGTCGCCGTCGCGATTCCATTTCGCGATGAGGATGAGGCTATTCGCCTTGCGAATGAGTCTGTGTACGGACTCATCGGTTCCGTTCACTCTGGGGACGTGCACCGCGCTTGGCGCGTGGCTAACCAAGTACGGAGCGGTCAGATGTGGATTAACGGAGGCGGGGCGGTCAGCCTGCCTTACGGCGGCTTCAAGCAGAGCGGCTGGGGCCGCGGCCATGGTCAATGGGGATTTGATGAATTCGTGGAGCTCAAGGGAATTTCCTGGCCAGCCGGATACCCGGGAGGAGCGATCGGCGGTCATTAAGCCATCCAGTCGCGAAAGTCCTGCGTCCGAGATTTCCAAGCTCCACCCGACCTTTCCTGGACTCAGCCTGCTATAGCGGATTGTTTGCTGAGGAGAATCAGCCGATGCTGCAATTGACTGTGGTTAATCAGTGTATAGATGGAGGAGTTCGGCTATGACGGACAGCGGCTCTGGCCGATATTGTTTGATCTCATCGGACGCGCATGCAGGCGCTGATTTGTTGGACTACAAGCAGTACTTGGCGCGGGAGTACCACGGCGAATTCGACGGGTGGGCTGCTTCTTACCAAGAGGACGGCTGGGCCAAGTTCGACACTGAGATGCTGGACACTGATGACCCCAACCTGAGGGTGGGGGTGTCCTCGTTTGGTTCTGTTTACAACTGGGACAGTGCTAAGCGCTTGGAGCACATGGACGGCGAGGGCATCGCTGCGGAGGTGATCTTCCCAAACACGGTGCCTCCGTTCTACCCACGGGGTGTCCTCAGCGCTCCGGGGCCAACGACCGCGGAGGAGTACCGGCTCCGCTGGGCCGGTATCAAGGCTCATAACCGGTGGCTGGTGGATTTCTGTTCCCTGGCCCAGGGACGTCGGGCCGGGCTGGCGCAGGTGTTCTTGGACGACGTGGACGACGCCGTCGCAGAGGTGCGCTGGGCTAAAGAGGCTGGTTTGATGGGTGTACTCGTGCCTGCCGACCATACGCTCAAGTTGGTCAACCTTTACGAGCGCCGCCTGGACCCGTTTTGGGCGGCCTGCTGTGAGGTGGGCCTACCGGTCAACCGTCACTCGTTGTTCGTGGGGCCGCCGGAAACCCCCGAGACCGGCGCAGCGACCGACGCCATCGGCATGTACGAGGTCATCCCGTTTTTCAAAAGGGGACTTCCCCATCTCCTCCTCGGAGGGGTCTTCGAGCGCTTCCCGGACCTCAAGTTCGTCTTCACCGAAACGTCGGCCAGCTGGGTGCCCCAAGAACTGACTTGGATGGATGCAATGTACCGCCAGGCCCTCATCAAGGGAACCTTGTCATACCCGATCTTTCACAGGGCGGCAGAGGAACTGGCTAAAACTCCCACCGAGTACTACGAGCACAACGTCTGGTTCGGAACATCGCTTATGCAGCGCTTTGACGTCGAGACCCGTCACCAAGTTGGTCTCGACCACATCATCTGGGGCTCCGACTACCCGCACCACGAGGGCAGCTGGCCTCACACCCGCCTCGCTTTGCGATTGAACTTCTGGGATGTGCCCGAAGACGAATTGCGAACCATGACCTCAGTCAACGCCGCCAACGTTTACGGTTTCGACCTGGACCACCTGCAGACGATCGCGGCCAAGATCGGCCCAACCCCCGAAGAGCTCGCCGCACCCGTTTCCCGCGACGAGCTTCCCAAGCTCAGCATGTGTTCAACGATCTCGGACGCCATCGGTGCCCTGAGTGCGCCGTCGCAGGCGATTTGCTAGAAATAGGGGGTTGTCGTCGCGCCACTGAGTTCAAGATGTCCTCGGAGACATTGACGCCGGGGTCCCGAGCATCTCCGGGATCCATCTGGTGCCGGAGATATCCGACGGCGAGACAGTCCCGAAGACTTTTGGTGGGGGACGGAGCGCCTCGGCGACAACGGGGCCTGTTAAGCTTGCACTGTGGGGCTACCCGGGAAACTTGGTTCCCTTTGGACAAAGCGGGTTTGCATGACGTGCACACCAATAGCATGGCGCGTGACGCTTGACTGAGGTTACCCGGGTGTCAGGAGCGTTTGCCCGGGGTGAACCTGATGGTCAACCCCGAAGTACCGCTGAAGCAATCTCAAGCGCATTGCGCGAGCGAATCATGAGAGGTGCGTTCCAAGACGTCGGTGTTTTGCCTAGCCAGGACGACTTGATGGCGACGTTTGATGCCAGCAAACCGTCGGTGAGACAGGCGTTAATGATTCTTGAAGTCGAAGGTCTCGTTAAGGTTCGTCGGGGTCGTTCCGGTGGAGCGCTGGTTTGCTCTCCTCAAATCGACAACGCTGCACGGACAATTGAGTTGATCCTGCAGTCCCGGTCTGTGACGGTGGATGATGTCGGCAGAGCGCTGCAGAACCTCGAGCCGATATGCGCGGGTATGTGTGCCAAGCGTGTGGATCGAGAGACGAATGTATTGCCACGATTGCGCCAGGTAAACACCGAAGCGGAGCATGAGATCGAAGATCCGGTCGCCTTCGGATACATCGCGCGGCGGTTTCACGAGGTCTTGGTATCGTGCGCCGGGAGCGAGACGATCACGGTGGCTCTCGGAGCAATTGAGGCGATCTGGTCCGCGCATACCAGAAGACTGGCGGTCAACAGCTTTGGGCACCGCGAGACCCTAGGTTTCGATCTCGACGTTCGCCAGAGATTGCTCTTGGACCATGAATACCTCGTGCACTTGATCGAGCGGGGGGACGAAGAGGGTGCGATTCGAGAAGCCAGGTATCACTTACAGTCGATGCCCACCGACGACGCCACGACACTTGCATAGACTGCCTGCTTATTCGAGACACCTCCCATCATCGCCGACGAGGTCTCGACAGCCAATCGGTTGGGGCGGAGCAGAGCAGTGGAAAAGACAAGTGACGGGTAGCTGACAGCCTCCTATGAGGTGCGTCCGGCGCAACTGGTTGTACCGGCAGGACAGGGCCTCTCCCATACCCTCAGCTGGATCAGTGAGACAGGCAGCCCATGCGCGGCCCCCGGAATGGTGGTGACGACTCGTTTCCCTCCTCTTGAGAGGATGGAGCAAATGTCATACCAGAGAAAGCAAGGTACCTCGTTACTTTGCAAAGAAGCTAGAGCGTGCCATCCGGCTAGTCTTCGACCAAGAGGAGTGAGCACCCGTCGCAGTGGAGGCCAACGAATCGATCGCTGCAAAGCTGTCGGTCAACCACGAGACTCTCCCCAGTGAGTTCGGCGAGCGGGGACCGACGCCGGCCAACGACTGGGACTACCACGGACGGGCTCGGCTCAAGCATTTGGACAAGAAGAACGCCGAGCTGAAGCGGGCCCACGAGATCCTGATGGCGGCCTCGGCTTTCTTCGCGGAGGAGCTCGACCTGCGACTGCCCAAATAGTCGCCTTCATCAACGATCCTCATCAGCCGGTTTGGAGTAGCGGGGCCCTGATGGGTTCGATGGAGCGCTCGACCACGATGGCCAGGCACTCTCCGGGGTGAACTCGTCGATGACCTGGAGCACTTTTAGTGTTTGGTTGTCGTTGAACTCCGTGGTTGTTCACAAACGCCCTCAGTACGATCGACCCACGCGAGGGGAGACGGGCGTTCACATTTCTGTGATCAGTTCTTGACTTTCCTATTGGTGCTTCCGTACGATGACAATATATATATACATATGGGTCTTCCCATAGACTCGCCGTCGAAACTGACGACGTAGGAAAGGACGGCGCGTGACAAAGGTTGCAGTGGACTCGACTCTCTGCCAGGGGCACGCCCGTTGTCTCGCTTTGGTACCCGATGTTTTTGACCTCGATGAAATCGGTCACTCGGTCGTGAAGGTCCCCGAAGTTCGCGGCGCCTTGGAGGAACTTGTGCGCCAAGCGGTAATCAATTGCCCAGAGCGAGCTATATCTATATCGAAAGAATGAGGCCTTCTTAGCCAAGAAGCGAGAGATCCCATGGTTCCATCTTGGGGACGACAATCTCGCTTCTCTTCCTTGTCGGGGCCGGAGGCCTGGGAGATAGACCGGCGGACAGCATTCGATCCGGTCACGCAGCCCTCAGGAAGCATCCGTGCGCAGCTTCGACGAAAAAGACCCAGGTCCAAGCACTCGATCGCTCCCAGCCCAGCCAGCCGATCAAGCCCAAACAAGCCAGCACGATGACGCATGACCAGGCTACAAGCGTCATGGCACGGCCGCGACCGATGTCCTGCGCTTCTTCAAGCTGATCGATCTCCAGGAGGCGCAGGACCTCGAGACACATGTCGTCTTGGACAACCCCTCGGCTTACAAGGCCCGGTGGGTGTGTGACTGGCTAGCCGACCCGCATCGAGCCCATTGGCACTTGCATTTCAGGCCCGCGTCTTCGCCGTGGCTCAATCTCGTGGAGGGGGTTCGTCCCCGATGACGGAGCGCCAGATCAAAGCGCCGGGCTTCAGTTCGGTGACCGCCAACGGCCATCCTAATTAATATTATGATTGAAATCGATTAAGCTATTCGATTAAGGTCTTGTTGCGGGCACCGACCATGCTTGCAACAGATGCGACGGGGGAGAGAAATGATGCAGACGTTTTGCAGGGTTTCGCGAGCCGGGCTTGCCAGCAGCCTTATCTGCACGCTCACGTTGATTGGGGCGGGAGTGGCTTTCTCGGCGGGCTCCGCCGGAGCTTCGCAGCCGACCGGGACGCCGATTAAAATTGGATACCTGGCGGAACAACAAGGTAGCGCCGGAATCAACGACATTCCCGTGGTCGCGGCCTGGGTCAAGTGGGTCAACGCTCACGGAGGTGCCGACGGTCATCCCGTGCAACTCATTGCGGATGTCGAACCCGGGGATGTCGCCGTTGCCGTCAGTGATGCGCAAAAGCTTATTGGCGACGGCGTCGTTGCGATGGTCGACGCCGACACCGACGACACTGGGTGGGCGTCGATCGCGGAACAAGCAGGCGTACCGGTCTTCATGTCGACCACGTCCTCGGCGTTCGGGAACAGCGACGACCGCTTTGGTGCACCCCAGACGGCGGTGGTCACCGCGGGTGAGGCGTTGGGTCTCACCAAGAAGTTCGGATCCACCAAGCTCGCGCTTTTGTATTGCACGGAGTACGCGGATTGTAGCGCGGCCGTCCCGTTCTACGAAGCGGAGGGGAAGCTGTACGGAGTGGACGTCGCGTACAACGCCGCGGTGTCCGGATCAGCGCCGAACTACCTCGCTCAGTGCCTGGGCGCCAAGCAGGCCGGGGCGAACAGCATGTTCGTGGCATCCACCTCCGACACCGCCAAACGGGTGGTGGCGGACTGCGCAAGGCAGGGGTACACCCCGCACCTGTTGGCTGTGTCCGGGGCGTACCAGGAGGGCTTTCTCGGGACTCCGGGCACGAACGGGATGATCGCCGTCGACGCCAACGTGCCGTTTTTCGACCTTAGCTCGCCAGCCATCAAGTCGATGACGAACGACCTCAACGAGACCAACCCCTCCATCACGAAGTCGTCCAGCTATGCCGACCCGGCCGTCTGGAATTGGGCGGTCGGGACGATCATTGATGAGGCGCTCAAAGCTGGGAAGCTGGGTGCGAGCACCACGGTCACGCCCGCCGCGCTGCGCGACGCTCTCTTCACGCTCCACTCCACGAATGCTGGCGGCTTGCTCAACACCCTCACCTTCACCAAGGGCCAGGCGGAGACGAACAACTGCTACTACGTAGTCGAGATCAAGAACAACAAGTTCACCCTCCCGGACGGGCTGAAATCGTTCTGCCTACCTGCATCGAGCTGAGCGGCGAGCAACGCGGCCGAAATCGACCAGAGCACCACGTGGACGCCTGGAAATATCAGTCCGGGGGGCGCACGGTTCGGGAAGAATCACGGTTCCAGCCGCGGCCCGGAGTGGGCCGGCCTGTCCGCAGTGATTTCGAGCATGTTGTGGGATCCCTTCATCTTGAGGATCGGGGCCCGTCACCATCGTCGGCAATCTCTAGAAGTTGGAGTTCGCTTATCATCGGTCTCTGCAAGTCGAGATGAGGATCAGAGCAATTGGTGGAAGACCTCAGCCAAGAAGTGCGTACGCAGTCCGCTCCAGTTGACATCTTTGGACAGGGTGCTCATGAAGACCCGTATGCGTTGTACCGCGAAGCGCGCTCAGGCTTCCCGGTTTGCTTCAACGAGGCCACAGGCACCTACGCGCTTGTGTCGTATGAAGATGTATCCCGCGTCCTCCGTGATCCCGTCACGTTTGCCAACGGAGGTGGCGGCGTCGATGGACCTCGAAACAACTACGGCAGTCATCGTGGCCGGGCGAGCGATCTGATACTGGCGGGCGACGATGATCCTCGCCACAAGCATCTCCGTCAGATCTTGGGGCCAACGCTGTCACCCTCTCGGATCCGAAAGCTCCGCGAGGATGTGGCTCAGATCGTCAACAGTCTGGTCGACGAGATCGTTGTGGGTGAGAGCTTTGATGCGACCACCATGCTCGCGAACCCGCTTCCGCTCCGGGTGTTAGCGCGCTTCTTGGGAGTTCCTGAGGACGACGGCCTCGGTGTCTTTGGGTGGGTCATCGAGATCTTGACCCAGTCAGATGCTGTTGCAAACGAGGCCCAGTTGAGATTCGATAAGTACTTTCACGCCGCGCTGAAGAGAAGCTGGCTCGACCGGGGGAGGACGCCCTCTCCGTGATGGCGACGGCGGTGGCGGACCAGACGAAGGAATTCTCGGAGGACGATGCTGTCAAGAGTTGCTTCACGTTCCTCCTGGCGGGACTGGAGACGACGCGAAGTCAGATAACAAACATGCTCGCCTTGCTGGCGGACCGGCCTGCCATCTGGACTCGCCTTCGAGAGGATCCTGCGCTCATTCCGACGGCCGTTGAGGAGACGCTTCGATTCGAGGGACCGGTCCATCAGATTGTCAAGAGCGTGACCTGCGACGTGTCGATCGGCGGGGTGCCGATTCCGGCAGGGTCCCATGTCTCCCTTGCTCTTGCCGCAGCCAACCGCGATTCATCAGCATTTGCTAGTGCCGACGAGTTCGAGCTCGACCGGCCAAACGCTCGACATCTGTCCTTCGGCCACGGCACCCACTTCTGCATAGGTGCTCCTCTGGCTCGTTGTGAACTGATCACGCTTCTTGAGACCTTGACAGGCCGATTCGGTCGTCTCGAATCTGCCGGCGAACGAGTGTTGTCGCCCCACAACGGTCGTGGACGCGGCTATCAGCACCTCCCCTTACGGGTCCAGGCACCTCTCGGGGGCGGCCGGCACCCGGCTTAGCCTCGATCCACCGATTTTTCCGCTGTGACGAGGACCGACGTCATGGTGCGCCCGTTGTAGTCGGGACAGAGACAACGGACCGTCGTGGAGGCGTGCAGGGCCTGCATGCTCGTGTGCGAGTGCGATGTCAGCGCATAGACAGCGTCTGCGGCTGCGCCCGTCCGCGGTGTCGAGATTCATGTGATGAGGGGCAGGGTTCGAATCTGCTCGAGCGCTCGGGTGAACGTGGTCGCCCACGGCCATCGCTCGGGGAGGCGCAGCACGATGGCTCCACTGCGGTTGACGAGGCGACCCGGGAGGGCGAGTACGTGGGTGCGCACGCTGCGGGCCACGGTGAGCTGTGTGTCGGGATGAACATCACCCAGGCGGGCACTCCAGCGGATGAGGTTGTGGGCGAGGACGGCGCAGGCGAGCCAGGTGGCGTTGGCGAAGAAGTGACCCGAGGGGCAGTGCTCGAGACCTGCCCCCTCCTTGAGGTCTCGGATGGCGAGCTCGATGCCGGCATGGGCGCGGTGGAAGGCATCGGCTTCGATGGTGTCGAGGGCGACGTTGGTGACGAAGGCGTGGTGACGCCACTCGGGCCACAGGGCCAACTGGCACGGATCGGCCAGGCGTGAGCGGCGCAGAACCAGACGCAGCTGGCGTCGCTGGCCGCGCACCCCGGTCACGTACTCGTCTCGGCGACCTGGGCCACCCCGGCGTCGGGATAGGCGATGGTGCGCCACGCCGACTCTGGTATCGCGTCAATGCAGGCCCTGACCTGGGCGTTGATGTTGACCGTGATGGAGTAGGCGACACCCAGGCGCACCAAGGTGTCGATGAGCGCGTAGGAGAAGAACCCGGCATCGGCACGCAGGCTCAGCGCCCCGGTCGCCCCGGCCCGGCGCACCCGGGCGATGAGTTCCTCGACGAATCGCTTGTGGCCGCGCTGGGAGGATCCCTTGCGCAGCCGGGCGTGGAGCACATCACCCGTCTTGGCCCAGGTGGCGATGAGCGGGTGATACCCGAGCACGCGGGTGTAGCCATAGGCGGCGCCCTGCTTCTTCTTGCCGTGGACCTCACAGATCGTCGAGTCGAGGTCCATGGTCAGGGGGGAAATGCCCGGCCCCGCGCCAAGTGACCAGGCTCGGCGGATCGATTCTGCGATCACCGCGTCGAGCTGGCGGATGTGCCCGAAGGTGAACGCCCGCAAGAAGGTGCCGAGCGTGGACGGTGCCATGACCCGGAAGGGCAGGACACTCTGGGTCGCACCGGCGCGGAGTCGATCAGCATGGTCGATGTGGCTGGCACCGGCCACGATGGCAGTGACCAACGTCAGCACCTTGCGCCCCGGACGCGAGCCCCCGACGCGACCGCCGAGGTGCACCATGGCGTTCACCAGCGCCTCGAGTCCGAGGCGAACCATCAGTGTCGCCGGCACGATCAGACCCGCATCGGCGACCAGTGATGGCTCGTCGAAGGTCACCCCGATCCGGTCGATCCCGCGCGATACTGGATTCACCGAAAGTGCCTCCTTGGTGCTGGGGAACTGCGACGTCGAACACCGCAAATTCTTCCAGCGCAGGGGGCACTTTCCGCGGATACGCGGCCTACGTTCCGCTCACTTCATCGGTGGATCGAGGCTTAGAGCCTGCGGCATGGTCACTCGTCTAGTCAGATCGCAGTAAACCTCACGACATCGAGGTAGGTGTCTGGGTACGGCTCCTTCCCTGTAATCGCAAATGGGGTCGCGAATAGCTCAGTGCCTTGCTGGACGGTTGCGCTCACTGCGCAGGCAAGCGCCGAGACGAGTTTCGCTCGTCACTTGCATACCGGCTCGCCGGAGATAGGCTGACGCAGTGGGGGTGAATGAGACGCTGGAACTGCCCTGGGTCATCTCTTCCGACGATCACGTTATCGAGCCGCCCCACCTCTGGGAGCGGTGGCTTCCAGCGCGGTACCGCGATCGGGGTCCGCACGTCGTGCCTTCGCCGACGGTGGAGATCAGTAGGCCCGGCGGGGGCGTCATCTACGCGCGTGGTGACGACGGGCCGATCGCCGACTGGTGGCTGTTTGAGGACACCGTGGTGGGAACACCGCTCGTCTCTGCGTGCGCCGGCTATCGACCCGAGGAGTACTCGATGCGGCCGGTGCGCTTCGACGAGATCCGGAAAGGTTGCTACGACCCTCAGGCGCGGCTATCCGACATGGATCAGGCACACATCGAGCGCTCGTTGTGCTTCCCGAATTACCCCCGGTTTGCGGGCCAGATGTTCTCGGAAGCACATGACAAAGATCTCGCACTCGCATGCATCGAGGCATATAACGACTGGATGGTGGAGGAGTGGTGTGGGTCTAGCGCTGGTCGCCTGATCCCATTGATCACTGTTCCGCTCTGGGATCCGCGCCTCGCCGCAGCTGAGGTCCGCCGCAACGCGAAACGTGGCGCAAAGGCCATCACGTTCACCGAGCTTCCGGCGAACCTCGGCCTTCCCTCGATCCACGACAGGCGGCGGCATTGGGATCCACTGTTCGAGGCATGTCATGAGACTGGCGTCGTCATATGCATGCACATCGGGTCGGGTTCGAAGATGCAATCCACGAGCGCCGATGCGCCAAGCGGTGTTCGTACGTCGCTGACGTCGCTCAACGCGTACATGTCGATGGCTGACTGGCTCCTCTCGGGGACGCTGTTGCGTTTCCCGAACCTGAAGATCGCCTTCTCTGAGAGCCAGGTGGGGTGGATGCCCTTCCTACTCGACCGGGTTGATCGCATCTTCACCAACAGTCGTGCTTGGTCGGAGCTCGATCCGATCATCACAGAGTTGCCGTCCACGCAGGTGCCTGGCCGTGTATTCGGCTGCTTCTTCGACGACATGGTCGGCGTCGAGGCGCGTCACCAGATCGGAATTGGTCAGTTGGTGTTCGAAACCGACTACCCGCATCAAGACTCCACTTGGCCCGACACGTCGACGATCGTCAAAGAGATTGCGGCGCTCGTCCCGCGTGACGAGCTCGAGATGCTGGTGCGCAACAACGCCATCGTGATGCTCGACCTCGATCCAAGCGATCGGCGCCCCGCGCACGCCCGAGCGGGATCGGTGGCCTGATGGTCTATGACCTGGTCATTCGCGGGGGCACCGTTGTCGATGGAACGGGACTGGCTCCCTTTCGCGTGGACGTAGCTGTGAAGGGCGACCGCATCGCTGCGCTCGGCCTGGTTCGTGAGCGAGGTGCGACGGAGATCGATGCTGGAGGTCTGGTTGTTACGCCGGGGTTCATCGACGCCCATACGCACATGGATGCTCAGGTGTTCTGGGACGATCTTGGCACAAACTCGTGTTGGCACGGAGTGACGACCGTCGTTATGGGCCACTGCGGATTCACGTTAGCACCTAGTCGGCCTGATGAACGTGAGCTAGTGGTTCGCAGCCTCGAGCGCGCCGAAGACATCTCTCCGGACGCGCTCGCCGCCGGAGTCGACTGGTCCTGGACGACATTCGCTGGATATCTCGATGCACTCGACCGTATACCCAAGGGCATCAACTACGCGGCGAACATCGGTCATTCTGCGTTACGTACTTACGTAATGGGGGAGCGGGCGTTCGACCACGAGGCGACCGAGGACGACGTGGACGCGATGCGTCGCGAGCTCGAGGACGCCCTACGTGCCGGCGCATATGGCTTTACGACCTCGCGCACGCGTCACCATCAGACTTCCGACGATCGCCCCGTCGCCTCCCGCCTTGCTTCGTGGGAGGAGGTCGTGCAGCTGGTCGAGGTCCTCGGTGATCTCGGCGCGGGTATCTTCCAAATCACCACCGAGCCGAGCACTCCGGGTGAAGAACACCGCATGAACGACATGGCGGAGCTTTCGGCGCGCACTGGTGTGCCCATGTCGATCGGTGCGACGAGCCAGCGCTCTCTCGAGCGGCTCGACCGGGCAAACGCAAGGGGTGCGTGCATCTGGGGCATAACCCATCCCAGGGGTATTGGTGCATTCTCGTCGTTCCGCAGCCAGCTGCCCTTCGATCGGTTGCCCGTTTGGCGGGAGCTGCGCGCGCTATCTCTCGACGAACAACGTCGCCGGCTGGAAGACCCCGAAGTCGTTGCGCGCCTTGTGCAGATTGCCGACGAGGGTCCCTATGTGGAAGCCCTCGGCGGCGAGGCGCGTCCGCCGCAGTTCGACCAGATGCAAGTGTTCGACACCGCCGTTCCTCCGCACCACACCGTTGCGGAGCTCGCAGCCACACGAGGCGTGCATCCGGTGCAGTTCATGATCGATCGCGCGTTGCAGACCGACATGCGCCAGCTATTCTGGCAGCACTTTAATCCATTCGACGACGAAGACGCTCTTCGTTGTCTCCACCACCCAACGACAGTGATGGGGTTCTCGGACTCCGGCGCACATGTCAGCCAGATGGCCGACGCTTCGATTCAGACCCATTTGCTCGCGTATTTCGTACGGGACCGACAGGATCTGACCCTGGAGGAAGCGGTCCGTATGCTCACGCTCGAGCCGGCGCGCCTCTTCAACTTTTGTGATCGCGGGCTACTCCGTGAGGGTTTGATCGCCGACCTCAATGTGTTCGACCCGACGCATGTCGCGCCAGCGATGCCCGAGATCGTCCACGACCTGCCCGGGGGCGCACCGCGGTTCTCGCAGCGGTCGATGGGGATCAAGGCGACGATAGTTGGCGGCAAGGTGCTAATCGCCGATGGCGAAGCGACTGACGCGCGTGCTGGTCGCCTCCTCCGTCAGCGGGTCGGCGGAAACTGATGAGGTTCTTGAGAACGATCAACCCAGTGGGTGCCAGAAACCCATCCGGATAGGTCATGCGACCAAACCGTATTCATGGATGAGTTACGGGGGTGCCGACAAGGCCCTGCCCGTCACCATCGAACAGCTCATCGGCGCGACTCTTGCATGGATTAGACCCATCCATCCGTGTGATTCTATGAGAACGTCCATGTCATCGACGGGAGGGAACGCAAGCGTGAGAGTCGTCCTTGTTCACGGTGGATTCCATGGAGCATGGTGCTGGGAGAAGACGATCCCAGCTCTCAGAGACTTCGGCGTTTCGGTTGTCGCGGTCGATTTCCCAGGTTGCGGCGAGAAACTGGGCGAACAAGCTTCGCTGAACTCGTGGCGAACGTGCATGTATGAGGTGATCCAGGAAGGGGACGTCCTGGTCGGACACTCGATGGGAGGCCTGGCCATCTCGCTTGGTGCTGATGCCGCTCCCGAAAAGGTGGCCCGGCTCGTGTACCTCGCCGGCTCGGTGCCTCTTGAAGGCGGCACGATCGGAGGATCGAGTGCGGGATTCGCGGATGGCTGGTCGGCGTCCGTGGGGCTGCCGATCGACGAGATCATCGAGGTTGTCGATTCGCCTCGACAGGGGCCATGCATACGAATCACTAGCCAGCGCGCGGCGAACGTGAAGGGTCCATTTACTCGATCGTCAGCTTGACCAGCCATGACAGGCTCAGCGAGGCTCCTTGCCGTGGCGCTCAGCTTCCTCTACCGCCTGGTCCGCCGCGTCGTCGAACTGCTCGGGATCCTCCGGATGGACGACGCCGCCAAGGACGCAGAGATCCTGGTGCTCCGCTACCAACTCGCCGTGCTCCAACGTCAGGTCGGCCGACCCCGCTTAACCTGGTCGGACCGGGCGGTCATCGCCACGTTGGCCAAGCTGGTGTCCCGCGAGCGGTGGGCGGCGTTCCTCGTCACCCCCGAGACCATCCTCCGCTGGCATCGCGCCCTCGTTCGACGGCGCTGGACCTACCCGCACCGACGACCAGGACGTCCGCCACTACCTGACGAGACCGTCGAGCTGATCTGGCGCCTCGCTCGGGAGAAACCGCGCTGGGGCTACCTGTGGATCGTCGGCGAGCTGAAGAAGCTCGGTGTCACCGTGTCGAAGGAAGCGTCGCCAACGTCGTCCGCGCCAACGGCCTACGCCCGGCCTCAAGGCGCGCTGGGCCGACCTGGGCCGAGTTCCTCCGCGCCTAGGCCAAGGGCATCGTGGCCACCGACTTTTTCACCGTGGATACCGTGCTGCTGCGGCGCTACTACGTACTTTTCGTCGTCGAGGTCGAGCGGCGCGTCGTACACCTGCTCGGGGTCACGGCCAACCCGAACGGGCCCTGGGTAGCCCAGGTCGTCCGGAACTTCGCATCCGACCTCGAGGAGGCTGGCCAGCGCTTCCGATTCCTCATACGCGATCGGGACACCAAGTTCACCGCCAGCTTCGACGCCGTGCTCGCCTCCATCGGCATCGAAGCCGCCAAGACCCCGGTCCGCACCCCACGGGCCAACGCGTTCGCCGAGCGCTGGGTGCGAACCGTCCGCCAAGACTGCCTCGACCATCTGCTCGTCTTCTCCCGGCGCCACCTGGAGTCGATCCTCGGCGAGTACATCGAGCCCTACAACCGGGCCCGACCCCACCGCGGCCTGAAGCTCGAACAGCCGGTCCCTCGCTCGACCACCACGGTCGGCGGGAGGGTCATCCGTCGAGACATCCTCGGCGGAGTCATCCACGAGTACGAACTCGCCGCCGGATCCACCATCTCCCCCTACTGCCGCCGGCGGCCCGCATACCCCCCCCACATCCCGCGGCCACCAATACCCCCACGATGAGATCCAGCCCTGCCATCCCGGGAGCGGACCGCCGACCCGTTCTTCCACCCGTCGGACTGTTGACACCCGGCAACGCCACCCGATCCGATGGCAGCGACGACGCCGCCGCGATATTTGGACCCTTCAGGGTGAATCCTAAGTCCGGTTCCGGGTCGGTGGCCCGGTGGCCGGTGGCCCGGTGGCCCGGTGGCCCAGTGGCCGGTGGCGCGGTGGCCCGGTGGTCGGTGGCCGGTGGCCGGTGGCCGGTGACAAGCCTCACAGCATTTCGCGAAACGAACCCATTTGGGACACCAGCGCCCACCTGGGATTGTGGAGACCCCCTCCTTAACCTGTGGAGACACCGCTCCCCCGCCGGCATAGACCCTGGCTGCGGGGTTTCATGAACACCCCACGACTCGACTCACTCACTCAACTCAAGAGAAGAGCTGTTTGCAGGCATAAAAGGGGCCCTTAAGGAAGAGCTCGATGGCAAAGTGCCAGGGCGATTCCGTGCCGCGAGACTCAGCACCAACGCTGGTTACCAGGATGTTGAGCTTTCCGAATTCTGCCACGGTCGAGTGGACGGCAGCTTCGACTTCCTCCTCGTCGGTGATGTCGACGTGGAGAAAGGACGCCGCACGACCGGCCGCTTTGATGTCTGCAACGGCCTGTGAACCTCCGTTACGGTCCACATCGGCAATCATCACGGATGCGCCTTCATCAGCACATGCCTCAGCCGAAGCTCGTCCGATTCCCGACGATCCCCCGAATATCAGTGCGACCTTGTTTTCAAGCTTCACCTGTGCCTCCTGCTATCAGTATTCGAAAAAAATGTTCGAGTCAATGCCGTATTGCCCAGAATGGTGTCGTCACCGATGCAGGAATCGGTCTCAGGCGGAGTTCTGACCGATGATGTTCGCTCGCGACTGAATCTTCCGGGCCGTATGGGTGAAGTCTGGGACGTCGCTCATGCCGTCCTGTTCCTTTGCACAGACGAAGCCGCCTATGTGACGGGCCATATCTTTCCCGTCGACGGGGGCGCGACTGTTGCTATGCCGGGATCGGCAAATCGCGCGGTACGGGCGAATACATAGCCATCGATACCTTCTGTGACAGATAGTGTGCGCGGTAAACCAACATAGGAGCGATCTACGGTGTTACTAGCGAGCTCACCTGTGGGGCTCCGGATCCGCCACAAGGAGAGAAATCATAGGAGCCGAGAGTCACGCTGGTTAACAGTCGGTTGTCGATGTTGCGCGAAGAAGACGGCCGGGCCGAGCCTCTGTTGCCTGACCGTTGCGAGTCAACACTTGGCCGTTCACGATCGTTGCCGCGAAACCCGTTGCTCTCTGCTCGATCCGCATGGCTCCTGCGGGGAGATCGTGGGTGACTTTCGGCATCAGCGGCGCTACGGTGTCTGGATCAAAGACTGTGACATCGGCCGCCTTGCCTGGCGCAAGGCGGCCCCGATCCTGGAGCCGCCATATGTCGGCCGGACGAGACGTGATCATCTGGATCGCCTTCTCCACCGGAAAAGCCTGGCGCTCCCGCACCCAGTAGGCCAACAGATGCGAGTAGATCGACGAGTCGAACACCTGGCTCACGTGGGCTCCGGAGTCCGAGAAGCCCATCGCGGTGCGAGGATGTTGCATCAGCGGGACGAGGAGGTCGTCCTGTTGAGGCGTAAGCATCTGGAGGAAGAACACCTCGAAATCGTGCTCGAGGGCAAGGTCGATCATCAGCTCCACCGGATCAACACCGAGCCGGTTGGCTTCCTCCGCGACCGTCGGGTTCCGCAGATAGGGTGATTGCAACACCGTCATCCGGTCGAACTTTGGTCGTGACACCTCGGGTCCGGTGTGCGTGCCGTAGTTACCGTGGTGCGCGGCGTGGACGAGGCGACGTCGTACCTCCGGGTCACGCAGGAGCACCTTCTGCTCTTCGAGCGGCCGCCGACGCACCTCCTGCCATTCAGCGAGGTTGTCGAAGCCGAGCTTGGTGAGAAAAGACTGCGTAGACGAGACACCGCGAGTATGGGTGAGCGCCCACGCCTCGCCGCCCTGCGCCCAGATCTCATCGATGTACTCGACCGACGGCGTCGCCACGGGCGGCGCAAACAACCCGAAGATCAGGGGCGCCTTGCTTGAGACGGCGAGATCGAAGAGCCGCTGGTGGTATGCGCGCATATCGTCCGGATCCTTGGGACGCTCGTGGGCGAGCTCGAAGACGGCGGAGCTCTCGTGGCCGACAATCTCGACCAGCGCGGAGAGCTCTGTCCACGTCGCCCGGCGCGACGCTGACCGGACGATCATCAGGCGTCAGGTGCGCGCGGCTCCGTGACGTGGTGAAACCAACGGCACCTGCCTGTAGCGCCGAACGCAGTTCGCTGATCATGGACGCCATGTCGTCGTTGTTCGCGTCTTCGTCCCAAGCGCGGTCACCCATGGCCCAAGTACGCAGCGCGGAGTGTCCGATCTGGGCGCAGTAGTTCAGGCCCTTCGGCGTCGCTTCGACCGCGTCCATGTATTCGGCGAACGTCGACCACCTCCAATCAATCCCCGCCTCCATTGCATCGGCAGAGATGTCTTCAGCGCGTTCGATGTTGACGACGACAAGGTCGCGCCGGTCGGGACGCGAGGGTGCAAGCGTAAAGCCGCAGTTCCCCATGATCGTCGTTGTGACCCCGTGCCAGCAGACCGCCTTGCCGACGTCGTCCCAGAACACTTGCGCGTCCATGTGCGAGTGCGAGTCGATGAACCCGGGCGCGACGATGTGGCCCTCGGCGTCGATTTCCTCTCGGCCTCGACCGTCGATATCGCCGACCGCCGCGATGCGGTCCGCGACGATCGCGACGTCACCGCGCACGCCGGGTGTCCCTGTGCCGTCGACGACGAGTCCTCCACGAATGACGAGATCGAACTCTGCCGATGTCGCCGTCATGCGTCAAGGCCGTAAAGCTCGGCGCAGTTGTCACGAACGATGCGCTGTATCTCGTCACGGGGCACGCCTTCGAACGTATCGGCGAGAATCTTGTGGCTGTTGGGCCAGGTCGTCTCGGAGTGCGGGTAGTCATTCGCCCACATAATGCGGTCGACGCCACACGCATGACGCGTGTCGATACCATGGCGGTCTTCCATGAAGGTGTAGAAGACCTGTCGCTCGATGTAGAACGACGGACGTTCGTCGAAGTGGTGGTTCAGGTGCCAACGGTGTTTCTCATATGCGTGGTCGATGTATTCCTTCCAGAATGGCACCCAGCCAATCTGGGCTTCCACGGAGACCACCTTGAGTTCGGGATGCCGGACGAGCAC
The DNA here is from genome assembly GCA_963787485.1 of uncultured Acidimicrobiaceae bacterium. GTDB lineage: Bacteria > Actinomycetota > Acidimicrobiia > Acidimicrobiales > RAAP-2 > Bog-473. The sequence goes on along the minus strand of CAWBDF010000003.1, from coordinate 663,304 downwards.
GCCGCTCAGCACGAGCGTGCCGAGGGCCAGCGACATCTCAAGTTTCCGTGCCACCATCGAGTTGAGGTACGCATCGGGCCCGGGTGCTCCCATTGCCTGCGCGTGCGCCAATCCGCCGGAACCGCCAACATGGAAGTGCACCGGCCACCCGAGCGCCACCATCTGGGCCCAGAGCGGCTCCCACTCGGGGTCCGCCCACGAGCCGTTCGTAGGCTTCTGCGTGAGCAGTGCGCCGCGCAAGCCGAACGAGGCTGCGGATCGCACTTCTTCTAGCGTGTCGTCGGGTTCGTTGCACGGGACATACGCGATCCCGAAGAGCCGGGTTGGAGAGTACGAGCAGAAGTCGGCGAGCCACCGGTTGTACGACGTGTAGCTCGCGCGCGCCAGCGCAGGATCCCTACTGGGCAAGGGTGCTGCCGCGAGCCCGCCGAACAGGACCTCGGCATCGATTCCGTCGATATCCTGGTCTTCAATCCGTGGGCCAGATAAGTACCCACCCGGCCGAACATCCTCGAGGCGTCGCACAGTCATTGAGTACTCCTCGGGGCGGCGACCCGCGGCCCCGGTCAACCCGATGATGGGCTTGCGACAGCCTTCAAATACCTCGAAGTCGCCCTCGTCGGCGTGTTCGATGTGTGGCGCTGCGTCGTGGAATTCCGAGGGGAGGTACTCCTGCCACAGCGAAACGGGGGGATTCACGTGCGAGTCCGCGGAGATCAGAGCGAGTCGGTCACTGGTTGTATCGCTCACTTCGAGTCCTCCTCGCCCGCAGACCGCCAGCGACCTTCCACGCGTCGAACGGCTTTCTTGATGGTAACGTTTTGTGGCACTGTATGCAACAAGCAGCACTCAGTGCCGGAACTCGCACTGAGTGCCAACTCGGAGACAAGACCGATGATGACGACCTCGACGGCAACGCAGGAATTCTCATTTGACCCGCCGACGCTCGCCGAACGGAAGCGAGCTCTGGTGCGGCGGGAGCTCGCCGCGGCCGCTGCGCGATTGCTCGAGGAGTCAGATTACGACTCGATCACTGTCGAGGACATCACCCGAGCCGCAGATGTCTCGCGCCGAACCTTCTTCCGCTATTTCTCGACCAAGGAAGATGTCTTTCTCGCGACGCTTGGCGATTTCATCCGTACGGTCCAGACGCGCCTCGTGGCGCGACCGCTCGATGAATCTCCGGCGACCGCATTGCGCTGCAGCCTGACGACCGGACTTGAAGACTTACGCGCCCGTGCCTTCGAACTCGTGCGGAGCGCGGCGATCTGTGCCCGCGCTCGAGGGCCGTCGGCTCGAATACATGGCCGCGTTGCGTCCAGCGTTGGCCAGTGTTCTCGCCGCACGGAACGGAATGGATGTATCAACCGACATTCGCCCTTCGCTCGCGGCTGCGGTCGCACTCGCGGCATTCGATACTGCCGTGAGCCATTGGGTAACGGAGAATGACCCCGACCGCATCGGTTTCTTGCTCGATGAGTGCTTCTCACTCATAGCGGACGCGATCAATGGGATGTTCGAAGGAACGCAGCTGTGACACGGCGTCGACATTTAACGGCGCGGCGCCGGAGCTGTGACGGACGATGTTCATTCGCGACTGAACCTCCGGGTCGTGTGAGCGAAGTCTGGGGCGTCGCTCACGCTCTCCCGTTCTTGTGTACTGATGAACGGGTCATATCTTCTCGTCGATGGAGGCACAACAGAACCTTTGACGGCATCCGCAAACCGGGTGGCACGGACGAACGGGTAGCCCGAGAAGTTCGTCTCAAACGAGGATTAACGACGGGAAGGCAATGGGGCAGTTCACCAGGAACGGGTCAGGAAGCCGGTACGCATGTCAACTTCAACCCGTCTGGCAGTGTGAACTTGTTGTGCTTGATGTTGACGTTGTAGTAGCAGCGGTTGGTCTCTGGCTGCCCTCTGGTCATCGTGATGGGAGTAATGAGACCCCCCTGCATCAACCAGCAGCCGGAGTCTTGCAGCAGCTCAGGCGGAAAGGTCCTTCCCATCGATTGAGAGGGCGATCATTCCCTTTCGACATTGGCGCCGCCAGTGGCATCCTCAGGTAGGGGAATACCGACGAAGGCACTCATGTCCTCTACTGCGTGGTCGAAAATCGCACTGACGTCTTCGACAACATCTATGAAGCGTCCAAACAGTTCGAAATTCACCGCCCCAAAAAGTTGAGTCCACGCCACTAATCAACGTCCCGCCGATGGACGCTCGTGACTCCGTTCAGATGTTGCGTGGAGACATCCGGTGACCCGTGCGCCATTGGATCTGAGTGGGGGTCGTCCAACCAGTGGATCTGAACTGAACATCGCCCGCCAAGTGATCGTCCGCTCGGGCGTTGTGGATGCCCTCAATCGTCTCGTCGACTCTGGGATAGGTCGACCACGCCACCTGAGCCTCCTCGGGCTGCTGGTGGCCTGCCAGCTCAACGCTCTGGGTCGCCACCATCAGGCCCACCTGGTGGAGGTGGCTCTGACTCTCAATGCGATGACGGAAGCACAGAGACTCAGCCTCGATATCACCGAGTGGGACCCCGAGGAGGCATATCACCGGGTCGAACGGCTCTTCGTGCGACTTTGTGAGGTTCTCGATTTGGGTGAGGCGGGATTGAACGAGGAATGGTTCGCCAACCAACTCGTCCGAGCATCAATTCCGCCCAAATACGTGGTCAGCAGTTCGCTCGCCATCGATGGCACCGACGTCGAGACCTGGGGAGCTCTTCACGGGGAGGCCGTCGCCGTGGACCTCGACGGGGAGGCGACAGAGACACAAGAAATGAAGGGCGATTCCAAAGTTGCGAGGGGCGCAAACCGTCGAGCGAAGGTGCTCGAGATCGGTCCCGATGGTCGCAAGCGCTACACCGCTGATCTCGACGCCCGAGCGGGACACCGGTCGGCCACGAACAGCCGCCCGGCAGGTCCCTATGTCGGTTACGAACTCCATCTTGGGGTCCAAACCCGCGAAGTGCGATGGACGAATCACATCGATCGCACCACATTGGGTCCCGAGGTCCCCAGTGTGATCACCACGTGCAACCTGGCGCCGGCAGGAACTCACAGGGGCCGATCGGTGGTCGACACGCTCATCTCGGCTAAAGATGGCGGACAAAAGATCGAAGAGGTCGTGTGGGGTCCGGGCTACTCGCTGTGTAAGTTTCCACCTCGGTGCCATTGGCCCAGGTCGGTATCGTCCAGACCTTCCAGCCCGTGACCCACCAGCGGGGGAGCAGGCCATTTTCAGGTGAGGCCCTTTTAATCGACGGCCAGCTGTTCTCCTCTCATTTGCCCGAGGAACTGCGTGACCTGCCAGCTCCACCGCGGGGCGCCCCGGAAGCCGAAAAGATCGCTTATGAAACGAAATTCAACCAACGGGCGCGCTGGCGGCTGGTCCGCCACGCCGGTCCCGACGTCCGATGGAGTGACGCGGTGGCGCTGTCCCTTTTGTGCCGGGTTGCTGAGAAGCCGTCAGGTCCCAAAAACGATGCGGGCGTCACGGAACTCCCCGCTGGTGCGCCTAGGCGAAGGGTCCACGAACTGCTGCTCGGGAATCCTGTCGGTTGCCGCGGTGGAGCTCCCCCTGGCGCAGCGCATTCCCTACGGCACGACGGCCTGGCGTATCTCTATGGGGAGGCGTCAGGTCGTCGAATCCGTGAACGCGGCACTAAAAGGTTCCTTCGTCGACCTGAGTAGGGGATTCTTCCGGGTCTTCGGACGGGTGAAAACATCCGTCCTGCTCGGGTTCACCCTTGCTGCTTTCAACCTCGATCGGATCCGATCGTTTCGGGCCAAGCACGGCCTCGAAGAGGGCGAATCGGTGCAAGACGTCGCCAGCAATCCTTCTCCTAGAAAGAAGCGTCGTCGCGGGACCTGGGCCCAGATAATCGAAGAGAGACCACAGGCACCCTGCCGTCCCACGTGGATAAGTCCTTCATTCTGTTTGGGCGACGAGCCACCTGCTGTCGCGCCCGAGAGGATCGATAGAGACTCGCCAACCCGAAACCGCCGGCCCTGGGGCCGGCGGTTTCGTCGTCCATGGGGTGGCGGACGAGCATTGAACTCATCGCCACCTCCAACAAGGCACTTTCATGAACACTCGGCGTGCTCTTTCATGAACATGCCCTCGTCTCGTGGAGGTGGCGGGAATCGAACCCGCGTCCTCCGGAGCCGCAGTAGGCCTTCTCCGAGCGCAGCCGGCATCAGATTGTCGGGGGCGGCACTTCTGCCGGCAGCAGTGCCGCCCCGTAACCAACGAGTTTGTCCTCGACGCTCAGTTGGTGTGAGCGGTCGAGTAAGCCCTACTGAATGACGCCCAAGATCCGATCCGCAGGGCCGGGACCGGTTGGACGTCGCTACTTACGCAGCGAGCGCGAGCTGTGGTTGCTCGGCGTTTGTTTTTGGTTCCGGCTCTTTAACGTGGCTCCGGAGACCACGGCTCGCTTCTCCTACCTTGACGACCGAAGTCGAAACCGATCACCCCCATGTCTGGGCGCCGGCCCATTTGACCGGCCACACCAGTCTAGGGCTCTCCGGGACGCCCCAAAGCCGGCCGGACCCCACGTCAGCCCACCCAACGGCTCATCTCCTTGGCCGCCCGTGCCGCCTCAGCCGCGGCATCGCGCGCCTTGATCACGTTGCGCTTGTCGTAGAGCCGGCGGCCCTTGGCCAATGCCAGCTGCACCTTGGCCCGGCCGTCACGGAAGTAGAGGGACACCGGGATCAGCGTCAGCGACTGTTGCTGGGTCTTGCCGAGCAGTTCGTCGATCTGGTCCCGGTGCACCAGGAGCTTGCGTTTCCGGTCGGGGTCGTGGGCGCCGAACCCCGCGGCGAAGTGCCACGGCGGGATGTGGGCTCCGAAGAGCCACAGCTCGCCGTCGTCCACTCTGGCATACGCCTCGTTGAGTTGTGCGTTGCCCTCGCGCAGGGACTTGACCTCGGAGCCCTGCAGGACGATGCCCGCCTCGAACGTCTCGAGGAAGTCGTACTCCCGGCGGGCGCGCCGGTTCGAGGCGACCACCCGGTCGCCGCCGCGTTCCTCGCGGGCCGCCGCCCGCTTGGCGATCTGCTTCTTGGCCCGGGCCATGAGGGGTACGAGGGTACCGTGGGCAGGTGCTCCGCCTATCCCGAGACCTCTACCTGGAGATGGTGGCCCACTGCCTGGCCGGTCTGCCCGATGAGGCCTGTGGTCTGCTGGTCGGGTCCTACGAGGGAGACGAGGTGGCCTATGTGTTCGCCACAGCGAACGCCGCGGCCTCGGCCATGGTCTACGAGATCGACCCCAAGGAGCTGCTGCGCGTCGACCGGGCCGCCCGGGAGCTCGGCGCCGACATCATGGGGGTCTTCCACTCGCACACGCACACCGACGCCTACCCCTCGCCGACCGACGTGGCGCAGGCCACGGACCCGGGGTGGCACTACGTGCTCGTCTCCCTGCGCGACTCGCACCCCGTGGTGCGCAGTTACGCCATTGCCGACGGGAGCGTCACCGAGGAGCCCGTCGAGGTCCCGGGACTCGAGGTGCCGGGGCTCGCCGGTCGGGAGGCGGGCTGAGCCAGGCGAGAGCGGGGATTGAGCGGCGGCCCCAGGTAGAATCGTTACCGGTTCGGTCAACAATTGCCGGACCAGGACGCCCAGACCTAGGACGCCCAGACCCAGATCACCGAGGAGGCCACGTGGCCGTCGAAGTCCGCCTACCAACCGTCCTGCGCAGTCACGCCGGCGGGGCGTCTGTCGTCAGCGTGGACGGCGCCACCATCGGCGAGGTGCTCTCGAAGCTGGTCGCCGAGCACCCGGGCATGGACGGCCAGGTCCTGACCGACGACGGTGCGCTGCACAAGTTCGTGAACGTCTACGTCGACGACGACGACGTGCGCTACTTGCAAGGCCTCGACACCCCCGTCAAGGACGGCGCGGAGGTGTCGATCCTTCCTGCGGTGGCCGGAGGCTGAATGACCGTGTACTCGTCGGTCCTCGACCTGATCGGCAACACGCCTCTGGTGGACATCGAGCGCGCTGAGCCCGAACCCCTTGGCGCGGCTCTACGTCAAGCTCGAGGGGCAGAATCCCGGCGGCTCGGTCAAGGACCGGGTCGCCCTCTCCCTGGTGGAAGACGCGGAGCGCTCGGGCGTCTTGGTCCCTGGCCAGCCGGACCAGGTCCTCTTGGAGCCCACCTCGGGCAACACGGGGATCGGGCTGGCGCTGGTGTGCCGGGTGAAGGGCTACACGCTCAAGGCCGTCGTGCCGACCAACGTCTCGGTGGAGCGACGCCAACTGCTCGAGCTGTGGGGCGCCGAGATCATCGACTCGCCGGGGAGCGAAGGCTCGAACGGCGCCGTGCGCATGGCCCGGGCGCTGGCGCTCGAACACCCCGAGTGGGTCTTCCTCTACCAGTACGGCAACCCGGCCAACCCGCAGGCCCACTACGAGGCGACCGGCCCCGAGATCCTGCGCGACTGCCCCGGGGTCACCCACTTCGTGGCGGGCCTGGGCACGTCCGGCACCCTGCTGGGCGTGGGGCGGTTCCTGCGCGAGAAGTTGGGGGAGCGGGTCCAGATCTGGGCCGTGGAGCCTCCCGCCGGGGAAACGGTCGACGGCCTGCGCAACCTCGACGACGGCTACATCCCGCCCATCTTCGAGGACCTCGGCGGTGCCGACCTGCTCGACCGCAAGACGGTGGTGCGGCCTCGGGAGTCGATCGAGTGGACCCGCCGCCTCACCGAGGTTGGGATCTTTGCCGGTATCTCGACGGGGGCGGCCTTGGCGGGGGCGGTCAAGTGCGCAGCGTCCGTCGGCGAAGGTGAGGAGGCCTCCATCGTGGTCGTCTCGGCCGACGCAGGCTGGAAGTACCTGTCGACCGGCGCCTGGACCGGCGACCTCGACGAGGTCACCGAGCGGGCCAAGGGCATCATCTACTTCTAGGTTTCCCGCTGGCGCCGGCCAACGGCACCACGGTGGTCACGAGGAGGACAACAGGTATGGGCAAGCTCGACGGAAAGGTGGCTTTCATCACCGGTGCCGCGCGGGGCATGGGTCGATCGCACGCTTTGCTCTTGGCCGAGGAAGGTGCCGACATCGTCGGCGTGGACATCTGCGACCAGATCTCGACGGTGCGCTATCCGATGGCCACCGAGGAGGACCTCGCCGAGACCGTGCGTCTCGTCGAGAAGACCGGGCGTTCCATGGTGGCCCGAAGGGGCGACGTCCGGCGTCGCAACCAGTTGCAGGCCGCGCTGGACGAGGGACTCGAGCGCTTCGGCCGCCTGGACATCGTGCTGGCCAACGCCGGGATCAACGCCTTCCAGATTGCGCCTTACGAGCAATCCGAGCAGGCATGGCAGGACACCATCGACGTCGTGCTGACCGGGGTGTGGCACACGCTCGGGGTCACGGTGCCGGCCCTCGTCGAAGGGGGACAGGGAGGGGCCATCGTCATTACCGCCTCGGCGGCGGGCGCCCGTACGGTGACCACCAATCTCGACGGCGGCTACGACGCGTACCAGGCGGGCAAACTTGGCGTGGTGGCATTGATGAAGGGCTACGCCGGGAGATTCGGCCGCCACGGGATCCGGGTCAATTCGGTGCACCCCACGACCTGCGACACGCCCATGTCCCAACCAGGGCCGGAGATGGAGCAGTGGGCGATGCAAGAGCCCGAGATCATCTCGACGTTCAATCACGTGCTGCCCATCGGGAACATCGAGGCGATCGACATCAGCCGCGCCATCCTCTATCTCGTCTCAGATGACGGCCGCTACGTGACCGGGCAGACTCTCTACGTCGACGGTGGCAACACCACGGTCGCCGCAGTCGGCGCCCCGGGCGTCGGGGCCGGGGGCGTGAAGGCATCGGTGCAGCTCTCCATGCCCGACTGAAGAGGCCGCCCGACTGCGGAGCTCAGCGCGCCGCCAGGGCGCAGAGCTTGGTGACCGTGTTCCAGTTGCGGGTGGTGCTGAGCACCCCGAGCCGGCGCTCGAGGAACGCCCCGGAGTACTTCGACCCGGCATATCCGTCGGGCGTGTGCACGTAGACCTCGGTGCCGTCGATGACCAGTTCGTCGCGGCCGCTCGGCGGCAGGACCAACCCGGCGAGGGCCTCCTCCGCCGGCAGGGCGGCCAGAAAGGTCACGTGGTGGCGCGAGGGATCCGCGCCGCGTGCCGCGAAGGGGCTCGAGGTGCCGACGCGTTGGAGCTGCGAGACGGTGCGAACGATGATCGCCGGTGACTGGCCGAAGTCCTGCTCGAGGCGACCTTCCAGCGCGCCGGCCACCACCGTGGCGCTCCTGGACGGAGCCGAGAACAGCACGTTGCCGGTCTGGATGTACGTCGTGACGTCCTCGTAGCCCAGGCCGGCGAAGGACCGGCGGAGCTCGTCCATGGCGATGCGGCCGTGACCGGCCACGTTGACACTGCGCAGCAGGGCGACGTATCGGGTCACGCCGGGAAACGTAGCGGGCCTCGCCGGGCTCCGGAGACCGTCGGAGGGCCGCGGTGGCCTACGGTGTCGCCCAGGTGGAGTCGCCCGGTTTCGGGCGCGGAAGCGCGAGCGCGAGCGCAGAGGAGTGCCGTGGGCGAAAGCGACGAGGTGCGCGCGGATGCCCGCGGTGCCCGCCAGGACGGGCGGGCTGTGGACCAGCTGCGGCCGGTCAGCTTCGAGCGTGACTACACGGTGATGGCGCCGGGGTCGGTGCTCGTCACCTTCGGGCAGACCAAGGTGCTGTGCACGGCCTCGGTCGAGGAGCGCGTTCCGCCCTTCCTGCGGGGCACCGGCCGGGGATGGGTCACCGCCGAGTACTCCATGTTGCCCGGCTCGACGCCCGAGCGGGCCTCCCGGGAGGCGGCCAAGGGCAAGCAGTCGGGGCGGACCCAGGAGATCCAACGACTCATCGCGCGCTCCCTGCGGGCCGTGTGCGACCTCGTCGCTCTGGGCGAGGTGCAGATCACGGTGGACTGCGACGCGCTCCAGGCCGACGGCGGCACACGCACCGCGTCCATCTGTGGGGCCTACGTGGCGCTGCACGACGCCTGCACCCGTCTCGTGCAGGCGGGAACCATCTCGACCCACCCGCTGACGGATTCAGTGGCGGCCGTCTCCGTGGGGATCGTCGACGGTGTCCCCATGCTCGACCTGCCGTACGTCGAGGACTCGCGGGCCGAGGTGGACATGAACGTGGTCATGACCGGCTCGGGCCGCTTCGTCGAGGTGCAAGGGACGGCCGAAGGACTGGCCTTCACTCGGGGCGAGCTCGACACCCTGCTCGAACTCGCCGAAGGCGGGATCGGGCGCTTGAGCGCCTTGCAGGCGGCTGCCCTGGACGAACCCCCTTCGCCGCGGCGGTGAGCGTCGGACCGCTCCGGCTGGTGCTGGCGTCGGCCAATCCCGACAAGGCCAAGGAGATCGCCGGAGTGCTCTCTGCGGCCATGGAGGTCGAGCTGGTGCCGCGCCCCGCCGGGGTGCCCGAGGTGGTCGAGGACGCCGACACGCTGGTGGGGAACGCGCGGCTCAAGGCGCGTGCGCTGGCCGACGCCACGGGTTCGGCCGCCGTGGCCGACGACACCGGGCTGGCGGTCGACGCACTGGAGGGCGCGCCGGGCGTCTACTCGGCTCGATACGCCGGAGAGGACGCCACCTACGCCGACAACGTGGCCAAGTTGTTGGCCGAGCTCGCTGCGTTGCCGGACGCCGGAGGGGTGCGCCGGGCCCGCTTCACGACCGTGGCGCTGGTGGCCTTCCCGGACGGGTCCGAGCTGTGGGCCGAGGGGGTCGTCGAAGGCACCATCGCCCGCCAGGCGCGGGGTGACCAAGGGTTCGGTTACGACCCGGTCTTCGTCCCCGAGGCTGCGGAAGGCGGGGACGGGCGGTCGTTCGCCGAGATGAGCGCGGCCGAGAAGGACGCCCTGTCGCATCGTGGACGTGCCTTCCGCGCCCTGGCGGAGCAGCTGGCCCAGGCCGACAACCTGGTCTGATCACCAATGCCGGTGTCACGACGCACGTGGAGGTCACCGTGAAGTTGACGTTCGTCGTGCCGCGCTACGGGACCGAGATCAGAGGCGGTGCCGAGACCGGCGCACGCATGTTGGCCGAACACCTGGTGGCCGACCGCGGGTGGCAGGTCGAGGTGCTCACCACGTGCGCTCGTGACGCCATCACCTGGGACAACGAGCTCCCGGCCGGGACCACCGTCGTCAACGGCGTTCGAGTGCACCGTGTGGCGTCACATGCGGGGCGGGATCCCGGGTTCCACACCCTGTGGGCTGAGCTGCGCGAGAACCCCGGAGCCGCCTCGGCAAAGGAGATGGAACGTTTGATCGATCTGCAAGGGCCGCGCTCGCCGGCCCTCCTCGACGCGGTGGCGTCCAGCGACGCCGACGTCCTGGCCTTCTACCCCTACCTGTACTACCCGACGGTGCGTGGACTTCCTCTGGTGGCCGAGCGGGCCATCATGCATCCGGCGGCCCACGAGGAACCGGTGCTGTATCTCCCCGTCTTCGACGAGCTGTTCGCGCGGTGCCGGGGCTTCGTGTTCCAGACCCGGAGCGAGCGCCGACTGGTTCAGGAACGCTTCAAAGTGGGAGCCACACCGCAGGTCCTTGTCGGCCTCGGGGTGCAGGAGGAGGTGTCCCGCGATGGCGAGGCCACCCGCCGGTCGTTCGGCGTGGAGGAGACGCCGTATCTGATCTGCATCGGTCGGGTGGACGACCAGAAGGGGACGGGGATGCTGGCCCAGTTCTTCCGCGCCTACAAAGAGCGTTGCCGCACCTCGTTGCGGCTCGTGTTGGTGGGCCAAGTGGTCGACGCACCTGAGCCGGCGGACGACGTCGTCGTCACGGGCATGGTCGACGACACCACCAAGTGGGACCTCCTGCGAGGTGCCCGCGCCCTGGTGTCGCCGTCGCCCTTCGAGGCCTTCTCGCTCACGGTGGTGGAGGCCCTCACGGCCGGGGTGCCGGTGCTGGTGAATGCGGCGTGCGGCGCCACCCGGGAGCACTGCGAGCATTCCGGTGCCGGGCTGTGGTTCGACGACTTCTCGTCCTTCGCGGCAGCAGTGGAGCTCCTCAGCACCGACGAGCTGGTCCACGACGCTTTTCGGCGCAACGGACGCGCCTACGCCGAGTCGCACTACGCGTGGACGGTCGTCTTGGACCGCTACTGCCGGTTCCTCGAACGGCTCGCGGGAGGTCATGGCTCGTCCAGGCGCCGAGAGCCGCATGTGGCTGCCAGGTGAAGAATCGACGCTCGGCACGGCGGTCACCAGCACGTTCGCGAATGACCTGGTGACGCGGGGTTCACACGGCTGGGGTCGAGGCGGATACTGGAGGGAGCGAACGGCAATCGGAGCACCCGCCGTTGCCAGCAGAGAAGGAGCTGCCGATGCGCTCGACATGCTCGACCGAGGAGGTCGGTCCGCCCGGTTGAACCTGCGCCGCCGGTGTCGGATCGGTGGCGCCCGGGAGCAGCCCGGTTGGCGTGAAGCCCGGCGCAAGATCGAGGCCGCGCTCGCGCCGGTGCGTGTGCCGGCCGGCCGACAAGGCGGCCCCCGCACCTGCTGCGCCGCAGGCTTGGAGCCACGGGTTGCGGAAACGAACGAATCACCACGTCATGAAGGGCCGGCCTCGTTGCCGGCCCTTCATCACAACTGGGGTCCCGTGAAACAGCGGACCCGCAGACCGGGGTCCCGTGAAACAGCGGAGCTTCCGTGCCATCGTTGAGCATGCCCGCCACCCGACTGCCGATGTTCCCGCTCTCGGCAGTGCTCTTCCCCCACGCTTCCATGTCGCTGCACGTGTTCGAGCCCCGGTACCGCGACCTCATGCGCGACTGCCTGGCCGCTGACGGGCGCTTCGGAGTCGTTCTCATTGAGCGAGGATCGGAGGTGGGCGGAGGCGATCAGCGCGCCGGGCTCGGTACCCGCGGAGTGATCACCCGGGCCGCGGAGTTGGCCGACGGCCGTTGGGCCCTGGTGGTCCGTGGCGAAACGGTCGTCCAGATCGACGAGTGGCTGCCCGACTCGCCCTATCCGCTGGCCATGGTGTCCGATCCTCCCACTCCTTTCGGCGTCGCAGACGCCGGTGCCCTGCTCCATGCCACCGCGGGCCGGGTTCGCCGGGCCAGAGCCCTGCTGGCCGAGCAAGGAGGGGCGGCCCCGCTCCGGCCCGAGGATGCGTTCGACGGGGAGGGGGACGCCGAGCGTGCCTGCTGGCAGCTGTGCGCGGCCGCGCCGTTGAGCGCATACGACGCCCAGCGACTGTTGGCGGCGGGTGGAACCCGCGAACGTCTCGGCCTCTTGGGGACGCTGATGGACGAGCTCGAGCTCGACCTCCACCGGATGCTCACGGGGGAGTGACGCTGACGCACCGCGTTCTGTGAGATCCGTGGTGCGGCGTCCTCACCGACTCACGCGGGCCAGGGCCTCCCCGGTCACTTCGGCCACCAGACGCGCGGTCTCCGTCGTGGCGAGCGCGCTGCCCCCGAGTGCGGTGAGGCTCACCAGGTCCATGCCTGGCGGCGGTCGGGCCAGCAGCGAGGCGTCCGCGTCGCCGACGACGCACAGCACTGGGATCGGTCCTCGGTCCCTCGAGGCGCCAATGGAGCGAGCGAGCTCGAGGACACCTCCAGGGACCTTGCCTTGGAACGAGGGCAGGTCGAGGTGCCCCTCCCCCGTGACGACCAGGTCCGCCGCCTCCATGAGCCCGGGGAGCCCGAGCACCGAGGAGACGAAGTCGAAGCCGGATTCCAGCCGTGCTCCGAGCGCAAGTAGCCCGCCGGCCAGGCCGCCCGCGGCCCCGGCCCCCTGCACCGAGGTGACGTCGAGGCCGGTCTGGCGTCGGTAGCGTTCGGCTACCCCGACCAGGCGGCGGGCGAGCCATTCGACCTGGGCGAGCGAAGCGCCCTTTTGGGGACCGAACAGCCGGGCGGCGTCGGCAAACCGGACGGTGACGACATCGCACGCCACGATCACCTCGACTCCTTCGAGCGCGTCAGGCGAGCCCACGGCGTCGTAGGCGCCCAGCCCACCGTCGGTCGTGGCCGACCCGCCGAGGCCGACGACGATGCGCCGGGCACCCGCGTCGCGGGCGGCCAGGAGCAGCTCGCCCACGCCGGTCGTGCTGGCCCGCACGGCGTCGTCGCCGCTCGGATGGGGGAGGAGGGTTCGTCCGGCGGCCCGTGCCATCTCGATCACCGCCGTCGGCCCGCCGGCCTCGTGCTCGGCGTGCGCAGGGGCTTCCTCCCTTCCCGCATCCACCTCGGTTGGGGCCCACCGCAACTCGGGGAGCTGGTCGAACATCCGCCACTCAGCCGCCACCGGCTCGCCCAATGGTCCGTGCACCGTGGTGAGGTGTGGCGTTCCGCCGATGACTTCGAGCAGCCCCTCGCCACCGTCGGACATGGGGACCTCGTCGGCAGCCCATCCTGCCTGCCGGGCCGCCCCCGCAACCGCCGCCGCCACCTGGGCGGCGCTGGCCGTCCCACGAAATTTGTCGGGAGCGGCGACGAGGTGCGGCATGCGGGGGCAAGCTAGTGCGCGTGCGGGCGAGAGGACTCGAACCTCCACCCCCTCTCGGGGACCGGGACCTAAACCCGGAGCGTCTGCCAATTCCGCCACGCCCGCAGCGGACCCGCGGTGCGGGCAACCCGGGATTGTACGGCCCGGTGCCGCCGCGCGCCTGCCTGGGCCACTAGCCTCGTGGCCATGGCGCACGCATTCGCATCTCCCGTTGTCAAGGCCGCCGGATCCGACCCCGACGCATCCGGCCAGGTGTTCCAGCAATTGCTGAAGGAACGCATCGTCTTCATCGGGAGCGCCATCGACCAGGTGACGGCCAACCTCGTCTGCGCGCAGCTGATCCTGTTGGAAGCCGAGGACCCCGAGAAGGACATCTCGCTCTACATCAACTCGCCGGGAGGCTCGGTCACCGACGGCCTGGCCATCTACGACACCATGCAGTACGTGCGGCCCGACGTCTCCACCATCTGCGTGGGACTGGCGGCCAGCATGGGCCAGTTCCTGCTGTGCGCCGGGGCACCGGGCAAGCGGTATGCCCTGCCGCACTCTCGGATCCTCATGCACCAGCCTTCGGGGTCCATGCAGGGGCAGGCAGCCGACATTGCCATTCAGGCCGAGCAGATCATCTACCTCAAGCGGATGATGGCCGAGCGGATCTCCTTCCACACTGGACAGCCGATCGAGCGGATTGAGACGGACTCGGACCGGGACCGCTGGTTCACCGCCGAGGAGGCGCGCGAGTACGGCTTCATCGACAGGGTCATCGACCGCTCGACGGCCACAACTGCGGCAGGGAGCGCATAGGCGTGGCCTTGGACGTTCCGGCCCCCTCGTCGGAAGCGGACCGAAGAGCCGAGGAAATCAGGGTAGCCGACGAGTCGCCCATGGCGGCCGAGGTTGGCGGAGTACCCGAGCGCGAGGCGCGGAGTGGCTCGTACACGCGGATCGTCACGCCCACCATCAGCGTGCGCAAGCGCCTGCATGAGATCTGGCTCTCCCGCGAGCTGCTGGTCTACCTGGTCCGTACCGAGATCAAGGTCAAGTACAAGAACTCGGTCCTCGGGCTGGTGTGGTCGATGATCGCTCCGGCCATGACGCTGGCCATCTATTTCGTCGTCTTCCAGATCGTGCTCGGCAACAAGCAGCCGAACTTCGTCATCTTCCTCTTCGCCGGCCTGTTGCTGTGGAACCTCTTCTCGCTCGGCGTTCTGACCGGCACCGGTACCGTGGTCAACAACGCGGGGATCGTGAAGAAGGTCTCATTCCCCCGCGAGATCCTGGCACTCGCCTCGGTGGGTTCGGCCTGCGTGTTCTTCTTCTTCCAGGTCATCGTGATGGTCATCTTCATGGTCGTCCTTCACACGACACCCGACTGGTCGTACGTGCCGGTGCTGTTGCTGGCCCTGCTCACCGGGATCGTGCTGGCCTCGGCCATCGGAGTCTTGCTGTCCGCCATCAACGTCTATCTGCGCGACACGCAGCACTTGGTGGAGGTCATCCTCACGGCCTGGTTCTGGGCCTGCCCGATCGTCTACGCCTACCAGGCGAACATTGGCAACAAGCTCGGGCCCAAGGGCCTGACTTGGGTCTACTTCCTCAACCCGATGGTGCCCCTCGTCCTCTCGTTCCAGCGCTGCATCTACGCCCACCCGACGACCTATGCCTGGGTCAACGGCACGTACACGACATTCCACGTCCTGCCCACCAAGGGAATGATCTGGTACGTCGCTCTCGACCTGGGTGTGCTGGCGATCGCCGCCGTGCTCTTCCTCGTGGCCCTGGCCGTCTTCGGCCGGCTCGAGGGGAACTTCGCCGAGGAGCTGTGAGGTGAAGGATTTCGCCGTCGACGTGCGCGGAGTCTCCAAGCGGTTCCGGCTGGCCCACGGCCAGTACAACTCCGTCAAGGAGCGCATCATCCATGGAGGACGGCGGAAGACCACTGAGGACTTCTGGGCCTTGACCGATGTCTCCCTCACGGTCAGGCAGGGCGAGACGGTTGGCATCCTGGGCCGGAACGGTTCGGGAAAGTCGACCCTGCTCAAGTGCATCTGCGGTGTGCTCCAGCCCACCAAGGGTGAGGTCGCCGTCCGCGGCAAGCTGGCAGGTCTCCTCGAGCTGGGCGCCGGGTTCCAACAGGACCTGACGGGCCGGGAGAACATCTACCTCAACGGCTCGCTCCTCGGCATGTCCAAGCGCGAGGTGGACCGGGTCTTCGACGCCATCGTGGATTTTTCCGAGCTCGAGGAGTTCATTGACGGTCCCGTCAAGTTCTACTCCTCGGGCATGTACGTGCGGCTCGGCTTCGCCGTGGCCGTGCACATGGATCCCGACGTCCTCGTGGTCGACGAGGTGTTGGCCGTGGGCGACGAGCGCTTCCAGCGAAAGTGCATCGACCGTGTGATGCAATTCCAGAAGGAGGGTCGCACGATCCTCCTGGTGACCCACTCACCGGACACGGTGCGCTCCATCTGCAACCGCGGCGTGGTGCTGAGCCACGGCCGGCTGGTGGCCGAGGGCGAGCCCGGCGAGGCAACGCGCATCTTCCGGGAGGGCCTGATGGCCGAGGGTGCCGGGATGTCGATTGCCGAGCCCGCCGTGGTTGCCTCGCCGGTCAATGCGGAGGTTCTCGCGTCGCTGCCCGACGACGAGCGTCCGGTCCGTTTCCGCTCGGTCCACCGGGTGTTCTCGGGTGACAACACCCTCCCTTACATGCGTACCGGCGACGACCTGACAATCCGGGTCGAATTCGAAGCGCTCTACCCGGTCGACGACGTCGTGTTCTCGCTCGAGGTGCGCGACGAGAAGGGCGGCGCGCTCGTGCGCACCGACACCTCCATCATCGGGGTCGTCATCGACGCGCCGCGCGGGATCAGTGTCATGCATTTCGGCATCGTGGACGTGCCACTTCTCGACGGCTCCTTCAGCCTCGCGCTTGGCATTCAGAGCCGTGGTGGGCTGCTGTACGACTGGCAGGAGAGGGCCGGCGACTTCGAAGTGATGAGCCCGGGCAAGACCACCGGGATGCTCCGTATGGAGGTGCACGCCGCACTGATCTCTTCGGAGGCCACCGACGACGCCCCGGCCGTGGCCCAGTCCTTGTGAGCAGAGCGCCGGCGTGAGCGACGACACGAGCGGGGCGGAACGCGCTGACGGCCTGGCCTCCGATCCCGGGGCGCCGGCCGACCCGCAGGCCTACGTGGCCCAGGTCATGGCCGAGATCGCCGAAGAGGTCCGTCTCCGGCGGACCTCGGGCGACCTGCCGCCCCGCCTCGAGCGAGAGCTCGACGAGCTCTTCTTGGCCCACTCGCCCGTGGCCGGTCGCGGCGGCGACCTGACCGAGGCGCTGCGCATGGTGGACGCCGCGACGTTCATCGATCCGGTGGTGCCGGTCGAGTCGGAGCGAGCCGCCGGCAGCGCCGTCAAGAAGGGCATGCGGTCGCTCCTGCTGTGGTACGTGGGCTGGATCACGCACCAGATGAGCCAATCGGCGGCCGCGGTCAGCCGGGCCCTGCACGTCGTCGACGACCGCTTGGGCGAGCTCACCCGCCAGGTGGAGGCGCAGCGCGTTCCGGCCGCCGGAGTGGTCGAGCTCCCCGGGCTCCAAGGACCGGACGCCTGGTGGGTCGAGCCCGTCGTCGGCGCGGTCGCCAAGTTGCCTGGGCGGGTCCTGCACGCCGCGTGCGGCGACGGCTGGTTGGTCCGCCGCATTGACGTCGCCGGGGGAGACGCCTACGGCGTGGACCCTCGGGCTGCGCTCGTCGACTCGGCCGAGCTCGGCACGCTCGACCTGCGGGCCGAGTCCCTCAGCGAGCACCTGCGCGCCGTGGCGGCGGCCGGGTTGACCGGGGTGATCCTGAGCGGGGTCGTCGACGGCATGGCCGCGGCCGAGCGAACCGATCTGCTGCGGGCCATCGGCACCTGCCTGGCTCCCGGGGGAACCCTCGTCGTCCACTCCGCCACCCGCGAGGCCTGGGATGCACCCGACGCCCCGGTGGAGACCGACCTGGCCCCAGGCCGCCCGCTGCGCCCCGAAGCTTGGTGCCGGCTTCTGGAGGAAGGTGGCTACGAGCCCAGTGCCCAGCAGGGACCCGGGGGCGCCGATTTTCTCGTCACGGCCATCCGCGGCGATCCGGCGGCCCAACCTGACTCGCCGGCGCGCCATTGAGCAGGGCCGCCGGGCGGCCCCGGGCCGTCCACCAGTTCGTCCCGGTTCTCAACCCCCACGACGCCACCGGCACGCACACCTTGGCGCTTCGCCTGGCGCTGCGCGCCGCCGGCTGGCGGTCCGAGATCTTTGCCGAGGCGATTCACGACGACCTGTCCGGCGAGGCGTTCAAGCACTGGGCCTATCCGGAGCACGCGGCGCCGGGCGACGTGGCCGTGTACCAGTTCTCGACGTCGTCCGGGGTGGCGTCGTACCTGGCCGAGCTCCGAGTGCCCCTCATTTTGGACTTCCACGACTACACGCGGCCGGAGCACTTCGCCGGCTGGGAGCCCCACAACGTGGAGCGGGCGTCGCGGGCGGCCGAGGAGCTGGCCCTGTTGGCGCCCCGTGCCCTGCTGGGGATGGCCAACAGCGGGTTCAGCGAGCGCACGTTGCGCCTCGCCGGGTGCACGCGTACGACCGTGGTGCCGATCTTGGCCGACTACGGACGCGTGAACACGACACCCGACGCCCGGGTGGCCGCAGAGCTGGCCCGGCGACGTGCCGCCGGCGGCGCCGACATCCTCTTCGTGGGCAGGGTGGTGCCCTCCAAGGGACAGCACGAGCTGGTCAAGGCCTTGTGGGCCTATCGACGGCTCTACGACCCCCAGGCTCGATTGCACCTGGTCGGTGGTACCTCCAGCTACGACTACACCAAGGCGCTGGTGGGCTTCCTGCGCGACCTGGAGCTGAGCGGTGCGGTGCGCCTGACCGGAGAGGTGTCCGACGCGTCACTCGCCGCGCACTACGCGCACGCCGACGTGTATCTCTCGCTGTCGGCCCACGAGGGGTTCGGTGTCCCGTTGGTGGAGTCCATGGTGGCCGGGATCCCCGTCGTGACCCGAGCGGCCGGCGCCGTCTCGGGCACGGTGGCCGGTGCCGCCCTCGAGCTGGCGGGGACCGAGCCGTCGTATGTCGCCGCCGCCGTACACCGGGTCTGCACCGACGACCGCCTGCGCCACGCGCTCGTCTCGGCGGGGCAGCGGCGCGCCGCGGAACTGTCGGGGCCCCGGGCGGCCGGTCTGATCGTCGGGGCCATCGCCGGGGCACTGGGCCCGTCGTGAACGTGCGCGGCCGATGAGTCCGAGAGTGGTCTTCGTCACCCCCCGGTATGGGACCGAGGTCATGGGCGGCGCCGAGACGGCGGCGCGCCAACTGGCCGAGCACCTGCGGACACACACTGCCTGGCAGAGCGAGGTCCACACGACCTGTGCCCTCAATCCGCACACCTGGGTCGATGAACTCGATGCCGGCACGACCGACGTCAACGGGGTGCCGGTGCACCGTCACCACGTTGCGCACGGCCGCCTCCCCAACTTCTACGGGCTCGACGGGATGGTGCGGCTCGCGCCCCGGAATGCGACCCGCGAGCAGGCGAAGCGCTGGGTGGACTACAACGGCCCGGTCTCACCGGAGCTGATCGATGCGGTTGCGGCCTCCGACGCGGACGTGATCGCCTTCTACCCCTATCTGTACCACCCGACCGTGGCCGCCATCGGCCGGGTCGCCGCTCCCGCCGTGCTCCACCCGGCGGCACATGACGAACCGGCCCTGTATCTGCCCGTGTTCCGCGGCACGTTCGCCAGTGCGGACGCCTTCTGTTTCCACACCGCCGCTGAGCGCACCCTCGTGGAGCGCACGTACCCCGTGGCCGAGCGTCCGCAGATCGTGCTCGGACTCGGGGTGGGCGAGTCCCAAGGGACGGGGCGGTCCGGCGCCGAGTTGCTCGGACTGGGGGACCGGCCCTACGTGGTGAGCGTGGGCCGGGTCGACGAGCACAAGGGCTCAAAGATGTTGGCGACGTACTTCGCCACCTACAAGGAGCGGCATCCGGGCCCTCTCGCGCTGGCGCTCGTCGGCCCGGTCTCGTTCGCCCTCCCACCTCACCCCGACATCGTGGTGACCGGTTCCGTCGAGGAGCCGGACAAATGGGACGTGGTGCGCGACGCACTGGTGGCCGTCTCCCCATCTGCGCTCGAGTCCTTCTCCCTCGTGGTGGTCGAGGCGTGGGTGGACCGGGTTCCGGTCCTGGTCAACGGCAGCTGTGGCCCGACTCGGGAACACTGCGAGCGTTCGGGGGGTGGGCTGTGGTTCGCGTCGTACCCCGAGTTCGAGGCGGTGTTGGACCGGCTTCTCCTCGACCCCGAGCTTCGCGCCCGGTTGGGTCGGAGGGGCCGGGAGTACGTGGAGCGCCACTTCCAATGGCCCGTGCTGATCGCGCGCTACGACGCCTTCCTGACCTCGGTGGTGGCCCGAGGCCGCGGCGCACCCAGCGTGTTCTGACGAAAGGCCTTCAGAAACCCTCCATACCGACCATGGGCCGGTTCAAATGTTGACCGCCCATGGAGCCCTCGAATGGTGCATCACCGTAGGAGAACACCCCACCGTCGGCTGCGACGAACCAGTAGCCCTGTCCGTCGCCGGTGGACTGCATGGCCACGACGGGCTGGTTGAGCCGAATGTCGCCCGTCGAGCCGAAGAATGGCGCGCTGTACGAGAAGACGCCTCCATCTTGACCGACCAGCCAGTACCCGCCGGTGACGGGGTCCGGTGTGATCCCGACGATCGCGCCGTTGAGGCGCAGGCCGCTGGCGTCACCCGAGAAGACCGCGTCACCGAATGGGAAGACCTGACCCGACGCGCTGACTTCCCAGTAGCCGCGCCCGTCGGGCGTCGCTGCCATCCCCACGATGCCGCGTCGGGCTGCGGCCGCCGAGCCGTAGAACGGTGCGTCGCCAAAGGCGAAGATCCCTCCGTCGGCCGCCACCAGCCAGTAACCACGGCCATCGGGCGTAGGTGCCATCCCCACGACGGGCGCGTTGAGATGGAGCGATCCCGTCGATCCATAGAACCCGGCGTCACCGAAGGTGAAGATCCCTCCGTCGGCCGCCACCAGCCAGTAGCCACCTCGTCCGGGTACCGCGGCCATGCCGACGACCGGTTGGTTGAGCGTCAGGTTCCCGGTGCTCCCGCAGAAGTCCTGGCCGAAGGCGAAGATGCCCCCGTCCGAGGCCACGGTCAGGTAGCCGTTGCGCCCCGCCGGCGGGCGGTGGCACGACCCGAGCGCGACGCCACCGGAGACGAAGCCGGAGAGCGATGCGTCGTGATGGAATTGCGACCAGCTCCCGGGCTCGCCGACGAAGCCGCCATGGGACCCGGTGACCTCGAAGTGCTGCACGATCCCCTGCACGCCGTTGGACCCGCTCACCGCGAAGTACCCCGCCACCGTGATGCCGATGCTGCCGTTGGCGTCGTTGGTCACGAGCGCGGCGTTCTGGAAGCCGTACACCTCGTTGAGGGGGATCCCGCCGTTACCCGAGCCGTCGTCGACGTCGGCAACCTGCAGGCCGGTCCGGCCGTCCAAAATGAAGAGCCCCTGATCGGTTGGCACGATCACGTCCTGGTAGCCCGCACCCGTCAGGTCCGCCGTCGTGACCGACCCGATGACGGCGCCGGCCACGTTGGCCTTCCAGAGGGTCGCGCCGCTGGCCGCGTCGAGAGCCCACACGCTGCCCGTCCTGGCTCCGGTGACCGTCCCTTCGACCACCGCCAGCTGACCGTTTCCGAGTACGTCGGCCAGGGCTGGGCTCCCGCCCGTCGTGCCGTCCAGCTTGTCGCTCCACACCTGGTCGCACGCAGTGTCGAACACCTTGACGGTGTCCTCGTCGCTGCCGCCGAAGAAGCTGCCCGTTCCCGTGGCGATGCCGTAGGTGCCTCCCGGGAGAATGGGCCCGACGGCAGGGGAGGAATCGATCTCCTCGGTGGTGTTGGCGCTGCAGACCAGTCCTCCGTGTCCGTTCATGATCCTGAGGTGTCCGCCGTTGCCGTATGTCCTGCCGTAGGCGAAGCCGGCCGAGGACGCGCCGCCGGACACGAAGTCGTCGGAGCCCGTGCCGTAGAGATCGCCCACCGCGGCAGTGGAGAACACGCTGTCAGCGGTGAACTGGGGCCACCCGGGAGCGGGGGCGCCATTGGACGTCTCGAGGGCATACGTCATCTGGCCGAGCGAACCGGCTTCGACGACCGAGCCTCCCTGTGCCACGGGGAGGGAGGCCTGGACCCCTCCGTCGGGTGCGGTGTCGGTCGGTGGGTTGGTCACCACCTGGTTCCACACTTCGGAGCCGTTCGACGCGTACGCGTCGTAGCCACCGTCGACGGGCGAGAAGGCATTGCCCGCGCCGAAATACAGCGTCCCGTTGGCACCGACCGACGCGGTCGAGTCGATCGGTGACTGGCCGGGCACGTCGACGCCGTTGATGCCCGTCGCCGGCGTGCCGCCCGACGCGTTCGTCGCACACCCCTGTCCTGACCCGAAGCCGCTTCCCGTCCCCACACCCCAGCCGGACGCCACCGCGCCGCTCGACAGGGTCAGGCCGTAGAGGGCGCCCTCACGGTCGCCCACCTCCACCGCGGGCGTGCCGCCGTCGTTGAAGGCGACCGGCGATGCCTGGGCGACGCCACACGGCGCGTCGTCGAGGATCACCCCCGACGTGCTCGGGCTCCAGGTCTCGCTGAGGTGCAGCGAAGCCGGCGCGCCGTCGGCGAGGGGCGAGGCGAACGAGGCCGCGAAGACGAGTGATCCCGTCAGGGAGATCCCCCCGAGCCCGAGCCGTGTGGCGAGGGGGCGCGTGTTCTTCACGTTCTGAATGGTTCCACGTTGAGGGTCGAACCTAGCGGGCCCAGAGGAGCGAACGAAGCCGGTCTCGGGAGCCTCGGGGTCGCACCGGTAGCATCGACCGCCGTGTCCGCCGCGCCAGGTCCCGACGACCATGCCCAGGTCGCTCGCCCCGGTGAGCCCGCCAACCCGGGTGAGACCACGGAGGTTCCCGCGGCAGCCGAACGGGAACGGGCGGCGCAGGCGCTTCGGGCCGCATTCACCCGACTGGCGCCTCAGGGGAGCGACGCCTGGAATTTTCTGGCGGCCTTCACACATCTCGGTGATCGCTACGGCCCCTACCAGCCGGGGGCCTCCACCCTCTCCGCCGCCGGGCGCGGGTCCGCGGACTCCCGGAGTGAGCGCCGCGCCGGTGCCCTTGGACGGCTGCGCTTCGGCCCGGCACGGCACGCGGAGTCAGATGCCGACCAGACGGAGCTCGAAGAGGCGATGGGACATGTGGTCGAGGCGTTCCGGTTCCTCTCCGCCCGGGTAGCGACGCTCGAGGAACGCCTGGCTCACCAGGATCGGCCCGTGGAGGGCGCGGCGTGGCTGGTCCCCGCACGCGAGCTCGGCGAGTGGGTCGAACCCGTTGCCCGTCACGTGCTCGACCGCTCGCCCGGAGGCACCATCGTCCACGCCGACTGCGGTGAAGGCACCCTGCTCCGCGCCATGAGGGAACGGGGCGCCGA
The DNA here is from genome assembly GCA_963787485.1 of uncultured Acidimicrobiaceae bacterium. Lineage (GTDB taxonomy): Bacteria > Actinomycetota > Acidimicrobiia > Acidimicrobiales > RAAP-2 > Bog-473. The sequence continues at coordinate 640,245 of CAWBDF010000003.1, read as the reverse complement.
CGCCCACGGCGTCGAGCCTCGCGGTGCTGTGGCCCTGCGCGCCCTCGAAGGAGGGTGTGCCGTGACGATCGCCGAGGCGGCCGAGCACCTCTCCTCTCGTGCGTCGGGATCCTTGGGCGGCATGGTGCTGAGCGGTGTCATCGACCGCATTCCCGTGCACGCCGCGGTCACGCTGCTGGTGGAGTGCCGGCGAACGCTCATGCTCGGTGCACCGATCGTCGTCGTGTCCGAGGCGCCGCGTTCCGCGGAGCAATGGGGGCCGACGGCCCGCGACCTGTCGGGGGCGCGACCGCTCCACCGCGAGACCTGGGAGCTCCTACTCGAGCGGTCGGGCTTCGTCGAGATCGCATTCGTCGCCGGTGCACGAGACGCGGATGGTCGCCTGGCGCTGGCGGCCGCGACCCCTGCGTGACCGCCATCCACCAGTTCGTCCCCGTGCTGCACCACGGCGATGCGGTGGGGCGCCATACGCTGCGCCTGCGCGACGCGACCCGGGCCCGAGGACTCCGCTCCGAGGTCTTCGTCGACACGGTCGACTCTGAGACCTCGCACGAGTCGCGACCGGTCCTTTCCTATCCCGAGGTGGCAGGAGCGGGTGACGTGCTCGTGTACCAGTTCGCCACGGCATCGGCCATGGCCGGCTGGTTGGCTGCTCGGCCCGAGACCCTGGTGGTGAACTACCACAACGTCACGCCACCCGAGCTCATGGCGCCCTGGGACAACCACCTGGCCCTGGGCCAAATGCGCGCGCAGGGCGACCTCCGGGTGCTGGCGCCACGAGCGGCGCTGGCCGTGGCCGATTCCGCCTACAACGAGGCCCACCTCGTGGCGGCCGGATTCCGTGCCACGGCGGTCGCCGCCCCTTCGGCCTCCCTCGAGGTCGGCCGTGAGTGGGCGATCGATTCGTCAGCCACCACGCCCAGGGCCACGGTCACGCTCCGCACGCCCGGCGCAGGGGATGGCGCCCGCTGGCTCGCGGTGGGACGCGTCTCGCCGAACAAGGCGCTCGAAAGCACGGTGGCCGCGTTGGCGGTGACGCGCGCCCATGGCGACGCTGCGGCGACCTTGCGGATCGTGGGCCGGCCTGCCACCGGCTCCTACGCCGACGCGCTCGGTCGCTATGTGGCGGAGCTCGGTCTGTCGCGAGCGGTCACCTTCGAGGGTCACGTGAGCGACGCCACGGTGGTCTCCGCCTACGAGGAGGCCGACGTGCTGGTGGTGACGTCGGAGCACGAGGGCTTCTGCGTTCCCGTCGTCGAAGCCATGTCGGCGGGACTCCCCGTCGTCGCCTTTGACCGTGGCGCCGTGGCAGAGATCCTCGGGGCCGCCGGCGTGCTGGTCTCCGACAAGGACCCCTATGCGCTGGCGGGGTCGATTGAAGCGCTGCTGTCGGACGGTCCTCGGTGGGCGGCACTCGTCGAGGCGGGACGGCGGCGGGTCGGCGGGCTCCGGCTCGGTTCGGCCGCTGAGCGGTTCGTCGATCTGCTGGTGCCGTTGCTCGGCGCCGCGGAGCGCGGAGCGACGCGGTGAACGCCATCCACCAGTTCGTCCCCATGCTGCACCGCGGTGACGCCGTGGGCCGCCACACCCTGCGCCTCAGGGAGGTCATGTCCGAACGCGGCATCAGGTCGCACATTTACGTCGACCTGGTCGACCCCGAGACGGCAGGCGACACACGCCCCCATGTCGCGTACGAGCACGATGCGCGTCCCGGCGACGTCCTCGTCTACCAGTTCGCCACCGCCTCGGGGCTGGCCTCCTGGCTGGCTCGTCGCTCAGAGCCCCTCGTCGTCAACTTCCACAACGTGACGCCGCCGGAGCACTACGCGGCGTGGGACAATGCGCTCGCCCGGCACCAATTCGCGCGCCCAGGGGGAGCTCCGCGCACTGGCTCGCCGCGCCGCGCTCGGGCTGGCCGTGTCTGCGTTCAACGAGACCGAGCTGCGCGACGCCGGATTTGCTCGCACCGCGGTTGTCCGCCATCCCCACCGCCTTCGGCGGCCATGTCCTCCGTCCACCGCCGGTTCGGCGGTCGAGCCACTGTCGCATCGGTCGCGGCGCGGCACACGCTGGGTCAGCGTGGGTCGCCTCGCACCGAACAAGGCCATCGAGGACCTCCTTGCCGCGCTCGTGGTGGCGCGCCAGCACGTCGACCCGCAGACCAGCCTGCACGTGGTCGGGCGTTCCGTGGTCCCGGCGTACACGCGGGCGTTGCTCCGTCACGTCGACGAGATGGGCCTTCGCCACGCGGTCACCCTTGCCGGCGCGATGACCGACGAAGATCTTCGGACCACGCTGGCGGGCGCCGATGCCATGGTCGTGGCCTCTCGGCACGAAGGGTTCGGGGTACCTGTCCTCGAGGCGATGTCTTTGGGGGTGCCCGTGGTGGCCAACGACGCCGCAGCGCTGCCCGAGGTCGTCGGGAACGGGGGAATCCTGGTTGACGCCGGTGACCCGTACGCCGTGGCCGAAGCGGTCCAGCGGGTCCGGAGCGACGAGCGTCTGCGCGCCACGTTGGCCGCGGCGGCGTCGCAGCGGCTGGCGGCGCTGGACCTGCCGAGCGCGGCGGACCGCGCCGTGGACCTCCTCGTCGGCCTCTCGGCCACGCGCTGAATCGGAGGTTCGGCCCGGCCGAAATCCCCTCTCCGTTGGGCGCCGGTCAGGCGCCCACGGCGCGGCACACCAGGGCCACGAAACGCTGCCTCGATACGTCGAGATCGAACTCCGCCGCTCGACCCGTCCCCGCTGCGGCGAGCACCGACCGCAACAGCGGATCGCCCAGCACGCGTCCCACCGCGGCGGCGAAAGGCACCGGGGACTTGTCGTGGAGCACCAGGCCGGCGCCGCCCACGGTCTCGGGGACCGCGGTGACGCCGTACGCGACGATGGGCACACCGTGACCCATGGCCTCGGCCAGCGGGACGCAGAACCCCTCGTGGTCCGACGCGGTGACGAAGACGTCGGCCGCGCGGAAGTAGGCCTCGAGCTCACCGCCCGATACCGACCCCGCCAGGTTGACCGCGTCGCTCAGGCCGAGCTCGTCGACGAAGGCGCGCAGCGCAGGCTCGTAGGTGGAACCGAGCGGTGATCCCACCAGGTGCAGCTGGGCTGCCGGATCGTCGGTCCGCCGCAGGACGTCGAGCATCTTGACCAGGTCGTGCGGCGCCTTGTGGGGCGAGATCTTTCCCACGTACAGAAGGTCGGCCCCGCCCTGGCGCGCCTTGCGGCTGGCCAGCGCGTCCGCCACCACCGGGTCCGGCACGTCGCTCTTGGCCTGCATGTCGATGAGGAGCGGCACGACGGCGGTGCCCTCGTAGCCGAGCGCGCACAGCTCCGATTCGTTGAACGCGGAGTCGGCGACGGCGAAGCGGCTCTGCGGCGCCAGCCGAGCCAGCTGGGTTCGCCCCAGGGCGGCCTCGTAGGCCACCGCGGGCTCCCAGTCGCGCAACAGCTCGGCTGGCGTGATGTTGTGGTAGTTGACCAGTTTCGGTTCGGCGCGCGCCGCGACGATGTCGTACACGGGACTCCCGATGGAGGCTTGATACAGCAGCCAGCGGTCACGACCGGACCGGCCCAGCTCGGTCACGGACCTGCCTTCGTGCTCGACGTCGGGCGTGTGGCTCCCGTAGTAGATGTCCGAGTCCACTCCGGCGGCGCGCAATCCGTCACGCAGGTGCACCGTGTGCACGCCGATGGCGTCGCGGCTGGCGAGCGACGGGATGACCTGGTCCACCCGCACGGGCGTGCAGTGTACCGGCGCCCTGTGCACCTCGATTGCCACGGACATGCACCAATCCGCCCGAGTCGTGTCGGTAGCCTCGGACCGTGGCGGATATCCGGCGCGCTCGCGGGCGCCTCTCGACCCTGCTCGTCGTGACGGGGCTCTCGATCGCCATGGCGCCGGCCGCCCTGGTGGCCCCGGAGCGGGCTGCGGCGGCCTCCGGTCCGTCCACCGTGGTGTTCAGCGGTCACGGCTACGGGCACGGCATCGGGATGGGGCAGTGGGGATCGCTCGGATACGCCATCGGCCAGGACAACGGCCTCGGGCCCCAGACCGACGCGTGGATCCTTGGGCACTACTACGGCAATTCGACGTTCACGCCGACGTACGATCCCGGTGCCATGCACAGCGGCTACGTGATCGTGGCCATGACGGAGGTGAACGGAGGCGACACCATCGTGACCTCCCCGTCGGGCAGCGTGAACGTCGCCGGATCGTTGCTCACCGCCCCCGCCGTGCGCTTCGAGCTCACACCGGGCACGACGACCTATCAGGTGTACACCGGCGGCGGCTGCGCCGGTCCCTGGACGCCGCAGGGGTCGGGTGGCGTGACCACCCCGACAGCGATCGAGTCGGGCGCCACCGGCACCTCGAGCGTCGTCGACCTGTGCACGGGCGGCGGTGCGATTCAGCTGCACGGGACGGTGGGCGCCGTGCCCAACTCGAACGACCAGGCCCGGACGGTCAACACGGTGGGGATAGAGCAGTACGTGGCCGACGTGGCGCCGGCGGAGTCCCCGTCGAGCTGGGCGACGCTCGGCGGCGCCGACCCCGCCACGCCCGGGCTCGACTGGGGCTTCCAGCAGAGCGAAGCGCAGTCGGTGGCGGCCCGTTCCTACGTCGAGTCGACCTACCTGGGATATGGCGGGTACGCGGACACCTGCGACCAGACCTGCCAGTCCTACCCGGGTATGGCCGACGAGAACCCGACGTCGATGCTGGCGGCGAACGACACCGCCGGTGGCGTGATGATGATCAGCGGGACCAACACCGTGGCCAACACCGAGTACTCGGCGTCCTCGGGCGGGTACTCGGCCGGCGCCCAGTTCCCCGCGGTGCCCGACGACGGCGACGCCGTGTGCGTGCCCGGGGCCTGCAACCCCAATCACGACTGGACCGTCACCGTGGCGGCCTCGACCGTGCAGGCGGCCTACCCGCAGATCGGCTCGCTCAGCACCATTGCCATCACGGCGCGCAACGGACTGGGTGACTTCGGCGGGCGCGTCCTGCAGGCGACGGTGTCGGGCTCCGCCGGAACGGTGTCGGTCACCGGCAACGCGCTGGCCGCGGCGTTCAACCTGCCCTCGAACTGGTTCACCATCGGCGGCCTGCCGAGCGGCGGGGTGGGCGGGTACTGGATCGACGCGGCGGACGGTGGCGTGTTCAGCTTCGGCAACGCCCAGTTCCATGGCAGCACGGGAGGGATGCGGCTGAACCAGCCGGTGGTCGGGATGGCTTCGACGCACGATGCCGGGGGCTACTGGGAGGTGGCCTCCGACGGGGGAGTGTTCAGCTTCGGGGACGCCCGATTCCATGGCAGTACCGGTGCAATCCGCCTGAACAAGCCGATGGTGTCCATGGCGGTCACTCCCGATGGGGGCGGCTACTGGCTGGTCGCCTCGGACGGCGGCGTGTTCGCCTTCGGCGACGCCGGGTTCTACGGCAGCACGGGGAACCTGGTCCTCAACAAGCCGGTGATCGGAATCGTCCCGACACACGACGGCGGCGGCTACTGGCTGGTCGCCTCCGACGGCGGGCTCTTCGCCTTCGGCGACGCCGGGTTCCACGGGTCGCTGGGGTCGACGCCGCCGCCGACGCCCGTCGTGGGCGTGGCACCGACACCTGACGGCGGCGGCTATTGGTTACTCGAGAGCGACGGCGCCGTTCACCCGTTCGGCGACGCCCCGCCGGTCGGCCTCGCCCCCGGATCGCCCACACCCACCAGCGCCAGCGCCATGACGGCGCTCATCCCCGATTTCTCCGGGCAGGGGTTCGTGGCCGTGAACGCCCGCGGGCAGGCCTTCGCCTTCGGGGACGCGCCCTACCTGGGCGACGTGACGACGGCGGTGAGCGGCTACTCGGGCCGCGCCGTGGGCATCGCGGCCACCCCGGGCTGACGCGACACGTCCGAGAGACGCGGGAACCGGCGTAACCGGCCCAGGTTTCCGAGGCGCCCGGCGTCGACACCGTGGTCGGCGGCGTCCAAGAGCCGGAGGTCCCCCCGGCTGTTGCCGTACGCCCAGAGGACCGGGTGGGTCCCGTTGTTCGAGAGCAGACCCTGGGCACGCAGGTACACCACGAGGCGGGTGTACTTCTCCGCCCCGCGGCAGTTCTTCCCCTCGTAGCCGCCCGTGAGCAGCCCTCCGCCGCCCACGGCCAGACGTGTGGCCACGACGCCGTCGGCGCCGAGCTCGGCGCCGGCCGGGGCCACGTAGCACTGGGGCGATGCGGAGACGATCACGACGTGGTGTCCCTGCCGGCGGTGCCACTCCAGACGGTGACGCACGTCCTCGCGCAGGTGGCGCCTCAGGTGGCGCCGGGCGAAGACCACCGAGGCGCGCTCGACTTCCGCCACGGCCAGCCCACCCAGGAGGCGTGTGAACAGCCGCTCCTTGACGCGATCAGCCGTGCTCCCGCCCTCGACGGCCGCTCGAAGGAGGGAGGGCGAGAACCGCAACGCGGCCCGCAGGACCGCCCACGGCCCGCGCAGGCTGACCAGGAACGGGAAGACGCTCCCCGAGTTCGTCAGGGTGCCGTCGAAGTCGAAGGCGGCAACCGTCGGGGTCTGGCGGGCCGGCGCGTCGTCCGCCGGACCCGGGCGTGGGTGCGGCGAGGCCGAGCCCGGCTCCGCCTGCGAGGGGCGCGACGCTGCCACGGTTGGTGGCTCGGGGCGCATGGGGGCATTCTCGCACGGGGTGGTCGGGTGTCCGCACATCGAGCCCGGGCCGATCCCCAGGTCCGGAGCACATTGACCTGGTCCGGCGGCGCCTCCCAGAAATATGACCAATCATGTCGACAATTGCCGCCCCACCCGGTAAGGTCTGGTCACTCAGGAGACGGTCTCGACTTCAGGGAGGATGGACATGGCAGTTCGACTCGGGGACATCGCGCCCGATTTCACGGCCGACACCACGGACGGCACGATCAATTTCCACGAGTGGCTGGGCGACAGCTGGGGAATCCTCTTCTCCCACCCGAAGGACTTCACGCCGGTGTGCACGACCGAGCTCGGTGCCTTCTCCAAGGCCAAGCCGGAGTTCGACAAGCGCAACACCAAGCTGATCGGACTGTCGGTCGACTCGGTCGAGTCCCACAAGGGTTGGGCCGGCGACATCCAAGAGACGCAAGGTTCCGCCCTGGCCTTCCCCCTGATCGGGGACGAGGACCGCAAGGTGGCGGACCTCTACGACATGATCCACCCCAACGCCAACGACACATTGACGGTCCGTTCGGTGTTCATCGTCGGCCCCGACAAGAAGGTCAAGCTGATCCTGACCTACCCGGCCTCGACCGGGCGCAACGTGGACGAGATCCTCCGTGTCCTCGACTCGCTGCAGCTCACGGCCGATTACTCGGTCGCCACGCCGGTGAACTGGCAGGAGGGTGAGGATGTCATCATCGTCCCCGCCGTGAGCGACGAGGACGCCAAGTCGCGGTTCCCCAAGGGCTGGAACGCCCTCAAGCCCTACCTCCGGGTGACGCCCCAGCCCAACCGCTGATCGACGCCGCCGGGTTGCCGGACTGAGGCTTCGGCAGCCGTCCCGGCTCTTTGCGGGCTGCGGCGAGAGGATTAGGTCGTCGCCTCCCCGAGAGGTGGCGGTGCCGCGATGGAACGAGCGTGGTCGAAGACGGCGCCCCGGTAGTAGGCGAGCTCCGCCACCGACTCCCGGATGTCCTGGAGCGCCCGGTGGCCGCCCTTCTTGGCCGGGGCCCCGCGCAGAACGTTGGGGAGCCAGCGCCGGCAGAGCTCCTTCACCGTCGAGACGTCGACGGAACGGTAGTGGAAGAAGTCCTCGACTTCGGGCAGCTGGGCCGCCAGGAACCGCCGGTCGGTCCCGATGGAATTGCCCGCCAGCGGAACGGTCCCCGGCTCGCTGATGTGCTTCTGCAAGAAGGCCAACGTCTGGGTGCCGGCATCGTGCAGGCTCAGGGTGGACGCCTCTATGGCGGCCAACAAGCCCGAGCGGGTGTGCATGGCGCGCACGACGTCGTCCATGCCCTCGAGCTGCTCGGGAGCGGCACGCACGACGAGGTCGGGACCCTCTTCGACGATGGCCAGCTCGTCGTCGGTGAGCAGGGTGGCGATCTCGATGATGGCGTGCCGAGACGGATCGAGTCCCGTCATTTCGAGGTCGATCCAGGCCAGCACGCGCCGCATGCTATCGGCACGCTTGTAAGGTCCGGCGATGCTGCGCGTCCCCTGGTCCCGCTCGACCCTGAGCTCCCGGTGCCCGGGTACGCCCGGCCGGGCGACGCCGGCGCCGACCTCGTGGCGCGCGCGGACGCGTTGTTGTCCCGCGGTGGCGGGCGGGCGGTGGTGCCGACCGGGGTGGCCATGGCCATCCCCGAGGGCCATGCCGGCCTCGTGTTGCCCCGCAGCGGCCTGGCCGCCCGGCACGGCGTGACCTGCCTCAACGCTCCGGGTCTGATCGACTCGGGCTATCGAGGCGAGCTGAAGGTGGTCCTGGTCAACCATGACCCGGACCATGACTATGCCGTTCGAAGGGGGGACCGGATCGCCCAGCTCGTGCTGGTCCGGGTCGAAGAGGCCGCTTTCGAGCTGGTCAGCGAGGATGACCTCGGGGAGTCGGACCGGGCCAACGGCGGGTTCGGGCACACGGGCACCTGACTCCCCACGCGCTGAGGGAGAAAGAGGTAAGAAGGGGTCGATGGAATCCCTGGGTGGAATGGACGCCGCCTTCCTCGCCCTCGACACGGCGACGACTCCGTTCCACGTGGGCGTGGCGCTGGTGCTCGATCCTCCTGAGGGGACCCGGTCGCTGTTCTCGCCCTCGACGCGCTACGCCCAGATCCGCCGGGTCATCGAGCAGCGCCTCCATCTGGTCCCACCGCTGCGCCAGCGCGCGCTGCGAGTGCCGCTCGGCCTGCATCACCCGGTCTGGGTCGAGGACCCCGACTTCGAGCTCGACGACCACCTCACGAGGACGAGCCTGCCCGCCCCGGGCGGACGGGCCGAGTTGGACGCGCTGGTGGCGTCGGTCATGAGTCGCCAGCTCGACGCCGACAAGCCACTGTGGGAGATGCAGGTCGTGGAGGGTCTCCAAGGCGGCCGCACGGCGCTGGTGGCCAAAGTCCATCACGCCATCCTCGACGGGGTCAGCGGCGCCTCCGTCCTGGCCGCCTTCCTCGACACCACGCCGCGTTCCCGGGTGGTCCCGCTACCCCAGGAGTGGAACCCGCCGCCGTTGCCCTCGAACTCCCAGGTGCTGCGACACGCCGTCTCCTCGTTGGCCAAGCACCCTGGTGAAGCGCTGACCACCATCCAGTCAGGGGTCGAGGCGGTCGCTGAGCTGGGCATGCACAACCGCGAGCTCGCGGGGCGAGGCGAGCGGCCACCGCCGGGCCTCTTCAACGCCCCGCGTACCTCCTTCAACGGGGCCATCTCCAACCGCCGGCGCTACGCCGGACTCGCCGTCCCGCTCGAGGACGTCAAGCTGGTCTCCCGGGTGTTCGAGGCCACCGTCAACGACGTCCTGCTGGCCTGTGTCTCGGGTGGGCTGCAACGTCTCTTGGCCGCTCGCTCGGAACGATTCGAGGATTCGCTCGTCGCTTTCGTCCCGGTGTCGACCCGCTCAGATCCGGAGGGCGACCAACTGGGAAACCAGGTGTCGGGCATGTTGGTGTCGTTGGCCACCGACGTGGACGATCCCGTGCTGCGGCTGGACGCCATCTCCGAGTCGGCCCGCGTGGCCAAGGAGCAGGAGAAGATGCACCGGGGACGGCTGCTCAACGAGTTGGCCCAGCTGGCGCCGCCCGCACTGACCTCCCGCCTGGCGCGCGTCCTCGCCGGGTCACGCCTCTTCGACCGGGTGCGCCCCGCGTTCAACGTGACCGTCTCGAGCGTCAAGGTCCCGGCGGTGCCCCTGTTCTGCGCGGGCAGCCGCGTGGTCGAGATGTACCCGGTCGGACCCATGGCCGAGGGCATCGGCCTCAACGTGACCGTCTTCTCCTACCTCGATCGGGTGTACTTCGGAATGCTGGCCTGCCGCAAGCTGCTTCCTGAGCTGACCAATCTCGCCGTCCACGTCGACGACGCACTGGGCGAGCTGGTCGCCGCTGCGCTCGACGCCCGAGCGGCCACGGCCTGACCTGTCACCGTCGCCGCACCGACCGAGGCAACGGTGCCGTCAGGTGGTGGCTGCGACGTCGTGGTAGTGACGCCGCCAGATCAGGCGATACACCCGTGTCCAGCGGGGGACGGAGCGCAGACCGGGAATGAAGGGGAGCAGGACCAGGGCCGCCGAGAGCACCATCATGATGACCCAGACTTCGAGGTCACCGTTGGACGAGCTGTTCATCGGGGCCACCTGGTACCACATGGTGTAGAGCCACAGCCAGGCCTGACCCGGGTAATTCCCGGTCTCGTTCATCATGCCCCACTGCTTGCCCTGCAGGTGCTGCGCCGTGGCACGATCGCCCAGATAGCTGCCGTCGGCGAGGAACAAGAGCGGCTTGGTGTAGTTGGTGTTGTAGAACTGTCCCCCGCTCAAGAGGGTCCCGTCGAGACCCCCGGTCTGCGCCATGGCGGTCAGTGATCCGACGATCACCCCCACGGGCCCATAGGGACCGGAGGGAACGTGAAGCCTCCCGTTGGCGTCCGTGGCGTTGGCCACCGCCTTCTCGTACGCCGAGGTCCACGTCTGCTGCTGTGAGGCTGACGCACTCTGGTAGGTGTTCAAGGCGGCCTGGGTGAGGGCTTGGTTGGGCAGGGTGCGGAGGGGGCCGAGCACGAAGTCGCGCGCGGTGTCGATCGGCTGGTGGATGCCGAACCATTTTTCGGGTTCGAAGAAGCCCATGTGCTGGGTCGCGTCGGGGGTGGTGTTGTAGGGCGCACCGTACGATGCGGTCGCGCTGGTCCCGTCGAGCTCGGTGATCGCGGTCTGGCCGAAGTCAACCGGGTCCGCCACGGACCAGGACTTGAGCGTGATCGCAGGATCATCGGGCGACGAGAACACCACCGCCAAGAGCACGATCAGGATGGCGACCGCGAGGAGGGCGACGAATGCCTCCTTGATGATGTCGTAGGGAACGTACGCGCCCTTCCATTCCGCGACGTCGCGGTCGGGGTTGAAGCGTCGAGCCCTCGAGGCCCGATGGCTCATCACGGACCGTCTCCATGGGCGGTGTCCTCGGCGCTGGGTGCGGTGAGGGACCCTCCTTCGGGAGCGCCGAGATCGAAGGGGGGCACGATGCCTCGGCGCCGCACCAGCAGGACGTGGATGCCGACGACGAGCACGACGCCGATCGGCAACAGGACGATGTGCCACATCAGCATCTGGCCGAAGTTGAGGACGTTCCAGAATGCGCCCGCGCCAGTGGCGTTGATCCCGTCCTTGGCCTGGGTGGAGATCCATTGCGAGTCGAAGTTCTGTTGCGACAAGTAGCCGGTGAAAGCAGCTGCGACCGAGACGAGGAACGAGATCACCCCCATGGCCCACGTCAGCCGGCGCCTTCCGCGCCATGCCGCCATGAAGAACTTCCCCCACAGGTGGATCACCATGAAGAAGAAGAAGAGTTCGACGCTCCACAGATGCAGTGAGTTCACGAAGTGACCGACCGCTGAGACGTGCCACCAACTCGGACCCATGACGGCGAGCAGACATCCGGTGACGATCACCCAAGCCAGGCCGACCACGCTGAGGACGCCGAAGACGTAGATCCACGAGGCCATGAAGGCCGGCTGGGTATCGGGAACGAGTCGCTCCGGGGGAAAGGCGGATTCCGCGCTGCGGCGGAACCGGGCCGTCCACTGCCGGGAGGTGTCGGCGGCGCCGACGTCGCGGGCGACCCGTGAGTCGATGGTCATCAGCGATCATCCCCCTTCCGCCTGGGGAAGGGGAGGAGGAGCGCCAGGACGAACACGACGACCATCACGAGGATGACGACCAGGTTGGCGACGGAGATCTGTATGAAGCCCCAGTGGACGTAGGACCCGCTTCCGTTCAGGTTGACCAAGGCGCCGAGCAGCGCGGTCACGAAGAGCATGGGGGTTACGGTACGGGAGGCACCGGCGATTGATCAGGGTCCTTGGTCCCATCCTCCGACGCGGCGCCGGAGCGCCGGGTCACCGCAGGGACGCCCTCCAGCAAAACGAGCGCATCGGGACGATGACCTGTTCGCGGTCACCGTGACCTTCGTGTGCCTCGAGATAGCGTGCCATGCCGTCAAGATGCCGTCGCCGCTGGGCGTCCCCCATGGTGATGACGGTGCTGTAGGTCGCAGCCAGGGCGACGAGATCTGACTTTCTCATCGTCCGGCTCCACCGGAACAGTGCGGTCTCGGGTTCGGTGAATGGACTGTCGCCGCCCGCGTCGACGGTGACGAGATGGCGCCGCCCGTGATGAGAATCGACGTCGATGTGGGTGTCCTCGTTGCGCTCCAGTCCACCCGCCCACAACACTCGTACCCAATCGACGGAACGATCGGCCCCGGTCCAGACCAAGGCGAGCCGTCCTCCGGGCCGCAGAACCCGGGCCACTTCGGGAACGGCCCGCTCCTCGTCGACCCAGTGCCAAGCCGACTGCGCGACGACCACGTCTATCGACGACGGAGGAACCCGAAGTTCCTCGGCGCGTCCCCCACGACCGTTGCCCCTGCAACCCGACCAGCGAGAACGGAGCGCATCCGATCGTCGGGCTCCACGGCCGTCACAGTCGCGCCGCGATCGACCAGCAGTCGGGTCAACGTTCCGGTTCCGGCTCCGATCTCGAGGACGTCATGGGTTCCCACGGGAACGAGCCAGTCGAGGGCCTCCGGGGGCGGTCCGGCCCGGAGGCGGTCGTACTCCTCGGCCACGGCACCGAAGGAGCTGCTGAGGACGGCCGTGTTCTCGTCTTGGCGCACACCTCGAATCTAACGACCGGGCGGAACGGCTTGTCCTTCGCACCGGCGATCGGTGCGGTAAAGTCCATTGCTCACGCGGAAGTGGCGCAGCGGTAGCGCATCACCTTGCCAAGGTGAGGGTCGCGGGTTCGAATCCCGTCTTCCGCTCCAACGAACTCCCTGGTGAGAAAGCAAGGGCCGGGGCGCGAGGCGACGGGAAACCGCCACGCAGACCCCCGACCGACCGACCGGCGGCGACCGACCGGGGCGGAGCGCCGGCGAGGCCGCAACGCCGCCGCCCACCCGAGAACCGGGGCGCGGGGCGGAGAGGGGCGAGGGGCTTTGAGAGGGGCCACGAGAACCGAAACGCCGCAGGGGGCTGCCGGGCACTATCCCCTACCTACTGCAGGCACTTCGGGGCTACCCCTGGCATCCTTGTCGGATGTCGTATCAAGCCTCGGCAGACCGGGCGGTTCTTCCCGCAAGATCAAATGACAATCGCCAGCGCCAGTTACACCGCTAACCGACAGTCTCGATCGAGGTGGCTGTCGACAAGGGCGGGCGATCGAAATCAGATGCCGGTGCCCTTGAAGCTCTCCGTTCCTGGCCATCGACTAGCTCTTTGCGTGGCTACCTCGTAGTAGATCTATGCAGAGACCGCAGGTCGAGAAGCTTCCGCAGTGTGCTTCCGGCGTTGGCCTCGGAGCCTTCAGAGAGGAAGCACGGCTGGCGAACTCCCGCGAGCGGGGACCGCTGTAACGTCAGAGGTGACGAATGCGGGAGCTCCGTGCCCGCATCAGCACGACCAGTGGAGAGGCGAGCATGGCAACCGAGGCTGCAAAGGTGCAGGGATGGGACTCCCGGAAGAAGAACCAGCAGCTCAAGATGACACGCGAGCAGATGCTCAACATTATCGACGAGGCTCACACGTGCGTGTTCGTACGTCACACCAAAGATGGGCGGCCCGTTGGCTTCGTGGTGGGCGGCGCGGCCGTCGACGGAGAGATCTATACGGTCACCAATGTCCTTCGTCTTGCGATCCCGGCAATCGAGGCGGACCCCCGGTGCTCCGTCGTGTTCGACGTCCCAGGCGTCGGTTCGGTGACGATAATCGGCAGGGCCGAAGTCGTCGAAGACCACGACGTCATCAGGAGGTGGTTCGAGTACATGTCGACCAAGGCGTCGCTGGTGAAGGCGGGTCGCTTCACCCCGGAGGAGTGGATGGAGCGCGCCTATACGCCGAACCGCCGACTGTTCCACATCATCCCCGAGCAGTGGGTTGGTTCCGACTTGCTGGCACTCCAGTAGCTGGAGGACCCATCCACGTTCTGTCGCGACGGGCTTCTCAAACATCGGGGGTGCGACCCGCCCTCTCCACGGAGGAGCCCGATGGACCTGCGCGGAACCGCTCGTCTAACCCCGCCCTGGTGCGCCTGTCCGGGGTTTCGGGTGGGCGCCTGCGGCTCCGGTGCGGTGCGTGCGCGGCGGTTCCGGTGCCGGCTCGCGTGTTTTCCCTTGCTTTCTCGCGAGGCCGCCTAGTGTGCTGCCTCAGAGATTCTTAGAGATATCGGAATTTTCCTCGCCTTCCTCGCGTTGTGACCTTCCATCAGCGACGATGGGAGGCAGTGATGGCAGAGCGTGGCCGGCCGAAGGCAGAGCTCGTGTTGAGCGAGGAAGAGCGCGAGACCCTCGCGCCATGGGCCCGTCGACCCAAGAGCGCGCAACGTTTGGCGTTGCGCTGTCGGATCGTTCTGTTGTGCGCTTCTGGGGTGTCGAATCTCGAAGTGGCGGCCATTCTCGGGGTGAGCCCGGCCACGGTGGGCAAGTGGCGCTCTCGGTTCGTCGCTGAACGGCTCGACGGGTTGAGCGATGACCCACGGCCGGGCGTGCCCCGCAGCATCAGCGACGATGCAGTCGAAACGGTGATCGTCAAGACCCTCGAGGAGATGCCCGACGACGCCACCCACTGGTCGACCCGATCCATGGCCAAGGCAACGGGGATCTCGCCGGCCAGCGTCGGGCGCATCTGGGCCGCCTTTGGGCTCCAGCCCCACCGAGCCGAGTCCTTCAAGCTCTCCACCGACCCCTTGTTCGTCGAGAAGGTCAAAGACGTGGTCGGCCTCTATCTGGACCCGCCCGAGCGGGCCGTGGTCCTCGCCGTCGATGAGAAGTCCCAGATTCAAGCGCTCAACCGATTCCAGCCCGTTCTTCCCATGTTGCCCGGGGTCCCTGAGCGCCGGAGCCATGACTACGTGCGCCACGGCACCACGTCACTCTTCGCCGCGCTCGATACGCTGAACGGAAAGGTCATCTCCTCATTGCACCAACGGCATCGGGGCATCGAGTTCAAGAAGTTCTTGGAGCGGATCAACGCCGAAGTGCCCGCAGAGCTCGACGTCCACCTCATCTTGGACAACTACGCCACCCATCAGACGCCGGCCATCAAGCGATGGCTGCTTCTCCACCCGCGATTCCACCTGCACTTCACGCCGACCGGTTCGAGTTGGCTCAACCTCGTCGAACGTTGGTTTGCAGAGTTGACTACCAAGAAGATCAAACGAGGTGCGCATCACTCGGTGGCCCATCTCAAGCGTGACATCAAGAGTTGGATCACGACCTGGAACGAGAACCCACGTCCCTACATCTGGGTCAAGACGGCCGATGAGATCCTGGCGTCCCTCGCACGATATTGCTCACGAATCTCTGAGGCGACACACTAGCGGGATAGGAGATATTGGGTCGCGAAACGCACCACTCACCACTCCGCCCGCCCAGGTTCGAAACACGCGCCCCGCCACCGCCACTCCGTCACGACCCCATCCCGGCATGCGCCATTGGGGTTCCCCAGTCCGGCACATCGGAGGCAGGGGTTGTGCCTTCGCCATTGTGGCAACCTGACGAGGTCAGCTATCAGCGCGGCCCCTTACAATCGAATACGCCCAATAAGTAGGCGACACCGCCTCCAGTGCGCTACGGGCCGTCGCTGTCGGCGGCAGGGATTAGGCCGTTCCGTTCCCACGCGTAAGCGGTGTCGAGAAATTCCCAGCCCTCTGCGATTTTGTCGCCGTCGAACCGAAAGAGCATGTGGTATGGCCCGTCGTAGGTCTTGCCATACTTTGTGCGTCCGTGCATTGTGCAGTGCAGTGCGACCATGTCGTCCTCTGCGATTACGTGCCCGATCTCCCACGTCATCTCAGGTTCATAGATCTCGAAACCCATTTCGAAGAGGGCCCGAACGTCATCGCCGTACACGTCCGGTTCGATCCCCGGGTGCCTGACCGAGGGCGGCAGGTGCCACACGATGTCGTCGGTGAAAAACCGCGCCCGGTCGTCGAACGCCGCATGCCAGAACTCAAGGACCAAGGCCTTGTTCCGTTGAGAACTCGTCTGTGCCATGGTCTACGGACGCATAAGGGTGCCGCCATCGACACCGATGCTCTCGCTTTGGACCCATTCGCTTTCGTCGCTCATGAGGAACGTGACCATAGCGGCGATGTCAGTGGCGCGCCCAGATCGCTGCGGACGGGCTGCCCAGTGCATGCCGAATCCTCGTGGTGTATCGGCGCTGACGGTCCGTTGGGGTGATCTGAAGTTCCACCTATCGATCGGGGATTCTCACGAAGTAGAATGACCCCGTACGCATCGGACCAGGGTGCATCTGACCGCTTCTCGGATTCCGCAGTCGGCCAACAGCTACCGTTGCAAGGGGATCATCACGCCGGGAGTCTCGATGGACGATGGAATACCTTTACCTCTGAGCTTGGCGGTTAGCTCCACTGACGATTCCGATGAGGCGATTATCCGAGAGGCCCCGGGATTGTGGCGGGAGAACCCATATGCCGAGTCTCGGGACGATGGCCAAGGATGGCTCGTCCTCACCACCGGCCACATTCAATTTGCTACGGATCGCCTCGGAGCCATCCTTGATATGCCGCTGAATGCATACGAGAGTGCTGAGGTCAAGGAGCAAAGAAATGGCAAGACGATGCTCGTCCTCCATTACAGGGACGGAGAGAGCATCTCGTTTTGGACAGATCAAGAACTCGCCTTCCAAGTAGGAAATGCTGTCGTCGAGGCTGCGAGGCAGCGGTAACTACAGGATCGGGTCCAGACTGCCCCCTACCGGACAGGGGGTACTTCGGCACACTGCGGTACGCAGAAAACCCCGAGAGCAAAGAGTGACCAACCCCTCTACGCTTCCCGTTGGAAAAGCCAGAGGAGGTCGAAGAAATGGGCAACGTCCAGCTGATTCGAGATGCGTACGACTGCTTCAGTCGAGGTGACATTCCCACCCTCCTGGGCATGATGGACCCGGACATCGAGTGGAGCGAGGCAGAAGGTAATCCGTACCAGCCGAGCGGCAAGGCTTGGAGGGGACTAGACGCCATCGTGCAGAACCTGTTCGTGAAGATCGGAGCAGACTTTGACGGCACCTTCGTCATTCGTCCGAAAGACTTCTACGATGCAGGCGACACGGTCGTCGTCGAAGGGCGATACACGGGTACCTTCAAGGCCACTGGCAAGACTTTGGACGCACAGGTCTGCCACGTCTTCAAGCTTCGTGACGGCAAAGTGACGAGGTTCCAGCAGTTCGTGGACACGGCGCAGCTGCAAGACGTCATGGGCGCCCGACAGCGCCAGCGGCGGAGCCGCAACTTCTGAGACTGCCCCCGTCCGCCGGGTCAGGGTTGCTCTTGCCTGTCACTCCGGCGGTAGCTGAGCCAGCTATGGACTTCGCCCGCAACGGCATCTACATGGTTCACAACGAAGAACTGCTCATCACCGTCTGAGCAGCAAACCAATAGTCGGCTGCGTAGGCCGCCGTTGTAGGGCTGCCAGGTCCTCGGAGCGATCTCGATTCCAGAGATGTCTTCAATTGCGACGGACCACGGTGCTCGACCCCTGACGTTGAAACCCAGCGGAACGAAAAGAAGTCTCTGATTGGTCAAACAGAGTCTGCCGCTTGCCACCGTGAGATCGACTGTTCGAGAAGCAACGTAGGAGAGCGCGCAACGTTCTCCCGCCTCGAGCTGGCCTTCAATAGTCTGCCGAATCTTTGTCGGAACCAGAGCGAAATCCACTAGGAAGATAATCGTCCGTTCTCAGCGAGAGTTGAAGGATGCAAATTCGATACCGGTTGCCAGGGTGAGTTCCTAACGGCAGTCAAGCCCCTCAGGCCACATTTTCGCTAGCGTCTTTTCCTGGCGGGTCGGTGGCCGGAGCGACCTTTCGGGCCGACTCCTTTCTGCCTCGACCCGCCACCCTGTTCTTGAAGACTTTTGCCGGGGTGTTCCGACGGCGGGCGGCCCGAACCTTGGGGTCGATCTTGAAGCGGTCGGCGCAGGCCGCCTTGCCTTCGGCTTCGGTGATGGCTTCGCCCTCTTCATCTCGAAGTTGATAGAGCTCACCCTTGCGCCAGCAGGCGGCGATCCGGGTGATGAGGACGGCCGAGACCGAGCACAGCGCCGAGTTGTGGTGCTTGCCCTCGACGATGACGAGTCGGTAGTAGCGCTGAGCGAGGGTCGGGTCGATGTGGCGAGCGTGATCGGCTGCCATGTAGAGAGCCTGGCGCAGGCCGGCGTCCCCGGCCTTGGTGATGCCCTTGTGTGCGGCCACCAGTCCGGACTGGTCGATCTTGGGCACAAAGCCCGTGAACGAGCGCACGCCGGCGAGGTTGGCGAAGCGGTTGAAGTCGCCTGCGTTGCCCAAAATGGCCGCCGAGAGGACGGGCCCGAGGCCCGGGGCTGAGCGGACGATGCCCTCCGGGTCGGTCTCGTCATAGAGCACGGCGATCCGCTTGTCGGCCGCGGCGATCTCGTCGTCGAGGCGGCGGAGCACCCGGACCTCCGAGGCGATGTCGTGGGCCAACTCGCTGAAGTCGATGCCCCCGCATGACCACAGCTCGAGTGTCTCGCTCGCCATGGCCAAGAGTTCGTCGGCCTTGTCTTCGCGCCACAGTCCCGAACTCGAGCGGATCAACAACGCGGTCAGCCGGCTCCGTCCGAGGCGCTTGAGAGCCCGTGGATCGGCGTATTTCTCCAATATGACCAGGGCGGTTTTCGACGCCGTGGCTGAGCCGAGGGAGTCGGCCCACCCCGGACCGAGCAGCTCGACCAGAGCATCGAGTCGGAGGCTTGCGGCTGCTGCGCCGCTTGACCAGGCTGAAGCGGTGCCGCACGGCACGACGCAGTGATTCGCGCCGGACCGAGGTTGTCGATGCCCCGCAGACCCTCTGGGTGCAGCAGCGGCAGACGAGCCAGGACCTTTGAATCCAAGCGGTCGGTCTTGGTGTGCTTGTTGTAGTAATCCCTCAAGTCGGCCGACTGCTCGGGTGGCACCAAGATCACCGTGGCGCCGCGGGATTGGAGCCAGGCCGACAAGGGCACCCAAGCGTTGCGGGTGGGCTCGAGAATGACGGTCACCGACACACCGTCGGGGATCTTCGCCCACAACCGTTCGAGGTCAGCGGTCGTCGTGCGGAACTTCCATGACGACCAGATGAACTCACCTCGCTCGTCGGCCAGGCTGGCCCGGTGGTCAGCCCGACAGGCGACGTCGATGCCCAACCTCACTTCACTCATCGCGTAGTCCTTTCGCTCAACGGTTTGATCAGTCGGCTCTGCGTCGTCGACCGCTGCACGTTCCGCAGGGGTGTGACCATCCAGACATTCAGAAGCAGGGGTCCGAATCCATGCTCGGCCGCCGAGTTCCAGAAAAGGGATGCACGTGCGTCGGGAGGCTCGTCTGGTCGACGATCACCGTTGTGGAGTCGAGCTGTCGCCCGCTCCGACCCCCGTAAAGTCAAGCCAGAAGAACCGACCCGACGCACCCTACGAAGGGCTTCCGCCAAATCGGTGGATGCCCGCAACCAAAGCTAAATGTCCCCGTACATTGCCGGGGAGGACGACACTTATCCGAATGGTTTTGTAGTTCGCTCGGAGATGGAAGCTCCCGTAGGCGGACGCGGCTGAACGGGGTTTCTGGGCACAACCGCTCCGTCATCGGGTAATGCTGGCGGAGGCGATTTCGGAACCACGATCATCTCCATCACGCCTCCAGAGGTTCGGCGTTTCTCAACCACGCCGACGCCATAAGCAAGGAACTCGATCTTGTCGAAGATTCGGGGCCCTACGCGTTTGAGTGGGGAGAGCGGATTCTGATCCTCGGCGGGGATGGACGCCTGGGCCAGGTGACACCACCCGCGTGAAGAAGGACCCGCAGTCGATAGTGCTCGAAGCAGGTGAAGCCCGTCCGGCACGCTTGACCTTCTTCACGCACAGGTTCAGCCCCTCGGTCGGACCGTTCGACGCTCCGGTGCGGTGGTGGTTCAAGATCTCGGTGCGCCAGCGCTCGAGGGTGGCGCCGAGCGAACGGATCTCTTCGACGTCGTCGTCCTGGCATCCGACGATGGCCTTGTCGAGGAGCACGCGGGCGACCTTGGGATCCTCGCTCAGGTAGATGTCGCGCACCGACTCTTTGGCCAACCACGCACCCAAGAGCTCGTCGTTCGGATCGCCGTGACGCAGCCCTGAGCAGCACGCGGTCATGACCCCTCTCATCGAGGCGTTCGTAACCGGCGAGCAACAGCTTGCGAATCCGATAGAGCGGGTCAGCCTTCCTTCCCCGGTGCCCGAGCGTCTCGTTCTGGACCCGCCGGCGCACCTTGTCGACGCAGCGGTTGGCGATTCTCACGACATGAAACGGGTCGGCGACACGGATCGCATGGTCGAGGTGCGGGGAGGTGCCCGAGCGATAGCTCTCGGCCAGGTCCGTGGCGACGACACGGATGGCCCTCACCCAGGCCGGGTCCTGTTCGGCCCACCATCGGCGCAGGTCAACCGCAGCGTTTCCCTCCACCAGGTCGATGATCCTCTTGCGGTCCAGATCGACCAGCCCGGTCACGTAGATGCTCCGGTGCTCGGGGGTGGCCGAGAGGAACGAGGTCTCGTCGATGCCGAGGGCGCGGACTCTCTTCACTCGCCTCGGGTCCTCGATCAGTGGCGCGCCGTGGAGGACCACGGCGTCCATCACGGTCCACCAGCAGACCCCGAGCTCGCGGGCCACGACCGCGACCGGGAGAGCGAGCTCTCCGACCTGGCGGGTGGCCTCTGCCCCGGCACGCAGCGTGAGCACGGCCCTTGGGGCGACGTGCTCAGTGCCCTCGGTCCACGTCTTGACCGCGCAGCCGGGGTCGATACAGCGCCAGCGCCGCTTCAGCCAGACGAGTCGTGCTGGGCGACCGAAGCAAGGAAGATCCCTGATGTCGACCCTGACTCGGTCCTTCGCTTCGGCGCGCACGCCGCAGGTCGGGCACCCCACGAAGTCAGCCGTCGTCTCGACCATGACGACCACCTCGGAGGGGGTCTCTTCGACGGCCAGCACCCGGAAGCCGTTGAGTCCCAACAGTGCTTCTGCCAGGCCGGTAGCGTCGTCCATCGTCAGGGGTCCTCCTCGTTAGGTCGTCAAGCAACCTCAACGATGTCGGGACCCCTGGCCGCGTTGGCGGATACTTCGCTACGTCACGCTCCCCAGTTCAACGCGAAGAGCCAGATTCGGACTGCGCACTCGGGGATGGTTGCGCTGACTGCCTCGGAGCGTGAGGACGATGGCCACCCTTTGATGATCCCGAAGGAGATCCGCCGAAACCTGTTCGTCAAATGTCCCCAAACATCGTGCAACTGTCTCGCGGGGTGCCCCTATTCGCCCCGGCCCTGCGACGCTTATCCGCCAATGATTCGGCGCACCTAGCCTTTCCAGGCATGGAGGAGAGCGAGGTCATCAAGTATCGGGAGTGGGAGCGCTCCATCGAGCATGAGAAGTACGAGGGTGCCCCCGTCCTCGCTGCCGGGTTGGCGGCATATTTCGGCACAAGGGACGCCCCCGTGAGGATCAGACTCAGATGATGTCCTCCTGGCGAGTATCTATATCGAACTGCCTCGACTTGCGGTTGCGTTGCACGGATACGAACACCCCCAGCATGCCCATGGCCAGAATTGGGAAGAGGAAAGTGATCGATGCTTCGGGGGCCTGCGTAGGGGGATTGACCAGATCGCCGATGTTGAACACGTGGAACTCGGGACCGACCCCGAACGCATCATCGCTGACGACGAACAACAAAGTTCCATCAGGGCCGAAGGCGATTCCTCTTGGGTCGGTTTCATCATTATTAGTTTCGCCATTTGTGGTCGGAAACTGGTAGCTGAGAACGAGATCAGACGGATTGTCCAGGGGGTACACCACAAGGTCGTTGCCAGCACCGTTCAAACCTCCGGCGAAGAGTCCTCCGTTGGCCGACGTCATGGCAACGGCGCTCGGATAGGGATTTCCTGGATACACAGTGCCGGTGGGAAGGAAATTCGATGTGTTGAATTCTGTGAAGTCGTACGGATAACCGCCCGCAGGGACGAAATGAGTGCCATCGGGTGAGATGGCGATGTCCTCAACATTTTCGATGTCGGGCGAGGCAAAGAATCCAGAGGCTTCCACAGCGGGCGTGGACGACACATCGATGGCATTCATGTCAAGCGGGCTGTCACAGCGGTCATACGTAAACAGCGTGTTCGGCAAACCAGTGCCAGCGACTAAGCCCTCGCCTTCCGTCTGCACGGGGTAATCCGTCGCGGCACCCGTGGAAATATCAATGCCGAAGAGAGTTGTTCCAGACTCGCCCCCCAGAGTCCACAGGGAACCACCCGTGTAGACGAGCTCATGAGTGCCATCGACGAGAAGATACCAGGAAGCTTGGTTACCGTAGGGGCCTGGGACGCACCCGTTGGTTGGGGAAATGCCCGGGCTGGGGTTGCATCGCGAATAGACGATTCCGGGAAAAGCTGCCTCCGCCCTCACCAGCTGTTAAGAAGTCTCCGAAGTCCAAGCCTTGGTCCTTGGGAGGTGCATCAATGTTCCGACAGGTCGTGGCGTGCCGATGGGCAGAAGGCGTCTCACCTGAGCAACAGCAAGCCTTTCGTGATTCGCTTGAGGGGCTACGTTCAATCCCGCAGCTACTGCACCTGACGTGGGGAGATGATGCAGGTCATTTCGACGACAACTTCGATCTCGTTGCCGTGATGGACTTCTCCGACTTCGCTGCAGCCCGTCGTTACGTCGAGCACCCGCTGCACCAGGCCTACGTACGTGATCATGCGAGCAAGGTCATCGGACAGCGGGTCATCGTGCAGCACCAATGGACCCCAGCGAACCAGTAGTCGCGTGCGTCCGGCCAACGGTCGAAAAGTAGCCCCGTACGCTGCCGGGTCGGAGGCGACCCTCAGGCCTGCCGCGCGAGCCCGTCGGCGCGGAGTTCTGGGACCACTGATGTCATCACTTCTTCGAACACCCTGTCCTCGTGCATCGCTTGCCGATTCCAGTTGCGCGGCCAATAGAGCACGAACTCGTCGATGCCGATCCCCTGGTAGCGCTCGACCATCTCGCGGAAGGCTGACAGAGAGGCCCACGGAGTCAAAGGGGGGAAGCACACGAGCGAATGCCGAATCGACGCAGGGTCCCTCCCACGCGCCTGGCACAGATCAGCCAGGAGCTCCGCGCGCTCTCGCGTTGCCTGGTAGAAGTCGTCCTCGGTTTCGATCCCATAACCGCCCCACGAGCTCCAGCCGTCGGCAAATTCCGCGGTGATTTCGAGCATCTTTGGCCCATGCGCTGCCACCGTGATGGGGGGCCGGGGACGTTGCAGCGGAAGGGGAATCGTCTCCGCTTCTCGACAACGGTAAAACTGACCTTCGTAGGTCGTGATCTCCTGGCGTAGGAGCAGATCAATGAGTTCAACGAACTCACGGAACCGCTTTACCCGCTCGGCGGGGGACCAATCCACGCCCGCCTGGGCCGCACCGGCGGAAGGGTCACCAACGCCAAGTGCAAGTTCCACGCGCCCACCCGAAAGGTGATCGACAGTCATCGCAGCCTTCGACAAGGTCACGGGGCTTCGAAAGTACAAACTCGAGATCAGTGTGCCGATCCGAATCCTGGAAGTAGTAGTGGCCAGATCGACCAGCGTCGCGGGACCGTCGAACATCGGATGTCGCGCTCGGTCCGGCTCCACCACTGTGTCCACATTCCACATCACGTCGAAGCCCAGATCTTCGGCTCTTCTCCATTGCTCGCGCATTTCGACGAAGGGAAGGTGCTGATACTGGTAGGCACAGAATCGCAATTCAGCCATGAGAACTCCCCACCGCCGGCATACCCTTACACCGTCAATGTACTTAGGGACCTCGGGCGGAACCAGCGAGCTCGGCGCCGGCGGCAGGATCTGGTTCAGCCGGTCAGAGGACTGATGCCCAGGCCGCAGGCCATGGGTTTGACTAGCCCAGAACGCCGGGAAGGAGACATTCGCGAACGTGGCACATCGGCACCTCACGGATACCGAGGCGCTGCACGAGTCCAGCGCGTGCAATCGGAAGCGTTGCTACTCTCCAAGTCTGTGGCCGTATACGACTACGCCAAGGTATTAGGGCCGCCCAAGGGGTGGCGGACTTTGGCAGGGTTTATGGTCGGCGTGGTCATAATGCTCGCTGCCACGATGGGAAGCAGCGCTCCCGCCGGTGCCGGTCTGCTGCCTTACCCGCTCCATCTCTACGGGACGGTCCATATTGTCTTGACCGAGCAGCCTTGGTCGGGCGACAACGGCCACTTCGGAGGCTTTGCCACCAGCGCAACCCTGAGAGTGCATTTCCAGTGACCCGACAACGCTACGTTGCAACTCAGGACCCACGAGGGGTCGTTCGTGCCATTCACGCTCATACAGACAGCCCAGGGGACGAACGGTACCTGCATAGCGCATTACCCGTTCAAAGACCCCGGCGTCATTGGAGACATCGGCGGCTTCCACGGAACGAGTTCCAAAGAATCAGCAACCATCGACCTTGGTGTCAATGAGATCACGTTCGATGCATTTGGCACTGGCACTGGCGACGGGTGCGGTCCCCATCTTGCGGGGTCAGGCCACCCCTTCGGTGAGAATCCCGCACGGATGGACATCCCCATCCAAGCGACGGGCACGTACGCTGACCACCACCTCACGTTCCGGTCGACGGGCAAAGAGGACGTTGCAGGCGGCACCCTTGTCTTCCGAATCGACGGAAACCTGTATGACTAGGAAGTCCTCCTAAAGAACAGCGAAAACGTCGAGTCAGCCTCTCCCCAAACACCTTGAGGGGCTTACGGGGCTCAGGGAGTTTGGGCGGCGGCTCTGAAGGGCGTGTCCCAGATCGCCGGCTCGGTGGGTCAACCCTCATCGCGGTGGATCCGAGTACCGCGGCCTATGAATACTGGTTGTCCTCTAAGCCCAACCACCACCCCAAGGAGCCACCGTGTCGCGTGTACGCATCCACAACTTCTCGATCTCGCTCGACGGTTTCGCCACAGGAGAGGGGCAGACCTTTGAGACACCGTTCGGCCACGCCGGGCATCGGCTACACGAGTGGATGTTCGCCACTCAGTTCGGACGCCATGAACTCCTCGGCGAGTCGGGCGGCAGTGAGGGTGTCGACAATGCGATGGCCGGCCGGCACGGACCAGGGATCGGTGCGGAGATCATGGGCGCGGGCAAGTTCGGCCCTCCGGGCTGGCAGGACGACCTGGAGTGGCGCGGGTGGTGGGGCGACAATCCGCCATTCCACACACCGACGTACGTCCTGACCCACCGTCCGCGCCCGTCGCTGGAGATGGAGGGCGGTACGACGTTTCACTTCCTCGACGCCGCGCCAGCGGATGCACTCAAGGTGGCGGTGGACGCAGCAGCCGGTCAGGACGTCCGCATCGGCGGGGGCCCGACGATGATGCGCGCGTTCATCGCCGCCGCCCTCGTCGACTACCTGCACGTCGTGCAGGTTCCGATCCTGCTCGGCCGCGGTGTTCGGCTGTGGGACGGCTTGGAAGCATTGGAACAGCAGTACGACGTGGAGGCAGTGTCGACGCCTCGCGGGGTCACTCACATCACGTTCACCCGATGACGAAGTCGCACTTCGCGGTCAACGGACCTCACAGGGTCGACAGGATACGCGGAACTCGACTGCCCCACTTCGCCGCCGGCCGTGGGCGCACCCGGCGGCACGAGTGGTGCAGGGGCTCTGGCGGCGGGCCGCCCGGTATCCGGCATTATCGCTCGGTCAGATGTCGCCACAGTCACCAGCGGAGGACATCCTGAGCGGTGCTGTGCCGTCCTCCCTTACGCCGTCCGTAGGGTTCGCCGTGCGCTGCCCTCGCTAGGGCTCGCTGCGACTCAGTCAGCTTCGCTGTACCGCCCCAAGTAGAGAATCGGCGCCTTCGACAAGGGAAAGGACGAGTTGTGACGCCGGCAGGACTGTATTGACGAGGGCGACAGATTCGCCTGCGTACATGCACATCGCCTTGACAATTCCGCTGACGTTCTTGGTTGGGGGTATCCAGGAGCGGCGCGGCACGGGGATTTCCCCATCGGCACTCTGCATCATCCCGACCACGTCGACATCGATCGAATCCACTGCATCGATCGCTGAGATAAGCACACGGGCACGTGGCGACGATTCGCACAGTGGACAGTCATTGAAGGCATCGGTGATGCGCGTGCTATTCGCCCCGGCCGCAAGGATCGCGGCGACGTAGTCAGCATGGGCTGCCGATTCCTCGGTGGCGATGAACCGCGTCCCCATCCGCACGCCCGAAGCTCCCGCCGCCAGAGCGGCAGCGACACCGCGGGCGTCGGCGATGCCTCCAGCGGCGAGGACGGGCACGTCAACGGCGTCGAGCACCTCGGAGAGCAGAGGTAGCAGGGGGCTGTCGCCACGACAGTGACCGCCAGCCTCCACGCCCTGGGCGACGACCATGTCGGCGCCTGCCCCGACCGCCGCCCGAGCCTCCTCCACCGATCCGACCTGCCAATTGACCATCGCCCCACCCTGGTGGGCGTTTTCGACTAACTCGGGCCGGGGGTCGCACCAGAAGAAGTCGATGACTCGCACACGGGATGCGGCATCCGCGACGGCGTCGGTGTCGATGTTGTTAGTCAGGAAGCTCACCGCGAGCACGCCTTCGGTCTGCCGACGCATGTCATCAAGGTGCTGCCCAAGGGTTTCCCTCGCCATGCCGAGAGTATTGATCGAGCCGATGCCTCCGGCCTCGGCGACAGCGACCGCGAGGCTCGGCGACGAAACCGTGCCCATTGGAGCCTGCTGGATGGGCGCCGTACATCCGACGAGATCGGTAAGGCGCGTCCGGATCATCGTGTGTCTGCCTTCCCGCCCTGGAGTGTCACCGCGGCGAACTGTAGCGTCGCCCCAACCCCGCTGCTTCGGTCGACGGTGTCAATGGTCGCCTGACCGACCGGAAAGTGCCGATACCGAGCGGGGTCAGGGTAGCCCCGTACGCCAATGATGTTGTGAAGCTCCCATGAGGGTCCACCGCTGCGAGATTGGTCCTCAGTAATTGCGGGAGCACCGGAGTCGCCCGGTGGCACTACGTGTTAGTGAGTGCCCGTTGACGTGCACCCAGCGGTCAAACAGGCCTGTGTCTCGCCAACTGTTCTTCTTGAGCGAGCGACGACATTGTGCGGGAAGACCGTGATAGGCCGTAACCAGCCGCGTCGCCCGAGCCATCACGAACACGCTTGGAACCATGAGTAACAACACTGAAGCGAAGGCGAGAATCATTCCGATCGTTCAGGGTGTTTGCCTCGGCGAAGCCGGCAGCACTGAACGCGGCGAGGAACAGCATTGCAAGTGCCCAGCCAATTATGTGCATGTGGAATGCCTTTCGATAGTTGACGAACCCCTCTGGGCCTAATCGCTGCTCCCAGACGGCCCTCGCAGCGTTGATGTCCCGTGCCGATGGGTTATCTGTCTGGCCACCGGATCCATCTTTGTCCGTTGGTGCGCCCATCGCACAGTGACCCCGTTGTGCCGAAGGGTGCGCGCAGGACCGGCGAACGGGGACATCACCTCTCTGTCCGATGATCACGGAAAAGCAGGGATGCCTCTCCCGGCAGTATCTGTTCCCAGCTCGACCGGAAACCTTGTCCAGCTGCACAGCCGACGCTCACGGTGACAGACTGCGGCTGACATCGGTGGTGACCTCGGCCAGAGTCGATAATCACACCATGAATTTCGTCAGGAGGCGTGTGGATGGCTCAACTACCGCGGCGTGCGCTTGGGAAAACCGGGCTCGAAGTCACCACATTGGGATTTGGGGCGATGGAACTGAGGGGAACTTCGCGCCCCCAAGTACCTGCTTCCCAGATCTCCGATGAGCAAGCAGGCCGGCTCCTCAATACGGTGCTCGACGAGGGCATCAACTTCATCGACACCGCCATCGATTACGGACGCAGCGAGGAGTTGATCGGCAAGTTCATCTCCCACCGCCGCTCGGAGTACGTCCTCGCCTCCAAATGTGGATGCGTGCCCGACGCCCCACAGGGTAGCGACCACATCCACACAGCAGAAAACATCCGCCGGGGTGTGGAACACAGCCTGCGCATGCTCAGGACCGACTATCTCGACCTCGTGCAGTTCCACCGCAGCTTGAGTCGCGAGGAATTCGAGGCCGAGGACGCGCTCGCCGAAGCTCTCGCCCTGCGGGACGAGGGAAAGGTGCGCTTTGTCGGAGTGTCTGCCGTCCTACCCACCCTCAACGAACAGATCGATATGGGCGTCTTCGACGCCTTCCAGATCCCCTATTCAGCCATGCAACGTGAGCACGAGGAAGTCATTGCCAGAGCATCTGACGCCGGAATGGGCATCATTATCCGAGGGGGGGTGGCCCGCGGCGCCCCCGACGACTGGCAAAACCGGAGGTATTACATGGTCTCCAACGAGACCATGAAGGACTACTGGAGCAACGCCAGGCTCGACGAGCTGCTCGATGGGATGAGCCGCATGTCGTTCATGCTGCGTTTTACGTTGTCGAATCCCCACCTCGACACCACCATCGTCGGCACTAGCAGCGTTGAGCATCTCCACGACAACTTGGCCGCAGCCACCCAGGGCCCGCTCCCCGACGACGTGTTTAATGAGGCCAAGGACAGGCTCGCGGCCGCGGGCGCCAAGCCAACACCGAGTTGAACGCGCCAGGAAACTTGGAAGCCAATCCATTGGTATCGCCCGATCCTGGCTGACCATGCTCAGCACACCCGCGTCACCGAGTGCCGCACTCTCCCGGCGGATTGGGGCACCACCCGCACCCGGTGATCGACGACCTCCGCCTAACCTGAGTCCGTGACCAAGGTCGGGAGTCTTGATGACTCCCTATGGACCGAACTGACTCCTGCGGAGTCTGATGAGCGTGCGCGTCTCCGAAAGGGGTGGGTGCCGATCATCGTCCTTCTGGCACTTCTCGCGGTGGTCGTTGCTTACCCAGCAGCCGCTGCCTTACTCAGCCGCAGGGACTATGGAACGTTCGCCTTCTGGAAGGTGCCGGAGCGGATCGACTATTGCGGTCGGAGGTACTACGACAGCGGTCCACATTTCATCGGCAACCTCGCGTCAGTCCAAGCGCAGGATGCTGATTCGTCTGCTCGGTGGACCTTCTTGTCGTGGACGTTCAGCGGGCGTTCCATCTATGCCGACGTCTCGCCGCTTCGACCTCCGCGGAACGGCGTCTGCACGATGGAGTTGTACATCCCGCTGGATGATGGGACGTGGGAGACCTATGCACTCAGCGGCGGGCCATGAGTGTCCATTGTCCCGGCTACTGGGTCACCCTACAAATGAGTCCTTCAGACCTGTGCCGCCACCCCTGCGATCCATCACAATGGACGACTATGCGTGGAGGGTCTTCGGCCGCTCGGGCTCGGCCGACCGCAATCATGGCACTCCTGGTGGCTTGGAATCTGCTGCTGACGGTGGCCGTGATCGCCGAGGTTTTGATTGGTTCGCGTGGTGCGGCCTTTTTGCTGTCAGGGCCCTTAGTGCCGTCTGCTCCGGTCACGTCGCGACTCCAGTGGTGGACTTGGGGATCGGAGTCAGAGGATGCGGTTCCTGACTCAGTTGACATGCGCGGGTTCGGCGCCAGCGAAGACAGCTGCGATCCGGTCAAGGTGACGTGCCCAGAGTTGCGGATAGAAAGCGGCATCCTCCCCACCTAGGCCGGAGAATTGCACCCTCACATTTGTGACCGTCACTTGTCGGGGTGAGCGTGATCTCAATGAATGTCGGTGTCGGCGTCGCTGTGTCAGTTCCTTGCCGGTCCCATCTCAGCAGCATGCGGTGCGGGGGATCGACTTCGATGTAGCGGCCGGCAATTGCCGTCCCGTCGAGGTCGAGGTGGAACGTCTCCCCCACGCGAGGAGCTGTCATCGAATTCCGTCAATCTTGACGAGGCCGGTCCACGTCCAAGAGCCACGAGCACTCAGGGTCGCCTCAATGAGCTCACAGAGAGCCCGACCTGAGCAACCCACTGGGCGCAGCGATGTGTCCTGCATCCCGAATGGCAGCGGGTCTGCAAGAGCATCGTGTGGAAGCACGTGCGTCGTCCAAAAAGCCGTGAGCCGACTTCGGCGATGGCTGTGAATGAGCCCGGCTTGGGCTCATCTGCCGATGGTAAGGGCGAGGAGGGTATTGACGGCAGTCTCGAACGGACGGGGACTCTGCTGAACCTGGGCGAGTAGCAGTCCCCCTTGGAGCGTGGCGAGCAGAGTAGTGGCGAG
Organism: uncultured Acidimicrobiaceae bacterium; assembly: GCA_963787485.1. GTDB lineage: Bacteria > Actinomycetota > Acidimicrobiia > Acidimicrobiales > RAAP-2 > Bog-473. Next base: position 609,769 of record CAWBDF010000003.1, on the reverse strand, counting down.
GTCGTCCGGGCCGATGTCCGACGGGAGCTTCCCGTCGGCATGAAGGGATCTCAGCCCATCGCCGATGGCGGCTGCCCACTGATCGAACCCTGCCGCGATGAGCGCTCGGGCCTCGGGGTCACTCTCGGCGAGTTGACCAACGAGCGAGCCAAGTTGGCAGCCCCCCTTTGCTTTGGTGCGCTTCGCTGCGGTGATCACCATGTTCCGCCAGACTTCGACTCCGTTCGCGCTGCTGAGCGCCTGCCGCTGGCGATTGACGATGGTCTCGGCCTGGTAGTCGATCACCGCCTGCACGAGTTCGTTCTTGTCGGGAAAGTAGTGGTACATCTGAGAGCCGCTGACTTCCGCCGCCACCTTGACGTCTTCCAAGGTGGTGCCCGCGACCCCGCGTTCATGGATCAGGGCGGCGGCCTCCTCCACTATTCGCGCCCGGGTGCGTGCTCCCTTGGGGGTGAGCCTCGGCCGGTCACTCGTCTCGTCGACCATGCACTCAGATTAACAGGATTTTGAGTTTGACAACCCAGTACCGAACTGTCAGAGTGAGTTGTGCCACCCATTTTCAGCGAGAGGATCAAACAACGTATGACTGACCTAAAAGGCAAGACCGCTCTGATAACGGGCTCGACGAGCGGGATCGGCAAGGCTGCGGCCATCGCCTTGGCCGCCCGCGGCGCTGACGTACTGGTAGTGGGACGCAACGAACAACGAGCCGAAGACGTGGTCGCCGAGATCGAAGGCACCGGCGGTAGCGCAACGTTCCGGCTCACCACGTTGAGCGACCTGGAATCGGCCCAGGAGCTGGTCGAGTGGGCCACTGAGGCAGGCGACGGTCACGTCGACATCCTCATCAACAACGCTGGCGTCGCCGTGCTCGGACCAAGCAACGCAGCCACCGAAGCAGAGTTCGACGAGACCTTTGCACTGAACGTCAAGGTTCCGTTCTTCCTCGTCGCGTCACTGGCACCAGCCATGGCCGAACGCGGATGGGGTTCGATCGTCAACGTCTCCACGATGGTCGCGAGCTTTGGACAGGCCGGCATGGCTCTGTATGGCGCCAGCCGAGCGGCTCTCGAACTGTTGACGAAGGCCTGGGCCGCCGAATACGGCCCGAGTGGTGTTCGGGTCAACGCCGTTGCGCCCGGCCCGACGCGCACCCGCATGATGGAAGCAGTCCCCGACGAGATGGTGAAGCAGCTCGCAGCACTAGCACCAGCAGGTCGCGTAGCTCAGCCCGAGGAACTTGCTGCGGCGATCGTCTTCCTCGCAAGTGATGATGCCAGTTTCGTCCACGGCGTCACGCTTGCGGTCGACGGGGGTCGAGCAGCGACGTGAGTCCCGTCCTACCACGGACGTTCAAGTGTGAAAACACGAAACACAATCAATGATTAGCTATTAAGGAGTATCAACATGAGTGCATACGTAATTGTCGAATTCACAGTTAAGGACCCGGATGTCTATCGTGAGAAATACGCCGGTCACGCTGGAAAGTCCGCAAAAGAGTACGGAGCCGAAATTCTCGCCAACAGTAACTGGGAGATCCTTGATGGCGCTCCCATGCTCTCGTCAGGGGTCATCGTGCAGTTTCCGAACCATGAGACGGCCCTCAGGTGGTACAACTCGCCTGAATATCAGCAGCTGATCGAAGTCCGAGGTATCGCGATGGATGTCCGTTTCAGCTTGCTCGACGGCCTCCCTACGTCCACAGAAGGTGAGAGGGAATCAGCGTGAGCATACCCTCAGGCAAGACGGTGCTCATCACGGGCGCCAATGTCGGGATCGGCAAGGACGTGGCCCGGCAACTGGCGCTACGGCCCGAGATGGCGCGGATCTACCTGGCGTGCCGGAACCAAGATCGGGCGATAGCGGCAAAGGCCGATCTCGAAGCCGTGACCGGCCGGCACATCTTCGACATCATTCTCATGGACGTCGCCGATCTGGATTCGGTCCGCGCCGGCCTTGACGCCATCAACGGATCCGTCGACGCGCTGGTCATGAACGCTGGTGTCATTGGCCCGCAGACGTTGGAATTGACCGCTGACGGGGTCACCACCGTGTTCGCGACGAACGTCCTTGGCCACGTCGTCCTCCTCGAAGGGCTCCTGAAAGAAGATCGGCTTGGCGAGGTTGCGGTCTTGTCAGGAAGTGAAGCAGTCAGGGGGGTCCCGAAGCTGCGGATGAAGGGGCCATCGTTCGTCTCACACTCCGCCGACGAGCTCGCCACTGTCATCGACGGCAGCTATTTCGCCAGCAGAAAACCTGACTTCAACCTCGCTTTCGGGCAGGCCAAGTACATCGGCGCCCTATGGATGGCCTACCTGGCCCGCCAACACCCCGACCGCCGCTTCATCACCGTGAGCCCCGGCAACACCACCGGCACCCAAGCAGCCAGTGACCTCCCATTGCCGATGCGTATAGCGGCCAAATACGTCATGCCCACCCTGGGTCTCGCCCACAAACTTGACGTGGGCGCGAAGCGACTGGTCGACGGCGTCACCGACCCGACCCTGTCGAGCGGCGTGTTCTACGCCAGCGCGGCCAACACGCTCAAGGGTCCCTTGGTCAACCAAGCAGACATCCTCCCCGACCTGGCCAACCCGTCGTTTCAGGACCACGCCAACGAGGCCATCCACCGCTTCATCACCACACGTCGTTCTGAGCCTCGCCGATTGCAGTCCGATCGCTAAGCGGATCTCTCGCCTTCGTCATCACAACGCTGAGCTCAGCGAGCCGAGCGTGGGTGAAAGTGCCAGTTTCGTCGCTCGCATGGACTACCCGGACACTCGTCTTCCGGCCCGCCCCGCGCCTCGCTTCTCGGGTGGGCGCTCTGGGCCGGCGTGGCGTCTCGGTCGGCGTGGCCCGGGGTCCCCGGTCGGGTCCTGCGTGGCGGTTTCCCGTCGCCTCGTGCCCCGGCAGTTGCTTTCTCAAAGAACTCCCTGGTGAGCAGGAAGGACGCAGTGCAACTCAACTTTGGGAAACTGTGTGCGGCCGGTGAGGCTCTACTTGCGCTTCGACTTCCCTATGCTGGGAAATCGCCTTTTCACGGCTGCCTTCACCTTCTTTTGCTCGGCTGAAGTGCCATGCTGCGCAACCCTCGCCAGCGCGTTTCGGGCATGAGCCTTGTCCGGAATGGGATATTTGCGCTTACCCGGAAGAGCGAACTCCTTTTTGCTCAGCTTCTTCCGCTGCTTCGTGGTGAGGTCTTTGGCCATGATCCACGACTACCCACCGACACGACCCGTGAATCCATCGGATGACTGGGGCAGTGATTCCCACATGCTTTGGCTAGCCAAAGCCGGAAACCGTCTAGGTATGCTGATTCCGTCCGAAGCTGTTCGAAGTCACGTGCCCCCCGAACGCCGGTTTCGAGGAAGGCGTCTGGCGGACGACTCGACGGCGATCGTGCGGGGCGCCTCACTTAGCCACATCCGAAGATACGACCGCAGCCAGGGTATCGATGAAACGGCCGCACTCGTCGATCAGCACGTGGAACGCATGCGATTGGATGGCTCGCGCGCGGGTATAGCTGTGTTGACGAGGTAAGGAGGAAACATGGTTGATATCTGGACGTATCGCATTGAAGTATTCCCGGTTGACTCGTCTGTTCAAAGGCCGGACATCACAGGCTTTGACGTTGTGACACGTGATGGTCACAAGATCGGCAAGATTGACGAAGCCACCAATGAGGTCGGCAGTTCGTGCATGGTCGTCGGCACCGGGTTTTGGATCTTCGGCAAGAAACGCATGATTCCTGCCGGAACTATTGAGTCCATCGACGTGGACAATCGCGAAGTCAAGGTCGACATTGACCGAGAGGACGTCAAGGAAGCCCCTGACTACGATCAGGTGCGTCGTGGCGACCAGGAGTACCGAGGTGAGGTCGGTAACTACTACGAGAAGTTCCGGGCGCCAGCGGGAGAGCGTACGCAGAACCGATAGACCCCTTCCGACAACAGGCTCGGCCCCGTTTCTCCGGGGTTGAATCGCGGTATAGACCCCATCCCAGCCGGGTTACGACATCGCAAACTGCCCGGATGGTAGAGAACGACCCCGTCTTTTGGGCGGGGTCGGGTTCCGGTGCCTATGCGCGGCGGGAATGTTTGCGTCGATCCGTGGTCCATCCCGGATCAAGGTCGATCATGACCCGACCATGTCGGTCGCGCTGGGCTGGCCAGGCCTATCCTCAGTCCATCTGTCCCAAATTTATGTCCAACGGAGCAGATCAGAGGCTCCAAGAAACCCTGACGGTTCAAACCACCAAGGTGGGCGAAAGCTCTAGTATCCGCCCGTGCGGCTAGGGGTGATCTTTCCAACCAAGGAGATCGTGCCTGTCGAGGCACAGATCGAGCGATTCCGCGATCTGGAGGCACGCGGATTCGCGTCGGGGTGGCTGCCGCAGAGCACCGGTTTCGACGCGCTGACCGTGCTTGCACTCGCGGGAGCTGCGGTGCCGCGGATCGAGCTCGGTACCGCGGTTGTCCCGACCTTTCCGCGCCACCCAATCGTGCTCGCCGCACAGGCGCTCACCACGAGCGCCGCCACGGGTGGACGCTTGGCACTGGGTCTCGGTCTCTCACACCGCACAAGGATCGAGGGCAGCTACGGCCTCTCCTACGACCGACCAACGCACCGCATGCGTGAGTACCTCGCCGCGCTACTCCCACTGATGCGGACCGGTTCTGTCGACGTCTCGGGCGACTCGGTCAGTGCGCACATCGAGCTCAGTACGCCGGGAGCGCCGAGTCCGCCCGTCTTGCTCGCGGCACTCCAACCCCGCATGCTGGGCCTCGCCGGATCTGTCGCCGACGGGACGATCACTTGGTGTACGGGGCCCATCACCCTCAATGAACAGATCGTCCCGCTCATCGGGGAAGCGGCTCGTGCAGCTGGAAGGCAGGCACCGCGAGTCTGTGCCGCGCTACCGGCCATCGTAACCGACGACGATGACTACGGAAGGCGGATGGGAGATATCCAACTCGAGGGCTACCGGAGCCTTCCCGTCTACCGCGCGGTACTCGATCGCGAACGTGTCGACCGGCCCGGAGACCTCACGCTTGCTGGCAACGAAGCTGCGGTGACGGCCCAGCTTCGGCGCCTCGAAGACATCGGCGTGACGGACTTCATCGCGGTCCTCTGCGGCACAGTCCACGACCGAGCGCGGACGCTGGACCACCTGGCCACTCTGGACTGAACGCCGGATTCCGAAGGGCGGGGTGGCATTACCCGGCGCGGAGCGCGACAGTGACCCAATGAATGTGCCTGTCACGATCCCAGGCTCGGTCGCCGAGGTCTTCGACCCAGTACTCGCTGTGGATCCTGCGCGGGAGGCGCTAGTCACCCGGTCAGGCCGTTGGTCCTACGCGGAGCTCGACTCGCTTGCCGACCGCGCCGCGAGCGCGTTGCGGTCCTTCGGGGTCGAGCGCGGCCAGCGGGTGGCCATGTCGCTCCCCAACGACATCGACATCGTCGCGGCCTTCCACGGGACGCTCCGACTCGGTGCCGTCTGGGTCGGAATCAACCGCATCCTCGCCCCTCCCGAAAAGAGGTACCTACTTGGTGACAGCGGCGCTTCACTAATGCTCTGCGACGAGGCGAGCGCCAATGACCTCCGGTCACTACCCGACCTCCAAGTCGTGGTCGCGGAGGAGGGTGGGGAATGGCACGAAGCCTTCGCCGCTGCTCCGGCGGAGAAGGTCTCCGTGCGGGTTGACCAGTCCGCGCCCGCGGCGATTGCGTACACGAGCGGTACGACCGGGCGTCCGAAGGGTGCCGTGCACAGCCAGTACAACCTGTTGGTTCCCGGCGCCGTGCTCGGGTTCACTCGACGGTACGGGCCAGCGCTACGGAAGGGCGATTTCATCGCGCTCACGGTCCTCAACATGCAGGTGCTCGGCACCCTGCTCACTGCACAAGCCGGAGGCTGCGCGGTGGCGATGGACCGAAGCGACGCCGTCGGCGTCGCGGATTGGATACGGCGGGAGCACATCAATGCATGGAGCAGCTCCCCAGCCCTCTTGCACTCCCTCGCGGCCGATGACCGAGTGTCTCCCGACGATCTGGAAACTCTCGACCAGGTCTGGGCCGGCGGAGCCGACTGCCCCGATGCCACGCGCGAGAACTTCACGCGTAAGTTTGGCAAGGAGGTGCTCTCGTCGTACGGATTGACTGAGGCTCCTACGGTGGTGGCCGGCGACGACCCGGCCGGCCCGCATGTGCCGGGAGCGAGCGGACGGCCACTGCCGCACGTTTCGATACACTTCGTAGACGACGAGATCTGCGTAGGACCAGTCCACGATGGGCCTTGGGCGTATGTCTACCACCCGATGCTCGGCTACTGGCAACAACCGGCGGCGACCGCAGCGGCTCTGCGCGACGGCCTGCTTCACACCGGCGATGTCGGGTTCCTCGACGAGGCTGGCCGCCTATACGTCCGTGACCGGAAGGACCTGCTCATCATCCGCGGTGGCGGCAATGTCTACCCGGCCGAAGTCGAGCGCATCGTGCAGGAACTGCCCGCTGTCGCCAGCTGCGCAGTGGTCGGAATTCCAGACGACCGGCTCGGTGAACGTGTGGTGGCAGCCGTCGAGCTCGTCCCCGGCGCGGCGATCGACGAATCGGAGCTTGCCGCCCACTGCCTCGCCAATCTGGCCCGCTACAAGGTGCCAGAGCGTTGGCTCGTGCTCGAGTCCCTGCCACGTAATGCCATGGGAAAGGTGAAGCGGGCCGAGCTCGTAGGCAAGTTCGGCGTTCCGGGGAAGTGACCGGCGGGTACGGTTGTTTCCTCTCCGACACTCGAGGTCGGGATGGATCGCGCCATTATCGCGATCGTGTGGCCTCACTCCAACCTCTCGCGTCGAGCGTTTCGGCGCGATGGGCGCTCAGCCGAGGCATCAGTGGTAGTGAGCGCGTGCGGCTCGATCATGAGCCTAAAGAGTGGAGTGGAGCGACATGACTAGCCAGATGCCCAATAACCGGGGAATCTATATCGACGAAGTAGCCCTTCCGTACCGAGTCTACGACGCCGACCATCACATCTATCCGCCACCAGACTCGCGGGTACCACGCCGCGTTGGAAGCGACTGCTGGATTCGGCATCCCCGACCCAGAGGGTGAGCTCAAAGGAATGGATAACGAGTCCATCGCCCAGACGATCGGAACCCATCACGTGCGCGAGGGGGGGTTTGGCGGTGTCGACCTCAAGGAACTCCCACAGATGGAACGGCTTGAAAGCCGAACCATCCCGATCCCCGGCGTCATGTTGAACCGCCTCAATCCCATGAAGGTTCTCGACTTGTTGTCACGGGCCGAGTTGTCGATCGTTATAACGAGATGCGGCCGGCGTTCGAAAAGAAGGAACCGCGCCTGAAGTTGATGGACATCCAAGGTGTCGAAGCGGCGGTCGTGCACGCTGGCGGCTTCGAGAACGAGCCGGCGTTTCGAGGGGGTGACGTCGACCTTGGCTATGCCGTGACTCGGGCCTGGAACGAGTATGTGCTCGAGGACTGGGGGTTCAATACCGAGGATCGGATCTTCTGCCCACTCCATCCAGTAATGGAGGTGCATCGCCTCTCGCTCTGGTGGTGGACCCCTCGCCAGAGCTACCAGAACACGGGCAGGGGTCATGAGAATCCCCGCCGGCGTCCTGATCAGCCGCCGCCATAGCTAGCTGCACCACCGAACGTCAAAGTTTGAGTCGGCCAGTAGAAGGTTCGGCGTCCATTGGTCAGACCACGGGCTTGTTGCCCCAACTGGTTGACCAACTATGGAGCCCTATTCGGTCCGGTTGGATAGACGGGTTGGACCTGACCGACCCGCTGACCTGGCCGAAAGCTACGCCTAAGTACGCAGCGAACGAGGCTGCCCGCTCTCTCAAGGTGGTGAGGGGGTCGCGGGATCGAATCCCGCCTCCGCTCCAAAAACTGAGGCCCGCAAGAATCGTAGGGTGCGAGCTCCGTTCAGGAGGCGTTGACACCCTCGGCAATGCGGTCGCCGACCTGCTTGTCGATGTTGCGCCAATACTCAATGGCACGCTCTAGCACGGGTTCGGACACACCGTGACGCAGGTGCCCGACGACGTTCGTCACGAGGCGGTCACGCGCCGCATCGTCCATGACATCGCGGACGAGCGTGCCGGGTTGGCCCCAGTCGTCGTCGTCCCGGCGGAGGGTGTAGGCGGCGTGGACGAATTCGCCGTCAGCTTCCCATTTCTCCACGTATGGGTAGCGCTCGAGGTCGGCCTTCGGACCACCCTTTGAATTCGGTGCGTAGACGGGATCGGACACCTTGTGGACCCTCATGGCACCGTCCTTGCTGTAGCTGTGCACGGGTGCCTTGGGTGAGTTCACCGGTATCTGCTTGTAGTTGACTCCCATTCGGGCCCGGTGCGCGTCCGCGTAGGAGAACACCCGGGCCAACAGCATCTTGTCCGGGCTGACGCCGATTCCGGGCACGAGGTTGTTCGGCTCGAACGCGGCCTGCTCTATTTCGGTATGGAAGTCAGTGGGATTGCGGTCCAAGGTCAGCCGGCCGACCTCGTGCAGTGGATAGTCCCCGTGGGGCCATACCTTGGTGAGGTCGAAGGGGTTGAACCGGTAGGTCCTGGCCTCCTCGAAGGGCATGATCTGAACCCTGAGAGTCCAGCTCGGGTATTCGCCGCGCCTGATCGCCTCGAACAGATCGCGCCGGTGGTAATCGCCGTCCTCGCCCGCGATCCGGTCGGCATCTTCCTGAGTGAGGAAATCGATGCCTTGGTCCGTCTTGAAGTGGTACTTCACCCAGAACCGCTCGGCGTTTGCGTTGACCCACATATAGGTATGGCTCGAGTACCCATTCATGTGCCGCCACGATTTGGGGATTCCGCGGTCGCCCATCAACCATGTCACCTGATGGGCCGACTCTGGCGACAGCGTCCAGAAGTCCCATTGCATGTCGTTGTCTCGCAAATCGGAGTCGGCGCGACGCTTTTGCGAGCGGATGAAGTGTTGGAACTTCATCGGGTCGCGCAAGAAGAACACTGGGGTGTTATTGCCGACCATGTCGTAGTTGCCCTCTGACGTATAGAGCTTCAGCGCGAAGCCCCGTGGATCGCGCCAAGTGTCCGGGCTACCTCGCTCGCCGGCCACCGTCGAGAAGCGGATCAAGGCGTCAGTCGTGGTGGCGGGCTGGAACACCGCCGCCTTGGTGTATTGGCTCACGTCGGCCAGGACTTCGAATTGGCCGAAGGCGCCGCCTCCTTTGGCGTGCGGCTGGCGCTCCGCGATGCGTTCGCGGTTGAAGTTTGCCATCTGCTCAATGAGGTAGTGGTCCTGCAGCAGGATCGGGCCATCTGGCCCCACGGTGAGCGAGTGGTCATCGCTTGCAACGGGGATTCCAGCGTCAGTGGTCGTCGGCTTGATGTTGTTGCCAGGCATGGTCATCCCCCTTTGTGGTGGGTGTCTCTTGCGACTGTATGCCCGTCCATGTGGCAAGTCGATCGTCATGCCGAAGCCTTCGTCCGATAAGGGTGCCGACGGGGGAAACCTCGCTGGGGGTCGCGGGAGTTACATCCCGACAATGGTTCTGTGCCGGAATGGATGTAACGGCAGCTCGCGCGCTGAAACGTCCACCAGATCAGCGACCGTTTTGCTGTCTTCGACGGTCCATGACGTCTCGGTGAGTTCACTCGACGTGCCTTCTCTATGGGTGGTTATTGGTCAGGTCTGTGGCCATTGATTCATGAGATCGGAATACAGACGGTTGACGCTCCGCGACGTCTACTGATGCTCGTCCCATACGGGGACGTTGTTGGATTAGATCGCTGGCCACTTCCGCTGGCGGGACGCGGGTTCGAATCCCGTCCTCCGCTGGGTTCTAGCAGGTCAGGGGTGGTGTTTCGAACCCTCCGGTCATTTGGCAAACGGAATCCCCCTACCCGCGATGCCCGATGTGCGCTTGTGCCCGAGCGGTCCTTACGGCACGCCTGAGCGTCGTGAGATCGTACGTTCCGACCTGCCGCTGTCCGTTGACAAAGAAGCTCGGGGTACCCGCGACCACGCTCACATCGGCGCTCTCGACGTCTGCCGCGACACGTTCGCTCCATCGGCGACTTCGGAGGTCCTCGGTGAATGTATTCACATCGAGTCCGAGCTGTTCCGCGTACCGGATGAGGTCCTTGGGGGTCAGCTCGTCCTGGTGCTCCATCAGCAGGTCGTGCATCGGCCAGAAGGCCCCCTGCGCTGCGGCGGCCTCGGATGCCTCCGCCGCCAGTTGAGCTCTCGGATGCACGTCGTTCAGTGGCAGATGGCGCCACACATAACGTAGGTCGCCGAAGTCGGCCAGGAGTTCCCGGATGACCGGTTCGGCCCGCCCACAGTACGGACATTCGAAGTCGCCGTACTCGACGAGGGTCACGTCCGCGTTCGCCGGCCCGCGGATATGGTCGCGGTCGCCATCGACCGGATCGGCGAGGTCCACGATCGCGGGGGACTGGCCGAGGAGCGCTCGGCTGCGAAGTGGCGACGGCAGGCGATCCGTGATCTGGAACACCAACCAGGTCAGCAGGGCTGCCACCACGGCCGCCGTGAGCACTCCGAGCGTTGCCTCTTTCAACTCGACACCCGTGAACGCGACTGAGGCGACGAGTAGCGAGACGGTGAAGCCCATACCGGCCAAGGTGCCACCGCCTAGGGCGGCCATCCAGCCAACCGGTGGACGGAGTCGGCCTCTCGTAACCTTGTTGACGAGGGCGGACACGGACATGATCCCGGCCGGCTTGCCGACCACGTAACCGAGGGCGATTCCGACTGTGATGGGCGACGTGTAGGCCTGGGCGAGGAAGCCGACGTTGACGGGTATGCCGGCGTTCGCGAGGCCGAACAGCGGGACGATGAGATAGCTCGTCCATGGGTGCCAAATCTGCTGCAGATGGTCGTTGGGGGAGACCGCGGTCCGCACGCCGGCGCGAAGCTGTCTCGCCATCCCGGCGGTCGGCTGCTCCCGGAAGTCCCGGAAGAGATCTGAGGTCCGTTCCAGATCGGTGCGGGCAGGCGGAGCGGCGTAGGCGATGAGACCTGCTGCAAGCCCGACGACGACCGGGTCGACGCCCGACTCGACCAATGCAACCCAGCTCGCCGCTGCCAATGTGAAGTAGAGCAGTCCGTAATGGATCCTGAGCGATGCTGCGAAGGCCGCAAGCGCCATGAGTCCGATCGCGATCAACAGCGGCGCGACTGTCAGGTGATGGGTGTAGACCGTGGCGATGACGACGAGGCCCACGATGTCGTCGACGACCGTGAGCGTGAGGATGAAGCCGCGCAGTCGTTCGGGAGCGTGCCTGCCAAGTAGAGCGAGCAGGCCGAGGGCGAAGGCAGTATCGGTCGACATCGAGACGCCCCAACCGTGCGCCGAGGTCCGATCAGCGTTGATGGCCAGGTAGAGCCCGACCGCCCCCACCATCCCACCGAGCCCCGCGAGCACGGGAAGGATGATTCTGGGACGCTCTCGAAACTCGCCGATGTCGAATTCCCGGCGTGCCTCGAGCCCGACGACCAGGAAGAAGAAGCTCATGAGGCCACTGTTGATCCAGCCACGCAGATCCATGGACACTGCTGTCTGACCGACGTGTACGGACAGCCGGGTCTGCCACACGTGGTCGTAGGAGGACGTGTCGGCATTCGCCCAGATCAGCGCGCCGACTGCAGCCCCGAGGAGGAGGGCGGCGCTCGCCGACTCCGTTTGCAGGAAACGGCGAAGGGCGGTGTCGCGCTGTAACCACGCCGTACGAGTGGAGCTCTCGGAAGGGTCGATGACTGCCATACGGCTGCGGCGAGCCTACCGACGGGCGTGTAGCTCAGCGCCGGTCTCTGGGACGAACTTAGTCCGCCAGATCGCCGCCGACGTGAGCCATGGTGTGAAGGCGACATCTTGGCGACCCGCAAGTACGTCGACGTGGCGGGCTGGATCGACAAGCAGCCCAAGGGCTGGAAGGAGCGGATCCGCTATGGAGCCATCGACATGTCGGACAACTAAGCTCGGTCAACAAGGCGTTGGCCGCGCGCGGATCACAGACCGCGTTGTAGGTGGGCAGGGGCCACAGCAGCCCCCTTTGGCGGCTGCTCACTTATCCCTTACCTTCTCCAGCAGCCGCATAAACCCGCCCGATCGCGATTTTCACTACGCGATTGCTGGATACGGGCGCCGGCAGCCGACGGCATACTGAATTGATCCGTCTCTCGGTCCTTCCGCTGTATGGAGCTTTTCTTAACAGCTCACCTTTTTGCCGAAGTGACTGGGGGAAGGAACAGGAGATATCACCACAGGAGGTGGTCACCCTTGAGTCTGACCAATATGGAGCAGCGGCCTGCAAACGTCGTCCGATGGGATCCCTTCGAGGACCTTGAGCACCTACAGCAGCAGCTCGCACAGGTGTTCCCGAACTGGCCGCGCATGCCAGCGTGGCCGCGGACCGGAACCGCCATGGATAGTGAATTCGCGCCGGTAGCCGATGTAGAAGAGACCAATGACGCGTTTGTCGTCGAGATCGAACTGGTGGGGTGAAGAAACAGGACGTCAAGATCGAACTCTCTGGCCGCCGACTTACTGTCACCGGGGAGCGCAAAGAACGGGAGCGAAAGGGAACCTTGCATCGCCGGACCCGGACAGTAGGACAGTTTCGTTACGAGATGGTCCTGCCGGTCGATGTGGACGCCAAGAAAGTCGAAGCGTCCCTCGACGAAGGGGTCATCACCATCCGCATCCCCAAAGCCGCTGCCGAGCAACCCAAGCACCTCAACATCAGCTAAAGGGGATCAGCGCGGTCCGGCCGTCATGTGCGCAAAGAGAACTGACCCGGGGCGGTCGAGGCAGCCGGCACCAAACGGGAGCCAACGGGACGAGGATGAGAATCCCGGCGATGACGGCGCCGGCTACCCACCAGCCCAACGCCGGGTGTTGCTTGCGGTTTGACGGTCTCGGCGAGGCCGTACCTCGCGCTCGAAAATGAATCAAGTCGCTCTCCGACGTGACGCAAATCGAATCTTCAACGTAGACGCGACCATTAAGTTGATAGAAATGCGTCTCTTGTTGGTGGCCTATCCCGGAGCTGGGAAAGGCACGCAGTCGGCGAAAGTGGCTGCGCACTATGGAATTGCTCATCTGTCCAGCGGGGCTCTGTTCCGCGATGAGGTGGTTCATGGCACACCGATTGGGCGGATCGCAGCTGGCTATCTAGAGCGGGGCGATCTCGTGCCTGACGAGGTGATGATCGAAATGCTATGGCCTCGCGTTGTCGGGGCGGCTCGCAGCGGTGGGTATGTACTTGACGGTTTCCCGAGGACGTTGCGCCAAGCCGAGGAGGCGTATTCTTTAGCCAAGAGCGTGGAAGGTGTCGCACTCCAGGCTGTCGTTTACTTGCGAGTCAGTCGTGATGAGGCGCACGATCGACTGAAGTCACGCGCCGACCGGGAAGGACGCAACGATGACACTGAGGCTGTTATCGCACACCGCTTTGAGATGTTCGAGTCCCAGACGCAGCCGCTGCTCGATTTCTATGCCAGGCGCGGAATACTTGTTGAGGTCAACGGTGAACAATCTGTCGAAGAGGTATTCGCTGACGTGATTAACGCCATAGACAGCCTGCCCGACAAGCCATTCGTGTGGATCTAGGTTCACGTCAGCGGTGAAACTGGCTGTGGTTCAAATGGGGTTCACCGGCATTTTGAGGTGTGTGCCTCGACGTTCACGTGAAACGATGTTGGCATGGTGATCCCGCTCATGCTGGCTACATTGACCGACCGTCGCGACTTCGGCGACGATTGGCTGCTCGAGCGCAAGTTCGACGGTGAGCGCTGCGTCGCACGCAAAGCGGGTAGCGACGTGCTACTCGAGTCGCGCACTGGCAAAGATCTCACCGACGGGCATGCACTTCGAGGGACCGACCGTACCCAAACGGACCAAAGCCCTCACCTTGCCAAGGTGAGGGTCGCGGGTTCGAATCCCGTCTTCCGCTCCATCGTACCAGCTCAGAGGCGGTGTTTCATCCCAGACGGGAGCTGACTGCAGCCCGCTTCGTGCGATGCATCGCGGTGGCCAAGGAGGCTCTGCGCAAGCTCGCTGCGCCCGTGCCGTATCTCACGAGAGCTTCAGAGCCCAAGTCCCATATCGCCTTCTCGTTCGAGCTCATTCTTGTTCTTAAGGTGATCGGGCGAGAGGTCGAAGAGGATCCCGCGCCAATGTTCAATCGTTCGAACAAGTTTCTGATACTCCTGGTCGGAGATCTCGATTTCGTCGCGCGGAAGGCGCTCGAGCTTTGTCAGCATCTCCGTGAATACTTGGATGTCAAAGCCAGGGTCTTTCTCTGATCCGCGTCGCAGGAGATGATCGAGTTCCGTAGCGCTTTGTCAGTGCCGAGAGGTCGACAAAGTCTCGCGCCACAGCTCTTCCAAAGACTGCAAGAACCTTGTTAATGGCGAGTTCCTCGTCCGCCAGAGTCGGGCCAAGGGGCCCCCGCTCGATTGGGGGGAGGCGAAAGTCAGCGCCGAAATCGACCTCCGTCACGTCGCCCGCTTGACTCACCTCGAGTCGATAGAAGCCCGAGCCCTCCCGAATTCGATGAACGGAAAGCCTGGCATCCCCGAGTGCCCGCTCGACGATGGGGATGATCTGATCGATCTCAGCCGCTGACGGGCCGAAGAAGTAGAGGTCTCGGGTCAAACGATCCGCTACTCCATCCCGAGGGGCGGTCAAGCTTCGGCGTTTCGCCTGGCAGGACTCGGGAGAGGCCACCGCGTGCCGACCACCAACAGGGGCGGGATCTGCCATCGCCCGCGGTCTCCACCTGCTTGGCACGGACTTAACACAGGGTTCATGGAACACCAACGCACTGGAAACAGAAACCCGGGAATGTGGCTGTGGCTCAGTTGTGCAGGTACAGACAGTCGGGGACGCTTCTATGATCGACGTCGGCGAGGACACCCACCAGAAGGCGCTCCAAGTCAACCTCGACCCGCGCTGGTACGGCACGGTGGCCGAGATCGGTGCCGGCCAGGAAGTGGCCAGGTGGTTCTTCCGAGTCGGTGGAGCGGCGGGCACAATTGCCAAGTCGATCTCCGCCTACGACATGGCGGTGAGCGACGCCATATACGGCGAGGCCGACCGGTATGTCTCGGCGGGCCGGCTCCAGGCCATGCTCGACCATGAGTACCAGCTCAACCTCGATCGCCTGAGTCAGAAGCGAGGCGACACGACCTCGTTCTTCGCCTTCGCCAACACCGTTGTGGCGCGCAGCTACAAGGGGAACAACGAGTGCCACGGTTGGATGGGTCTGAAGTTCCAGGCCCATCCACGAGACGATCCGAGCCAGATCATCCTTCACGTCCGGATGCTCGACGTGGAGGCATCCCTGCAGCAAGAAGCAATCGGAGTCGTCGGTATCAACCTTCTCCACGGGGCGTTCTTTCAACACCACGAGCCCGAGATGTTGATCGAGAGCCTGCTCGATCGCTTGACAACGGGGCGAATCGAGATCGACATGGTCGAGTTCCGCGGCATCGAGTTTCGGCGAGTCGACAATAGGCTCATAGCGCTGAAACTGGTGCAGCTGGGCCTGAGCGGCCTAGCGATGTTCGGCCCTGATCGAACGGTGCTCCAACCGAGCGAGGCTCTGCGCAAGCGGGCCGTCCTGGTCGAGCGAGGCAGCTTCCGTCCGACCACACTGGTGAACTTGGACATGTTGGACTGCGCCTTGTCCAAATTCGAGTCCGACCCCGGGATGACCGGCGTTCCGGTGCTGCCGGTCGCCGAGCTCACGATGCGAAACCTGCTGGCGGGCGGAGAGGACGTCGATCGCCGGGATTTCCTTGCTCGGGCCGACCTGCTGGCCGCGTGTGGTATGACCGTCGCAATCTCCGACTTCTTCGAGTACTACCGATTGGCCGCGTACATCGCCCAGCAGACTTCCGAGCGGATCGGCATCGTGATGGGTGTGCCGAGTCTGATTGAGCTTTTCGACGAGTCCAACTACGTGCAACTCCCCGGTGGGATCCTCGAAAGCTTCGGCCGGCTCTTCAAGAACGAACTGCGCATTTACGTGTATCCCCTCCGGCCCACCGAGGCCGAGGAGATCCAGAGCGTTGACACCATCGAAGTCGAGCCGGCCCTCCGGCCCCTCTACGAGTACCTGGCCATGAGGGGAAGCTTCGTGCCGTTGGACAACTATCAGGACGAGTACCTGAGCATCTTCAGCCGTGACGTCCTGAAGCGGATCGCCACCGGGGACCACACATGGGAAAAGATGGTGCCGGCCGGGGTAGCGGAGCTCATCATGGAGAGATCCTTCTTTGACTACAGGAGGGGACCGGACGAGTGAGCTCGGCGGAGCCAGATGGTCAGCGGTGTCCTGATCGACATCGATGGGGTTCTGGCCATCTCGTGGAATCCGCTGCCCGGAGCGGCTGAATGCCTCTTGTGGCTCCGGGAGGAGGGCATCCCGTTTCAGCTCGTGACGAACACCTCCACGAGAAGTCGCCGGGAGATCGCCCAGACCCTCGGGGACGCCGGCATGCCGGTCGATACAACGCGGATCTCGACGGCGGTCTCGAGCGCGGCGCAGTACCTGACACATCGATATGCCCAGACACAGTGCCTGGTGATCAACGACGGGCCCCTTGACGAGGATCTGGTCGGCGTGGCACGGACGCTGGATGCGCGATCAGCGGGAATCGTGCTCCTGGGGGGAGCAGGACCTGGTGTCGGCTATCGAGATCTGGACGCCGTGTTCAAGCTCGCACTCGATGGCGTCCCGGTTGTCGCGCTCCACCGCAATACTCGCTACCAGACCGAGGAAGGTCCGGCCCTGGACATGGGCGCGTTCGTCCTGGGGTTGGAGGCAGCGGCCGGGATCGAGATCCCGGTGCTAGGAAAACCGTCCGAGGCGTTCTTTGACACTGCGCTGGGAGAAATCGGTGTATTGGCAGAGGACGCGCTGATGGTCGGTGATGACATCGATTCTGACATACGGGGCGCCCAGGCGGTCCACATCACAGGTGTCTTGGTCCGGACCGGGAAGTTTCTCTTGCGTGACCTGAGCACACCAGGGCCGCCACCGGACCACGTGATCGAGAGCGTGGGTCGCCTGCCGGAGTTCCTTCACAGTCTCGGCACCGGGAGGAGCCCGTTGGCATGACCTCGAATGATCGACCGGGCCCCGGCCGATCATTCGATACTAGAGCGCTCTACTACAGCGGTGGAAGCACTGGATGGGGTGGAAACTGGGCGGACGGATCCGCACTTCATGGGACCAGGCGGATCCAAACGGACGAAAAACCGCACCTTGCCAAGGTGAGGGTCGCGGGTTCGAATCCCGTCTTCCGCTCCAATGTGATGTCTCAGGGAGAGTCTCAGGGAGAGAGGGGGACGCGCAGCGGAACGGCACCAAACCGCCGCGCGGTCCCCGGCCGCCCGGGGACGACCGACCGCCGGCGAGCGACCGGCCCCGACCGCAGCCACGCCGGCCGAGGCGGCCACGCCGCCGCCCACCCGCGAACCGGGGCGCGGGACGGAGGGGAGGGGGGCTTTGGCGGGGGTGAAATGAAGCGAGGGGCCGCCCCAAAGCAGGCGCGCTGCAAGCTGCGCCACATCCCGTGGCTTTGCCGGGCCAAGCGTAACTGCACGGCGCCTTGGCGCGGTCGACGCGGCATCGAGGGATCGGACACGAAAAGCATCGCAGGTTCGGGAAGCGAGCCCTCGGATACGACCTAGCCTGGCCCGATGGGTGGGCTGCTCGAACTAATCGGGCTGCGTCGCACCTATGGTTCCGTGACGGCCCTGGACGATCTCACGTTCAGCGTGCCGTCGGGGCGGGTCGTCGGCTTCCTGGGCCCGAACGGTGCCGGCAAGACGACGACGATGCGCGCCATCTTCGGGCTGACCGACCTCGAGTCCGGCTCCGTCACCTGGAACGGGGCCGTGGTCGGACCGGCGGAGCGCCGCCGGTTCGGTTACATGCCCGAGGAGCGCGGACTCTACCCGGGCATGCTGGTGGGCGATCAGATCGAGTACCTCGGCCGCCTGCACGGTCTTACCCGGTCGGACGCGGCGGCCGCCACGGTGACGTGGCTCGAGCGGCTGGGTATCGCTGACCGGGCGCGGGACAAGGTCGAGACCCTCTCGCACGGGAACCAGCAGCGGGTGCAGCTCGCGGTGGCACTTCTCCACGACCCCGAGCTCCTCGTTCTCGACGAGCCACTGGCAGGTCTCGACCCGACGGGCATCGACGCCATCAGTGCCGTGCTCGTTGACCAAGCGCGGGCTGGCTGCTGCGTGTTGTTCTCGAGCCATCAGCTCGACTTGGTCGAAGACCTGTGCGACGTCGTCACCATCATCGACCACGGGCGACTCGTCGTCAGCGGGACGGTCGACGAGCTCGTGACCGCTGGCTCCCAGCGCCTGGTGGTGCGGGTCGAGGGTGATCGCGATGCCACTTGGGCCCAGGCCTTGCCTGGCGTCACCGTGTCGGAGGTCGCCGCGGGTGCGGCGCGGCTCGTTCTCGACGACGGCGTGGACAGCGATCTGGTCCTGCGCGCCGCCATGGCCGTGGGGCGCGTGACCGAGTTCTCGTTCGGGCGGCGTCGCCTGTCCGAGGTGTTCCGGGAGTCGCTGCAGTGACGCGGTTCGCCCTCTTCGGCGTCCTGCTCCTCCTCATCGTCGCCTTCCGGGTCTGGCGCCACCGGCGGCATGCGACAGGGGCCGGCACGCCCCGCGTGGCTCGTCAGATGACTAAGCCGCCGATCGGCTCACCTGGGGCGGTCCGCCTGGTCGCCGCCCGCGAAATCCGGGAGCGCGTGCATGGTCGGATCTTCCGCGTCGGGACGATCATCATCCTGCTGGTGGTCGGCGGCGCGATCGTGATTCCGGTGCTCCACAAGAGCTCGACGTCGGCAGAGAAAGTGGCTGTCGTCGGCGGAGACCGCGCGGTCCTCGAGCGCCTTGTGAGGGGCGAGGCGATCCGCGTCGGGACCACGGTAGATTTCGTCCCGGAGGCGTCGGTGTCGGCCGTGCAGAGCGACCTTCGCAGCGGGACTCTTGATATGGCCGTGGTCGATGGGGACCGGATCGTCGTCGGACAGGCGATCGACCCGACAGATGGTTCCGATAGGTCCAACCTGGTCGATGCGGTCTCGGTGGCGCTTGGGGTCGAGCAGTCCTATAGGGCGGCCGGGCTCACGCCGACTCAGATACAGCAGCTGAACTTGACCAAGCCGGTTCCCGTCCAGAGTCTCGAACCGGCGGCCAAGACGCATACAGTCAACGGGGCGTCGGTGATCGGGGTCATCCTCGTATTCGTCATGCTGACGCAGTACACGACCTGGATCCTCATGGGAGTCATGCAAGAGAAGGCAAGCCGGGTGGTGGAGGTGCTCCTCGCCACCATGCGCCCCATTCAGCTGCTCTCCGGGAAGGTATTGGGTATCGGCCTGGTCGCCATGGGTCAGGCGGCGACTGTTCTCGTCTTCGCGCTGATCCTGGCCGAGGCGGTCGGATCGGACGTGCTGCACGGCGCCGAACCGGTCGCGCTCGGCGCAGCACTGGTGTGGCTGCTGCTCGGATACGCGTTCTACTGCTGGGTCTACGCAGCGGCCGGCTCCATGGCCGAACGTCAGGACCAGGTGCAGACGCTTGCGTTGCCGCTGAGCCTGCCCATGATCGTCGGGTACGTCATCGCGCTGACTGCTGCGTCGTCTGGAAGCGCCAGCACCTTCGTCAAGGCGCTCGCCTACTTCCCGCCGACAGCGCCGTTCGCCATGCCCGTGCTGGTTGGACTGGACCAGGTCCAGTGGTGGGGATTCGCCATCTCCGTCCTCGTGACCATGGCCGCCACGGTGGTCGTGGCCCGCATCGCCTCAGGGATCTACCTGCGCGCCGTGCTGCGCACCGGTGCCAGCGTCCCACTGCGCGAGCTCATCAGAGGCAGCGCCGCCTAGGCGGTCGCAGCGGCGCGCCGCTGTGCACACACGCCCTTGAGTAACTGGGAAAAGTCGGGAGGCGCCACCGAGCGCCCCAGGTCAGACCGTGAGTCGCGTCCACTCCCAAAGCAAGCGCGCTGCCAGGCTGCGTTCTGGTCCCCAGGCGACGCTCCCGTCCTGCCCTGATCTACGGTCGACCCATGGATCGGATGCCCGAGCCTGGCGACCTCATCGTGGCGTTCAGCCCCCAGCCGGGCCGGTGCTTCCGAATGGTCTATTCAGTGCAGCTCCAGGCTGACCACTGTCGCCGGCCGCCGACGTGGAAGGGTCAATGGCGGGACCTCAAGGGCCGCAGCTGGTACGTGGAGGCGTGTCGGGAACACGCGCCGAAGCTGACTAGTGAGGCGTCGGAGGGTTTCTAAGCCCTGCCCCCGAGCAAGGCACCATGGGGCTAGGTGCGGAGGCTGGGCCAGACTGGTAGGTGGGTCTTGAGATTCGATATGAAGAGGGCCAATATCGAGTGGCGGCAGGCCCCCCGCACATTGGCGTGAGCAGAAGTGACACCGTCGACTCAGCAATGATTGCGATCCTTCGTCTGAGGGCCTGGGGGTGCCAAAGCGCGGACATCACTGACGCTATGGACGCGACCGGCCGAGATTGGCGGCCAGAGTACAGAGCGGATGTGGTCGCTGCTACTCCGAATGCAGCAACACGGTGGTCTCGGTCCGCGCAGCGAGGCGACCGGGGAAGAACGCCACCAGGTTGGCGAGTAGCAGAGCACCGAGCGCAATGAGGGTCACCGAGCCCCCGGGGACACTCGGGGAAGGGACCGCGTGGATGTCACGGGCGAAGAGGTCCCACAGCCAGCGGCCGAGGGCGATCCCGAGCGGGACACCGACGATCGTCCCGAGCGCCACCGCGACCGTCGACTGCCACCCCAGGGTGGCGGCAAGCTGGCGGCCGGTGAAGCCGAGCGTCTTCAGTACCGCCAGGTCGCGACGATGGTGCCGGACCGACGCCACGAGGGTGAGCACTAGCGCCGCTACAGCGCCGACGGCCAGCCCGGCCCCGAGGATCAGCGGGGTGGCGCCGAGGGTGCGGTAGTTCACGATCTCCGCGGGCCGCAGCACCCCGGTCACGGTGACTCCGAAGTTGGCCGTGTTGCTCGTGGACTTCGCTATCTGCTCGAGCGATCTCTTCGCCGCAGCATTGTCGGCTCCCGGACGGAGTCGCAGCAGGATCGCGTTCGGACCCGTGAGGGGGACGTTGAACGGGTTGCGATCGCCCTCGGGCACGAGCTTTTCGGCGAGTACCGCGCCCGTTCCCATCTCGGTGTGCTGGACGCCGGTACTGCCGATGGCGGGCATCGCAGCGGTACCCACCACGCGCAGACGTACGGGCGACGTTTTCCCGGTCGTCACGACGACGGTGCCGCCGATGTGCTCGTGGAGCTGCGCCAGCGTGACCGCGCCGAGGACGACCTGGCGCGAGCCCAGAAGCCTCTGACCCGAGAGCACGGGCGGCTGTACGGTCGCGCCCGGGCGCTCGGCTATGACCGGCACCGCCTGACCGTCGATCTGCAAGGTCGGGGTGTAGATCCCCGCCCACTCCGCGACGTAACGGTCGTGCTCGAGCATTGTCGTTGCCTGCTGCTGGGGGATATCGCTGCTCGACCCGAGCATGTAGTCCCAGTTCCACCCGTAGAGGGCTGGCCGCGATACGAGGGAGCCGAGGCTCGCACCGAAGGTGACGGTGGCGACGAGGGCCACCACCGCGATCACCGCCCCGAGAATCGCGGAACGCACCGGAGCCGCGCCTGATTCGGATCCCGGCTCTAGCGCGAAGCGCAAGCCGGTGGTGGCGGGGGCACCCATGCCGGCCTTGGCTGCAGCAGTGCAGACTGGCGAGGGCCGGCCGGCCCTCCAGCGCACACGTCGCCGCACGCGGTGCGGGGCGCGTCAGACAGCCGATGGACAGCGCGGTCGCATCGAGCACGACCACGAGGGCGAGCACGCCGAAGCCGAGGACGGTCCAGTCGACGCTCACGCCGGGATGGGGGTAGACGGGCCTGAAGGGTCCCAGGGGCGCGAGCGGCGAGAGCCCGACCGCCACCGCGGCCGCCACGATCGCCCCGGCCACGACCGAGACGAGGACGCCTAGCAGCCCGTCGGTTGAGGTCTCCCGCGGGCTTGCACCGAGCGCTCGCATGACCTCACGCTCCCCAGCGCCGAGACGCAGCTCGCGGCCGATGAGTTGTGCCGCGATGAGGAGCGCTGCGAGCGCCACGATCCCGCCGAAGACTCCGAGGGCGATCGCCTCGGGCTTTATCGCGCGCTGCGCCTTGGATGTCTGCGACTGGAGGGAAGTGAAGGCGGGGAACTCAGCCGGCAGCACGCGGGCTATCTCGCTCTCCACCTTCGCCACGTTCCGGGGCCCGCCCTCCACCCGCACGCCGCTCTCGGCGTAGTTGACGCAACATCCGAGCACCTGGCGAGTGAGGGCGGCGGTGAAGAGGTTATTCGGGCCGCTACCGGCGTCGACGTCGTCCGCGACGATCGTGGAGGGGAAGACGAAGAGTCCGACCACCTTCTCGTCGACCACGCGCACAGGCGCCAGAGCTGGGGTGCCGAACGCCGGCAACTGGGTCTGAGCGTTGGTGTAGATGCCAACGGGCAGGACGCTGCCCACGTGAACGTAGAGAGCCTTTGCCGCCTGGGCGGTGAGCATCATCTCGTCGGCGCGATTCGGGTCGGCCAAGCGGCCCTTCGTGACCGTCACCCTGTCCTGGTCGAAGTAGAGGCCGTCAACGCTTCCGTAGCCGTTGCCTGCGGCAGCCGGATAGAAGTTCGGCGCGTGAAGAGGAGTGTCCTCGCGGTTGAGCGGTAGGAAGTCGATCCCGGCTTGGCTTTGCACCTGCTTCACGTGCGGCAGCCTCGAGATCTCCCGGACCAGCGCAGGGTCGTATCCGGAATTCTGACCAATCGTCGGGTTGAGCACTCCGGACGCCCCGATCAGGTCGGAAAGATTGCTGCTGTCGTAGTAGACGGCGGGGGAAGAAGCGGTGCGCCGTGCAGCCGCGATCGAGGCCAGCGCCAGGCCGCCGACCAGCCCGACCAGCACGATGATGGCGAGGTAGCTGCCCCCTCGGTGGGAGAACGTGGCCCGGGAACGGTACCAAGCGAGACGCATCTCTCGCCGCGCGAACCGTCCCATTACAACCCTGGTATTACACGCATCGCGCCCGGGATCCACCATGCTGACATGCCACGCGACGGTGGTGCTAGGACCCCCACCCCAACCCCAACCCGTTTGAGGCTCGATGGGCAGACACGGGAGCAGCCACTCTCACCGACTGCGGGTTGGGACTCGCCCTTACCGGGTAGGTGAACCGCCTCGGGATTGGTGACTGCTCCTTCCCTTGAGAGGATGGAGCGATGCCAGAGAAGAGCAAGGCGGGACGAGGTCCCTATCCGCCCGAAGTCCGCGAACGGGCCGTGCGGATGGTCTTCGATCACCAAAGCGAGTACCCCTCGCAATGGAAAGCGATCGAATCGATCGCGGCGAAGCTGGCGATCAACCACGAGACGCTGCGGATCTGGGTCCGGCGGGCCGAGACAGATGCCGGCGAGCGGCCCGGGCTGACCACCGACGAGCGGGCCCGGATGAAAGAGCTGGAAAAGGAGAACTTTGAGCTGCGCCGGGCCAATGAGATCTTGAAGTGCGGCCTCGGCTTTCTTCGCGCGGGAGCTCGACCCGCGACCGCCCAAATAGTCGCCTTCATCGACGAACATCGTCCTCGCTTCGGGGTCGAGCCGATCTGCCGGGTGCTCTCCGAGCACGGCTGCAAGATCGCCCCGAACACCTATTGGGTGGCCAAGAAGCGGCCCCCTCTGCCCGCTCGGTCCGGGACGAGGAACTAAAGGGCGAGATCCTGCGCGTCTGGGGCGACAACCTCGAGGTCTATGGGGCCGACAAGGTCTGGACCCAGCTCAACCGAGAGGGCATCCGCGTCGCGCGCTGCACGGTCGAGCGCCTGATGCGTGAGCTGGGCCTCTCGGGGGCCCGACGGGGTCGGGCCTACAAGGTCACCACCCGCTTCGACGAACGCCAGCACCGTCCGGCCGATCTCGTCGAACGTCGCTTCCTCGCTGATGAGCCCAATCGGCTCTGGGTGGCCGACCTGACCTACGTCAAAACGCATTCGGGCTGGGTCTACGCCGCCTTCATCATCGACGTGTTCTCCCGCATGGTGGTCGGCTGGCAGATCTCCGAGTCCTTGCGCTCGGACCTCGCCATCGACGCCCTCGAGATGGCGGTGTGGAACCGCACCCGTGACGGCCAGGTCCTCGACGGCCTGGTGCATCACAGCGACCGCGGGGTCCAGTACTTATCAATTCGCTACTCGGAGCGTCTCGACGAGAACGACATCGTCGCCTCGGTTGGCTCACGCGGTGACAGCTACGACAAACGCCATGGCCGAGGCCTTCAACAGCCTTTTTCAAGTGGGGGCTCATTTACCCCCAGGGACCCTGGCGGGGCCTCGACGACGTCGAGTTTGCCACCCTCGGCTACATCGACTGGTTCAACCACCGCCGGCTCCACGGTGAAATCATCGAGGACAACTCCTACGTCACCCCGGCAGAGTTCGAGGCGACCTACTACCGTCAATCAGAACCCGCCGAGGAGGCGGCTGCCCAATAACCCGAGCAGTCATGGAACCCGGGGCGGTTCAAGGAATTCTGGGCCATGGCCGCGCATCGGATCCACCGAACCCGCTGTCGTCGAGCCCGGCGTCCGCGCCGCCGGAATGGAACGGAGTCATCGGGCTGTTTCCGCCGATCAGCCCCTGTTGAACGGAGGATTCCAAGGCGACCGGCGCGGCGGCTGCTGGCCGAGCCGATCGGGCGGGTGCAAGACCAGATCCTGGCCGAGAAGGCGGGTAACCCGCTGGATCCTCAACTCACCCGAGTTCTGCGTGCTGCTGAGCTAGATAGAAACAACTCCGTCTCGGACCAGATTTGCAACCTCATCTAGCGGGACTCCCAACTCCTCCAGTATCTCCGTGGTCTGTTCTCCAAGCTGCGGGGGAGGAAGTCGGTGAATGACGCGTTTCCCGTTGAGTGTGAGCGGTATATCGACGACCCGAAGGTCTGGTATGTCGGGATGTGGCATATCCACCAGCATCTCCAACGCCTCAAGTTGTGGGTCATCGACGAGGTCGGCCACAGAGCCGATCCGACTGCAGGGGATCGTTTCGGTGCCGAGCAAGACCTCCCACTCTGCGGCGGTCCTCATTTTGAACCGGCCCTCTAGCAGTTCGTGGAGCCCCGAACGGTTTGCGACCCTGTCGGCGTTGCTCGCGTACGCTGGATCCTCTTGCAGGCCCGGTAGACCAAGTACTCGGCACAACGACGCGAAGAGGCGATCATTTCCGGCTGTGACCATGAGATCCCCGTCGGCCGTAGCAAACACCTCATAAGGGGCCACGAAGGGTGCCTCGTTCCCCTGTCGCTGGGGGCTCTCGCCGGTGGCCAGGTAGCCCTGAAGATGGTACGAAAGCAGCCAAGCAGCCGTCTCGTAAAGACTCACCTCCACCAGGGCGCCGGCTCCCGTCT
Organism: uncultured Acidimicrobiaceae bacterium; assembly: GCA_963787485.1. Lineage (GTDB taxonomy): Bacteria > Actinomycetota > Acidimicrobiia > Acidimicrobiales > RAAP-2 > Bog-473. The sequence goes on along the minus strand of CAWBDF010000003.1, from coordinate 584,220 downwards.
CCGCCTGGTTCCGAAGGGCTGCTTGGATCCCAACTGCAGCCCACATGCCTGTCCCCAGATCGATCGCGGCGATTCCCAGTCGTGCCGGAGTCTGATCGGGATGACCGTTCATCGACATCATGCCTGTCTCGGCCTGGAGAACGGCATCGTAACCAGGCGCATCTTTCTTGGGTCCCTTTGACCCATAGGCCGTAATGGAGCAGTACACCAATCCCTCGTTTGCTTCACGGAGTGACTCAAAGTCGAGTCCGCGTTTGCTGAGTGACCCTGGTCGAAAGCTGGAGACCATCACGTGGGCACCAGTTGCGAGACGTCGCACCAGTTGCTGTCCGGCAGGGACGTCCAAGTCGATCGTGATGCTCCGCTTATTCCGGTTGCAGGCCAGAAACGTTGCGCTCTGTGCGTTCCACGCGGGAGGGCGCCAACTGCGAGTGTCATCGCCAGACCCCGGAGATTCGACTTTGATGACGTCTGCTCCTAAGTCGCCCAGCAGCATTGTGCAATAGGGCCCGGCCAGGTTTCGCGACAGGTCGAGCACGGTAATACCCTGGAGCACCTCAGAAAGTGACGATAGCGGCACACCCCTCCTTGTACACGAGCTTGGGCAGATAGTAGGGCGCTCTACTACACGGGCGGATCCAGTGGACGGGGTGGAAACTGGCTGGACGGAAGCGCACGACAGGGGAGTGGGGCCGTCAATCCAGACGAAAAACACCACCTTGCCAAGGCGAGGGTCGCGGGTTCGAATCCCGTCTTCCGCTCAAATCTTCCGCTCAAAGGGAGCTCCAGGTCAGGGACCAGGCGGCGCCAGCCCCGCTCGCAATGCTTCCCTTGTCTCTACTATCCAGCTCACCTTCTTACGGTCTAGAAGGTCTAGAAGGTCTAGAAGGGCAGTCGGGATGTCCGCGGCAGCGAGCGACCCCACCCCGGGATCCCGAACGAGCGAAGAGCGAGGAGAGAACCATGCCAACCGACCCTGTGAGCGACGACGGACGCACTCGCACGCTCGCCGACGGCCAGCGAGTGCCCCTACTGGCCCTCGGGGTCTGGCAGGTGCCGAATGGGACCGAATGTGTCAACGCGGTCCGGTGGGCCCTCGAACTCGGGTACCGGCATATCGATACCGCTCAGGCCTACGGCAATGAGGAGAGCGTGGGCCGAGCACTGCGGGAGAGCGGCCTCGAGCGCGAGGAAGTGTTCATCACCACGAAGTTCCAACCCAACCGCAGGGATCCTGCGGCTGAAGCCAAACAGAGTCTCACCCGCCTCGGCGTCGACCACCTCGACCTGTACCTCGTCCACTGGCCTCGAGGCGGTCCCACCTGGGCCTGGCCGGGCATGGAACGGGCGAGGGAGTTGAGTTACACCCGTTCCATCGGGGTCTCCAACTTCAACGTGGGCGAATTGCAAGCTGTGCTGGCCGCGGCAGCCAGCCCGCCAGTGGTGAACCAGGTGCAGTTCAGTCCCTTCGAGGACCGACGCGCCTTGCTCGAGGCTTGCCGCAGTCGCGACATCGCCGTCGAGGCGTACAGCCCGCTCGGGACCGGTCGACATCTTGGCAACGAGACGGTCAAGCGTGTTGCTCAGCGTGTTGGCGGCACCCCCGCACAGGTTCTGCTGCGCTGGTGCCTTCAGCGCGGGCTGGTGACGATCACGAAGTCCACCCATCGGGAGCGAATCGAGGAGAACGGACAAATCTTCGCTTTCGAGCTTTCCGAGCAGGACATGGCCGATCTTGACGCGCTCGACCGGACCGGTGGCACGGACCGTGCCCTCGAGCGCAAGTGGTGGTGAGGGCTCCGGGTGAGATCGTCAGGGTGACGCGTCACGTCGGGTCCGTTACTTACCCGTCGCGCCGCAGTAGACCGCTCTACCACAGGGTTGGCTCCAGTGGACTGGGTGGAAACTGGGTGGACGGAACAGCACGACAGGGGGGTGGGGCCGACCACTGAGACGAAAACACCGCCTTGCCAAGGTGAGGGTCGCGGACTCGAATCCCGTGTTCCGCTCCCGTTGGGCTCTACCAGGGCTCTACCAGGGCTCTACCAGGTGGAGGAGGCAGACCCTGACTGTTGTCTCCACTCGCATGAGACGGTCATCAGATCGAATCCAGCAACGGCTCGGGGTCGTCGGCCCGCCTCGCCCCTCAAGCCTCTGCCTGGAACGACGATATGAAGTGATGGCGAGAATCGTCGGGCGTCGACGCGGCCGGAGGACTGGCCGCCGCATTGGATTCGTGGTCGGGGCTCTCGTTGGCCTGACCGTGGCGTTGCCAAGTGCGGTTGGTGCCACCGGTTCGGGGTGGAGCATCATCGCCAGCCCGAACTCTGGGCCATCGGAATCAAACCTCCTCATGGGGACCGCATGCACGAGCGCGTGGAATTGCTGGGCGGTCGGTGGAGTCTTCTCCTCGTTGGGTAACAACTCTCAGCCGAACGCCCTGATCGACAGTTGGAACGGGTCGACGTGGTCGGTCGGGCCCGATGTGACTCCACCCGGCACGCAGGCCTCACTTCTGTGGAGTGTCGACTGTGTGACCTCGTCGGATTGTTGGGCGGTCGGCGCCCAAGAGCTCGACAATCAGCAGAACCCTGTAACCCTGGCCGAGCACTGGAACGGCTCCGCATGGTCGGTCGTGCCCACACCGGCCGTTGGCGGCTACCTCTTCTCCGTTACCTGCTCCAGCGCCTCGGACTGCTGGGCGGTGGGCGACGACCTCGACAGCCAGGGGAATCCCCTCAACGGCATCATTTATCACTGGGACGGATCGCAATGGTCGCAGTCGTCGCGAGCTTCCTCCGGTCAGTCGTATGACCAGTTTGACTCCGTTACCTGTGCCGCAAGTTCGGATTGTTGGGCCGTTGGCTACGCCGGAGCGAACCAGCTCCAGTACAACTTCATCCCCGGGGTCGCGCCATCCGTCGTCGGCGCTGATGCGTTTATCGAGCACTGGGACGGGACCGACTGGTCGGTCGTCCCAACTCCAGCAGCAGCCGCTCCCATGGGTCAGGATCTGACGTCGGTGACATGTATCGATTCCGCCACTTGCTGGGCCGTGGGGACGACGATGGACGCGAGCGGGAATCCATCCTCCTCCCTGGTGGAACATTGGGACGGTTCTGTGTGGACCATCACGCCGACGCTCGATCCGCTCACGCCCGCCAACATCCTCACCTCAGTGACGTGCGTTGATGCCTCCTCCTGCTGGGCCACCGGAGCCACCAATTCGGCAAGTGGACAGAACACGACTCCCACCCCGTTCATTGAGAACTGGAACGGTTCGAGCTGGACTGTCGAGCCCAGCCCCAATGTTGTGGCCTTCGGCTATTTGAATGGCTTGGCCTGTGTCCCGGGCAGCGGATGCTTTGCCACTGGGTTCTCGGCGACAAGTTTGAACAACACCACGACGCTGCAGACGCTTATCGAGCAACTGCAGCTCCCGCCCGCGAGCAGTCAGGGATTGTGGATGACTGGATCCGACGGCGGGGTGTTCTCCTTCGGCGACGCCCAATTCCACGGATCGACCGGGGGCATGGCCCTCAACAGACCGATCGTCGGCATGGCCGCCACACCCGACGGCGGTGGCTACTGGCTGGTGGCCTCCGACGGAGGGGTGTTCTCCTTCGGCGACGCCCAATTCCACGGATCGACCGGGGGCATGGCCCTCAACAGACCGATCGTCGGCATGGCCGCCACACCCGACGGCGGTGGCTACTGGCTGGTGGCCTCCGACGGCGGGGTGTTCTCCTTCGGCGACGCCCAATTCCACGGATCGACCGGGGGCATGGCCCTCAACAGACCGATCGTCGGCATGGCCGCCACACCCGACGGCGGTGGCTACTGGCTGGTGGCCTCCGACGGCGGGGTGTTCTCCTTCGGCGACGCCCAATTCCACGGATCGACCGGGGGCATGGCCCTCAACAGACCGATCGTCGGCATGGCCGCCACACCCGACGGCGGTGGCTACTGGCTGGTGGCCTCCGACGGAGGGGTGTTCTCCTTCGGCGACGCCACCTTCGACGGCTCTGTCCCCGGACAGGGCATTGTGAGTCACGTGTCGATCGAAGGGATTATTGCCACTCCTGATGGCGGCGGGTACTGGGCAGTTGGTCAGGACGGGTCCCTCTACACCTATGGAGACGCAACCTATTTGGGATCCCTTCTCGGGCTCCACCTGGCGACACCAATCGCTGGCGCGGCGGCGGGCACTTGACGTCCTTGCGGCCGCGCGTCACCGATTGCCGTCCCGTTCTGTCGCATTGCGGGATCGTGTCGGCCCTGCTACGGGGCTCCAGGCATTCCGGTTCCGAACGGGACGACCCCCATCCCAACCCCTCGGCGCCTCGCTGGCCTGATATGGGCGCATTGTCGTGGGCCGACCAACGCCGGCGCAGTCAACTCTTGGACCCCCCAAGCGGGTGACCTACGCTGACACCGCGGTCGGCCTGCCGTAGTGAACCTCCACCCCACTGGGGCGAATCTGACCCTGCACTACGAAGTTGTACCCGAATGACGGAGTGACTGCACAAGGCTGCCGAGACAACCGTCACTGATTGGGCGGCCTCAGCGATCCGTGTCGGCATTCCTCGTGGCGTAAATGGACCCAGGCCAACCGTCTCGAATCGAGGTTGTGGGGTCGCCTAGTGTCCCAAAGGGACAACGAAGCGCTAACAGAGCGTGGTGAGGCGTATGTGCAATCCGAATTGCCTTAGGTTTGTCAACAGGTCGTTGTGCGCGAGTGAGGTTGCCGGTCGGCGAATCCTCGAGGTCGGCGCGTATGACGTGAATGGGTCTGCACGGCCAGCAATAGAGGCCATGGAACCCGAGTCGTACGTCGGGGTCGACATCATCGAGGGTCCTGGTGTCGACGAAATTTGTAATGCCGAAGGTCTCGTTGAGAGATTTGGTGCTGGTGCGTTCGACGTCGTGATTTCGACCGAGATGATCGAACATGTCTCTGATTGGCAAGCGGCCATCAGCAATCTCAAACGAGTCACTGCACCTCAGGGCGTAATTCTCCTGACCACCCGATCGAAGGGCTTCCCATTACACGACTATCCCGCTGATCATTGGCGGTACGAGCAGGAAGATATGCGTGTGATCTTCTCCGATTGTGCGATTGAGCACCTGGAGAATGATGCGCCACAGGACCCAGGTGTCTTCATCAAGGTCCGCAAGCCATCTGAATTCCAAGAGTTGGAGCTAAGGGGCTACGCCCTCTATTCAATGGTGAGCGACGACCGCGCGGTGACATGCGAAGACGCGAATAGCGTCATGGCCGGAGCGGCCCGTATCCGAGACCTAGAAGAACGGGTTCTTCGACTCCAAGAGGAAGCCACCGCACAGGCAATGGCCCTTCAACTCATCTCGAGTGAGGCCGCGAGCGCACGGACGCAGCTTCGTGATATGCAGCGACTCCGAATCCTGCGCTACACGGCGCCCCTGAGAAGTGTTTATGGTTCGGCGCGAGCTGCGGTGCTGTCGCGACGCAGCTAGGACCCCGTGCCGCCGGAAGTGAGGTTCAAGGTCTCCTTCTTCGCTGGCTGGGTGCACAGACGGTACCGTCCCCATCCCGCCCTCCGCCCCCTCTCCGTTTCCGGCCAGGTGTGCCCCGGTTCCTGGTGCGCCGCACCGAAGAGCCAAGGGCCGAGGCAGGCCCGAGCCGCTGCCGCCAAGCGGACCTGAGTGATCGGCAAGGATGACCGTTATGGCTTCCTCAGAGAATCCCCGGGTTTCCATCGACGGCGGATGGCGACGAAGGTTCCGAAGACAAAAGCCGGGCTTCAACATCATTGGGCACTTCACCGATACCAGCGGGCACGCAGAAGCTACGAGGTCGACCGCACGGTGCGTCACCGCCAGCGGCTATCCAATGAACTTGGTCGACGTAGGGCCAACGCAGACCGTCGTCGAGGAGCGTAAATGGAACACAACGGATCATTCTCGTCCGTTCTCGGTCAGCGTGATTCACGACAACGTATTCCATGCTCGAGAAGAGCAAGAGCGCTACCCCTCGGAAGGGAAGTCACGTCTTCGCACGATCGGTTACTGGTACTGGGAGATGAGTTCCCTGCCGAGCGAGTGCACTACTGCTTTCGACCTGGTCGATGAAGTGTGGGTGCCGACGCGGTTCGTCCGTGAGGCCTTAGAGGCTCATACGGACAAGCCGGTGCTCCTCGTGCCACCCTCTGTGGACGTCCAGCTGAGTCGTCCCACCGGTCGAGCCAGATTCAGCCTGCCCACTGACCGGTTCTTGTTCTTGACCATGGCAAGCGTGTACAGCGTCGTCGAAAGAAAGAACCCGCTGGGCGTCGTCGAGGCGTTCCGGCAGGCGTTCAATCGCGAAGAGGGTGTGGGTCTGGTGGTGAAGATGACTGACCGCCATCTTCGTCCCGACGTCGATGCCACCCTGACGGAGCTCGCTCAGCGCTTCCCGATCTTCCTGATAGATGAACGCCTGTCGCGCGACGAAACGCTTAGCCTCATTGAGTGTTGCGATTGCTACGTCTCGCTCCACCGTGCCGAAGGATTCGGGTTTCCGGTTGCCGAGGCTATGGCATTGGGCAAGCCAGTGATTGCTACTGCCTATTCGGGAAACATGGACTTCACCAACGAGGTCAACTCATACCTTGTGCCATTTGACCTCGTCGAACTGAAGGAGGACCTTGTCGTTTTCCCAAAGGGATCGACATGGGCCGATCCGAGAACCGAGGAAGCTATCGCGCACATGCGGTCGGTGGTGAGTGACGCGGACTGTTGTGAGAGTGTCCGAAGGGCGGGCCAGGAGTTCGTGGCACAGCACTTTGCCCCCAGCGTCGGCGGTGATGTCATACGCGACCGTATGAAACATTTCGAGACGCGCTGAAACCTCGAGAGGTCACTCGGCGATTGTTACCTTAGCCCTGATCCACCGATCGGCCTCGGTGCGACAGCTTCTGCCAACGATGTGTAACTCGCCTGTCTGTGCGGTGCGGTGATCAGTGGCTGTGACGTGTTCTGGGGCAAGTTGAACCAGAGCTTGTGATCGGCGATGTGCATTGGCGGCCGCAGGGTGCTCGGGGCCACGTCCACACAAACGGTCAGGTCACCAGCAAGACGTTGCGGTTGTAGAAACCCGAGTCGGCCCGCAGGACGATCGGCCCGCTGGCACCCGCCCTTCGCACCCGAGCGAACGTCTCGGTGAGGAAGCTGGCCGCACCCCGACCGGAGTGGGCATTGCCACCGCGCAGGCGGACGTGCAGGACGTCTCCGGTCCTTGCCGCCACGGCGTAGAGAGGGTTGTAGCCCCGGATGTGGTTGTAGGTGAAGTGGGTCCCGCCCTCTTTGGCCAAGCCGTAGGTCTCGTGGATGGAGGAGTCGACATCGATGGTGAACGGCTCCTCGCCCGGACCCGCCCCGGCGGCCCAGGCCCGTGTCAACAGGTCGCCGGCCACCGCGTCCAGCTGACGAGCATGGCCCCAGGTGAAGCTGCGCAGGAACGTTCCGAGAGTCGACGGCGCTAACACGACGTGGCCGAGCACCGCTTGGGTGTCGCCCGCCCGCAGGGCGTCGGCATCGTCGATCGAGTCGCCCCCGGCCAGCGCCGAGTGGATGAGGGTCATGGCCTTGTGCCCGACGTTGGCGCGGCCCGCCGCACCGCCAAGATCGACCTGTTCGTCGAAGAGCTCTCGTAATCCCAAATGCTGGGCCAGTGTCGCCGGCAGCATCAAGCCAGCGTTGGCCACCAGGCGGTTGTCGTCGAAGGTCACGTCCAGACGGTCGAGACTGTGGCAAGATACGCGCATCGAAATAGTGCCTTCCCGTAGGGGATGTGGTCGGTGTGGTAACCACCATTTTCCTTTGCAGGAAGGCACTTTTCGCGGATGCGCGACCGCGTTCAGACTCTATTCGTCGGTGGATCAGGGCTTAGGAAATGGAGACGGATATCAGTCGCGAATGGGCGATCGTGGGGCGAACCTCGTTTCCCCTCGGCTCCTTGCGCCCGGCGCCCCGTGTCTCGGGTGGGCGCCCCCGGGCCGGCCTGACCGTCCGGGTCGGGGCCGGTCGGTCGGGGCGCGTGGCGGTTCTGGCCCGTTTCGCCGTTGTGGCCCCCCTCTCCTATTTAAAATCGAGAGTTAAAATTTGAGAGCGCCCAAAAGATCGCGTGGCGTTCTCGGTGCCGGGGCCCCGAAGCTGGCTTGCATCTTCCGGACTTCCAGCCTGGTTGATCGGCGACCGCGTCCACATCCTCAGCCCGCCGTGTCGGGGGAGCCCGCGCCGCCGCGCCGCCCAGACAATGACCACGATCAGCACGGCGCCGATGCCGGCGGCCGAGCCGGCCAGCCCGAGGTCGAGGCCCGGCGCCTGGTACGTGAACGTCACGTTCCAGGAGCCGGCCGGCAGGCGCACCCCCTGGATCAGACCGACGGCGCGGATCGGGAGCGGGAGGGACTTCCCGCCCGCGGCCGGCGTCGCCGTGGCCCGCCACCCCGGGAGGTTCGACTCGCTACGCACCAACAGCGCCGGGGCCGACGTGGTCACGCGGTCGACCTCCGTGCCGTTGTCGGCGATCCCCAGCCGGGTCGCGGAGGCGCCGGCCGGTCCGTTCCCGAGCCAGACCGGAGGAGGCAGCGACGCCCGCTGGAAGAGGGAGTCGCCCGCCCACGTGCCCATGAAGGCCCACCCGGGCTGGCCGAGGGCATCCTGGATGCTGCCGTCCAACGCGTAGCGGCCGCCGCTGGCCGTGGTGACCTCGGAGGTGTCCGACACCGCCCGGGGGTTCCCCCGGACGACCAGGCCCACGGAGTCTTGTGGCGATCGGAAGGCGATGGTCGCGCGGCCGCCGGCGGCACGGAGGGAGACGGCGGGGAAGACGACGACGCCTCCCGCCCTGAGCACACCGACCCTTCGGCCGGCCAACACAGTCGAGGCGCTGCGACCCGGGGTGGCCAGGGTGGCCCCGGTGAGCGTCAGCGCTTGGCCGAAGTACCAGGTCCGCTCGTGAGCCGAGCCGGGCGGCCGGGCCCCAGGGCAAGGGGCGGGCGCGCTCGGCACTCTCCCGGAGCTCGGGACCTCGGGGGCCAACTGGCTGGGGACGGTGAGCAGGCTGCGCAGCCGCAGAGGCGTAAAGACCCCCCGGGCCAGTGCGCAGGGGTCGAACTTGTCGATGTCGTGAGAGCGGGTTGCCTCGCCATAGGTGTTGTCCACGATGGAGCCGTAGCCCTGGATGCTGGGAAGGGTGGTGAACACGTTCAGGTCGGTCTGGCCGATCGCCCCGAGGTGGACGTACTTGGGGCTCACGGGGTCGTAGATGGCAAAGCGCCCCTCGGTGCCGAGCACGCGCGCCGCCGCGGCCTGGGTGGGCTCGACGACATCGGGGGTGGCCGAGGCAAACCCCGTGGCCGACGAGAGACCGAACAGGGCCAAGTCGACGACGACCACGGCGCTCAGCACCCAGCGGGCCCGGTTCACGCCGAGGTGGCGCCAGCCGAGCACCAGCGCGACGACGGCGAGCGCCACCACCAGCTGGGCGACGAACCAGGGCGTCATGCCCGCCCCCGAGCGGAAAGCGCCAAAAGCTGACTCGAGTTGGCTCTGGAAGACGATGGCCACGACGCAGACGACGATGGCGGCGACGGGCGGGGCGGTCGAGACCCAGCGCCGCCAACCGGCGGTCCCCAGCCACTCGTGGCGGTGCCCCAGGCCACGGTCGGCCCAGAACGCGAACAGCACGGCCAGGGCGAGGTCCACGATCCCTAGGCTGCGGCTCTGCAATCGGGTGCGGCCGAAGATCGGGATGTGCCCGAACAGCCCTCCGAGGGGGGTGTACTGGCCCCAGGCCAGCAGGAGGCCGAGGAGGGCGAGGAAGAGCCAGGGAACCCAGTCGGCCGAGGCCCGGTCGCGGTTGCGGCCGAAGGTGCGGGTGAGGAGGGCGGCGCAGGCCACCAGGGGCAGGAGCCCGACATAGCCGGTCACTTCGGGCAGGTTGTAGTCGTTGAAGTACACGGGCTGATGCAAGGTCCCGCTCCCCCCGAACAGGTCGGGAATCAGCAAGAGGACGGTCCACTGCGTGTGCAGGGACCCGAATGCGAAGAACGAATATGGCTCGTTCGCCCGCTGCGACAGTTTGATGAAGTCGTATCCCGGTAGGAGCTGGGCCGCGCCGATGGCCACGCCCCAGATGCCGGCCAGGACGGTCACCCCGAGGAACCGGGCCCGCCGTCCCCGGCTGACCGCGGCCTCGCCGTAGCCGCGGAAGGTCAGCCAGACGGTCAACACCGCTGCCACGATCTCGGTCTCGGCGATGCTGCGCGGCTCGCCGGTCAGCATGATCAGGCCGATCAACACGGCGAGGCCGACCACCCATGGCCAGGGCGACAGGGGCACGCCCGCCTCGACGCGGTCGGCGCTGTGCGCCCCTAGGCCGTCCTGGGTGAACCGGCAGCGGGTGGCAGGGCCCACGCCGAAGACCGCCCAGCTGATCTTGAGGATGGCCAGGACGACGACCGGCATCATGGCCATCCCCTGGATAATGCCGAGGTGCACCATCTGGCCGATCATGACTCCGCTGTAGGCGTAGACGACCGCCCCGAGGAACCCCGCCAGCGGCCGCATTCCGTATTCGCGGAGCAGCCAGAACGTGCCGAGGCCGGCCACCCAGTAGACAGCCGTCATGTTGAGCACCCAGGCGCCGATGGGTGGTAGCACCGCGAACAGAAAGGTGCCGGGAAAGAAGGACCCGGCGTTCATGCCGCCGAGGAGTGGACTCCCGCTCCAGATGAACGGATTCCACAAGGGTAGGTGGCCCTGACGGAGGAGCTCCCCGGAAAAGGCGCGCAGGGGGAAGTTCTGGATCAGGTTGTCGCCCGACAGGGCCGGGGCGCCGAACAGGGCGGGCACGACGAACGCGAGGAGGGGCACGAGCAGCAGGGCCGCCACGACCCGCCCGTCGTCAGTCGTCAGCCATCGGCGCAGGCGGTGGAACATACCCCTCCTAGCTGGAGCTCAGCTGGGGGAGCCAGTACCGGGCCCGGCGCCCGGATGGCGCGGCTGGCGTCAGTCGGCGGGCTGCGCGTGCGCGCTGTCGATCACCACCAAGAAAAGCGGGGTGAGGGGTGTACCCAGTCAGGTTGTGCACGGCATCCACCGTCCAGAACGAATCGAGCGAGAGAAGCGGTTGGTCGTGAGACTTCTGCCACCCATCGCCTGCCCCTGCAGCACAATGTTGGCTCCGCCGCGTCTCCGGTGAACGTGTGGTGCGCGGACACGTACAAGGTCGTTACAAGTGTGGGCCAGAGGGTGGGTGATGCGCGCCTCCGTTCCTGTGACGTTCACGGAGATGGAGAGGTGAGCTGCCCCTCTGGCAGATCGCAGTCACGGAGCACGACTCCAACGCTACCTAAACCGCCTGGCTCCACCCCCCCTGTCTGGCCATACTTGACGAGTGCTGACCGCTCCCAGCGCTGGCTCGGCCGAGGCACCTTCCGTCGATCCGGAGCATGCACGACCGGTTTCGCCGTTCTACCGACGCGCGTTCCTCGCCGAGCGAGGTGCGTGGAGTCTCGTCTGGTTGGCCATTGTCACCAGCGGTGTCAATCTCTGGGGCTTCTGGTGGTGGTCACCTGCGGTCGTTGCCCTGGCTCCGTTGATGATCGTCGGCGGCCTGGTCGGTATCGCGTCCTGCTGGCTGACCGGGAGCCCTCGCTCACGTCCCTTCCAGGGAGTCACTGTCGGTGCAGTGATCGTGGCTGCACTGTTTCCGCAATCGATCGAGATCAGTACCCGCTCGTTCTATACCACCGACTCCGCGGCATTTGACCAGGTGGCGGCGCGTGCATTGGTACATGGCGCTGATCCATACGTGGCCTCAATGTCGGGCGTGGCGCATCTTCTGAGTGTGCCGTCCCACTTTTGGACCTACACCGTTGACGGTGGTCACGTCGCCCGCTTCTCTTACCCCGCGGGGTCGTTCCTACTCAGCCTCCCAGCGACGGCGCTCGGCGTCCACAACGCTGTCGACTGGACTGACCTTGCCGCCTGGCTGGCCACCATCGTGCTCTTGTTCGCGCTTCTCCCGGAGTCATTGAGGTGGCTCGCCGCGTTGGTCGGCTTGACACCGTTCTTCTTGGGTTCGTCCACATCGGGAGGCACCGACGCGATGTTCCTGCCACTACTTCTGATGGCGGTCTGGCGTTGGGACAGGTACGGCCGCTCGAGCGAGCCAGGACTGGCGCGATGGATCGGACCGATTTCGCTGGGAGCCGCATGCGCCATCAAGCAGACCCCATGGTTCGCGGTCCCCATGCTGGTCACCGGTGTCTTCCTTGAAGCGCGTCGGAGGGGGTGTGCATCAATTCGTTTGTCTCTGCGGTACCTGCTCACCGTTCTGGTGGTCTTCGTTGCGGTAAATCTCCCCTTCCTTGCATGGCACCCGGGCGCGTGGCTGCACGGCACGCTCATTCCCTTGACCGGTGGGCTGGTGGCCGATGGCCAGGGGCTCGTCACGCTCGCCACCCACGGTCTCACAGGTGGTGTAAATCTGAGCAGGCTCAGCCTGGCAGGAGCTCTGGCCATGGTCGGTGGCGTCGCTGCTTTCATCGCATGGTACCCGCAACTGAAGCGGGTCTGGCCCTTGATGGTGACGATCCCCTTCTTCTTTACTCCGCGCAGCCTGTCGAGCTACCTCGTCGACCTCTTTCCAGTTGCTCTGGTCGCAGCACTCTCTGTCGACGACGTAGCTCGGGACGCGTCCGAGGAACGTATGGCGCGGCGGGACCTGCTGATGCGCCCATCGGTGTTGGTGGTCGCTCTCTCGTGCGTTGGCGTCGTCATCGCGTCGTTCCTTGCCTTCAGCGATCCACCTTTGCAGCTGTCGGTGCGCAGCGTCGTCACGTCGCACGCCGGCACGGAGCTCGACGCGGTGACGGTCTCTGTAATCAACCGGACGCCCGAAAACCTCGTGCCACACTTCTTCGTGGACTCGGGGACCAGTGAGACCTACGAGGGATTCTGGACGCCGTCGGTGCGCGGCCGCGCAGTGCTGGGGCCTCACGACTCCGAGACGATCACGTTGCACCCCCCTGCACGGATGGCCGCGCCCCGACGCGGCGCGCGGTGGCTGGTCGAGGCGTACACCGTCAACCCTTCTTGGCTGAGTACCTCCCCCTTGGTCTCGTTCCCTCCGTCGTAGCCATGGTTCAGCCGGGCATGGTCCCATGGAGTTGCTCGCCGCTTCTGGTCCGGTCTTCTTCCCTTCGCACGCCCTGTGGCGATCCTTGGGTTCGTGTCGCTGGTGGCGAACGGACGTCTCAACGAGAGAGATGCCGTCCCGAGGGGTAGGGGACACCCACTGGCGACCGGTAACGGTTTGTTCGTCCAGAGCGACCTGAGGGACCTGAGGGACATGGCCCTTTTACGGTCCGGCAGCTGGCTTCGGCACGGTGCCAATGCCAGGATCGATGAGGAGCAGCAATGGCAGATGGCGAGGGCCTCCTGGCCCCGGAGAACCCTCGCTGCTGGTGATGTCCCTACAGGGGTGGTCGGTCTTCAGGATGTCCAGTCGACCAGTACGTCGGGGGGCGGGCTTTCGGGTGGAGCACCCAGGTCGACGCCAGTCACATCCTTGACTTGGCCACGAAACCACATGGAGAACTCATCGCCGGAGGTGGCGAGTTCCGTGAACGCCTTCTCGATGTCGGGAGCCTCGAACCACACCAACATGAAGCTCCCCATCGGGGTCTCCTGCAGTGCCCAAGTCTCCCGGGCAAAGTCCCGACCTAGCCGCCTGAGCCCCTTGCGGCGCTCCCCCATGCACGCGGCCGCGAAGTCCCTTCCTCCTTGTTCTTTACCGGGAAGGATCGGGAACACGCCATTGAACACTGCCATCCGGCTCCTCTCCTTGTTCGTCCGCCGTAGCACTAGAGACCGCACCACCGGTGATCCAACGCGCAGCTTTGACGATGTTCATCGTCATCCCTTGTCTCAAGGTGTTGAGGGATGGCACGACGTGCCGTCTTTCAATGTGCGGCCAGAAGGTCTCGGTCGACGACGTCTTGCAACGTCACGGGACTCCAAGTCAGGCCGGACCCGCCAGCACTCCCGAAGCTGTTGAGGACCGCAGTCGAGCGGTGGGTCAGCTGATCCCAGCTCACACCCAGCTAAGCGGAATCGCGTTCTCACCAAAGTCTTCCCTGGCTCCCAGGCCTGCCCCATGTCCGTGGGAAAGGTTCACTTTGTGCGGGTCACGAGAAGCCACACATCTGCGCCGGGGTCAATGCGTCCGGCCCCACGCGGACTCGGGCGCCAACCGGCGTTTGACGGTCTCCGGGGAGTGGCGTGGCTCGTCGTCTTCGTTGCCCATGCCAACGTGATCCATGACTTCGCCTTCGGGCAGGTCGCTATGTTCGTCTTCTTCGCGCTGAGCGGGTTCTTAATCACGTCGCTCCTCGTACAGGAGCACGCCGCGACAGGACGCGTCTCGCTTCGCAATTTCTTCGCCCGACGCGCGCTCAGGCTGCTTCCGGCACTGTGGCTCTTCCTGGTCGCCTGGCTACTGGTCGTGGCCGTTCTGGGCAACCACCCGTGGATCACCACCGTCCCCGGGGGAGGTGCCGGCGCCGCCGAGCCGATCACCACTGCACTGCAGGGGGTCGGCGCGGCGCTGGGTTACTTCAGCAACTGGTTCGAGATCAACAACCTGTCGTCGGGCTACTTTCCGTTGGGTCACCTGTGGTCCCTGGCCGTCGAGGAGCAGTTCTACCTGATCTGGGCGCCAGTGCTCACTGTGGTCCTCTGGTGCCGGCCGCGCCTCGCGGGCATCTTCGCTGCGCTACTGACGGTGCTGTCGCTGCTCGACGCGGTCGTCATCCACCACGCCTCGTCGACCACGGGCATCGTGGACATGGGGACGGACACCCGTGCCGGAGCCTTCCTCGCCGGCGCGTTCCTGACACTCTGCTGGACGCAGCGCAGCCGCGTCGTGACATGGATCCAGTCCCACGCACGGGTGCCGACCACCGTGGGCGTGCTCGGTGTCATGGTGTGGGCAGCGTGGGTCTTCGACCACCGGGCGTCCGTGCTCGAATTCGGCTTGGCGTGGGTCGGCGTGTCCCTGGGCGCGGCAGTCCTCATCGCGAACGTGGTCGACGAGCGAGCACCCAGGAAGGCCACGATCCTCTCCCACCCGATCGTGATCTACCTCGGCCAGCGTTCCTACGCCCTCTACCTGTGGCACTACGTGTGGCTCACCTGGCTGCGCAGTCTCGGGCTCATGGGGATCGTCGGCGCATTCGCTGCCTCGCTGGCGTGCGCCGAATTCTCCTGGCGCATCGTGGAGGCCCCCGCGCTGGCTCGGAAGCGGCATTTCTCGTCCATGCCGGCGTTCGAGCCCGCACCGGTGGAGACTCCCATCCCGTTGCGCCCATTGGGTGAGGGAGGGGAACCTCCCTGGTTGGCGAAGCCCCTCGTGGAAGAGGTCTCGGTATCGTGAGCCGGTGGCAAGGACCCGGGTCTTGGCGATGGCACTGCTGCCCGTCCTCGTTGGAGCCCTGACGGTCATACTGCCGCCGCTCCGGGCCGGCGCGGCCGCCATGGCGCAGCGATCGACGTCGTCGGCTGCGGCCGGGACCTTCCCGCGGTGGGAGGGCCAGCGTGACGTGACGTACTGCACCGACGGCGGGCAGCCCCTCACCATGTCGCTCTTCGCTCCGGCGCCGACCGACCGCCCGGCACCTGTCGTCCTCCAGGTCCACGGGGGCGGATGGGAACGCGGCGAGCGGCTCGTCGATCTGTCGCAGTCGACCACGGCGGCGCAGCTCGTCGCGCACGGGATGGTCGTAGCCTCCGTCGACTATCGCCTGGCGCCCGAGAACCCGTGGCCCGATCAGATCATCGACGTGACATGCGCGGTCCGGTTCCTCCGGGCCAATGCCCTCGAACTGGGCATCGACCCCAATCGGATCGCCGTGTGGGGATCGAGTGCGGGTGGCCAGCTCGTGAGCCTGCTGGGCGTCAACGACACCCCGGCCGCGTGGGACATCGGAGCGTACGGCGACGTCTCGAGCCGGGTCGACGCGGTCGTCGACGAGTTCGGCCCCGCCGATCTCTCGGCTCCGGGCTGGGGTGCCTACATCATGAAGATCTTCCGCACCGTCTTCCGCACCGCTTCGGGCTCATCGCCCGTGCTCCGCGACGCCAGCCCGATCACCTATGTCGGGCCGGGGGACCCTCCGTTTTTGATCCTGCAAGGCACGGCCGACAACGTCGTGCCCGTGGCACAGTCCGAGGAGCTGGCTCAGCGCCTCGAGGCTGACCACGTGCCGACCGAGCTCGACCTCGTCGCGAGGGGCGCACATGGGCTGAACACGCCGGGCGAGAAACCCTCGCCGGGACAGATCGACGCGCGGATCGTCTCGTTCCTCGCCGAGGTGCCCGGGATCGGACGCAGTCCAGCCGGAGTACGGCAGATGGGTGAGTGAGTACTTCAAAATTGAGGGCTAACGGACCGACGGTCCCACCGGCCCGGCGAGCGGGGACAGGGATTCGAAGCAGTCCCGCAGGCGGCCTACAGGGGCTTCACATGAACGGCTGGCACTCTGGTTACCTGAGTTCGAGGAGTGCCGTCATGAGTGATTACGAACCAAGCAGCCCCTCAGAGACGCTTCCCTCTGATCCCGAATCGGGCAAGACATCAGCGCCAACGGTTGTCGAAGGTTCAGAGGGCGCAGCTCCTGCATCGCTTCTCCCGCCAGCGTCTTCATCGGGTTGGCCAATCTCAGTGACCATGGCCGAGCAAGGAGGCCGGCCAAGGATGCGCCAACCATTGTCGAAGATGAAGCGGGGTTTGATCGCGACCGCGGCACTGATGGGTTCGCTCACAGGACTGTTCGTCGGCCTCAGCACGTCGCCTTCGGCAGGGGCCGCGCAATCCGTGGCCGGCAGCAGCTCCACTGGACACCTTGGATCCGGCGGCGGGGGATCCAATGCACGTTCTGGACCAGCCCCAGGGGGATCATCCGGCACGGTTGGAAACGTGGCCAAGTCAAGCTTCACCCTGACGACGTCAGCGGGTCAGGAGGTCACGGTTGACGAGCTGTCTTCGACGAAGTACGAGAAGGGGATGGGCTCGACCTTGAAGAGCGCCATTACCAAGGGAGAACGCGCCCTCGTCTTGGGGACCGTCAATTCAACGACCATCAAGGCGACCCAGGTCCTCGTGCAAACGACTGGCGACGGATCTGAGCCCTCCACGGCGGCAGCGGTCGTCCCCTTCGAGAGGGGTGCCGCGGAAACGTCAAAGCAGGTCGGTCAGATCCCCGCCAGTTACAGTCAGGGTTCGGGGACGATCGTGAGCGGAACCACAGCCAATAAGGCGACGGAAGCGGCGCTGGCGGCCTACCCGGGGGGCATAGTCGACCGTGTGGTGAAGCTCAGCAACGGTGAATACGAAGTCCATAACATCGGCGTGAATTGGCCACACCACGTCTTCGTCAACCAGGACTTCAAGGTGGTCGGCGCCAACTAGCTGCTCAAGCAGACACGCAATACGAGCTCGGGTCGTCCATGTAGATTTGGGAAAGGCTGGGGCGCACTCGACCGATGCTGAAAATGGTTGCCCCATCCTGCCGAACTGCCCCATTGTCCCGGCGCACTGGGACAGCTGCGTGGGGTGCTACCAGGACCAGTGGGGCACTTCTCGGATCGGATGAAGATCAGAATCCGTCTCGGCCCACGAGTTTTGCTGGGCGACGTCTGCGCCGAACTCAAGATGCGATCGCACGGCGTTACGAAAGGGCTCGTCGTCGGGCAAATTGACCTCATTCAGAGCACCTAGATAGAGCGCAACGAATCGCTGCTTCTGCTCATCGCTGATCCTGAGATGACGGTGGACGTCGATGATGTACTGGAACCCCAGTTCACGAGTGACCTGTCGGGACCTCCAAAAGACTCTGTTGTGAACCAGGTGAGATGGTCGACGTGTGTCGGAATCCTCTCGGTGAACAGCTTGCTAAGGACCGGATCGTTGAGCACCTTGTCATAGAAGATCTCCTCAAGGCGATGAATCGGTTTCTCACCGCCGGCGTGTTCATAAATCGTCTCCATTTGGCTCCTCCCAGCGGATCGGAAACCCATCCGAGGGTAGGAATCCCACGATGCCGGTCAGCCGCACCCCAGCCCATTGGCGAAGTGGGGAACTTCGATTACCCGTCCTAGAGCCCGATCCTGCCGTCCAACATTTCACGGGTTGCGTCTGCGTGGCCGGCGTGTCGCGCGGTCTCGTCAATCATGTGAACCAACACGAATCGCAAATCGTGACCGTCCGCCCAAGCCGAGCCCATGGTAGAGAGCGGCATTGAACGAGCCATCTCGTTCGTCTTGGTTGCGCGTTCTTGGTAGGTCGCTACGGCCACGTCGAGCGTGAGTTGCGGACCAGGACGGAACTCTGCGTCATCATGGCCCACTTCGACTCCTGAGAATCCACCGTCCATCCATCTCCACTCCATTCGAGTCAGATGGTTCACGATCCCTATCAGTGGAAGAAGCCTGCCGTCAGGTGTCCATCGGGCCTGAACCTCGCTCAGTCCGCGCGTCTTTCTGAGTACTGCATGCCGTAGGTAATTGAGGAACTGGAGCAACAATTCCGTCTCGTCGGCGCTACCGCTCGGAAAATCGAGGTCATCATCAGCGATCGGAACCGTCGGTTTGAGAACACCGGCGGGTTCGTGCTGTTCATTGGAGGGCATGATCCCAATCATGATCGAGCGATCCAAAGCGTTCAACGGCAACCGAGCAACGCCGTCTACCGACCACTGCTCCTCGACGCCCGATAGGGGGTCCGGGAGGACACTCAGGGACGACTCCGTGCCTGCGTGACCGGCTCTCACCCTACGGCGTCGCCACTTCGACGCCTCGGCTGCGCCGGGCCTGTGACTGCCCAGGAGGAACCAGCTTCCTGATCTGGGCTGTGGACGCTCCTGTGGATATCCGCGTGGTCAGGCCCGAGAAAGTGCCTGGCTTTGGCGCTCTTCCCGGGGAAGCTCGCCAGCACGGTGATGTCACGGCGCAAAGTCCCTGTAGGTCCTGGCGCAACCCTCGATACTGCTGCTTGCACCGAAGTCTTCCAGGTGGCCTTCATGGTCCCCGTCGCGATTCCGAGCACTCAGGATGCCAATGGACATGGTCGCATTCGCACCGGTCTTGGGGTAAGTGACCAGAAGGTCAGACAAACCAGCAAGGCGAGGCTCACCCCAAGGGTGATCAATCGGCTTGACGAGCCCGGTGTCACCGGTGAATCTTGGAGCATGAGCGTCTCGTTTCCCTCCCGTTCGGTCCGGCGCGCCCTCGGTTGCCTTGCCCTTCTTGATCCTGGGCACGCCATCGCTACTGCAACGGCAGCGGCTGCGTGACCGCTCCTCGCATACCAGCTGCTCGAATCGTCTTTTCGGCGCAGGATCGCCAGGAGATCCTGCGCATGATCGATCAATCGTTGCAGGTCGGCTCTCTCACTCTCGGCCCGCGCACTCGCGAGTTCGAGGAGGCGTTCGCCCTTCGCCACAATGTGCCTCATGCCGTAGCAGTAAGCAGCGGGACGAGTGCCCTCGAAATCATTTTCCGCACCTTGGCGATCAAGGGTCGAGAGGTGGTCATCCCGACGAACACCTTCTTCGCCACCGCGGCCGCCGTTGTGCATGCCGGGGGCATTCCGCGCCTGGCCGACATCTCCCCAAAGACGCTTGCCCTCTCGCCCGAAACGCTGGAAGCAGCTCTGACCCCCCTGACGGCCGTGGTGGTACTCGTGCATATCGGTGGGTTCATCACACCCGATATCGACGCCATACGATCCATTTGCGATCGCCGGCGGATCGTTCTGGTCGAGGATGCCGCCCATGCCCATGGAGCCAGCTTCGAGGGCCGGGCTGCCGGGAGCTTCGGCCACGCCGCCGCGTTCTCCTTTTACCCCACCAAGGTCATGACCAGCGGTGAAGGAGGGATGATCACGACGGGGGATGAGCCGCTGCGTAACGAAGCCATCGTCTATCGCGACCAAGGCAAGGCCGGGTTCCTGGGCGGAGATCACGTCCGGATGGGATACGCCTGGAGGATGAGCGAGCTGCACGCCGCCGTCGGCTTGATCCACCTGTCCCATCTCGATGAGGCGATCGTTACCCGCCGCCGAGTTGCCGCCCGTTACGACGAGGCTCTGGCGCGTCTGTCAAGATGCCGGCCCCTTTCCATCCCTGCTGCCTCGGTCTCCAACTTCTACAAGTACGTCGTACTTTTGGATCCGGGTGTTGACCGTGCCGAACTCAGACAAGAGCTCTCCGAACGGATGGGGGTTTCGCTTTCGGGTGAGGTCTATGCCTCGCCCCTCCATCGCCAGCCGGTCTTTGCCGACCTGGACGGGGATTCGTTCCCGGTGGCGGATGATGTCTGCGCTCGCCACATCTGCCTACCGGTGCACTCGGACATGACCGATGACGAAGCCGACTACGTTGTCGAAAGCTTGGCGTCCGTACTGGCCGGTCGGACAACGGAGGAGGCGGTAAATTCGTGAAGGTCTCTGTGACCGGCGGGTCGGGCTTTATCGGGTCGCATGTGGTTGATTCCCTCGTGGCAGGCGGTCACGAGGTGGTCGTCATCGATACCCGAGCACCCCATCGGCCCGACGTCGGGTACTACGACGCCGACGTGACCGACCTGACCAATCTGGTCAAGGCCATGGCCGGTAGCGATGCTGTGTTCCATCTGGCTGCAGTCGCCAATGTCAACGACGCCCACGCCGATCCAGTGGGAACGATGGAGATCAACGTGGTGGGGACGTCCCGGGTGTGCGAGGCGGCCCGACGCAACGGGCTCGGACGAGTCATCTTGGCCAGCACGGTCTGGGTTTACACCGCCGCGTCAGGCCATGGCCCCCTGCGGGAAAATACGCCGCTCGCCTCCACCGGCAGCGAGCACGTCTACACGGCATCGAAGATCGCCGCCGAGCTGGTCGTCTCGAGCTTCGGAGAGCTCTACGGACTGCCCTATACGATCCTGCGCTACGGCATCCCCTTCGGGCCCCGGATGCGCAAAGAGCTCGCCATTCCCCAGTTCCTGCACCGGGCCCGATCGGGCGAAAAGATCACCATCCATGGCGACGGCTTGCAATTCCGCAACTACATCTACGTTGAAGACCTGGCCGAAGCCCATGTCCTGGCGCTCGGTGAGGCGGGTGCCGACCAGATTTTCAACCTCGAGGGCCCGGCGCCGGTGAGCATGCGCCGTGCTGCGGAATTGGCCTGCGAATTGATAGATCCTCTTACCGAAATCGAGTTCACCTCGGCTCGGCACGGTGACTACGCCGGGCGCGCTGTCTCGGGGGAAAAAGCGAATCGCATCCTCGGCTGGGTGCCCCGGACGTCCTTCGACGATGGGATGCGCCGTTATGTCGAGTGGCTCGCCGACGAAGACCCCATAGAGCAGCCAAGCTCGGCGTGAGCTTTCGAGCAGCGTCCCTCGTCGGGTCCGAGCGGAGGTTGGCCTGGGGAATCGTCTTGCTCCACGATGCTGATGTGTAGTCGACGCCGGGGACGTCGCGGCGCGCCACCTGAAGCCCTCGGGCCTATCGCCGAGGATCTCCATCGGCAAGGTCTCGCAGCGCTGACGCTCGACGAGTTGGTCGGACTGTCCCGGTGACCGTTCGGAGGGCCCTGTTCCTCTCCGGCAAGTTCGGCGCCGGCCATGACACACTGGCCGAGGCGTGTGCCGCGGCGCTGTTGCCCTATGGAGTGGAGAGCACGATCGTCGACTGCATGCCGATGCTCGGTAGAGGTCCCTCGGCTGTCGGCAATTGGGTCTTTCGCAGCCTGCTGTCAATTACCCCCGTTTACGACGGTTTCCACTTCTCTCAGCTCCGGGGGAACGGGCCGCTGGGCCGATTCATGGATCGGGCTGCGGTCAAGGTCATGTTGCCCAAACTCATCGAAGAGGTTGATCGCTCCGCTCCCGACCTGGTCGTGTCGGTCTTTGCAACGGGGGCTTCCGCGGCCGTCCACCTCAAGCGCCAGCGGCCCGACCTGGCTTCCGTGGTTTTCATGACGGACTCCTTCGCCCATGGGATGTGGGTCCATGAGGGGACGGACCTGTTTCTCGTCACCTCGGAGTTGGCGGCGGCATCGGTGCGCCGATACCAAGCCGAAGCCCGGATCAGTGTCGTGGAGGCCCCGGTACGACCCGATTTCTACGCCGCCCCCAGTCGCGCCGACGCCCGGGCCTCGCTCGCTGTTCCAAACGATGCCCATTGCGTCCTTCTCATGTCCGGGGCGTGGGGATTGGGGCCTCTTGACGAAGTGGCCCGAGCCTTGGCCTCCGAGGGGTGGTGGGTGCTTGCCGTGAGTGGGACCAACGAGACCCTTGGCGCACGATTGGCCGCGGTTTCCCGTGACTATGCAACCGTGATCTCGTTCGGATACACCGATCGGGTCCCCGCACTGATGGCGGCGAGTGATGTCATCGTCACCAGCTCGGGCGATACTTGCCGGGAGGCCAGAGTCATCGGTCGGCGTATGGTGCTGCTCGATGTCGTGCCGGGCCACGGGCGGGAGAACCTGATGCACGAGTTGGAGCTGGGCGACGCCGCCGTGTGCCTTCCCACACCAGCCTCGGTCGTCGGCAATGTCCGCCGTTTCCTCGACGACCGCACCTGGAAACCTGGGCGGACGACGACCGCGTGGGGCGACGATTTCATCGAAGAGCTAGAAGCGGCGGGCATCGTGCTTCGGCGCGACTGAGCTCGGCTATCGACCTCCCAAATTTACCTCGGGTGGCACCTCGATTCGACAGCGTGGGGCAGCTGGACTGAGGCCAGTTCATTCAGCGGGCCCTCCAACCGATCCCGGGTTCATCTGGTCTGTTCGACAAGAGTGATTTGTTCCGGTTCCGGTTCTACCGGAGGCGGACTCTCAACCTGAGGTGCGCCGCGGGTCCAAGAGGCGGCGGCGGCCAAGAGGCTGGCCACAATGGCGAAGTCGAGAGCGGCGTGCAGGCCACCTCGGAAGGGCGCGGCGATCAAACTGGGAAAGAAGCTCCTGCCGGTTAGCGCCGCCTGCTGTGTTGCACTCAGGTGGGCCAAGACGCTCGATCCGATCAGATGTTGGACCGGGTTGTAGCCCAAGAAGGCCGCGAAGAGTGTGGACACCGGGGGCAGGTGTGAAGCACGGGTCGCCACGCTTGTGGAAACCCCGTGTGCCACGAGGCCTTGGTAGAGGTTCTCAGACAGCGAGGTCGACAGCCCAACGATGAGCAACGTGAAGAAGATCCCGATGGAGAGGACCTGCGCCGAGTTCTGGAAGGTGGTGTTCATGCCCGACCCCGAACCCCGGTGTTCGGGCGGCAGGCTGCTCATGACGGCGGCGCGGTTCGGCGAGCCGAATGAGGACATGGCTACCCCGGTCATGAAGAGCACCAGGGCGAACACCCAGTAGGTGAAATCGATCGGGAGGAGCTCGAGCAGCCCGAAGCAGACTGCCACCCCGATCATGCCGCCGGTGGCAAAGGGTCGAGCCCCGTAGCGATCCGACAAGATGCCGGAGATCGGACCCGCGGTTAGGAATCCGGCGGTGAGGGGGAGCATGGCCAACCCGGCCCATAAGGGGGTCCCGCGAAGTCGTAGCCATGGAGGGGCAGCCAGATCCCTTGCAGCCAGATGATCAGCAAGAACATCAGTCCGCCGCGGCTCAGCGACGCCAGGAAGCTGGCGAAGATGCCGGCGCTGAAGGCGCGGATTTTGAACAGCTGGAGTCGGAACATCGGCTGAGCCACCTTGGTCTCGATGACGCCGAACGCGATGATCAGCACGACGCCGAGCAGCAGGCAGGTGACCACGAATGGGTTGGTCCAGCCCATGGTGTCGTGCCCGTATGGCTCGATCCCGTAGGTGACGCCCACCATGATCAAGATGAGCCCCAGGGCAAAGGTGATGTTGCCGGGCCAGTCGATGCGAGCTGGACGACGCTCGCCCAGCTCTTGCAACTTGAGGTAGCCCCAGACGGTGGCAAAGAGCCCGACGGGCACCGAGACCAAGAAGATCAAGCGCCAATTGATGGGAGCAAGGATGCCACCGAGGACCAGCCCGATAAATATTCCGCTCGTTGCCGCCGCCTGATTGATGCCCATCGCCATGCCGCGCTGACCCGCGGGGAAGGCATCGGTCAAGATGGCACCCGAGTTGGCCATCAGCATGGCGGCACCGACACCCTGGAAGATGCGCAACACGATGAGCCAGATCCCTGCCTCGTGTCCGGATATCCACGTGATGCTGAGAAGAAGAGAGAAGAAGGTGAAGAGGGCGAATCCCAGGTTGTAGATCCGCACTCGGCCGTAAATATCTCCCATCCGCCCCAGGGTCGTGACGAGGACACTGGTCACGACCAGGAAGCCCAGGATCATCCAGAGCAAGAAGAAGCTGTTGCCGGCCTGGAGAGGATCGATGCCGATCCCTCGGAAGATATCCGGGAGGGCGATGAGGGTGATGGTGCCGTCGATGCTCGCCATCAACATGCCAAGCGTTGAAATGAGGAGGGCGACCCACTTGTAGTTCGGCGAAACGAGTGCGCCCCTTCCACCGTGGCCGATGGTCCCGGAAGTCGTTTGCATCGGGGGTCCCGTCAGGAGACTCATGTCGACTTCCGATCAGTCGTCCGGTCGTCGGCGTGCTCCTCTTCGAGTAGCCGCTCTGCCAAGTGGTCGAGCAGTGTCACCGCGTCCGTGAGGCGGCGTTGGTCATCCACCGAGAGGCGGGTCATCGCGGAAACGAGCGTGGCCAGTCGACGATCGCGAAATGCCGCAACCTTGCGTCGCATCGTCGGCGTCAGATCCAGACAGGCAACCCGTCGGTCAACGGGATCGGCTCGACGGATCACCATGTTCTGATCGGTCAGCTGATGCACCAGTGTGCTCACGGTGTTCGGCGCCAGTCTGAGCTCTTCGGCGGCTTGGTTCACGGACAACCCGGGCCGCCGCAAAATGACACGGACCAGGTCCAGTTGGGAACTGGTGAGGCTCGAGAGCTCAACGGGGCGTCGGGCGAGAAGTCCTCCGCTTCGCCGGATGGAAGCCATCACGCGAAGAAGTCCATCCGCCTGCTTCTGAAGCTCTTCCGACTTGGCTGGGATGACCTTTCGGGTGGCCGGCGCAGTGGCGGTCGGGGTCGTCAATGACACGAAGGTAATAATATCTCTGATAAAGAGATAAATCTAGGTCCGGAGCGCTGCTCAAGTGCGATCGCAGGTCCGTCGCCATTCAGGACCACACGATCAAGCCTGATGAAGAGCGCTTCGGATTCGAGCGAGCGGGAATGACGACTGTTGAGATCGACTCGTCACGTCTCCTGATGCTGTCCCACCCAAAGGAAGCTACTGAGCTGATTCGCACCGCAGTGGATTCAGTCCCGAGCTGAGCGGAGCAACAGCAGCGCCGAGCCGGTCCACGCCTCCATCGGGCCGTGGAGGCCGCGGTAACTTCGCTGCCGGTGCGCAATGGACCGTGATGGCTTGGCCGCCATGCCCGAGGCGGGACCTCTGCCGGGGTCGGAGGCAACGGCGACCGCCAAGGCCGGGAGCTCGTTTCGCGCCCTGCGCTCCCGGCCCTTCCGTCTCTACTTCGGTGGCCAGGTCGTCTCGGCCAGCGGCAGCTTCTTGCAGCAGACGGCCATCGGCTGGCTCGTCCTTGTGCGTACTGGTTCGCCCAGGGATCTCGGGCTGGTGCTGGCGGCCGGGGGGATCCCCTCCCTGCTGTTCGGTCCGTGGGGCGGGGCGGTGGCCGATCGGGTCGACCTGCGAAAGCTCCTCGTGGTCACCCAGACGCTCTATTGCCTCTTGGCCGCGTTGTTGTGGGGGCTGGCCGCCGCGGGCGCAGCCAGCGTGGCGGCCCTGGTCGCCATCGGTGTGGCGGGAGGTGTCGTCCAGATTGCCGACTCGCCCGCCCGCCAGGCCCTCGTCAGTCGCCTGGTACCACCCGACGACCTGTCCAGCGCGGTCAGCCTCAACGGGGTGGTGGTCAACAGCGCCCGGGTCGTCGGCCCCGCCCTGGCCGGCGTGCTGATCGTGACGGTGGGCACGACGGTGTGCTTTGGGCTGAACGCGTTGTCCTACCTGGCGGTCATCGCCGCCCTGCTGGTCATCCGGCCCCGCCAGGCGGGCGGACCCTCCCCGCCCGGCCGCCGAGGCGTCAAAGAAGGTTTGCGCTACGCCGCGGGCCGCCAGCAGCTCTGGCTTCCGCTCCTCATGATGTCGGTGGTCGGGCTCTTGGCCTTCAATTTCGCCGTGGTCTTGCCCGTGTTCGCCAAGGACACGTTTCACGGCACCGGCGGCACGTACGGGCTGCTCACCACCATGCTCAGCGTCGGGGCAATCCTGGGGTCCCTCGCGGTCGGGATTGTCCACCATCCGAGGCGCCAGTACCTGCTGTTCGCCGCCCTGGGTTTCGGGGTCACCTCAGCCGCTACGGCGGCCGCCCCCAACGTCGCCGTGGCCTGCGTCACGCTGCTCGTCACGGGTGCGACCGCATTTTTCTTTGTCACGATGTGTTCGACCACCCTGCAGCTCCATAGTTCGAGCGCCTATCGGGGCCGGATCATGGCGCTCTGGGTCTTCGTTTACTTAGGAACCACTCCCATCGGCAGCATCGTCACCGGGTGGATCATCGCTGCCGGCGGCCCGCGGACGGCGCTCCTGGTCGGCTCTGGGGCGTGCCTGGCCGCGGCGGTGTTGGCCGCCTTCGTCCACACGCCGTCCCACCCCGACGATGCACTCACGGATCTTGCGCGGTGAAATTCGGAACACGACACGCAGTCCTTGAAGCGGCGCTGGGAATTGGTCTCCGTTCACGATCGTCACCCGGTGCGGCGAGCCGAAACTCAGCTTGGTACGGCGGGAAGAACTTGGTGCAGTCGAAGTCGCCGACGACTTGAGTCAGGAACAGTTCGTCAGCCCCGCCGATCGTCTCTGCGTTGGCAATGGCACCCAGATGTCTTCGCCTGGAGAGCGGTGACCAATTACTGAGACTGCCGACGGATCGAAAGCCCTTGCCTCCCCCATGGTGGCGGAGCAGGCCGGGAGTGATCTGCCGGTGTAACCGATTTCGCGCCCACCCCGGGCTGTCGCTGGCGCGGCTACTGGCGCTGATCGCCGACTGTACGCTGTTCTCCGTCGAGGGCGTTCCGCAAGGTCGGATGGAGACGCACCCCGAGGAGTTCAACACGGCACTGCTCACCTTCCTCGGTGAGGCGAGGTAAGGCAATCCCGCCTGGAGTAACGAGGAGACGCTGATGGAGTTTCTCGTCGAGTTCGAGTTGGATATCCCGGACAGTGTTCCCAAGTCCGAGATCGAAGCCCGCGAGAAGTCGGAAGCTGGCGCGGCGGAGACGTTGGCGGACCAAGGGCACCTAGTCCGGCTGTGGAGGGCGTCCGTCGATACCGGTCCAACGAGGGTCCTTGGCCTCTATCGCGCCGGCAGCAGGGCCGAACTGGACGCACTTCTGGGCGCCCTGCACGCTGTACGAATGGATGCAAACCTCCATTACGCCACTCATTCATCACCCGAACGACCCGGCGGGGATCGGAGCGAACGCGTAATGTTCCAGTTACAACGCGCTGCACCACGACGCCGAACGTCCCCCAACATGAGTGCATGATCAGCAAGCGGCTCCCTGAACCTCGCCTGACGAAGATCCTCCGTGTGGAGGCGAGCCTGGGCGAGGCCCTCGATGTAGGGAACGTGGCGCAGGGGCGACGGCGAATCGTCCCCCTGACCGGTGGCACGTTCGCGGGGCCCGAGCTCAACGGCACGCTCGTTCCGGGAGCCAGTGCCGATTGGCAGATCGTTCTACCAGACGGCACAGCGCTTGGGGACGTCCGCTTCACGCTGCAGACCGATCACGGAGATGTGCTGTATGTCCGCTCGCAGGGAGTGCGCCACGGCAGCGCGGAGGTTCTCGCCCGCCTCGGTCGCGGTGAGGAGGTCGACGCAAGCGAATACGTGTTCCGCACGTCAACGCAGATCGAGACGGCGGCATCCGAGTTCGACTGGCTGAACAAGGGTGTGTTCATCAGTGTCGCCGGACGCCAACCCGGAGGTGTGATCTACGAGGTCTACCTCGTCGAATGAACGCATCGCCCGACAGCACAGGACAACCGGATTCTTCATCGGGCCGGAGAGTCGCGATCATCACCGGCGGCTCCCAGGGTATTGGCGCTGGGCTCGTTTCCGGCTTCCGACGGGAAGAGTTTGCCGTTGTGGCCACCTCACGCTCCATCGACGCTGCCGACGAGGACGACTACCTCACGGTGAGGGGTGACATCGCCGAAGCTCGCACCGCTCGGAACGTGGTGGAGCAAGCTCTCAATCGGTTCGCACGGATCGACTGCCTGGTCAACAACGCGGGAGTATTCATCGGCAAGCCCTTCACGGACTACTCGCTTGACGACTATGTCTTGATCACTTCCGTGAACCTGGTCGGGTTTTTCCACCTGACCCAATGCGTCATTGGGCAGATGGTCACGCAGGGCAGCGGCCACGTCGTCAACGTCACAACCAGCCTCGTGGACAAAGCCGACAGCAAGACACCCGCCGCGTTGCCTGCCCTCACCAAGGGCGGTTTGGCCGCCGTCACACGCTCGCTGGCGATTGAGTACGCGTCACGCGGGATACGGGTGAACGCCTGTCGCTCTGGGGGTAATCAGGACGGTGGAAGACCCCACCTCCTATGCGGGCATGGCAGACGTTCACCCTCTTGGCCGGCTCGGCGAAATCGGCGACGTCGTCGACGGGGTCCTCTACCTCGAACGGGCGACATTTGTCACAGGTGAGACGCTCCACATCGACGGGGGTCAAGCCGCTGGAACCTGACGAGATCGTGTCGGCAAGGATCTCTTTTGATGGCGGAGATTCAATGCTGAACTCTGAGACTGTGCAAGATAAGAGAAGTGGTCTCATTAGAGTGTGACCGCAAGCAATAGGGAGTCTCAATGGTCCACACGATCCGACACCTTACGGGAGCAGCCAAGCCAGGCAGTCCCAATGATCGACCCCCCGCGCCGGCAGGGCCGCCCCCGCCGCGCTGGCGCATGTGGCTCCTCCCGGCGGGGATCTTTCTCACTCTGCTCCTGTTCTTGGTTCCTCATGCATCGAGTACGACGACCAAGAACTTCACCTATTCGAAGTTCTTGTCCGAAGTCACCTCCGGCAAGGTCCGCACCGCGTCAGTCAATCCCGGCGGCGCCGTCACCGGCACGCTCAAGGGAGGCGACGACTACACGAGCCAGATCCCGACGGCCATCGGCGACACCCAGCTGGCGCCGACCTTGAAGGACCATGATGTCGACGTCACTGGTGTCGGACAAGGCTCAGCACTCTTGACCGATCTGCTCTCATTTCTGCCCCTGCTGCTCTTCATCGCTTTCTTCATCTGGATCGGGCGGAGGAATGCCAAGCAGTTGGCGGGGGGGATAATGGGCTTCGGGGGGTCCAAGGCCAAGGTCTATGACGAGGAGAAGCCCACGACCCGCTTCGCCGACATCGCCGGGTACGAGGGATCCAAGAGAGAAGTCGCCGAAGTCGTCGAGTATTTGAGCCATCCCGAGCGCTATGCCCGAGCTGGGGCCGTCGGGCCGCGAGGGGTGCTGATGGTCGGTCCACCGGGAACCGGCAAGACCCTCATGGCCCGGGCCGTCGCGGGTGAAGCGGGTGTGCCATTCCTCGCACTGACCGGGTCGAGTTTCGTGGAGCTGTTCGTGGGCGTGGGGGCGTCACGGGTGAGGGACCTCTTTGCGGATGCCCGCAAGCGGTCCCCCTCCATCATTTTCATCGACGAGATCGACGCCATCGGCCAGCGCCGAGGTGGTTCGGCCTTTGGCGCCAACGACGAGCGCGAACAGACCCTCAACCAGCTTCTCGCCGAGATGGACGGGTTCGATCCCACGACCGGCGTGGTGGTCATGGCCGCCACCAACCGCCCCGAAGTCCTCGATCCAGCCTTGCTCCGTCCCGGTCGCTTCGATCGTGAAGTGGAGATCCCCCTGCCGAATCAGTCGGAACGGGCCGCCATCCTGGCCGTGCATGTCGAGGGGAAGCACCTCGCCCCCGACGTCGATTTCGACGCCGTGGCTCGGGCGACTCCGGGATTCTCGGGGGCCGATCTGGCCAACCTGATCAACGAGGCGGCCATCGTCGCCATCCGCGACGACCGCGACGTCATCTACGCCCGAGATATCGACGAGGCCAGGGATCGCGTCCTGCTCGGCCGACGCGACGGGTCTAATGCGCTTCTCCCCGAAGAGAAACGGTCCGTGGCCATCCACGAGGCGGGGCATGCGCTCGTCGCCTTCCTCTCGGAGCACGCCGACCCTGTGGCCAAGATCACAATCTTGCCCGCCGGTCGAGCCCTCGGAGTGACCGAACAGCTCCCGCTCGATGAGCGACACCTCTATTCGGAGAGCTACCTGCTCGACTCCCTGGCCGTCCGCCTCGGCGGCCGCGCCTCGGAGAACCTGGTCATCGGTGAGGCTTCCACCGGAGCGGCGAGCGATCTCTCGGGGGCCACTGGGTTGGCCATCAAGATGGTGACGGAGTGGGGACTCTCCCCCCGGCTCGGACCCATCGGCTACGGATTGGACCAACCCTCCCAGCAGGCCGGCTCCCCGTTCGGTCAGGAGCGACCTTTTGCCGAGGGTACTCAACAGGTCATCGACCAGGAAGTGAGCCGGCTGCTCACAGAAGCCGAGGAAAGGGCCCGTGTGCTGCTGAGCAACAATCGAGATGCGCTCGACGCCGTCATCGCCGCCCTCCTCGAGAAGGAGACGATCTCGGGAGAGGACCTCGCTGAGATCATTGGCCGGAGCCAAGGTGTCACAAGTGAGCAACCATCGGTAGTTGGCGCATAGACGGCCCACATCGCAGGACGGCGCCCTTCGGGCCGAGCCGTGCGTGGAGATCTCCGCGATGATCATCTTCCGCGACGCGACCCTTGTTTTCCCGAGCTCTCTAAAGACACACAAGAGTGGCTTGATCACCTCGCATTCTTGATGGTTGCGGCGCGGCGGTTACCCACGGCGCAGCCGAAATGCTGGCAGCAGTACAAGGCGTGGGCGGGGCAATCTCCGCTCAGTGGTGGAATGGGAGTCATTTGCCGCCACTATCTGGGCTGCCCGCCGTTCCGAAAGATGAGTACCGCCACCGTGCCAGCGACGTTGCGAGTGGGGCACTTCTCGAACACGTGGCGACCTAGCTGGCACCCGGACTACTGAAGTACGTCCGCAGCCAGGGTGACGCGACGGCGATCACCAATGCCATTTGTGGAATCGATAAGGCATCCGGATTCACCACCACCTCGACAACCCGAGGGTCGTCATGTAGTGCCGCGCGATACCTGCCGCAGGTCAACCGGAAACGAACCAGTGGATGACCGGATCCACCGATCTCAACTGCGGACATGACCGTCTTGGCGTTGTACTTGCTCCCTGGGATGGGGAACTCGTAGTCGACCCCTCCAAAGGAAAGGACCGTCCCCGCTCGCCCTTTGAAATGGCTTCCGGTCCAACTGAGTGCGACACAACCTTCCGAGTCCACCAGCTCCGACCTTACCGATCGTCGGAAGGAGTTGAATGTCTTCTTGTCACCCTTCTTTATGCCGCGCACCTCGTAGCTCCGACCAGAAGCAGTGACCGACCTGCGGTGGCGAGTCGCCCAGATCGAACCGTCAACAGATACCAACTCCCGGCGACCCGATTCCCCTTTGCGCCAGGTCAGATGTCTCCCAGGAAGGCCAGGAAAGGCGAGCCACTCTTGTTCATTTGCTGCTGCCAGCCGCCGCCGTTCTTCTCTTGACGACCGGTGCCGTGATGCATCGGGGCGGTCTGCCGACTCCATTCCCAAATCAGTCATACTGTCCTGCCTCCCGCCGTCGCATCCGTGTCCCGCAAGACACCGACTCTGCCGCTCACGATACGCATCTGGAGTAATGACACGGTAAACGGCTCAACGCCACCTTGTCGGTCCGAGTCCGCTATCCCCTTGCGCCCGAACCGTGGGGCGGCTCATGGGTAGGGGAAGACCACAGATAACGCTGTCGCCTCTACCAGCGATAGCTATCCGCACGTTTGACGCTCATCGAACGGAAGGGTGTCACATGGATCGGGGAATTCGTGAAGCCGACGAGCGTGTGACCTTCGACAAGCCAGACAGTCGTCGAAACGGGCCAGGGCTTTCGTGTCGGTGAAACGCCATGTCGAAGAGTCGTTCGTACCACTCGACACTGCGGTCGAGATCACTGACTGTCAGAGTGGCGTGTGCGATGGTCGGCAAGTCAGGCACGGAAGCCTCCTCGTGAAGGGTACGGACCGCTCGCGCCGTCATTCTGGCCAGCAAGTGCCCCAGGACGCCGGGAAGGTGCCACGCTGGGGAACCGTTGAGAAGTCAGTCTGATGCGACGAGGCCGAGCGAACACCGGATCTTTGAGTGGGCCAATGGCCTCAACGCCTCAGTGGCAAGTATGAGATGCGTGCTAGACCAGATCACGTCACGAAGGACGTGGCCCTGAGGGGAGTTCCAAATGAAGTTCGTGGTGGCATGGAAGGTTCGGAGCGGTGGATCGGCTGCAGATAACGAGGCCTCGGCAGCCCGCGTCCTAGAAGTCTTTGGGAAGTGGTCGCCGCCGGCCGACGAGACATTTCATCAGTTCTTGGGCCGTCTCGACGGTACGGGCGGCTTCGCTGTGGTCGAGACGGACAATCCCGATTCGCTCTTGGAAGCTCCCTCTAAGTTCGGCACCTACTTGGAGTTTGAGATTGTCCCGGTGAACGACATCGCCGAGACCACCCGCGTACTTGGTGAGGGAGTGGCGTTCCGTAAGTCGATCTAGTGGCTACACGCCGACTGCGCCATCGCCGCTATAGCTCGGCTTCGGCAATAGGTTGGCGTCCAAGGTCCTGAGGATCTTCGACTGCCCCGTCCGCCGGAACAGTGGGACACCTCTCGTGACTCGCTAACGGGCCCCTTGGCCGATGGCGTCCGAATCGTCCATGGTCTGATGGGCCATGTTCTACGGCCTAGGCATTTCTCCGTTAGTCGCGCCCCGCGCCCCGGTTCGCCACGGGCGATTCCTCTTTGGTGCCGGCACGCGGGCGGGTCAGGATGATCTGAATCGACGCGACCACGAGCACAACTGCGGTTACCACTCGCTCGCTCTTCCCGATCTCTTTGAAGAGAGCAGTGATCTGGATCGCTATGGCTATCGCCTGGGCAATGAGGGCAAGGGCGATGGCGCGCATCCCTGTGACCCGCTGTTCCTCAGGGTGCACACTCGGGGCCCTGATCCAGGCTGCATATGCGATGAAGACTGCTCCCATGCTCCATACGAAGTCGTAGTGGCCGCTCGCAACCACTCCTCGGGCCTGCTCGACGGCAAAGGCGGCATCTGCACACGTCGAAGCGACGATTCCCAAACCAATGAAGACCCACACGGCGTCGGGCCTCCAACCCAACAGCCCATAGACGCCGAGGAGCGCTCCGATAAGCAAAACATCGAGGACGGGATAGCTGAAGTCGACGATGGTGGCCAGCCAACTGTGGGTAGACCGCTCCGCCAAGGGTTGCACGACAAGAGCAAATCCCGCCGCCAACACGATGAGCACGACCGCGATCCCGTCCATCCAGCGGTACAATTCGAATCTTCGGAAACGAACCCGGATGAGCAATGCCATACCCAGTGCCGTCATCGGGTACCAAAGGAGCCACAAGGCATCAGCGAACGTCGGGTAGGGCGCGTTCACCTGGCCCCCGTAGACGACGCTCCATGAGACGGTTCCCACGCACCAGAGGGCGGTGGCACATCCGAACGCCAGCCATGCTCGCCGAGCTATGGGTTCGAAAATGGCGCGAATCAATATCAGCACGGCAGCGGTGGCCAGTACGGCATCATGGATCACGCGCTGGTAGATCACGGACGGTCCGCCGATCCAACCAAATTCGTCGAGTGCTTCAAGCGCGGTCAGCGCGAACAGAACGACAATGACGGAGCGGAGCCAACCCGGGGAATAGGTGAGTTCGCCTTCGGCGTCTGCCCGGAGACGATCCCTAATCTGCTTTACGTGGTGCACGGTGATCCGATCCATTATCGCGGCCTATCACCCTCGTTGTGGTGTCCGTGTGCGCACCATGTTTGCCCTACGGGTACCCCGGTTCGCCGGGACCAGTGAGGCATTTCGACACTTTCGGGATAGTCGGGATAGTCGGGATAGTCGGGATAGTCGGGATAGTCGGGATAGTCGGGATAGTCGGGAGAGCCCCAGGGCCCTACGGGCTCGTGCGAAGGCAACGGCCTAGCCTCTGGACCCCCGGCTCGGGCTGGACACCATCTCCTTCGACACCTTCGGTTGGACGCTCAATAGCAACGATGGTAAGTCCCGGCTCTTGTTTGCAAAAGGACACGAGAAAAGGCGCGTAGCGAAGATCACAGCCCCCTCTGTGCGATGATTCGCCCGGTCGCCGCCGCCGTCGCCAATGCGTGGTAGTCACGCTCATTCTGGTCGGCGTAAGCAACGGCGAACTCGTTGATGGCCCGCTCGAAGGTGGCCGCACTACCGAGGTAGGCGGTGATCGCCATGGCGTCACCGGAACGGGCGTGTGCCCGAGCGAGCGTCCAGGCACACATCTCCCCGTAGATCTGCATACCCTGGGGCTTCATCGCTTCGATATCGAGCGAGAACTTCCAGTCCCACAGCTGTCGGATGTAGAAGTCATGAGGCTTCCCATCGAGCCATTTCTCGGCTCGTGCCCAGCCGAGAAAGATATCGCTCGCTGCCTGGATGAGTCGCTGACCCTCCACGACCCGCTGACCTTGATTGTCATATTTGCCCGCGCCGGTGAAGGCGGCCAGTACGGACTGCTGCGCCTCCTTCACCTGCAAGAACAGAGGTTCAGTTCCCTCCGTGTTCTGGAACAGAAAGATCCAGCAGCGCGTTCCCACGCTGCCGACCCCCACTACCTTGCGGGCCATGTCGACGAGCCGGTATCGCCCGAACAAGAACCGCCGATCACCTTGGAGCGACCGGTGGTACTGCGCGAACAATTCGTCCAACTGCGCTGAGAAGTCCCCGCGTTCCTCCTCCGCGTGCAATAAGTGAGAGGCCGGCATGATCAGGGGCGGATCGGCCACGATGCGCATCTCGTTATTGATTTCTTCACACAGTTTGCCAAATGCGCGCATGCTGTCACGAGTGTGCGCCTTCTCCAGGGCTCTGGCCAGCTGACTACGGTTGGCGGCGGTCATATGGGGTAAGAACTCTCTCTGGAGGACATCCAAGTCAGCGCGGATATACCAGACGTCCAGATTGCTCATACTGGCGAACGTCTGCATGGCCTCCCGGTAACGCTTGGCGGCGGTGGTCACGATCTGGCGTCGTTGCGAGCGGGAGAATGAATTGTCCCGTGCCGCGACCTCCAAACTTGTCGCCAACCGCTTGACGTCCCATTCCCATGGACCGGGCAATGTCTCATCGAAGTCGTTGACAGAGAACAGAAACTTCCGTTCGGGGGTGGCGAAGATGCCAAAGTTGGAAAGGTGCGCGTCACCGCACGCCTGAACGGCCAGCCCGGTCGAAGGTGTGAAGGCCAGGTCGCTGGCCATCGGCAAGGCAGCTCCCCGGAAATACGCGAAAGGTGACGCGAGCATTCGCCCGTAACGAATCGGCACCAGTTCTGGAACTCTCGACCCTGCCTGTTCTTCTAACAAATCGACTGGGTTTGGCCGGTCCACTGGTGGATCGAACACCGCAAGGCTTTCCCGAGGCACCAAAGTGCGCGCTGTCTTGCCGCGAGCAATTCGCTGAGCCGTGGTCAGCGTGCCCAGTTCGCTGTCCAATTGGCCACCGACAGCACTCATGGGTTGAACCCTAGCGAGCCATGCAATTTCGCATCAACCATATCGGCACCTCCGGCGACCCAGTTCACATACTGCTACATTCGAGTCAAGAGATTCCCATGGGGGCGGGCTGCCAAATCACAGTTGAGTCGCACGGCCTTGCTCCGGCCTCGACCGCTCTCCGGAATGAAATGGAGATCCCGCTGCAACATCGAACATGGGGGCGGCAAACACGTACTGGTATTTGGAGGACTACCGCTCCTGCACGATGCTTGCTGCAGGGATTGCCCTCACTAGCGTTGTCCGTTCAGGTCCTGGCGAAGCAGCGAGATGGCGACCCGATACGTCGACCGAGGCGTCCAAGGTGTCGCCTATGGCTTGCCACACCGCCATCTGGGCATCGGCCTCGGGTTACTTGCTGGCGCAGCCAACCGAAGGGGGCGCGCCAGGAGGCACCGGAAGCTTTGGGGAAGTCTCCGTGTTGTCACTGACGTGATTCCACTATCTGTCCTCGATCTTGCCACCGTGGCCACGGGGTCAACCCCGGCCCAAGCGCTGGGGGAGACGGTGGAGGTCTCTGCGGAAGTGGAGCGACTCGGCTACCACCGATTATGGGTGGCCGAGCATCACGGGATGCCTGCGGTCGCCAGCTCCGCTCCTGCGGTCCTGATCGCACACCTGGCCAATGCCACAACCACCCTGCGCGTCGGCTCGGGCGGCGTCATGCTGCCCAACCACGCCCCACTCGTGGTAGCCGAACAGTTCGGGACCTTGGAGGCGCTGCACCCGGGGAGGATCGACCTCGGACTGGGGCGCGCTCCGGGGACCGACCAGGTGACGGTTCGCGCACTTCGGCGCACGCCGGAAATGCATGCGGACACGTTTCCCGATGATGTCGTGGAGCTGATCAACTATCTCCTGCCCGGTGACGGCCCGCCAAGCCACCCATCGGCGAATCCCGGCCGGGGCTACCTCCCCGAGGTGTGGCTGCTCGGCTCGTCCCTCTTCAGCGCGCAACTGGCGGGACTCCTCGGACTTCCGTTCTCGTTCGCCTACCACTTTGCACCCGAGCTCCTCGACCCCGCGCTGACCTCCTACCGGTCCAACTTTCGTCCCTCGGTGCTGCACGCCGACCCCAGAGTCATGGTGGCCGTGTCCGTGCTCTGCGCGCCGAGCGAGACGGAAGCCCAGTGGCTCTCGGGCTCGACCGCGCTCAGCATCCTGCAGCTGCGATCCGGCCGCCTGGGCCCGCTGCCCTCACCGGAGGAGGCTGCGAACTACCCATTCACCGTCGCCGAGCAGTCGATCGTCGACGACGCCATGTCGACTCATCTGATCGGTGATCCGGCCATGGTCACCGAGGGCCTGGGGGAACTGCAGCGCCGCACCGGGGCGGACGAGATCATGCTTTCGACCCGGTCCCACTCCTACGAGGCCCGGGTACGGTCCCTGTCCCTGATCGCCCAGAGCTGGGGGACGGGCACGTCGGTGTCGGGTGACGACGACGTGCATCCCCCCGCCATCGGCCGGAGTCGCCAATCATGGAGTGCCAACACTGGATGAGACGGGACAGCGGCCTCACTGCCGGGAAGGTGACTCGGGCCGCGATCCCCGTTCAGCGACCACGCACCTGGCCGACCTGGATCTGGGACCTGTACGAGGACGAGACGTCCGCTCTGCTTCTGGCCGGCAGAGCAGCAGGATTTACCGACAAGCTACCCGTACTCGGCAGATGTGGTGTCGAGGTTCGTCATCGATTCGAGTTTCAACCGTCGTGATCCGCTGTTCGGACGCCAGCGCCGTCAGGCCGCCCGCGCTGGAGTACCAAGCCGGCGACGACCGCCCCGGCCACGAAGATCAAGGAAGACCACAGGAACGCCGTCGTGTAGCTATGGAGCATGGCTGCCTTGAGATTGGCTGGGGTCACCGCCCGGCCGACCAAGTAGGAAGTGGCAGCACCGGCGGCCAGCGTGTTGAGCAGCGACGTGCCGATTGAGCCCCCAACTTGTTGAGCTGTATTGAGGCTGGCCGATCCCACGCCGGCATCTTGGGGCGCCAACCCGAGGGTACCGGTGCTGAACGCGGGGGCGACGCTCAATCCGAATCCGATTCCCAACACAATGAGATAGGGAAGCACGTGGCTGACGTACGAAGAGTGCAACCCGACCAGGTGGAGCCCGAACAGCGCCACAGCAGACACGAGCAATCCGATTGGCACGATCGGCTTGGGTCCGAACCGCGGCAAGAGGATGCGATTGGAGATCTGGGCCGTCGAGGCCAACGCAGCCACCAGGGGGAGGAAGGCGACGCCGGTTTTCACCGGGCTGAACCCCAACGTGCCTTGCAGGTAGTAGGTCAAGAACAAGAACACACCGAAGATCCCGACGCTGGCGAACAGCATGGCCAAGATCGATCCACCCCGCGTTCGGTTGAGCACGACGCGGGGCGGGAGCAGCGGATATTTCGCCCTGGTCTCGAAATAGGCGAATACAACCAGGAGGACCATCCCCGCCACGAGGAAACCGATGGTGAAGGGATTGCTCCACGCGGTGGTCTCGGCGTGTGAGAAACCGAAGACGAGCGAGAAGAGCCCGCCGCCGACCAGGAACAGGCCGGGAAAGTCCAACGGGTTGTGGTCAGCGCCCTCGTCATTTGCCAACCAGAGCAGGGCGCCAATGATGGCGCTGGCAGCAAAGACAAGGTTGACGAAGAGCGTCCACCGCCACGAGGCGTAGGAGGTGAGGATGCCGCCGAGCAGGAGTCCGAGTGCGCCGCCGGCGCCGGCGATGGCGCCGTAGATCCCGAAGGCCTGCCCACGCTCACCCGGATCCGTGAAGGTGGTGGTCAAGAGGGCCAGTACCGAGGGGGCGAGCAAGGCTCCGAACGCGCCCTGGACGGTCCGGGCGATGACCAGCATCGTGAAGTCGACTGAAGACCCACCAATGGCCGAGGCCACGGCGAAGCCGACCAGTCCGGTGATGAGGGCCCGCTTGCGCCCCACCATGTCCCCGATACGGCCACCAAGGAGGAGCAAGCTGCCGAAGGCAAGGGAGTACGCAGTGACGATCCACTGGCGATCAGCGTTGGAGAAGTGCAGATCGTGCTGGGCGGTGGGGAGGGCGATGTTCACGATTGTGCTGTCGAGAATGACCATCAACTGGGCGGTCCCCAGGACCGCGAGGATCCACCATCGCCGGTCGTAGTTGGATACATCAACCGGGGTCCCGCCCTCACCCGCGTGCTCCATCGTCATCAGTGAGGTCATCGATCCTCCGTCTATGCAGAGGGGAGTCGCTCGCAATCCTACCGATCGTTTCGTGCGAAGCAACAAGGAGGGCGCCGGTCAGCGAGCAGCGTGATGTTGGTCATGGCCCGCTGCTCAGCGGACCCACGCCGAGAGGGGAGAACCCGGATACTGCAGGAAGCCCGATCCCGTGCTGGGTGTCCGCAGCTGGGAGACGTCCAAGGGCCCATCGGATAGTCGAGCGCTCTACTACAGGGGCGGACGCAATGGACAGGGTCGAAAAAATGGGTGGATGGAACAGCAAGCCAGGGACCGGCGAGTACCTCATTGACCAGATCCACCATCTTGCCAAGTGAGGTCACGGGTCCGAGTTCCGTCTTCCGCTCCAAAGCACCAGGTGGAAGCCGGCTTTTCAACCGTCGTTCGATTGGATGACCACTAGATACCGCTCCAGGTCGACGGCATGAGGAGCAATGCTCTGAGGTCCGGCGCCTCGCCGATGATGCCGCGGGCGGCGTTCACTCCATATAACTCGGTAGCAAGAGCGGACCGTGCGAGACCGCTGTGCAGGCGGTCTTGAACGACCCAGGCCGCGCGCTCGTCATCGAGATCGAAACGGTATCCACACCCGGCATGACCGATGAGGTCATGGACGGCACGAAACCGATCAAACGCGCCACCGAACTCACAGTCGAATAGAGGATGAAGGCGCTGCCCTCCAGCGGTGGCGGCTGAGGTGATCTCGAGAGCCCCATTGGCGCGTACATCAAAAATGAGCTCTTCGTCGCTTTCATAGGGTTGGACACAACGTGTGAACATCACTCGGACCGTCCGGTGGCGGACGCCGCGAGTCAGGAGGGTGAATAGGTGATCCGTTTCCGCTTGGAGTTGCCTGTACGCCTGAATCACTTGGGGGTCGCGATGAGCGCTTCGAGAGTGTAAGTACCATTCGCCCACCATGGCGGCCGTCCAAGGCGCAACCCCGAAGGTTGCGTCCACTTGGATCTCATGCGGCATCTCCGTTCCTCCCTTCCAGCCTCTCGACGCATCCCGCTCTGGACCAAGGAGATTGCCGTACGGCGGCCGCCGTTCAGATACCCGTGTGCTCGGCGCGCACGGGATCAGGGTCGGGGACGTGTGGCATCAGCGCGTTCGGCGGGATCGTGCCGAGCCGACCGGCCTCGAAGTCCTCGAGGGCCTGCACGATCTCATCCCGTGTGTTCATCACGAAGGGCCCGTAGTGCTCCACGGGTTCTCCGATCGGTCGGCCGCCGAGTACGAGGACCTCGAGGAATTCAGTGCGTGAGTCCTGAGTATCGTCGGCCCTGATGGCGATGAAGTCGCCCAGGCCGAACGACACCAGCTGACCGACGTGCACGGGACGGCCGTCGCTGCCGACCCGTCCGGATCCCGCCAAGACGTACACGAGGGCGTTGAATCCGGGATTCCATGGGAGCTCGACCAAGGCGCCCGGGGACACCGATACATGGGTCAGCGCCATGGGTGTATGGGTCGACCCAGGGCCGCGATGGCCACCGACGTCACCGGCGATCACCCGCACGAGGGCTCCGCCGTCACCGGAGGAAAGCAGCACCACATCGTCGGCCTCGAGCCCCTGATAGGCGGGAGGAATCATCTTGTCCTTGGCCGGCAAGTTCACCCAGAGTTGGATGCCGTGAAACAGGCCTCCGGAGACCACGAGGTCCTCTGGTGGCGTCTCGATGTGCAAGATGCCGCCGCCGGCCGTCATCCACTGCGTCGCGCCGTCGGTAATGAGGCCGCCGCCACCTTGGGAGTCCTGGTGAGCGAAGGTGCCGTCGATCATGTAGGTCACCGTCTCGAAGCCGCGATGAGGATGCCAGGGTGTTCCTTTCGGCTCGCCGGGTGCGTACTGCACCTCTCCCATCTGGTCCATGTGGACGAAGGGGTCGAGGTCACGCAAGCTCAGGGCAGCAAAGGCCCGCCGGACGGGGAAACCCTCTCCCTCGTGCCCGCTGGGCGCGGTGGTGACGGTGGTCGCGGGACGCTCGGCTGACTGGGTCCGGTCGAGAGCGGCAATCCGCGGCATCTTCGAGAGATCACGAGGCGTCACAGCGGGCACGAGGGCCTCCTATCGGTGTTCGTCGGGCACTCTAGGTTTCGCATTGTCCTGACCATGGACGCGGTCAATGCAGGTGGTGCTCCCAGTCCGCTGGTACTCGGTCGGCAGGGCCGGGCGTGGGCTGGTCGAGGGGATGATGCACTGGCGGGG
Organism: uncultured Acidimicrobiaceae bacterium; assembly: GCA_963787485.1. Classification (GTDB taxonomy): domain Bacteria; phylum Actinomycetota; class Acidimicrobiia; order Acidimicrobiales; family RAAP-2; genus Bog-473. Next base: position 542,853 of record CAWBDF010000003.1, on the reverse strand, counting down.
CGAGCTGCGGCCCCTCGAAGAACTGGTCACGTTCGTAGTCCCAAAACCAGTCTTCACCTGGTTCGAAACTCTGGACAGCAGGGTGTCCGCTACGACGGGCGTGGTTGCTGGCGTGTTGGCTGGGGGAACTGTCGCAACATCCGATGTGTCCGCACGCCGCACACCGGCGGAGGTGGAGCCACCACCCGTTGGATGCCAGACATTCGGCGCAACCAGTGCCGCTGGGCTTGGCCTCCGTGTTGATGGGTTGATCGGGCACAAGCCGAGATTTTAGTGAACGGACGCTCGGACCAAGACGTACAGGATTCTTCTCTCACGCAAGATAGGCCTGACGCCTACCTGGCCGACGGCAGGGCCGGCTCTGACCAGAACGTCGGCCACTGTCTTGGCCATGTGAACCTCCTGTCTCGGTTGCCGCGTTCGACTTCAGAACCTTCGTAACAGCGTTCGACCAGGTCCCCGGGGGGGCAGATGGTGCACGTGGTCGCCGACTTGGCCTAACCGATGAACTTCATGAGGGCGTCGTTCACTTCATCAGGGTGGGTCCAGCCGATGTTGTGGGGCCCGCCGTCAACCTCAATCAGCTCGATGTCCTTCACGAGCTCGGGAAGGCGGCGACCGGTCGCATCAATCGGAAGGATACGGTCCTCGGTGCCCTGGACGACCAGGAGCGGCACATCGATCCTGGGAAGGTCGGCGCGGAAGTCGGTCAGCCAAGTCGAGACGCACGCCAGGGTGGCGTAGGCGGACGAGCCGGCGGCCACCTGGAAGCTGGCGTTCCAGGCCTCGTCGCTGATGCGGGTGCCGCGGAGCTTGTCGACGTTGTAGAAATTGTCGAAGAAGAACTTGAACCAGGCGTAGCGGTCCTTTCTGATCGTCTCCATGAAGCCGTCGAACACGCTCTGGGGGACGCCCTTGGGGTTATCGGGTGTCTGGAGGAGGAAGGGTGGAATCGGTCCGAACAAGGCCGCCTTGGACACCCGGTCAGAACCGTATGTCCCGAGATAGCGGGTGACCTCGCCGGTGCCCATGGAGAACCCTGCCAGGACCATGTCGCGCAGATCGAGCTTGTCGACCAGGGCCTTGAGGTCGGCCGCGAAGGTGTCGTAGTCGTAGCCAGTCGTGGGCTGGCTGGAGTGTCCGAATCCACGCCGGTCGTAGGTGATGACACGCTTGCCGCCATCGAGCAGCGCGGGGACCTGCTTCTCCCATGAATGGCCGTCCAGGGGATAGCCGTGAATCAGGACCACCGGTTGACCAGAGCCGTGATCCTCGTAGTACAGCTCTACTGGCGCCGAGTTCTCTTGACCGACAGTGGCGTATGGCATTTGCATCCTCCCTGGTCATGGGTCTGTATGGGTGAGCCTCCTGGTGGCATTCGTGGGGACATTGGACCGCAGCCGAGACGGTGGGTCCCGAGTGCTCCCCAACACCTCTTGTATTTCTTATCCAATGGCCTGTCAAGAGGCACAACAGACCGAGCGTTGCGCCGGCGGCAGCCTGGGGACTGCGACGGCTAGTTCAGTCTGAACTTGTGGAACCGACGGACCCACCCCTGGGGAGCGACGGGCGCCGGACTCGGAGCCCCGTCTGCCGCTCCAAAGATGTCACGGTGCGTGTGACATGTCACGGTGTGGGCAATATTTTTGGTCATGCGCTTTCGTGACGCCATCGCGAGCCAAATTCGCCATCGTGCAAGCGACGAAGCTCCCTCGTGTGGTGATCTAACCTATCCGCGGCTCTCTGCATTTCATGAAAGTCATGGCCGTGATCCCGGGCGGCGGTCTTCTCCTCTTCTCGCTTACGAAGAATATGAAGCTCCTCACGCGCCAATTCAACGATCTTCTCGAGGGTCGTATCAAGTCTCGTAGTCATTGAACCGCTCCTGTGTCTAGTCAGAGAGCGCAGATGTCGCGAATGGACAACGCCCTCCTGGGTTACGTGTCCACGTGAAACGATATTGGCATGGTGATCCCGCTCATGCTGGCGACGTTGACCGACCGTCGCGAATTCGGCAGCGATTGGCTATTGGAGCGCAAACTCGACGGGGAGCGCTGCGTCGCACGCAAAGTGGGCAGCGACGTGCGACTCGAATCGCGCACCGGCAAGGATCTCACCTCCACCTACCCAGAGGTCCGCGCCGCTGTGGCGGCTCAACACTCCCGGGACCTCCTGCTCGACGGGGAAGTGGTGGCATATGACGGTGACCAGACGTCCTTCACCCGACTCCAGCAGCGTCTAGGGGTGACCAAGCCATCTCCAGAGCAGGTGGCCAAGAACCCCACCGTCTATTGCGTCTTCGACCTCTTGGAGGTCGATGGGGATGATCTCACAGACCGGCCACTCGTCGAGCGCCGTGCCCGGCTGATGAGAACGATCCAGTCGAGTTCGGCATTGCAGTACACCGAGGCCTGGCGCGACGACTCTCAAAGGCGGTTCGCAGCGGCGTGCCGATCTGGCTGGGAGGGACTCATCGCGAAGCGCGCCGACGCACCCTACGTCGCTGGCCGCTCGAAGGACTGGTTGAAGCTGAAGTGCGTCTGGGAGCAGGAGTTCGTCATCGGCGGTTACACCGATCCCGTCGGCAGCCGGATGGACTTTGGTGCCCTGCTCGTCGGTTACTACGAGCAGGGCACCCTGCGCTACGCCGGGAAGGTTGGCACCGGCTACACCAAAGCGACGCTCCACGACCTCGGTATCCGGCTACGGAGACTTGAATCGGCCGAGCCGGCGTTTGTAGACGTGCGACCGATTCCCCGCGGCGTGCACTGGACGCGGCCGAAGCTCGTCGCTCAGATCGGATTTGCCGAATGGACGCGCGACGCTCGGCTGCGGCAGCCGCGCTTTCTCGGGCTCCGCGACGATAAGAGCCCGGATGAGGTCGTCCGGGAGTGGGCCCAGTGAGCATGAGAGGCGGTCCTCATCAGCTGGGCGGCGAATCACACCGGCACCACCACCACTTCGAGCCTCACGTCCACGACCGCAGCTCCTCTCCGTCGGGGCCGACAGGCGCCTGTCCCGCCACGGGAGCCGATCCTCGCGCCACGATCGCGCTGCTCGTCGTCGAAGTCCAGGCCCAGGATCTGAGCAGGTCGTGGGATCGCCCTGGAGGTTGTAGAACGTAAGGCACCTGCGCCGTTGAGGTATGTCGCTTACACGGTGGACTCGTCAACCGGCAGATCTGGGCAACTCTGGATGGAAGGTGCAGCTTGTAAACGGGGCTTCGCATGGTGCCTCCGCTCTACTGAAGATTTGGAGCAAAGGATGAACTTTCAGGGCGTTGTGATGAACGTGGGTGATCTCGACCGATCGATTGACTTCTATCGTAAGGTGCTTGGTTTTACGCTTCTGTCCCAAGAGGAGCAATTGGCGGCGGTGAGCGCTCCGGGGAACGACCACCCTCAGGTCATCGTCTTGCGAACGCTTGGGAGCAGTCCTATGGGAGGAGCGGGCCACATCGGTCTGCGAGCTTTCATATTGGAGGTCGAGTCATCCGATCAAATGGAGCGGATAGCGAGCGGTTTGGACTCTCGGAGACTCCTCGTCAGCCGGCGTGATCACAGCGAGTGGAGCGCGGTGGTAGGCCGCGACCCTGACGGGGTGGCCGTAGTCGTGGCCTCGCACCCCGGCGGGAGGCGGATCACTGAGGACGGCTGGAAAACACTAGATGATTTTCTTTACGGAATCGGGGAGTAGGTGAACTCAGGGGGCCTCGTCGCCGGTGCATCCATGTGGCATCGTCGCCGACGCAGCCACTCACCGTAGAGAGGGTGAGCTCGCACCAAATCCAGGTGGCTGCCGGCTTCTCGGCCGCCGACGATCCGAAGGACCGTGAAGTGTCGATTGGCTGGGTGCGCACCGCGTTGCGCCGAAATCGTGACGCGGGTCGCTCGGGCCACTTGGAGTGCAAGGATTGGGGTCATGCCGGATTCGCGCGTCACGCTGGTCGCTGACTTTTTTCAGAAGTTTTTTGGAGGCAATGTGTCAGCGGCCTGCGATCTCCTCGATCCTGAGGTCGTGGACGTCGTACCCGGAACACACGCACCCTCCGGCGTCTTCCAAGGCATTCAGGCTGTTGCGGCTCACCTCTCAACATTTCTCCGACTCACAGAAGACCCAATTGATGTACTCAAATGGGAGGATTGGCTGTCTGGGGTCGACAATGTCGCCGGGCTGGCGAAGATTCATCTGCAGCGCGAAGGCCAGCAGCACGATTTCCGGGTCATTTTCCTCGTCTCGGTGACCGAAGACGAAGGACGACATCGGATCTCGAGGATTGAATCGTTCTACAGCGATCAAGTTGCATTTGATCGCTTCTTCTCAGTCGAGCCCTAGCCGCGCTGACCCAGGAGCAAGAGGAGCAATGCCCTCAAAGATCGAGGACTACGCCATCATCGGCGACACGAAAACTGTTGCCCTCGTCGACCTGACCGGATCCATCGACTGGTGGTGCGCGCCGCGGATCGACTCGGGCGCCGCCTTTGCGGCGCTGCTCGGCGAAGCGGGCAACGGGCGCTGGCTGATCGCCCCGAAGGGCGAGGTGACCAAGGTTGTCCGCCATTACGAACCAGAGACATTGATTCTCGAGACGATCTTCGAAACGTCGACGGGCTCGGTGTCGGTGAGCGACTTCATGCCCCCTTACGACGGTCACTCGATGATCCACCGCATCGTCGAAGCTCGAAGTGGCACCGTCGAGATGCAGATGGAGCTGATCGTGCGCTACGAGTACGGTGCGATCACGCCCTGGGCTACCGCTACCGGTGACGGACTCGTTCTCGTGGCCGGCCGTGACGGCCTTCGCCTGCACAGCCCGGTGCGTCTCGTGGGCAACGACAACACCACGGTCGCGTCTTTCTCCGTCTCGGGCGACACTCGGCGCTCCTTCTCGCTCACCTGGTTCCCCTCCGAGACCCACGCCCCGCTCCCCCTCGACAGCCTCGCCGCCCGCAACCACACGCGGCACTACTGGCACGACTGGGTCGGACGCTGCACCTACATCGGCGGCTGGCGCGACCTGGTCGTGCGCTCGCTCATCACGCTGAAGGCCCTCACGTACGAGCCCAGCGGCGCGGTCTGCGCGGCGGCGACGACCTCGCTCCCCGAGGCCATCGGGGGCACCCGCAACTGGGACTACCGCTATTCGTGGCTCCGGGACGCGACCTTCACCCTGCACGCCCTGTTGGTCTCGGGATACACCGACGAGGCGGCGGCTTGGGTGGGCTGGCTCCGCCGTGCCGTCGCGGGGACCCCTGGGGAGATGCAGATCATGTACGGCGTCGACGGAGAACGGATGCTCCCCGAGTTCGAGCTTGATTATCTCTCGGGCTACGAGGGATCAACGCCCGTTCGCATCGGCAACAAAGCGGTGCTCCAGCTCCAGCTCGACGTCTACGGCGAGGTCCTGGACTCTGCCGTCACGTACTGGCAAAGCCCAATCCCCAAAGAGTCCAACGTATCGCCGGGCCAGGTGGTGGCGATTCTCGATCACCTCGAGAAGATATGGCGCGAGCCCGACAACGGGATCTGGGAGGTTCGCGGCCCGCGGCGGCACTTCACCCATTCGAAGGTCATGGCCTGGGTGGCCTTCGACCGCGCCGTCACGCTGGCGGAGACGGGTGTCTTGCCAAAGGGACCGATTGACCATTGGCGGCAATTGCGTGACGAAATCCACACTGAGGTCTGCGACAAGGGCTTTGACCCTGAGCTCAACTCGTTCACCCAGTACTACGGCTCGAAGCTGCTCGACGCGAGCCTGCTCATGCTCGCAACTGTCGGCTTCCTGCCGCCCGATGACCCGCGTGTCGTCGGCACCGTCGAGGCGATCCAGAAGGGGCTCCTTACCGACGGCTTCGTCCGTCGGTACCAGACCGACACCGACGAGGAGGTCGACGGGATGAAAGGAACCGAGGGCGCCTTCTTGATGACGAGCTTCTGGCTCGCCGACAACCTGGCGCTGCTCGGACGCCACGACGAAGCGAAGGAGATGTTCGAGCGGCTCTGTGAGCTCTGCAACGACGTCGGTCTCCTCTCCGAGGAGTACGACCCCAAGGCCGATCGTCTGCTCGGGAACTTTCCGCAGGCCTTCTCACACGTCGCCCTGATCAACACCGCCGCCAACCTCTCGATGGCCGAGCGCGGTCCCTCCGTGAGGCGCAGCCGCCGTTACGGCCGGCCCCGAGGTCGCAGCGCTCCAGCAGGCTGATCAACCACGGGGTGCCGCCACCGTCGGGGCGCTCGCTTCCTCGGCGTCCGACTGCGCCGAGCTCGAGCAAGGGCGTTTGTGGGATCCCACAAGAATCCCCACGGATTCGCCTGAAGATGTCAGGACGATCTCTCCTGGCCAGAACGGGGCGAGATCTGTTGCTCCGAGTGAGGCCCCTGATCAGCGAAACGGTACCAAACACCAAGAAATCCCACAGATATCCGGAACTGGTCTCATAACTCCGATTCCCGTTCGCTGTCTCCTCCGCAATCTCAAGCACACGACCGCTTCGGGTCTAAGGAGCTTTGACAGTGCGTGGACTCTGTGAGAGATGCCGAACAGCGGCCCGTTTGGCTGCAGGGCGACTCAGGCAATGAGCGACCCGGCATGGACACAGCGTGTCCCGATACCGTGGATCTCGATGAGTGACACCGACAGCTCGATCCCGACCTTCGATGACGCCGAGCTCGCCCTCCTCGAGCCGTTGGGTACGCGCCAGCAGATCGACGCCGGTCACTACCTCTATCGGGCGGGGGACGCGGGCTACGACTTCTATGTCGTCCTCTCAGGACGGGTGGAGATCCTGCTCGATGCCGACGATGAAGAACGCGTCATTGCCACCCATGGGCCTGGGCGGTTCCTCGGTGAGCTGAACCTACTGACCGGACTCCGGGTGTTCCTGAGCGCCCGTATGGCCGAGTCGGGCGAGGTGCTGGCGGTGCCGGTCGAGACCCTCCGTCGGATCATTGCGACCCAGCCCCAGCTCAGCGACAAAATCCTGGCCACTTTCATGGCGCGACGAGCCGATCTCATCACCGGGGCGGCCGCGGCGACGCGGGTGATCGGTTCGCGGTATTCACCCGAGACTCTCCAAATCCGGGAGTTCCTAGCGAGAACGCGCCTGCCCTACCAGTGGCTCGACCCAGACACCGATCCGCAGGTGGAGTCATTGCTTGAGCATTTCCAGATTGAACCCACCGATTTGCCGGTGGTGATCTCCTCCGGCGAGGTCCTGCGCCGGACGAGCCCCGGCGCACTCTCCGAGTACCTCGGGCTCACCGTCGCGAACGTGCCGGAGCGGTGCGTCGATCTCGTCATCGTGGGCGGAGGCCCCGCCGGCCTTGCCGCCGCCGTCTACGGGGCATCCGAAGGGCTGCGGACGATATGTGTCGACATGGTCGCCCCGGGCGGTCAGGCAGGGACGAGCTCACGGATCGAGAACTACTTCGGCTTCCCCACCGGCATTTCTGGGAGCGACCTCACCCAGCGCGGGCTGGTGCAGGCCGAGAAGTTCGGTGCCGTCCTGAGTGCCCCCTGCGCAGTGGCGGGCATGCGGGAACGGGCAGGCCATCTCGTCACCAAGCTGGCCGACGGCACCGAGCTCGCGGCCCGCGCGGTCATCGCGGCCACCGGTGCGCGCTATAGGCGACTGGAGGTGGACCGGCTTTCCGAATTCGAATCCAGCGGTGTGTACTACGCCGCCACGGACCTCGAGGCGCGCCAGTGTTCCGGCGACCCCGTCATCGTGGTCGGAGGCGGCAACTCGGCCGGTCAGGCGGCAGTGTTCCTGGCAGAACAGGGGAGCCAGGTGACGGTGGTGATCCGGGGTCCGGACGTGAACGCAGGGATGTCTCGCTACCTCGTCGAGCGGCTCGACAGCCACCCGCACATCGAGGTGCTGACCCAAACCCAGGTCGTCGGTCTGGAGGGCGAGCAGTCCCTCCATGCGGTTCGCCTTGCCGGGCCGGGCAGGGAGAGATCCGTGCGGGTCGCCGGCCTGTTTTCCTTCATTGGCGCAGAGCCCGCTTCCGGCTGGCTTTCCGGATGTGCCGCCCTCGACGATCGCGGGTTCGTCCTGACCGACCGATCCATCCTCGAGAGCCAGCTTGACGGCCGCTGGAACGACTTGGGCCGACGGCCGCTCGCCTTCGAGACCAGCCACCCCGGGTTGTTTGCGGTGGGTGATCTTCGCTCCGGATCGACCAAGCGTGTGGCCGCGGCCGTTGGCGAAGGATCGGCGGCCGTGAGATCGGTCCACGACTATCTGCGGTTTGCCGGCGGCTGATTCTCCGGCCCTCCGGCCGCCGTCGACGCCGAACGTCTCGCTAGGCGACTTCGGCTTACCGTCTCCCGAGAGCTAGGGCGACCCGGCTCAATTCAAGTGATCGATCTCTTGGGCCTCTTCCATGGTCAGCTCCGCAGCAGGGTCGGCCTCGAGGCGATCGTCCGCAATCGGTTCACCGCTGCGAACCGAGAGGCCGTAGGTACCATCTTCGAGTCGCCGTTCCGCTCGCTCGATCGCTGCGAGCTTTTCTTGTAGCTCCACCTTGATCGATTCGTCCGTACCCTCCCTCGTGAGCGGTTCGGCTGAGTCATACATATCGCCGGACTGGTTTGCCGCGGTCCGGTCATCCTCTCCGACTTGATCGATCTGGGACAGTAACTGTTCGAGATGGCGGCGCTCCGCGTGGAGCGACTCCCTTGCTTTCTCGTATTCCATGAGTTCTCGCAATCGCGTCGCAGGTTTGATTCGGGGGAATCCTATTGAGAGTCGGGGATCCGCTCGACAGCGACGATGCGAACCCCAGCCCGGTTTGCCGGCCGGACCGACGAGCACCCATTCTTCCATCGACCCTCAGCAGGACCGAGCTCAGTCTCACGAGAATCCCACGATTCAGAATTCCCGTGACCGTCGGGAGCCTGATCAATCGTGGCAAAGGCGTACAATTCCAGTTGGACGGCAAATTCAAGCGAGATGACTAATTCCAGTCGGACGACCGATTCGGAGGCTAGAGACTCGGCCTGTGGTTCACGCCAGCAGACAGGTGAAAGAGGCGGATTTGTCCGTGTGCTCGCTGTTCAAGGGAGTTGTCATGACCAAACCAACGAGAGGATTCCTCGGACGTGGGAAGGGTGCCCGTGACCCACGACTCCCTCCTGGCCAATACGACGCTGGGGACCAGTGGCCGGTCCTCACGGCGGAGGTCACGCCACAGCTGGATCTGACCTCATGGTCGTTCTCGGTGGAGGGTCTGGTGGCTCACCCGACGACCTGGACCTGGGAGGAGATCCGCGCTCTTCCGGATTCCGTGTTTTCGGGTGATATTCACTGCGTCACGACCTGGTCAAAGCTTGGCGTGACGTTCGGTGGCGTCTCGGTCGACACGCTTCTCGGTATCGCTGGATTGGAGAATACGGCCAGCCATGTTCTTGCCTTCTCGCACACCGGGTACACCACCAATCTCCCCTTGGCCGACGTCACCGGCGGGCGAGCATGGGTCGTGTGGGAATACGACGGTGCACCGTTGCCGGTCGAGCATGGCGGGCCTGCACGTCTCTTGGTCCCGCATCTGTATTTTTGGAAGAGTGCGAAATGGGTGGCCGGGTTCCAGGTGCTCGACCACGACGAGCCGGGTTTCTGGGAGCGCAACGGCTACCACGATCGGGGAGACCCTTGGCTCGAACAGCGCTACCAGGGTGACTAAAGCGTGACAGCCGAGCGGCCGGTGCGCGATCCATGGCAGGTGGCCACGGTGACCGAGATCCGTCCTGAGACTGCACGAGCCAAGACGTTCCGGATGGCCCTCCCTTCACCCACCTCGCGCCTCGCCGGTCAGCACTACGTCGTGCGGCTGACAGCACCCGACGGCTACACCGCCTCGCGGTCATATTCGGTGGCTTCGGCACCAGACGATTCCAACGAGATCGAGCTGACGGTGGAGAAGCTCGAAGGTGGTGAGGTCTCGGTCTTTCTTCACGACGAGGTCATTGTTGGAGACGAGTTGGAGGTGCGTGGACCCATCGGTGGATGGTTTGTCTGGGATGGTCAGACTGCGGCCACTCTGGTCGGGGGCGGATCAGGCGTCGTTCCCCTCATGGCGATGCTGCGGCTCGCCCGGCAGGCCGGACACTCTGACCTGGTCCGCTTGGTGGTGTCAGTTCGTTCGCCGGACGACCTCTACTACGCCGATGAACTTCCCGGACCCGAGACCACGATCGCCTACACCCGCGTTGCGCCCCCGTCCTACCCGCGGCGGGCTGGTCGGCTGTCCGAGCACGATCTGGCTCTCGTGCGGACGGCTGACGCGACTGCCTACGTGTGCGGTACGCCAGGCTTTGCCGACTCGGCCAGTGGGCTCCTGATGGGCCTCGGCCAACCAGTGGAGCGGATCAGAGTCGAGCGATTCGGCCCCACCAGCTAGCTGGGGCCTGCGCCCCGAAGGTCTCGAAATATCCGACGGGGAGAGATGACCCGAGGATTGCCCGAAGGTCGCGGGTATGGAGCAGGGGAAGAAGGGGGTCTTTGCCTGCGCCGCTAAGCCCCCTCGCCCAGCGCCCGCTTCTCGGGCGAGCGTCCCGGCATTTACGAATAGATTCGTCACCAGGAATAAGGGGAGCAGCCGCAACGTGACCAATTACGTTCCCGCCGAAGATCGTTACCAGTCCATGACTTACCGCCGTTGTGGGCGCAGCGGCCTGCTCTTGCCTGTTGTGTCGCTGGGGCTGTGGCAGAACTTCGGTGACGACCGGCCTCTCGACAACCAGCGTGCAATCGTGCGCCGAGCCTTCGACTTGGGCATCACCCATTTCGACCTGGCCAACAACTACGGGCCCCCCTACGGCAGCGCCGAGACCAACTTCGCCCGGATCCTCCACGACGACTTCAAGGATCATCGAGACGAACTGATTGTCTCCACCAAGGCCGGTTGGGACATGTGGCCGGGACCCTACGGCGACCTCGGCTCTCGGAAATACCTGATCGCAAGTCTCGATCAGAGCCTGCTGCGCCTCGGGCTCGACTACGTCGACATCTTCTACCACCACCACTTTGACCCCCAAACCCCCCTCGAGGAATCCCTCGGCGCGCTCCACACGGCAGTCACCTCAGGTAAGGCCCTCTATGTCGGCATCTCCTCCTACTCCGACGAGCGCACCGCCGAGGCCGTCACCATCCTCCGCCAGCTCGGCACCCCACTGCTCATCCACCAACCGTCGTACTCGATGTTCAACCGCTGGATCGAAGACCGGCTACTCGACGTCCTTGGAGCTGAAGGAGTCGGGTGCATCGCCTTCTCCGTATTGGCCCAGGGGCTCCTCAGCGACCGATACCTCAATGGGATCCCTGCAGGCTCCCGTGCCTCCTTGGATGGCTCACTCACGCATGACATGCTCAACGATGAAAATCTCGCCCGCATCCGAGCCCTGAACGACATCGCTCTGGGGCGAGGCCAGTCCCTCGCGGAAATGGCTATCGCCTGGGCTTTGCGCGACCCTCGAGTCACTTCCGTGCTCATCGGAGCCAGCAGCGTCGGCCAGCTTGAGCAAAACGTGACCGCCCTCGACCACCTGGACTTCACCTCCGATGAAATCGCCATCATTGACCGCTACGCGGTGGACGGCGACATTGACTTGTGGCGCACCCCAGCCACAGCATGACCAACAGTCCCGGTTTTGGGCACTTGGTACGCCCCCCTAGCTCCTAAGCCCGCCCGAGGACTCTTGGTCAGCAGTGGTTCTGTCATCAGAGACCCCGAGCGTGGAGAAATCCCTCGAACATAATTCCCGGAGGGCCCGAAGACTCGTAGGAAAATCCGCACCGCTAGCATTCGTGGACCGAAGGTCGGAGATGAAGAATCCTCGACTCGCGAGACAGAATTCCGCAGGTCAGCCACGGTCTCACGGCCTGGCCCCGCGGGTGCCAGGACAAATAACCTCCCGGCACCGCCGATCGGGACATGGGTGCAACGGGTCGGTTGCCTATGATGCGGACTGGACGGCCCAGATGGACGAACCTCAGGGATCGCGTGGACATTTTCAAGGAGTTCACCTTCGAGGCGGCCCATCGGTTGCCGAACGTAGAGCCCGGGCACAAGTGCGCGCGGCTGCACGGGCACTCGTTCCGGGTCAAGGTGCACATCGACGGCCCTGTCGACCAACGATTGGGCTGGGTCCGCGACTTTGCCGACCTCGCCGGGTCGATGCAACCGTTGCTTGAACAGCTCGACCATCACTACCTGAACGAGGTCGAGGGATTGGAGAACCCGACGAGCGAGCGGCTGGCCTGCTGGATCTGGGAACACCTGCAACCTGGCCTACCCGAGCTGTCCCAGGTGGTTGTGCAAGAGACGTGCACCACCGGCTGCGTCTACCGCGGCGAATGAGCGTTCCCAGAGAAGGCGCCCGTCGGGTGGCCGTTCTGGCCAGCGGCGGGGTGGACAGCGCGGTGCTCGTGGCCGATCACAGCCGTCGGGGCGAGGTGGTGCAACCCATCTATATCCGCTTCGGCCTCGCCTGGGAAGCCGCCGAGGAGCAGCATCTCCGCCAGTTCCTCGACTCGCTACCGGCGAACTGCGGAGCACGGCCGCTGGTTGCACTCGATTTCCCGGTGGCCGACGTGTACGGCTCACACTGGAGCGTGTCGGGAATTGCGGTGCCCGACGAGGACACGCCCGACAGCGCCGTCTACCTCCCGGGACGCAACCTGCTGCTGCTGGCCAAGTCGAGCGTCTGGTGCGCGCTCAACGACTTCGCTGTCGTGGCGCTCGGTACGCTAAACGGGAACCCCTTCGCCGACAGCGGGGCGGAGTTCTTCGATGGCCTTGCCTCGCTGGCAAGCATGGCGCTCGACCGGCCACTTACCGTTGAGACGCCGTTCGCCAGGTTCACGAAGGTCGAGGTGCTCGAGCGTGGTCGGGATCTAGCTCTGGAGCTCACCTTCTCGTGCATCCGCCCCCGCGGAGGTGAACACTGCGGGCGCTGCAACAAGTGCGCCGAGCGGCGCCGGGCCTTCGCCGAGTCGGGACTGGCCGATCGGACGACCTACGCAGGCCGCTGACCAAGTGGCCCGGGTCTACGTGGCACCGATCTCTTTCGGGCTCGGGGACCTGGTGGTGTCGATCCCTGTCGTCCAGGCTCTGATTGCCGACGGTCGGCGTACCGGTGACGAGACCTGGCTGGTGGCGCGATCGGTCTCCCAGGCCGGCCTTTCCGAACGGATCCCAGGGCTCGCCGGCTGCATCGACGAGGAAACACTTCCGGCCTTGTCCGGCGGAGAGCGGGTAGTTGACCTGCGCGACCATCCGCTCCAGCGGGACCATTGGTGGGGCTCTCCCGAGTTCGAGGCGACGGTCGGGCCGGTCGACATCAACCAGATCCTTGACCGGATTGCCAGGGACTTCGGTATCGATGCCGACTTTTCAGCCCCGACGCCGCTGCGGTCCTCGTTGGTTCCCGGGCTCGACCGCACCGTGCTCCTCGTGACCGAGACCGACGGTCCCGCTAAGGCCTGGCCCGCCCCCAAGTGGGAGTCGCTTGCTGCACAGCTGCGCCGACGCTTCGAGGTCCGGCAGGTGACTCGGACGGCCACGGGCGGAGACCTCGACCCGCTCGTCGCCCCAGCGTTGTCAGTCCCAAACCCTGGGGCGGCCGTTGATGCCCTCTCGTCCTGCCGCGGTGTCATCGGGATCGACACCGGGCTCACCCACATCGCGGTTCAGCAGCGAACGCCGACCGTCACCATCTGCCGACACGGCTCCGTGCACTTCCGGCCCTGGCCCCACGCCCGCGCCCTGCGCGGCGCCCCCTGCGATGCGTCCTGCCTGGCAGGGGAGCGGGAGTCGGCATACAACGACCGAGTCAGCCTCCGCGGTTTCCAGTGGCAGCCCCGGACGTGCCCCTCCGGGCAGCAGTGCCTGGCGGCGCTGCAACCAGAACAAGCGGCGCGCCTGCTGGACGAGATGGTGTGACGGTGGCGGCGAGTGGCGACCGGCCGTTTGAGGTGGACGCTCACCCCGAGGTCGGCGTGCGGAACTCTCAACCGGAGGGCATCGGGCGGGTCGCCGAGCTGGGCGGCCTCGTTGCGTGGAACAACCTCGGGAGGAACGTCGTCTTCGCCAACCGGTGGTGGCAACCGGTCGCCGTCTTTGGCTCCACCTCTTTCGAGTACGACGACGAACTCTCGCAGTACGACCTCGACGTGCACGCCATCCTCCAGCTCGTCGTCAATGGTGAGGGCCTGGTGGTGACGCTGAACCACCTCGGGTCGGTGCTCGGCTTCGCCGCAGCGGACGTGGCGTTGTCAGGCGTTCCCGGCTCGGGGCGTTCCCCGTCGGGGCCGGTCAGGCTCGTTCATCCGGTGATCTCCACCTCGTTTGCCGACGATCTCGAGCGCACAGTGGCGGTCGGTACCCGGCTGGTGAGCTCCCGAGCGGCGTCCTCGCCCGACGGAGGGCTCCTGGTCTCCGAGCCGTTGCACGTAGGCATCGGGAAGCCTTCCCTCGACGCGGAGGTGGCTCTCGAAGGCTGGGGGAGGGTCACTGCCCTCAGTGCCTTCGGCACTGGCCGCGACCAGCTGGTCGCCGTGGGCGGCGAGGGACGTGCCACGCTCGTGGCGCTAGACGACGGGCGATTGGGGCGAAGCCTGTTCGAGGTTGACCTGCCTCTCCGGGCGGCCGCCTTCGCGTGGGACGGTCGGCTGCTGTGGGCAGTCGGCAGCGAGCTCGCTACGTCCCCGGTCGACGACTATCGGTGGGAGGACCTCCAGGGGGGGCGCTACGCCGGCCTCGATCCTTCGAACGGCCGGATGGTCGTCGCCGGCGCCTTGCCCGACGAGGTGGCGTGGGGCAACGGTGGGGTGGCGGTGGTGATGGTCCAAGGTCGGCTCTGTGCAGTGGGGAGGACCGGGCGCCTCTACTGGCTGGCTGATGCCGAGACTGGCCGGTTCGTCTCTACCGCCTCACTGGCCGAGTCATCCCTTGGTATCGCCCACGCGGCGGCCGTGGGTGGCCGCGTCCTCTATGGATTCAACCGCGGTGGGTACCGTCTGCACGCCTCGGCGTGAGGTCACGGGGGCATAGAGCTTGAGGTGCTCATAGGGGACGAAGCGCCGTCGGCCGGCGCGCACGTCGTCCAACAGGGCGTCGATCGCCTCCGCAAGCCATTCCATCTGACCGCTCAACCTCAGCAGTCGTCGGCGGAAGTCGCCGCTGTTCCCGGCCGTCTGGGCGGCCCGCTGCGTTCGGTTCAGGCGGATCGCCAGCACCGACAATCGGTCGAAGGCCATGGCCGGACTCTCGGTCGAAGGCGTGGCGGTGGCCGACTGGATCAGCGCTGCGTCGATGGCGGCGTCGACGCGCTCGGCCAGGCGGTGGCGCTCCAAATTGAGGGTGTCGATCGACCGCTTGGCCGCGGCAATGGTTGCGTCGTCCGCCTCCGGGGTCCGGGTGACGTCCTCGAGGTCCCATTGCTCCTGGTTCGAGACGAGGAGCTCGACGAGTAGCTGCATCAGTGCGCTTGGATCGGGAGGGTGAGAGGTCCGTCGGCTGTCCGACGGGTGTCGGCGATCCGGAGGTGCTTGGGCCTCGAGCGATCGCCGGAAGCGCGTCACCACTTCGCTCGCCCGTGGCACGAGCCAGGGATCGACCGTCACCGGCGCGCTGTCGCCAGGTGCCGAAGGACCGATCTGGCTGCCAGCGACCCTTGCCCGATGGCGGTGGCGATACGCCAGTAGGCGCCGGCGACGACGTCGCCAGCGGCGAACACGCCCGGGCGTGAGGTAGCCAGAGTCTCGTCGACAACGATCGCGCCGGAGCGGTCGATTTCGAGCTGGTCCCGAAAGAGTTCGGTCCGGGGAGCTTTTCCCACCTTCACCACCAGTCCGCCGGCTTTGATCGACCGACGTTCACCGGTGGCAAGCTGCACCAGCACGACCTCCTCCAATCGATCGTTCCCATGTACGTCGTCTAGCTCCCAGCCTCCGAATTCGGTAATCCGCGGATCGTCGCGGAGCTGGCCCGCGATGTCCGGCCGCGAGGCGAGGCGCTCGGCGCGGTGCACCAGGGTGACCAGGGATTCGCTCTGGGCGAGAGCCAGGGCGTCGAGGGTTGCGTTGTCCCCGCCGCCGATCACGACCACAGGACGTCCGGCAAATCGGTCGAGATCCGACCCCAGTTCGTAGGTCACGTCTCCGCCAAAGTCTCCGTCGACGGCGGCGGGCAGTCGCCGGAGCCCCACCCCGGTGGCGATCACGATCGCGTCTGCCGCGAGCCGTCGGCCAGCCGACTCCACCCGCCGCTCGCCGAGGTCGATCTGGTCGACGGGCCAAGATCGTCGGGCCCGGTCGCCGAGGATGACCGCCGACCGTTCGAGGGCCAACGGCATGGGGTGTTCGTCGTCGTAGACTCCGGCTGCCACATTGCGCACGTGGAAGGGGATCTCGTTGATTTGGCCGCCGACCTGCGCCTGCATCTCGAGCAGGATGGTGTCGAGTTGGATGTCATAACACTCGAGAGCGCAGCTCACGCCAGCCATCCCTCCGCCGATGATGAGCACCTGGTGGTGCTCTTCGGTTCCCGCCGACCCGGCGCTCATGACGCCGAAGCTATTGGACTTCCTGGCGGGTCACAACCGACGCCCGTACCCGAAGGCGCCCCGCGAGCCACCGATGAGTTTTCGCCGTCTGTCGGCGACGGCTCGCATTTTCGTGATCCGGTCAAAGACCTTTGGCCGTGTCAACAGGGGGCGGAGAATGCGAGGGATGAGGGAGCAGGGGGAAGTGTTCGTCGAACGGGCGGCGTGTCAGGAATAACGAACCTGTCGAGGCCATGAAGCAGATCACGTCCACAGAACAGTTCACAGTTGACCACGTATCCATCCACGGTCACCAGATCGGTTACCGGCGTGGTGGGAAGGGCCCAGTGGTCTTGCTGCTCCACGGAATTGCCGGAAGCTCTCTGACATGGGTCCCCGCCATGACGCTGCTGCAGGCCGACTACGCCGTGCTGGCCCCGGACTTCCTTGGACACGGGGCGTCGGAGAAACCTCTCGGTGATTACTCGCTCGGCAATCTCGCCACCATCATGCGGGACCTCCTCAACCTCCTCGGAATCGCCCGGGCCACCGTGGTCGGACAATCCTTTGGCGGCGGGGTGGCCATGCAGTTCGCCTATCAATTTCCCGAGCGTTGTGAGCGCCTGGTCCTTGTCGACGCCGGCGGCTTGGGCCGTCAGGTGAACTGGATCCTCCGCCTCATGACCCTGCCAGCAGCTGAGTACGTGATGCCGGCCCTGTTCCCGGCATTCGTCCGGAACTGGGGGGACCCGGTCGTCAGGTTCTTTGGCGGCCGTGGCTTCCGCAACGCTGAGGCCGTGGAAATGTGGCGTTCGTACCGGTCGTTGACGGACGGCGAGAGCCGCCGCGCCTTCGTCCGTGCCGTACGGTCGGTGATCGACCCGGGCGGGCAGTCGGTAAGCGCTGCTGATCGCCTCTACCTGACGGCTCATTTGCCTACGCTCATCGTCTGGGGGGAGCACGACAGGATCATTCCGGTGGAGCACGCCTACCGAGCACACGAGGCCATGCCCAATAGCAAGTTGGAAGTGATGGAGGGGGTAGGCCACTTCCCCCAGGTGGAGGAGCCCGTCCGTTTTGTCGAAGTCCTGAGGGACTTCCTGCAGACAACGGAACCCAGCAAATTCGACCCGGAGCAAATCCTCGACGTATTGCGTCAGGGCCCAGTCGCACAACCACGCGACGGGTTGTCGCAAACGTGACCCGCCTGGTGGGGCAGGTAACTGGCGCGGCCAGGAAAGTGCCGGCTTTACAGACGCGGCCCCACGGCCCACGCGCCGAGTACATGATGTTGAACAAAGGGCCGCACCTCGACACGGCCATCGTCGTCCTTGACGACATCCCGCGTCGCATGTCGGGTCATCAGCGCAACAAGACGGCGTTACTCGGGCCTCTCCGGAGCTGCGAAGTTGACACTTCACAACAGCGATCGCCGGGGGACGCGTTCGCTGCAGTCATCGGGTGATCGCCGGAGCTCGTCGCGAGGACCTAGCCCGGCTTCCGAACTTGCGGGGCTCGTCGGCACCCAAAACGATGAACGACAACGGGAGCAGCAACAGATCGCGTGCGGGCGGACCGCGGTGCCCGCTGAGCCACGGCCAGCCGGTCAGCGCCGCGCGATGACGGCCTGCGCCGCCTCGAAGGCCTCTTTGACATCGTGCAGGAGCGTCTGCACGCCCTCACGGAGGGTGTCGGCGCTTACCGCCGCGTCATGGCGGGCGTCGCGCAGTTTCGAGTAGGCGGCTAGGCAAGCATTCTGCGCGATGTCCAGCTGTTTCGTCGCCCGCTCACGGGCATCGAGCTTGGCCAGGTCGGCCTGCACTTTGAGCTCGTCGATCCGGGACCTCCACTGGTCCAACGTGCCGGTCATGGCCTCGAGCAACTGGGACTTCTCTTCCGGCCGGGCGGTGTCGCCGCCGGAGTCCGGTGTCGTGTTCGACATGGCGATTCTCCTGTTCTCCCGGTCGGGATCACGGCGATGCTTCTTGATCAGCGTGTATGGGATGCCGACCTGGACAAAGGGCCGAAGGCCATACCGGAGATCCCGCGGGCTGTTGGTGACTTCACTCTTGGCCACGATATGACGAGCCCCGGTCACCGGCAACTCACCTCGGCGGGATCGGCCGCTCTGGTCGCGCGCGGGTCAACAGGACTAGACAGTGGCGGGGGTAGACGCAGCCGGGGCGTCCTTCGGTTGCGGGTTCGGGTTGAGCCTTACGGCTGCCACAAAGGACACCACCACGGCCACGATGACGATCGGCATCAGGGTCACAGCGTCCGACAGGAAAAGGAGGCTCGGAAGTAGCACCGCCGTCATCGGCATCTTCAGTGCTCCTGCCGTCATTGCCCCGACCCCCATCGCCGCGCCGGCGATCATCGGGAGCCCACCAACGTGCGAGAGCGCGATTCCGCCCGCTGCCCCGATGAACATGCTCGGGAAGATGGGACCGCCACGGAAGCTGCTCAGCGAGATCGCATAGGCCAGTCCCTTGCACGCGAGGAGCAGCACGAGCGCACCGACGGTCCAGCTGGCGGCCTGCTGGACGAGGCTAGGGAGCGCGCTCTGCCCGGAGAAGAGCACGTCCGATGAGCTCCGACCCGTTCCGGCGGCGAAGGCGATGGCCAATCCGCCGACCGCCAGGCCCATCACCGGGGTCACGAGGACCCGGCGTCGTTCGGTAATGGGCCGGAGCAATCGGGCCATTCTGAAGATGCCCCCGGCCACGACAGCTGCGGCCAAGCCGATGGCCATGGCCCACAGGAATTCGATTCCGGTGGGTGACCCGACGTGCGGGATTGAGGACACGGTCAGGGAGAAGGACCCGAATCCGGTGAGGTGGTCGAGGCCCACGAAGATCAACGATCCCACGCCGGCGGCGAGGAGACCCGGGACCAGCACGATCTCCATCGTCGTACCCCCCAGGCCGGCCATCTCCATGAGCAAGAAGGCGCCGACCAGAGGCGAGCCCAGGAGCGTGGCGATGGCGGCAAAGCTCCCGGCCGCCCCGATAACGACAGCCGTCATGGGCGGCGCGCCCCGCTTGACCAGGTGAACGGCGAGGACACCGAGCCCGCTCCCGGTGGCGATCAGTGGCGCTTCGGGCCCGAGTACGACTCCGAGACTGAGCGTGGCGAAGGCGGCGGCAACGATGCCGAAGAGTTCGATCGGTGGGACCGGCCCGCCGGACTTGAAGCCCTCTGATGGCTCATGGCCACCGGTTCCGGGCAAGTAGCGAATGGCCAGGGCCACCAACGCACCACTCAAAGCCAACCAGGGCAGGGGCCACCACAGTGGCTCGGAGTGAAAGCCGACGGTCTTGGGCAGATCAGTGAAGATCTCCGCCTGGACCTTGGCCACGGCTTCCAAGAAGAAGTAGGCGGCGGTGGCCACTGGGACACCGACGATCGCTCCGAGCGCCAGGAGCGCCAAGAAACCCTTGGATTTCAGGATCGCCGAGGGGTCAGGAGGTGTCGGCGCTTGCTCCTGGGTCGTGGCGGAGTCCGTCATGTTCCCTCCGGAAGGTTTGGTGCGAGATGCCGTCGTGGCGAGCACCCGTAGATCTTTCGCCCAATCGGACGCGGTCACCCGATCGCGATGCCCGAACTCCTTGCCAACTCCGTGCGGACTATACCGCTGCAGGTACGGTATGGCGACGACATGAAGTCATGATGCGCTTGCGCCAACAGAGGAGGAGCCGACATGACCACGAGCGTGTCCAGCGAGATCTACTTCGATCCGTGGGATCCCGCGATCTTCAACGAACCCTACGGGATCTATCGACGGCTTCGAGAGGAAATGCCCCTGTACTACAACGAGAGGTACGATTTCTACGCGGTGAGCCGGTTCGCAGACGTCGAACGGGGCATGTCCGACCGCGACACGTTCCGCTCATACCGGGGGGACATGCTCGACATGATCCAGGCGGACATCGATCTGCCGCTGGGGATCCTCCAGTTCGAGGAGGAACCCATCCATACGATCCACCGCGGGCTCCTGTCTCGCGTCTTCACGCCCAAGACGATGAGCGAGCTGGAACCTCAGGTGCGCGCGTACTGCGCCCGAATCCTCGACCCGTTGGTCGAGCAGGGAGAGTTCGACTTCGTCGCTGACATCGCGCGGAAGCTTCCGATGCGAGTCATTGGGATGCTCATCGGCGTCCCCGAGGAGTACCAGGACGCGCTGCGCGAGCACTTTGACGCGATGCACGATGGCGAAGAGGGGAGACCCAAGGACTTCTCCGAAGAAGGCCAATTCGATGGCGAGATCTTCGCCGACTATGTCGACTGGCGCCACGACAACCCGTCCGACGACCTCATGACCCGCCTCATTGTCACGGACTTCGAGGACGAGCACGGTGCGATCCGTCGACTGACCCGCGAAGAGGTGATGGTCTACGTGAACAGCCTGGCCGGTGCCGGCAATGAGACCACGAACCGCCTCATCGGCTGGACGGGTGGCCTACTCGGACAGCATCCTGATGCCCGCCACGAGATCGCCGAGGACCGGTCGCTCATCCGCAACGCAGTCGAGGAGATCCTGCGCTACGAGCCTCCGAACTACGGGATGGCCCGTCTCGTTGACCGCGATACGCAGATCCAGGGCCAGACGGTGAAGGCCGGGAGCGCCCTGCTCCTCCTCGTGCCGTCGGCCAACCGAGACGAGGAGGTCTTCCCGCACGGCGACGACTTCGACATCCACCGCGAAATTCGGCGCCACTTCAGCTTCGGGTACGGAGCCCACTTTTGCCTTGGCGCCTCCCTCGCACGGATGGAAGGCCGCATCGTGCTCGACGAGATCCTCGACCGCTTCCCCGAATGGGAGGTCGACTGGGACGGTGCCCGGCTCCAACACATCGTGGGTCACCGCGGCTACGGGACGTTGCCGGTCGCGGTCCCGTGAGAGCGCTCCTTTCGCCGGCTGCGTGACGACCATCGGGGCCCTGGATATTGGGGAGGCGATGCCGTAGCGAAGTCTCGGGGGAGCGGGGAGACGTCAGGCTCCCGATCTCGAACGCAAGGAGAAACTGATCGTGCTGGACGAGCTTTGGATGCACGCCATGGGGACGGCTCGTGACATCGTGGGAGCCGCGACAAGAGCTGAGAAGGAGGGGTGGGACGGTCTCTACGTCCCCGGCTCCCCGCTCCTGGTCGCCGACCCTTGGGTGTGCATCGCCCTTGCGGCCAGCGAGACGTCCCGACTCTTCTTCGGCACGGGCCTCGTAACCCCTCTGCCTGAGATCGCGGCAGCACTGGCGGGATCGTCGACCACAGTGCAGCGAACCTCGGCAGGGAGAGTCGTGCTCGGGGTGGGGCGCGGGGATCTCGGTACCGCGTCACTGGGCATGGGGCCGATGCTGCTCGGACCTTTCGAAAGGTACGTCGCACGGGTCCAGGCCTACCTGCGCGGCGAGGAAGTCGGCTTCGATCTCGAGCTCGACGTGGGCCGGAACTTCCCGCGGCTTGAAGGCCTCGATGCCCCCCAGACCAGCAAGCTTTCCATGTACATGCTACCGGACGAGTCTGTGGCAAAAGTGCCGTTGGAGGTGTTCGCCTCAGGCCCGAAGGTGATAGAGATCGCTGCCAGACATGTCGACCGGCTGACGTTTGGGGTCGGTGCCGAGGCGGACCGAGTCTCCTGGGCGATCAGTACAGCGACGACGGCGCTGCATGTTGCCGGTCGCACGAACGACGAATTGAGCCTTGGAGCGGTCGTGCCGATCTTCGCACATCCGGATCGGGACCTGGCTCGCGCAATGCTTGCCGGTGCGGTCAGCTCAATGGCCCGGTTTAGCGTGATGCAGGGGAAGACTCCCGCCTCAGTGACCGAGGACGACAAGGCCGTGTATCGGCGGGTCCACCGGGAGTTCACCTTTGCAGGGCACTTCAGCAACGACCCGTCCCGGTCTCCACAGGTCCCGGCCGAGTTCATTGACCGGTTCGCCGTGATCGGAACCACGGAAGAATGTGTGGAGCGACTCGAGGAGCTCGTCGCCCTCGGAATCACCCGATTCTCGTTGGGATTGCCCGGGATGGGAATCTCAGACGATGCTTCGTCACCGATTTTCGAGGTACGACGACGTGTGGTCGAGGAGGTAATCCCCGAACTGCGATCTCGCTGCGGCTCGCCCAGGACGTGACCGCAGCATGTTCAATCTTCAGGCGTAACGAGGAAGACGCGTTGGACCGTCCTCTGTCGAGTGCAGTTTTAACCGGCATCCTGAGCACCACGCTCGTCAACATGTGCCGGAGGTGATCAGCCACCGCTGCACCTACGACGTGGTCCCGTGAGTCGGTCGGGAGATGGCATCTCCTTGGGAAGTCAGCGGATGTCAGCACGCGAAACAACGGCGTGTCCGGGAAGCGGCCCTGGCTCGGTGTAGATCAGCTGCAGGTGACGCCCTGAGAATCGCCACGATCCGTCCGTCTTTAGAAAGTCGTCGTAATAGATGCCGTAGTTCACGAACTCATGCGTCATGTACTTGCCAATGGCGCGAAGATGCGTCCGGGCCGATGCCCGGTCTCTACCGAGCAGTGTGATCACCGCACCGTGTGTGACCTGGATGAAGAAGTCCATGTTGTCGATCGGGCCGCGGACATGTTCCGCGATCGCACGGGCCCCCTTCACCATCATGTCGATCGGAGGACCCTCGATCCACTGGGCATCAGGGGTCCAGACCGACTCGAATTCGTCCCAATCGCCACGAGTGACGGCATCCGAATAGCGGACGATGAGCTCTTGGATTGCAAATTTGTCTGTCAGCTCTTCACTGCCGCCCGATGAACTCATCGTACCCCCCGGCTCTCGTCTGAACTGTCACTCCCGAGCGTGGCGGACCTTAGCCGGACTGTCAGGATTCGGAGCGTGTTGGCCTCGGTCGCATTCCATTCCTGCAGCAAAGGATCAATTGCACCGGGTTGACGGCAACCAGGTAGACGGCCGATAGACGGCATCGCCGAGGAACGGGCTTCACCCAGGCCGAAGTAGGTGGCCTGTTGAAGCAGTCCCCACGGCACGAATGAGAAGTTCGCCTCCAGATGCGCAAGGTCAGCCGCCGAGTTCATGCGCATGAGCATCAGGTTGTCGCACTGGGACAGGACATTCTCGTGGACCTTCTGGGGTCGTTGGGTAGAGACAAGGAGATAGAGGCCGAACTTCCGGCCTTCTCCGGCGATCTGCACGGCGCGACGTGTCGCCAGACGGACGACGCGATCGTCTGATTGCTGCGGACAGATGGTGTGGGCCTCGTCCATGACGATCAGGACGGGATCCCGCCCGCGGCGGTTGTCCCAAAGCGTGTCGAGTACGCAAGATGCAACCACACCCTGTTCCTCGGTCGTGTTGAGTGAGCCGAGGTCCACCACCAAACAGCGCCACTGTCGATCGGCAAGGAGCTTGGACAGCGATCCGCCGGTACCACGCTCCCAAATACCCCAACTCAGCACGCCCAGGTTCGCGGCCCGTAGGCCGAGCTCCCGGGCACCTGGGAGCTCCGACGTCAGCAGGTCGCCAATGCCGTTGATCAGCGGTCGGCCTTGCGCATCGTGATCGAGGAATTCGGAGAGTGGGGCGTATTCCTCTCGGTCGGCCACCGGGTCGAGCTGGAGCAGGGCGGCTCGGCAGCCACGGCTGAGTTCGGGATACTCGGATTCTCAACGGGTCACTTTGCGAGGTTGCAGCCCCGCACACCTTGATTCGTGCGGCCCTGTCGCGGAAGCGATCGGCAAGCGGAGAAGCCGAGCCAGATGGCACGAACGGCAGGCGAACGTAATCCGAGTTGGGGTCGAGGATCACCACGCGGAGCTCGGTCTCCATCAGCAGTTGCTCGAGAACGACGCCCATCGAGTAGGTCTTGCCGGAACCCGATTGGCCGCACATGAAGCCATGCCTGTCGAATCCGCCGGCTTCGAGTCGAGCCGTCAGGACCGGGGCATCGGTGAGTTCGCCGATCTCCAACCCGGTCTGGCGCGGACGAGTCCGATCTAGCCACACCCGGATCTCTTGAGGGGTCGCCTTTCGCAGTGTGGCGTTGTGAAAGGGGTCGGCATCACCGAGCAATGACCCCGTGCCCAGTGCAGCCTGCCGTCGGGGCGGTGAGTGGGCAGCGCGGGGAGTCGCAAGAGAGACCTCCGACGAATCAAGACGACCCAATGACGATGAGGTAGATGCTCTTGCCGACCAACCAGAACCCGAGTACGAGGGAAGCCACGATGATGACCTGATCGGTGTGGGTCTCGATCCACGTCCGGATGCGGACGAGAAATGCCTGGGCCCGTTCAGGACGGAAGCCCGCGTAGAGCTCCAGGACGATGTAGACGGCCGTGGAGACCAAGCAGAACAGGAAGAGTGCTATGAAGCTCTCCCACGAAGTGAGCTTGGCCTCAGTGATCGTGGCAACGCCCGCGGCAACCAGTCCCCAGGGCTGGGTGAGGGGAGCGAGCCCCATGGCGTACCAGGGCGACATGTTGTCCAGGTCCGTCTGCCATTTCGGTGGTTTCTTGGGTGGCCTGGGCTTCCCCATTCGGCGGCGTTGCCGGATCGCGATCAGCACCAGGGCGACGCCGATTGCCATCTTCACGGCCAGCGCCCCCAGCGAAGGTGCCGTGTTCGGCTTCGGAGGCTTGTTGCCCGTCACGAGGATGGTGATAGCCACAACGGCGGCCAGGGAGAGGAGCCATCCGAAGATGAAGGCGGCACCCTTGCGAGTGCCACCTTTGGAGAGGAGGATCAGCAGGAAGGCGGTGAGGGGGATCGGCTCGAGGGTGATCACCAAGCCGATCAGCAGGAGATCGAGGATCACGCCGCCACCACGCTACTCGTCGAGCTGGGATTACCCTTCCTACCCACCGTACCCGCGCTCATCTGACCGGATATCCAGCCTGCTGAATCGCTCCACCGTACGACGAAATGACATCTCGCCGGAGCCTGCGCCGAGACCCCGCGTTGAAACCCCAGTCAATTACTTCAGCTTCAGCGACCGTAACGAGGCGATGTGAGGTTGACGAACGATCCACGAGAGGTTTCCGATGACGCCCACGCGGAACCCGAGCCACGGATAGATGCGCTTGATTCCGAAGTCCGCCGGCGCGTAGCCGAAGGCCGAGATCTCCAGTTGGTAGGCGAGCGCGTTGGCAACCCCACCGTGGTAGTAGTGCGAGTCCAGCCTTGGTAGGCGAAATGAATGCCATGGGCGAAGACGCCGCCACATTCCTTGCCTTTTCTCTGCAGCGTCTTGAATTTCGTGCTTCCAGTAACGCCGACAGCAGATGACGGTCGCGAAAGGCTTTCTCTTGAGAATTTGCCGCGCTGTATCAGACTCCATGAACGTTCGCATTGCGACGTCCGTCGACAACCACCACGTGGGAGCACCGACAACCACCAGGTCTTACTCCCGTTCCGTCACGGCATCGGGGATCGCTATCTGCACGGGCTTGTCCCGCAATTCTGCCGGGATCATGCCGAACATTTCTCGATAGGGCTTCTTCAGTGGGAACGATTCGAAGTGCTTCTCATCGCGGGGATCCGTGAGTTGGATCGATGCAGTAAACCATCAGGACTGAGGGTTTTGCTGCAGAGTCCATGTGGATCCTCTCGTTGAAATCCTGCGGGTCGTGACGACTGAGGTCGGCCTAGGCCAGGATCTTCGCCTTCTGTGATTCGAACTCTGCGTCGGTGATGACCCCTTGCTGCTTGAGGTCGGCCAGCTTGGCCAGTTGCTCCGTCGAGTCGGTTCCAGTCCCAGCAGTTTCCTTGACGTAGGCGTCGAATGCCTCCTGTTGCTGTGCGGCCTGCTTCGCCGCACGCTCCTGCATCTTCCCGCCTCGGGCTATCAGATAGACGAAGATGCCCAGGAACGGCAGGATGATGACGAAGATGACCCAAAGTGCCTTGGCCCCACCGCCGAGGTCGTGACTACGGAAGATGTCCGAGAACACGATGATGAGCAACCAAAACCAGATGATGAGCAGGAAGAAACCCAGCATCGTGCCAAAGAGGTCGGCGAGCGGATAGGTGTAGGCGAGCATCGAGGTGTCCTCCCTGATCGGTGTGACTCACATCCCGAGCATCCGCTGCTGTTCGCCTCGCCTGTTCCGCCTCGCGGATCTGAGGTCATTTTCAGGTGTGGATACCGGTAGGGAAATGGAACCATGCCCGACCCTCGATGGCATCACCCTCGGGGGGTGACTTTGCTCAGAGTTGCCATCGGCGACACTTCTCTCAGCTGTGTGCCGCCTCAGACGGGTTGGAGAACCCCGATCTCCCGGGCCCGAGAGATTGCTCTGTTGCGGTTGGCGACTCCGAGCTTCCGGTAGATGTGAGCCATGTGGGTCTTGATCGTGTTCACCGAGACGTACAAATGGTCGGCAAGCTCGGTGTTGGTGAACCGACTCGGTAAGTACGAGAGGATCTCGAGCTCTCGGTCTGTCAAGGGCTCGACCAAATTGTACCCCTGGGACGGCGAGGCGAGAGCCTGAGCACGACGGAGGATTCGAGTTCGAAGGTCAGAGTGAGCATCAGGCAGGTCGGAGACCATTCCCACCATCGTCGGACCGGCCCGCACGAACGACTCGACCAAGGAGTGGCCTTCGGCCACAGCCAACGCTTCAGTGAGGTGCATTCGAGCGACATCGAAGGACTGTTCTGTTTGGGCCAGCCATGCCGCCAGAAAGAGACCATCGAGCATCGGGAGAGGATGCTTGGAATCAGTCGATCCGGAGTATGTGTCGACGAACTTTCGAGCCAGGTTGGGGTTGCCCAGGGTTAGGGCCGCCGCGGCGCGTTCGAATCGCAGCACCGCTGAATCCGAAGACCCGCTCCGGAGGGCCCGCTGGCCCTGCTCGGGGGTTCCGTCGAGACGGAGGAGTCGACACTGGAGTGCAATGAGTCGATCCGCGACGACTGGTGGCGCCGGTGCCCCCAGGTCGCTTCTGGCCGAGAGGACGCAAGTCAGGGCCTCCGCTCGCTTGCCATCGGCTTCTAGAAGGAGTGCCGATTCAAGGTGACCGAACCAGGAGAGTTGGTTTCGCCCGTTTGCCCCAGCCCTCAGTATGCCTTCGTGCAGGGACACCGAGGCACGACCAGGTTCACCTCGCTCCAAGGCCACGTGAGCCGAGGTCAGGTAGGCCTCAGCGATCGAGGGATGCGCCAAGAGGCCCATCTCCTTGGCGATCGTCAAGGCTTCGTCAGACAGCGCAACAGCCTCTTCCGTGTTGCCCAGCAAGGCTTCGACCAGCCCGAGCGAGCCCAGGGCGCTGACCTTCCAGATTGGGTAGCTGGCTCCTTGAGTCGCCAATCCCCGCTCCAGCCAGATCCGAGCTTGCTCAAGATCTCCCGCTTGGAAGTGTGCCCGACCACGGGATATCACGGCCATCGTCTCGAGAGACGCTGCATGAGTCAGGTTCATGATGGTGGGAACGCGGGCGTCCCCAACGTGGTCGAGTTCGTCGAGCGCACGGACGGCCGCGTCGATCGAGACTTCAGGCCGCGGCCGCCATTGGACCATCGTGGCAAGGAACACGTGGGCACAGATCCGCTCGCCTGCTGAGCAGTTGACATGGGCTAGAACTCTTCCAAGAATGTCCTCCGCTCTCGCCGCCTGACCTTCAAGCACCATCAATATGCCGAGAAGCAGACTGACGTCAGGCCGGTGCTCTCGGGCGGACTCCGGAACCTCGGAGATCCAGCGAATGACGGTGGCCATCTCGCCCTTTTCGAAGACCTCGGAGCCCCGGGCCATGATGACCTCGAGGGCATGGTCCCAATTCCGAGCTCGAAGCAGGTATCCGAGGCCGGAATTCACCTGCCCTCTCTCGAGGTGCCGAGCGCGCCGCCTGGTTGAGCAAATGTGGCTCAAGATCCGGTCGTTCCGCTCGGAGCTTGAAACGAAGCATGTCTCGAAAGAGATGGTGGAAGCGAAACCACTCGCGACGAGTGTCCAGTGGAACGAGGAACATCGATTCCCGGTCGAGCTCTTCGAGGACGAGTTGCGGGTTCGCCTCGTCGGTGAGAAGGGATATCAGGTCCGCACACATCGTGTCCAGTACGGAGACGCGCAGTAAGAGATCACGGCGGTCGCGCGTCTGAGCTTGAAGTACCTCCTCGCTGAGGTAGTCGGCGATGAGTCGGTCGTCCCCGCTGAACTGGGTGATGAACTCGTCCGAATCCTCGTAGAGCCTGAGCGTCATCCCCGCCAGCTGCAACCCGGCGGCCCAGCCTTCTGTTCGGGCGACGAGCGTGGCCACCCTGTCGATTCCGAGTGGACGACCGCTGATGTGCTCGAGCAACTCGGCAGATTCGATGTCATCGAGGGCGAGGTCGGACTGTCGGATCTCTGTCAGTTGGTCGCTCAAGCGATGGCGACTCCACGCAATGGGGAGATCAGTCCTGGTCGAAAGCACCAAATGAATATTGGGCGGAAGAAGATTGGCCAGACGTCCAAGATCAGAAATGAGGACAGAGTTCGAAAGGTGGTGGAGATCGTCGAGGACGATCACGACCTCGGGCAGGTCGGCCAGCTGTACCTCGAGAGCTTCGAGCAATGGCGCACCGAGCCCCCCTCCATGGAACGACGTCAGAGCAGTCAAATCGGCGAAGTCCGAGTTGATCGCCGCAAGTCCCGAGAGAAATTGCTGGGAGAACCTGACCGGGTCATCGTCGTCGACGCCAACTTCCATCCATACGAAAGCCAGTTCGGGATGGCGAGACGCCCATTGCGCGAGGAGCACCGACTTTCCCGCACCAGCCGGCGCAACGATCAGTGAGAGGGGGCGAACGAGTGCTTCGTCCAACCGACGTATGAGGGCCGAACGGTCAACCGCGTAGGCCGGTGCGACAGGTGGCTGAGCCATTCTCGGGCCTGTCCTCCCACTTTCGGTACGACTCAGGCTACCACCGGTCTTGGTCAGCAGGCCAGGGAGAGGTCCGTGACCTCCTGCTCGATGAACTCTTTGTGACAGACATACCCCGGGGACGCGCGTTGGGTCCACCTCGAGGGATTTCCTATGACCCGAGGTCTCCAATGACGCCCTCGTGGCAATACCGCCACTCACGCAGGGAGTTGTACCCGGCGGGTTGAGGTGCGAGCGGCCACCGCCCGAGCCGGGTCATGGTCGGTGGGGCTTGGCAACCCAGACGTTGGCTACGGGCCTCACCTGACAACGAGCACACGTCGATCCCGCACGACATACGCCGACCATTCCCACGCCGCACCACATGCCGTGCTCCCTTGCTGACTCATGCGACTGTGGCCCGTCCCGGAGACGGTCAAGACGAACTCACAACACCGAACGCTGGGGCTCGCGGCGGCTCATCTTGATTGGTGTGGATGACCTGTCGTCACCCGATCGGGGTGATCGCCGTCGCTCCAGCACGCTGGTCGACGGCGTTTACCGATACCAACTCGATGGTGAGGTCCCGCAGCAGGGAAAACAATCGGTAGAGCCCCTCCTGATCATTCACATGCCCGATCAGGTGCGTCGCACAGCACGTCCTCATCGTCCTCGCGGCGGTCACGGGACCTTTCACGGTGGGTTCTCCTCAAAGGCTCTCGACGCACGAGGTCACCGGATCACACCTGCAGGTGATTCGTGGTGGCACGCGTGGCGGGGACCTCGGAAGTCCCGACCCAGCCGGAGTTGCCGGCCCCCTCGCCCGCGGGCTGGTGTGGTTGTGGCAGGAGTTCACGATCACCCTCCAGGGATGACGACTTTGTCGGCTGACTGATCCACCATGGGCAAATGCGCGCCCGCCCACTTCCGGACCTCCGGGAAGCCGCGTTCCCTGGTCGGGCTCGACGCATCGTGGCGAGTGCCTGTCGTGGGGCCTGGACGACTGCCACCTCGTGCTGACACCACTGCGTGGGATAACCCTGGGACAGCCCAAAGGGTCCCTTTGAATGCCGAACGGTTCGAGATCGTCGTGAAGGGAAGGCTGAGCCCCACCCTCATCGCGGCCATTGACGGATTCGAGGTGAGTCGGTGCGACCATGGCGAGACCCACTTGGTCGGCTGGGTGACCGATCAGGCGCGTCTGCATGGCACTCTCGAGTTGCTCCGAGATCTGAACATCGAGCTGGTATCGGTCAATCCCATGCCAGTCGACCCGGAGAACCTCAGAACCACGAGTGAATCCCCGAGAGGAGAGCCCGATGGCTGAAATGGCGCGGACCAATTTGCCCATTCCGCACAAGGCTCATGTGGGCCTGATCACCTACGACGCAAAGGATCCGGAGACATCATTTCCGGCCATCGAGCCGCTTCGGCCCCCGAGCGGTGCGCCGAATGTGCTGGTGGTTCGCACTCGGTGACTGCCGAGGTCGAGATTCCCAAGGGGGCTGCCAACGG
The DNA here is from genome assembly GCA_963787485.1 of uncultured Acidimicrobiaceae bacterium. Taxonomy (GTDB): domain Bacteria; phylum Actinomycetota; class Acidimicrobiia; order Acidimicrobiales; family RAAP-2; genus Bog-473. Next base: position 511,961 of record CAWBDF010000003.1, on the reverse strand, counting down.
TGTGATCATCGCCCAGGGTGGTGCCTTCGCCGGCTGGAGCCACTACCTCCACGAGGGCAAGCCCAAGTACTGCCACAACCCGGCCGGCCTCATGCGGTTCTGCATGGCGGGATCGAAGAAGGAACGTGCATCCTCTTCATCGACGGCCGGAAGGTCGGTGAAGGTCGCATCAACGCCACGGTGCCCATGATCTACTCCGCGGACGAGACCTGCGACCTGGGCGTGGACACCGGTACCCCCGTCAGCGAGGATTACACGACCGAGTCCAGCCGTTTCACCGGGACCGTCAAATGGGTCGAGCTTCAGATTGGCGACGACAGCCACGATCATCTGATCACCGCGGAGGACCTCATGCGGGTGGCGACGGCCATTCAGTAGCGAAACGAGAAGAGCCCCGACACCTTTCGCACATGGACCCGGAGGGCGAGCCCAGGATGAGCCCAGCGCCGCTGACACAGGACCTGCAGGCCGGCCCTGTTCACGCGCCCGCGGCCTCCGACGGCGAACAAACGACCGTGACGTCCCGGTCGGGGCCATCGGGTCCCGTCGATCCCCGTCTCTTGCACTACGCGCGGGGTACCCGCCCGTACATGGTACTGACGGTCGTCCTCGGGGGCGTGACGGCGGGCCTCGTGTTGGCCCAGGCGTGGCTGATCGCCAACACGATCTCAGACGTGGTCGTCCACTATCAGGGCCTGGCACACGTGCGCACGTTGATGGTGCTCCTGGGCTTCGTCATCCTCGCCCGCTCGCTGCTGGCCTGGCTCGGAGAACGGGCCGCGCATCGCGCTTCCGCGTCGGCCAAGTCGGACCTGCGCACGGCCCTTGTCGAAAAGATCGCCCAGCTCGGGCCCGCCGGTATCGACCGCGAGCGCTCGGGCGGCCTGGTGGTCCTGGCAACCAGCGGCATCGACGCCCTCGACAGCTACTTCGCCCGTTACCTCCCGCAGCTGTTCCTGGCTGTCATCGTCCCCGTGACCGTCATCATCGTCGTGTCGGGTGCCGATTGGATCTCGGCGGTGATCATCGCCGTCACGGTGCCGCTGATCCCGATTTTCTTGGCCCTCGTCGGCGCCTCGACCAAGGTTCGGATGCGACGCCAGGCTCGTCTGCTCCAGCGCCTGGCGGGACACTTCCTCGACGTGGTGGCGGGGCTCCCGACCCTCAAGGTCTTCGGTCGGGCCAAGGCTCAGGTGGCAGCGGTGCGCGACATCACGAACCGCTACCGGACCGCCACCATGGCGACGTTGAAGGTGGCGTTCCTCTCGGCACTCATTCTCGAGCTGCTCGCCACGTTCTCGGTGGCACTGGTGGCCGTGGCCGTCGGCCTCCGCCTGCTCGGCGGACATGTGAGTTTCGCGACTGCCCTGTTCGTCCTCATCCTGGCCCCGGAGGCCTACCTTCCACTCCGCCTCCTGGGGACGAACTACCACGCCAGCGCGGAGGGGATGAAGGCCGCCGAAGACGTTTTCGAAGTCCTCGAGCGACCCGAGCCGCGGCACGGTCATCGGACGGACGTACGCGACCCGTCGGCGTCCCTCCTGTGTATCGAACGACTCGAGGTCACCTACCCGGGGCGTACGCTCCCGGCCCTCCACGACGTCTCCTTCTCCGTGGAGCCTGGTGAGGCGGTTGCCATCGCCGGCCCCAGCGGCTGTGGCAAGTCCAGCCTCATGAGCGTCCTGCTCGGCCTGGTGCCCGCCTCGCGCGGCCGGGTCACCGTCGATGGCATCGATCTGGCCGACTTCGATCCTGATGCCTGGAGGGCCCGGGTGGCCTGGGTCCCGCAGCGCCCCCACCTCTTCGCCCGCTCCATTGCCGAAAACGTGCGCCTCGGCCGGCCTGACGCCAGTGACCACGACGTTCGATCCGCCATCAGCGATGCCGGGCTCGACGATGTCGTGGCCCGGCTGCCGGCGGGCCTCGCGACCAGGCTGGGCACGGACGGTGCCGGGCTGTCGGCGGGGGAGCGGCAGCGGGTGGCCCTGGCACGGGCTTTCCTCCGCAGTGCACCCCTTCTCCTCCTTGACGAGCCCACTGCGAATCTCGACGGCCGCACCGAGGAGGGCGTTCTTTCCGCCGTGGGCCGCCTGATGGTCGGTCGCACCGTGGTGATGGCCGCCCACCGCTCCTCCCTGCTGGCCGTGTGCGACCGAGTCATCCGACTGGCACCCCCCGTCCAGGGCTCGGTGGCGTCGTGACCCCGGCCGGTCACCATCGGGAAGCGGCCGGCCCGCCCGCACCGGTGGGCCGTACCCTGGCTCTCGCTCGCCCGACGTCCGGCCGCGTGGTCATCGCTACACTCCTCGGCGCCGGGGCAATTGCCGCCGACATCGGGCTCCTCGGCACGGCGGCCTGGCTCATCTCGAAGGCGGCCCAGCATCCCAACGAGGCCACCCTGGCGGTGGCCATCGTGGCGGTTCAGTTCTTCGGGTTGTCCCGCGGGTTTCTGCGCTACGAGGAACGCCTGGTGGGCCACGATGCCGCCTTCCGACTGCTCGCCGACCTGCGGGTCCGGGTCTACGAGCGACTCGAACGGCTGGCGCCCTCGGGCCTGCCGGTGTTCCGGCGGGGCGACCTGTTGGCCCGGGTCGTGCAAGACGTCGACTCGTTGCAGGACCTGGTCCTCCGGGTGGTGCCTTCGTTCGGCATGGCCGTACTGGTCGGCGTCTCCACGATCGTCCTTCTGTGGTGGATGCTGCCGGCCGCCGCCCTGATCCTGGCGGTCTCGCTGGTACTGGCGGCCACCATCGTGCCGTGGCTGACCGGTGCATTGGCCCGGCGCCGCGAATCGCGCTTCGCCGCGGTTCGCGGCGACTTGGGGGCGGCCATGGTCGATCTCACCGAGGGGGCAGCCGAACTGGTTGCCTTCGGCGCCGCCGCGGCCCACCTGCGGACCATGCGCACACAGGACGCCGAGCTGACCGCCATCGCGTCGGCATCGGCGGGGACGGCGGGCCTCGGGCTGACACTGACGACACTCTTGGCCGGGCTGGCCTGCTGGGGCTGCCTGCTCGTGGGTATTCCTGCCGTGCTGTCGGGCCGGCTCGGGGGCACGGAGCTGGCCGTCATCACGCTGATCCCTCTCGCCGCCTTCGAACTGGTGGTCGGGCTTCCCGTGGCCACCCAGTCCCTGCAAAGGGTGCGCCAAGCGGCGGCGCGGGTCTTCGAGGTGCTCGACGCACCGCCGCCCGTCCCTGATCCCGAGGCCGCCCTCCGATTGCCGGACCCGCCTTACGACGTCGAGGTCGAATCGGTGTGGGCCGGCTACCCAGGAGTTCCGTCACCCGCCCTCGCGGACGTGGCCCTCTCGTTGCCATTCGGCCGTCGCGTGGCCGTCGTGGGGCCGAGCGGGGCGGGCAAATCGACCTTGGCGGCGCTGCTGGTCGGTTTCCTGCGGTGCCGGGCCGGCTCCATCACCTTGTCCGGCGTGCCGACGGAGCAGTTGTCCGGCGACGACCAGCGCACCGTGGTCGGGCTGGTGGGTCAGGACGCCTACCTCTTTGACACCACGGTGGCCGCCAACCTGCGGGTGGGCAAAAAGGACGCCACGGACGAGCAGTTGCGCAGCCTCCTCGACCGGGTCGGGTTGACCCGGTGGCTCGGCGATCTGCCCCAGGGACTCGCCACCGAGGTAGGTCATCACGGGATCCGCGTGTCGGGGGGGCAGCGCCAGCGGCTGGTCGTCGCCCGTGCCCTCCTGGCCGACTTCCCGGTGCTCGTGCTCGACGAACCAGGCGAGCACCTCGATCCTGCAGCCGCCGATGCGCTCACGGCCGACCTCTTGGATGTGACCGCGGGACGCTCGCTGGTCCTCGTCACCCATCGGCTGGCCGGCCTCGAGTCGGTCGACGAGATCCTCGTCATGGAGTCGGGCGTTGTCGTCGAGCGGGGCACGCACGACGAACTGCTCGACCAAGCGGGACCGTACTCCGACCTCTGGTGGGCGGAGATGAGAACCGACCGTCATGTCCGATCGCCCGACGGACCAACGCGACATCCCACGCCCCAGCCGACGGCCGCTCTCCACCAGATGGCCATGAACGACGGGAGTCCCAACGCATGACCACCGACCTGGCACGATGGCAGTTCGCCACCACCAGCATCTACCACTTCCTCTTCGTGCCGGTGACCATCGGCCTGGCCTTCCTGGTGGCCTTGCTGCAGACCAGTTGGTACAGGAACGACAACCCGACCTTCAAACGGCTCACCAAGTTCTTCGGGACCCTGCTGCTGATCAACGTGGCCGTCGGCGTGGTGACCGGTCTGGTCCAGGAATTCGAATTCGGGATGAACTGGTCGAACTACTCGCGGTTCGTCGGCAACATCTTCGGCGGACCCCTGGCCATGGAGGGTCTGGCGGCCTTCTTCCTCGAGTCGACCTTCCTGGGCATCTGGATCTTCGGGTGGGATCGCCTCTCCAAGAAGTTGCACCTGACCTGTATCTGGCTCGTGGCGGGAGCCTCCATGCTGTCGGCCCTGTTCATCATGGCGGCCAACTCGTGGATGCAGCACCCGGTGGGCTACGTGATGAACGCCCAGCACCAGCCCCAGCTGACCGACATCTGGGCCCTCTTCACCAATCCGGTCTTCCTGTGGGCCTACCCGCACGTGATCCTGGCGTCGCTGGTGACCGGGTCCATCATCATGTTGGCCTTCTCCGCCTGGCACATGAGGCGGCAGAGCTCCGTCACCGCCTTCCGCCGGACCGCCATCATCTCGCTGGCCGTCCTCGCCCCGGCCGTCTTCCTCAACATGTTCATCGGGAGCGAGCTGGGCGTGGTCGAGGGCAAGTACCAGCCGATGAAGATCGCCGCCGCCGAGGCGCTGTGGACCACCTGTCCGTCCCACTGCCCGTTCTCGGCCTTCCAGATCGGCGGCGGGCCCAACGACGAGACGCCGACCCAGATCATCGAGATCCCCGACCTACTGTCGATCCTCGCCACCAACCACCCCGACGGCGAGGTGCAGGGGATGAACAACCTGCAGGCCCAGTACGTGAAGGAGTACGGGCCCGGTAACTACATCCCCAACGTCTTCATCCAGTACTGGGGGATGCGGGTCATGGCCTACATCGCCGCGTTGATCGCGCTGTTCGCGTTGTGGGGGCTCTGGCTCATCCGCCGCAAGACTCTCGGCAGAGCGAAGTGGTTCCTCTTGATCGCTCCGTGGTTCGCCATCGCCCCATTTCTCATGAACACGGCCGGATGGCTACTGACGGAGAGTGGCCGACAACCGTGGATCGTGCAAGGCCTGATGAAGACGTCGCAGGCCGCGTCGCCCTCGGTCACGTCCACCGACATCTGGATCAGCCTGACCGTCTTCGTGCTGCTGTACCTCTCGCTGGGGGTCGCCGACACCTATCTGATGATCCACTACGGCCGTCAGGAGTTGGGACCGAGCCCGGAGGAGCGTGGCGGCGACGGTGGCCCCGACGCCGGGAGCAGCACCACGGACGAGTCCGAAGACGACCGGGTCCCGGCCCTCATCTACTAGGAGACGACAATGGTCCATCTCAACACCGTCTGGTTCGTGATCGTCGGCATCTTCTTTGTAGGGTTCTTCATTCTGGAGGGGTTCGACTTCGGCGTCGGGATGCTGCACTCGTTCGTCGGGAAGGACGACGTGGAGCGTCGCATCGTCGTCAACTCCATCGGGCCCGTCTGGGACGGGAACGAGATGTGGCTGGTCGTGGCGGCGGCGGCGATCTTCGCTGCGTTCCCGTCCTGGTACGCCACGATGTTCTCCACCTTGTACCTGGTCATGGTGATCACGCTTCTCGCCCTGATCGGGCGCGGGGTCTCCTTCGAGTTCAGCCGCAAGATCGACAACCAGCGGTGGCGGTCGGCCTGGAAGTGGTCGCTCACCATCGGGAGCGCGCTGATCCCGTTCCTGCTGGGCACCGCCCTGGGCGATCTCCTCCATGGGCTGCCCATCAACTCCTCCCACAACTACACCGGCAGCTTCTGGGGACTGCTGGTTCCCTTCGGGCTCTATACCGGTCTCACGGTGACCGTACTGTGCCTGTTCGTCGGTGCCGCCTATCTCACGCTCAAAACGGAGGGGGCGCTGCACGATCGTGTGGCCCGTCTGTCGGGCCGGCTCGGCTGGCTTGCCGTGGTGATCACCTTCGGCTGGCTGACGTGGCTCCATGTCGGGCTCGGCTCGGGCTTCGTTCCCAGGCCCATCGAGGCGCTGGCGCTCGTGGCGGTGGTCGGCGGGCCCCTGCTGGCGGACTCCCGCTCGGAAGGCTGGGCGTTCGCCGGCGCCGCCACCGCCATGGGGAGCGTGGTGGCGTCCATCTTCTTCGAGCTCTTCCCGCGGGTGATGGTGTCCAGCACGAACTCGGCCTACAACCTCACGGTGAGCAATTCGGCCAGCCCGTCGTATTCGCTCAGGGTGATGACCGTGGTGGCGGTCATCTTCTTCCCGATCATCCTCCTCTACCAGGGGTGGAGCCTCTACATCTTCCGCAAACGCATCGGCGGGGGACCTCCCTCCGTCGTCGCCGCTCCGGTGGAGCCTGACGACCCACCGCCTACCTCGACGCAGACCCCGATCGCGACGGTAGGGAAGTAGCGGTCCTGGATACGCCCCAATCGCCGCCGGAAGACGCTGTTCGCGCATCGGGAGCCTGCTGCGCTCCGGGGCGCGGCGGCTCCTATCTCTGCCACTCGTCGTACTGCCGCCGCTACCGGGTTTCCGCCCGCTTCGGCAGCGAGCCGGACAGCTCGAGCGGCAATGTGGGGTTCAGGGTGGCCGGCGACCTGTAGCCGACCACAAGCAGCGGGGTGAATCACCCGATGAGGGTGAGGAATCCGGCGACAGCCAGCCGTAACCTGAAAGAACACGAGAGGCGAGGACGGATCAGATGACCATAGGACCAGTCGAGTACATCATCGTAGGGTTCCCCGGGAACAAGTTCAACGGAGAGATCGCCCCCGAGTTGGTCAATCTGGTCGAATCGGGCACCGTGCGGATCCTCGACCTGGTCTTCATCGGCAAGGATGCCGATGGGTCAGTTGTCTTCTTTGAGATCGACGAACTGGACGGGGTGGTGGGATTCGGTGGGTTGGACGCCGACGTCGGGGGCCTCATTGGCCCCGAGGACATTGAGTACGCCGCGGCAGCACTCGAACCGAACTCTTCGGCTGCGCTGTTGATCTGGGAGGATGTCTGGGCGAAGCCCTTTGCCGAGGCAGTGCGCAACTCCAACGGAGTCCTGCTCGAGGGCGCCCGCATGCCCCACGAGGTCATCGCACCCCTGCTGGCGGATCTACCGCCAGCGGTTTGATCCCCACAGAGACAGGAGATTCGACATGATGAGAAGACGACCAATCGCCAGGGCGGCAGTTCGAACGACGGCGGTTGTCGGAACCGCCGCCGTGGTCGGCGGGCACATGGCCAACAAGCAGGCGGCCCAGGCTCAACAGGCTCCGGCGGAAGCTCCCCAAGCAGCTCCAGCACCGGAGCCGGCTGCCGCAGCTCCAGACCCTATTGAGCAGCTCACCCAGCTGGCCGCCCTCAAGGACTCGGGGGCACTGACCGAGGAGGAGTTCGAGGCGCAGAAGGCAAAGATCTTGGCGTAGGCGACGGTTGCGCTGAGCACGCAACGGTCAGTCTCCACGATCCTGGTCCACAAAGCGATCTTGTGCTGAAGGCTCGTGTCACGACGTCGATGAGAGCGGACAGATGAGTGGCATGGACTCCGAGCCGGTGCCTGAAGGTACGGTCGCGGGTGTGCCCGTGGCCGAGGGGACGGCACCGGAGAATGCCAAGAAGGCGCCCCGGGCCCGCCGGACCCGAGGGATCGTGGCGTGGGTGCTGGTCGTCCTAGCGTCGCTGCTGATCCCCGTCTCGGTGATCTCGGTCTGGGCCATCCGCACCGTGACCAACACGGACCAGTACGTCGCCACCCTGGCACCCCTGGCGCGGGACCCCGTCATCGTGGACCATCTCGCCGCCAAGGCCACCGACAAGCTCTTCTCGACCCACATCGTCCAGGACAAGGTGACGGCGGCGCTGCCGAAGGCTGCGAAGCCGATCGTGACGCCGATCGTGAACGAGGTGCACAACTACGTGTACGGCCTGGCGCTCCAGGTCTTCGAGAGCCCCAAGTTCGGGCAACTGTGGGACACGCTGAACCGGCACACCCACGATGCGGTCATCGACGTCCTGACCGGCAAGCAAACGCCGCTCACGCAAAAGCTCGAGAAGGGCGGCGCGATCGTCGTCAACGTCACCCCGGCGCTCAACACCCTGATCGACAAGGCCAACGCCAAGGGTGTCACGCTGTTCAACCCGCTCAAGGCGATCCTGACCCAAGGGAACAATCTCGGCGTCACCGTGGTGTCGAAGTCGCAGGTCTCGAAGTTCACGGGACTCTTCAACCTGATCGTGAAGCTCAAATGGGTCATTCCCGTCGTCGCCCTGGTGCTGGCGGCCCTCGGGATCGGGATCGCGGTGCAGCGCCGCAAGACGCTGCTGCGGATGGCGATCGGGGTGGCGCTGGTCACCCTGCTTCTGCTCGCCGGCCTCTCCTTAGGGCGGATCACGTTCATCAACCATGCCTCGGGACACCTCAACGGGCAGGTCGCCGCCGCTGTGTGGGACACCATGCTGCGCTTCCTCAAGACCGACCTGCGCTGGATGCTGCTTGTCACGGTGCTCGTCGCCCTCGGTGCCTGGCTGGCCGGGCCCGCTCGCTTCGCCGTGTGGATCCGCTCGACGGTCGCCAAGGGGGGCCGTTGGGTCGCCACCGAGGCCCACGAACTCTCCTCGGGGGCGGGGCAGGCCGCCGCCGGATCGGACCGGGCCCGCCGCACAGGCGGATGGATCACCGAGCATCTCAACGGCCTACGTGTCCTTGGTGTCGCTGTCGCGGCCCTCTTCCTCGTCTTCGGCGGGAACCTCACCGGGTGGAGCCTGCTGATCATCGTCATCGTGCTGGCCGTGTACCTGGGGCTGTTGCAGCTGATCGCCGCCTGGGCCCGCAAGGTTGCGGGCTCCGTGGTGGGCCCCGACGCGAACTGGTCCTAGAAGTTCAGCGATTGACCTTCAGAGCCTCCCCCGTCGTGATGGGTGGGTGTTGAGGAGCGCTAACGGCCGGCGACCGCCACGGTGTCGTCCAAGAGCAGCCCGAGCTCCGAGGGAGCGGGACCGATGCGATCCACTACGTCCTGGAGCGCGGAGCGGTCGATGTTGGGGTAGGCGCGGAAAAAGTTGTGCTCGAGGTAGGGGAGGATCCGTGCCGCTGGGAGATCGCGCCACATCGTCTTGACCATCTCGTCGGCCGGCATCACTGGCAGGCCGACCTCAAACCCGGCCAGTCCTTCGGGGACGGGTTCGGGGAACCCGAACTTCGGCCACCAACCCTCGGCGTGTCCGATATCGGTGCCGAACACCATGTTCGGCGTGTTGGCGAACATGTCGCCTTCGAAGTGCTCGCGGTGCTGACTGGTCGAATGGGTGACGAAACATTGCCTTCGCCAGTACTCAGAGGGCTTCATCGTGAGTGGGCTCGCTCCGAACTGCTCGGCCTGCATCCCCGGGAACGCGGTGAACGTCTGGTCGAGGCCCTGCAGGAGCGGCGCCACCCAACCCATGCCGAGTTCGGTGATCACGAGGCGCAGCTCGGGGAACCGCTCAAATACGCCGCCGATGATCATGGTCCAGATCGGCCGCTGCGCGTACCAGAACGCCTCGACGCCGTAGAGCGTGAACTGAGTCCGCGCGTCGGTGCCGATGTAGTTCGGATGTCCCCGCGAAACATGGGTCACGAGCGAGAGCCCGAGCTCCGAGCACGCCTGCCACACGATGTCGTACCGGGGATGGTGGTACGGCGGCTGGTAGTAGTCAAGGGGAAGCAGGATGCCGGTGGTCAGACCAGAGTCATAGGCCCGGTGGATCTCTTCGACGGCCCATACGAGATCGTCCATCGTCCCCAGCAGTGTCACCCCCCGCAGGCGTGCCGGGTCGGTGGCGCAGAACTCGGCCAACCATCGGTTATACGCCCGGGCGCCCGCTCGAATGAGCCCGGGTGGATGCCGGTTCGCGCCGTCGGGACCCTCCACCGTCGAATTGGCCAGTCCGGACCCCCAGGGCGGGTCGTTCATGTTCTGGTCGTCGGGCATCAACACGTCGCAGGCCACCATCGCCTGGTCCATGGCCTTCAGCCGCAGATGAGGGTCCCAAGTGGTCGGGGTGCCGCGGCTGGGATCGAAGCCCTCGGTGGTCCACAACTTGGCGTTGTACTGCGGCGGGAAGAACGAGTCGTGAGATTGCGGCGACCACCGCCAGATGTGCTCCGCGTAGTACTCGTCGAAGAGCGGGTGCAGCCACGACTCGAGGTAGTCCTTGTACACCGAGGTCGGCGGTCCCACGTGGCCGTCGCCCGATGCGATGCAGATCCTTGGTTCCCCGTCCACAGGTCACCCCCCCGTCCGCCGAGCACCCCGAAGTATGCTCGGGTTACTGACAACTTTGGACCGTGGGGGGGCCAAGTGCAATTCGACCACGAGCTGGGCATCCGGCAGGTCACGGACAAGCTCGCGTGGACCGACAAGCCACGTCACCGTCGCATGCTCGAGGTCGTCCGTGATCACATGATCGCCGAGAACGACGGCGACATCGATCGGATCATGGAGAGCATCAGCCCCCGGGCCAATTATCATGTCTGGTCCACGCCTGAGGACATCGGCTGCAAGGGCTACGACGGGGTCCGCGACTACTACCTGGGCTTCTTCGCGCTCAAGGGTCACTTCTTCGAGAACGACATTGAGCGAATCCTGGTCGACGACGATTGCGTGGTCACCGAGGCGAACATGCGGATGATCAAGCCCGGCGCCCTTTTGGCGGGCGAGGCCTTCGGTCCGGGAACCGGGCCGGTCGATCCGGGTGACTTGGGCGCCTTCGACCCGGCGGCTCACTACCTCCTCGAGAGCCGCGTCTTAATCCTCTGGCCGTTCGACGAGAACCTCATGCTGATCGGCGAGGACGCGTACTCGGGCGGCTCCCGCCGTATGTGCAAGTTGTCGGACGACGATCTGCCGCCGGCGTACGTGGCGCTGATGGCGAGAAGCTGAAGTTGAACGAAGCCCCTCGTGGCTTCGAGCAGGGAGGAGACAGAAGTGGGTCGAAGTCTGGAAGGGAAGGTCGCGCTGGTCACCGGTGCCAGCTCGGGCGGCACCGGTCGTTCGATAGCCGTCAGGTTCGCAGCGGAGGGAGCGAAGGTTGCCATCAACGCGCGCAGCGAAGCGGGCCTTCGCGAGACGCTCGCGGCGATCGAGGATGTCGGATCGGCGGGACTCGTGCTCCCGGCTGACCTCAGTGAGCCCGACGGGGGACGGATGGCACTCGTCGAAAAGACCGAGGCGGCCTTCGGCCCGATTGACATTCTCGTGAACAACGCGATGGGGACGATCTTCAAACCGGTCGCCGAGTGGTCCCTCGCCGACATGGACGAGATGCAGCAGATCAACGTGTGGGCACCGTGGCTGTTGATGGGCCAGGTGCTCCCCGGCATGCGCGAGCGCGGGCGCGGCTGGATCCTCAACCTCACAAGCTCAGCCGCCGAGTTCCCGCCCGGGCCGCCGTATGGTCCCTTGGCGAAGGCGGGCTATGCCGGGTACGGGGCCACGAAAGCGGCGCTGAGCCGATTGACCGTCGCAGTGGCAGCCGAGACTGAGGGCCAGGGGATCGCGGTCAACGCCCTCACGCCGGAGGCGTCGATCGCGACGCCTGTGATCGTGGCGTCGGGCTACCTCGAGGCGCTCACCGGGTGGGAAGACGTGAGTTGGCTCTTCGAGCCGGTCGACTCGATCGCTGAGGCCGCGCTGGCGCTCTGTTCCGGCGATCCCGACGTGCTCACCGGGCGGATCGCCTTCAGCCTGCAGCTCCTACTCGAGCTGGACCGCCCGATGTACGACCTCCGTGGTGAGAGGCTGGTTCCCGGCTTCCAACCGGTCGATCTCCCGCCGCGCATCCGTCGTCAAATCGAGTTCCATCAGACGTATGGGGGACCGCAAGAACTCGCGTTCAACCGGCCGACCACCCCGATGCCGGCCGCCATGGCGTTCCAAGGCTGAGGGCTCCGTGCGGACGGCCAGTGAGGATCGAGAAGAGATCCGGGAGCTCTACGCCCGATACTGCTTGTACTTCGACCAAGGCATGGCGGCCGAGTGGGCGCAGCTGTACACGGAGGACGGGGAATTCGTCGGTGCAGGGCAGCGCCTGCACGGGCGGCAGGCGATGGAGGAGTTCCTCGCGGGTCAGGCTCGTTCTGATGTGCACCGGTTCACGTGCAACCACGTGATCGAGCTGCACGGTGACCGGGCCTTCACTCGCAGTTCCGTTTTGTTGATCGCCGGCAGGACGGTTCTGAGCAGCGGTCGCACCGAAGATCAGCTCACGAGGGTCGACGGCGCCTGGCGGATCGCCCATCGTACGTTCACGCCGGATTAAGAGCTGCTCAAGATCGACCATGGTGTGCCACTGGCCCAATCCGTGAGTCAGGTCTTTTCCGTCGTTGTCACGAGTTGAGCGGCAACTGAATAGTCGACCTTGCCGTTGGCTAGCCGAGGGATCGAGTCGACAAATCGGAGCTCACGAGGTGCTTTGTACCCAGCAAGCGTGCTGCGCACCGCGCTGAGGACGTCAGCGACTTCGACGATCCGGTCGGGTTCGGTGACCACGAGGGCGGCGACATGCTGCCCGAACCTCTCGTCAGGGACGCCGAACACCAGGCAGTCGTCTACTTCCGGCATCTCCTTGATGACGTCTTCCACTTCTCCGGGGTAGATCTTCTCGCCCCCGCTGTTGATCGTCGCCGTACCTCGGCCGATCAGAGTGACGGTCCCGTCTGCTTCAATACGACCAAGGTCGCCGGGTGTCGCGTAGCGCACTCCGTCGATGTGGAAATAAGTCGTCCGAGTCCGCTCGGGATCTCCGTGATAGCCCGTCGCCGTCGTCGTGTTCGCCAACAGGCCGATCTCGCCGATAGGGAGTTCCTCGCGATCGGGTGACAACACCTTCAGTCCGGGGGCCGCGTCGAAATTCGCAGTTGAAAGGTGATCGCCCCGGCGAATCTGGCGCATTCCATAGAAGACGCCCTCTGTCGAACCACACGAGTCGAAGAGGACCACATCGGGAAGATGCGTGAACAAGCGGTCCTTGATGTGAGCGCTCCAGGCGACGCCTGCGGAGGTGAGCACGCTGAGCGAGCTTGCTTCGTAGGCAGTTCCATCGCTCCGCCCCTCATGGAGCGCACGAACGATCGGAAGCGCGAAGGCATCGCCGACGATGGCCACCACCTGGGTCTCGGTGGCTTCGACCGTCCTCAAGAGTTCATGTGCATCGAAGGATCGTTGCTCGAGTGTGGTGACTGTTCCCCCGGCGGTCAACGTCGGGAGCGACGCGAAAAAAAACCCCGTGCTGTGCATGAGGGGAGAAGCGGGAATCGCCCGCATCGGGTCTCCACGTGCGGCTCGCCATATGGCGTAATCGAGCGGATTCGAAAGATCGCTGGGACCGAGGAACATGTCGCGGATTCGCACCGCGTTGGCGGCACTCTCGCCGATGTTGAAGAGGACGCCTTTGGGAAGTCCGGTGGTTCCACCTGTGTACGAGAGAAAGACATCGTCGTCATCCCGAGCGATGCGGGGGTACGGGTCCGAATCGCTGAGGAGGGACTCGTAGGGCACCGCTCCCGGCACGGTCGGTACCCCGTTCCCCCCAACCTCGACCAGGAGAGCCAACTGGCTCGCGCCGTCGGCAACCGCGGCCACGCGTGCGCCCAGAGCGGTGTCGAAGAACAGGACCTTCGCCTGCGAATTCTCGAGGAGGGCCAGGAGCTCGTCGCTTCCGTAACGGTAGTTCACATTCGAGGGCACCGCTCGGAGTTTCAGGGCGCCAAAGAAGATCTCGAGATACTCGGGGCCGTTGTACAGGAACTCAGCGACTCCGTCCCCAGGGCCAGTGCCGAATGACCGCAGACCACCGGCCAGTCGGGATGCACGTCCTTCGAACTCCGACCATGACCGGACGACGCCACCGTGACGAAGAGCGGGCGAGTTCGGCATCGCGTCCGCGATCTCCTCCCATATCGTCGCAAAGTGGAGAGATGCAGTCATTGAAGGCTGGATTTCACGAACTCCTCTGGGACCACGCGGCGAGCCTATCGACCGTCGAAGATCGCGGCTGCGTTGTCACGCATCACCCGACGACGTGACGTCTCCGAGAGCACCTGCAGCGGCGCTTCCCAGTCCGCCGCGTCGGCGACACCCTCCGGATGAGGAAAATCGGACCCAAATGCCAGGAATGTGTCATCTCCCTTGAGCTGATCGATCAACCCGGGGACGTCATCCTCGGGGTATGGCGTGACTCGTACGTGGCGCTTGAAGACCTCGGAAGGCCGCTCGGTCAAGGGCCCACCCTTCCACGGTCCGTTTCTGCCCATCCCGCGGCTCTTGTCCATTCGGTCCAACGTATGTGGGATCCAACCGGCTCCGTGTTCGGCGATCAAGACGTTCAGCCCGGGATACCGACCGAAGAGGTTGTTGAAAATGACCGACGAGATCGTCTCGATGATCGGTCGTTCGCCATAGACGTTCATCCACTGCCACGCTGACATGTGCCACGACCCGGGGTCCCCCTCCTCGCCCCAAGCCGGGGATATGTGGTTGAAGTACCAGTACGGCATGATATGGAACGTCACGACGACTCCCGCTTCGGCCAGTCGGGCCCACACGGGGTCGTAATAGAGGTCTGCCGGACCGTGCCCATATGCGGGCCCAGTCGGGATCATGACCACTCTGGCTCCTCGCGCCAGGATCTCCTCGGTCAGCTGTACCGACCGGTCGAGATCGCGCAGGGACAAGAGCGCCGTCGCGTAGATTCGGTCTTGGTAGTTGAAGCCCCATGTTTCGTCGAACCAACGGTTGAAGGAAGAGAGGTTCGCATAGAGAGCGTCCGTGTCGTCGACATAGTGTTCTGCGGAGAGTGCAAGCGATCCCGGGTAAACGACACAGCGTCCGATTCCCTGGGATTCGTGAAGCCTGAGTCGCGCCCCTCGTTCGACGAATTCGGGTTGCATGGGGTCCTGACGGTATGCCTGGCTCGGGCTTCCAGAGGCCATCTCCCGCAGCATCTGTCGTATTGATCCGGGACGGTCGGCCGTTTCGAAGCACAGTCCGGCCTCGCTTGTGAACGTCGCGATCCTGTCACCCGCCAAGATCATCTCCTGGCCGTCGGCCCTCCGGACCGTGGTGATCGCCCGATCGAGGTACTTCTTGGGTAGATACCGCGTGAAGGCGTCGCGTGGCTCGTAGCAGTGGTTGTCGCAGTCGAAGAACTCATAGCTGGCTGTGGCCACCGCGCACCCCTCATCCGCCGGGAAAGGCCGGCTCTTGCCAGGGTATTGGGTGACAGAGCAGGCCACAAGGGGCCAGAATGAGCAGGCCACACGGGCTCAGAATGAGCAGGCCACACGGGGCCTGAATGAGCAGGCCACACGGGGCCTGAATGAGCAGGCCACACGGGGCCTGAATGATGCAGACTGGTGAAGGCGACAAACGTTGCCACGCGAAGGAGCTGTGCGCACATGGAAGTCGGAACGTCCCTGCCTCACATCGGACCGCAGGCAGAACCGCAACTGGTTATCGATTACTGCAAAGCAGCCGATGCGGCGGGGTTCGACGGGTTGTGGACCGCCGACCATCTCGTAGTTCCGCGCACCATGACGTCGGAGTACACCTTGCGGGCTCGGCCGTTTCCCATGCCATTCGAACAACTGCGCGAGATGATGGGGATCAATTTGGAGTTGAATACAACCCTCGCCGTCGCAGCCGCCGTCACTCACAAGGCGAAGCTGTGCACCGGCGTTGCGGTGCTTCCGATCCGCAATCCTGTGCTCAATGCTCGCCAGCTCGCGTCGATCGACCTCTTCTCCGGCGGACGACTCGTCTACGGCGTCGGAATCGGCTGGCTCAAGGAAGAGGCCGAAATCTTGGGCATGCCATGGGACCACCGGGGCGCCCGCACCGAGGAGATGATTGCCCTTTTGCGCACGCTGTGGTGCACCGAGGGTGAGACGGTGGAGTTCAAGGGGGAGTTTTACACCGTCCCACCGATCAATCCCGAGCCGCTGCCGGTGCAGCGACCAATTCCGATCCTTGTCGGGGGCCATAGCGACGCCGCTCTCGACAGGGCGGCCCGTTTGGCGGACGGCTGGATTGCCGCCGGCATGGGCCCGGATCGGTTCCAGGAAGCTCTCGATCGGCTCAAGACGGCCTGTGATCGTCATGGACGGGACTTCGCGGACCTCGAGATCGTCAACGGCGAGCACACCGACGTGCTGCTCGATGCGTCAAATCCAGACATCGCCGCGCAAGTCGAGCGGGCGATTCAGGGGCTCCGGGACTACGCGGGCATGGGAGTGACGCACATGAAGGTATCTGTTCGCGGGGACGGACGAAAGGCACTGTTGGAGATGATTGACGTCTACGGCCGTGACGTGATTCCGCAGTACCAGTGAGCGAGCCGTGCGGCCGCGGATGGACAATTTGTCACTTCGTAGGTGGAGAGTCAGCTCCTCGGTTCAGTGTTGATTCCGGCGATGAGCAGATGTCCTGAGTCGACTGGCAGCTGGACGCCCGTGACGTTCGAGGCGAGATCGGAGTTGAGGAACAGCGCCGCATGGGCGATCGTGATCGGATCCATAAATCCGGATCCTTTGAGTATTCCGTACCGACGACCGGACTCCAGATAGTGCCGGCGGGTGCCGCCCGGGCGACCCGCCATGAGGTCGTAGGTCATTTGATTGTCCGTCATGCCCGTGATCACCGCCCCCGGATGGACCGAATTGACGCGAATCCCTTGTGGTCCCAGAGCGGCTGCGAGCGAGACCATGAGGCCGACGACTCCGAATTTCGCTGCCGCGTAGTGGGGGTAGATCGGAGCTGCTTCAATGCCATTGACGGACGAAGTGAGTATCACTGAGCCGCTCTGTCTCTCGATCATGTGGGGGACCACAGCCTTGGCGGACTGAAACACCCCGGTGAGGTTGATGTCGATCATCTCCTGCCAGAGATCGGAGTCGATGTCTTGTATCCCACCTATGGTCCATATCCCGGCGTTGGCGATCAGGCAATCGATCGTCCCGAATCGATCGATTGCCTGGACCACGGCTGAATCGAGCGCGTCCTGGTCACGCACGTCTGCCTCTATGGCCAGCACCTGGCGATCGAACGCCTTCACCTGCCGCGCGGTCTCCGCCATGTCCTCTGTAGTCGTGTGCGGGTACTTGACGGTCTTGAACGGGTGCGTCGTATCGACGAACACGATGTCAGCACCTTCCCGGGCTGAGACGACAGCGTGAGCCCGCCCCTGCCCTCGTCCCCCTCCGGTGATGAAGACGACTTTCCCTCGAAGAAGGCCCATCCGCGGATCGTGCGTCCGGGTCAACCGGACTGACTCGAGGCTGAGGTTGTCAGCACCCGGATTGCCGGCCAGTCAGAGTCGTCGGATGACATGGAGGTCGTGCCCGCGATCGAGGTCCATCGATCCATAGAGACCCGGCTCGGCACGGCACAGGTAGGGGACAGCGTTGATCGCTGGAGCGGTGGTCATGAGATAGGAACCGAGTTGGGCACTGCTCGTGGCGTATCCCATGGTCTGCTCGGGAGACGAGCGGTGGCCGACCAGGTTGAAGTCGCAATCGAGCGAGAGGGAACCCTCGATCTCGATCCGGTAGCACCCCCGATATCCGCCTCGTGCTGCAGGCCATTCGGGCGCGGCGGTGTTGTCATAGCGTGTGACGAACGCGAACTCAATGATCGGACGCCCCTGGACGCATCCTTGGGTCGTGTGGCGGAGAGCGCCAAATGTGCCCGGTTCGATGACGAAGCCCTCCACCTCGGTCCTTTGGAGAGCGGGTGCCACTTCATTGAGTCCGGTGCGGATTTCTTCGATCTCGACGCCCAGCCTCTCTCCGAGATGTCGGATCGCTGAAGCCAGGATGGCTCGTGTTCCTGCGGCGATCCTGTCGGTGTAAGTCTTGGCGTCCTCCATTGGCCCACCAATGCCGAAGAGACGAGCCTCGCCTGCTCCGTAGTACTCGACGTAGTTGAGGATCTCGGTGATCCGGACCTTGTCCACCCGCTCACATCCGGCCAGCAGCGCCATCGGAATGACGTCGCTCATCACCCCGGGATAGACCCCGGTCCCGTAGCACCGGGAATGCCCCCTCGCGCAAGCCGCTTCGATCTTCTCTCGCATCTCCTTCGGGGCGTACCGCGGATAGTAGAGGGGGACAACCGACGTCTGGCTCACGTTCTGGCCGGCTTCGAGAATGGAGGCCATCCGATCGACGGCAGGCTGCACGGTGCGGGGACGGTGGCCCAGGAGCATGAAGAGGTGGCAGTCAGCATCGAGCGACAAGACCTTCTCGACATCGGAAGTGGCTTTGATCCCAATCGGGGGCAGACCGACCAGATCACCGACGTCCTTGTCGACCTTTTCGGGATTGGTGACATAGACCCCGACGAGCTCGAGATCCGGATGATCCAAGATCCCAGGCACGGCTTGCCGACCAGCCCATCCGGTTCCCCACTGGACGACTCGGTACTTCATGGCGGGGATCGTAGCGGGGCTCGGTGACCGGCACCCGACGAGCGGTCGCGGCACCCACTGAACGTGCTAGAGCGGCGTGAGACCAATCGCCTCATGTTCCTGGCGCAGACCCTCGGAGAAGCTGGCAGTGTCTTCGACCCACCGATCGGCGCGCATGAGCGGCAGCCACGTCGTATGTTCGCGGACCGAGATGCGATACAAGGTTTGGAGCACGCGGTCGATTTCCACCGTCTCGTCGACCCGAATGGAGTGTTCCAGGCTCAAGAGGCCTTCGGGCAATGCTTCGGCATCTACTCCAAGATCCTGAAGGTCGTCGAGATCAGCATCGCGAAAGTGACGGTCTCGCTTCGAGTTGGCCATGGCATCAGCCAATGCAAGCGTCGGACGCAGTTCGCCCGCCCAGTCGTCGCCTCGCTGTGCGAGCAAGTGCAGGCGATCGGCAAGCAACTGCTGAAGCCGGGCATCGACGTCGCCCTCCAGGTCTTCGACAGGATCAGGGAGACGGAGTTCGATGCCCTCGAACTCCGCGATGGCTTCGCAGAGCGCACGTCTCAGTGACACTCTCCACCACAGCTGCTGGATCACCTCATCATTGCGTGGGTCGAGGCGAACCGTGCCCCCGATGGTTCCGAAGAGTGTGAACAGGATGGTCACGACCGTGTAGAAGCGGATGGCCTGGTCGTCCGTCGGCATGCCGAGCTGTCGGTAGCGATGGAGGACGACAGGGAACATCCCCGCGGGGTAGAGACATTCGCGGAGCCGCATTGCGCCGAGATCGACCATTGGATCGCCGATGTGGGCCAGCTCCCAATCGATGATGGCGGTTACCTTGTCATGCTCGAACAAGAACTGGTCGGGACCGCAGTCGCCTTGAACGAGACATGCTGCTCGTTCGAACCGTGGAATGTTGCGATACACCCATGACCGGGCCAGAGTCAGCAGCGGATCGGCAAATCTCGGGCGATGCGCGATCACAGTGTCGAAGTCAGACTCGGAAAAACAGAGGAAGTTGCCCACCGCCAAGTCCCTCGCATTCGACGGTATGGGGAGCTCGATCATGAAGTCGCCATTGACATCGAGCCGGTGCAGTGAGGCGAGCTGGTCGGCGAAATCCACGGCAATGTCGTGCACCAGGTCGGAGTCGTCGACGGTGTGGAGTTGAGCGGAACCCGGAACCTTGCTCATGAGGAGGCTTCCGGTTTCCGCGTGGAATCCAAGGTATCTGGGTACTCGAATTCCAGTGTCCCGCAGCGCCCGAAGCACGATGGCTTCACGCTCGGTGTTGAACCTGGAGAGGAGGGCGGAGCGCTCAATGACATGGCGTGGGGCGCGCGCCTGCTTCAGAACTACTGTTCGGAGCCCGGGAGCATCGACGTCGATGAAGTACTGAGGACGCCAGCGGGATTGTCGACGAATGTCCAAAATCGGGGCGCCGACGGTCTGGCGGACCCAGTCCGTCAGGCTGGGCGAAAGAGTCGTGTCGGGGTGCGATTCCGAATTTCGAGCCACTTTGGCGAATAGTAGTCAATCCCAGTTTCTCGTTCGGGAGCTTCGCGCCCCGTGTCGGCGGGAGGCGTGTTTAGCGCATCAGGGTGCTCGCTCCACCGTCGACGGGCATCATCACACCGGTCACATGCTTGGCTTCGGGGCTGCAGAGGAAGAGCACCGTGTGAGCGATGTCCCACGCGTCGCCAGCCGTCCCCGTCGCCGTGGACGTGCCCACATTGAGTTGCGGTTCGTCGAGCCCTGCCGCGGCCACTGAGGCGGTACGCATAGGAGTGTCGACGATTCCGGGGATGACGGTGTTCACTCGCACTCCCTGGGTTCCGAATGTGGTTGCCAGGCTGACGGTGAGGCCAGCGAGTCCGGCCTTTGCCATTGCATAGACGGGGGGCCCGGGCCCTCGGATGGCAACGATCGAGGACATGAACAGAATCGACCCACCACCACCACCAACCATCACTGGGAGAGCAGCTTTTGACATCATGAAGGGAACCTTGAGGTTTCCCCTGATGACGTGTTCCAACGTCTCTTCGGTCGTATCGAAGATATTTCCCGGCGCGAACGCGGCCGCGTTGTTGATCAGAATGTCAAGTCGGCCTGTTGCCCCTACCGCTTCCTCGACCACGTGTCGGCAATCGGCTTCGCTCGCCAGATCGACGACGACGACCGACGCCCTGCCGCCCTCCTCTGTGATGATCCTCTCGGTATCGCGTGCTCGGTCATCGTGCCGGTCGACGAGCACAATTTGTGCGCCAGCGCGCGCGAGAAGTACGGCGGTTGCTTTGCCAGTACCGAAACCGACGCCTTTCGAACCGGCGCCGGTGACGACAGCGACCTTGCCTTCGAGTGTGGGCGCTTGCTCCATGTGTCTTCTTTCCTCGCTGGATTCCGTCGGACGGCCATCATCGACGCCGTCGTCACGTTGCCTCGAACGAGTTTTTCAGGATCGGTCGGGTAAGAAGTCGAGGAACACCTGGGCAAGACACTCGAGCACCCGACTGGCGACGACGAGGTCACGATCGGCCGTGGTCGCGAAGGCCTCAGCGAAGACCTTGTTCCAATCGTCCTGGAGCTCGGCCAGCTTGGCTCGTCCCTTGCGGGTGAGAGAGATCCACGACTGGCGCCGATCGGTCTCGTCCTGGCGTCGCTCAATGACGCCACTTCGCTCCAGCTGTTCAATCATCGGAGTGATGCTGTTCGGTTTGAGCCCTGCTTCACGGGCGAGCGCTCCCGCGGTGGCCTCCTTCTCTCGAAGCAACACATTGAGGGCACGTAGGCGCCCCGGGGACAGCGAGCTGTCAGTGCGCTTGTAGCGGGTGCTGAGCTGCCGTTCGGCCGAGGTGAAGCTGTAGACGGCCTCATGAAGCCGCACCAGGCTTGGGCGATCACCATTCTGGTACGTCGTCATGTGCATCCCGTCGGGACAGGCTTCTGTCGAAGGAGTTTAACACCGTGCTCCCGGGGCTTCGCTGCGCCACCTCGGGTACGGATCATTCTTCCATCTGTCGCTTGAGGTGGTCGAGGACATCTTGGTACTGACCGGAAGTGGCCCCGAGCGTCTCGTCGTGACCTGGATCGAGCTCGAGGTCGTAGGTGACCCGGCAGGTTGTGCTGTTGACGGGCAGCACCGTGATCCGGGCACGGTGATGGCCCGTCATCGTGCTGAGATCCAGCAAGGTGCCGTCACCCAATGGGAACTTTGTCTCACCTCGAAAGCCAACGACGGCGTAGGTATAGGTGCGCTCGGTGTCATCGTGGTGGACAAGCCGCTCATCGACCTCGAGCGGGAAGCCCTCTGTCTTTGCCACACGGACATCGCCTTCGAGGCGGCAGGATTCGATCCCTGGGTACCAGTCGAGGCCGGCGAATTCGCGAATCGTTGCCCATACATCGTCCGCCGGCCGGCTGATCTTCGTTTCCATCATCGCCTTGGGCATTGGTGTCTCCCTTTCTGTCGGATCCGACCGGAAAGAGCCGGTCGAAGAAACGGTGCAACAATCGGTCCCGAGGCGGGCGTCCCATTCCTCGTGAGAAGACTGATGTGAAGCTTTGCGACAGGAGTTCGATCCCACGAATACGTAATTGACAGGTCGAGACGACGCCCCATATAGTTCTATACAGAACAATATAGGTCGTCAAGAGGAGGTTGTGGGATGAGCGCGCCAATGCGAAGGCCAACTCATGTCAATGGTGGAACCGCCCTTGAAGACATCCATGCGACGAGGAACCGCGGAGAGGAAACCTATTGATGGCCGATATTTCGTACAACGTGATCTCCGCGGACTCTCATGTCATTGAGCCATACGACCTGTGGGCGAAGCGGGTGCCCGAAAGATTCCGTGACCGTGTGCCGAAGCTGATCTCCGAGAAGGAGACCGACAAGCTCACCTACGACAACGGTATTCCGTTGCAACCTATCGGTGCCCTCGCAGGTTGTTACCGCGACGATGACGAGCAGCGTTGGGAAGGTCGCTGGTTCGAGGACGTGCCGCGTGCCGCGTACGACTCGGAGTTCCGCCTCTCGGAGATCGAGCGGGATGGGGTCGACGCCGAGGTCGTATACCCAACCATAGGTATGCAGTTCTTCCCGATCGAGGACACCGATTTTCAGTGGGCACTCCTCCGCGCCTACAACGACTGGCTGGCAGAGGAGTTCTGCGCCCCACATCCCGACCGTTTCTTCGGGATCGCAATGATCAACCCAGAGGACCAAGACCGCGCCATTGAGGAGATGGCCCGGGCCAAGGAGAACGGTCTGGTCGGAGTGATGATTGCCATGTACAGCGCAGACGACAACCCCTACTACGATCCGTCATTCGACAAGTTCTGGGCGGCTGCCGCAGAAATGGGAATGCCAATCAACCTGCATCTGACGACGGCGCGCAACAGCAAGAAGCTGGCGTTCGACAAGAAACGGACGCCGACACCCGGTGAGATGATGCAGTTGGCTGCCGGTATTCAGCCGATCCTGCTCGACCTGATCGCCTTTGGGGTGTTCGACCGGCATCCCGACCTGATGCTTGTGTCCGCGGAAAATGGAGCGGGGTGGGCCGCGCATCTCATGGAGACCGAAGATTACAGCTGGCGTCGCGTCCATAAGATGCTGGGGGGCCCTCGTTCAGAGCAGCGACCCAGTTACTACTTCCACAAAAACATTCGTATGACGTTCATGCGCGATCGCGCCGCGGTGGTGGCATGGGAGCTCATTGGTGCAGAGACAATGATGTGGGGCAACGACTTTCCCCACCAGACGAGCACGTGGCCGCGCTCGGAGGAACTGTTCGACGAGATGTTCGACGGCCAGCCGGACCAATTGCGCAGGAGCATCCTGTGCGACAACGTCCGGAAGCTCTACGGCATTTAGAGAGCCGGTCGACGCCCGGTAGCCGTCTGTAGCATGGACAGCTGGAAAAATGGAGGCCACGTGGGCAAGCTGTTTCCGATGTCCACCGAGGGGACGAGCACGTGCTCTACGACCTGGTCATTCGCAACGGCACCGTAGTTGACGGCTCGGGGGACCAGCGTTATCGCGCTGATGTGGCGGTCGCCGGAAACCGAATCGCCGAGATCGGTCGGATCACGGAGCGAGGTGTGGACGAGTTCGACGCCGAGGGACTTTTCGTCACGCCGGGATTCGTGGACAACCATACGCATCTCGATGCGCAGATCTGTTGGGATCCATTCGGTCCAGCGGCGTCACACGGAGTGACGTCCGTGGTGATGGGTAACTGTGGGATCGGCGTCGCGCCTTGTCGTGACGAACGCGACCGCGAGAACTTCATCATGCCTGCTCTCGAAATGGCCGAGGATATCCGCCGGCCAACGATCGAGGCCGGAGTTTCGTGGGAGTGGGAATCCTTCGCCGACTACATGGAGGTGATCGCCCGACTTCCGAAAGGCGTCAACTTCGGCGCGAATGTCGCGCACGGAACGCTGCGCAGCTACGTAATGGGTGAGCGCGCCTACGAGCGAAACGAGGCGACCGAAGACGACATTTCAGCGATGTGTCGGGAGCTCGGGACGGCGATCGCGGCCGGTGCGCTCGGGTTCACTTCGATGCTCCCCGGCGCGAGCATGTTCATCTACTACGGCGATGTCGATCCTCACGAACAGGACCCGCGCATCGTGTGCGGGCTGGCGACGCCCCAGGAAGTCGATGCCATCACCCACGTACTTTCCCAAGGGAGTCGCGGCGCCATCCAACTTGGTGGGTCGTACTGGGATGACGCGGTGCAGCTGTCCGCGAGGACGGGTCTGCCGGTCCAGTTCGTCTACGGCACTGGAGCCCTGTCACCGGATTTGACGCTCCGTCATTTTGACGCCGCCGCCGCTCAGGGCGCCCGGATGATCCCGTCAGTCTCGGGCCGCCCTCAGACCTCGGTGATCGGTTTTC
Organism: uncultured Acidimicrobiaceae bacterium; assembly: GCA_963787485.1. GTDB lineage: Bacteria > Actinomycetota > Acidimicrobiia > Acidimicrobiales > RAAP-2 > Bog-473. The sequence goes on along the minus strand of CAWBDF010000003.1, from coordinate 487,438 downwards.
GCGCCCGGCTGCCCTTCGACGGGCTGCCGCTCTGGAAAGAGCTCCGAGCCCGCCCGCTCGCCGAGCAGCGCGCCGCGCTCGTCGATCCTCTCCGCCGCGCTCAGTTGGTGGACGCGGCCCGCAACAGTCAATATCCGCCAGTGCACGGCCTGGCGGCCCGGCAACCGGAGTGGGACAAGTTGGCGATTGTGGACAGACCCCTTGGCCCGTTCGTCACGGTGGGTGAACGGGCATCCGAGCTCGGTCAAGACCCGTACCAAGTGTTTCTCGACCTCTGCCTCGAAAGTGACTTCCACCAGCTCTTCTCGCAGCCTGTCACGTGGGACCACCCCCGGGAGACGTGGCTTGAGTTGTTGCGTCATCCACGCAGCGTCATCTCGCAGGCCGACACGGGCGCGCACACGGCACAGGCTGTGGACTGGGTCATGCCGACCTGGTTCCTCGGCTACTGGGTACGCCAAGAACAGGAGTTCACCTGGGAGCAGGGGGTGCGGATGTTCACTTCCGACCCGGCCGCGGTCTGGGGTGGGCTCGACGGTCGTGGGGTGTTGCGCGAGGGTGCGCCGGCGGATCTCAACGTGTTCGACCCGGAGACGATTTCGCCTGCAGTCCCCGACGCTGACGACTGCCTCCCTGGTGGTGGCAAGCGGCTGACGTGTGAGGTGATCGGGATGCACGCCACCGTTGTCGGTGGTGAGATCACCTTCCGCAACGGCGAGTCCACGGGAGCACTGCCGGGCACGGTGCTCAAACCTTGAGTGGACAACGTGCGGGGGATTGTGACCGGTGTCTCTGCGGAGGGCGTTCATGCGTCGTTGCTTCAGTGCCACCCACGTCCTTTGTCGGTGCAAACACATGTCTCGAACACGTTGCCCGACGCCCTGCGGCCAACTGCTCGAGCACTTTCACCTCGCGGCTACGGAGTGACGCTCAGCGGAAACAGAGAGTATTCTCCCCAACCGGGATACGAAACGCCCAGGGGAAGAGTCGGTGCCGCGGGGAAAGGTGGCCCAGATGCCGAACGGTCGGGGGCTCATCGGAACAGACAAAAGGAACAGCGAACATGACGAACGACGATGTCCGGCTCCTGAGTGAACAGATCCAGAAGATCCACGATATCGAGGACATCAAGCAGCTCAGAGCGCGCTACACCCGATGGATCGACACGCAAGATTGGGATGCGTTGGCCACTGAGGTGACCGAAGACTTTCACACCGAAACGGACGGCGGCACCCTCGATGGGCGTGACGTGGTGATCAAGTCGGTGAGCCAGAGCCTCGCCGGCGCTTCGACCGTTCATCACTGCCACACACCCGAGATCACCATCACCGGACCCGATGCCGCCTCAGGAATCTGGGCCATGCAGGACCATGTGAAAATGACCCTGAAGGGCGCACCCTTCAGTTTTCGAGGTGCCGGCCATTATCACGAGACCTATGTCCGGACAGCGAACGGATGGCGTATGAAGAGCTCCGCGCTCAAGCGCTTGACGATCGACCCGCTGCCGAGCGAACCGCCAGGCGACAGGTAATGTCGTCGGATGGAGGATCCAGCGCAACGCATCTCTTGGTTGGAGAGAAATGGAGCGAGACATGAGTGAGTTACGGTTCGATGGCAAGTCGGTGATTGTGACCGGAGGAGGGCGTGGGTTCGGTCGTTGCCATGCATTGCTTCTGGCCTCTCGCGGCGCGCGCGTGGTGGTCGCCGACTACGGGGTGGATCTCGATGGGTCTGGCTCGTCGCCCGAACCGGCCGAACAGGTTGCGAAGGAGATCACCGGGGCCGGGGGTGAGGCTGTGGCCTGCTTCGCCAACGTGGCAGATCAGGGGGGTGCCGCGGCCATCGTGAAGCAAGCCGTGGACGCATTCGGTGGGCTGGACGTCGTCGTCAACAACGCCGGGATCTATGCGGGGAATTGGTTCGATGACGTTGGCCCCGAGCAGTTCCGCCGGATGGTGGACTACCACTACCTGGGCACCGTGAATGTCTGTCGTGAGGCCTGGCCTCATCTCAAGGCGGCCGACCATGGATGCATTGTCAACACGAGCTCGGAGGCGATCATCGGCCACATCCCGAAGAGCCCCGACTACGCGGGAGCCAAGGGCGCGGTCAATTCGTTCACCAAGGCCCTGGCCCTCAACGGCAAGCTGTTCGGAATCCGGGTGAACGCCGTCGCGCCCCGAGGCAACACTCGGATGTCGACGCCCGAGATCCTGGCCCATTGCTATGACCGGCCCGCAGAGGAATTCAAGAATGAGTTCTTCGAGCAGATGCGTCCCGAGTTCGTCTCACCGGCAGTCGCGTTCCTGGCTCACGACTCCTGCCCCCTCACCGGCGAGGTCATCGTTTGCGGTGGTCTCATCGCCATGCGCCTGGTCTACATGGAGACGAAAGGGCTGACCTTCACCGACACCGTCACCCCAGAGGACCTGGCGAACAACCTCGATCAGCTCATGGACACGACCGACGCTCAGGTCATGACCATCGACCTGTGGAACTCGGAATTGAGCTGACGGAACGTTGTTCACTGAGCAGAACCCTCGACGAGAGGGGTATTAGAGGCCGGCCTCCTTGTATCGGCGCGCCATCTTTCCGTAGCCCTGCTCGGCGTTGGCTTTTCCCTGACCTTCGAGACGCTGAAGGTGGCTCCCGCTGAGGGGCTCGATCCTTGCCGGCACACCCACGACGAACGACCGGTCCGGCACGATGGCCCCGCCGAGAACGACGGCGCCTGAGGCCACCAGGCAGAAGTCACCGACTATGGCGCCGTCGAGGAGGGTGGCGTGGTTGCCGATCAGGCAGCTCGAACCTACCCGGGCACAATGGACCACGGCAGCATGGCCAATGATGTTGTCATCGCCGATCCACATCGGTTCCCCGGTATGGAGCACGCAGTTGTCCTCGATCACGGTGTTTCGGCCAATTCGAATTTGTCCGAAGTCCCCCCTGACGACTGCCCCTGGCCACACACTGCTCTCTTCGCCGAGCTCGACGTCCCCGACCACGTAGGCCGCTTCGCTCACCCACGCCGTGGGAGCGATGCGGGGGGCTGACGGTCCGAGGCTGCGAATCGTCACGCGTTCATCAGGGGGAAGGCACCGTGGAGACGACTCGTCGCATGGAGCATGGGAAATTACGCAGGCTGATATGCCTTGGGGACCATCAGGCCACCGGCGTCCCGGTTCGCTGCCCCGGGATCGTTCACGTCGGTGAAGAGCGTGAGTTGCGCCACGTCGAAAATCGTTGCGAGGTTGCCGGCGACGTCCTCCATGCTCAGCTGGGGGTTCTGATAGCCCGTTGTGTTCCCGAAGAATGTTCCGGCCACGCTTCCCGAGGCGGCTTGGATCAATGTGCCCGACACCTCGCAGGTCTCGTGCGCGAGGAAGCACACGACGGGAGCAACTGCCTCCGGTGGGAAGTTGCGCGTAAAGCTCCCGATCGTGTCAGCGGTGAATTCATAGTTGTGCACTGCTGCCTTGGTCGCCGCTCCGGGACCAATGGCGTTGACTCGGACGCCGAGTGGGGCTCCTTCCAGCGCGAGTCCTCGTGTGAGTCCGAATATCCCGGCTTTGGCGGCTCCGTACACGCTGAGGTGTGGTTCACCGAACATGGCGCCCGAGGTGGTATTGACGATGCGTCCGTACCCGGACTCGCGCATCGCCGGCCACGCGGCCCGACACATCCAGAGTGTCCCCATGAGGTGGACGTCAATTGTGTTCTGTATGTCGCCAGGAGTGATCTCGTCGAATGAGGTGACATGGCACACTCCTGCATTGTTGACGACGACGTCGACTCTGCCCCACGTGTCGAGCGCGGTCTGTACGATGGCTCGAGCACCTGCAACGTCGGCGACGCTATGCCCGTCGGCGACGGCCTCCCCACCGGCGGCGACGATCTCATCCGCGACCGCCTTGGCGTCAGCCGGTGCGGTTCCGCGTCCGTCGGGACCGACTCCGAGGTCGTTGACGACCACTTTGGCACCGCGGGCGGCCAGCAGATGCGAGTACGCCCTCCCCAGTCCCGGGTTGCTCCCGGCACCGGTCACGATTGCCACACGACCGTCGAACCCCAATTCCGCCATGGCTCTCCTCGCGACTCCGATCTCTGGACCACATGCAGGCGCCCGCGAGGAGCGGGCTCAACTCCATTGCGTACCATTCGTCGAGGAAGAACGCAACGAGTGCGGTTCCCGGCCCGTCAAGCGCAAAAAGGTCACGGTCCGGCCGGAAATGGCATAGTGAAGTGTCCGGGCAGTCGGGGTCGGGACCGAGGGGAGGATGGATCGTGAATCGTACGGGAAGGTCCAGCCGATCCCCGGACCTGCTTCTGAGGACGCCGTGAAACGCCGGTGGCCGGGTGAGCGAGCGATATCGGTCTGGTCACGACGAGACGCGAGAGGAACAGTTTGCTGGTGACGAACGCGGCGGCTGAGGGAAATGTGTGCATCGGCATCGACGTTGGCGGCACGTTCACGGACGCCGTGCTGACCGACGGCAACGAGGTCTGGCGGGCGAAGGCGCCCACGACGAAGGATGACCTCGGTCGAGGTGTTCTCCAGGCGTGTCGTCTCGCCGCATCGCGGGCGAGCTCGTCGCTGGAGGATCTCCTCCCTCGGGTGCGTCGCTTCGGTCTTGGGACGACAGCAGTGACGAACGTGCTCGCCACCCGATCAGGACCGCAGATTGGACTCGTGACCACGCGCGGGTTCGAGGACATGGTTCCATTGTCGAAGGGTCGGTCGGTTCTCGATGACGGATGGGTCGTCAACCCGGAACCGATCGTTTCTCGCCATCTCATCGTCGGTCTCGACGAGCGCATTGATCACGACGGCCGAGTGCTTCGTCCCCTGAACCCCGAAGACGCGGCTGCTGCTGCTCGGTATCTCGTCGAAAGCGAACACGTCGAGGCCATCGCGGTGTCGTTTCTGTGGTCGTTCAAGAATCCACGCCACGAAGAGATGGCCGTTGCGGCCATTCGACAGGCGATTCCTGACCTGGCGGTGTTCTCCGGGGCCGCGGTCAACCCGGTGATGCGCGAGTTCGAACGCACCACGTTCGCGTTGCTCAATGCCTACGTCGGCGGGGCCTATGCCGGTATTGACGCCCTCGGCGACGAGCTCCAACGACTCGGCCTGAAGGTCCCTCTCCTCCTGGTCCACTCCGGCGGTGGGTCGATCACCGCAGCCGAGGCGCGTCGGATCCCGCTCGGGTTGGCAGCGTCGGGCCCGGCCGCGGGAGTGGCGGCCTCGGTGACGCTGGTCGAATCCTCGGGCCTCGAGAACGCGATCACGTGTGACATGGGAGGAACGTCGTTCGATGTGTCGGTGATCTCCCACGGAGAGCCTTCTCGACGGGCCCGCGGTGAATTGGCCGGGATCTGGACTGCGATGCCTCAGATAGATGTCCAGTCGATGAGCGCGGGGGGCGGGTCCGTGGGCTGGGTCGATGCCCGCGGCATGCTTCGGGTGGGTCCCCGTTCGGTTGGGGCCGACCCGGGACCTGCCTGCTACGGACAAGGTGGCACCGAGCCCGCTGTCACCGATGCGCTGGTGGTGCTGGGCTACATCGACCCCACATTGTTCCTCGGTGGTGACATGGCGCTCCATGTGGACGCTGCGTACACGGCGTGCGAATCGGTGGGTCAGCGCCTGGGTCTCACCACGAAGGAGGTTGCCTGGGGAATTCGCGAGATCGCGCTCGACGGAATGATCAAGGCGGTGCGGTCGATGCTCAATGCCCGCGGTCTCGATCCGCGCGAGCAGGCCATCGTTTCGTTCGGCGGCTGCGGCTCGTTGTTCACGCCGGAGATCGCACGGGCGATTGGAGCCGAGAGCGTGCTGGTGCCGGAACTGGCTTCGGTGCTCTCGGCATTTGGCGCGGCCACTGCGGATATTCGTCGCGACCGGGTCCACTCCCTGGGCGTCACGATGCCGGTCGACGTGGAGACCCTGCGGATGCTGGCCGAGAAGTTGCAATCCGAAGTGCTCGAAGATCTGACAGCCGATGGGGTTGCCAAACAGGATCAGTCCGTCCATTTCGAAGTGGACGTCCGGTTCAAGCGCCAGATCTCGGAGTTATCCATTCCGCTTCCACCGGGGCCGATCGATGGGTCCGCGCTCGACGCGCTGACTGAACGGTTCCGCGCGGAGTACGCACGTCGCTACGGCCAGAGCTCCATCGTCATGGGCGCGCCATTGGAGCTCGTCAACCTGCGAGCCGTCGGGATCGGGCAGACGATTCGAGCATCCCTCGACAGTGTTCGTCGGGAGGCCGTGCCAGAAGGTACGCCCGGCCCCTCGGTCGGATCTCGACGTGTGCAGATCGGCCGAGACGACGAGACCGAGCCGGTGGCGACGTTCGAGACTTCGACCTTGCAGCCCGGGCACCGAGTGGAAGGGCCTGCGTTGATCGATGGTCTGGATACAACGATCTGGATCCCGCCCCGTACCGCGCTCACGGTCGACCCGCGTTCAACGCTCATCGTGGAGGTTCTCTGATGACAGTTGTGAAGGCCAAGCCATTGAAGCGATCGGTGTCCGATCCAATTGCGCTCGAGTTACTTCGAAGTCGCCTCGAAGCGGTCGCGGAAGACGCAGCAATCACGATTGAGCGGACCGGCGTGAGTCCCACGGCGACCGAGACCCATGACCTTTCGGCGACCCTGCTCGATGCCGACGGAAACCTCGTCTCGGGCGGTGGTTGGGTGTCCTACCACTGGGTCGCGGCAACGCACGCCGTCAAGACGACGATTGAGCGCTACGGCGACTTGATTCAAGCCGGCGACGTCTTCCTCGCGAACGATCCGTACAACGGGGGCGGCCTCCACCCCAACGACGTATTCGTCGAGCGTCCGATCTTCGTTGACGGTCGGCTTGTGGCGTGGGTCGCACTCTCGGCACATCTGGTTGACATGGGCGGCATGGCGGTGGGATCGTTCGCCCCGTCGGCCACCGAGTGCTTCCAGGAGGCGTTCCGCGTGCCTCCGGTACGGCTGTTTCGGGCCGGAGAAGAGGTCACCGATGTGTGGGAGTTGCTCCGCACCAACGTCCGGATACCGATGGTGGTTGAGATGGACCTTCGCGCGCTGGTCGCGGGATCTTACGTTGCGCAAGAGAAGGTCAATGAGCTGGTGGACTCGGTTGGGATGGACTTCTTTCTGGAGGGCATGACCGCGCTCCAGAAGCTCTCAGAGCTCGAACTGCGGAAGCGAATTCAAGCCATGCCCGACGGAACGTATCGCGTGGTCGGTTGGGTCGACTGGGACGATGAGCTCTTCCGCGTCCCGTGCACCCTCACTATTGAGGGTGATCACCTGGTTTTCGACTTTGAGGGGGCGTCACCCCAGTCATCCCATTTCTTCAATTCCCAGCCGTACATCATCAAGAGCGCCATGGTGATGCAGTTCGCCCGAGCCGTGGCAAATGACCTGCCGTATACCGAAGGGCTCCTCGCGCCAATCGAACTGCGATGCCCCGTGGGGACGATCGTGAACGCGTTGCCGCCGGCTCCCATGAACGCGGGACACATGCACGTGGGTGCATTGGCTGCCGAAATGATGCTCCAAGCAGTGCGACTTGCCTTGTGGGCGAGCTCGCCCACACTGCCCGCCGCCAGGTACGTTCACGGTTTGAGTGGTGCGCCGCTGATGAGCTTGGCCATGTGGTCGGGGAAGGACTTCGACGGGGACGCGACCCTCTGGGGAATGGTCGACGGCACGTGGTCGGGGGGCACCGCGTCACAGGAGCTCGATGGAACCGACCTTGGCGTCGTGCCGGTGGGTATGACCCAAACGCCGTCGTCAACCGACGTTGAAGTGCTCGAGTCCTGGTACCCGCTGCTGATACTCGAGCGTTGCATCCGGCCCGGAGTCAACGGTGCGGGCGAGCATCGGTCTGGTGGCGGTGTACAGATGAAGTTGCAACCGTACGGGGGCGGGGTGCTCACGGGGCAGATGCTCGGGACGCGAGAGTGGATGCCGCTCGATGGAGCGGCCGGCGGAGGCCCTGGATCGACGACCGTGTACGAGGTGACGCGCCATGACGGCACGGTTGATCGTGTCTCTACCAAGGCGTCAGGAATCGTGCTCGAGCGCGGTGATACCTTCGAACTTCGCGCCGGATCGAGTGGGGGCGTGGGTGATCCACTCGATCGACAATCGTCCGCCGTCGACCGCGACATTGCGGTTGGGCGCATCACAGCCGACGACGCCGCCGCGGTGTACGGAGTGGTCGTACGTCCCGACGGACATGTCGATGAGGTCGCGACCGAACGGCGACGTGCCGAGATCCGCTCCGGTCGTCTCGAGCGCGCCGTTGCACCGCAACGGCCGCTTGACGAAAATGACGTGAGCGAGATCTCTGACGGCGAAGAGATGCCGCTCTACCCCGGTGTCGTTCAGCGCGGCAAGGTGGCCTACGCGGCACGCTCACGTGCGCCTTTGGCCATTGCTCCGGACCACTGGACGGACGGGTGTCCCGTGCTGGAGGAGCCGTTTCCCGAACGTGGGCCCGGAAGAAGGATTGTCGTACGCTCCTATCTCGACCCGCGAACCGGGAGGAAGCTCTACGTCGAATCGGTACCGGAAGGTGAGCCTCGGGCGTTCGAGGTCAGTCCGGATCGCTGGACTGGAGCGACTCGTCCGTAGCGGCTCAGATTCGTCGCAACGCGGGTTGAACGGAGAGACAGGGGCGTGGCGTGGGTGAGCTGGATGGAAAGGTCGCGGTCATCACCGGAGCCGGTTCGGGGATGGCGAAAACGGCGACCGAGGTGTTCGTGCGGGAAGGTGCGCGAGTGCTCGCAGCAGACATCAGCGGTGGTCAGGACCTGACGGCCGCCCAAGTCGGCGAAGGCGTGGTGCCATTCCAGGTCGACGTTTCAAAGGAAGATCAGGTGGCAGTCATGTTCACGGCTGCCCTCCAAACATTCGGCCGAGTGGACGCCGTGCTGAACGTGGCGGGGGTCGGAACAGCCGGACCTCTGGCAGAGACGGAGATGGCGGAGTACGACCGGGTGCTCGACGTCGACCTTCGCGGCGTCTTCTTGGGCACGAAATATGCCATACGCGCCATGCGTGACAGCGGAGGTGGCTCCATCCTCAACTGGTCGTCCTTGGCGGGGTTCGGCGCTGCGTACGACACCAGCGTCTACTCGACGGCAAAGGCAGGCGTCTTTGCGCTGACGAGGGCGGCCGCTGCCGAGTACGGGGCGGTTGGAATCCGCGCCAATGTCATCTGCCCGGGGATGATCGTGACGACCGAAGGGATGGGTTCCGAATCGTCTGACCTCTACCCGGATCTGATGAAGGCGTCCGCTTTGGGCCGTCCCGGGACGCCAATGGAGGTGGCCGAGCTGGCGTCGTTTCTCGCGTCTGACCGCGCCTCGTACATCAGTGGGGCGATCATTCCAATCGACGGCGGACAGTCCTGCCAGCTCCACTGACGAGAGGACGTGGGAGCCCAGGTCAGAGCGTCCTCGGTGCATTGGCGCCCGCCGTCTCGAGGGTGTGAGCTTCATTCGGATCCGGAATTCGTGACGTAGCGAGTGCACCTGACAACATAGGTGCATGGTTGACGATCCTCACTTCGAGACGCTGGAATTCGACGTCGCGGACGCCGTCGCGACGATCACCCTTGCTCGGCCAGACCGGTTGAATGCCTTGAACCTGCGCATGGCGGAGGAGCTGTTCGACGCCGCCTTGCGCTGTGACCACGATCCATTGATTCGGGCAGTCGTCCTGACGGGCACCGGCAGGGCGTTCATGGCGGGTGGCGATCTGGCGGAGTTTCACGCTGCCGGGCCAGAAAGAGACACGTTGATCACGAAGACGGCAACGAACCTTCACGCCGCCATCAGCCATTTCAACCGAATGGATGCACCCGTGATCGCGGGGGTCAACGGAGTCGCGGCGGGTGCGGGAATGTCGTTCGCTCTCTCAGCGGACCTGGCAGTTGCGGCCCGATCCGCCAGGTTCACCATGGCGTACACCAGGGCGGGGCTGACCCCCGACGGGAGTTCGTCGTACTTTCTTCCTCGTCTGGTCGGGGTGCGACGCGCTCAGGAGTTGGTGCTGACCAACCGTGCGCTCTCGGCTGAGGAGGCATTGTCCTGGGGCCTCGTGAACGACGTCGTCGATGACGACGACCTGATGACGTCAGTGGGCGGTCTCGCGAGACTGCTGGCGTCAGGGCCGACCCGAAGTTTCGGCGTTTCGAAGCGACTGATGCGTGAGGGTTGGAGTCAGTCTCTCGAGACCCAGATGGAGGCCGAGTGCCGCGAGATCGCGGCCTCTTCGCTCCGCCCCGACGGACTCGAGGGAACCGATGCGTTCTTGTCGAAGCGCTCCCCTGATTTCGTCGGAGAGTGAGTCCATCTGGGAACGGTGACCGGTTCGGTCCCTCGAGCGGGCCAAGCAGCGCGGGGGGTACTGACGTACCATTGCCGGGATGACGATCGCCGAGGCTGATTCCCAGGGAGGCACGTCGTGGCGGTGATCGGCTCAGCGTCCGCCGGCACGGGGTCGGCGGGGTCGCCGACGCCTGCCGCGTCCGATTGGACCGCCGACGCGCGGTTCGTCGAGTACAGCCGCGCCGCCGACCCCATCGCCACGGGGACCATTCCGCCTATTCCGATTCGGACCTTCTCTCCGGAGCTGCACCAGGGTGGGGACACTCGCATCGTCGCACTCGATCTGTCCAGCGAGCTGTCTGACGACACCGGGGGGGCCACCAGCCCGGGACTCCTGGCCAGCTTCGTGTGCATCCGAGCACACGAGCACGTGTTGACGGCTCCCGGAGCCACGTCGGAGCTCTATTACGTGCTCCGTGGTCGTGGCTCGTCGATCGTCGACACCGAAACGCTCTCTTGGAGCGAAGGTGACTTTTTCACCCTGCCGGCCGTGTCCCGCACGACCCACCGGGCCGACACGGATGCCGTGCTGTACTGGGTCAATGACGAGCCTCTGCTCCGTTACCTGGGTGTGCGGCCGGACCAGAGGCGTTTCGCCCCGACCCTTTACGACGCGCAGGAGGCGATGACGGCGCTCAACGAAGTAGCGAACAGCCCCGATGCGGCGGAGCGCAACCGGATCAGCGTCGTCCTGGTTAACGCAGCCTGTGCCAGAACCCTGACCGTCACCCACACCCTGTGGGCCATGTTCGGGCTGCTGCCCGAGAATGCCGTGCAGCGTCCTCACCGGCACCAGTCAGTGGCTCTCGACCTGATCGTCGACTGTGCCCAAGGCTGTTACACGCTGGTCGGCGATACCATCGACGACCAGGGCCAGATCGTGGAGCCGCAAAGAGTCGACTGGGTCGCTGGGGGTGCCTTCGTCACCCCTCCCGGCAAGTGGCATGCGCACGTCAACGAGTCAGGCGAGCCGGCCTATCTCGTTCCCGTCCAGGACGCCGGGCTGCACAGCTACCTACGGACGCTCGACATCAGGTTCGCCCCAAGTGAGGGGCTTGGCGGGGAAGAGGATTGAGCCTCGAGAACACCTGGTGTGTCGAGCACTTCACTCACCCCGGTACCCGGCGCCACAGCGCCTGAGGCAACAGCCGGAATGCCCCGAAGATCCATTTGAGGAGGCCGGGTCAGATGACGGTCTGGCAAGGCGTCCAGGCCGGCCCGTGCGGCGCCGTAGGTGAAGTTCGCCCGTCTGACCCGGTAGCCGGGGACGGAGGAGAGTACGACGAGGCGACCGTAGCGGTCAGCACAAGCGTTCTACCAGGTGCAGCGCTTGACGGGGGCACGCGGCGAACGGCGCGGGCCGCGAGGTCATGGAGAGCCGGCCCGATCTCCGCGTCCTGCACGACCGGATAGCCCCACCGGTCCAGCTCGATTCGCTCCGGGAGCAGCTCGGCGCAAACACCCCGCCCGTCGCACGCGATGGGATCGACCACCACCTCCACGTACCGAGTCTTCATGAGCGGCTGACCAGTCCACGGCGTACGGAGTGGGCGAGAGGGAGGACCCGAGGGGCCCGGATCCGTCCGCACGCGCCCCGCTGCTGGTGTGCCGCCACCTCGTGGGCGAACACGGCCAGACCGGAGGTGACGAACCGGGCGACGCCATCAGGGTGCCGGCAGGCGCCGCGACCAGCCACCAGGGCGCACGTCTGGAGGATGTGCTCGTTTTGTGGACTGCCCCTCCCGCGGAAGGCCAGGTCGTCCATGGCGTCAGCGATCTCGGCCAATCCGTGGACGCACGGACCGCACTGCCCCGCTCCCTGGTTCTGCATGAAGCGCGCCACGTCGGCCATCTCGGCCAGCGGGCACACATCGGCTCCGAGCACGGCGACAATTCCCGGTCCTAGCGTGGCGCCGGTCTGACGGACGGCCTTCTCGGTGAGCGCGAGTGCGGTGAACGTGTCGGGGGAGACCCAGGCTCCGCCGTACCCACCGAGGAGGATGCCCTGGGCCCGGGTGAGTTCGGCCTGCCCCACCCCAGTGGCGTCGACGAGGCTGGTGCCCAGGGCCGCCTCGACGACCAGTGGATTCCCGTCACGCGTGACCGTCATCAGCATGGTCCCGGGCGCGTCGGGTGCTCCCATGCCGCGGAACCACGAGGAACCGAAGCGCGCAATGAGGGCGACGTGGGCCAGGGTCTCTGCGTTCTGGACGAGCGTGGGTCGACCACCTACACCGTGCTCGCGAATGGACCGGAGTCCTGTGAAGGAGGGCAATGCGGGCCGACGGCCGTTCAGCGCGGCGGCGACGGCGCTCTCCTGCCCGGCGAGATACGTGTCGGGCGCTCGCATCACCTCCATCTCCACGGTGCGCCGCTGATGTCCCCGGCGTTCTGCGACCGCACGATCGACCACCGGCAGTACTGCGGCCGGGACGTACACGACGGCGCGTCGGGCGCACAGGGCCTCGGCGGCCAGCGCCAATCCGTCGAGCACCAGGTGGGGTGCCCGGGTGAGCAAGAGGGCATCCTTTCGGCTGGCCGGCTCGCTCTCCGCGCCGTTGGCGACCACGACGGGACGCCGCGAGCCGGCGGCCACGCCGCGCCACTTGGTTGCGACCGGGAAGGAGGCGCCCCCCCGGCCGGTCAGTCCGCTGGCCTCGAGCTCGTCGAGCAGCGCGGCAGAGCGCGAGGGGAGAGGCCCCCATCGCACCTCGTGGGTCAGCAGCGAAGGGTCGGAGTCGACGGCGGCGTGAACACCGTGCAAGAGGCGTGCCCCGGTCCGGGGTCCGGCGTCGGAGCGGTCGCGCACGAAGGTCGTCACCGCGTCGCGCTCGCCGGAGACCCGGCCGGTGACCGTTCCGGTCGTAGAGTCGAGCGAGAGCTCCAGGGACAGGTCCACCGAGCCCGAGGGTCCGTTCACCACCGCGGCGAGGTTCGTTCCGTCGAGCGCCGTCACGGTACCGGTCTCGGAGCCGAAGGACACCGAGCTTCTCCGCATGACGACGCCGCCGTTTTCAGGCGGCCCGATGACCTGCACGACCAGCGGCTCCGAGGCGTCGGCCAGGTGGAGCGTCAACGTGACGTTCGAGTCGCCGCGGGCGTCGGGCGCGGAGGTCGACACCGTTCCTGTCACCGCCGTCGTGAACGGGACGCTCGGGAGTCCCGGCAGACCGGGTCCTGCCGAGTGAGCGCCGGCAGGAGCGGTGCCCGCTGTGCCCGTGCCCGATGCGTAGGAGGCACTGGTCGCACCCGAGAGTGCGGCGAGCAGCGACGGGGATGTGCCGGCGCGATGGCTCCAGCCGGGCCGCAGCGGACCGACCAGCGCGAACAGCACCATGGCGAGCACCACGGCCGCAGTCCCGAAGCCGGCGGCCAGCCGCCGATTGAGCGTAGGTGCGCGTCCGGCCAGGACGCGCCAGGCCACGGCGACGACGACCGCACCCAGGCAGCCGACGAACACGAGCATGGCGCCGGGGAGCCGGGCGTCGGAGCCCGCTCCAAGCCCGTGGACAGCAGCGACCGGCCAGCACGCGTACGCCAGCCAGTGCACCGCGCGCCACGCGGGAGTGCCGATGCGTCGACGCAGCGCGCTGGTCACGGCGACCGCGAGCAGCATGTCGAACGCCAGCGCGCCCAGCCCCACCCAGATCGGTCGGTACGCAGTGCGGAAGGGAATCACGGCGTCGGAGAGACCGATGGGGACGTAGCCGTCGCCCACGGTGGACACGACGTGGATCCCGATCAGAGCCAGGCAGAACAGGGACAGATTCCGGTGCAGCGATTGCGACAAGAAGCGTGGCCATCGCTGGGTGGTCCATCCCACCGAGGCCACCGTGCCCAGGACCACGGTGGCCGTGAGCAGGACGAGGGCCACCAGCCCGCTGGAGCGGGTCAGGTACCACAGCGCTGACGAGCCGTGACCCACGGTGGCGAGTGCCGCGGCGCTCACGACCACGTCCCGGGACGGGAGTCCTCGGCTGTCTCCGGCCATGGCGACGTCCGGACGACGGACCCGTCGAGCCTCACCAGTCGGGCGGGCAGGTGGAGCTCCTCCAGCCAGGCCCTGGCAGACGGTCCGAGCACCACGGCGGCCGTCGACGCAGCATTCGCCTGGACGCACGTGGACGCGGCCACCGTGACGGTGCGCCAGCACGTCTCTGCGGGGAGTCCAGTACGAGGGTCGACGATGTGGTGGACTTCCCGGTGGCCGAGACGCCAGCGCCGCACACCGGTCCCCGAGGATGCCAACCCTCCCGATCGGAGAGCGATGACCTCGGACGGATCAGCCGACGCGCACCGGTCGGCCACACCGACGGCGAACCCGGCGTCGGGTGCCGGCCCGGCCACGGCGACGTCGCCGCCGAGGGAGACGAGCACCCCACAACCGAGCCGATCGTGGACGAAGTGGGCAGCCCGGTCGGCAGCCAGCGCCTTGGCCGTCGCGCCCAGGTCGAGCGTCGTTCCTGCGGCGAGGGTCACGCTGTGCCGAACACGATCGACAGCGACGGACCGCCAACCGGGGACCGGGCCCGCGCCAGGGAGCTCTCCGGCCAAGCCGGGGCGCACATCGTCGAAGTCGCGGTCGTACCCCAGGTGCTCCATGACCTCTCCGACCGTCGGATCGACGAGACCGTGCGTCAACTCCGCAATCGCCAGGGCCACCTGCACCGCCTCCATGAGACCCGGGCCCACGGAGACTTCACTGCCGGCAGAGCGGTTCAGCGCGGTCAGCTCAGAGTCCTTCCGGAAGCGGCTCGCCACCCGATCGATGCGCTCGAGCTCTCGTTCCAAGAGCTCAGCCGCCGCCACGAGGGCGGTCGCCTCGGTCACCTCCAACTCGGCAACCGTGCCGAGGGCACGGGTCCGGTAGACCAGTGGCGCCTCGGCCCGCTTGACGTCCAGTCGCATCAGCTGGCTCCGCTGGTGACGCGGGGGCGGATCGGGGTTCCCTGCACGGGCGTCGAGGGAGGCTGCAACGGTCCTGTCACCTGTGAAGACCCCCCGGCCGGTGCTCCGGCGCTCGGCCCGGAGGCACCGCTGTTGCCGGTGCCTCCGGTTGCCGCTCCTCCGGCGGTGCCCCTCGACCCAGCCACGGACCCCGTCGGGGTGGCGGCATGTCCCGGCAGAGCCTTGGCTACGTACAGGCCCAGCGCGCCGACCGCGGTGATCGTGGCGACGGCGATCGCCACGGAGGCCGTCGTGAGGCGCGCCAGGGCGTCGTCACGCCGGAGCACCGCCGACTGCCGCCGCTGCGCCTGGCTGGCCTGTCGCACTCGTGGCCCCATGACACGACACGGTACGGACCCACCCTGACGCCGACATGAAGACTCGGGATTCTCAGGATAAAGAACGCGTAAGACCTGTGTCGGCAGCACCAGGCCGGCTCCGCCGGGCGGTGGCGCGGCGCCACGACACGCCTATGCGGGCACCACCGAGGTCGGAGACCCCGATGTCCCAGACACCCTGCGTGGAGTGGACGGCGGCATCGGCGATGGCGAGCCCGAGGCCCGTGCCACCAACCTCGTCGCTGCCCCGGTGGAACCGGTCGAAGACCGCGTCTCGCTGTTCTTCGGGGATGCCAGGGCCCGAGTCGTCGACTCGGAGCTCCACCCGACCACCGGTGCTCCGGACGCTCACCACGACCTGGCCGCCGGCACCGGCGAATTTCGCACGCGTTGTCGATCAGTGCGCCGGCCAGGCGGTCGAGCAGCTCTGGCGGCGCCTCGACCAGGGACGGCCCGGCGTTCCCGCACCGCACCTCGAGCTCCACCGAGATGGCCGCCGCCACCGCCGCGAACCGCTCCGCGCCGGACCGGGCCACCTCCCCGACGTCGGTGACTTCGGGTTCACCCACCGGCGCCGGTGGTTCGTCGGCACGGGCCAGCCAGAGAAGGTCTTCGACGATGCCGCGGAGGCGCCCCCCCTCGGCACCGATCCGCTCCAGCACGATCCGATAGTCCTCCGCCGAGCGTGGACGATCGAGCGCGAGTTGGACCTCGGCTTCTATGACCGAGATTGGCGTGCGCAACTCGTGGGACGCGTCGGCGGTGAACTCCGCTTGTCGCCGCCGGACAAGCTCCGATGGTGCCGACGCACGGAGGCCGACGATGGTGGCACCCGAGAAGACGGCCGCTGCCAGGATCACGCCGAACACGAGCTCGGCGAGGTAGAGCGTCGTCCGAATGTTCGACGCACTCGACAGGCTCTGACCGGCCACCAGCACGGTGGAACCGTCCCGCTGCGAGGCGAAGCGGAACGTGGACGCGCCGACCCCGAGGGTCACAGGGATCGAGTTCCAGGTCCGGGCCGGGAGGGTCGGCGCGTTGGGGGTCAGCGCCGTCACCCGACCCGTTGGCGAGATCGACCACACGAAGGTGGGCGCGTCGTCGAGGTCGGGGTTCGACGACGCGCCTCGCGGCTCATGCAGCGCCAGGGTGTCCTGGCGGGTGTCCTCCAAGCGGTCGGCCAACCGGCGGTCCGTCGTGGCCAGCACCTGGTGGGCCACCACCAGGTTGAGCACGAAGACGGCGAGGACGTAGACCGCCATCACGATCACCGTGGCGATCACCGCCACCCGCACGGCGTGCCGACGATGGGCCCGGCTGTCGGTCATGGCGCGACCAGCCGGTAGCCGGTACCGCGCACGGTCTCGATCTGGGCGCGGCTCGCGGCCAACTTGGCGCGGAGCCGGCCCATGTGCACGTCGATCGTATTCGACCCGACGGTGTCGGCCTCGTCCTCCCACACCTGGGTGGCGATGACCCGACGGGTGAGCACCGCCGGTGCTCTGCGCAGGAGCAATTCGACCAGCGAGGTCTCGGTGGCGGTCAACGGCACAGGTTCCGCCGCCACGGTCACCAATCGAGTCGCCGGGTCGAATCGAAGGTCCGCACACTCGAGCACGGGGTCGAGCGCCAGTGGAGGCCGGCGCTGGAGAGCCTGAACCCGGGCCACCAGCTCGGCGAAGTCGAAGGGCTTCACCAGGTAGTCGTCGGCGCCCTCGTTGAGACCGGTCACCCGGTCGGACGGGGCATCGCGCGCCGTGAGGAGCAGCATCGGCGTCCGGTCTCCGGCGCGTCTGGCCTCGTGCACCACTTCCAGACCCGTGCGCTCCGGCATCCGCCAGTCCAGCACGGCGACGTCGTAGTCATAGGCGCGCAGGTGCCGCAGGGCCGACGCCCCATCGGCGACGGCGTCGACGACGTAGCCCTGCTCGCGCAGGCCCCGTTCGAGGACCGACCGGAGGCCTCCGTCGTCTTCGGCAACCAGCACCCTCATGATGAGGCCGTCACGGGAGGGGAAAGCGGTCGCCGGACACGAGGCTCAAGGCTAGGAGGTGTCGATCCCAGGTCGCATGACGCCGGCCTTCACCGGTTGTTCAGGTTGTCCCGCTACGGTCCAGTGATGCCGGTGCGAAGCGAACCAGGGCCGATGTCCGGCGTGCGGGCCAGGGCGCGTAGCCGGATCCGGCGACTGACGGCAACCTCGGTGGTCCTGGCCGGCGGCGTCGCCACCTTTATGGGGATCACCGTGGCCCGGGAGCACCCAGGTTCGGCCGCCAACGCCAGTCCGACCCCCACGGCCACGACCACGACCACGACCACGGAGCCGTCCGTCCCGTCCGGCATCCGCAGCACCGACCACGACCCGACGGTACCGACCACGACCACGACGGTGGCGCCCACGACCACCACGACACGTCCGGTCACGACATCGGGCGGGTCGTCGCATCACTGAGTTGCACTACGCCGGTCTCGCGCCAATGATGACCCGGCTCGGGGCCAGTCCGCAGAGGCAGGGGGCGAGGTGGAAGAGTTTCTCAAGTCAGCCGGCTACGGGGCGGTCTTCGTCCTGAGCTTCATTTCGGCCATGGGACTCCCCGTGGGTGCCGAGGTGGCGCTGATCTACGGCGGTGTCCTGGCCAGCGGGCAGGTCCCGGGCGAAGGGAAGCCCCTCTCCCTGGCCGTGGTGATCCTGGTGGGCTTGGCCGGCGAGGTCTTGGGCTCTCTGGCCGGGTACGGGATCGGGCGATATGGCGGGCGTGCCCTGGTGGACAAGGTCGGCAAGTACGTGCTGCTCACCCACAAGGACCTGGACCGGGCCGAAGCGTGGTTCGCCCGCCGGGGAGAGCCCGTGGTGTTCTTCGGGCGCTTCATCCCCCTGCTCAGGTCCTTCGTGTCCTTCGCCGCCGGACTGGGGGAGATGGCGCTGGCCAAGTTCACGCTCTTCACCGTGATCGCCTGTGCCATGTGGTGCGCCGCCCTCTGCTCCATCGGCTACAGCCTGGGCAGTAGCTACAACCATGTGCTCAAGGCGTTCAGCTACGCCGGGTACGCGCTCGGGGCCCTCGCGGTGGTGGCGGTCGCCCTGGTCTTCTGGCATCGGCTCCGGGAGTACCGCCGCCAACAGCACGGTGGTCACGCCGAGTCCGAGGTCTGAGTCCGGCAGGCGGGACCTGGGCGACCGGACGACGGTCGACGCGGCCCTTTCAGACGACCGCAACGCCCGCACAACGGTGACCACGCCGGCCCTCGAGAGCCCACCTCGACAGCCCCGTTCCCGACCGCCCCGATCTCGACACAACACAGTGCCACCGCGTGTCAAGCGGGTCGAGCGACGTGCCGAAAAGGGGAGCACTGCCGACGGCCACGTCACGTGAGCGGTCGGCGCGAGGAACCGATCGGAAGCAGAGGAGTCCATGGGGCTGAGAGGTGTCATGGCGGCCGTCCGCCGTCGCAGCGGCGCGCGCGTGCGGTCGGAGACCGAGGCAGCCGTCGTGAGCACCGCGGCGGAGTTGTTGCAGTCCTCCCATGTGACCCTGACCCCGGAGCCGCCTTCCAGTGGCGAGGGTGCGCTCTCGGTTCCCGTCGAGCTCGCCGACCGCAGGCTCTGGCTCTCGGTGTCAGGCCGGAGCCGAAGCGAGCCCTACGGGGACGCTGACCGCCTCCTGCTCGGTGCGCTGGCGTCGGTCGCCGCCGTAGCCCTGGCCAACGCCGATCTCTACGCCGAAGCCGCGGAGCAGCACGACGACCTCTCCCTGATCGTGGGCAGCCTGGGCGAGGGCGTGTGCGCGATCGACAAGGACGGGCAGATCACTTTCATGAACCGGGCCGGGGCCCGGGTGCTGGGCTGGCCCCAGAGCGAGGAGGCCGACGCGGCCGTGATCTCGGTTCCGAGAGCCGAGACGCCGCTGTTCCTCCTCGACCCGGCCATGCGGGCCATCACGCTGGGGCAGAGCATCGTCACCGACGACATTCGATTCGACCGGGGCGACGGCACTCGCGTGCACGTCTCCATGACCGCGGCGCCGGTTGACGAGCCGCAGCCCTCGGCCGCCGTGGTCGTCTTCCACGACACTTCTGAGCGCCGGATGTTCGAGGAACAGCTGGCCAGGCGTGCCTTCCAGGACCCGCTGACCGGCCTGGCCAACCGCCGACTGCTGCTGGACCATCTCGACCATGCCCTGTTGCAGGCGGACCGCACGGACGACCGGGTGGCCCTCCTCTTCGGCGACCTCGATCGGTTCAAGATCGTCAACGACAACCTCGGGCACCAAGTCGGCGACGAGTTCCTCGGCGAGGTGGCCGAGCGATTGCGCCGTGCCGTACGACCGGGCGACACGCTTGTCGCGTTTCGGCGGCGACGAATTTGTGATCGTGCTCGAGGGCATCAGCTCGTCCGACGATGCCCACCAGGTGGCCTCCAGAGTGCTCGATGCCCTGCGCGACCCCATCGTCTTGAGCGACGGCAGCGAAGTCAGAGCCACCATGAGTATCGGCATGGCCCTGAGCGACTCGATCGGGACCTCCCGCGACGACCTCTTGCACGACGCGGACGTGGCCATGTACCACGCCAAGGAGCGAGGACGCGGTGGCCAGGTCGCCCTGTTCGACCGGGACCACATGGGTGGCCGACCGTCCGGCCGGCTCGATCTGGATGCGGCCCTGCACAACGCCGTCCAAAGAGGCGAGGTCGAGGTCTATTTCCAGCCTCTCGTCTCGCTGCCCGACCAACGGGTGGTGGGAGCCGAGGCACTGGTGCGCTGGGACCACCCTGAGCACGGGATCCTCACCCCGGCGCATTTCATCGACCTGGCCGAAGGGAACGGGGCCATCGTGCCGATCGGACAGGCCGTGCTCGAGCAGGCCTGCCGCCGGGCCAAGGCCTGGCACGACGCGCTCGGCCGGGACCTTGGGATCAGTGTGAACCTCTCGGCCCGGCAATTCCACGCCCAGGGACTCGAAGAACACGTGGCCCAAGTGCTCTCGAGCACGGGGATCGAGCCATCGTTGCTCTGCCTCGAGATCGCCGAGAGCCTGGCCATGCTTGACGTGGAGAAGACTTCGAGCATCTTGGCCGGCCTGCGCGAACTGGGCGTCCGCCTGGCCATCGACGACTTCGGCACCGGGCACTCCTCGCTCGGCTACCTGGCCCGCTTCCCGGTCGACGTGATCAAGATCGACCAAAGCTTCGTCCGTGACATCGACCACGACCCGGTCAAGTCGGCCATCGTCTCGGCCGTCGTCGCCCTGGCGGACGCCATCGGCGCCAAGACGGTGGTGGAGGGCGTCGAGACCCTGCCCGAGCTCGAGCAGGTCCTGGGGCTCGGCTGCGACGTGGCCCAGGGTTTCTACTTTTCGCGTCCCCTGCCGGCAGGCGCCTTCGAGGAGCTGGTCACCGCGGGATTCTCGGGCAGCCCGCCAGGCTTCCAGTGGGCATCGGTCAGCCGCCAGCCGTCGTAACGCAGGACTCGTAACGAGACCGTCCACCACCCTCAGCACCGCCACTGTGCGATTGGGAAAGGACATCTGTCGAGTTCGCATCTCGGCGCGGAAGAACGACGCCAACTTCCCACGCCTTCACCGGCGAGTTCCAAGGAGGCCATTATGATCACCAGTTATGAAAATTGCTGTTTGTGTCAAATGTGTACCCGAGGGGCGCGCCCGTTTGAATTCAGAAACGAAGCGGCTTGATCGGGATGACGCAGGAGAAGTCAACACCTTTGACCTCTATGCCGTAGAAGAAGCCATTCGGATCAAGGAGTCCTCAGACGCAGAGGTGGTCGTTGTGTCGATGGGGCCCGAGACCATGGCCGAAGCGATGCGCACCGCGTTGGCATTGGGAGCTGACCGCGCCGTGCTGGTGAGCGATGCAGGCGCCGTTGGCTCCGACATGGTCGCGACGAGCAAGGTTCTCAGCAAGGCTCTCGAACGGGAAAAGGCAGACTTGGTCCTCTTCGGCCAGCAGGCGAGCGATGGTGGCGGCGCGGTTCTCTGGTCTGCGGTCGCCGAGTGGCTGAGCCTACCCGCCATCTCGCAGGTCACCAAGCTCGAGGTTCGGGAAACGAGCGTGCTGGCGACCCGGCAGACCGAGGTCAGTGACGATGTCGTCGAAGCGCCTTTGCCGGCCATCGTCGCAGTGAGCGACGCAATCAACGAGCTACGTTACGCCTCGCTGAAGGGCAAGATGGCGGCCAAGAAGAAGCCGCTGGAGGTCCTGTCCGTGTCCGATCTGGATCTCGATGCGGCTGCAGTCGGCGAAGCAGGCTCGAAGACCGAAGTCCTCCGGATTGCGGTTCCACCGCAACGTGCAAACGCCATTCGGATAGAAGACCAGGATGGGGCGCCACACATGATCGTGGACTATCTCGCGGAGAGGGGGCTGCTGTGAGTGTTCTCGTCTTTGTGGAACATCGGGGTGACGAGCTCTACCAGGACGCCCTCGGCGTCCTGGCGAAGGCTGCGGACCTCGACGGCCAAGTCGGGGCAGTGCTGATCGGCGGTACCGAGGTGAAATCCTTGGCGGCCGATGTCGGGAGGTTCGGCGCCGATACCGTCTATGTCGTTGAGGGTGACACCTTCACTCCTCCGCTACCCCAGCCACGAGTTGACGTGCTGGCTTCGGTCGTGCGTGACGGTGGATACGACACGGTGCTTTTTTCCAACTCCGTCCTCGCGGCGGATATCGCCAGTGGGCTCGCAGCGCGACTCGACGCAGGACTGAATTGGGATCTCGTGGACATTGTGCGGAGCAACGACACGTTGATCGGCAAGCGACCAGCGTTGTCGGACTCACTTCTCCTCGACGTGGGATGGCGCTCGACGCCGCGATTGGCGTTGTTTCGTGCTGGTGTGTTCGACCCTGTTGAGAGGAGCGGTCACGCGCAAGTCCAATCGGTCTCGTTCGAGCCAGCCCGTCATGCAGCCTTGGCGCACATTGTCGACCAAGTCATCATGTCCGACGATGGTCCGTCCTTGGAGAATGCGGATGTGATCGTCACGGCAGGGATGGGTCTCGGTGGCCCGGAAAAGCTCCCTCTCGCCGAGGAGCTGGCAGAGGTGCTCGGCGGTAGCGTCGGTGCCACACGGGCTGTGGTGTATGCCGGCTGGGCGCCGCACTCCATGCAGATCGGCCAGACAGGAAAGACCGTCGCACCCAAGCTGTACATGGCGCTTGGCGTCTCGGGTGCGGTACAACACAAGGTGGGTATGCAGAATTCCCAGACAATCATTGCGATCAACAAGGATCCTCGGGCGCCGATTTTTGAGGTCTGTGATCTTGCAGTGGTGGGTGACGTGCACGCAATCGTCCCGCAGGTGATCGAACTCCTGCGACGTCGCAGGGGCTCATGACGATTCGAGCATCGGATTATCCAGCACCGTTTCAGGCGACGGACTTCGTCGCGCAGCCCGTTGATCCGGTCGATGAAAGAATCGAAGTCGGTGTTCTGGTGGTCGGCGCCGGCCCAGCTGGTCTCGCCTGCGCAATCCGATTTGGGCAGCTCCTGGAGGACGACCCCGCAACGGCGAGTCGGCTTGGCGATGTGCCGCTAGCCGTCGTCGAGAAAGGCAAACATCCAGGATCTCATTTGATCTCTGGCGTGATCGTCAATCCGCGAGCGCTGACAGACCTCTTCAGGGGTCGCATCGCGATTGAGGACATTCCCGGATACGGGCCAGTCACGGCTGAGTCCGTCTATCTCTTGACCCCCAAGCAGGCACTGCGGATCCCTCCTCCCCCGACAATGCGCAACCGTGGGAACTTCATCTTCTCGCTTTCAAAGCTCGGAAAGTGGCTCGGTGAGAGAGCCGAGGAAGCCGGGGCCATGCTCTTGTCCGAAACCACGGCGCGCCAGCTGCTCGTTGCCGACGGTCAAGTCGTCGGCATCCGTACGGGCGACAAGGGGCGAGGCGCGGCCGGAGAGAAGCTGACCAACTTCGAAGCGGGGTCCGACATCGTGTCCCAGGTCACCGTCCTCGCGGAAGGGACCCAGGGTCATCTCACCGGCGTGGCACTCGACTACTTCGACCTACGCCCTCACGACCCTCAAGTCTGGGAGCTCGGCGTCAAGGAGGTGTGGAAGGTTCCGAAGGCGCCGGACCGAATCATTCACACGATGGGTTGGCCGCTCCGGACCGGGGCCAAGTATCGCGAGTTCGGTGGCTCCTTCATCTACCCCATGGGCGACGACATGCTCGCCATCGGTATGGTCGTTGGCCTCGACTACCGCGATACAGCGCTTTCACCGCACGATCTTCTGCAGGAGTTGAAGACCCATCCCAAGATCCGAGAGCTGCTCGAGGGTGGCGAACGTCTCGAGTGGGGGGCAAAGACGATTCCTAGTGGCGGCTTCCACTCGCTGCCGAGGCGACTCCATGCGCCCGGATTGCTCCTCTGCGGTGACGGCGTAGGAATGGTCAACATTCCCACGCTCAAAGGCACGCACTATGCAATCGAATCGGGACGACTCGCTGCGGAGGCAGCGTTCGCGTCGCTCAAAGAGAGTAAGCCGCTCAGTTCGTACGACGAAGCGGTTCGATCGAGCTTCATCTACAAGGACCTCTACCAGGTGCGAGACATGAGGCAGGTGTTCGGTCGAGGGTTTGTCGTAGGCGGGGCACTTGCCAGTGCAATGGCTCTCTCGAAGGGTCGGGTCAACATCGGCAAGCTGCGATCTGAACGAGACGACGCTCAGCCGTTGCTCCACACCGATCGCGGGACGAAATTCCCCGCGAGCGACGATGTCCTCACGTTCGACAAGCTTTCGTCGGTCTTCGCATCTGGGAACAAGACTCGCGACGATCAACCCAACCACATCATGCTCCAGCGACGCGTTCCTGCCGAGGTCGCTGAGATGTGGGTCAGCCTCTGTCCTGCTGGGGTATATCAGGTGGGCTCAAAGGGTCACGATGGGCTTGTCACTGTCGAGATTGCACCTTCGAATTGTGTTCAGTGCGGCGCTATCTCGGCCCGAGGTGGCCGCCTTACACCACCAGAAGGCGGCTCGGGACCTGAATACTCCTTGAGTTGATCACCCTTCCGCTGTCATATCGAGGTCCCCGGGGGGCTGCTCGGGAATCTTCCAGCGCAGGAACGACTTGTCGTATTTCTCGTGGTATCCATTCGCCGCCTCGACCATGGCGGAGAAGGCCGTCTCAAAGCTGCTCCAGTCTTCAGACTCGATGCACTTGCGCACAGCGCCTACTTCGTCGGAGATGAACAGATCCATGTCCTCAGAGTATTTTGGACGGAGGATCGCCCCCTTCTCCATGAGGTTTACCGCCTCGGAGAGTTGAAACTTTGCTAACGGCTTGTTATGAGCCTGTCCGGCGTAATAGCACTTCCAGATTCGCTCACCGATGAGAGGCATGATTTCCGCCATCCCGGGCAACAGGTGCCCTAGGTCAGACAGTGCAAATGACCCGCCCTTGATCGTGATTTCGTGTTCGTGACCCGAATTATCTGACATGATTTGCATAATACTGTCTCGTCACGTCATCAGCTGAATCGTTCAAAGGACGACAACCGACCGCAGCACCTCACCTCGTTGCATGCGGCCAAAAGCCGCCTCGACGCCGTCGATCCCGATGGTCTCCGACACGAACCGGTCGAGGTCGAGCCGCCCGTCGAGGTACAGGTCGACGAGCATCGGAAAGTCTCGGCTCGGGAGGCAATCACCGTACCAGCTGGGCTTGAGCGCCCCGCCCCGCCCGAAGAACTCGATCATCGGCAGGTCGATCCGCATGTCGGGGGTGGGCACGCCCACTTGTACGAGGGTGCCGGCCAGGTCCCGGGCGAGGAACGCCTGCTGCATCACTGACGGGTGACCAACGGCCTCGATGCAGACGTCGGCCCCGTTGCCGCCGGTCAGCGCGCGCACGGCCTCGACGGGATCGCTCGTGCTGGCGTCGACGGTGTGGGTGGCGCCGAATTCGGTGGCCAGCGAGAGCTTCCGGGGATCGAGGTCGACACCGATGATGGTGGCCGCCCCAGCCAACTTCGCTCCGGCCACCGCGGCACACCCCACTCCGCCGCAGCCGAAGATCGCCACGGAATCACCGGGGCCCACCTCGCCCGTGAACATGGCCGCCCCGAGTCCGGCCATCACTCCGCAGCCGAGAAGCCCAACCGCCTCGGGGCGCGCGTTCGGGTTGACCGGCGTGCACTGCCCGGCTGCCACGAGCGTCTTCTCGGCGAAGGCGCCGATGCCCAGGGCGGGAGAGAGAGGCGTGCCGTCGGCCAGGGTCATCGTCTGCGTGGCATTGTGCGTGGCGAAGCAGTACCAGGGGCGTCCCCGGCGACACGCGCGGCACTGGCCGCACACGGCGCGCCAGTTGAGGACCACGAAGTCGCCCGGGGCCACCTCGGTGACGCCGGTCCCGACGGCCTCCACCACGCCAGCAGCCTCGTGCCCGAGGAGGAATGGGAACTCGTCGTTGATGCCCCCCTCCCGGTAATGCAGGTCGGTGTGGCACACGCCGCACGCCTTCACGGCGACCACGGCTTCGCCCGCTGCGGGGTCCGGGACGTGGACAGTCTCCACGGAGACCGGTGCCCCCTTCGCCGTCGCCACCACACCCCGCACCTGCTGGCCCACGTCATCCTCCCTCGAACACGCACCGGCTCTTGAACACCCACCGGCCCCGAACACGAATTGCCGGACCTATCATGCCGGACCGACGTGACCTCCGGCCGAGGTCGCGTCGGACCGGGTCTCGCGGAGGCGGGCGGTCCTCAGGTCGGGCACCATGGCGAGCGGCGGCTACCCGACCCTCCCCGAGGGGTGGCGGCGCTGGTCGCAGCAGGGCCTCGGCCCCTTCGTCACCACCGAAGTGTTCGAGACGCCAGACGGAGCGCAACGCATCTGGGAGTCGGGCTGGCACCGCAAGCACGCCCGGCTCGAGGTGGGAGACGGTTCCGGGTCACTCAACGTTCCGGGCGCGCGCTCCGAGCTCCGGACCCGCGGCGGCGCCCCCGGTAGACGCTGAACACGAGGAACAGTGCCGCCACGGCGGGGAGGAGGACGACACCGACCGCGTGGTCGTGGGCGACGGCGAAGGCGAGGACGACCACGGCCGCGCTGGCCACCGCCAGTTCGGGGGAGTCACCCACCAGGAACTCCCTCCAGAAATGGCCGAACGCCCTGATCGCCCGGACCACCTGGCTCACGGGGCCACCTCCAGCGCCGAGGCGGGGAGGCGGGTCCTCATGAACGCGGCCATGACCAAGAAGACCAAGGCGAAGAAGACCGCGAGCACCGGCAGTGCGAGGTCGCCGCCGGGCCACCGCACCCCGGCGCCCTCTCCCACCCAGAACACCCCGAAGCTGGTCAGCATGATTCCCACCACGGTCTTGATCGTGTTCTCGGGCACTTCGCTCAGCTGGCGGGCCACCAGCAATCCGACCACCGCCACCACCACGACGGCGGCTCCTGCCGCCAGCGCGGCGACGCCGAGACGGTGCTGTGCCGCGCCCAGACTGATCACGATGAGGACCACCTCGGTCCCTTCGAGGAAGACGCCCTTGAACGCAGTGGAGAACGCGACACCGTCGTATCGGCGGTTCGTGGAGCGTGGGCCCGATGGATCTGGCCTCCATCCCGCCGGTGGCTGGACGCCTGGGTGGTGGTCGCCCGACCGGTCGAGCTGGGCCACCGTCGAGGCGAAGATGGCGTCCTCGTCGTGGGGGTCCTTGTGCCCGCTGGCGCGGAGGATGGCCTTGCGCAGCCAGGACAGCCCGAGGACGAGGAGCAGGGCACCGACGGCGACCCGGAGGCCGTCGATCGGGATGTAGCGGATCAATGGGACGCCGACTACGGCCACGAGCACGCCGAGGACCGCCGACGCCGCGGCGGCTCCCTCGAGAGCGGGCCGCCAACCCCGACTGACGCCAGCAGCCACGACGATGGTGAGGGCCTCGACCATCTCGACCAGGCTGGCGCCGAAGACGGCGAGGACGAGGACGAGGGTCGAGGGGGTGTGCATGCCGCTGGTGACGCTATCGCCGCGCTGCGTCGCCTCGGCTCACTCGGCGCCGCCGGCGGGGGAATCCCCATGTACCCCCCACGTTCACGCCAGCGACAGTCGCGGGATCCGCGCAAGTATTCGGGGAGGAGGAATGGGATCGAGATGAGAGCGGACGTCAACTGGTTCGGAGTACTGGCGCACCATGCGGAGCGCTCGCCGGAGAAGGCCATCACGGTGTTCGAGGGCGAGGCGACGACCTACGCGCAGATGGCGATGTCGGCCGTGGCGCTGGCCGGCGGGCTCCACGAGCGGGGAGTGGGTCCGGGCCACGTGGTGGGCCTCCTCTCCTACAACTGCCCCGAGTTCCTGCAGACGATCTTTGCCGCAAACTATCTCGGTGCCGTGGCCATGCCGATCAACTGGCGGCTGGCCGCGCCAGAGGTGCGTTACATCCTGGAGCACTCCGAGGCCAGCGTGCTCGTGTGCGACGAGGCACTGCGGGAACTGGCCGGGCAGGCGACCGAGGGCCTGGACGCGCTGGTGGGCGCGTGCATCGGGGGCAGAGGTGGCGGCATCGGCGCAGACGGCTGGACGCCGCTGGCCGGGCTGGCGGCCGGTGGTGGTGCGGTACCGGCGCGGGTGCTGGCCGAGGCCGACGACGTGCACCGCCTCATGTACACCTCGGGCACCACGGGCCGGCCCAAGGGCGTGATGCTCACCCACGCCAACCTGGCCTGGAAGAACCTGGCCCACATCGTCGAGTTCGGCTTCAGCGAGGCCGACCTGGGGCTGGCCTGCGGC
Source organism: uncultured Acidimicrobiaceae bacterium (assembly GCA_963787485.1). GTDB lineage: Bacteria > Actinomycetota > Acidimicrobiia > Acidimicrobiales > RAAP-2 > Bog-473. The sequence continues at coordinate 458,988 of CAWBDF010000003.1, read as the reverse complement.
CCGCTCTACCACGTAGGCGCGCTGGACCTGACGACGACGTCGCTCATCACCGCCGGCGCCACCGTCATCATCCACCGCGCTTTCGATGCCGCGGCCGTGGTCGAGGAGCTGGAGCGGTCGCGTGTCACCACGGTGTGGCTGGCGCCGGCCATGGTCAACGCCATCATGGCCCTGCCCGACGTGGAAGCGCGCGACCTGTCGTCGGTGCGGGTGATCATCAACGGCGGCGAGAAGATGCCGATCCCGCTCATAGAGCGGATCGGGCGCACGTTCCCCTCGGCCTGGTTCGCCGACGCGTACGGCCTGACCGAGACCGTCTCGGGCGACACCTTCTTGGACCGCGACAGCATCGCGACCAAGCTCGGCAGCGTCGGCCGGGCCTGCCTGCACCTGGACGTCCAGGTGTGGGACGACGAAGGCCGGCCCGTGCCGGCGGGGGAGCGGGGCGAGATCGTGCTCCGCGGGCCCAAGGTGTTCAAGGGCTACTGGCGCGACCCCGAGGCCACGGAGCGGGCCTTCGCCGGAGGCTGGTTCCACACGGGCGACATCGGAGTGTTGGACGAGGACGGGTACCTCTTCGTCGTCGACCGCCTCAAGGACATGATCGTGTCGGGAGGTGAGAACATAGCCGGCTCGGAGGTGGAACGGGTGCTCTACGAGCACGCCGCCGTGCTCGAGGCGGCGGTGGTTGGCCGGCGCGACGAGCGCTGGGGCGAGGTGCCGGTGGCCTTCGTCGTGCGGCGCGCCGGGCAGGCGGTCACGGCCGACGAGCTGCTGGCCCACTGCGGCGAGCAGCTGGCCAAGTTCAAGGTGCCGAAGCACGTCACCTTCCTGGACGCGCTGCCGCGCAACCCTTCGGGCAAGGTGCTCAAGCGGGACCTGCGGGAGCAGGGATGACGGCAGGCCGGACCGGTGACGCTGCCGGGGGGCGTTCGCCGATGTCCGCGGTCATTCGCCAGCCAGTAAATGGCGGGGATTGTCAACGAGAAAGCGCTCCCGGGTTGCGTCCGGGAGACCGCGCCTCTCGAGCATGGGCAGGAAGTGAGTGAAGAGATAGGTGTGAGGCCGGCCGAACATCTCCTCCTCGAGTGTCGGCCTGAGCTCCTTGTTGAACCTCTCGACCTGATGGCGCGGTACCCAATAGGGGTCTCGTGGAGCCGGCAGGCAACACAGGTGGTCCTGGGAGAGGCAGATCCGGTCGGCGAACCCCGACGCGACCAGAGCGGCGATGGTGTCGGCACGAGCGTCGTCACTGGCCCGTTGCTGCATCCCGATTCGGTCGATCCCGATGTAGGAGCCTCTTCTCGCAATCGCTTCCAGAGGGTCCAGCTCGGTCTGCTGGTCCTGGTGGCCAATCAGACAGCGGCTGAGGTCGACCCCGGCCTCAGCCAGGATGTCCTGCTGTACGTCACCCCAACGGGAGTTCTCGGTGTGGCTGATGACCGGGAGCCCGGATTCCCTGGCCGCCATGGCCGCGCCTTCGAGGACTTTCCGCTCGTGGCGACTGACCGGGTCGCCCGTGGCGATCTTGATGACCCCCGGGCGAATGCCGGTCGTACCGATTCCATCGCTGATCTCGTGCAGGTACAACTGGGCGATCTCCTCCGGCCAGCGCTGCCGCCAGTAGTACGGGATGCCCGCGGCGTCGTGCTCGTGATAGAAGCCGGTTGCACAAACGATATTCATCCCGGACTGGTCCGAGATATCGGCCAGGAGCTCCGGGTCGCGCCCGAGCTCGATCGGACAGGGGTCGACGAACGTCTTCACTCCGTGTTCCGCCAACTCGAGCATGCGCTGCACCGCCCGCTGTATCCGCTCTTCCCGCGGGAGCGCCGGCTTCCAATCGAGGAGCTCGCCGGCATACGAGATCTGCACATGTTCGTGGACCAACACTCGGCCCAATGCGGCAGAATCGATAGGACCCCGCACGGTCATGACGACCACGCTGAGAACCTACACCGGCCATTTGCTCTGCGCTCCATCTCGCAGCGGCGGCAATCCGGAGCTACGCTCGAAACGGGACGGACAGAGGGAGGCGCCCACGGTGCCCATCGCAGCTTGGGACCTGGCTCACGAGCCGCTCGAGAATCTCCGCTACGAGAAACGCGATCACATCGCCTTCATCACTCTCGCCAGCCCGGAGAAAGGGAATTCGATCAATCGGCCGATGCACTCGGGCCTGCGGGCTATCTGGGAGGATGTCAAAGCCGATCCCCAGGTGCGCGTCGTGATCGTGACCGGGGAAGGCGAGCGGCATTTCTGCACGGGTGCCGATATCTCGCCCTCGGCTGACGTACTGGGCAGACAAGGCGATGGCCCCTTTGACGACGAGACCTTCTGGACGTCCCGGCACAACCATGTGTGGAAGCCGACCATCTGCGCGGTCAACGGCCTTGTCGCCGGTGCCGGTCTGCACTTCATCGTCGACTCCGACATTGTGGTCGCCGCCTCCCACGCCGCCTTCACCGACACTCACGTCAACGTTGGCGTCGTGAGCTCGATCGACGGTATCGGACTCGCCAAGCGCATCCCGCTCGGGTCGGCCCTTCGCATGGCCCTCACCGGGCGCACCTACCGGATGAATGTGGAACGGGCCTACCAGCTCGGATTGGTGGACGAGGTCGTCTCTGCGTCGGAGTTGGCGGCCAAGGCAGAGGAGATCGCCGCGGCGATCGCCGCCAACTCGCCGAGAGCCGTGTCGCTCACCCTGCGGAGCATCTGGAACGCCCTGGAGACCAGTCACTCCCAGGCCAATGAGCAGGGATGGTCTCTGAGCCAAATGCAGCAGGCTCACCCGGACTTCACGGAGGGACCGCGGGCCTTCGTCGAGCGCCGCGATCCTCAGTGGGTCGACTGACCGATCGGTGCAATCGCCGAGAACACGGCGGGTGCTCGAGAGCCACCGCCCCAGGATTCGACATCAGGACCTGACGAGGACCTCAACGGAGGAACAGTGGAGTTCGCGTGGTCAACAGAGGAACAGGCCTATCGGACGAAGATCGCCGAGATGCTCGATGACATCATGCGCGCCGCGGGCGAGGAGGGAGACGTCCGGGGCTTCGGTGCAGCCACGTTTCACAGCAAGTTGTCCGCCGAGGAGCAACTGGCCCGGAGCAAATTGGTGTGCGGCAAGCTGGCTGAATACGGCTATTTGACCCCGAACTGGCCGAAAGAATACGGAGGGCTGGATCTCTCTCCCTGGGAAGCAGTCATCCTGGCCGAGGAAGTCCTTTTTCGTGGTGAACCTCGCGGTTCACAGTACATGAACGCCAACTGGATTGGCCCGTCAATCATCATTGCTGGTACGCCGGAGCAGAAGACATATTTCCTCGGACGGATCAGCCGAGGGGACATTACGTGGTGTCAGGGGTTCTCGGAACCGGACGCGGGCTCGGATCTGGCGGCGTTGCAGACCTCCGCTGTCAGAGATGGCGACGAATATGTTGTCAACGGCGAGAAGATCTGGACGTCGCACACCCCCACGGCGGAGTATTGCTACCTATTGGTTCGCACCGATCGCGAGGCCGAAAAGCATCTCGGAATCTCCATCTTGCTGGTGCCCATGGACACAGCCGGCCTGGAGGTGCACAAGATTCCGGCGGTGGGTGGGGTGGGAGACAGCAGCTTCGCCAACCTGCGTTTCACCGACATGAGGGTTCCGGCTTCGGCCCGGCTCGGACCGGAAAACGAAGGCTGGCCGATTGTTCGAAAAGCACTGGCCTTCGAACGGACCGGCATGCCTCGCTACCTCAACGCCGCCATCAGACTGGACAAACTCGTGGCCTGGGCCACCGAGCACGGCGTCCACGATGTGCCAAGAAACCAGGAGCTCCTTGGTCTGGCGAAGTCCTGGTGTGATGCCGCTCGTCTTCTTCATTACCGCGTCATTCACGAACGCAGTAAGGAATTCGAGAATCCCGGACCACAAGCCTATGTATCCAGGGCCGCAATGGTCAAGGCTGAACGAATGGTCGATGAGGCCGCCACCCAGATAATGCTCGATGCCGGTCTCGTTGACGACGCTATTGCCGCCCAATATATGGGTGGGATTACGGCGGGCATCGCGGCCGGTGCTTATGAGATTCAACTGAATCTCGTAGCCCGCCAGCTGTTCGCCGGAGAAGACTCGTGAACTTCGATTTTGACGACGTTCAAGCCGCCGTGGTCGATGCGGTGGGGACGATCTTCGAGAGATTCGCCGTACCCCCGGTCGGCGTGGCCGCGGAAGGTCAGCTGAACGGCACGCCGCTCTTGCGCGCCCTCCATGAAGCGGGTTACCTGGACCTGTTCTGGTCCGCCAGCCCGCTGGAGGCTGCTCTGGTCGTGGAGGAAGGGGCACGGGCCGCCGCTTTGGCGCCGATCGGGGCTCGGGTGCTGGTTGCGCCGGCCCTGATGGACAACGTGGGTGCGCTCTCGGTCGCCCTGGCTGCGGCGGACGACGACCAGACGCCTGTGAGATATGCGCCCGGTGCCGACTTGATCCTGATCATGCGCGGGGACGACGTGGTGGCGCTCCATCCGGCGCCGGGCGACGTGGAGCCGGTGGGTTCCCCGTTTGGTTACCCTCTGGGGCGACTCTTGCGCCGGGAAGGCGAGTTGCTCGGCCCGGGCACCGCGGCGACCCTCCTGCGATGGTGGCGGGTGGCGCTGGCCGTGGAGATGGCCGCCTGCATGAGAGAGGCCTTGCGCCGAACGATTGTGTATGCGCGGGATCGTGCCATGTTCGGCAAGACCCTGGGCAGTTACCAGGCCGTGCAGCATCGACTCAGTGAGCTCCACATCCGGGTGGAAGGGACGCGGTGGCTGGCGCGAGATGCGGCCTGGGCGGGGGCGCCGGCGGACAAGGCAGCCACCGCTGCCGCCTTCGCGGCCGATGCGGCAAAGCAGGTTCTCGATGACTGTCACCAATTTCACGGCGCCATCGGCGTCACGCTGGCCTACCCGCTGCATCTCTGGACCATGCGTCTGCAGGCACTCCGGGTCGAGCTCGGCGGCGTTGCCGCCCATCAGAGGGCGGCTGCCGCAGGACTCTGCTCTGCGGGTCCTCCCGAGCCCAAGCCTGCGGCCTGACCCGACGACACGTCAGGCCGCGGCGCGCTCCAGGACGTGCACGCCGCACGCCGACGCCAGCCCGATGACGTGGGTGAGCCCGACCTTGGCACCCACGATCTGGCGATCGCCGGCCTCGCCGCGCAACTGGGTCGCGACCTCCCACACGTTGGCGATTCCGGTGGCGGCGATGGGATGACCCTTGGACTCCAGTCCACCGGAGACGTTGACGGGTGTGGTCCCGTCGCGCCAGGTCGCGCCCGACTCGAAGAAGTCGACCGCGCCGCCCCGCTCGCACAACCCGAGGTTGTCGTAGTGCACGAGCTCGGCCGTGGCGAAGCAGTCGTGCAGCTCCACCAGGTCGAGATCGGCCGGCCCCACGCCGGCCTGCTCGTACGCCATTTCGGCCGCGTTGCGAGTCAGCGTGTTCACATCGGGAAGGATCTGGCACGCCTCTTCCCAGGGATCGGTGGTGAGCACCGAGGCGGCGATCTTGACGGCTCGGCGTCGCTGCTCGAGCGAGAGGGTCTTGAGCTTCGATCCCGACACCACCACGGCGGCGGCCGCGCCGTCGCAATTGGCCGAGCACATGGGGCGCGTGTTGGGGTAGGCGATCATGACGTCGCTCATGATCTCCTCGAGCGTGAACCTCTTCTGGTAGGCCGCCAGTGGGTTCAGGGTGGAGTGGGCGTGGTTCTTCTCGCTGATGCGAGCGAACAGCTCGAAGCTGGTGCCCCCGTACCGGTGGCCGTACTCCATGCCGATCTGGGCGAAGACTCCCGGCATGGTCTCGGTCCCGATCCGGCCGTCCAGAGGGGCCACCGCACCGTGACGCCCTTCGGGAGTCCAGGTGTCGGAGTCGGTCGTGCGACTCCCACCGGCCAACAAGCCGGCACCCGCGATCTTCTCGACTCCGAAGGCCAGCCCCATGTCGGTCTCGCCCGCCTTGATCGCCATGCAGGCGATTCGCAGTGCGGTGGCACCCGTGGCGCACACGTTGGCCACGTTGTAGACCGGGATGCCGGTCTGCCCGAGCTGCTTCTGCACCAGCTGGCCGGTGCCGGCGCCGGCTCGCATCAGGTTCCCGGCCCCGATCACCCCGATGTCCTTCATGGTCACTCCACCGTCGGCCAGGGCGCCCGCCACGGCCTCGGCGGCGAGGTCGACGACGTCCTTGTCGGGGTGCTTGCCGAACTTGGTCATGTGGGTACCCAGGATCCAAAGCTCTTCTGACGCCGCAGTCACGGTCAGTCTCCTCTCGGTTCGAAGCCGAAGCCGACCGCCTCGGTCCCGTTCGCGTCCGTGCCGATGGCCTCGGTGGCCAGTTGCACCTTCATCCCCAGCGTGACGTGATCTGGGTCCGCTGGCACGTTGATGAGGTTGGCCTGCACGCTGGTGCCCTCGCAGTCGACGACCGCCGCCACGAAGGGCACCGGGACGCCGGGTGCCGCGAACGAAACGATGGTGAAGGAGCGCACCTCGCCCGTGGTCGGGACGTCGACCTTCTCGAACGCGGTCGCCCCGCAGGCGGCGCAGGCGTTGCGCCGGTCGAAGAAGCGGGCGCCACAGGCGGTGCACTGGTTCGCCACCAGGTGCGGGTCGGCCCCCAGCACCAGGTAGTCGACCAATGGGATCTGTTGCGCCATCGTGCCCCCGTGTGTGTGCGTGCGGTGAGTGCGAGTTCAGGGCTCAACCTACCGTGGACTGTGTGCGGGGTCACACGCTGCCATCGAGAGCTGGGTGGACTGCGCCGGGGCTTCTGGTCCGAGGCCGACTCCCGTCGACGACTCCGGGTGACCGGGGCGATCCCGTCCGGCGACCGGGGCGAGGCCGCCGGAACCCACTCTGGCCGAGCCGGGCGGCCGCTACCTGAGCGGCCAGCTCGGTCCGGACGTGCCGGTGATGGCACGCCTCTCGGCCCGTCCCACTAGGTTCCACCCATGCACTTCACACACCTGGGACGGACCGGCCTGCGGGTCAGCCGCATCTGTTTGGGCACCATGAACTTCGGGCCGGAGACCGACGAACCGACCTCGTTCTCAATCATGGACGCCGCGCTCGAAGCGGGGATCAATTTCTTCGACACTGCCAACGTCTACGGACGTTCCAAGGGCCGCGGGGCCACCGAGGAGATCGTCGGTCGGTGGTTCGCCCAGGGTGGGAGCCGGCGCGAGCGAACGGTCATCGCCACCAAGCTCTACGCCGACATGGGCGACTGGCCCAACGAGGGCCGGCTCTCCGCGCTGAACATCCGACGCGCGTGCGACGCCAGCTTGCGTCGGCTCCAGACGGACTCCATCGATCTGTACCAGATGCACCACGTCGACCGACGTACGTCGTGGGACGAGATCTGGGAGGCCATGGAGGTGCTGCGTACGCAGGGAAAGATCCTCTACGTCGGGTCGTCCAACTTCGCCGGGTGGCACATCGCGCAGGCGCAGGAAGTAGCGGGACGGCGTCACTTCATGGGCCTGGTCAGTGAGCAGTCGATCTACAACCTCATCGTCCGGGATGTCGAACGCGAGGTGCTCCCGGCGGCGGCGGCCTACGGACTCGGCGTCATCCCGTGGTCACCGCTCCAGGGCGGTCTGTTGGGTGGGGTGGTGCGGAAGCAGCGTGACGGGAGCCGGCGCTACGCCGGGCGCGCCGCAGAAACGATCGAGGCCATGCGCGGGCAGCTCGAGGCCTACGAGGACCTGTGCGCCGACGTGGGGGAGGACCCCGGCACGGTGGGGCTCGCGTGGTTGCTCACCCGGCCGGCCGTGACCGGGCCGATCGTCGGGCCGCGCACGCCCGAACAGTTGGACTCGGCGCTCCGGGCCCTCGACGTGACGCTGGACGACAAGGTCCTCGAGCGCCTCGACGAGATCTTTCCCGGCTACCGGACCGCACCCGAGGACTACGCCTGGTAGCTGCGTTGGTTCGCTCGGGTTGACGTTGTCGCGCCGGTGGTGCGGGTCAGCGCCTGCCCGCCAGCTCGGGCGTCGGTTCTGCGCCCGGCTCGTCGGCATCGGGCGACTCGACATCGAGCGGATCGACGGCCAGTCGGGGGAGCGCCCGGTCCAGCCAACGCGGGAACCACCAGTTGGCCTGGCCGAAGAGCACCATGACGGACGGCACGATGGCCATGCGGATGAAGACCGCATCCATGGCGATGCCACCGGCGAGCCCGATGCCGAACTCCTTGATCACCCGGTTGCTGCCGAGGATGAACGAGGCGAAGACCAGGATCATGATCAGCGCGGCGGCGGTGATCGTCTTGCCAGTGGCGGCCAGCCCGTTGCGCACGGCAACCCGGTTGTTCCCGCCCGATTTCATGTATTCCTCGTGCATGCGGGTCACCAGAAACACCTGGTAGTCCATGGACAGGCCGAAGAGGATGGCGAAGAGCATGACGGGCAGGAAGGCCTCGATCGGGCCCGTTCCCGTGAGCTGGATCACCGAGCCCAGGTCGCCCCACTGGAAGACGGCCACCAACATTCCCAGGGCGGCGCCGATGGAGAGCAGGTTCATGACCGCCGCAGTCAACGGGATGACCAGCGATCGGAACACCGTCATGAGCAACAGGAACGACATGACGACGACAATGGCCACGAACAGAGGCAGCTTGGAGCTGAGCAGGTTGGAGAAGTCGACGTAGATCGCCGTCGTGCCGCCCACTAGCAGCGACACCCCCGAAGTTCCGACCGCCCGCGGCAGCGTGTCCGACCGCAGATGGGTGACCAGGTCGGTGGTGGCAACGTCCTGCGGCGCCGAAGAGGGGTACACGTTGAGCAGGACCACGTCGCCATTTCCGGTCTTGCTGGGGAGGAAGATGGGATCGGCCACCTTCGCCACGTCCGGCTGTTGGGAGACCGCATGGACCACATCGTCGATCACGGCGTGTTGATCGGGTTGCACCACGCCGACGAGCATCAGTGGGCCGTTGTACCCGGGTCCGAATCCTCGGGAGAGCATGTCGAAGGCCACGCGGGTCGGGGTGCCGGTGGGGTCGGTGCCCTGATCGGCGTGGCCCAACTGGAGAGAGAAGAAGGGCAGCATGAACGCCACGATCACACCCAACGCCACCACGGCGGACACCACGGGGCGCCGTTGCACCCGGTCCGCCCACCTGGGCCAGAACCCCTTGCTGTCGGCACCGACGATGCGGGGCCCGCTCTGGGCCAGGGTCCGCTTCTGCTTGCGGCTCATCACCTTGGGCCCGATGAAACCGAGCATGGCGGGCAGCAGGGTGAGGGCGGCCATCATGGTGAGGGCCACGCCGATGGCCGCCCCCACAGCCAACCCCGAGAGGAAGCCCACGCCGAGAGCGAACAATCCCAGCAAGGCGATGCAGACGATGATCCCTGCGAAGAGGACGGCTCGTCCGGAGGTGTTGACCGCGTTGGCGATCGAGCTCTCCGGGTCCAGACCGGCGACGAGCCCCTGCCGGTGGCGGGACACGATGAAGAGCGCGTAGTCGATCCCCACGCCCAGTCCGATGAGCAGGGTCAGCTCGGGCGAGATCGACGGCATGCTCATGGCGTGGCTGGCGAGACTGATGATGCCGATGGCGGTGCCGAGGGCGAACAAGGCCGAGAGGATCGGCAGCAAGGCTGCGAAGGCGGACCCGAACACCAGTAACAGGACGACCAGCGCCAGCAGGATGCCGAGCCCCGAGCTGCCGATCGACGTCCCGTTGGCGTTCTCGGCCAGGGGTCCGGTGTCCGACACGGTCAGTCCGTCCGTGGAGGTGCGGGTGACGACGTGGACGAAGTCGTCGGCCTCCCGGTTCGAGATCGCATTCGATTGCTCGTCGAAATTGACCTGCAGCCAGCCCACCGTCCGGTCCGCGTTGATGTTCGTGGTGTCGACCAGATCGCCCGCCGAGTCGTAGGGACTGCTGACCAGGGAGACGTTGGGCAGGGCCTTGATCTCGTCGACCATGGCGTTGATGCGTTGCCCGATGGCGGTGTCGGTGAGTCGCGCGTCACCCGACGTCCCGAAGACGACCTGTTCGGTGTCGCCCGAGTGGGCTGGCGCCACCGACTTCAAGAGGTTGATGGCGTCGAAAGACTGGGTATGGGGAAAGCTGAAGGTGTCCGAGAAGGCGGACCCGACCGAAATGCCGATGAGCACCGAAGTCGCCAGCACGAATGACCAGAGCAGGACGACGACACGGCGATGACGGACACACCACCCGGCCAGGGTGCGCATTTAGGGGGATCTCCTCGGGGTTCTGTGTGGTGACACCGCCACCCCGGCGTCAGGGGAACGGCCCCAATCGTACCGAAGCAGATCGCCACCGGGTGTCGGCTCGACGGGCGGGGGGCATGGTCACCTATCGACCACCTTCACGAACTCGTTGAATGCCCGAGCCTGCTCATGGAGGCCGCCCTCGAGGGAGCGAGCACCGCTCCCCGGGACCCCGACGGGCGACCGTGCCACCTTGCGAACGATCGATGACCGGATAGACTGATGGCCTGACAATCACCCAGGAGCGAGCGCCGAGCAGGGCCCCGGTGGGACGACCAGGGGCTGGTCAGGAGCGGCTCGTCCGCGTCCCGATCCACCGTCTTGAGGCCGGTGAGCCGATCAGGATCGGCGGATGGCAGCCGGGAAGGTGCTGATCGGCCACACCGAATGGTCGGACCGTCGAGTCGGAGTTCTGTGTGGGTTGGCGCATGACCTTGCGTTCACCTCGACCGAAGCCGGGCGCGACTTCGCCGACGCACTGTCGTCGCGGATGCCGGGACGCGTTTCGTGGTGAGGGTGCAGGATTCCAGGGGTCCGGACGCCGAGCGTGCGGTCGCGGAGCGCGAGGGCGCGGCGAGCGGGCCGCTTGGGAACGGGGGTCGCCCATTCCGCGGCGTGGTGCGCAATCCCGCCTACGTCCAGGTGGCGGACCAGATCCGCCAAGCCATCTTCGACGGGACCTTCGCCCCCGGCGACGAGCTCCCCTCCGAACGAGAGCTTTCAGTCGAGTTCGGGGTCAGTCGTGCGACGGTCCGAGAGGCCCGGCGGGCGCTCGAGGCGCAGGGCCTGTTGGCGACGGGGCGAAGCGCTCCCTTCAAGGCCACCGTCAGCGCGCTCCCTGACGCGCTGGCGGAGGTCTTCGAGTCGTTCCTGAGGTTCGGACGAGTCTCCCTCTTCGATGTGATCCAGTTCCGGGGCATCCTCGAGCTCGAAGCGGTCGACCGGGCGACGCTCGACACACCGACAAGCGATTGGCAGGAGATGCGCGCCGCGTTGGAGCGAATGCAGGGCGTCGGGGAATGGACCGACCAGCTCGACGAGGCCTACCTGGGCTTTCACCTGGGCCTCGCTCGCTCGTCGGGCAACGAGGCGTTGTATCTGACGCTGCACGCAACCCAGAGCATCCTGGCCGATCACCTGCGCGCGTGCTTCCGGGACCTCGCTCAGGAGCGCGATGCGGACGAGCAATTCGCGCGGTTCTGCCGCGATCACGCCGAGTTGCTCCGGGCCCTCGAGGCTGGGGACGCTCCGAGGGCTCGGACCTTACTGCTCAAGCAGATCAACGACTTCTCCACACAAGTGCTGATGACCCAAGCTCCCGTCTCACCGCCTCGGGTGACGGTGGTGCGAGACCGATGACCGAGACCGCGAACACCGGGATCTCGTACGGACGTCGGCTCACCATGTTGGCCGCCGAGCACCCCGATGCCGTCGCGGTCGTGTTCGCGGCGGAGGGAGGGACGGAATCGGCCCTGACGTGGCAGCACCTGGAGCAGCGGTCGAACCAGGTGGCCCGGCTGTTGGGCGCGCGTGGGCTGGGGGAGAGGGACACCATCGCCCTGGCCCTGCGCAACACGCCCGAGCACCTGTTCTCGACCTTCGCCGCCTGGAAGTTGGGGGCCTCCGTGCTCCCGCTGCGCTGGGACCTCCCGCAGTGGGAGCGGGAACGGCTCTTGGACGTGGCTGGGGCGACGGTGGTCGTTGCCGGGTGGGCCGATCCGTCGCCCGGCACGATCGGGCCTGAGGAGATCGCCGCCACCGTCGACCTCGGTTCGGACGCACTCGAAGACCGCGTGCCCGAGTACGCCCGCCTCATTGCCACGTCGGGAGCGACGGGCATGCCCAAGATCGTCGCCATCCCCGCCCTCGGGGTCATGGAGGAGGACGAGACCGTCGCCACAGTGCTCGGCCGGCGCCATGACATGCGCTATCTCGCGACGTCCCCTCTGTACCACGTCAACGGTTGGATGTACTGCTACGCCCCGCTGCTTCAGGATTGTCAGGCGGTGCTGATGGAGCGGTTCGACGCGGCTCGCGCCGTGGAGCTGATTGAGCGCTACAAGATCCACTATGCCTGCATGGTGCCAACCATGCTGATGCGGGTCGCGCGCCTCCCCGACGTGGCCCGCCGTGACCTCTCGAGCATTGAGCGCATCGTCTGCGGGGGCGCGTCGGCTCCGGACTGGGTTGTGCGAGCGTGGCTCGAGCTGGTGCCGCCCGATCGTTTCACCCTCACCTACGGCGGGAGCGAGAACCACGGACTGGTGATGACCACCGGGGACATGTGGCTCGAACACCCCGGCACCGTCGGGAAACCGGTGAACGCCGAGGTGAGGATCGTGGACGAGCACGGTCGGACGGTTCCGACCGGCGAAATCGGAGAGATCCGTCTGAAGAATCTCATGCGCACTCCCCGATACCGCTACATCGGCACGCCGACGCCACCACCTGATCCCGACGGGTTCGCGTCCTTCGGGGACATGGGTTCGGTTGACGACGACGGGTTCGTCTACATCGCCGACCGGAGGGTCGACATGATCGTCACCGGCGGGGCCAACGTCTACCCGGCCGAAGTAGAGGCGGTGATCAGCGAACACCCCGACGTCCTCGACGTCGTCGTGGTCGGACTCCCGGACCCCGAGTGGGGGCATCGGGTCACGGCGGTGGTCGAGCCGGTGGACGCGGGAGCACCCCCGACGCCCGAGGCCCTTGGCGCGCACTGCAGGGAACGCCTCGCTCCGTACAAGGTGCCGAAATCCTTCGAATTGGTCGATCGGATCCCGCGTACGGCCGCGGGAAAGGTCAGCCGTTCACGGCTGGCCGAGGAGTTCGCGGCACGGGGCTCCCGGCCCTGAACCCGGCGGGATCGCCGCACCCGGCCAACGGCGCCGCCCTCATGGGGTGCGATACCCGTCGCGGGTGAGGATGCGCACCGGGTCGTGGCCGTCCCATCGCTCGCACTCCCGCGCCAACCGCGTGAGCTGCTCCAAAAACCCGGGGCTGCTCTGCACGACCTCGGTGTAGAAGCCGAAATCGGACACCGTGTCGACGTAGGCCACCCGGTGTCCCCGTGCTTCGATCTCGGCCGTCACGGCATATCCCAGCTCTTCGAACCGTGCCTTCTTGGCGTCGTAGTGGGTGGTGACCGTGCAGAGCTGGTGGAGCCCGTTGCCTCCTTGGGGGAAGAGCTCTCGGAACACGCTCGGCCGATCGCAGAATTGGTGCATCAGCTCGATCTGGACCGGACCGGCCTGGGCCACGGCGATCTGCACGTCCTGCGTGGTCTTGGTACCCCGGTAGGTGCACTCCGTCGTGAGCCGGGGCAACACGGTGAAGGGGCCGATGCCAAAGACCCGGGTCCAGCGTTCGGCCGCCGCGATCAGGTCGTCCGCGAAGAAGCCGAGTTGGAAGAATCGGTACTCTCCCTCCGGCCAGGGCTGTTCGAACAGAGGGATGGGGCGGGCGGACGATGTCATGGCACTCCGGGACGCTACCGGTCTCGCACCCTCGGTGGGCCCGGAGCGGGCGTCAGTCGTCGGGGAGGGGGATGAGCACCTGCTGCATGGCGGTGGCGACGAGTGAGCCTTCGGTGTCGTGGATCGCGCCGGCCACCAGGCCTCGCGCACCGACAAAGGCCACGATGTCCTGGGTGTAGAGGTGCCAGCGATCGAAGTGGACAGGGCGGTGCAGCCAGACGGAGTGGTCCAGCGTCGATGCGTTGGGGGCACCCTCGGCCAGCCGAACGGGATGGGTGCGCGTCGCCATGTCGAGGAGGAAGTAGTCACTGGCGTAGGTCAGCAGAACCGAGTGGAGCGTGGGGTCGTCGCCCACGTGGCGGGGGAGCCTGATCCAGTGGGACCGAGCCCCGGAGGCCTGGGCGCCTCCGAGGAAGGTGAAGGCCTCACCGATGCGGACATCGAGCGGGGGCGCAAGCTCCACCCACATGCGGTCGGCCCTCTCGCGGAGAGGAGGTGGGGCTGCCCGCGCCCAGTCGGCCAGGGTCGGGAGTTCATCGGGGCCGGGCGTCCCGGGCCTCGGCGTGAGCGGACCCGGACCGATCTGCTCCGGTCGGTCGCCGTTGACGTGGAAGGACACGGTGGCGACCAGCACCGTTCGGCCGCTCTGACTGGCGGTGACCTGCCTCGTGGCCGTCGTGCGTCCGTCTCGCACGCGGTCGACGCGATAGGTGACCGGTTCCTCGAGGTGTCCGCTCCGGACGTAGGTGGCGTGGATCGAATGCGGCTGCGCGCCCTCTGTCTGGTCCACCGTGACCGTCGCCGCCTGCATGGCCTGCGCCGCGAGCTGCCCGCCGAAGATCCGTGGGAACCGAGGGGGCTCGTTGACGGCCACGAAGACGTCACGGTCGACCCTCTCGAGATCGAGGGCACGCAGCAGTCCGTCGAGTGATCGCAACATGGCAGATTCCGCTGTGCCCTCCATGAGGACAAGGGTACGATGCGCGGAGCACGCGAGCGGAGGAGTGGTGGTTGCTCAAGGACGAGAAGATCCTCATCACGGGACCGGCTGGACGGATCGCGTTCCCGCTCGCCAGGTCGCTGGCGTCCGAGAACGAGGTGTGGGGGGTGGCGAGGTTCAGCGCACCCGGATCCCGTGCGCGCGTCGAATCGATCGGCGTGACCACGCGCGTTCTCGACATCGCCGATGCCGCTTTCGAGGAATTGCCGAACGATTTCACCTACCTGCTCCATCTGGCAGCCGACTTCAGCGACGACGACTACGACCGCGCGCTGCGGGTGAACGCCGAAGCGACCGGGTTCTTGCTGGAGCACTGCCGGAGTGTCAAGGCGGCGCTCGTCATGTCGACACTGACGACCTATGCCCCACATCCCGACCCGTGGCATCCGTTCCGCGAAGACGATCCGCTCGGCGATCAGAAGGCGACTCCCTCCGCTCCTTACTCGGTGTCGAAGATCGCGCAGGAGGCGGTGGCGCGCTACTGCGCCCGTTCGTTCGATCTTCCCGTGACCCTGGCGCGCATGGGAGCGGCGTACGGCGAGAACGGCGGACTTCCGGTCATGCACCTCGAGGACATCGCTGCAGGGAGACCGGTGAAGACGCGGTGGGACCCGATCCCCTACAGCCCCATCCACAACGAGGACATCGCGGCCCAGGTCGAGTCGCTCCTCGGCGCAGCCAGCGTGCCGGCCACGATCGTGAACTGGTGCGGCGACGATGCTGTGAGCGTCCAGGAGTGGAGCGAGCTCTTCGGACGGCTCCTGGGGGTCGAACCGCGGATTGAGGTCACGCCGATCCCGTGCGCCTCGTTGGGCTCGGTCGGCGATCCGACCAAGCGGAAGGCGATCACCGGGCCCTGTCGGGTCCACTGGCGTGACGGGTTCACCCGGCTGGTGTCCGAGCTCTATCCGGATCGCCTGGCGTGACGGCGAGCTATCCCGGCCCCGACGAGCTCCGGGCGGAGGCGACCGGACGCACGGGACTCACCGACTTCGGTCCGGGTGACTTCCGAGAGGGGCTCGAGGTCCTCGTCGAGAGCCTCCGGTCCGACGGGGACCTCAGCGGGGCGGGAGCCGCGGTGGCCACCGAGGACCTCCGTCGACGCCTGGTCAACCGGCTCGAGGTGGAGGCCTGGTACCGCGGTCACCCCGAGGTGGACCGGCTCTCGGTGCGGGGACCGGTGGACATCAACGGTCTGCCCCGGACGGGCACGACCGCACTGGCCAACATGTTGTCGCTCGATCCGCAGTTCCGTTGCCTCCGGCAGTGGGAGCAGATGAAGCCATGCCCGCCGCCGGTGCTCGAGGACGAGGCAACCGATCCGCGGCGAGAGGCGGAGAAGAAGCGGATCGCCGCCTACAACGCGGTGATCAAGGAAAAGCACATCTTCGACCTGGACTCGACCGGTGAGGACACCGAAGTGCTCGGGATGGCGTTCCACGGCCAACAGTTCACTTTGCCGGTCTACGGATACCAGGCCTGGTGGCGGGTGTCGGACATGTCGCAGACCTACCGCTATCACCGGCGCGTCATCCAACTCCTCCAGTCCCGTCGCCCGCCCGATCTGTGGCTGTTCAAGGCCCCCCACCACAACTTCCACCTCGTTGACTTCACCAAGGCCTATCCCGACGCACGTTTCGTCATGACGCACCGCGACCCCGTGAAGTCGGTGCCCTCGTGGGCCAGCATCGTGTCGTCCATCCTCCCCGAGGCAGAAGGCCCGCGCGACCTACACCGCCTCGGCCGCGAAGCGTCGAAGCACCTACGCGTCGGTGTCGAACAGGCGATCGCCGCACGGGCCCGCCTCGGAGAGGACCGGTTCCTCGACGTGCACCACCGGGACCTGATCAGGGACCCCATGCGGGAGGTGCGGCGGGTCTACGCCTTCCTCGACCTCGAGCTCACCCCGGCGGTCGAGAAGGCCATTGACGACTGGCAGGTGGTGAACCGGAGCGGTGCCCACGGGACGCATCGCTACACCCCCGAGGAGTTCGGGCTCACCGCCGCGCAGCTCCGTTCGGACTTCGACTTCTACGTGCGCCACTTCGACGTCGAGCTCGAGGCGTGACGCACCCACATACTTCGACGAGGAGGCATGCGCATGAGCGAATCTGAGCCCTCCCACCGGTTGCCCAGCTGGGCGGACCAGATGCGGGCGCTCGAGCACGTCGGTGAGAACCTGCTGGCCACGTGGCGGCCCGACGGCGCCACCGAGGCCGAGGTCCAGGACATGAACAAGCTGGCGCTGTCCATGCTCTCGGAGGGTTACCTGTGCCACGTCTACACCGACACTCAGCGCCCGGTGTTCATGCCCCACTGGAACTACGCCTACAACCAGGGGGGGCCAGACCCCGACTTCGTCTACTCGACGGTCGAGATCGACCCAGCGGGCACCTACAGGATTTCGGGCTTTCGCGGCACCTCACGATTTGTCGAGATCACCCAGCAGACATGGATGTTCCTGGCTCCGTCGCTCATCACCGTGGGTGGCTCGGTTCCGGGCACGCACGATCTCGACGACCTCTCCCTCGACGACCAGGGTTACTTCAGTGTGATCTTGAGCGGCGAGCGGCCCGACGGCCACGACGGTGACTGGTGGGAGCTCGGCCCCGAGACCAGGCGGCTGACGCTGCGACGGTGCTCGTGCGACTGGCGCAACGAGGTCGATGCCCGGATCGCCATCGACCGTGTCGACGATTCGGGAGCCGACATGACGCCCGAGGAAATCGCCCGGCGGTTCTCCGAGCTCGCCACCTGGGTCGAGGACATGATCTCCTTCGACATGGCACTGATCCGCTACTACCGCGAGCACCACGGAGTGAACACGATCAAGCGGTCGACCAAGATCGACGACATGGGCGGGCTGCCCAAGCAGGCCTACTACGACGGGATGCACGAGATCACCGACGACGAGGCGCTCGTCCTCGAGACCGAGCTCCCACGGGAGTCCCGCTACTGGCAGGCGCTGGTGGGAGACGACCGCTTCTGCACGGTCGACTGGGTCAACCGGCAGTCGAGCCTGAACGACGTGCAGGCCACGATCGACGCGGACGGCAGGTTCCGGGCGGTGATCTCACGGCGTGATCCGGGAGTCCCGAACTGGTTGGACAAGGGCGACTATCCCTGGGGGATCATCCAGATGCGCTGGAATCGTGCCAGCGACTACCCGGACCCGATCATCACCAAGGTCCCCTTCGACGAGATCCGGGCACACCTTCCTGAGGACACGCCGGTCGTGACGCCCGAAGAGCGTCGCGAGCAGCTTCGGGCGAGGCGGGAGGCGGCGCAGCTCCGGCGGCTCTGGTAGCCCGAGAGCTCGGTGAGGTGGAGCTCCCCGATCGCCCGGGCCTTGACGGTCACGTTCGTTCGCCCGAGGGTGGGCTCAACGAGAGAGTCGCCCCGGCGACGCGCCGCGCGGGCTCGCCGCCGTCGTCCGGCGGAGCCGGGGCAGCTGCGGCCCCGTCGGCAGGAGTGGCCGAGGCCGGCCGGTCGGGTAGGAACAGGGTCGGGACGAAGGCGATGAGGATCGCTCCCGTCGCCCACCAGAACGTGTGGGCGAAGGCAGCGGTCACCGGATCGGCAACCGGCGGCGGCAACGCGGTGCCCGAGCCGATGATGTTGGTGGCGCCCCCAGCCTTGGCCGCGAGGGCGCCCAGGTTCGAGACGATCTGGCGTTGCAGCACCACGGCGAAGAGCGCCGTGGCCACGGAGCCGCCGACGAGTCGCGCGATGTTCATGATGGTCGCAGCCTTGGGAATGTCGGCGTGGTCGAGATCGAAGTAGACGGCTGCGCTGACCGGTATGAGGGTGAGACCGAAGCCGACCCCGCGCACGAAGAGCACGACGGCCAGCGCCACCAGACTGACGGAGGGAGTGACGAAGGCGAACGGCAAGGTCCCGGCCGCCATGAGGAGGATCCCGTACGGAACGACCCGCCGCGGACCGGCGCGGTCGGTGATGTTCCCGGCCCACCGCATGATGAGACCGGTGCCGAGGCCCTGCGGGGCCATCATGAGGCCCGCCATCCACGGGGATTCTCCAAGGGCGACTTGATAGAAGAGAGGAAGAAGGAACATGGTGCCGAACAGCGTGGCCCCGAGAACGAAGATGCCGCGTGGACGACGAACGCGGTGATGAGCACCACGCCGATGACGAAGCTGGCGACGACGGGGGCACCGGTGTACGAGCCGCTGATTCCGACCTCCGAGAGCGCGTAGACGAGCGCGACGAGGCCCGGCGACAGCAGACAGAATCCCAACCGGTCGAAGGCAGTGGGAAATCGCTCGTCGCGGTCCACGCGGGGAAGCCACCGCAACGAGAGCAGCAAGGTGGTGACACCGATCGGGATGTTGATGAAGAAGATCCAGCGCCAGCTGGAATTCGAGACGATCACCCCGCCCACAACGGGTCCCAGGATCGGTCCCAACACGAGCGGGACCCCCACGATGCTCATGACCCGACCCATGTTCCGCGGTCCGGCGGCACGGGCCAGGATCGACTGTCCCACCGGGAGCAGGCAACCGCCGCCCAGGCCCTGGAGCACCCGGAAGGCGATGAGGGAGCCGGCCGACCAGGAGAGGCCGCAGGCGGCCGAGCCCAGCGTGAAGACCGCCAGGGACAGCAGCCACACCCGCTTGGCGCCGAAGCGATCGACGGCCCAGCCGGCGACGGGGGTCACGGTGGCGAGGGCGAGCAGGTACCCCGTGGTCACCCACTGGATGGTCGTCACCGAGGTGTGGAAGTCGCGCGCCAGCGTCGCCAGCGCCACCGACACCACCGTGGCGTCGAGGATCGACATGAACGTCCCCAGGACGAAGACACCAGACACCCGGCGCACGGCGGGGGAGAGGCCGAAGCGCTCCCCCGGTGGCGTGGAGGGCGGATCGGCCCTTGGGGACCGGAAGAGGCGCGGCATCGCGGCGTGAACGCTCGTTGTGGTGCCGAGAGACACGGTGGGGCACCGAGCACGGGCCGCTGCACTTCCCGAACGACTCGGGATTCTCCAGGTCACTGCCGCCACGGGGTGCCCGAGTGGGAGACCGGCAGGTGTTTGGTCTAGAACGAGGGGCCATGTCGGACGACCTCGACGCCGAGCACCGTGATGCCGCGGTGCTGGCCCGGATGGCCGGCGAGGCGCTGATGGAGCTGCGCGCTGATCCGCCACTCCGTCAGGACCTCGGCTCGGCGGGCGACCGTCTCTCGCACGCCCTGCTCGTCGGTGAGCTCCACCGGCTCTATCCAGACGACGACGTCCGGTCCGAGGAGGGGCTCGAGCACGTGGCCGGAGACGGCCGACTCTGGATCATCGACCCCCTCGACGGGACACGCGAGTTCCGACAGCGAGAGCGGACCGACTGGGCCGTTCACGTCGCGCTGGCCGTCGGAGAGGAGCCGGTGGTGGGGGCCGTGGCGCTTCCGGCCGTGGACCTCGTGCTGAGCACCGGCCGCCCCCCGGTCGTCCCGCCTCTCCCTGACGAGCCTCCCCGCGTCGTCGTCTCACGCAGTCGTCCGCCCGACGTCGCCTACGAGGTGACCGAGGCCCTTGGCGGGGTCATGGTGCCCATGGGGTCGGCGGGGGCCAAGGTCGCCGCCGTGATCCTCGGGGACGCCGAGGTCTACGTGCACGCCGGGGGCCAGTACGAATGGGACTCGTGTGCGCCCGTCGCCGTCGCCTTGGCCAGCGGTTTGCACGCCAGCCGTCTCGACGGTCGGCGGCTTCGCTACGGCGAACCCGACGCCTGGCTCCCGGACGTGGTGGTCTGCCGAGAGGAGTACGCCGCGTCGGTGCTCGAGGTCACCACTCGCCACAGCCCATCGGCCTGGTGAGGAGCCACGACACCGGGCGCGGGCGGACAGTGGTCCGTGCGGACCTCCGAGGAATTGTCAGGACCCCGCCACCAATGGAGACGGGGTCCTGAGAGGTCGGCTGGACGTCAGCCGATGGGACGCACGTTGGCGGCCTGAAGCCCCTTGGGGCCTTGGTTGGTCTCGAACTCGACCTTCTGTCCTTCTTCGAGATTGCGGTAGCCCGAGCCGGAAATCGCGCTGAAGTGTACGAAAACGTCGGGGCCCCCACCGTCCTGGGTGATGAAGCCGAAGCCCTTCTCACCGTTAAACCACTTGACGGAACCAGTTGGCATTGAAAATCCACTCCTCTCCTGGCCTGATTGACCCGTGTGCCTTTGGGGGTCGTGGCCGGTAGCCCATACGGGCCAGAGGGATTTCCAAACTTTTTTATGGTGGTGCCCTCGGAGGAGCACATTAGCGCGGCGACGCCGACCCGCGTCACTTCTTCGCCACGCGCCGCATTCCCTTCGC
This sequence comes from uncultured Acidimicrobiaceae bacterium, assembly GCA_963787485.1. GTDB lineage: Bacteria > Actinomycetota > Acidimicrobiia > Acidimicrobiales > RAAP-2 > Bog-473. The sequence continues at coordinate 437,910 of CAWBDF010000003.1, read as the reverse complement.
GGGGTGTTCACGTTCGCTCGGGATCCCGTACCAGCCCGGACCGGGCAAACGGGGAGGCCGGGCAGGGGAGCGGGCGCTCGGCAATGACCCGGGAGTAGCCTCGCGACATGGTCCTGTGGCACTGGGTCCAGCAGCACCGTGTGCTGTCCGTCCTCGTGCTCACGGCCGTGATGGCTGCATGCGCAGGCGGCACGGCGTGGGCACTGGTGTTCCGCACCGTGTCGTCCCCGGTGACCCTGCGCGAGGCGCTGCGTATCTACCGACGAGAGCAGACCGCCAAAGTGGTGTCGTCCTTGCGCAACCGACTTGCCGCCCCGGGGGTCTACGCCTACCGGACCTCCGGCGGGGAAGGGTTGGACCTGATGGGTGTCCGACGCGGCTTTCCGACGAACACGCGAATGATCGTGACGGGCGGTCGGTGTGCCACCGTGACCTGGATCCCCATCCTGGAGCACACCGAGAGCACCGTTCTGTGTCGAGGCCCCTCTGGGACGCTGTGGATACCGAAACTGGTCACCAGCGAGTCGATCGCCGGGACGCACTCCACCTCTGTCGTCAGCTGTCCCCAGGCGGCGTCTCTCCTGCCGGTGGACCCCTTGGTCGGGACCCGCTGGCGAGCGACGTGCTCACTGGCGGGCCCCGTCGAGACGGTGGAGTTCACCGGGAGGGTGCTCGGCCGGAGCACGACGGCGGTCGCTGGACGCAGGGTGTCCGTCGAGCACGTTCGAATGACCCTCGTCTACCGGGGCTCGCAGAGTGGGACCAATCCCACCGACCTTTGGATCGAACCGACGACGGGGCTCATCGTGCGGGAGCAGGAGACCTCGTCCATGGAGCAAGGGGGCGTCCAGTACACCGAGCACATGGAGGCCGACTTGACCGACCTCACGCCCTCCCGCTGAGGGCGGCGCGCGGCCGACGTGTCCTCCTTCGTGGCCGGTCCGGAAGGAGTCAGCTCGAGGCGCTGACCGAGCTCATGTTGAAGTCCGGGATCCTCAGAGTGGGCATGACGGTCCGGTTGAGGTACTCGCCGTGCTCTCGAGCCAGCGTGCGCTCCGGACGGCCCACCTCCGTCGCCCGGGAGAGCAGGTCCACCGGGCTCTCGTTGAAACGGAAGTTGTTCGCCGCTCCGACCACGGCGCCGTCCTCGACCACGTAGACCCCGTCGCGGGTCAGGCCGGTGACGAGCAGGGTGGACGGGTCGACCTCCCGGATGTACCACAGGCACGTGAGCAAGAGACCCCGGTCGGTGCACGCCGCCATCTCGTCCAACGTCGCGTTCTGGGGGTCGGCGCGCTGGTCGGGCGGGGAGCCGGCGCACGCCAGCAGCAGATTGTCGACGTAGGGAGCGGGAGTGACACCCGATCGGGCCGCGCCGGCCCGGTGGTAGCGCAAGTGTGTGAGCAGCCCCTGGCGGATCCAGTCGATCCGGCCCAGAGCGAGTCCGTTGTCGAAGACCGAGGTGTCCGAGCCGCTGGCATCGGTGGCGACGAACGGGGCGCACTCGAGTCCGGGCTCGGCCGGATCGCTCCAGAGCGTGAACGGCAGAGCGCTGATGGATTCGCCCAGTCGGGTCCCGCCGTCGCGACGCGAGAACACCGTGCGCCCGTCCTCGGCGTCCTGCCCTCCGAGACCAGAGAACGCCAGCGTGGCCATCATGTCGGCGACGGCGGATGGCGGGAGGATGACTTCGTAGCGACCTGGGTCGAGTGCGATGCGACGACGGGCCCAGTTCAGGCGGGTGGCCAGGTGGTCCTCGAGATGCTCGAAGTCCGGCGTCACGCTGGGAGCGCCCACCCAGGCCGAGCGAGCACCGTCGGGGTCGCGTGCGACCAGGTGGACCGACCCCGTGGGTTGGACGTGGGCCAGGCGCACCCCGGTCGACGTTCCGAGGTACGTCGTGGTCACATCGTGCTCGGCGAACCCGGCCAGCACGACGTCACGGGACCGGGCCCTGGCGAACGCTGGTGACAAGAACGACAGCACCGGTTCGAGCACCGCGGCGCCGGTCTCCCGTGGCGCCACATCGAACGGGTCTCCCGCGGGCGCCGGCGCAGGCTGGACCAGCGGCGCGGCATCCTCGGCCGGCGGGGCCCTTCTGGCATCGGCCAGCGACGCGGCGACGATGTCGTCCATCCCGGCGAGCCCGACCACTCCGGATCGTCGTCCGGTGCCCACCCCGATGCCGGCCCCGGTGCCGGCCATGGTGACGACGCTGACCGTCCGGGCCCGGTGGACCCCGTTGGTGGTCGTGGCGTTCTGCGCGAAGCGCACATCGGCATGACTTCGCTCCTCCACGAGCACGATGCATCCGTCGGCCCCGGCGGTGTCCGCATCGCGGAGGCCGCGCTCGACGAGCTCCTGTGCCGGGATCACGCTCCTGGCCGACTCATCGCCCAGCTTCTTGCCGGGTGTTGAGGATCCGCACCCCGCGCACGAGGACCGACGGGCAGCCGTGCGAGACCGGCGCCACCTGCCCCGGTTGGCCCTTCCCGCAATTCATCGCCCCCCCGAGGACCCAGGTGGAGGCGCCGCCCAGCCCGTCGAGGGCGCCCCAGAAGTCGGTCGTGGTGGCTTGATACGCCACATCCTTGACCTGCCCGGCCAGCTTCCCGTTGACGATCCGGTAGAAGCGCTGCCCGGTGAACTGGAAGTTCCGCCGTTGCATGTCGATCGACCAGCTCTTGTCACCGACGACGTAGATCCCGTCGTCCACCCCACCGATCAGCTCATCGGTGCGAGGACCATCCGTGCCGGCGTGGGCCAGCGACACGTTCGCCATGCGCTGAATTGGTACGTGCAGCGGCGAGTCCGCGAAGGCGCAGCCGTTGGAACGCTCGTAACCCATCCGTGCCGCGATGGAGCGGTCGAGCTGGTATCCGACCAGGATGCCGTCGCGCACCAAGTCGAACGACTGGGCGGCGACACCCTCCCCGTCGATGGCGATTGTCGCCAGTCCGTGCTCGGTGGTGCGGTCTCCCGTGACGCGCATGAGCGGTGAGCCGTACTGCAGCTCGCCCAGGGTGTCGAAGGTGGCGAACGAGGTCCCTGCGTACGCCGCCTCGTACCCGACGGCCCGGTCCAATTCCGTGGCGTGGCCCACCGACTCGTGAATGGTGAGCCACAGGTTGGACGGGTCGGCGACGAGGTCGTACGTACCCGCGCGTACCGACGGAGCGGCGAGTTTCTCGGCGAGCAGCTCGGGCAGCTGTTCGAGTTCGGTGTCCCAGTCCCATCCCGCGCCGGCGGTGGAGCCGGTGAGGTACTCCCATCCGCGGCCGACCGGTGGCGCCAAGGTCCGCATCGTCTCGAAGTCCGACTGTTCGACGGCGAGGGCCTCGAGCTGAGCCTGCAGGCGCACGCGATGCTGGGTGGCGCGAGTGCCGTTGAGGTCGGCGAGGTAGGAACGCTCCGACGCGGCGACCAACTCGGCAGAAGTGTGGGCCACCACCTGGGCACGCCCCAGCCGGGCGCTCCAGTCGGCCAACAGTGCCACCTTGTCGGCCACCGGGACATCGGTGGGGTCGACCTCGTGGGCGCTCCTCCACACGACGTCACCGTGGGGCGGCTCGGGCGCCAGCTCGACGTGTCCGCCGCCCGCCCGACCCGTCAGTCTGGCCATCTCGAGGGCGGCGCGCACGAGGCGGGCCGCCTCGTCCGGGCGCACGTCGACGGAGGCGGCAAACCCGACTGCCCCGTCGGCCACGACGCGAACGCCCATGCCGAACTCGGTGACGTCGGCGGTCGTCTCGAGCCGGGCATCGCGGAGTCGCAGTGTCTGAGACCGGATCCGTTCGACGCGGAGCTCGGCCGCCTGGCACCCCGACGCCGCTTCCAGCGCGGCGTCGGTCAGGACGGACAGTTCGGCGGAATCGAGGGGCATCAGGCGACGGGAGTCGGCTGTCGCAGGGGCAGGTCGGCCGCCGAGTAGATGGCGTCGATCAACTCCATGGTGCGGATGGCGTCGACCGCGGTGGTCGGGAACGGTGCGCCCTCCTCGACGGCGGCCACGAACGCTTCGAGCTGGAAGTCGTAGGTGGACTTGCGGCTGAACCGCTCGCGGCGGGTCCCGAGCGCCGTCTTGACCTTCATCCGGTGCCCGAATTGGGGCGTGAACGGATTGAACGCCGAAATCGTTCCTCGATCCCCGGTGATCTCGGCGTGCAGGTGCAAGATCGACGACGAGAACAGGGAGCAACCGATGTGAGCGCTTCCGCCGTCAGGGAGGGAGAAGTGGGCGTCCATGGCCCGGTCGACCCCGGGCGAGGAGAGCTTGGCCGAGGCGCTGATGACACGGGGACCGGGTGCCAACAACCGCAGCAGGCTGACCGGATAGCACCCCATGTCCATCGTGGCGCCGCCGGCCAGGGACAACTGGTACCGGATGTCTCCTCTCCGCCACACGGGCACTGAGAACGCGACGTCGATGTTCGATATGTTCCCCAGTTCGCCGGAGCTCACGATCTCCACCAGCCGCTTGGCGAAGGGATGGTACTGGTAGTGGAACGCCTCCATCACCACCACACCCGGATTGCCGTTGTCGACCTCCGCCACGGAGCGTGCCTCGTCCGCGTTGGCGGTGAACGGCTTCTCGCACAGGACGTGCTTGCCGGCCCGAACGGCGGCAATCGTCCAGTGTCCGTGCAGTCCGTTCGGGAGCGGGTTGTACACGGCGTCGATGTCGGGGTCCTGCACGAGCTGGCTGTAGTCGTCGAGCACCCGCGGCACCCCGTGCTTCTTGGCGAAGGCCTCGGCGCGTGGGCGGTCGCGGGCCGCCACCGCGGTGACGAGTGCGGCGCCGGTCCGGCGGGCGGGCTTCACCAGCGCCTGGGGAGCGATTCGAGCCGCGCCCAGGATCCCGATCCTCAGCACGCCGCGCTCACGGCGCCCCGGCGTCGGGGCGCGCTCCGGACGACGTTCGCGAGGGGGTGCCGGCGGCGGACGGGACGTGGCGCATGAGCAGGGACGCTAACGCACCGGGCCGGCAGACGACGCTGCCAAGCGACTGGCGCTCGAGCCGGGGCTCAAGAGGGATGGATGCCCTCGGGCATGGACAAGGTGTCGTTGACCACGACTCCCAGGGTGTCGATCACCGCCCGCACCGGGGCCGAAGGCAGGCCGCGGCGACGCTGGGCCACCCCGACGCGCCGTCGGGGGAGTCCGACGACCGGCAGGACCGAGAAGCGGCCCCGCAGGTGGCCAGGCACCGCCGTAGCCGGAAGGATGGCCGGTCCGTAGCCGTCGAAGGCGAGCGACGCGATGAGCCGCACGCCGTCGAGCTCCATGGCCGGGACGAGCTCGACGCGGGCCGGCACCGTGGCGACGTCGATCTCTGCTCGCAGCGCCGTCCCGGGCGCCGGCAGCAAGAGCTCGAGCTGGGCCAGGTCCTCGAGCGCGATGGAGGCCTGGCTGCAGAGCGGGTGGTCGCGGGGAAGCACCACCATGAGATCCTCGTCGAAGAGCTGCGCGGCCAGGATCTCGTCACCGCTCAGGGGGAAGGTGACCACCGCGAGGTCGAGCTGGCCCGAGGCGAGCTGCTGTTCGAGCTGCACGCTCGACCCCTCGGCCACGTTCAGGTGGATGTGGGGATGGCGCATTCGGAGGAGGTCGAAGAGCTGGGGAACCAGCCACCGCCCGGTCGTCCCGATCATGCCCAGCCGGACGGTGCCCACGATCTCCTGCCGCAGTGCGGTCACGTCCGCCACCATCGCCTCGATCTCCTGCATGACCCGCCTCGCCCGGGCCACCACCACCTCACCTTCGTCGGTCAAGCGTCCCGACGCCCGGTCCACCAGCTGGACATCGAGCTCACGCTCGAGCCTGGCCACGTGCGCCGAGACGTTCGACTGCACCGTGCCGATCGACAGCGCGGCGGCCGAGAAGCTTCCGGTGTCGGCGATTCCCACCAGCGCCTGCAGGTGTTTCAGGTCCATGTCACCCAGCCAATCCCGCCCGGTCGGTGTCGCTACCGGGGTTCACTCATCAGTGTAACTGATATGAAGTATCTCCTAAAGCTGCTTGACTGATTGCCGATAGGCCGCCAGAATGGAATCCAGACCCCAGGGACACGGAAGCCCCCCCTCCAACCCCTGGTGAGTCTTGAGAAGGGATCGCCCTCCCCCCCGGCGATCCCTTCTCGCTTTTTGTGGGCCGAATTTCGCCCCAGACCACACCCGCCGGAGCGGTGGGCGCTGTTTAGGCTGCGTGCCGTGAGAGAACGAGCGGTCTTCGTCGATCTGGACCGGACGCTCCTCGTCCGCGCGTCGGCACCGGTCTTGAACCAGGCCTTGGTCGTTGAGGGCGTGCTGTCCAAAGGGCACTCGCTCCCCGCAGACCGGTTGCTGTACGCCGTGAACGACCGGTTCGGCGAGAACCTCCTGGCCATGGCCCTGGTCCGTGCGGCCGCCCGCGTCGCCAAGGGGTGGCGCCAGGATGAGGTCCAGGCTGCGGGTCGGCGGGCCGTGGCCGGTCTGAGCGAGCTGGTGGCCCCCTTCGCCCGACAGCGCCTGGCCGCCTTCAGGTCCCAGGGATACGTCCTCGTACTGGCCACGACGACCCCAGCGGACCTGATCGCGCCCTTTGCCGAGGCCGCGGGATTCGAGGCTCTGATCGCCACCACCTACGAGACCGAGGCCGGGCGCTATACGGGTCGCCTCTACGAAGGGTTCGTGTGGGGAACGGGAAAGCTGCGCGCCGTGCGGGAGTGGGCGCGCCGTCGGGACATCGACTTGGCCGACTGCCACGCGTGCAGCGACAGCATCTTCGACGTCCCCCTTCTCTCGAGCGTGGGCCAGCCGCACGCCGTCAACCCGGACCCCTCACTCGCTGTGGTGGCGACGGCTCGCCGCTGGCCGGTCGAACACTGGGACCGTCCCCCCGGCGTGCCGAGGGTGCTGGGCTGGGAGCCCTACCACCTGGTGCGACCCTTCGTCCGCGCGTGCAGCTTCCCCTATGCCAGGTTCGAGATGCACGGCGTCGACCAGCTTCCCTCCCGAGGCCCGGTCCTCGTGGCCTCCAACCACCGCAGCTATTTCGACGTGGCCGCCCTGGCCCTCCTGGCCCGGGAGGTTGGCCGCCCGGTGCGCTTCTTGGCCAAGCGCGAGCTCTTCGACGCCCCCGTGGTGGGGACGGCAGCGCGCGCGCTGGGAGGCATCCCGGTCGATCGCGGCAGCGGTTCGACCGAGCCCCTGCGCGAGGCCGAGGCCGCGCTGAGGGCGGGCGAGGTGGTCATCGTGCTGCCCCAGGGGACGATCCCAAGGGGGCGTGCCTTCTTCGACGCAAAGCTCCACGGCAAGACGGGGACCGCCCGGCTGGCCGCGTCCACGGGTGCACCCGTGGTGCCCGTCGGCCTGTGGGGCACCGAGGAGGTGTGGCCCCGGTCCGCTCGGCTGCCGGACATGCGGCGGGTGTGCCACCCGCCGACCGTGACGGTACGGGTGGGGCGGCCGCTGGCTCTTTCCTTGGCCGATGCGCGGTCGGACACCCAGACGATCATGGAGTCCATCGAGCGCGCTGTTGCCCGAGGAGGCGCGTCAACCCCACGAGCCGACCACCGAAGAGCTGGCGAGGACCGAGCCGCCTCGGTGACACGATGAGGGCAGGGGTCGCTCGGGTCGCAACGCGCGGTGTCAACGCGATGTCGCGCCGGCTTGGGCGGGGCCAGGGCACGGTGGCCGGGGGGCGGGTGGGGCTGAGGATCGATCCGCGCCTCCTCGAACACCTCAGCCAAGGACGGCAGGTCGTGCTGGTCACCGGCACCAACGGCAAGACGACGACGACGCAGCTCGTTGCCGTGGCTCTGGGTGCTCAGGGCGACGAGGTGGTGAGCAACGGGACCGGATCGAACATGCCGCCCGGACAGGTTGCCGCCCTTGCCGGGTCACGGGCGTCGCGGGCCGCGCTCGAGACGGACGAGATCTATCTGCCACGCGTGCTGTCCCAGACTTCCCCGGCCGCGGTGGTGCTCTTGAACCTGTCGCGGGACCAGCTCGACCGGAGCAACGAGGTCCGCATGGTGGCGGGGCGCTGGCGGGCCGCCTTGGCGGCCGCACCGCACACCCAGGTGGTGGCCAACGCCGACGACCCGCTGGTGGCCTGGGGTGCGGGCGCCGCCCGTCGCGTGCGCTGGGTGGGCGTGGGCCTGCGCTGGCGGTTCGACGCCGTCGGGTGTCCGTCGTGCGAGGGCCGGATCGAGTTCGGCGAGGAGGGGTGGGCCTGCACCACCTGTGCCTTCGCCCGGCCCGGCCTCGAGGCCTGGCTCGAGACGTCGGGGGAGGGCGCCCCCCGAGTGCGATGGGCCGACGGTCGGGCTTCGTCGTTGCGCCTGGCCCTCCCGGGCCGGTTCAACCTGGCCAATGCCACCCTGGCCGTGGTGGCGGCGGAAGCCTGCGGGATCGAGCCGGGCGCCGCGCTCGACGCCATGGCGACGGTCGAACAGGTGGCGGGTCGCTTCACCACGCGGTCGTTCGGCTCCGCGCGAGCCCGTCTCATGTTGGCCAAGAACCCGGCCGGGTGGGACGAACTGCTCGACCTGGTGGTTGGGTCGGATGCTCCGTTGGTGGTGAGCATCAACGCGCGGACGGCCGACGGCACCGACCCGAGCTGGCTCTGGGACGTGCCCTACGAACGCCTGGCCAGTCGGTCCGTCGTCGCGACGGGAGATCGCGTGCGAGACCTGGCGGTACGGCTCCGCTACGCCGGCGTCGCTCACGTCGTCGAGGCCGATCCGGTCCGTGCGGTGACCCTGGCGGCGGGCGGGACCCCGGAGGCGCCTCGTGCGGGGGAGGTCGTCGACGTGATCGGCAACTACACCGCGTTCCACGACCTCCTCGGGGCCCGGGCGTGATGCGGATCGCGGTCGTGTACCCCGACCTCTTGGGCACCTATGGAGACGGCGGGAACGGAGTCATCTTGGCCCGTCGGCTCGAGTGGCGGGGACTCGACGTGACGCTGCTCCAGGCCACCTCGGACCGCTCACTGCCCGAGGCCGACCTCTATTGCCTCGGCGGGGGTGAGGACGGCCCTCAAGTGAGGGCCGCCCGGTTGCTTCTCGACGAGGGTGTGCTGGCCTCCCGGGTGGCCGACGGGGCAGTGGTGCTGGCCGTGTGCGCGGGGTTCCAGATCGTGGGACGGACCTTCCCCGGGCACGGAGGCCGGCCCCACCCCGGGGTCGGCCTCCTCGACGTCGAGACGCACAAGGGAGACGGGCCGCGTGCCGTCGGAGAGGTGCTCGTGGAGCCGACGGCCCTCGACGACCCGGCCTCGGCCGCACCCGCCGAGGGACACCTCAGCGTGCCGACGCTGACGGGGTTCGAGAACCATGGTGGGCGCAGCACACTGGTCGAGGGGAGCGCCACCGTCGCGCTCGGTCACGTCCTTGCCGGCGTGGGGAACGGTTCGGGTGACGCTTCCGAGGGTGCGGTGCGTGGGCGGGTGGTGGGCACCTACCTCCACGGACCCTTGCTGGCGCGCAATCCCGTCCTGGCCGACGTGCTGCTGTCGTGGGCCCTTGGCGGCGCTGAGCTGGCCCCGCTCGACGACACCGAGTCGGAGAGCCTGCGCACCGAACGCCTCGCCGCGGTAAAAGGAGCGGGGCCAGGGTCGAAATGGCGACGACACCGCCACCGACGGGGTCCAGCGGCCTGACGTCCTCCGGGCGTCTTGCTCGTCAGCCGGGCCACTCGTCCCGAAGCCGCCCACCCCGCTGCGACGGTGGTACGTCGAGTGCCCAGGCCCGCCGCCAGGCGGCGGCCTCGGGTCCCCTGTGGGCGGTGAGCGCTCCGGGGAGGGGGTCGGTCGGACTGACCGATCGACGGGCCTGCCACCAGTCGGTGTGGACCTCGCGGGCCAGCGTGGCCACGGCAGTCTCGATGCGATCGGAGAACCGCCTCGTGTTTTCGTCCTCGTCAGGTGTCACGGGCGCCCCGAACAGGACGGCGATGGGGGAGCGGCGCAGTCGTCCGCCGCGGCGCGACTCGGTCCCCGAGCCGCCTGGGGCCGCGGCGTCGGTTTCGCTCTTCTTGGGCATCACGTGGCGCGTGCCGTGCAGGTACACCGGGACGACGGGCCGCCCGGTACGCTTGCCCAGATAGCCGGCGCTGGCGGCGTGGAAGGGCTGGGTCCAGCCGTCGGGCGACCGCCCGCCCTCGGGGAAGATGACGAGGTTCCATCCGTCTTCGAGGAGCTCGGCCGCTGTGTCGGACGATCGGCGGTTCACTTTGGTCCGTTCGATCGGGACGGCTGCCAGGGCGAACGACCACATCACCGACTTCCAGGTCCGGTCGAAGAAGTAGTCCGAAGCCGCGGCCACGACCGTGCGGTGGCGGAACTGGACGGGCAGAGTGGTGAGCAGCAGCGGCGTGTCGATATGGCTGGCGTGGTTGGCGGCGAAGATGACCGGACTCTCCAGGCGTTGCAGGTGCTCCAGCCCCCGTACCGTCGCTGGCGCCAAGAGGCGTGCCGCCGGCCGCGTCACGTTGTCGAGCACCACCGCCCGCGCCAGGCGGACGGGGTAGCGCCGCGACCACGAGTGGTCGTACTCGAGGCCGACGCGGCGTTCGGGGTCGGGCCGCGGGAGTGATGTCGGCCACGACGGAGCCGCCAGCGGGAAGCGGACCGAACGCACCCGTCCCGCCAGACGGGCCCGCAGCTCGGTGCCCGGGACCGCCATCAGCGCACGTCCGACATGAAGAGGGGCGGGTTGTGCACGTGCGTCAGCGTGGGAGAGGGTCCCACGACATCGCTGGCGATCTCGAGGGCGTCGGCCAGCGAGCTGGCCGGGGAGAAGCCGAGCCGCCGTACCGCCTTGGGGTCGCCGCCCACGACGATGACGCGGCCGACGTGGGCGAGCGCATGGGCGCACCAGTACCACATGTAGAAGGGGTGCACGCCGTGGTACGCGTGGCCGGTCCGGTAGAGGTGGACGTACCACGGGTCCGTGGCAAACGACTCCTCGAATTCCTTGTGGATACGGATGGGATCGACCGACTCGGTGAGCACCTGTTCGTAGAAGTCGATGTAGCTCGGATGGTGGCCCGGGTGGAACTCGGGCCGGGTCGGGTGCCACATGATCACCACCCCGCCCTGGCGCACCAGGGGCCGCCCCCGGTACATGTTGAAGAAGTACCCGAGTCCGAGGCAGGCCACCAAAATCGGGTTCATGATGGAGTTGACGTTGTAGGGACAGACGTAGGGCAATCCCATGGTCAAGATGTCCGTCTGCCCCTCGATTTCGACGCCCTGTTGCGCCCAGACGTTGGCGGTCGTCACCGCGTGCACGGCTTCGACCTCGCCGGCCTGGACGGAGGTCATGGCGTGGGGGGATCGGATGCCGTGGAGGATCTGGCGGGCCAGCCGCGGTGGCGTCTTCGAGAGCGCCGCGGAAGTGGCCGCGTAGGTGGCCCGATCTCGCAGCGACCATTCCCACTCGCGTTTCTGCAGGAAGGCGAAGTTGGAGGGGAAGGTGTCGTTGTTGAGCGTGGTCTCGATCTGGAACACCTTGATGCCCGATTCGGCGATCAGGCGGCCCATGCGCCAGTTGGACGAGTGAAGCTCGGAGCGGTGCTGATCCATGAACGACGTCGAGTGGCGCATGGTCTGAGGGTTGTGGTGATGGCGCAGGCTGCGATAACTGGCCAGCCCCGTGGCGACACTCTTGTGACCACCGTCCATGGACACCAGGTTGATGTTGACGTACACGAGGAGGTCCGAGGTGGCGGCCCTTTTGTTGATCTCGACCTCCTCGCCCTGCTCGGTCTCCCCCACGAAGAGCAGATTGTCGGGGTCCTCGGCGTCGTGTTGGGTCAAGAGCCCTTGGGGGGCAAAGGCGTCGTAGACCCGGTCACCGAGGGCGTGGCGGAGCTCCTCCTCGGTCATGCGCCGGTGCAGGGCAAGCGCGGCAATCAGCATGACGTCGTCCACCCCCGCTTCGGCCGCCATGTCGAGCACCGTCTCAATCACCATCTGGCGGATGTCGGGAGCGGCCATCGGTGGGAGGGGGAGGGAGACGTCGTCGAAGCAGATGGTGAGTTTCATGCCGGGCTGCAGCAGCGCCGGAAGTGGGTCGCGGTCGCCGACCGGGTGGAGCAGCGCGTGGCGGATGGCCCCGTAGGGGTCGTCGATCGCTTTGACGGGCTCGGGCGCGTAGATCACCCGGCTGCCCTCCGGGAGGATCTCGAGGGTCAACCCCTCTCCACTCCAAAAGAGGGTGGGTGGGGTCGAGCGGTCCACCTCGAGAACGAAGCCGGGGCGGGGGCTCATGGTGAGGTTCCTTTCCCTCTGTCCGTGATGTCGGCTCTTTCGGCCGAACGGACGTCGAACGCGATCTTGACGGCACCGCGGCGCCCGGCGGCCCCGGCGTGGGCCACGGCCTCCTCGAATCGCGTGAGCGGGTAGGTCGCCGTCACCAGCTGCCCGGTCCGGTGCGCCGCCACGACCTCGAGGGCGAGAGCGAAGGTGGGCGTGGTGTCAGTTTCCTCGCTGGCGCCGGCGCTGGCGCTGACGCTGGCGCGGGCGCGGCAGTCCGTTCGGTCCCGTAGGCGTAGGCCCCGACCAGATGGACTTCACGATGCCATAACGGCGCCAGGTCCACGGTGAGCTTCCCGGGCATGCCCACCAGCGCCACGGTGCCCCGGGGGCGAACGATGGACAGTGACTGAGCGATGGACGCCGCGCTGCCCACGCAATCGACGACCACGTCGGCACCGCCCGAGAGCGTTGCCGTCAGGCCGGAGACGGCGCCGTAGGAGAGCGAGCGGGACTGGCGCCTCACGGCCCGTCCCAGCTGTTCAGGCGAGAATGCATCGGTGGCCCCGAGTTGGCGGGCCAAGCGCTGTTGGTGGCCGTAGCGAGCGCCGACGAGCAGCGCAGACGGAGCCGGGCACCGGTCCGATTCGACCAGGTGGTTCAGCGCGGCGGTCACCAGCAGGCCGAGCGAGCCGGCGCCGATCACGGCCACCACCTCTCCGCCACGCAGGGGGAGGCCGAGCACGGCGTGGACGGCACAGGCTGTCGGCTCGACTGTCACCGCGTCACGGTCGCTCAGCTGGTCAGGGACGCCGTACAGCTGGCTCGAGTGCGCCACCAGTCCCGTGCTCGACCACCCGCCTCCGGTGTCGGCGCAGAACCCGGTCTGGAGTCCGGGACGCAGGTGGCCGAAGGCGACGCGCCCGCAACTGCCGACGTGCCCGGCAGCGCAGGGGCCACACCGGGGCTCGATCCCCCGTGCCGCGCACCCGAGCACCGGCTGCACCACCACCCGGCTGCCCGCGGCCAGGACGGCTCCGCCGGCGCCCGCGGTATCGGCCTCCACGGTGCCGACCACCTCGTGACCGGGGACGAACGGGAACGAGACGATGCCCTCGAAATAGCGGGAGCTACGCCCGTCGAGCGTGGCCAGGTCCGACCCGCAGATGCCCGAGAGCACCGGGTTCACGTGTACCCACCCCGCTGCGGGCAGCGGCGGTGCCGCGCGCTCGACGAGACGCAGCGGGCCCACGCCCGCCCCACGTCCGGACCCCAGTGAGGAGACCAGGCGCGCCGCAGCGAAGCGGGGCATGGACCGTTCGAAGAGGAGTGTGCTCACCGTCCCAACACCGCCCTGGGCGAGGTGACGTCGAAGGGACCGAGCGGGAGCGGGCGGTGGGAGCCCCCTTGGGCCTTGGCCCATTGTTCGACGTGCCAGCCTCGGCGCCGGGCGATGGCCGACAGCCGGGACTCGGGATTCACCGCCACCGGGAAGCCGACCGCTTCGAGCATCGCCAGGTCGCTGGCCGAATCGGCGTAGGCGACGGACTCCTCGAGGGAGAGTCCGTGCTCGGTTGCGTAGTCGGCCAGCAGCAGGGCGCGTGCCTCGCCAATGGGCGGGAGGGTGGTGAGGTGGCCGGTCAGCCTGCCCTGGCGAGCCTCCATCTCGGCGCACACGATGTCGTCGAACAGTGGGCGGATCGGCTCAATGATGAAATCAAGCGCTCCCGTGATCAACAGCGTGCGGTGACCCCGGGCTCGGTGCGCCCGGACGCGGGCGAATCCGTCGGGGAACGAGCGCGTGAGCAGTTGGCTGTGGAAAAGCTCCCATGCGTCGTGTCGGAGCAGCTCCAGAGGTGCGTCCTCGAATCGGAGGTAGAAGGTGCGCAGGAAGTCGCCTCGGTCGCGCCGATCGAGGGCCAGCAGCGACGGACCCTGACGCACCAGGTCGGCGACGAAGCGCGCCCGGCGTGCCGGTGGGAGGTGTCGGCTGGCCAACCAGGCGTAGGTATCGACCACATTTGACGATATGAGCGTGTGCTCGAGGTCGAACACCGCGAGATGCCGTTCCGGCGCGAGGATGGCGCGCCGCTGTCGGTCCGAACGCCTGTCGACCACCGCCTTGCCGGGTTTGGTGCGCACGCGGGTGTGCTCCAGCACAGAGGGGAGGTGCACGTCGTAGACGTAGTGGTCCCAATCGATCACACCTGGGTCGAAGCAGAATTGTCCCCGGTCGTGTTGGTCGCAGGCGCGCCAGAGCTCGAGCAGATTGTCGACCCGGTAGCGCGCGTCGGTCTCGGTGTAGGCGCCGTACAGGGTGACGTAACCGAGGGCCCGTTTGGCCAGTAGGTGGCGATCCTCGATCCGGGCAGCCAACTGCGCCTGCTTTCCCCGAATCGGCAAGGCAGTCAGGACTCGTTCCGCCGTCGTCATCACCGCATCGGCGCGCCTGAGTTGTCGCTGCACGCGTCCGCGCCCGGGGAACGACCATTCCGGGATGCTGATGGGTTGGCCGCGGTCGTCGTAGAGCGGGTTGCGGCCGAAGAACTCCTCGCCGAGCTCTACCAGGCGGCCGTAGCGCAGCGGGTTCCGCACGCCAGAGGCCACATGGATCACCTGCGGGCGACCCGGTCTTGGTCCCTGCGCCCCGACCGCCAGGATGGCGGCGACCACCATGTCGACGGGGATCACGTCGACGATGCCCTCGGGCACGCCGGGGAACTCGCGCAGCAGCCCCCTGGCGTAGGAGATGATGATCGGCTCGGCCATGCGGAAGCCGCGGATCCAGCCCGGGCGCGGTTCGGTCAACGCAGACTCGATGATGGATGGCCGGACCACCGAGATGGGGATGCGACCTTCGAATTGCTCGACGAGGGCCCGCTCGCCGAGCGCCTTGGTGAAGGGGTAGGCGTCGGGCCACCCGAGCGAGAGGGCCCGGGCCGTCCCGGCCTTGACGAGCTCTTGGTCCACCCACTCGCGGCGCAGCTTCTCGGCCCGCGCCGCTATCAAGTGGTCGCCGGCTGCCCCGATCTCCGATCGCGCCTTCTTGGTGAACCGCGACAGGCGCGCCGGCGTGCGTGACTCCGCCTCGAGGTCGTCACGCAGCCGGCGGGCGGAGGTCACTTCGTCGCGCCAGGGGACGTCGAGACTGAAACGGTTCTCGCTCAGCAGCTCTTCCTTGGCCTCGCCCTGGTGGGTGCTGGCGACGTACGCGGTCGAGACGGCGATCAGGTGGGCATCCGAGCCGACGCCGGCGATCGCGGCGGCCACCCGCGAGGGACCGAGGAGGTTGATCTCAACGGCCTGCGTCAGCGGCGCGTCGAACGAAACCGTTGCGGCAGCGTGGATGACCACATCGGCGGCGCCCAGGGCGGCGCGTCCGTCGTCGTCCATTCCCAGCCCGTCGTGCCCGACGTCACCGGCCACGGCGTGCACGCGTCGGTCCACCTCTCCCGTGAATCGATCTCCCAGCTCGGCCCGTAGTCGGTCGAAGCAGTCGTTCTTGATCACCTCTCGGGCCAGCCGGGCAGCTGCGTCAGCCCGGCGCCCGGGGCGAACCAGCACGGTGACCTCGGCCTCTGGCACACAGCGCAGGATCCGCTCGACCAGGGCGGTACCCAGGAAGCCCGTGGCGCCCGTGATGAAGAAGCGCCTGGCGCGCAGATCCCGCTCGATGGGCATCAGAAATGTCTACCACCGCGGATGGTTTGTGTCTACCATTTGGTAAGTGACCAGTTCAGAGGAGCATATGGCTCCTTCTCCTTCACCCACGCAAGAACGCATCTTGGACGCCGCCCTGGCGTCGTTCGCCAGTCGGGGTTACGGGGCGACCTCGCTCGACGCGGTCGCGAAGGCCCTGGATCTGACCAAGCAGTCCATCTTGTACTGGTTCCCCTCCAAGGACGCCCTCCTGGCGTCGGTCATCGCACGCAGCGCCTCGGATCTGTCGGAGGCGCTCGAGAGCGCGCTCCGCGGTGCGGGGGAGGGATGGGACCGTGTCGAGGCCGTCGTACGCTCCGTGTTCCGCTTGGCAGCTCGGCAGCCCGAGCTCCTCGGCCTGCTGCGGGAGGTGGGGCGGCTCGGACCGCCCGCCGCCACGCAGATGACGCTGGCCCTCGAACCACTTGTCCGGCGCGCCTCGGCGTTCCTCGAGGCCGAGATGGACGCCGGAGCCATGCGTCGTCACGATCCCCGGCTGCTGCTGCTCGCCATCTATTCGACGGTGATCGGGATGGTGACCGAGGTGGAGGTTCTGCGGGCCCTGGGTGAGGAACCCACTGCTCGCTCGCTGGTGCGACGCCGGGCGGATGTGCTCCAGCTGTTGCGTTCGGCGCTCCTCGTGGAGCCTCCTCCGAAGCGCTGATCGCGCCGAGGCCGACCTCCGGCCGCCCCCTGTTCGTCGTCCGCCGACTGACGACTGGGTCGGCCTACTCGGACGGTTTCGGGACCTTGCGGCGTGGTGGTGCTTTGGGTGTGTAGCGCTTGCTCGCCTCGGGCTTCCGTGCCGCCGGCGTCGAGGCCTTCGACGACGTGGTTGCCTTGGTCGATGCCGCCTCTTTCCGGTCGCGACCCCGCGGGCGCGTCGCGGCCTGACGAGCGATGGCCTTGGTGTTCGTGGTGCCGTACTTGTTGATCCTCCAGGCCCGGAGCATCAGCCAGCCACCGAGGAGGATGAAGGCAAAACCGGCAAGCCCGATGAACAGGGTGAAACCGAACCCGATCAGGAAGAGGTCGAAGGAGATCAGCGTGCGTCGGCGCTTCCACAGGACGACGAACCCGAGCAGGCTGAGGACCACGAGCGCTCCGCCGAGCAACCAGGCGTCGGGCGCGACGGCGATGGAGTTCTTGCCCTGACGGGTGACCTTGTTCGCCGCGGTGATGTAGGCGGGAATGGCGATACCGGCCACGAGGGTCAGGGTCAGGGCAGCGAACGTCCAGCGGACTTCGTCGGCGTTCAGGGTGACCATCGCCGCCTTCCGCCGTTCCGGCGGAAGGACCTCCGGCTCGTCGCCGGCGTCCGGGGGGCGGGCGCGACGTCGCGTCGGCCAGTACGCATCCCGGATGCGGTGGACCCACCCTGCGGGGGAGTGGTCGCTCTGAGTGCCGTTCGTGCCGGTCGGAGCCATGTTGGTCTCAGGGTACCTGGGGTAGGTTGCTCGGGTGACCGTTCGTTTCAACCACATGGAGATCACTGTTCCAGCCGGCTCGTTGACAGAGGAATTCACCGTTGACCTGGAGGCCTTCTACGGCGAGGTGTTCGGATTCAGCATGGTGCCCGGGCAGATGTTCCACCGTCCCACGATCCTCATGAAGCTCGACGGCGGGTTGTTCATTCTGCTCATTGAGGGAGATCACGCCATGTCCGCTCCGGGTTTCGACCACCTTGGCATCGAGCAGCCGTCCAGTGCCGAGGTCGACCGGACGCTCGACGCGGTGCGGGCGTGGCAGCGGCGGGACGACCGAGTGCAGTTGAAGGACTACCTGGACGGCGAGCTCGACGGTGAGCTCTACCACGCTTACTACGTCCGGCACCTCCTCCCGATCTGGTTCGACGTGCACAGCAGGGAATCGGTATCGGCGTAGGGGGTCCCGGATTGCGCGGTCCGGGGGTGGGTGGAAGAATCACCGGGCTGTCACGGTGCGGGCGCTTAGCTCAGTTGGTTAGAGCGCAGCCTTCACACGGCTGAGGTCGTGGGTTCGAGTCCCGCAGCGCCCACCGCAGCGCCGCACAGCCCACGTGTGATTTCGGGAGAGCGGGCCCTAGGCGCCGAAACGACCCAGAACCGCGGCGCACGGCACCGGGAACCAGGGGCGGCGCACGAGGAGCCGCGTGGCCGGCGCCACCGGGTGTGTCAACGCTCGGCCCGCGGCTTCTGGAACAGGGACGGATCCTTACCTATGCAGTCCTCAATCCTTGAGCCCCTGGGAGATCGCTGCGTGCCGCTAGGACGGTCTTGTCGTCCCTTCGGTGTAGGTTGCGAGCATTGCCAAACGCCAGTTGTCACTCGTCGACCGGAGGGGCCACCGTGACCACAACCACGACCGATGCACTGGTCTACGACCCAGAGGACCACGACACGATCATGAACCCGCACGCGCTGTTCCGGCGGATGCGGGACGAGGTGCCGCTCTACCACCGCGAGGACCAGGACTTCTGGGCGGTGAGCCGCTTCGACGACGCCAAGGAGGTCCTCCTCAACCGCGAGACCTTTCCGTCGTATCGGGGTGTCACGCTCGACATCCTTCGCTCGGGGATGGAGTTCCCAGGCACCTTGATCTTCGAGGACCAGCCCTCGCACACCATCCACCGGGCGTTGCTCTCCCGAGTGTTCACCCCCCGGCGGGTCAGCACCCTCGAGCCCGAGATCCGCTCGCTGTCCGCCGAGCTGATTGATCCGCTGGTGGGCTCGGAACGGTTCGACGTCGTCGGCGAGGTCGCTTCGATTGTGCCGATGCGGGTCATCGGGATGTTGCTCGGCATCCCGGCGGATGAGCAGGTCCGCCTGCGCGACCACATCCTCGGCACCCGGGACATGCGGGATAACGGTGAAATCACTCTCGAGCAGTCACTGAGCGGGAGCCTCTTCGCGGAGTTCATCGACTCGAGGATCGAGAACCCCCGCGACGACATCATGACCCAACTCTTGAACGCCGAGTTCGAGAACGAGCACGGCGAGAAGACTCGGCTCAGCCGCGACGAGCTGCTCGCGTACGTGAACATCATCGATTCCGCCGGCAACGAGACGACTCGGATCCTCATTGGGTGGGCGATGAAGCTGCTGGCTGAGTACCCAGACCAGCGCCGCCGTCTCGTGGAGGACCCCTCGCTGGTCCCCAACGCCATCGAAGAGGTGCTGCGCTACGAGGGCAATACGCTGCAGAACTGCCGTTACGTCGGCCGCGACGTGGAGATGTACGGCCAGATCGTCCCGGAAGGCAGCTTCATGGTGACCTTAACGATGGCAGCCAACCGGGATCCACGGGTGTTCGAGGATCCCGACACGTTCGACGTCAGTCGGACGATCGACCACCACCTGGCGTTCGGCTTCGGCGCCCACTACTGCCTCGGGCAGGCACTCGCCCGTCTCGAGGCCCGCATCGTGCTCGAGGAGCTGCTCAAGCGCTTCCCCGACTTCGACACCGACCTGAGCGAGGCCCGGTTCATGTACTACCCCGACAACCGGGGATGGGACGCACTCCCAATCAACATTCTCTGACCCGAGCGCGCCCTCGGACCCCCGCCTTGAGTTCAGTCATGCGACGCTGCGCCGCGCATATTGGCTCGGACCAGCGGGACGATGGGCCGCCGGCGCCACCGGGAAACGGGGGGCAACGCGGCACGGGGCGGGGGACTGCGCCGAAACGGGTTAGGACCTATCCCCGTACGCATGTCTGAAGGAGCGGGGCAACCGCGAGCTGCTTCTCTGTTCGGTGGATGATCGACACGTGTCATTGCGACCTGCACGCGGGCGCGCGTGAGCGGGAGCGTTCGGGGCCGAGGTGGAGCGCCAGCAGCGATGCGAGGACGAACGACCTTGAGGCCGGAGCGTCGCCACGCAGAATGACTCAGGCCTGTCTTCGCCGAGGTTGATCGACACGATGGTCTTCGGCCACGACCGGGCGGGCTCAATCACTTGGCCGGCCTCGCCACTTTGAAGGTGGGAGCCTTGCCGAACAACGGGCTCGCATCCTGTCGGGTGCCGAGCGTCACACCGCGTCTTGGTCCCCGAGACAGCGGGGAGCCCTGCTTGGCGATGCGTCCCGGTGGACGTGAGTGTCGGACTCCTTGCGCTTGGGAGTGAGTCCCGTCGATGAGCACAGCGCCTAGGGTGAATCGAAACGGGCCACGTCACCATTTTCCGGCCACGAAGACGGCGGCGAAGATGCGCCCGACGCCGTAGATGGCTTGGACGGCGTTGCAGCCGGCGTCATCCCAGAGGGTGAGGTGGATGTCGCGGTCCAATGAGACGATCTCGCGGTCGAAGCCGGCGACGAGGTCGCGGAGTACAGCGATGCGATCGAAGTAGGCGTCGGGGAACTCGAGCGCGTCGAGCTGAGCGTTGCCGCCCGGGACCCACATGTCTCCTCGAGACGGGAGGATCAGTTCACACCGCCTGCGGTGGAGCATCAGGCTCGATTACCAAGGGTTTGCCGAGCGGCGGTATCCACGGTCTGGTCCCTCGCCCTCGCAACGCGCGCCGGTAAGCAAGCACGTCTAGGACGCTGTCCTTCGCGTACTTCATTCCGTTCACGTAGCAGATCTCGTCACCGTAGAAGGTGGGTATCGGGATCTCCTTGATGCGCCCACCGACGTCGAGCACCTGAACGATGATCTGCGTGTCGAAATTGAATCCATCGCTATTGGCCCATAACGGGATCTGGCGGAGAATGTCGGTTGTGTAGGCGCGGTATCCGGAGTGGAATTCGGAGAGCTGCGTGCGGAGCATCCGGTTCTCGAACGCAGTCAGCAACTTGTTGCCTACGCGCTTGTAGAGGGGCATTCCCCCATGCCGAGCTGCGCCTTTGATCAGCATTCGAGAGCCGAACACGGCGTCACAGCCGCCATACTCGAAAGGCGCGACCATCTCGGGGAGGAACTCGGGTGCGTATTGACCATCGCCGTGCAGAAGAACGACCACATCGAGGCCGTGATCGATCGCCAGGTTGTAGGCGACCTTCTGGTTTCCCCCATAACCCAGGTTCTTGGGGTGACGGACGATAAGGGTCCGCAGGGAGCCGTGGTCCATGGCCCAGCCCTGAGCCATTTCGAAGGTGGCGTCGTGGCTGGCGTCGTCGCAGATGATGATCTCCGCGATGCGGCTCCGGAACTCGGCCGGGATGCGGTCCAGGGTCCCAACGAGCGTCGACTCCGCGTTGTACGCGACTACGGCGATCCCGATTCGCAGGGAGGCACGACCACTCGTCGCCATATGCCGGACGCTAACGGAAGTCGCGATCCGTCCGCTATCCCGTCGGGATTCTGTCGAAGACACTCGGGCGCCGAAAACCGCCGCTACCGAACCCAGCAGCAGAAAAACCTCGTACAGCACGAAGCGAAACTGACCAGCCAGAATGGACCCTCCGAAGCCGAAGAACGGCGACGAGAAGAGGGCGCACACTGAGGCAGCGACGATCAGCGCCCGGGCGAGCAGGCTGGGGCTGCGAGCCAGGATCAGAATCATTCCGGCTGCAGTGGCGTACTCGTAGTGAACCTCTGAAAGAGCTCCGGCCAGCATCCCCGCCGCGTAACAGGCGTTGGCGACCGCGAAGAGCTCTACCGGATCGTTCAGGCGAAACCGCCACGCCCGCCATACGGCGGCGATCGCCAGCCCGACGCAGCAGACGCGCAGGAAGTCGACCAACCCATGAGAGAGATGCTGGGTCACGCCAATAGCCACAAGTGACTCGTTGAACATCGACCCGATCGGGCCAACGAGATCGGATCCGCCGAGTATCCGGTGCGAGGCCGTCGTGAATTGACTGAAGCTGCCGACGATCGGAAGTGTGACAGCGACGACGATCCCGACTCCGAGCACCAAGAAGATCAGCTCCCGCCAACGACGGCAGACGAACAGGATCACGGCAAAGGGTGCAAGCAGAGGCTTCACCAGGATGGTCAGACCCAGTATCAGCGCGAACCATCCCCACCGTTTCCGGTAGAGCGCCCAGAGCATCACCACGGTGGCGGAGGCCAGCACAGTCGAAGAGTTCTCAACCCAGAGCCAGTTGACAACTGTGTCGCTCCTCAACACGGCTATCGAGGTGAGGGAGCCTGCGACAAGCCACAGGGGGCTTCGCATTGCCAGGTAGCACGCGCCGCACAACATGGCGGTGATGAGCGCGGGCTGAAGGTAAGCCTGCGCCACCACAACGGTGTGATAGGTGGCGACCTTCGCGACAAGCGCCCACAAGAGGGCATCGGGTGGTGGGTAGGTGAACCGCCAATCGAGGTAGGGGGAGTGACCGGCGGAGAGACCGACGCCGTCGTTGTATTGC
Source organism: uncultured Acidimicrobiaceae bacterium (assembly GCA_963787485.1). Lineage (GTDB taxonomy): Bacteria > Actinomycetota > Acidimicrobiia > Acidimicrobiales > RAAP-2 > Bog-473. Next base: position 415,671 of record CAWBDF010000003.1, on the reverse strand, counting down.
CATTGGGTGTCCTGCCCCACCTGGGAGTTCCCAAGTTGGCTGTGAGCGGTCAGGATGATCTCGATACCCGCGACGACGAGGATCGCTGCGCCGATGAGAAGGGGGACATACTGCCGCCATTGCTCGTCGGCCCGCGTCGATGTGGCCATCGGGGGGCAATGCTAATGCCGTGACCGGCAACGTTCCGTGGTCGCGTCCACCACTTTGAGCCCTTGGCCGTCGAAGGGGAATGATCCGCACAGCCGGATCCTGAAGTCTGGACCTTGGCCGAATATCCCGAGCGCTCCATCGGTCAGCGCCAATGGTTCGTCATGTTTCGAGCCGCTGGCTAGGTGAACGACGGCCCGCCTTGAGGCACCTCTGCCAATCTACCGGGATGCCCAGAACACCAAGGGGTAGGTGTGCCCTACGGCACGATGAGCACGGAAAACCAGAGCAAGGTGATGACCAACATCGGTGCATCGACCGCCTTCGCCAAAGCGTCATAGCGGTCCTGTGCCGCCGACAACCACCGGCTCGCTAACTTCTGCTCGTACGCTCCGAGGCGGCTTATCGGCATCGTCTACATCCCGGCCAAAGATCCCGATGACTCCCTCGTCGAAATCCGCGATGCCGCGGCGCGTGGGCTGCGCGGCGCCCTCCTGCCCCACGCCCCGGCACGCGGAGCGTGGGGTGACGACGACAATGAGAGGTTCCTCGCCAGCGTGCGCGGGAGCGAGCGTGAATCCGCAATTGCCCATGACCACGCTCGTCACGCCGTGCTAGCAGGTTGGCTTGCCGAGGTCGTCCCAGAAGACTTGTGCGTCCATGTGTGTGGGCATCGACAAAACCAGGTGTGACGACGAGCCCCTCCGCGTGGATCTGCCGCTTACCGCGGCCCTCGATCTGGCCGACGGCAACGACGCGGTCGCCGACGACCGCGAGGTCACCGCGGGCTGCAGGGGCTCCTGAACCGTCAACAACGAGGAGCGGAGAGAATTGCAGGCAATGGCCAAGACTTGCGTTGGACCGTGGAGAAGTGTCAAGGGTTGAAAATCAGATATTCATGTATCCTGACCACCTTTACATATGGACAATCTTCGAACCGGACAACCTTTACGCTTGCAGGCTGTGCTATGGGACTCACGACTGGATTGAGTGCCTCGCCAGGTTCGTAAGAAGGCGAGAAGAAATGTTTAGGTCGCGTTGCGTAAATGCGGTCATGATGTCTGCCAAATCGAAACAGCATCGGGGGGACATGCGACCTGTTGGATTCGTCATGGCGGCGTTGGCCGCGGTCATTTGCTTGCCTGTGGTGCTTGTCGGGGGCTTGGCATCGTCGGCGTCGGCCTCGTCGTCGGCGTCGCCGCTGACCATCGCTTTCATCACGTCTGAGACCGGCGCCGCCGCGTCGCAAGACGTCGGTGTTGCCGGGGTCTTCCAGGCCGCTCTGGCCGCGCAGAACGCCAAGGGCGGCGTGAACGGCCACAAGCTCGTTCCGAAGGTCATTGACGACCAGACCAGCCCGACCACGGTGGCCACCGGGGTGCAAGAGGCCATCTCAGACGGCGCGATCGGCATCGTGTCGGACTCGGCCTTGATCAGCTACGGCGCCAAGTACGCCCAAGAGGCCGGGGTGCCGGTGACCGGCGACAGCTCCGACGGCCCCGAGTGGGGCACACAGCCCAACACGAACATGTTCGGGACCGGCACGAGCGGCAGCGTGGACCCCACTTACCCGGTCAGCACGCTCTACGCGCATGTGTTGAAGCCGCTCGGCAGCGCCCGGGTGGCCCTCTACGCGTTGAGCGTCTCGCCGGACTCGATACAGGCCAACTCCAACGAATCGCAGTCGCTGAAAGCCGGCGACCCCTCGGCCAAGGTGGTCGTGGACGACCGCTCGGTTCCCTACGGCAGCTCGAACTTCGGGCCCGAGGCGCTCATCGCCAAGCAGAACGGCGTCAACGTCGTGTGGTCCAACGCCGACTCAGCCTCCAACGTCGCGTTAGCCACCGCCTTACATCAGGCTGGCGTCAAGACCAAGGGCATCTTCTTCCCGTCGGGTTACGACCCCGCGCTCATCCACTCACCGGCGTGGGCGGGAGTCCAAGGGGTCTACTTCGAAGTGTGCTTCCACCCCTTCTACGAGCCCAACGCCGGCACCGAGGCGATGCAGTCCGCGCTCGAGAAGTACGACGGCTGGACAAAAAGCCAGTTCCCGACCTTCTCCCAGGACGAGGCCTGGTTGGGGGCGCAGCTGATGATCCAAGGGATCCAAGGGTCGGGGTCCAACCCCACTCACGCCAGCGTGATCAAGGACCTGCGCAGCATCAAGTCTTGGAACGGCGACGGCCTGCTGCCCTTCAACATCGACTACGCGACCCAGTTCGGACACATGTCTGGCCCGAACTGCATCTGGCTGACCAAGGCCGGGAAGAACGGCTACGTGCCTGTTGGCACCGCCCCCGTGTGCGGGACCTACGTCCCTGGCTCCACTTCGGTGGTGTCCTCGTCGTAGGGCGTATGCAGCGACCTCCCTGGCGGGAGGACCTGAACAGGTCATTCACGCATCTGTATGGCGGGCGTGGGGAAGCGCAGGCCCGCAAGTATTTTGCCAAGAGACCTTTCGCTACCGGCGTGGTTCCCGAGGTACTTGATGGATCCACCGACGTTCGTTGCTTCGCTCCCGCTGTCTTCAGAGCATGAGTGAAGCATCGTCGACGTCGATCCCGACGATTGCGGCAAGGCGAACCAGGTCGGCATCGGCAGCCAACAGCATGGCGTGATAGCGGTGTGCCACGGAGGCGATCATGCAGTCGATCAGTCCTCGTGGCGTCACGCCCCACTGACGGAACGACCGGTAGATCGTGATGGCAGCGTCAAAGTCAACGGCACCGTCGAACCCGAGTAGCTCGAAGCGCTGCAGGAGTCGTCGAAGGTCGGCCTCACGTTCAATGGTCCGGGCGCCGGCAGCGACTTCCATGATCACGGGCTCGGTGACGGCGAGAGGACCATCGCCAGCGATGAGAGCCGTCATGCGTCGGTCCACTGTGCTCGTGGTGGCCCGGTCAAACTCCACCCATGCCGAGGTGTCGGCCAGGATCACGAAGCAAGCCCGCTGTCGGCTGGAACCTGGCTGATGGCGTGAGCGCCGTGCATGGCGAGGGCTTCCTCACGGGTCATCGGCTGTCCGGCGAGGTGACGGAGGGCCAGATCTACCGCCTCGGTCTTGGTCCGCAAGCCGTAGCGGTCCATGATCGCGGCGACGTAGTCGTCCTCGATCTCGATGTTGGTGCGGGCTTTGCTCATACACCTATTCTACACGTTACGTGTACGAGACGTGTAGGATATGAGGCGACTGCGGTGGACTGAGGGAGCGATCGTCGGCGACACCTCCGACATGTTCAGGCAGGCGCTCAAGGCCGCGCCGAGGAAGGGGAAGAGCAACATTGCGTTGGAGACATGCAGAATTTCGCGTCCACGATGGCGTGGGAGATCAAGCGTGCAGTGCCCTATCGACTATCCCAACTCGATGCTGACCCAGTTCCCCGCCTGCTTCAGCAGCGACGTGAGCAATGGCACCTAGTGGGTTACCTCCCTGCCCTACTCGTGCTCGACCAAGGCCAACAGCCCGAACCTCAAGACAGGCAAGTGATGCGGAGAACCCGATGAGCGAATTGCCGGCGACGTTGCGGGTTGAGGACCTCGGCAGAGGGCGGTGGTCGGCGCTGAACCCCGCCATGGACCCCGAAGGCCGTGATGTCATCTTCAGCGGGCAGATCCTGGCGCAAATGATCATGGCGTCCGATGCGGCGTGCGCGCACCACAAGGTGGTGAAGTCGATCCACGCGATCTTCGTCCGCACCGGTGCGTACAGCGCCGGGCCGATAGAGCTCGCGCTCGAACCGATGCACGCGGGCCGGGCGTGGGCGAGCGACACCGTAACCGCGTTCCAGGGTGACCGGTTGCTGTCGCGAGGCCTCGTACTGCTCAACGCGATCGAGCCCGACCTCATCCGTCACGCGGCGACCATGCCCGACCTCCCCGGGCCCGACGAATCGATCCCGATCGAGCGGTCCGTGCTCTTCCCCGGCATCGAGGCGCGCGAAGTCGACGTCACCGATCCGGTGACGGCCAACGGCACGCCGGCGAGGTACCTCTGGCTCCGGATGCCGACGGGGTTCGACTCGGTTGCCGCCAACCAGGCGATCGTGGCGTGGTGCCAACCCGGGTTCATCATCGAGCTCGCTATGAGGCCGCATCGCCACACGGCAGACATCCGCGAGGCGCACCGCTCGATCTCGACCGGTGTGATCTCGCACACCGCTCACTTCCACGACGAAGCCGACGTGAGTCGGTGGCTCCTGCTCACGCAGGATGCGACCTTCGCGGGCAACGGTCGGGTCGGCGGCTCAGGCGCGGTTTTCACCGAGGACGGCACCCTCGTGTCGACGTTCCATCAGGACGCGATGGTGCGCGGCACCGAGGGCTCCCTTGATCCCCGGCGCAGCATGTAGCCGTGCTCAGCTGGCCGGCCAGCGTGGGGCGTCAGCCGCCGAGCATCGAGAAGAACGCGCCGACCGAGCCGCGGAAGGTGATGAAGTTGTCGCGTTGGTTGACCGGAGGTCCTGGATCGACCGCGGGACGCGCCTGCGAACGAGCGGCGGCGACGAACTCGTCGATGTCGCGGAGATACAGAAGGTCGCCAAGGTCGAACGACGTGGTGGAGAGGCCGGCGGCTCTCGCGGCGCGGCTCGACAGCTCGGGGTCGCACTGCACCTGGTGGTAGCCGAGCATGTGGCCCTGGCCGGCTGCGTGCATGACCTCACCGAACGAGCACCACCACCCGTGCGCGTCGACCAACTCGACGTCGGGGTGGTGCGTGCACATCAGCAGCATGGCGAACGGCCCGTCGTCGGCGACGACGAGGTTCACGAGGCCGGCTGTCGCGAACGAGCGCTCACGGTCGACGACACCGGCCAGTTGGTCGCCGACACTCTCGAGCCGCGCGACGAGCGCGTCGAGTTCCGCCAGGCCTGGTTGGTCGACGTCGACGTCGACGGTGACGAAGCCGTCGAGCGGCGTGATCGTCTCGCCGAAGTAGGAGCCGACCGACTCTTGCAGGTCGTCCTCGGTGCCCGCCATTCGCACCCCCACGCGGAGCAGCTCGCGAGGCTGCTGCTCGCGGGCGCCACGCCCTCGCTGCCAGTCGATCAGGCCGATCCTCGAGCGCGTCGAGCGAGGCACCGGGAGCGGCGAAGAGCCCGAGCAGCGCACGCGCCCGATGTGGGAACCGGCTCTGGGCTGCCGGCGCGAGCACGTCGGGCAGCGACGACGCGGTCATGAGGCGGTGCGCTTCCAGAACTCGTCGCTGGCGTACTGGTCCTTGTCGCGGACGGTCATCGACTTGAGCTTGCCGTCCTCGATCTCGTACATCGACAGCCGGTCGATCCGGAGCACCTCACCGCTCTGCCGGTGTCTGTACTCCTCCACGACGAGGACCGCGACGCGCTGCTCGCTGGCGAGCACGTCGATGAGCTCACCGATCGCCACCTCGTATGCGTGCCACTTGGGTGCCCACTCCTCGAAGAACTCTCGCCCCCGGTAGACGCCCGCAAATGGGCTGCGGCCCGTCCACTCGCACACCATTTCGGGGTGATACCAGCGCGCGGCGTGCGCGGCGCCGGCCTCGGGGTCGTCGCTCGCAGCGCGCGCCGACTCGATGTACTCGCGGATCAGGGCCTCGTTCTCGGCCGCAGTCGCCATCCGGTTCCCCCTTTTGTGGTCGCTGGACGTTCACGTCCGTGTTCGCGGTTCCGGTCGGCCTCTCGTCAGGAAGCCGGGATGAGGTCGCCGACCTCCTCGCGCAGGCGCGGGAGCTCGTCCAGGAGCTCCCGGCCATGCGGACCTTCCTCGCGGTGGGGCCCGCCGACCGCGGCGTGGGTGCCGCCGGCCTGCTCCCACTGTTGCAGCGCGTCGGCGAGCGACTGCCCCGGCTTCGGGGCCATCGGCGCCTGCAGCCCGATCGACGCGGGATCGCGATCCGCCTCGGCCGCCCGTTGCAGGATGAACTCGTTGTTTCTGCGGGCGTACGAGCTGTCGCGGGACCAGAGCATTCCGTCACCGATGCGGGCGCAGCGGTCCATCTGGACCTTGCTGAATCCCCCGAACCAGATCGGCACCGGTCGGGCGAGCCGCGGGTTGATGCCGGCACGGTCGATCCGGTGCCGGTCGGTGTGGACGTCGAGGATCTTCTCCGTCCAAAGGCGGCGGAGAAGCTGCACCTGCTCCTCCAGCATGCGACCGCGCGTGCCGAAATTCGCACCCAGGGCCTCGTACTCGACGTAGTTCCAGCCGCTGCCGACGCCGAGCCGGAGCCGGTGGTTCGAGAGCAGGGCGATCTCCGCCGTCTGCTTGGCGACGCAGCGCGGTCTGGCGCTGCGGCAGCACCATCACGCTGGTGCAGAACTCGATTCGCGACGTCACCGCGGCCATGAAGGCGAAGAGCGTCAACGGTTCGTGGAATTCGCTCTCCTCGGTGTAGATACCATCCTCCGCGAACGGCGGGTTACGGTTGGCGTGCTCGGTGCCGAGCACGTGGTCGACGCAGGTGATGTGATCGAAGCCGAGCTCCTCCGCGAGGACCGCGTAGTCACGGATGACACCCGGGTCGAAGCCGATCAGCTGCTCGCACAGATGGAGACCAATCTTCATGCGCCCTCCTGAACAAGCGGCCGAGGATCGTCGCACGGTACCAAATGAGGGTCTCCACCGGTCCACGTTGCGGGTGGAGGCATGCGATGCTTGATCCGGAGTTCGTGCGCTACGAGCGCACGAGGCGCGGCGTTGTCGTGCTGCGGACGCACCAAACGACGTCTCACGCTGGCGTCAAGTGTTGAGCGAAGAAGGCGATGAGGCGGGCCCAAGCGTCAGCCGCAGCGTTCGGTTCGTAGCTCGGATCACCGTCACGCATGAACGTGTGTCCGTTGTCTGCGTAAACGTACACGAGGTCACCGTGGTAGGCCTTGACAGCAGCAACCGACTCCGCCGAGATGTACTCATCGTTACCCGCGAAGAGCAGGATCGCCGGACAGTGGAGCTCGTCGAGTTCCGACGCATAGTCGCCGTAGAACGACACCACTGCATCGAGGCCAAGAGTGTCGGCCCACTTCGCACCTCGGTACGAGATCCTCCCGCCCAGACAGAAGCCCGTGAGACCGATCGACGTCGCACCCAGGTCACGCAGGACGGCGATCGCGTTCCCAAGGTCTTCTCGCAATTCGTCATTGGTGATCGCGTCGATCGAAGTCCACCAGTCCTCGTCGCGCGGGCCACCGGTCCGGAAGAAGAAGTCGGGGGCAACCACCGCATAGCCGTTCGCGGCAAGACGCTCTGCGAAACGCAGGATCTGCGTGGTCAATCCGAGCCCTTCGTGGGCCACGACCACACCGCGACCGGTTGGATGGCGCGGGAGGGAGACGAAGTAGGGAAGTGCGAGTCCGGTCATCGGAACAGTCTGCCCGAATTTGGCGTCAAACCGAGTAGAGCGTGGTTCTCTTGGACGCCTGATCGTCGGCGCGGCCACGTGGGTGGAGGAGGTTCTCGGCCGACGACGGTCGTCAGCGTCGTCGGGGGAGCAGGGCGCCGATCAACCAGAAGAGCGGCAGGAAGATCCCGACCAGGAACATGACCCAGTGCCCCTTGCGGATCGACATGACCCCGAGGCTGACCAGCAGAATCACGTAGAGAACCGCCCAGACGCCGATGAAGCCTCCGCTGGTGACGTCAGCGAGCATTCTCCCCCCTCCCTGGCTCGGATGACGAAGCTTATCGAGTGATCGACGGGACCGAGGGTGCTCGCGGAGCGTCGAGTCTGGCCTCGAGGTGCGGGAGGCCGGATCGCCGCAAGAGGGGAAGGGCGACGGGCCGGATATAGGCGCCGCCGGCTGGGCTGGGATGGATTCCGTCGGTGTCGCGAACCCGAATTCCGTCGAGCATCAGGGTGAAGTGGCCCTGCGGACAGAGCAGTTTGTTGAGATCGAGCACCGAGACCGTTCGCGGATCGCGCGCGGCCACTTGGCGCACGATGTCGTTGTACGCATTGACGCGGCGAGGATCGTTCATCGGATCGGGCAAGCCGTTCTCGCCGACGATGTCGGGGTTGGCGTAGAGGGCCGTGGAGAACACCACGTGTGCTCCGTGACTCGTGACGACGGCCACGGCCTCTTCGAGCAGGCGCTCCATTCCTCTGCGCATGACGGGATCTTCCGGACTCCGCCAGCGCCCCTCGTAGAAGCGGTCCGCCAGCTCCCAGCGGCCCACCCCGACGAGGACGACGTCCGGGTTCACCTGGGCGACCTCGGAAGCCCAGGTGGAACGCCAATCAGGACAGCCTTCGGGCTGGGGCCTCGGTGATCCCCCCTCCATGATCTGGGTGCCTGAGAAGAGATCACAGTTCAAGGTGGCCTTGTTGACCAGCTGCACGCCCCAGCGCTCTGACTGGTAAGTGAGGCCAAAGCTCAATTCGACCATCACGGAATCACCGAGGATCAGGCCGCGTACCGGCTGGGCCTCGCTCGGCGTGATCGGCGTTGCCGACGCCGGTGCGGTGCTCAGCGCTCCGTTTGTGGTGCCCGGCGGAGGCAGGGTGCTCAGCACCAGTGCGACCACGACGAGAGCAACCGAGCCGGGCACCATCACCATGCGCCGCCAGGTGACCACTGGTCGCACGCCGCGGAGCGGAGCCTCGACGAAATGGTACGACGCGGCCGCCACCGCCAGCGTGGTCAGAAGTCTCAGCCCGAGGAGCCAACCTCCCGAGAGGTGAGTGCGTGGCTCGTCGAGGACGAGGAAGAGAGGCCAGTGGTAGAGGTAGATCCCGTAGGAGATTCGACCCACGTAGCGCAGTGGCCGCAGCGAGAAGAGTCGGTCGGTGGGTGAGCCTGGCACAGCGACGATCGAGGCCAGCACGGCCACGGTCGACAGTGACACCAAGAGGAAGCCGCCCTCGTAGAGGAAGCGCGCTTGGCCGTCGACGGTGTGCAGGCACCACACCAGGACCGCCAGTCCGAGGAGACCGGTGGCGGGCAGGACCCGCTTCCACCACCGTCGAGCTGCCTGGCCGAGCGGTTCGCCGGGAGTGCCTCTCCACAGTGCGGCCAACGTTGCCCCGACCATGACCTCTTGAACGCGGACGTCGGTGCCGTAGTAGAGCCGGGAGGGACTGGCACCACCGTGCAAGAGCAACAAGCACCACAGCCCGGAGGCCAGCGCCAGCGCGGGAGCGACGATGGTCAAGCCACGCGTACGCCATCGCCGCAGAACGAAGAGCGTCACCGCAGGCCACACGAGGTAGAACTGCTCCTCCACCGCGAGGGACCAGGTGTGCAAGAGGGGCGACGGCGGTCCCGTCTGGACGAAGTAGTTCTGGTCGGTGAGCACGTACCGCCAGTTGGCGACGTATCCGAGCGTCGCGAGCGCGTCGCCACGAATCGTTGCCCGGCCGGAGGCGGGAACGAGGACGAGGGCGAATGCGGACACCCCCAGGATCGTGAACAAGAGGGCTGGGAGAAGGCGACGGGCGCGCCGTGCGTAGAAGGACCTGAAGCTGATTGTGCCGGTGGCCCTGAACTCGGACACGAGCAGCGACGTGATCAGGAAGCCGGAGAGTACGAAGAAGATGTCGACGCCGAGCAGTCCTCCTTTGAACCACCCGACGCCCCCGTGGAAGAGAAGGACACCTCCGACGGCGAGCGCGCGCATCCCGTCCAGCCCCGGCACGTAGCGCCAACCCTTTGCGGGCTGGATCTCCGTTGCCTTCAGGGTCCCGCTCCCGTGGCTCATGTCCGGTGTGGGCTGCGAAATTCGATGGAGATCGCCACGCTCTGGTCTCCTTTGGCTCCGTGTTTCGCGCTGGTTGCGGCCCCCCGCCAGGTGGGCCCTTGCGGAACCTGAATTCGGCGAGGGTAATCCATGGACGATTGGGTTTCGAGCGGATGACGGCGTCGCAGGTCGAAGGGTTCGGTCATGATGCTCACCGGACGACGAGAGTTGGGGGAAGTCGGGTCCAGTGGCAGCGTGGACCCCAAGTACCCGTCAACTCCAACGAGAAGCAACGGGATCCCCGGGACGTCGGTGTGGAATGACGTGCTGGTGATCGCCGCGTGGGGCGTCGTTGGTGTGGTGGTCGGTCTGAGGAGATGGGACTGGTCGGGTGATCGGGCGCCTAGGGCCACCCCGGCAGGAGTGCGAGTTCGCGGCAGACGTCCTGGGCCTGGACCGTCCCCCCGTTCGGCTGCGCCGCCTCGGGATGGGTGACCAACCAGGCCGTGACCGCCCCGACCACGTCGGCCGGCGCCCCCGAGGATGCCTCGAAACCGAAGGCGGCCATGTCCTGCGCCATGCGTTCGGTAGCCACGAACCCGGGCTGGATGTTGTAGGCCCGAATGCCACGTTCACCGAGCTCGACGGCCAGGACGCCCGCCACCCGATGCAGGGCGGCTTTGCTGAGCGCGTACCCGAGCCCCCATCCACCGTCCCCTGCTGGCGCCGGCGGGTCCTCGTAGCCTGCCGACGAGGTGATGTTCACGATGGTCCCCGAGCCCCGTGCGAGCATGGACGGCAGCAGATGGGCGATCAGCGTCAGCGGTGCCATGACGTTGGCCTCGAGGTGCTGGTCGAGGAGCTCGAGGGGCGTGTCGAGGAACCGGTCCATGTGGCCCGGACCCACGTACCTTCCGTTGTTCACGAGCACGTCGACCGAACCCCACGCCGCCAGCACGGTGTCGGCCGCGGCCACCACCGATGGACGATCGGTGAGGTCGCACTGGACGGTCAACGAGCGGACCCCTTCGGCCTCGACGAGGCCAACCGTGGTGGCCAGCGAGCCGGGCAGCGGGGAGGTGTCGGACCGACGAACGGTCGAGGAATGTTCCCGTCGTTCTCCTTCGGCCAGCGTGCGGGCGCTGACGGCGACGTCGAAACCAGCCCTGGCCAGGTGCACGGCGATGGCCTTGCCGATGCCTCTGCTGGCTCCGGTGACCAGGCTTGTCGCCACGTCAGGACATCCCGGGCGCCCATGGCGTCGGGTCGAAGTCGTCGCGGTGGAAGACGCATGAACGGATGCGCCAGCCCTCGGTGGTGCGGGCGTAGGTCTCCTCGTGCCCCCCGTAGCCCCGGAACCAGACTGGACCGTCGTCGGTGAGCAGCCTGGTGTAGTCCGCCATGCTCCAGCGCCCGACGGCTTCGTCAACGCCCACGACCACAATGTCGGGCATGAAGCCGTGATGCACCGTGGTGATGCTCTGGTCGCCCTGTCGCAAGAAGGAGAGCAGCAGGTCGCGCCCGACCTGGGCCCGGCCGTCGCTGGTCCGAACGGCGCCGTCCGGCACGAACTGATGCTCGGGCGTGGCGTAGAAGAACTCCAGATCCTCCGTGAAGAGCGATTCGAAGCGGTCCCAGTCCTTGGCGTCGAGCAGGCGGAAGTATCGGGCCTTGAGCCGCTTGATCTCCTCGACGTCGAGGAGGTGTTGCACCGGGTCGACCGGCACCTCGGGAGAGGATGCGGTCAGCGGCTCAGGATCGACACGCCGGCGACGCCCGGTGCCCCGTAGAGCTGGGCGTAGCCCACCTTGGGGTTGTTCGGCACCTGACGATCGCCCGCGGTGCCCCGGAGCTGGTTGACGAGCTCGTAGACCTGCCGAAGCCCGGACGCCCCGATGGGCTCCCCGTTGGCGATGAGGCCGCCGTCGGTGTTGACGGGCAGGCGCCCGGTGATCTCGGTCTCGCCGGACTCGAGCATCATCGTCTGCGCGCCGTCCTTGCAGAGGCCGTTCTCGGCCATGTGCATGATCTCGGCTCCGGCCTCGGTGTCCTGGAGCTGCGCGATGTCGACGTCCTCGGGCCCGATGCCCGCGATCTCGTAGGCGGCTCGCGAGGCGTCCACCGTCGGACCCTCGATCCGGTCGACCGGCATGGAGGGGCTGAGGACCTCGAAGGCGCCGAGGCGGCGCGTCCGCACCACGCTGGCCTTGAGGTAGATCGGCGTCTCGGTGAACTCGCGGGCCCGGTCGGCGCGACAGAGCACCACCGCGCCGGCCCCCTCGTCCGGAGCGCAGTACATGTACTGGCGCAGCGGGTAGTTCAGATAGGGCGACTCGAGGATCTGCTCCTCGGTGAGGGGCTTGCGGCGGAAGGCGTTGGGGTTCTTCGAGCCGTTGCGGAAGTTCTTGGCTGCCACCTTGGCCAGCGTTCGCTCGTCGATGTCGAAGTCGTGCATGTACCGGTGGATCTTCATGGCGAAGTACAGCGTGGTGAGGAAGTAGCCCGATTCGCCGTACCACTGGGGGAGGCCCACGCCTTCGGGGTCACCGGTGAAGGCACCGGCGGGGTGTTTGTCGAGACCCACCGCCATGGCGATGTCGGCCTTCCCGTAGCGGATGGCGTCCGCCGACATGGAGAGCGCGGTCGCCGCGGTGGCGCAGCCGTTGCCCACGTTGTGGAACGGGATCCCCGTCATGCCGACCCGGCTCACGACAGCGTCGGCACAGCCGATCTCCGAACTCCCGGCGATGGCGATCTGGATCTGCTCCCAGTTGAGCCCCGCGTCCCGCAGCGCGCTGTGGATGGCCTCGGCGCCCATGTCGATCGCGCTCTTCCCGGGGAAGCGCCCGAACGGGTGCAACCCAACCCCAATGATGGCGACGTCTTCCATGTCTCGTTCCTCCTTCGATCGGTTCTTCTACGAGCCCACGGGCGCGAACGCGTAATTCAGGAGCTCGTTTCCTTCTTCGTCCGTCCCGAACGGGATCAGCGTCAGCTCCATCTCCATGCCGATCCGCAACTTGGCCGGGTCGCTCTCGGTCAGCCGCCCCTCGACCCGGACGTCGCCCAGGTCGACGTACCCGACACCGTAGGGCTGCCACTCCGCGTTGGGGTCCTCGGGGCCCCGATAGGGCAGCTTGGGCCGGAACTGCTGGGTGGTGAAGACCCACAGAGGCCCGCGCGGCTCGAGCAGCACTTCTTCCATGGTGTCCGACGGGCATCCCGCGCACGATGCCAACTTCGGGAAGGTCGTGAGGCCGCACTTCGGGCAGCGCGAGCCGATGAGGCGGGGCTCGTCGGGCGGTGACGTGAAGATGCCTTCGGCAATCGGTTTCTGCGTCATGGTCGAAGGATACCGCCGACCAGGGCCCGCGCGCCCACTGGCCCCCCGGACCGGACGGACGACTCGGCCTCGGCTGCCACGTGACGCCACGGCGGGGCGTTCGTAGGCTTGGAGGCCGGATCCCGGGAAAGGGGGCAGACATGCCGAAGTACCTGGTCGAAGTGAGCTACACGCACGAGGGGGTCAAGGGGCTCAGGTCCGAAGGGGGCTCGGCCCGCGTGGCCGCCGCCAAGGCGGCCATTGAGGACGTGGGAGGCTCGGTCGAGGCCTTCTACTTCGCCTTCGGCGCCACCGACGCCTATCTGATCACCGACATGCCCGACAACACGTCGGCCGCCGCCGTCGGGCTGATCGTCAACGCCGGTGGCGGGGTGACCACCCGCACCGTGGTGCTCTTGAGCCCCGAGGAGATCGACGCCGCAGCCAAGCGACAGGCCTCGTACCGGCCGCCCGGCGCCTGAGATCGCCAAGGCCGCGGCCCGGAGGCGCCTCAGCCGGGCAGCACGGTGTGCTTGAACTCGTTGAGCTCGGGCCACCCCGAGAGCAGATCGAGCACCCGCGCAATGGTCGACACGGCCAGGTCGACGTCGCCGTGTGGGCGGTCCATGAGCCGGACGAAGACGGCGTCGGCCGTGGTGATGAACGTCGGGACACCGAACACGTGGAGGCGTTCGACCGCGTCGGAGTGCTCGTGGCGGAGGACCTCGAGGGGCCAGCCGTCGTCCACCTCGGCCACCACGGCCGAGCCGTCCACGCCGGCGTCGTCGAGGACCTGCACCAGGACCGAACGGTCCCGCAGGTCGAGCGACCGGTCGTGACGGGCCGAGAAGAGGGCGGCGTGGACGTCCAGGAACTGCTCGGGCATGCGGTCGCGTACCACCACCCCGGCCAGGTTGGCCGTCAGCGCCGGGTAGCGGTCGGGTTCGTCCCACACCGGGGTGCCACCTTCGTCCACGTGCGCTTGGTCGAGCGAGAAGACGCGGAACGCGACGTCCCACTCCGCCCCGCCCCGCAGGCCGGCGACCACGTGCTCGTGCGCGTTGCGGGCGAAGGGACACCGATAGTCCCAGTTCACCGAGAAGGATCGATCCATAGAGTGGAGGTTAAAGGGGGGCCGCGCCGGACCACGACGTGGAGGCGGTCCGGGCTGTGCCAGCGCTCAGGAGCCCGCCACGGCGACGACCGGGCGGTTCAGCGGCCGTCCGCCCATGGAGCCGTCGAACGGCGCGTTGTAGGAGAAGACGCCGCCGTCGGAGGCCACGAAGCGGTATCCCGATCCGTCGTGGTTGGCCTCCATCCCGACGATCGGCGCATTGAGGCGGATGTTCCCGGTGGACCCGTAGAAGGGCGCGCCGAAGGAGAAGACTCCTCCATCCGCCGCCACCTCCCAGTAGCCCCCGGTCTGCGGGTCGCCCGCCATGCCGACGACGGGGGAGTTGAGCGGGTGTCCCCCCATGGAGCCGCAGAAGCGGGCATCGCCGTAGGAGAAGACGCCGCCGTCGGAGGCCACCAGCCAGTAGCCACGTCCGTCCCGGGTCGCCGCCATGCCCACGATGGGCCGGACCAGGGGCAGGTTCCCGGCGCTCCCGTAGAAGCCGGCGTCCCCGAAGGTGAAGATGCCTCCGTCGGACGCCACCTCCCAATAGCCGCGCCCGTCAGGCGTGGCCGCCATCCCGACGACCGGTGCGTTGAGGGGCTTGCCTCCCATTGAGCCGTAGAAGCCGGCGTTGCCGAAGGCGAAGATGCCGCCGTCGGACGCCACCTCCCAGTAGCCGCCACCGTTCGACGTGAGGGCCGTCGCCACCACTGGCCTGTTGAGGCGGATGCTGCCCGTCGATCCGCAGAACGGGATGTTCCCGAAGGTGAAGACGCCCCCGTCGCTGGCCGAGAGGATGTACCCGTCGGGTGCGCCGGAGGGGGCGTTGCAGGGCACGTTGATCGGGGCGGGCGGCGGGGTGCCGGCGTCGCCGGTCAGTTGGGGGTCGTGGTGGAACTGGGGCCACGCGCCGTGCTCGTTCACGGCCGAGCCCGTGCCGGCGGTGTTGTCGATCTCCCAGTGGGTGATGACGCTCACGAGGTTGCCACCCACCACGGCGTAGCCCGCCCCGGTGATCCCGATGTGGCCGTCGGGGTCGTCGGTCACCAGTGGCGAGTTCTGGAAACCGTCGTTGGGGGCGAGGGTCGCCACCTCGGAGCCCGACCGCCCGTCGAAGACGTCGATCCCGTTCGAAGTCGGGACGATCACGTCCTGGTATCCCCCTCCGGTGAGGTCGGCCGTCACGGGGGACCCGATCACCTGACCGCTCGTCGGCTCGGCCCAGATCACCGCGCCGTTGGCTCCGTTGAGGGCGTAGATGGTGTTGGCGGTCGTCCCCTCCACCACGGCGAGCTGGCCGTTGCCCTGCACGTCGGCCAGGGCGGGCGAGTCGGCGGTCACCCCGTTGAGGATGTCGCTCCAGGCCAGGCCGCACCCCGTGTTCAGGGCGAAGATCTTGTGGGAGTCCGATGCGCCGGAGTAGTAGCTCCCGTCGCCGATGGCGATGCCCACGCCGCCGCCGCCCAGGAACTGCCCGACCGCCGGCGACGACCGGTCGATGTTCTGGTTGGTGTCGTATTCGCAGATGAGGCCGCCGGCCGGGGAGGGCGCTCCCGCGTTGCCGGCGGTCGAGAGGATGCGGATGTGCCCGCCGTTGGCGTAGTTCTGGCCGTAGGCCAGGCCGGCGCTGGAGTCGCCTCCGCTGACGATCTCGCTGTTGCCGTCGGAGTAGAGGTCCGCCACCGCGGCGGTGGAGAAGACCGAGTCGCCCTGGAACCAGGGGAACCCACCCAGCATGGCCCCGTTGCCCGCGCCGAGCGCGTCGGTGTTCTGTCCGAGCGAGCCGGCTTCGACGCCGTAGCCGTAGGCGTAGGAGCCGACGGTCAGCGAGGCGGCCACGCCGTTGTGGGCGACCGGGTCGCCCGGCGGGTTGGTCTCCTGCACGAACCACTGGTCTCCGCCGCCGGGCGAGATGGCCTGGTAGCCCCCACTGGCCGGAGAGCCGGCGTTGCCACTGCCGACGTAGACGGTGTCGAGCCCGAAAATGTTGATCGGGGCGACCGAAGGCGACGAATCGACCGGTGCGCCGGCGTTGTAGGGCCAGCCCGACACGTAGGACCCGTTGGCCACGTGGAGGGCGTAGACCCAGCCCTGCCGGTCCCCCACCACGACGGACGGCTGCCCGTCGAGTTCGGCCACGTTGGGGGAGGACAGGGCGATGGGGTTGCCGGGGTCGTTCAGGGTGTCGCTCCACTTCTGCGTGGCCGTGAAGCCGGCGGCGTGCGCCACCTCCTCGCCGTGAGCGTCCGGTGCCGCCGCCATGGCGGTCGTCAGGACCAGGGCGGCGGCAACCCCGTTGACCAGGGTGGTGGTGCGGCGGATCACGTCATTCCTCTCGCATTCGGGCGGGCATGGGAGCACTGCGGCCCGGCACCCACTCTGACGCCGCCGGGTCTCGGGACGGTCGCCGCCCGGTTGCCATCCGGGAGGGGATGATGCCTCCCGGGCGGTTCCGCCGCCTACCATTCCGGCGGTGTCCAGCTCCGACGCGACGCGGCTGCCGCGCTGATGGGCCGTCGCATCAGGTGGCTGGGGGTCGTCCTGGTGGCCTGTCTCGGGCTCGTGGTGGCGCAGCTGGTGAACATCCAGCTGGTCAAGGGCAAACAGCTGCAGACCTCACCCAACAACCCCCGTGTGGCATCGCAGCGCTACCTCGACCCGAGGGGCAAGATCCTGGCCGCCGACGGCACGGTCCTGGCCGAATCGGTGTCCACGCCGGCCGCCGTGAAGGCTTCCACCGGGTACGACTACCACTTCCTCCGCTACTACCCGCAGGGGCCGCTCTACGCCGGCATCACCGGGTACGACTCGGCCCTCTACTACGGCACCGCCGGGATCGAAAACGAGTACGACTCGTTCCTCGGCCCTCATCAGTCCGCGGCGCAGACGCTGAGCCAGCTGTTGTTCCGCGAACAGACGTCCGTCACCACCGACAACGTGACGCTCACCGTGGAGCCCTCGCTCCAACAGGCGGCCTGGAACGCGCTGACCACGCTGCCGCCGGGGCCCGACAAGGACGGCGCGGTCGTGGTCCTCAACCCCAAGACCGGGGCGGTGCTGGCCATGGTGTCCAACCCGACCTTCGACCCCAACGCCTTGGTGAGCCCGTCACTCCCGGCCGAACAGGACGCCTACTACACCGACATCCATGCGGACCCCGAGGGGTACTTCCCGCTGCGTCCGATCGCCACGCGTGAGTTCTTCTTCCCCGGGTCCACCATGAAGGTGGTGACGTCCACCGCGGCGTACAACCTGAAACCCTCGTTGGCGGGGTTCGACTACCCGGTCCAGAAATGCCAGACGTTCTCCGATTCGAACAAGCCACTGTGCGACGAGAGCGGTCCCTGCGGCGGGACGATGACCCAGATGCTGCCCTTCTCCTGTGACCCGGGCTACGGCGAGCTGGGCGTGCAGGAGGGCGTGTCGACGCTGCGCCAGCAGGCCGAGCTGTTCGGCTTCAACTCGGTGCCCGCCATCGACCTCCCCGGAGTGATCAGCTCGCCCCTCCAGTCTCTGCCGGCCAACGCCCAGGCCCTCCAGGCCTATACCGCCATCGGACAGGACACCGTCCAGGAGACGGCGCTGCAGAACGCCATGGTCGCCGCCGGCATCGCCAACGGCGGCGTGCTCATGACGCCGCACCTGATGTCGTCCATCCACGACTCCCAGGGGGCGGAGGTGCAGACCTACACGCCGAAGTCGGCGGCCACCGTCGCCACGCCCCAAGCGGCCCAGGCGGTCACGGCCCTCATGGAGGGCGTGGTCACGAACGGCACCGCCTCCGGTGTGGGATTCCCGTCGTACCTGTGTGCCGCCGTCAAGACCGGGACGGCCCAGACGGGCGCGACCCAGGGTGTCAACCACGACTGGATGATCGGCTTCGCCCCCGCCGACAACCCGCAGATCGCCGTGGCCGTCGTGGTGCCCAAACAGAACATCGCGTCGGACGGTGCGGGTGTGGCGGGGCCGGTCATGAAGGCGGTCATGGAGGCGGCGCTGCCGCAGGCCTCGGTGAACCAGCCTTGCACCGTGACGGCACCCCCCCTGTCGGACTTCACCTCGTCGTCCGGGGGGCACTGAGCGGCATCCGTGCGGCGCCGGCGTGTAATCTATCTGCGTGCCTACGCAGATAGTTGAGGGTGTGGGGGCCGGGAGCCCGGCGGAAGAGGAGTTCCGCTCCGCCGTGGGCATGCTCAAGCTGCTGGGCGACGAGACGCGCCTGCGGGTGATCTGGGCCCTGTTGGAGAGCGAGCACTCGGTCAACGAACTGGCCGAGGTCGTCGGAGCTCAACCCGCCGCGGTCTCCCAGCACCTGGCCAAGCTCAGGCTGGCCAGGCTGGTGCGCCGTCGCCGCCAGGGCACCCGCGTCTTCTACGTCGTCGACGATGCCCACGTGCGCGGACTGGTCGAGGCCGTGTTGACGCACGCCGATCATGTGATCAGCGATGACTGACGGCCCGTCGGCCGACACGGACCGGCGGGCGCTGAGAGCCGCCCTGGCGCTGCTGATCGTCTTCATGGCCTTCGAGGTGGGCGCGGCCATCGCCTCGAACTCGCTGGTGCTGTTCGCCGACGCCGGCCACATGCTGGTCGACGTGGGGGCCATCGCCGGCTCCCTCATCGCCATCCGACTGGCGGCTCGTCCCGAGACCGGGTCGCACACCTACGGTCTGAAGCGAGCCGAGATTCTCGCCGCCGCCGCCAACGCCATCGCCCTCCTCGTCGTCTCGGCGCTGGTGACCTACGACGCTCTCACCCGACTCGCGCACCCCTCCCCGGTGCACGGGGCCGTCCTCATCGTCGTGGCTTCGGTCGGGGTGGCGGTGAACCTGGCCGCCACCATGACCTTGGCCCGGGCAAACCGGAGCTCGCTCAACGTCGAGGGCGCGTTTCGCCACATCCTCACCGACCTGTACGGCTTCGTCGGCACGCTCCTCGCCGGCGTCGTCATCGTCGTGTGGGGGTTCGACCGGGCCGACGCCATCGCGTCGCTCGTCGTGGTGGCACTGATGGTGAAGGCCGCCGTCGAGTTGCTCCGACCGGCTGTCAACATCTTGTTGGAGGCCACCCCCGAGCACATCGACCTCGACGAGGTGCGCCGGCACTTGCTGGAGCTGCCCGAGGTCCAGTCCGTGCACGACCTGCATGCATGGACGCTCACGTCTGAGCTGCCAATCCTCACCGCACACGTCGTCATCACCGACGACTGCTTCACCTCGGGCGAGGCGGGGCGGGTGCTCGATCACCTGCAGGACTGTCTCTCGGGCCATTTCGACGTGGCGCATTCGACGTTGCAGTTCGAGTCGTCCGGGCACATCGAGCACGAGTTCCGCGGGCACGCCTGATCAGCTGAGAACGGTGATCGGGCTCCCGCAGGGCGTGAGATGATGCTCGGCGTGACCGGGCGCACCCGAGTTGCCTCGGGTTCGCCGTTCGAGCCGGCCATCGGGTTCAGCCGGGCCGTCCGTGTGGCCGATCGGGTGTACGTGCCGGGACTGCCCGGGGGCCGGTGCCCCGACGGTGCGGACCTCCAGGCCAGGCGGTGCTTCGCGCTCATCAAGACCGCGCTCGAGACTGCCGGTTCCTCCCTCGACCACGTCGTGCGGACTCGGATGTACCTCACCTCGGCCGACGACGCCGAAGCAGTCGGGGCGGTGCACCGTGAGCTCCTGGGCGAGGTCGGCCCGGCCGCGACCATGGTGGTGGTGGCCGCGCTCCTGGACCCCGCCTGGAGGGTCGAAGTCGAAGCCGAGGCGGTCGTCCCCTGACCGTTCGCGTCTCCTAGTGGACGCCGTCGTGGTGGGCGCGGGCCCCAACGGGTTGGCGGCTGCGCTGACGCTCCTCCGGGCCGGACACGAGGTCGAGGTCCTCGAGGGGGCATCGAGAGCGGGCGGCGGCACGCGGACCGAGGAGCTGACTCTTCCAGGGTTCCGCCACGACGTCTGCTCGGCGGTGCACCCCGCGTTGATGGCGTCTCCGTTCTTCCGCTCCCTCGACCTGGCGTCACTCGGTGTGGTGCTCTGCCAGCCGGCCCTGCCGTTCGCTCATCCGCTCGGCGGGGGACGGGCGGCCGCGCTGTACCGCGACACCGATGAGACGGCGGCGCACCTCGGAGGTGACGCCGCCGCCTACCGGCACCTGATGGGTCCGCTGGTGGACTGGATGGATCGGATCGTGGCCTACGTGCTCGGGCCGATGCGGAGCATCCCGCCCGATCCGCTCGCCCTGGCCCAGTTCGCGCGGCTGGGTGCGCCGTCGGCACGTCACACCGCACGCCGCTTCGCCACCGATTCGGCCCGGGCCTTGCTGGCGGGCGCGGCCGCGCATTCCATGCAGCCGCTCTCGGCCCCGTTGACCTCCGCCTTCGGCCTGCTCCTGATGGTGCTGGGCCACGGAGCGGGATGGCCCGTCGTCGAAGGGGGCAGTGAGGCCATCGGGCGCGGGGTGGTCGCCGAGATACGACGACTGGGCGGCGTGGTGCGCACCGATCACTGGGTGACCTCGCTGGCGGAGCTGCCACCGGCGCGCGTGGTGCTGCTCGACGTCTCCCCGCGCCAGTTCGTCGCCCTCGCCGGTTCGCGCCTGTCCCGCCGCGCCGCCCGCCCGTGGGCGCGCTTTCGGCCCGGTCCCGGCAGCTGCAAGGTGGACTGGGCCCTCGACGGGCCTGTGCCCTGGAGCGCAGAGGCGTGCCGAGCCACCGCCACGGTGCACGTGGGCGGCACCTTCGAAGAGGTGGCACGGGCTGAGGCGACGGTCAAGGCTGGCCAGCACGCCGACCGACCCTTCGTGCTGGTGGCTCAACCGAGCGTCGTCGACCCGACGCGGGCGCCGGCCGGAATGCACACGCTGTGGGGGTACTGCCACGTGCCGAACGGGTCGCCGCTCGACATGAGCGAGCGCATGGAGGCGCAGATCGAGCGGTTCGCGCCCGGCTTTCGTGACCGGGTACGGGCGCGGTCCGTGCGTGTGGCGGCAGAGGCCGAACGGGAAAACCCCAACCTGCTCGGCGGCGACGTCAGTGGCGGCGCGGCCACCGTTCGCCAGACCCTGTTCCGACCTGTGATGAGCTGGAACCCGTACCGGACGCCGATCGACGGTGTGTATCTCTGCTCCGCGTCGACGCCACCGGGGGGAGGGGTCCACGGCATGTGCGGCGTGGCTGCCGCGCGGGCCGCGATGCGGGAGCACCTTTCGGGTTGATCGGGCAGGCCGCCTTGGGGCGCGATCTGCGCGTCGTGCCGGCCGGCTGCCAGAGTGTTGCGCGATGGTGGGACTTCGAACGAGGCGCGCCCGGATCGTCGCGGTCGTTTCCCTGCTGGCGGTGGTAGCTGGGTTCTGTGCGCTGACACTCCGTCTGTTCGTCTACCCCGACCTCAATGCGCCCGAGCGATCGGACGCCATCTTCGTCCTCGGTGGCGGCAGCCCGGCTCCACCCGAGGAAGCCGTGAAGCTGGCCAAGGACGGGTACGCGCCCAACATGGTCATCTCGTTGAACCCGTCGGAGCAGTGCGAGACGTTTGTCCAAGCTCTCCCGGGGATTGAGGTGTTCTGCTTCCGTCCCGTTCCGGTGACCACCCAGGGCGAGGGTCGTGAGATCGGACGTCTCGCGGCAAAGCATGGCTGGCACCGCATCATCGTGGTGATGCCCACCCAGCAAGCCACCCGGGCGCGGTTGCGCATCGGGCGCTGTTACCCGGGCCAGGTGCTCGAAGTCGGCGTCCCGCCCCAGGGGATAGGGGCCTGGACCCGGGGCATCGTCTACGAGTGGGGGGCGTTGATCAAGGCGCTGGTGCTCCAACCCAGCTGCTGAGGGCCCACCTCGTCGTCGCTGCGACGCGATCGCAACCACCCGGCGACTCCGACGTGCACGTGCATGTCGTACGTTGCGTCCCGGGCCGGTACGGCGAGGGGGGAGCAGTGCACGCGAGCGCCCAGGTCGTCGAGACCCATGACGCGGGGGCGACCGGAGCGGCCCATGGGCCGCCGAACCCGGTAACCGGCGAACCGGCTGGGTCGTCGGGAAGGCGGATCTCGCACCGGGCCATCGAGTGGACCGGCCTGGTGCTCGGGATCGCCTTCGTCGCGGCGGTGGCACTCGACCACCAGTTGTCCAACGACGAATTCTGGTCACTCGCGGCAGGCCAGTGGATGCTCTCCCACCACGCCTTCGTGGGGCTCGATCCGTTCAGCTACACCGAGGCCCATCGTCGCTGGGTGACCGACGAGTGGGGCTCGGAGCTGGTGCTGGCCGGGTTGTTCCGGGTGTTCGGAGCGGCAGCCTGGGACCTGTACGCGACCGTGCTGGGCGGACTGTCCCTGCTGGCGACCACGGCCTACCTCCGGGCGTTGGGGGCCAAGGGCGGACGGGTGGTCGCCATCGTGCTCTTGCTGGCTTTTGGCCTGGCCGGGACGTTGGCGAGCGACCGCGGGCTCGACTTCTCACTCGTATGGTTGCCCCTGGAGCTGCTGCTGCTGACCAAGGCGCGCCAGGACCCCCGGTGGCTCCTCGTCCTCCCACCGCTCTTCCTGGCCTGGGTGAACACTCACGGCTCGGTGCTGCTCGGCCTGATCGTCATCGCCGTCGAGTTCGGGTGGTCGCTGGCCCCGACTCGCGTGGTCGCTCGGTGGTACGGCATGCACCAGTCACCCTGGACGGCGTGGCTCGGGCTCACGGTGATGGCCAACCTGGCCGCCTGTTGCGTCACGCCCTACGGACCGCAGCTCCTCGTCTACGACCTCGACGTGTCGCGCAACGCCCAGATCGGCCAGCACATCTCGGAGTGGAGCTCGCCGGACTTCCACTCGGTGATGGCCCTGCTGGCGTACTGCATCCCGCTGGTCGTCTTCGTCGCCTGCGTGCGCGCCCGCCGCGTTCCCGTGCTGGAGGGGTCGCTGACGGTCGTGTTGTTCGTGGAGGCGCTGCGGACGCAACGCCTCGTCGTGTATCTCATGGTGGTGGTGGCCGGGCTGGCCGCCATGTTGCCGAATAGGGCACCCTGGTCGGCGCGCACGCGCCGGTGGGTCGGCGGAGGACTCATCGTGCTCGCGGCCTTCATCGTGGCGGCGCCGTCGGTCCCACCCGGCTCGCTGGCGCCCACCTTGCCCGTCCAGGCCTTCGACTACCTGAGCTCCCAGCGGGGACGGATCTTCACGGAATACACCTGGGGTGACTACTCGATTGCCCGCCACCGTGCCACGTTCGTCGACGGGCGCACCGACCTCTTCGAGGGCGCGGTGCTCAATGAGTACTTCGACGTGGCGGACATGAACGTCGATCCCGATCGGGTGCTGGCCACTTACCACGTCTCGTATGTCGTCTGGGCGCCGCACTCCGCGCTCTCCGTGTTCTTGACCCACGACCCGCGCTGGCAAGTGGTGGACCGCTCGTCGGTCGCCCTGGTGTTCGCCCGCCGAACGCCTCGGTGACGGTCACCGCACGGCCTGGATACCCCGGAGGTCGCCGTCGTCGTCGGCCCAGGTCTCGACCCCGGTGTAGCCGAGTCGCTCGAGCTCAGGTGCGAGGAGGCGGTGCTGGGTGCCTCCCACCTCGAGTAACAGCGCGCCTCCAGGGCGCAGAAAGTCCGGCGCGTCGGCCAGGATGCGCCGGATCACGCACGTGCCGTCAGATCCGCCGTCGTAGAGCGTGACGTCTTCGAAGTGCAACGTGTCGCGGGGGAGGACCTCGAGCGCGGACGTGGGCACGTAGGGCGCCACGGCGACGACCACGTCGGTCCGTCCCCGGAATTCCGAGGGGACGGCTTCGAACAGGTCCCCCCGGTATGCCGCAACGCCGTTGGCCCGTGCGCACGCGACGGCGCGAGCGTCGACGTCGGTGGCCACGATGTGCGCCGTCGGACGGCTTCGGCGCAGAGCGAGGGCCAGCGCACCTGACCCGGTGCACACGTCGACGGCGAGGCCGTCATGAGGCAGGCGCGACACGGCCCGCCGAGCCAGCTCCACGCTCTGCCAGCGTGGGACGTAGACCCCGGTGTCCACGTGGACCTCGAATTGTCCGAATCGGGACCACGTGGTGATCCAGGCCAATGGCTCGCCCTCCGCCCGCCGGGCGACGAGTCTCTCGAGCACGGTCCGGTCGGCCCCCGCCGCAGCGATCAGCTCGCTCGCCTCGTCCTCCGCGGCGACGCATCCGGCCCGAGCGAGACGTGCGACGACGTCTCTGAGCAGGGAGGCGACCTCCCCGCCGCCGGCTCCGGCGGAACCGGTGGGGTCCTCCGTCATCCGAAGCGAGTCGTCGAGGTCGGATGCATGCAGCCCAACGTATTCACCAACCTATTCAATTGTAAACGGCGACGTCCGGTGCGAGAATCTCGGCCATGGGAGTGGCCGAAGAGGCTTTCGATCGTCTACGACGCGTCGTCTTCGAGGGCGAGCACATGGCGCGGACGGTCGCCTTGAGAGTTCGTATGAAGATGTCTCCGGGAGCCATCCGGGCCCTGATGCTCCTCGCCGAAGAGGACGGTCTGTCCATGGGCGAGATGGCCCGGAGTCTCGCATGCGACCCGTCCTACATCACGGCGCTCGTCGACAACCTCGATGAGCGGGGTCTGGCCCGGCGGGAGACGGCGCCCGACGACCGGCGCGTGAAGATGGTCGTGCTCACCGACGCGGGGCGCGCCGTGGCCGCCGAGGTCCAGCAGATCTTGTCAATCCCACCTGAGGCTTTCTCCGCGCTCAGCGAAGTGGAACTGGGACACTTGCGGGACCTGCTCGACAAGGTGCTGGCGGCCAAGGAGGCGAATGTGGACCTCACGGTGGGGTCCGCGTCGACCTGACCTCGGCGTCGCAGTCCGCACCGGGGCGACCCCGGCAACGAAGAGGAGCACGTTGGTGATGCGCACGGCTCCCACCACGGGCCCGATGAGCAGGTTGGCGAGACCGCCGGTGTCCCCGAAGCCCATCACCGAGAGCGCCATCACGCGGCCCGGCACGTCCTCGTCGAGTCGGGGACGTTGGAAGAGAGGGCACTCGCGATCTCCTCGATGGTGAGCCCGGGCCCGGGCCAGGGCACCGGCGCGGGGTTCGCTCGCCCATGGTACGGTGCTGCTGCTCCGGCCGGGCATGGCCTGACTTCGGAGTGGCACGTGTGCAGCGAAGTCCGGTCGAATTCCGGCGCTGTCCCGCAATGGTGAGGCTCCCGGACCCTCCGGGGGCGAGCCCAGCCGCCTGGCGCGCGCCAACGTAACCAGTCCTCGGAGGAAGGGCGGTTCGTTCGGTACCCCCGTCGGGTGTCGGAGCGGGCGCACTTCGTCCTCCGCTCACCGATGGAGGATGATCGATATGTTCAGCCGGCCCACGTGGCGACGTCGTACGACCTCCGCGCCCTTGCTCGCGCTGGTCGTGGTGACCGCAGTGTTGTCGACCGCTCCCGCTTCAAAGACGTACGCGGCGGCCTTGGCATCGGCGCCGTTCCCGGCCACGGTGCACGCCGCCAATGGCGCGGTGACGGTCCCGACCCGGCCTACGGCGATCGTGTCGCTGTCTCCGACGGCGACCGAGATGCTCTACGCCATTGGGGCAGGCAGCCAGGTCAAGGCAGTCGACAAGGATTCGGACTACCCGTCGTCGGCGCCGCGCACCGGGCTCGACGGCAACGACCCGAACGTCGAGGCGATCGCCGCCGACAAGCCGGACCTCGTGATCCTCTCCGACGAGCCCCCCAGCGTCGACAGCCAGTTGGGCGCGCTCAGTGTTCCGGTTCTCAGCACTCCGGCCGCGTCGAATTTGGCACAGGAGTACGCGCAGTTCATGCAGCTGGGTGTGCTCACCGGGCACGAGGTACAGGCGCGCGCCGAGGTGGTGCGGATCAAGCGACAGATCGCCCAGGTGGTGGCGTCGGTGCACCGGTCGCCGCATTCGACGGCGACGTACTACTACGAGCTCGACCAGACTTACTACTCGGCCACCTCGAGCACGTTCATCGGGCAGGTGCTCGGTCTCCTGGGCCTGCGTAGCATCGCCGACGGAGCCACGGGCTCTGCCGCGTCAGGTGGGTATCCGCAATTGAGCGGCGAGTACATCTTGAAGTCCAACCCCAGCTATATCCTGCTGGCAGACACGCTCTGCTGTGGGCAGTCGCCGGCCACGGTGGCGGCCCGCCCCGGATGGGCCAATCTGTCCGCGGTCAAGCACGGGCGCGTCCTCAAGCTCAACGACGACATCGCTTCGAGGTGGGGGCCGCGGATCGTCCTCCTCTTGTCCGAGGTTGCCGCCGAAATGAAGGCGCACCCGGCGTCGTGACCCCGGGGACGTCCAGCGGATCCCGCTCTGCCGCGATCCCGATGGTGGTGGCTGCCGCGGCGCTCGTCGGGCTGTCACTGGTCGCCCTGTGCACCGGTCCTGTGTCCATCCCTCCCTCACAGGTGGTCGGGACCCTGCTCTCACACCTGCCGCTGGTTCGCTTCCACACAGGAACGCCGGCGATCAACCAGGCCATCGTGTGGCAGTTGCGGGCTCCGCGGGTCGTGCTGGCTGGGCTCGTCGGTGCCATGTTGGCCTCGGGGGGTGCCGCTTACCAGGGATTGTTCCGCAACCCGCTGGCCGATCCCTACCTCCTCGGGGTCGCGGCGGGGGCTGGCCTGGGGGCGACGGTCGAGATCGTCTACGGAGGAGATTCCTCGGCGTTCCTCCCGATCTTCGCGTTCGTCGGCGGGTCGCTGGCCGTCACGGCCACCTACCTGATCGGAGTGGCCGGTGGGCGCCGGGCATGGGGGCGTTCGATTGTTCTCGCCGGCGTCGCCGTGGCCGCCCTGCTCACCGCTGTGCAGACGTACATGCAGCAACGCGACCAGGAGCAGATCCGTCAGATCTACAACTGGATACTGGGCAGCTTCTCCGTGGCATCGTGGTCCGACGTGACCTCCATCCTTCCCTACGTCCTCGTGAGTGCCGCGGTGTTGCTGGCCCATCGCCGCATGCTCGACGTGTTGCGCGTAGGTGAGGAGGAGGCCGGAACGCTGGGGATCCATCCGGGCCGAACCCGAATGGTGGTGGTCGCCGCGGCCACGCTCGGCACCGCCGCCGCCGTGTCGGTGAGCGGGCTCATCGGTTTTGTGGGGATCATCGTCGCCCATACCGTCAGACTGACCTCGAGCGCCAGCTACCGGGTCATCCTGCCCGTCGCCATGGTCGGCGGCGCCGCGTTCCTGGTCGGAGCCGACCTGGTGGCCCGCACCGTCCAGGCACCGGCCGAAGTACCCATCGGTGTGGTCACCGCGTGTGTCGGAGCCCCGTTCTTCCTCTTCGTGTTGGTCTCCCGACGTGCGTCCCGCGGCGTCGGGGTCGGGGACACGTGATGGCGATCGTACAAACGCCCGGGACCAAGGCGGCCATCCCGGTGTCCGACGAGCGACGGCAACCCATCGTCGAGCTCGACGCGGTCTCCGTACGCTTCGACGATCGGAAGGTCGTCGACGAGGTCAGTATGTCGATTGTCAGCGGGGAATGGGTCGGGCTGATCGGGGCCAACGGCGCCGGCAAGACCACTTTGCTTCGAGCGGTGGCCGGCGTGATCGCTCACGAAGGAACGGTCCGGGTGGCGGGACGAGAGACGCTTCGGATGAGCCACCGTGAGCGCGCCAGGACAGTGGCCTACGTGCCCCAGGCACCCGAGATTCCGGCGGACATGACGGTGTTCGAGTACACGCTGCTCGGCCGCACGCCTCACATCGGGTATCTCGCAGTCGAATCTCCCGACGACGTCGACCACTGCCGCCGGCTCCTGGAGCGCCTTGATCTGCGTCACCTGGCCACCCGACACCTCTCCACACTGTCGGGCGGGGAACGCCAGCGGGCCGTTCTCGCCCGGGCGCTGGCGCAGGAAGCTCCCGTGCTCGTGATGGATGAACCGACGAGCGCGCTCGACCTCGCCCACCGTGTCGAGGCCCTTGAGATCGTCGATGAGCTCCGTCGCGAGTGGGGAATCACGGTGGTCGACGCGTTGCACGACCTGACGCTGGCGGGGCAGTTCGCCGACCGACTCCTGCTCTTGGCGGGCGGATCGGTTGCCGCGCTCGGGTCGGCGCCCGAGGTCCTCGAGGAGTCCCTGCTCGAACGCGCGTTCGGGTGTTCGGTGCGGATCATCCGAACCGACGATGGTGAACTGGTGATTGCGCCTCGCCGGCTGGCGGCACGCGAAACCAGGGGAGGGAGGCAGGATGGGAGGTGACGTCCCGGTCCAGCGGGTGCCACTGCCGGTTCCCCAGGCGCCTCCGGAGCGCACCCGAGTCGATTCGGTGGTCGTTGTGAACACGGGAGACGGCAAGGGGAAGTCGACAGCGGCATTCGGCGTCATGGGCCGGGCCTGGGCGCGTGGATGGCGGGTCGGCGTCGTGCAGTTTATGAAGAGTGGCGACTGGAAGGTGGGTGAGCAGAAGCTGGCGGCGCATCTCGGCGTGGACTGGTGGACCCTTGGCGACGGATTTACCTGGGAGTCGACCGACCTCGACGAGTCGGCTGCGAAGAACATCCATGCCTGGGGCGTAGCGAGAGCGAAGCTCTCTTCTGGGAGCTACGAGCTCCTGGTGCTCGATGAGCTGACCTACATCGTCAATTACGGCTGGGTGTCTGGCACAGAGGTGGTCGAAGGGATTGTGAACCGCGCCCAGGGGACCAACGTCGTGATCACCGGCCGTGATGCCCCGCCCGAGCTCGTGGACATCGCCGACACGGTGACCGAGATGCGCATGGTGAAGCACGCGTACGAGCGCGGGATCAGGGCGATGAAGGGGATTGAGTATTGATCTCGTCCGAACTGCACCAGCTCGATGACGGCGGCCCCGTCTCGGCCGTGTTGGCCTGGCGTCTGGGGGAACCGCACCTCTCCGCATCGACGGCGTCGGTCGGGGGAGGTATCGGGTCGCGGACATGGGTGGTCAACGCACAGGTGCCGCACGACTATGCCCGTCAAGACGTGGCGGAGCATGTCGGTGAGATCGCCCGGTCGCTAGGTCTCTGCGGCTTGGGCGTGGGGATGCTGACGGCGGCCGAGGTGGCGGCCGTGGCGGCAGCCGAGGAGCGGGGCGTCCGTGTCGAGGTCACGGTGGGTCTGACCAGGCCCATCTGGGCAGCTGCTGCGCCCACGGACGACGCGGTGGTGCCGACAGTAGGAACCATCAACGTGATGGCCTTCGTTCCCGTACGACACACTGAAGCGGCGCTCGTCAACCTTCTGTGCACCATGACCGAGGCGAAGGTGCAGGCGCTGCTCGAGGGGGGCGTGGCCGCCACCGGCACCGCGTCGGACGCCATGACACTCGTGTGCCCGGCCGACGGGCCTGCCGAACTGTTCGGGGGAGCGCGCTCTCCGTACGGCGCATCGGTGGCCCGGGCAGTCCATGCTGCGATTTGGGCAGGGATGGCAACGCCGTGATCACCCTGGTGCTGGGGGGAACCCGGTCGGGCAAGTCGGTGGTGGCCGAGGGGCTCGCCTCGCGTCACGCTCCACCGGTCACGTACGTGGCCACGATCGTCCCGTCGGACGATCCCGACCTCGAGGCCCGCGTTGCGGCACACCGCCGCCGCCGTGACGTCACCTGGGACACCGTCGAGCCGGGGGCCGAGTTGATCTCCGCACTCACCACCCTGAAGGGAACCGTGCTCATCGACTCGCTCGGTCCGTGGGTGGGCGAAGCGGGTCCCGCGCCGGATGGGGTTTCCATGGGAGCCGCTCTGGCGGGCGCGCTGCTGGCCCGCGCCGGTCACAGCGTGGTCGTTTCCGAGGAGGTCGGAATGTCCGTCCATCCCACCACCCAAGAGGGGAGGGAGTTCCAGGACGCGCTCGGGGCTGTCAACGAGGCCCTGTCAGCCGTGGCAGACCGTGCCCTGCTTGTCGTCGCGGGTCGCGTCCTCGAATTGCCGGCCCCAGGGGTGCCCAGGTGAGACGGGCACTGTCGTTCCTCACGGTGCTGGGGCGGGCCGAGCGGCCCGACGAACGAACACTGTCTTGGTTTCCGGTCGTCGGCTTGGTGGTGGGCGGGTTGGTCGGCTCAGTCTGGTGGGTGGCCGCCCGGGTGTGGCCGGCGGCAGTCGCCGCCGCCGTGACCGTAGCCGTCGATGCCCTCGTGACCGGAGGCCTGCACCTCGACGGCCTGGCCGACTCGGCCGACGGTCTCCTGGTTGCGACCGACCGCCCGCGGCGGCTCGAAATCATGGCGGACCCTCGCATCGGTGCCTTCGGTGCTGTGGCTCTCTTCCTGATCCTCTCGCTGCGCGTGACGGCGTTCGGAGTCACCCGCGCCAACCCCCTGGTCGTGGTCGGCATCTGGTGCGCCTCGCGTACCACCATGGCGGTGGTGGCCCGGTCGGTTCCCTATGCGCACCGGGACGGTGGCACGGCTTCAGCCTTCGTGTCCGGCCCGCGGTCGGGGCCGCGGTTCTCCATTGCGCTGTACGGCATGGGCATGGCGGGTGCCTTGGTGGCGGTTGGGGCGGGAGGGCGAGGCCTCATCGCGCTGGTCGCGGAGATCGTCGTGGCGCTGTCCCTGGTCTGGTTCGCCGTCCGACGGTTGGGAGGGTTCACCGGAGACGTGCTGGGCGCAGCCGCCGTCCTTGGAGAGACCGTCGGACTGTTGGTGATGGCGGCTCGTTGATGAAGAGGTCCCGACCTCTAGGAGCAGCGACGGGCATCGCGTTGGACCGTCTGCTCCCCGAGCCTCCCGAGAATCTCCACCCTGTCGTGCTCTTCGGGTCCGCCATGGCCGCGCTCGAACGGCGCATCTACCGCGACACAAGGAGCGCCGGTCTCGTCCACGCCGCCTTCGGGTTGCTCGTCGGCCTCACGGCCGGGCTGGTCCTTCGCTCGACGTCGCTCGCCACCGGGTCGGCCGTGGCGGGCCGCGGCCTGGCCGATGCGGCCCGCGACGTGGGACGATCACTTGAGGCGGACGATCTTGTGCGGGCGCGTCGGATGCTTCCTGCTCTGGTCGGTCGCGACCCCGAGGGCCTCGCTCCCGACGAAATCGCTCGCGCCGCGGTGGAATCGGTCGCCGAAAACACCGTTGATGCCGTGGTCGCCCCCGCTTTCTGGGGGGCCGTCGCCGGCGCTCCGGGTGCTCTGGGATTTCGTGCTGTCAACACCCTCGACTCCATGGTCGGGCATCGGACGCCCCGCTACGCGAGCTATGGCTGGGCCAGCGCCCGACTCGACGATGCGGCCGGCTGGGTGCCGGCGCGCATTGCCGCCGCACTGGTGGCGCTGGTCCGCCCCAGCCGCGCGCCGGCCGTCTGGCGTGCCGTCATCCGCCAGGCGCCAGGTCACCCCTCGCCAAATGCCGGCGTGGCAGAAGCGGCATTCGCGGCTGCCCTAGGTGTCTGCTTGGGGGGGGTGAACCGATACGGCGACCGTGTCGAAAGACGGCCTCTCCTGGGCGTGGGCCGGGCCCCGGAGGCAGGGGACATCGAAGCGGCGATCAAGCTGTCTGGAGATGTCACCGCCGCGCTCGCCGTTGTACTTGCTGTGATGGGACTCG
This sequence comes from uncultured Acidimicrobiaceae bacterium, assembly GCA_963787485.1. Lineage (GTDB taxonomy): Bacteria > Actinomycetota > Acidimicrobiia > Acidimicrobiales > RAAP-2 > Bog-473. Next base: position 383,945 of record CAWBDF010000003.1, on the reverse strand, counting down.
TCGGCTGCCGACGCTCCGAACGAAGGAGAGCGATGAGATGACCCTGCCTCCGCCGGGCACGCATGGTGGTGACGCTCCATCCGTGGCGCGAGCGCTCGGTATCGACCTTGCCGATGTCCTCGACCTCTCGCAGTCGCTCAATCCCTTGGCACCGGATCCGGTACCCGTACTGGCCCGCCATGTGGATGCGGTGCGGTTCTATCCCGATGCGCGGGCGTCCACCCACCTGTTGGCGGCTGCAATTGGAATCGAACCCGAACGCGTACTGCTCACCAACGGCGGTGCCGAAGCCATCGCATTGGTCGGAGCTGAGATCGGCGGCCGGGTCGTCGAGCCCGAATTCGGGCTGCACCCGCGCGGAAGCGGTCCCTTGTGGCGTTCGAACCCCCACAACCCCAGTGGACTGTTGGCCGGACCCGACGTGCAGGCGGACGTGTGGGACGAAGCGTTCTATCCACTGGCCTCGGGATGCTGGACCCGACGCGATGGGAACGTGGTGGTTGGGTCACTGACCAAGTTGTTCGCCTGTCCTGGCCTCCGGGTGGGCTACGTCCTCGGGGAGCCCGAGCTGATACACCGTTGCCGTGTCCGCCAGCCTGAGTGGTCGGTCAGTACCCTGGCGCTCAGCGTTCTACCCGAGTTCCTCGAAGTGGTGGATCTCTCCTCCTGGAGCGCTGGGGTGAGCGTACTGAGGCGAGATCTGGTCGATGTCCTGGCGGCATTCGACCTGCCGGTGCGTCCGTCCGACGCCAACTGGGTGCTGGTCGATCGTCGGGGGTTGCGGGAGGCACTGGCCCCTCACGGCGTGATCGTTCGAGACTGCACCAGCTTCGGACTTCCCTCGGTCACGCGAATTGCCGTACCTTCGACGCCGTCGCTCGAACGTCTGGCCGATGCGTTGGCATCGTGCCACTTACCGTGTGAAGCCGTATCATGACGTGGCAAAGACCGGTTCCGGTGGTGGGAGACACCTCGTCGGCGAGAGCGCGGCGCGAGGCGCCGAGTGGATGGGCCTTCGACGAGCGTGACCGGGATGCGTTCTATGCAACCGTCTTCGGGCGTCGAGACATTCGACGATTTCGACCCGATGACCTCGAGACCGACGTGCTCGAACGGATCCTGACCGCCGGGCACGCTGCTCCGTCGGTCGGACATTCGCAACCATGGCGCTTCGTTGTGGTGCGCGACGCCATGACCCGGGACGCGGCGGCGTTGATGGCGGATCGCCAATGGCACCGGCAGTCAGATGCGATGGCAGAGCGGTCGGGACGCCATATGCGCGATCTCCAGTTGCACGGGATCAGAGACGCTCCGGTCGGGGTCGTCGTCTGTTGCGATCGTCGAACCCCCGCTCAAGGTGTGCTCGGTCGGGCCACGTTCGTCGATGCTGACCTCTGGTCGTGCGCCTGTGCCATTGAGAACCTTTGGTTGGCCGCCCGTGCCGAAGGGGTCGGAATGGGATGGGTGACCTTGTTTGCGCCCCGTGACCTGGCTGCGCTGATCGGTCTCCCCGATGGTGTGGAGACCCTCGGGTGGCTGTGCTTCGGCTGGCCCGACGAACGGCCTCCCGAGCCCGGGCTTCAGCGCGCCGGCTGGTCGACCCGCCAACCGTTGAGCGAAGTCGTCGTATGGGAGCGGTGGCCGACCGACGAGTGTGTTCCTGCGCCCGCGCCGCCCCGGTCCCATCTCCGAGCACCGGGCCCCCGTTCGGTGGTGGAAGCACGTGACCTGGCGGACGAACTCTTGACTCCACCGGGTTCGCTGGGTGTGCTTGACCGGGCGGTCGACAAGCTGGTGGCCCTCGGACTTCGAGCCACGAGTCCATTGACGGCCGTAATCGCTCTTGCATCGCACCCCGTGACGGGACACGGTGTCTCCACGTTCGACGACGGCGTCACCCGCGAAGTCCTCGAGGCGACGATCGCCGGTGAATCGATCGGTGCCGTGACCGCCCGGATGGTCGGAGCGAGGGTCGTGGTGGTGGATGCTGGGGTCACCGGCCCGCCCGTCGACGGGGCAGTTGCACTGCGCCCGGTGGGCGTCCGTGGCGACCTGGTGTCCGCCGATGCCCTCGACCCCTCTGACTCCGAAAGGCTCGTCGAGGCCGGTCGGACATTCGCCCTCGGGTTGGACCCGGGCCTGGTGGTCTTAGGAGAGGTCGGTATCGGGAACACCACGGTCGCCGCGGCACTGGTCGCGTCGTGTCTTGGTCTGTCCCCATCGGACGCGGTCGGGTTGGGCGCCGGGGGGGACGCCGCGACCCTCGAGCGAAAGCGTTCGGTCGTGACCGAAGCCCTCAGTAGGTCACGGTCCGCTCACGCCGATCTCGAGCAACCAAAGGTCGCGTTGGCGGCACTCGGTGGTCCCGAGATCGCATACCTCGTGGGCGTCGTTCTGGGCGCCACCGAAAGACGTTCGCTCGTCGTCCTCGATGGCCTCGTCACGTCCAGTGCGGCGCTCGTGGCGGTCGAGCTCGAACCCGCCGCTGCGGCGCACCTCGTGGCGGGACAGGAAAGCCGCGAACACGCACACCACGCCGTGAACGTCCACCTCGGGCTCGAGCCGCTCCTCACACTGCGGTTACGCTCCGGCGAGGCCGTTGGAGGGCTCCTCGCCGCGCAGCTCCTTCGAACCGCCGCGGGGACCAGAGAGCAGGCCGGCCGAGTGAGAGAGGCTTCGTTCCTCGATCCAGCAGCCTCAGCCGGGATGGGCCGCCGTCACGAGGGTCCACAGTGGTGATGGCACGGATGTCATCTCGCGTCCGCTCGGCCCGACGAATGTGAGTTGATCATTGGCGTTACCCGCCAATGTCCAGTCCCGACTGTGCACCCGGCGATGATGGTGATTGCACAGCAATACCAGATTGTCGACATCGGTTCGGCCGTCGAGATGCCAAGGCGCGATGTGGTGCACGTCGGTGAAGGTCACGTTGGTGCAGCCGGGAAATCGACAGTGTCGATCACGCCGCATGATCTCTCGTCGCTGGGCATCGGTGGGCCATCGCCTCGATCTTCCCTCGAACATGGTCCGCCCGACGTCGTCGTCAACGGCGACAGCGATCGTGGCGTCGCAAGCCAGGCGGCGCACCACGTCGGCGGCAATCAGCCCGTCGCGCTCCAGCTCGCCGGCGAGCTCCGACGATTCGTCGGTCAGTGTCGCCAGCGGCACGTGGGCCACCACGAAGTAAGGGGTTCCCCGTCGCCCACCGTGTCCGGAGCGGCGGATCAACCCCAGGAAGGCGTCACACAGCCGCTGGTCCCAGGGCACGTCCCCATCGTTGGGGAGCCGGCGAGCGCGAGCTTCCAGACCGGCTCGCACCTCGGCGTAGGAGTCCGAGGGGAGCTGTGCGGTCACGGTCCTGAACGTGTCGTTGAAGCGGAGCCAGCGTCCCGCATGCTCCCTGGTCGTGGCGGGCCGCGCTCGGTCAGCCGTCGATCTCGCAAGTTCGGCGAGCTGGCGCACCGAGCAGCTCAGCGCGTGCCCACAGAGCTCCGAGTCCGTTTCGGGCGTGGCGACATCGGCCACCACCCGCAGCTTGTCGAGCGTGATCTCACCCCGACGCAGCGCTCCGGCCAGACACGGGAGATCCTCGCTGAGTTCCGCAACATGGACATACGTTCGTGCCGTCGGGACAGACACGGCGAAACGTTGCGCCGTCCAGGCTTCGGTCGACGTCGCCCCCTCGTCGCGGAAGGCTTCCCGCCGCCCCACCTCTCCGAGAAGCTCGAGAATTCGCCCGTCGACCACGGCGCGGAGGCGGAACAGGTCGTCGAGACGCGTCCGCAGGTCATCGTTCGTCATGGTGGCGACGGCCGGAAGGTCAAGCGGTGTGGGGTCGGTCACGCACGGAGAACGGTCGTCGCGGAAACCTGCCGGTGCTATTCGATTGAGGACAATTTCGAGAGAGAGAGGTGGGTCCCCCCTTCAGGTGCCGGCGGGAGCCTCCTCTTGGTCCTCGAACTGGGTCCGGTAGAGGTCCGCGTAGAGACCGCCGTCGGCCAGCAGTCTGGCGTGGGTCCCTCGTTCGACGATCCGACCGTCGTCAACGACGAGGAGTTGGTCGGCCTCCCGCACCGTGGAGAGGCGGTGGGCGATCACGAGCGACGTCCGTCCGCTCAAGGTTTCGCGCAGCGCCTGTTGGACCGCGGCCTCCGATTCGGAGTCGAGATGCGCCGTAGCCTCGTCGAGCACGACGATGTCGGGCGCCTTCAACATGAGGCGGGCCAGGGCCACGCGTTGTTTCTCGCCGCCCGACAGCCGGTAGCCCCGCTCGCCGATGACGGTGTCGAGGCCATCGGGCAGGTCTCCGACGATGTGGCCGATCTGCGCCTGGGCCAACGCACCGAGCAGATCCGACTCCGACGAGTCGGGGCGGGCGTAGAGGAGGTTGGCCCGCAGGGTGTCATGGAAGAGGTGCGGGTCCTGGGTGACCACGCCGACGACGTCGCGCAGCGAGGCCATCGTGGCCTCACGGACGTCGACCCCGTCGACCCGTACCGAACCCGACGTGACGTCGTAGAGACGGGGGACGAGGTTCGAGATCGTCGTCTTGCCCGCACCGGAGGGGCCGACCAGCGCCACCATGGTGCCCGGCTCCACCCGGAACGAGATGCCGTGCAGGATCTCGTGGCGCTGACCCGACTCGAGGACGGAGACCGACTCCAGCGAGGCCAGCGAGACCTCGCCCGCGCTGGGATACGTGAAGTGCACGTCGTCGAACTCGATGGAGGCCGGACCCCGCGGCACGTCGACGGCGTCAGGCGCCTCGTCGATCATGGGCACGATGTCGAGCACTTCGAAGAGTCGCTCGAAGGACACGAGGGCAGTCATCACATCGAGGTTCAGGTTCGACAGCTGGGTCAGCGGCTGGTAGAGCCGGGTGAGGTAGCTGGCCAGGGCGACGACCGTCCCGACCTGGAGCTCGCCCTTGATGGCGGCCACGCCGCCGGCGCCGTAGACGATGGCCGTGGCCAGGGACGCGGTGAGGGAGAGGGCGACGAAGAACACGCGCGAGTAGGTGGCCTGGGCGATCCCGATGTCGCGCACCCGGCCGGCCTTGTCGTCGAAGGACACCGCTTCGGCCTCGGGACGTCCCATCAGCTTGACCAGCATGGCGCCACCGACCTGGAAGCGCTCCTGCATGACCATGTTCATCTCGGCGTTGAGGTCGTAGCCCTCCTTGGTCAGCGCGCCGATACGCCGCCCCACCCAGCGCCCCGGGATCAAGAAGAGCGGCACCAGGAGGAGGGCGGCCAGGGTGATCTGCCAGCTCAAGAAGAACATGGCAGCGATCACGATCACCACGGTGACCAGGTTGCCCACGACGTTGGACAGCAGGTCGGTGAAGGCCTGTTGGGCGCCGATGACGTCGTTGTTCAGCCGGCTGACCAGGGCTCCCGTCTGAGTGCGGGTGAAGAAGGCCAGCGGCATGCGCTGGATGTGGCGGAACACCTTCGAGCGCATGTCGTAGATCAGGCTCTCGCCCAGGTTGGCCGAGATCCGCCGCTCGGTCAGGGCCAGGGCCCCGTCGGCGATGGCCAGGACCGCCACCAGGACGCCCAGCCAGATAACCAGCTCCTGGTTCTTCTCGGCGATTCCGTTGTCGATCAGCGAGCGAAGGATGAGGGGGTTCACCGCCACGATCACCGCGTCGAGGATCACGACTGGGACGAACACGGCGAGGATTTTCCGGTAGGGGACGGCGAAGGTCAGCATGCGCCGCGCCGTGCCCTTCTTGACCCGGTGGCGTAGGACCGTCCGGTCCTGGCGCATGGATCGCAGCCCTACCCACGCGCCACCATGGCCGTGTCCCCGCATGCTCATGGCATGCAACCTACTGTCGTATCGGGACGAGTCGGCTCGCCGGCGTCAGGTCAACCGGCGCCTGGTCGCACGGTCCCGCCGACCGCGTGCACCCCACCGTCGACGTGGACGATCTCGCCCGTCGTCATCGGGAACAGGTCGCTGAAGAGGGCGACGCACGCCTTGGCCACGACCGTCGCGTCGTGCACGTCCCAGCCCAGGGGCGCCTGGTCGGCCCACGTGTCCTCGAAGGCCGAAAATCCTGGAATGGACTTGGCCGCCAGGGTGCGCACGGGCCCGGCGGCCACCAGGTTGACCCGGATGCCCCGCGGTCCGAGCTCCTTGGCCAAGTAGCGCGAGAGCGACTCGAGTCCCGCTTTGGCCACCCCCATCCAGTCGTAGACCGGCCAAGCCACCGTGGCGTCGAAGTCCAACCCGACCACGGAGGCACCGCCGTCGGCACCGGCCGCCTCGAGCAACGGAAGGAACGCGTCGACGAGCGCCTTGAGCGAGTACGTCGAGACGTGCAGGGCGACGGAGACGTCGTCCCATCCCGCGGTGAGGATGCCGCTGCCAAGGCAGTCGGGTGGCGCGTACCCGATGGCGTGCAGCACGCCGTCCAGGCGGTCCCATCTGGCGGCCAGCGTGTCGCCGGCGGCTCGGAGCTGCTCGGGGGACGTGACGTCGATCTCCATCACCTCGGGCTCGTGGGGCAGCTTGCGTGCCGTCCGCTTGGTGAGGGAGATGCCCCGTCCCGCACCCGAGAGCACCACCTCCGCGCCCTCCTGCTGGGCCATCCGGGCGACGGCGAAGGCCAGGGAGTCCTCGGTGAGAACACCGGTGACGAGCAGTCGCTTCCCGGCGAGGAGTCCCATGGCGACAGCGAGGTTATGCGAAGCTCGGAGCATGCACGTGGGAATCCTCGGAGGGACCGGACCAGCGGGGCGAGGGGTAGCGGTCCGGTTGGCCGACGCCGGCCTCCGGGTTACGGTCGGCTCGCGCGACGCGGAGCGAGCCGCAGGCGTGGTGGCAGAACTGGTCGACGCGTGGCCCGTGTTGGACGGGGAACTGGTGGGTGCCGACAACGCCGGTGCTGCCGAAGCGGAGCTGATCGTGGTGGCCACCCCGTGGGAGAGCGCGGTCGCGACGGTGCGCTCGCTGCGGGAGCCCTTGGCCGGCAAAGTCGTCGTCTCCATGGCCAATGCGCTGGTCAAGGAGGGGCGCGAGATGCTGGCCCTGATGCACCCGCGGGGATCGGTCGCCGCGGCGGTTCAGGCTGCGATCCCCGACAGCCTGGTCGCGGCTTCCTTCCACCATCTGCCCGCCTCGGAAATGGAAGATCTCGGATCGGGGTTGGTCGCCGACGTGCTGGTGTGTTCCGACCACCCTGAGGCGACGGCCTCGACCGTGGGTCTGGTGGAGCGCATGCGGGGCTTGCGACCGCTCGACGCTGGGAGCCTCGGCCAGGCCGCGGCCATTGAGGCCTTCACCGCCGTCTGCATCACGTTGAACATCCGGCACAAGGCGCAGACCACGCTGAGGATTGCCGGGATCTGAGGGGGACAGGTCGGTGAGGCTCTACGACACGGCACGCCGCGAGGTGGTGCCGTTTGAACCCGGACCTACGGTCACGATGTACTCGTGTGGCATCACGCCCTACGACGCCGCCCACCTGGGTCACGCAGAGGTGTATCTCGCCTTCGACATGCTCCAGCGCCGCCTGCGAGACGCGGGCCACGAGACGCGCTGTGTGCGCAACGTGACGGACGTCGACGACGACATCTTGCGCAAGGCACGTGAGCTCGGCGTCCACTATCTGGATCTGGCGGCCGAGGAAATGGCCCGATTCGACGCCGAAATGAGCCTGTTGAACCTGTTGCCGGTCCACTCCGAGCCGAGGGCGACCTCGGCCATCCCCGAGATCCTCTCCCTCATTGGCGCGGTGCTGGACACGGGCCACGCATACGAGTCCGGCGGGTCGGTGTACTTCGACGTGACCACCTTCCCGCGCTTCGGGCGCTTGAGCGGGTTCGACCGTTCGCACATGCTCGTGCTGGCAGCCGAGCACGGTGGGCATCCGGAGGATCCCCGCAAGCGCGATCCGCTCGACTTCGTGCTCTGGCAGCCCTCGCTCCCGGACGAACCGGCCTGGGAGTCCCGTTGGGGCCCGGGCCGGCCCGGCTGGCACATCGAGTGCTCGGCCCTGGTGCTGCGCGAGCTGGGGCAGACGATCGACATCCACGGGGGTGGGCGTGACCTCGTCTTCCCGCATCACGAGTGCGAGTCGGCACAGTCCGAGTCGGTGACCCACGAGCCGTTCGTCCGGCTGTGGTTCCACGTCGGGCTCGTCGGCCTGGGCGGCACCAAAATGTCCAAGTCCCTGGGCAATCTCGTCTTCGTCGGGGACCTGTGCAAGGAATGGGACCCGATGGCGGTGCGCCTCGCGCTCCTCGCGCACCACTACCGCAACGACTGGGACTGGCGGACCGAGGTGGAGATGCCCCAGGCGGCCGACCGTGTCGCCCGCTGGCGCGCCGCACCCCGGGGCGACGGGACGCGGGGGCTGGCCGCGGTGCGGGCCGCTCTCGACGAGGACCTCGACACCCCCGACGCGCTCGACGCCCTCGACGAGGAGGCGGCGTCGGGCCGCCCGGTGGCCGCAGGCGCCCGACTCCTCGGCATCGAACTCTGACGAGCGAGGAAGCGAAGAGCCTCCGACGTGGGCCGGTCGCGGGGAAGTGGTCCAGTACCCTTGGGACACCACGACGGGATCCGGAGCGGGAGCGATCTGCCCGGCTGAGCAGGAAAGGGTGCACGATGGCCGGCGTCATCTCGGTTGTTCTTCCCGACGGCACGACGCGGGAGACGGCCGAGGGCACGACGGCGGCCGGGCTGGCCGCCTCCATCGGGTCCGGCCTGGCCAAGGCGGCGGTAGCGGCGACGGTCGACGGCCGCGAGGTCGACCTCGACACCGAGCTGTCCGATGGAGCCAAGGTGGCCATCCTCACCGGCGACAGCGACGCCGGCCGGGCCGTTTTGCGTCACTCGACCGCCCACGTCCTGGCCCAAGCCGTGCGCCGGCTGTGGCCCGGCGCGAAGTACGCCATCGGGCCGGTGATCGAGAACGGCTTCTACTACGACTTCGAGCTCCCCGACGGCGCCCACTTCAGCGACGACGATCTTGAGCTGATCGAGGCCGAGATGAGGGAGATCGTCCGGGAGGACCAGCCCTTCGTCCGCCACGAGCACACCTTGGCCGAGGGGCTCGAGATCTTTGCCGACCAGCCGTTCAAACAGGAGATCATCGAGGCCGTCGCCGCCGGCGCCGACGAGGTCGACGCCGGCGGCGCGGGGGTGAGCACCTACCGCAACACGGACGCCTTCATCGACCTGTGCCGAGGGCCCCACGTCCCCTCGACCGGACGGCTGGGCCACTTCAAACTCATGCGCGTCGCTGGGGCCTATTGGCGGGGTGACGAGAAGCGCGAACAGCTCCAGCGGATTTACGGCACCGCGTGGGAGTCGGACAAGGCGTTGGCCGCGCACCTGCACCAGCTCGAGGAAGCTGAGCGGCGAGACCACCGCAAGCTCGGTGCTGAGCTGGACCTCTTCAGCTTCCCCGAGGAGATCGGCCCGGGCTTGGCGTTGTTCCATCCCAAGGGAGGCACCATCCGGCGCCTCATGGAGGACTATTCGCGGCAACGCCACGTGGAGGCGGGCTACGAGTTCGTCAACTCACCGCACATCACCAAGGGCGCGCTCTTCGAGGAGTCGGGCCACTTGGACTGGTTCGCCGACAGCATGTATCCACCCATGGAGCTCGACGGGGGGGCGCAGTACTACCTCAAGCCCATGAACTGCCCGTTCCATATCTTGGTGTACCGGAGCCGGCAGCGGTCCTATCGCGAGCTGCCCATGCGCCTCTTCGAGTTCGGCGCCGTGTACCGGTACGAGAAGTCCGGCGTGCTCCAGGGGCTCACCCGGGTGCGGGGCATGACCCAGGACGACGCCCACATCTTCTGCACCCGCGAGCAGATGCCCGAGGAGCTGGTGCGCACGCTGCACTTCGTCCTGAACCTGTTGCGCGACTACGGACTCAACGATTTCTACCTCGAGCTCTCTACCAAGCCCCCCGGCAAGGCGGTCGGCTCGGACGAGGAGTGGGAGATCGCCACCGAGACGCTGCGCCAGACCGCGCTGGCCATGGGCCTGAAGCTGGTGATGGACGAGGGGGGCGGAGCCTTCTACGGCCCCAAGATCTCGGTCCAGGCCCGCGACGCCATCGGCCGGACCTGGCAGATGTCGACCGTGCAGCTCGACCTCCAGCTACCCCAGCGTTTCGGCCTCGAGTACGTCGGGGCCGACAACGGCCGTCACCGCCCGATCATGATCCACCGCGCCCTGTTCGGGACCGTCGAGCGGTTCATGGCCGTGTTGATCGAGCATTACGCCGGCGCCCTCCCCACCTGGCTGTCGCCCGAACAGGTGCGGGTGCTCTCGGTCACCGACGGACAGGATGAGGACGCCCGGAGGGCGGTCGAGGCCTGTGCCGCGGCCGGCCTGCGGGCCACGGCGGACGTCAGCGGCGAAAAGCTCGGAGCGCGCATCCGGCGGGCCAAGCTGGCCAAGGTCCCTTACGTGCTGGTGGTGGGGCCCAAGGACGCCCCGGTCGGCACGGTCGGGGTCAACCGTCGCGGCTGGACCACTGCGCCCGAGCAGGGAGTTCCCCTCGGCGACCTGGTCGCCGAGGTGGTCGAAGAGGTCGAGCGCAAGGGGCTGCCCGAGGACCGCGTCCCATGACGTCGTGAGCCTCGAGCACCTGTGGGCCGGGTGGCGTCGGGAGTACATCGTCGATGCCACGGCGCGTGAGCGGGACGAGGTGGACTGCGTGTTCTGTCGGCTGGCCGCGGCTTCGGCGGAGCCGTCGGAGGAGAACTTGGTCGTCTGGCGCGGCGAGCTGACCTACGCGGTTCTCAACGCCTACCCCTACGCCACCGGGCACCTCTTGGTGGTGCCGCTCCGCCACGAGGCATCCCTGTCCGGATTGACCGAGCCTGAGTCCGCCGAGCTGTGGTCGGCGACGCGACGCGCGGCGGCATCCATCGAATCCGCCTACGACCCCGACGGGCTGAACCTGGGCGCCAACCTGGGCCGGGCGGCCGGGGCTGGCCTACCCGCCCACCTCCACGTGCACGTCCTGCCGCGCTGGGCGGGCGACACCAACTTCATGACCTCCGTGGCCGAGACGAGGGTACTGCCCGAGACGCTGGCCCTCTCGTGGAAGAGGCTCACCGACGCCTGGCCCCGCTGACGTCGTGCGCCGGGCGTGGCCCGTGGCCCGGGTCCTCATCAGCCTGGGCCTCGTGGTCGTGGTGGTGTGGGTGCTGGCGGCAAAGACCTCCGAGCTCTCGGGCTTCGGGACGATCTTCTCCACGTTCGACTGGTGGTGGGCGCCCCCCGCCATCGCCGCCGAAATCGGCTCCTACCTGTGCTTCGCCGCCATGCAGTACGAGCTTCTCAAGGCCGGGCACCTGCGCGCGCCGTGGACGCCGCTGGTCAAGCTGTCGTTCAGCTCCCAGGCCATCACCAATTCGTTGCCGGTGGGCAACGCAGTGGCGTCGGTGTACGGGTTCCGCTGGTTCCGCCGCTTCGGTGCGGACAACACGCTGGCTGTCTGGGCCATGGCCGGGACGCTGGTGGCCGCCACCGTGAGCCTCTCGCTGCTGGCGGTGGTCGGGCTCGGACTGGCCGCGGAGCAGGGGTCGTCCTTCGACCTGGTCCCCGTCCTCATCGGCACGTTCGTCGTCATGCTGGGCGTCGGATCGCTCTTCGTCTACGAACGTCCGCTCCACGCGGTCGTCTCGGGCCTGCTCAAGATGTCGGTAGCCCTGACCGGGCGGCCACGGGGTGATACGGCGACCGAGATCACCCGAGTCATGTCCTGGATGACCGCCGTGCGTCTCAACTGGGGCCAGATCGGTCGCATCCTCACGTGGGGCACGGTGAACTGGCTGCTCGACTGCGCCTGCTTCGCCATGATGTTCGTGGCCATCGACGCACCGGTCCCGTGGACGGGCCTGCTGCTCGCCTACGGTGCCGGCCAATTGGCCGCCACCTTGCCCATCACCCCCGGGGGCCTCGGGGTGGTCGAGGGCAGCATCACCGTCGCGCTCGTCGCCTTCGGGGGTGCCGAGACGAGCACCGCGTCGGCCGTCCTGCTCTACCGGGTGATCAGCTTCTGGATGATCCTGGCCATCGGATGGCTCTTCGTGGGCCAGCTGGCGCTCCAGGTGCGCCGCGGCCGCTGGCCGCGCCAGGCGATGACTTCCGACGTCGAAGCAGGGCCGGAGGCCTACGGCGCCCCGACGATGGCATCCGATCCCGCGGCCGAGCCCGCGGCCGAGCCCGTGCTCGACCCGGCGCTCGTGCCCGAGAGCGAGACGTGACGGTGCGCCGGGTGGCCGGGCCGCTCCTGGCCGCCCTGCTGGCGGCGTCGGCTCTGGCCGGGTGCTCCGCGGCCCGGACCGGCCTGGGCACGACCGACGAGTCGTGCTATCTGGCGCTGCCCACGGCGGCCAAGGCGGTCGGGGGCCAGGGTCATCTTGCCGGCGTGCGAAAGTTCTCGCTCGGTGGCGTCAAGGGCATCTCGCCGCGGCTCTGGACGCGTCTCTCGGGTGAGCTGCCCAAGGGGCAGGCCGTCTGCCTGGCTGCCTACACGGGCCACTTCACCTCGTACCAGGCGACCAAGCCGTTCGGACGCCCGAGCGGGACCGTGGCCGTGGTGGTGGTGACCACCCCGGGCAACCAACTCCTCGGCACGCTGATCCTCGCGCGCATCCCCGAGCGGTTCCAGCACTCGCACATCTTCTGAGGCGACTATCCCTCGGCTTTGGGCAGGTTCTCGGCCAGGTGGTCGGGAAGCGTGTCGTAGTGGTCGTAGGTTGCCGTGAAGGTCCCCCGCCCACCGGTGAGCGCCCGCAGGTCGACGGCGTAGCGCGTCAGCTCGGAGGAGGGCGCGGTGGCGGTGATGGTCTGCAAGCCCTCCTGTTCGGCCGGATCGGTGCCGACGATGCGGGCGCGCCGCGAGTGGAGGTCGCCCAGCACGTCGCCCTGGCACTCCGAAGGGATGGTCACGCTCAACATGGAGATCGGCTCCAGCACGATCGGCCCCGCTTCGGACAGTGCCGTCCTCACCGCCAGCGCTGCGGCCATCTTGAAGCTCACTTCGTTGGAGTCCACCGAATGGGCCTTGCCGTCGTCGACGGTCACGGCGACGTCGACCACGGGGTAGCCGTGCACGCCACCGGCCCTGAAGGTCTCGACCACACCCTTCTCCACGGCGGGGATGTACTGGCGCGGGATCGCTCCGCCGACCACCTCGTCACGGAAGACGAAGCCCTCGCCCCGACCCAGTGGTTCGAGGCGCAGGTGGCACACGCCGAACTGTCCGTGGCCGCCTGACTGCTTCTTGTGCTTTCCCTCAGCCTGAGCGGGCCGGGAAATGGTCTCGCGATAGGGGACGCGCAGCTCTTCGCGCTCGACGTGGACGTTGCACTTGCGCTCGAGCCGCTCGAGCGTCACCGCCAGGTGAACTTCTCCGTTGACGCCGAGGATGGTCTGATGGGTCTCGTCGTCCCGGGTGATGGTGAGCGAGGGGTCCTCGTCGCAGAGCCGGCCCAGGGCGGACATCAACTTGTCGTCGTCGGCCCGGGTGGCCGGGCGGACCGCGACGGACAGGGCGGGCGGGGCCAGCGGCGGAGGGGGCACCACCACGGGCTGGCCCTTGGGCGCCAAGGTGTCGCCGGTATGGGTCCCGTTGAGTCGAGGGATGGCGACGAAGTCGCCCGCCACCACACTGGTGGCGGGCGCCGTCGCATGCCCGGCGATGCTCCCGATGGCGTGCAGCCGCTCCTCGGCCTTCGTGCGGGAGTTCACCAGCACCGCATCGGGGTGCAGCGTCCCTGACACCACCTTGCACAGCGACATCTTTCCCGTGTGGCTGTCGTTGAACGTCTTGGTCACAGTCAACACTGTCGGTCCCGCCGGGTCGCAGGCGATCTCGACGGTCTCGGTCCCCGCCGCGGCCAGCCGCGGCGGACGGGACGCCGGGGACGGGCACAGCTCCTCGATCAACCGGGCCAGCCGGTCCACGCCCACCCCGCTGGTGGCCGAGCAGCAGAGCACCGGGAACACGATCGCCGACGCCACGCCGCCGGCCAGGCTCTTCTCGAGCTCGCCGTAGTCGAGCGTCTCCCCGTTGAGGTAGCGCTCCATGAGGTCGTCGTCGCCGACCACGATTCCCTCGACGAGCTGCTCGTGGATCGTGTGCTCCTCGTCCACCAGGTCCTCGGGGATGGGTCCCTCACGGCCCGCCGGCGGCAGGCTCCCCTCGACGGCGCCCGGCAGGGTGGTGTCGTAGTGGGTCGCGGTGTCATCGAGTAGGTCGATCACACCGTGGAAGTTCGATTCGTGCCCGATCGGCAGTTCCACGGGCGCCACTCCAGCGCCGAAGGCCGCTCGTATCTCGGCCAGCGTGCGGTCGAAGTCGGCCCGCTCGCGGTCGAGCTTGTTCACCACGATGACCCTCGGGACGTCCAGCCGGGCCGCCGCGCGCCAGGCGTCCTCGGTCTGCGCCTGCACCCCGTCGGTGGCGCTCACCACCACGACGGCCAGGTCCACATTGGCCAGGGCGGCGAGCATTTCGGCGGCGAAGTCCGTGTACCCGGGCGTGTCCAGCAGGTTGACCTTCACTCCGTTGACGATGAACGGGGCCAGGCTGGTCGAGATGGAGAGCTGCCGCGTCACCTCTTCGGGCTCGAAGTCCATGACGGTGGTGCCCTTCTCGACCGAACCCCGGCGGGCGATGGCACCGGTGGTGGCCAGGAGGGCCTCGGCCAACGAGGTCTTGCCGGCGCCGTGATGTCCGACGAGGGCCACGTTACGAATTGCGGTCGGGTCGTGTGGCACGTGTCCTCCGTCTTCCGTACTGCACCGGCTCCGTCGAGTGTACGACTGCCGCTGCCCGCTTGCTCAGGGGACCCTCAGGGGGCTCCGGGCCGCTCCTCCTGCTCGCTGACCTGCGGCGGGTGCCGGCGCGCCGCGATGGCGTCGTCGTACTGGTGACACACCGAAGCGCGGACGAAGAGGCCGAGGGTGTCGAGGAGGAGGAGCCAGACGGCCTTCACCGAGATCGTGCTCCCGAAGCGCTCCTCAATCCGGATCGGCGCCTCGACGAGATGGGTGTAGCCCAGGCGCCGGGCCAGGACCAGGAGTTCGAGGTCGAGGGCGAAACGGCTCTCGCGGAGCAGGGGGAGGACGTCGGCGATGACTCGCCGGTCGACCAGCTTGATCCCCACCTGGGTGTCCTTCACGTTGAGCCGGAACAGGAGGTGGATCAGGTGTTGGTAGCTCCACGAGTAGAGCCGACGCAATGGGGGGTAGTGCACCGACGAGCCGGGGTGCCGCTTGCTGCCGATGATGATGTCGGGCTCCGCGTTGCGCATGATGGTGACGAAGGGTGCGAGGAACTCGGGCGAGATGTCGCCGTCGGCATCGATGAACCCCAGGTAGCGCCCACGGCCCAGGCCCAACCCCACCCGCAGCGCGTGTCCCTTGCCCGTATTGGTGGGCAGCGACACCTGTCGCACCACGCTGGAGGGGAAGCCGTCGAGGGTGAGCGGGCTGCCGTCGGTCGAGCCGTCCGAGACGGTGATGATCTCGAACGTCATGCCCGAGGCGTCGAGCACCCGGACCATCTGCTCCACGGTCGTGCGCAGCCGCCTCCCCGGGTTGTAGTAGGGCACGACGATGGAGACGTCAAGGGTGGGGTCGGGGAGGACGATCACGTCGGGTGGGGTTCGTCCCGCGCGCTTCGGCTCCGACACCGGCACCATCCCTCGAGCTCGGAGCCGCCCGGCGCGGGTTGGCGCCTGCTCCCTGAGCACGTTCGAAGGGCGAGGCTACCCGACGTCGTACGAGGTGAATGGTAAAGTTTCGGCCGACAGCGACGGTCCTGTGCGGACTGGCGCGCGACGAGGAGCTCCATGTTCGACGGCCGCTGGCGAACCTCCATCGACCGGACCACCGGCCCGGTCGGCGAGGCGCTGCACCGCCATGGCATCACCGCCGACGTCCTGACCGCCACCGGCCTGGTTTCGGCCACGGCCACCGCGCTCCTGGTGGCGACGGGCCACCTCCACCTGGCCGTCGTGATGCTCATCGTGACGGGCATGCACGACCTCCTCGACGGTCCGGTGGCCAAGGCGGCGGGGACGGCCTCGGTCCGCGGCGCCTTCTTCGACTCCGTCACCGACCGTGTGGCCGACGCCGTCCTCATGTTGGGGTGCGCCTGGTACCTCTTGGACCGCGGCTCTGGCCACCTCGCCCTTCTGCCGATGGCCATCATGGCGGTGACGGGCCTCATCTCCTACGAACGGGCCAAGGCCGAATCCCTCGGGCTCTCGGCCAAGGGGGGCCTGATGGAGCGCGGCGAGCGCATGTTCCTCCTGGGTGTCGGCTTCCTGAGCACCGCCATCTTCGTCCCCGTCCTCTGGGTCCTCTTCGCTCTCGTGTCGTGCACCGCGGTCTCCCGTTTCGTCAAGGTGTGGAACGCTGCCTCGGGTCGCGACGCGGTGATCAGGCGGCGCATCGAGGCCTGGCGCGAGCGACGGGTCGACTCGCGTTGGAGCTCCCGTCGGACCGTTGGGGTGCCGCGCCCCGACGCGACGCGACCGTTGGGACGCTGGCGCGCACGTCGCCAGGAGACCATGGGGAGCCGCTCCGGACGGACCATGCGTGAGCGTCGACGGGTGGCCCGGAGCCACGCGGAACGGCCCCCGCGCACCCGGCGCCGCCCGCCGCCAACCGGATCGCACTCCTGACCGACGATTCGACACCATGCCTCGTGGGCCGACTGCGGGCCCAGGCGACGTACGTCGGGTACCGCGGCCTGGCCGCCGGGATGGCGCACATTCCCGAGCCCCTGGCCCAGGGCGTGGCCCGCTCGGTGGCCCGGGCCCTGGCGTGGCGCGACGGGCCGCCCTCCGCCATGCACCGGCGCCATATGAGACGGGTGCTGGCGAGCGAGTGTCCAGAAGGCGTGGAGCCCGACCCGGGTCTCGTCCGACGCTGGAGTCGTCGAGCGCTTCCCGAGTACCGCGCGGTACTGGGTCGACGGGGCTCGGCTTCCCTACGAGACCGAGGAGGGCGTTCGGACGCGCTTCGTGCTCCACGAGGGGGCGGAGCACCTGCGGGCCGCCATGGCGGGAGGGCGCGGCATGGTCATGGCCCTGCCGCATGTCGGGAGCTGGGAGTGGGGCGGGTACTGGCTGGCCCTCGAGGGCATGCCGATGACCGCGGTGGTCGAACGCGTGGAGCCGGCACGGCTCTTCGAGTGGTTCGTGCGCCAGCGGGCCGCCATGGGCCTGACCGCGGTGCCGCTGGGGGAGGGCTCGAGCGGCGCCCTCGTCCGTGCGCTCAAGGCGAACCACCTGGCCGGGCTGGTCTGCGACCGCGACCTCGGCGGCAACGGCGTTGAGGTCGAGTTCTTCGGCGAGCGCACCAAGCTTCCGGCCGGAGCCGCCACGCTGGCGTTGCGCACCGGAGCGCCGCTGATCCCCGTCGTGGTGTACTCGGGCCCGGGCAACGGCCACACCGGAGTGGTGCACGCGCCCATCGACACCAGCCGGTCGGGGTCTCTGCGGCACGACGTCGTCCGGGTCACGCAGGCCCTGGCGGCCACCTTCGAGCGCGACATCCGCAGGCGTCCCGAACAGTGGCACCTGTTCCAACCCAACTGGCCCAGTGACCAGTGACCAGTGACCAGTGACCAGTGACGGGAGCTGTCCGTGAGGGTGGCCATGGTCTCGCCCTACGCCCTGTCGCGCCCAGGTGGCGTGCAGGGCCAGGTGATCGGGCTGTCCCGTTCCCTCCGCGCCCTCGGTCACGAAGTGACGGTCGTTGGGCCGGCGGAGGACGGCGGCGTTCTTCCCGAGGACATCGGCGCGCACGACCTGATCGGGCGGTCCGCCGACGTGCGGGCCAACGGCTCGGTGGCGCCTGTCGCATTGTCGCCGGCGGCCGCGGCGCGTGCCGAGAGGTTCGTGCGCCGTGGCGGCTTCGACGTCGTCCACCTCCACGAGCCGATGGCGCCGTTGGCGGGCTACGGGATCCTCTTGTCGGGGCGGGCCCCCATCGTCGGCACGTTCCATCGGGCGGGCACCGACACCACCACACGCGTACTGCGTCCCCTCCTGTCCGCGCTGAGTCGCAGGATCCTGATTCGCACCGCCGTCTCCGTCGCGGCCCGCGACACGGCGGCGCGGACCTGTGGCGGTACCTACGAGGTGCTCTTCAACGGGGTCGAACTGGGCCGCGTGACGTCGTCGGCCCCGCCGCTCACCGACCCTGAGGGCCGGCCTGCGGTGGTGTTCGTCGGCCGTCACGAGCCGCGCAAGGGACTCGAGGTGCTCCTCGAGGCGTTCGATGGGCAACAGGCATCAGCCGTGCTTTGGGTGATCGGGGAGGGCCCGGGCACGGCCACCGCGCGGCGTCGCCATCCCGGGTCCGCCCGGGTTCACTGGCTGGGTCGACTGGACGACCGTGCGTTGTCGCAACGTCTCGCCGGCGCAGCCGTGTTGTGCGCGCCCTCGCTCGGAGGGGAGTCCTTTGGGGTGGTCCTCCTCGAGGGCATGGCGGCCGGGTGCTCGGTGGTCGCCTCCGACATCGAGGGCTACCGGGAGGCGGCGGGCGGCCATGCCGCCCTGGTCGAGCCGGGGAACCCCCGGGCGCTGGCCGGCGCCCTCGAGGCCGCCCTGGCCGACGCCGCCGCCGGGACCGGCCGGTCCTCGCCCGAGGCACGCCGGTTGGCCGCCGAGCACACCCGCTCCTGGTCCATGGACGCCTTGGCCACGCGTTACGTCGACGTCTACCATCGGGCCGTCCGGGCGTCTTCGAGGTCCTAGGCTGGCGGCCCCATGGCCGACGAGAAGGACACGCCCCGTCCGCCGACTGGGGGATCAGGTACCGGCGGTTCTCGTGGGGGTTCGGGCGCCCGCCGGCGGAGCAGGAGCAAGAGCCGCAACCGGAGCACGAATCGCCCCGCCCAGGGCCAGAAGGCCGCCGCGGCCGGCCGAAATGGTCGCCCGGGGGCCGGGCGGTCCGGTTCGCCGTCGCCCGGCCGGACCACCAAGACCATCCGCGCTCCGGAGCCCACGACTCCGCAATCCCTTCCCGCCCAGCCCGGCATCGGCGGGCCTCAGATCCATCCGGCCGAGGTGGCCGCGAACCGCCGGCGCGCCGTGGCGCTATGCGGGTACACGGCGATCGTCCCCTCGCTGCTGGTCGCCGCGCTGTGCTGGGTCGCCGTCTCCGCGGTGCTCGCTGGCATCGGCTTCGTCGTGTGCGGCCTGGCCGTCATGGTCGGCGTCCGGCGGCTCGCCCCCGCGGTCGCCCTCCACCGGGTGGGCGCCGTCCCGATGGGCGACGAGGTCGATCCCCGCCTCTCCAACATCACCGAGGGGCTCTGCGCCACGTTCGGCCTGAGCATGCCGGCGCTCGCCGTGCTCGACGACGACGTACCCAACGCGTGCGCACTGGGCCGAGACGCGCGTCGCTCGGTCCTGGTGGTCACGCGCGGTCTTCTCGAGATGCTCGATCCCATTGAGCTCGAGGGCGTGGTGGCGCACGAGCTGGCGCACGTCAAGCGCGGGGACAACGGGGTCTCGTGCGTGGGGATCACCTTGGCAACGATGTTCGGCGGTGAGTCGATGCTGCGTCGCTGCGTGGGTTCGACGCGCGAGTACCGTGCCGACGTCGTCGGTGCCTCGACGGTCCGCTATCCCCGCGGGCTGCTGGGCGCGCTGCGGATCATGATGCAGGCGCCGCCGCCGGCCCCCGGCTCCTTCTTCGCCACCCCGTCGCGCCTCGGGCCGACCCGTTGGGTATGGATCGACCCGTCCGTCGCCCAGCGGGACCAGTCGCCCGCGCCTGGGGACCTCGATGCGACGCCGGTCCGGGCCGCCGCTCTGGACGAATGGTGAAGAGCCGCGGGGCCTGCCTCGTAGAATGAGCCCATGACCACCGGGACCTTCACCGTGAAGCGGGGCTTGGCGGACATGCTCCGGGGCGGCGTCATCATGGACGTCGTCGACGCCGAGCAGGCCAAGATCGCCGAGGACGCCGGTGCGGTCTCGGTCATGGCGCTCGAGCGCGTGCCCGCCGACATTCGGCGAGACGGGGGCGTCGCGCGGATGAGCGACCCGGCGCTGATTGAGGCCATCATGGAGGCGGTCACCATCCCGGTGATGGCCAAAGCCCGCATCGGCCACTTCGCCGAGGCGCAGGTGCTCCAGGCCCTCGGGGTCGACTTCGTTGACGAGTCCGAGGTGCTCACCCCGGCCGACGAGGCGTACCACATCGACAAGTGGCCCTTCACCGTGCCCTTCGTGTGCGGCGCGACCAACCTGGGCGAAGCGCTGCGGCGCACCTCGGAGGGCGCGGCAATGATCCGCTCGAAGGGTGAGGCGGGCACCGGCAACATCGTCGAGGCGGTGCGCCATCTGCGCTCCATTCTGGGTTCCATCCGCTCCGTCACCCAGGCGGACGCGGCAGAGCTCTACGGATGGGCCAAGGAGCTCGGCGCTCCGATCGAGCTGGTGCGCGAGATCCACGGCACGGGCCGGCTCCCCGTGCCGGTGTTCTGCGCCGGCGGCATCGCCACCCCGGCCGACGCCGCGCTGGTGATGCAGCTGGGCGCCGAGGCGGTGTTCGTGGGGTCGGGGATCTTCAAGTCCTCCGACCCGGCCCGCATGGCCTGGGCCGTGGTCGAGGCCACGGCCCACTTCGCCGACCCCGAGCACGTGGCCAAGGTCTCACGTGGCCTAGGCGAGGCCATGCGCGGCCTGGCGGCGTCGCAGTACGGCGAGCACCTGGCCGACCGGGGGTGGTAGGGGAGGTCGGTGTGCTCGACCTGCAGGGGGACGTGCGGGAGCACGTGGTCGTGCTGGGAGAGTTGGGTTGCGCGGTCAGGAGGGTCAAGCGTCCGGCCGACTTGTCGGGCCTGTCGGGTCTGGTGCTCCCGGGCGGGGAGTCGACCACGCTGTCCTTTTTGTTGTCGTCCACCGGTCTGTTCGACGTCGTCCAGGCGGCGGCGGCCGACGGCCTCCCTCTGCTGGGCACCTGCGCCGGTCTGGTGCTGGTGGCCCGCCAGGTGCTCGACGGTCGACCCGACCAACACTCCTTCGGACTGGTCGACGTCGTGGTCCGCCGCAACGGGTACGGGCGCCAGCGGCAGTCCTTCGAGGCCGAGCTCGCCGTCGGTGGGCCGCCGCTGCCGGCCGTCTTCATCCGCGCGCCCCTCGTCGTGTCGGCGGGCGAGGACGTCGAGGTGTTGGCCCGCCTCGAGGGGGTCCCCGTGCTGGTCCGCCAGGGCACCGTGCTGGCCTCGTCGTTCCACCCCGAGCTGACATCGGACCGCAGGGTGCACCAGATGTTCGTGGACATGTGCTGGGCTGGTGACACATGCGGCGCTACATCCTCACCATCACCTGTCCGGACCGGGTCGGGATCGTCGCGGCGGTCACCGGGCTGATCGCCTCACTGGGCGGCTCGGTGCTCGAGGCGGCCCAGCACGGCGACCTCCGGTCGGGACGGTTCTTCCTACGTATCGAGATCCTGGCGGACTCCCTTCCCTTCGGCCCGGGCGAACTGTCCGCCGCCTTCGAACACGTCGCCGCCGAGTACGACATGGAGTGGCATCTGAGCGACACGGCGGTGCCCAAGCGCGCCGTGCTGTTCTCGAGCCAGGAGGACCACTGCCTGGCGGATCTGCTCTACCGCTGGCGCGCCGGGGAGCTGGCCTGCGAGATCCCCTGCGTGATCTCCAACCACGAGGACCTGCGGGAGCTGGTCGAGTGGCACGGCGTGGCCTTCCGGTGCGTGCCGGTCGAGCCGGACCCGGCAGCGAAGAAGCGCGCGTTCGACAGCATGGCGCGCCTGCTCGACGACGTCGGCGCCGACGTGGTCGTCCTGGCGCGCTACATGCAGATCCTCCCCGAGTCGTTCTGTGCCGGACGCGAGGGACGCATCATCAACATCCACCACTCGTTCCTCCCGTCCTTCGCCGGTGCTCGCCCCTATCACCAGGCCTACGAGCGCGGGGTGAAGTTGATCGGCGCGACATGCCACTACGTGACGACCGAGCTCGATGAGGGACCGATCATCGAGCAGGACACCCGACGCGTCGACCACGGCGACTCGGCCGAGGAGATGCGCCGCGTGGGTCGCGACGTCGAGCGCGTCGTCCTGGCCCGCGGTGTGAGCTGGCACCTCGAGGACCGGGTCCTGCTCAACGGCACCAAGACCGTGGTTTTCCCGTAGGCGGCCGGGGGACTCTGGTCGCGCTCCACGGGTACACTCGTCCCGATGTCGGGTCACTCGAAGTGGGCGACCACCAAGTACCGCAAGGGCGCCCAGGACAAGGCGCGCGCCAAGGTGTTCGCCAAGTGCATCCGGGTGATCGAAGTGGCGGCGCGCGAGGGGGGAGGGGACCCTGAGTCCAATGCGACGTTGCGGACGGCGTACCAGAAGGCGCGGGCGGCGTCGGTCCCTCTCGACACCATAGAGAAGGCGATCAAGCGCGGAACGGGTGACCTCGAGGGCGTGCGCTACGAGTCGATCACCTACGAGGGCTACGGGCCGGGCGGCGTGGCCGTCATGGTCGAGTCCCTCACCGACAATCGCAACCGCACCGGTGCCGAAATTCGCAACCTCTTCCACCGCAACGGCGGCAACATGGCCGAACCCGGCTCGGTCAGTTGGCAGTTCGAACGCAAGGGCATCGTGACCGTGCCCCTCGACCAGGAAGAGGAAAAGGTCATGGAGATCGCCATGGAGGGTGGGGCCGAGGACATGAGCTCCAACGGCGCGGCATGGGTGGTCGTCACCGCCCCGGGCGACCTGGAATCGGTGCGGCGTGCCCTCGACGACGCCGGCATCGCCCCGGAGTCGGTGGACCTCTCGCTCGAGCCCACCTCCCTGGTGGCCGTCCCCGAGGAGTCCGAGGCCAAAAAGGTCCTGCGGCTACTCGAGGCGATCGACGACAACGACGACGTCCAGGCGGTGCACTCCAACGCCGACATCGCCGACGGGGTGCTGGCCGCCTTCGAGGGGTAATCCGCCACTGCGGGAAGCCGGCCCGCTACCATGCGAACGCATGTTCGTGCTGGGCGTCGATCCGGGTCTGTCGCGATGCGGCTACGGCCTCGTCTCCCGGGGTGAGGCCGACGGGGCCCTGCGGGCCCGGGCCGCCGGAGTGATCGAGACCGATCGGACGGCGCCCCTGGCCGAGCGGCTGTTCGTCCTGCAGCGCGAGCTGCGGTCCTTGCTCCGCGAACGTCCCGTGGACGCGGTGGTGGTCGAACGAGTGTTCTTCCAGGTCAATGCGCGCACGGCCATGTCGGTGGGCCAGGCCAGTGGACTGGCCCTGGCAGCGGCGGCCGAAGCTGGCTGCGCGGTGGCCCAGTACACGGCCAACGAGGTCAAGCAGGGTCTGGTGGGCTACGGCGCCGCCACCAAGGAGCAGGTGCAGCGGATGGTCGCCCAGGTGCTCGGGCTCGGGCGCGTCGACGGCCCCCCCGACGTGGCCGACGCCCTGGCCCTGGCCGTGTGCCACCTCACCACGGTGCCGCTGCAGCGGGCCCTCGACGCGGCGCTGGGCCGGGCGGCCGAGGTGAAGACGAGGTGAACAGATGATTGGGTTGTTGCGGGGGACCGTGGTCATGCGGACTGGTGAGGGCGAGGTCGTGGTCGACGTCGGCGGGGTGGGCTACCGGGTCACGGTGACGCCGGCCGCCGCCGCTGCGTTGGTCGCCGCGGGCGCCGGCACCGTGGCGACAGTGTTCGTGCACACCCACGTCCGGGAGGACGCCATCGTCCTGTACGGATTCGTCCACGACGACGAGCGTCGCTGCTTCGAGGTGCTCCTCTCCTCGCACGGGGTCGGTCCCGCCCTGGCGCTGGCCATCATGGCGAGCCTCTCGCCGGCGTCGCTGTCCACTGCCGTGCTCGAGGACGACGTCCCGACCCTGTGCACCGTGCCCGGGGTTGGACGCAAGACGGCGGCCCGGCTGCTGATCGAGCTGAAGAGCCGGCTGGACCTCCCCGACCTGTCCGGTGAGCTCGTACCGCGCCCAGGCACGCCGGCGGCCGGGACCTCCCGCTCGGAGGCCCGGGCCGCCCTGGCCGAGCTCGGGTATGCACCCGACGAGATCCGCGCCGCGCTCGAGGGCCTACGCGACGATGTCGGCGTGGAAGAGATGCTCCGCCTGGCCCTGCGCGAGCTGGCGTCGCGGTGAGCCCGCGCGCCCGGCGCGAGGTGCTGGCGGTCGCCGACGACTTGGATGGAGACGAGGCGGATGCGCCCCGGGTGGTCAACCCCTTGGCCTCGGACCCCGACGAGGAGCTCGAGGAGGTCGGCCTCCGCCCGCGCTCCTTGACCGAGTTCGTGGGCCAGCCCGAGCTGGTCGAGCACCTCGCCATCGTGTTGCAGGCGGCGCGTCAGCGCCGGCAGTCGGTGGATCACATCCTTTTCGCGGGTCCTCCGGGGTTGGGCAAGACGTCCCTGGCCGGGATCGTCGCCACCGAAATGGGCGCCAGCCTGCGCGTCACCTCGGGTCCGGTCCTGACCCGGGCCGGCGACTTGGCCGCCCTATTGACCGACCTGCAGGACGGCGACGTCCTGTTCATCGACGAGATCCACCGTCTGCACCGTTCGGTGGAAGAGATGCTCTACTCGGCGATGGAAGACGGCCGTCTCGACATCCTGATCGGCAAGGGACCCACCGCCCGGTCGATCCGACTCGACCTGCCGTCCTTCACCTTGGTCGGAGCCACGACCAGGACCGGTCTGGTGGCCGGGCCGCTGCGGGACCGCTTCGGCTTCGTGGGTCGCTTGGACCTCTATGACCCCGCCGACCTGCGCGCCATCGTGCAGCGGTCGGCGCACATCCTGCGGGTGGGAGTCGACACGGAAGGGGCCACCCGCATCGCGGAGCGCGCCCGGGGAACGCCCCGGGTGGCGAACCGGCTGCTGCGGCGGGTGCGTGACTTCGCCGAGGTCCGAGGTGGTGGCTTCGTCGACGGCGCCACCGCCAGCGAGGGCCTCGAGCTCTTCGGGGTGGACGCGCTCGGGCTGGACAAGGTCGACCGCGCCATTCTGGTCACGCTGTGCACGCGCTTCGGGGGTCATCCCGTCGGCTTGACCACGCTGGCCCAGTGCGTCGGCGAGGAGCCCGACACCATTGAGGACGCTTACGAGCCCTACTTGGTGCAGAGCGGCCTGATCCAGCGCACGGCCCGGGGGCGGGTGGCCACCCAGCGGGCCTGGGCGCACCTGGGCCATCCGGCCCCCTCGGGCGCGCCGGCCCTGTTCTGATCAGTTCGTCGAAGAGGTCCTGGAGGGGGGGGCCACGGAACCGAGGGGGCTCGGGCTCGGCGTCAGCGCGGTGCGCAGGGGTAGGAAGACGCGAAAGGTGGTGGACCACCCGGGCGTGTCGACGATGTCCATGAAGCCCTCGTGGGCCTCGGCCACCGACTTGGCGATGGCCAGGCCGAGGCCCGTTCCCGGGACACCCATCTCGGCCGACGAGGCCAGGCGGTAGAAGCGCTCGAAGAGCTGGTCGCGTTCGCCCGAGGGGATGCCGGGACCCTCGTCGAGCACCTGCACCCGGGCGTAGGCGTCGGTGGTGTCCACGATCACGTGGACTCGGCCGCCCCGCGGTGAGAACTTGATGGCGTTCGACAGCAGGTTCCCCAGCAGCTGGTGCAAGCGGGTGGGATCACCGAAGATCGGCACCTCGGGCCCCGGGTCCATGCCGAGCACGACACCGCTCACCGCGGCCGACGTCTGCATGGCGTGCACCGCGTCTTCGGCCACACGCGTGAGGTCGAGCTCGGTGAAGGCCACTCGCACGCCGCGACCCGCGCCGGGGTCGGCCAGGAGGTCCTCGGCCACCCTCTGGAGGTGCTCCACGTTGCGCTCGATCGTCTGGAGCATGCGCACCTGGCTCTCGGTGAGATCGTTCGACGCGTCCAGGAGGAGCTCGACGAACCCCCGGATGGAGGTGATCGGAGTGCGGAGCTCGTGCGAGACGGTGGCCACGACGTCGTCTTTCATTTGGGTCAGCTCTCGGAGCCGGTTGTTCTGCTCAATGAGCGACTGCGTCACCTCCTTTTGAATGGCGAAGAGGCGCTCACGGTCGGCGGCCAGCTCCTCCCGCTCCGTGACGTCGATGGCGACGACCACGTAGCCGCCGGTGCTCGGAGCCATGGCGTCGTCGAGGTCGGCCCCCGCAGAGGCCGCCTCGTCGCGGAAGTCGTCGCTGCCCTCTGGTTGTTCCGACGGAGCCGCCGGGACTGGCAGGGCACGCACCCGGACCACGCACCGTCGCTGCTGTCCGTCCTTGCGGGTGGCGGTCCAGGGGACCTCGGCGGCGGCCTCGGCATCCAGCGGCTCGAGCGCGGTGCGCATGGCGTCGATGGTCAGGCGTCGTTCGTCGATCTGGGCCGGATCGATGAAGTCGGCGATGGAGCGGACACCGACGACCTCTGCCGCCGGGTAGCCCAGCATCTGCTCGGCGCCCGCCGAGAAGAAGGTGACCGTTCCCGAGGGGTCGACCCCCATGATGGCGCTGCCGGTGGCGGCGCGCAGCAGCGTCTCGAGGCGGTCGTGCGCGTAGGCCGCTTCGCGGGCGTTGCGCCGGGCCAGGCGGGACTGTTCGGCCAGGTCGCCCAGGACGGCGCGGTCGCGCGACACCATGGAGTACACCGTCGAGGCCACCAAGGTGGTGACGGTGGCCATGACAGCGACCTGTCGCCACTCGAGAGTCGGGTACTCGGGGGGACCCACGATGAGGAGCGGAACCAGGAGGGCCAGGTCCATGCAGAACAGCCCGATCAACAGGTGGAGGCGGCGTCCGTAGAGCGACAACCACACGATCGGCAGGAGGTACACGACGACCAGTCCCGAGTCGGCGCCTCCCTGGGCATCGCGGACGATGGCGATGACGGCGATGTAGCCGACGGGGATGATCAGCCAGACCCAGTCGGGCAGCTTCTCCCAGGGCAGCAGGAAGGCGGCGGCCACGAGGACGAAGAAGAGGACGCCGGCCACCGAGATCTCCCGGCGGGCGTCGTGGGGGAACGGGATGACGGCGACGAGCACCGTGCCCACGGCCACCAGAGCGAAGATGGGTAGGCGCACCCGCATGGACCCCGAGAAGCCGACGGGCAGGGCGCTCGCAGGCAGGTTGGGTTGGCCCAGTTGGAATGGGCGGGGCTGGGGAGGGTCGGACCCCTCCGCGGGAAGGGACTCGCTCACCGGCTCCGCGACCGGTAGCGGTAGCCGAAGCCACGCACGGTCTCAATCGGGGAGTCGTCTCCCTCGTCCCAGCCCAGCTTGCGCCGGAGCCTCAGGACGGCGTACTTGACGCGGGACGGGGCCAAGCCACTGGGGTCGTCCCAGGCCAGCTCGATCAACTGGTCCGACGAGAGGACCAAGCCTTGGTGGCGCGTCAGGGTGGCCAGGAGGCGGTACTCGGTGGGGGTGAGCACCACCGGATGGCCGTCCACGGTGACTTCCTGGTGGGCGAAGTCGACGTGGAGGGTCCCGTCGTTGAAGGCGGTCACCGGGTCCTGGCGGTCTCGTTGGCGCCGGCTGATGGCCTGGAGCCGGGCCAGGAGCTCCACCCGGCTGAAGGGCTTGGTCAGATAGTCGTCGGCCCCGGCGTTCAACCCCCGTACCTTGTCGCGCTCGGTACTCAGCGCCGTGAGCATGAGCACCGGCACGTCGCTCATGTCTCGGATCCGTTCCAGGACCTGCCATCCGTCGAGGTCGGGGAGCCCGACGTCGAGCACGACGATGTCAGGGTGGCTCTGATGGAACTGGCGCACGCCGTCACGCCCCTCCGAGGCCTCCGAAACGGAGAATCCCTCCCGCTCGAGCAGGGTGCGGAGCAGCTGGCGAATGTCGGTCTCGTCCTCGATGACCAGCACGGAGATCTGTCCGTCTCGCATCAGGGTGCAACTGTACTGGGCCCGTGCCCGAGCGGAGTGAATCTCCGGCCCGAAGGGCCTGCTCAGTGGGTGAATTGGCTCCGAACGGGCGAAAGGTGCGCCGGCCCGGCCCCGTCGGTCCCCCCGAATCGCTTCGGCCGACGGCCTCCCGAGTCGGCGCACCTCTGCGCCTCCCGTCTCCCACGGTGCCCCCTCGATGAAAATCCGCTCCCCTCCGTCGGACTCTCGCCGTCACCGTGGATGTGTCTCAAGTGACGATGCGTACTGTGCCGGGGCGCTGTCGCAAACGAGTGCCCCCTCGCGTTGCCATCGGGTTGCGCGTCGGAGCGCCCAGGAGACTGCGGAGCCAGGCACTAGGGTGGCGCGTCGCAGCATCCTCCGGTCCACGGCATCTCGCTCCGACCCTCATGACTTGGAATCCTTCATGACACCATTTCCGGCACTGGCCTCACTCGTGCTCGGCGCCACGTCGAAGTCGAGCTCCAGCCCGCTCTTGACCCTCCTCCCGCTGGTGGCCATCGGGTTCCTGGGGTACTTCTTCTTCATTCGCCCACAGCAGCGCAAGGCCCAGGCGGCACGCCAGGTCCAGAGCTCGGGGATCGAGGTGGGCGACGAGGTCCAAACGGTCGGCGGCGTCGTCGGCACCGTGCTCGAGATCCATGGTGACCGCTACACGGTGTTGACGGGGGCACTCGGTGAGGACGGCAACCTCGACGGTCCCCAGCCCACGCGTATCGTCTTCGTCCGCCAGGCCATTGCTCGCAAGATCGAGCGGATCGAGGACGTGCGTCTTAGCGACATCTCCGGTGGGACGGACGTCGTTCGCGACGAACCCGACGAGGTCGACGAGGCCGACGAGGTCGACGAGGCCGATCAGGGCGACCAGTCCCACCAGTCCGACCAGGCCGACGGGGACGACGGGGGCGACGGGGGCGACGGGGGCGAACCCTCGGGCGAACTCGGCTCCGAGAGCCAACGGAAGACCGGGGAGGCCGGAGAGGGGTGAGCCCCAAGTTCGGCGGGCGGGCGCAGCGGCGCCAGCGGCGGAACCTGCTCATAAGCGTGATCGTCGCCGTGGCGATCACCGTGGTGTCGTTCGGTGCTGTGTTCGCCGCCAACTGGTCGCCGCGGCTGGGACTGGACCTGGCCGGTGGTGTGGCCGTGGTCTACACGGCCCAGGGGCAGCACGTCACCCAGGCGGACCTGAACGAGACGGTCAACATCTTGAACCTGCGAGTCGACGGGCTCGGGGTGTCGGGGGCCGAGGTGCAGACCACCGGGAAGAACCAGATCTCGGTCTCCATCCCCGGCGTGACCGACGCGCAGCAGGTGCTCAACCAGATCGGCCAGACGGCACGCATGTACTTCCGGCCGGTTCTCTGTTGGGCGTACCCCCAGGCGGTGCCCAAGCACTCCAAGACCGGGGTGCTTCCGCGTGGTGTCGGCACCGTCCCGCCGTGCTCGGCGTCCTCGCAGATCTCTACGTCCAGCCTCCAGGTCACGCCGGACAGCTCGGCACCATCGGGGTTCACCTCGAACAACGTGCCGCCGGACCAACAGTACGAGCTCACCCCGTCGACCAGCGTGGAGAAGCCCGGGTACGCCACCAGCACCGTGCTCCTGCCGGGCATCGGCGGCGCCTGTGACAACAACGCCCAGCTGCGCTGCGTGCTCGGCCCGGCCCAGATGACCGGACGCTCCATCGCCAGCGCCCAGGCCACGCAGAATCAGACCGGGGAGTGGGTCGTCGACTACACCTTGACCGGCACCGGATCGGCGCTGTGGGACACCGTGGCGAGCAACAACTTCCACCTGCCGCTGGGCATCGAGCTCGACGGCGACGTCTACTCGGCGCCCTTCATCCAACCCGACCAGGCGACCTTCTCCTCGTTTCAGGGCAGGGGTGAGATCTCGGGAAGCCTGACGCAGGCGGACGCCCAGAACCTGGCCCAGGCCATGAACTACGGCGCCCTGCCCGTCACCCTCAGGGCCGCCACCTCCGAGACCGTGTCGGCCACGTTGGGCCATTCCGCGCTGGTGGCGGGCTTGGGCGCGGGTGTCGCCGGCCTGGCCCTGGTCCTGCTCTACGTGTTGCTCTACTACCGGGCGCTCGGCCTCGTGGTGATCTCGGGCCTCCTGCTCACCGCCATGATGCTGTTCGCCATCATCTCTGCCCTGGGCCACACCTCGGTGGCGCCGAGTTTCGACCTGGCCGGCATCACCGGCCTCATCGTCTCCATCGGCATCACGGTCGACTCGTACATCGTCTACTTCGAACGCCTGAAGGACGAGACGCGGTCTGGCCGGTCCGTGCGCACCTCGGTCGACCGCGGCTTCAAGAGCGCCTGGCGAACGGTGTGGGCCGCCGACTTCGTGTCGCTGCTGGCGGCGATCGTGCTCTACCTGGTCGCGGTGGGCAACGTAAAGGGCTTCGCCTTCTTCCTCGGCCTCTCGACCATTTTGGACATGGCGTTCACCTGGTTCTACACCCGCCCGCTGGTCATCCTGCTCGGTCAGAGCCAGCGGCTCCAGGGCTCGGGCGCCTTTAGTATCGCCACCGGCCTCGGCGCGGGACCGCAGGCTGCCGGCGGCGGTCGTGCGGCGAGCGTGCCCGCCGGTGCGGGCGCGGGGGTCGGGTCGTGAGTGACGGCCCGCGCGACGACGGCAGCTCGCTCGACGATGTCGACGAAGAAGAGGTCGAGCGGCTCGAGGAGAGCGTCGACACCGATGCCCTCGACGAGGACGAGATGGTCACGCTGGACGACGCGGCACGGGCCCTCTTGGCCAAGCCGCGCCGCGGACACGGGCCGGTCGCCCGGCTGTACCGGGGGGAGACCCGGTTCGACTTCGTCGGGCGGCGGCGCATCTGGTTCGGCATCTCGACCGTCATCATCGTTCTCGGGATCATCTCTATCGTGGCGCGGGGGGGACTGAACCTCGGGATCGAGTTCAAAGGCGGCAGCGAATGGACCATCGCCGCACCCGGCGTGACGCAGACCCAGGCGGTCGACGCCATGAAGGGCACGGGGCTCATCGACCCCACCGTGGAGCTCCTCGGTTCGGGGAGCAAGCAGACTCTGACCGTCCAGTCCGACATCAACCGGCTGTCGCAGGCCCAACAGGACGCCGTCAACAAGGACGTGCAGAAGGCGATGCTCGAGCTGACCGCCGCGCACGCCCCGCCTTCGCCGTCCACGACCACGACCACGACGAAGTCCGAGGGGACCACGACGACGACGACCACGGCCAACGGCGTCCCCGCCCCGGCGGCCGACAAGGTCAGCGTCACCACCGTCGGGCCGACGTGGGGCTCGTCGATCACCGACAAGGCGATTCAGGCGCTGATCATCTTCTTCATCGTGGTGGCCGTCTACATCAGTATCCGCTTCGAGCCGAAGATGGCGCTGGCCGCCTTCATCGCCATGATCCACGACGTGCTGGTCGCCGTCGGGATCTACTCCATCTTCGACTTCCAGGTGACGCCGGACACAGTCGTGGCCATCCTGACCATCCTGGGGTACTCGCTCTACGACACCGTCGTCGTCTTCGACCGGGTCAGGGACAACACACGCGGGATCGGCAGCAGCGGTCGCATGACCTACCCCCAGCTCATCAACCTTTCAATGAACCAGACCCTGGCCCGCTCCATCAACACCTCCATGGTGGCCATCCTCCCCGTGCTGGCCGTCCTGTTGATCGGGGCACAGCTGCTCGGGGCGACCACGCTCCAGGCCTACGGGCTGGCGCTGTTCGTGGGCTTGTTGTCGGGGGCCTACTCGTCCATCTTCATCGCCGCTCCCGTGCTGTGCATGATGAAGGTGCGCGAGGACCGTTGGGTCACCATCGCCAACCGGCTGGCCAAGCGCGGTGACACCCAGGGTTGGTACTCCGCCGCCGACGCCGCCACCATGAGCACGCAGATGAGCGTGGCGGCCTCGGGTCAGCAGGCCCGGGCGGCCGCCCCGCCGGCGCCGCGCTCGGGGACGACCAAGCGAAGCGGCCTGATCAAGCCCGGCTCGGGCGCCGGGGGATCGGGCGCGGGCACCGGGACCGTGGTGATGGACCGTTCCGACGACGTCCCCGCGGCGGGGACGTCGGGAGCGCCACGAACCGGCGGCGACCCGGTGGCCCGTCCCCGCAAGCACCGCGGGAAGCGCAAGCGCTGAGGTCGGGGGCTTCGGGCGCATATCCTGGACAAATGGTGGCCCTGACCCGGGTGAGCCCCGTGGAGACCGACGACGGGGCGTGGCGCGAGCTGCTCGCCCCGCTCCTGACGGAATTCGCCCGCCACCGTCCCGACGAGGACACGGCCATGATCGTCGAGGCAGGTCAGACGGCTCAGCGGGCCCACGAAGGGCAGTTCCGGCGTACCGGGGAGCCCTACTTCACCCACCCGGTGGCCGTGGCCACGATCGTGGCGGAGCTGGGACTCGACGCGCAGACGGTGGCCGCCGCCCTGCTCCACGACGCGGTGGAGGACACCCGGTTGACCCTCGAGCTGATTGAGAAGCGGTTCGGGGAAGGGGTGGCCCGGGTGGTCGACGGGGTCACCAAGCTCGACCGGCTCCAGTTCGACTCCAAGGAGGCCCAACAGGCGGCCACCATTCGCAAGATGCTCGTGGCCATGGCCGACGACTGGCGGGTGCTGTTGATCAAGCTGGCCGACCGCCTCCACAACATGCGCACCGTGGCGGTGATGCCCGAGTGGAAGCAGCGGCGCACCGCCCAGGAGACCTTCGACGTGTACGCGCCCCTGGCTCACCGCCTGGGGGTGCAGCAGGTGCGCTGGCAGCTCGAGGATCTGGCCTTTGCCACGCTGCATCCCAAGCGGTACGCCGAGATCGAGCAGATGGTGGCGGCGCGGGCCCCCCAGCGCGAGGAGTATCTCGAACGGGTTCTCGTCCACGTGCGCGATCGGCTCGAGAGCATGGGCATAGAGGCCGACGTGACGGGCCGGCCGAAGCACCTGTGGTCGATCTACGAGAAGATGGTGGTGCGGGGAAAGGAGTTCGACGACATCAACGACCTGGTGGCCATCCGGGTCGTGGTGGAGTCCGAGAAGGACTGCTGGGCCGCGCTCGGCGCCATCCATGCCATCTGGGCGCCGGTCCACGGGCGCTTCAAGGACTACATCAACACGCCCAAGTTCAACATGTACCAGTCGTTGCACACCACGGTCATCGGCATGGACGGCAAGCCGGTCGAGGTGCAGATCCGCACGTCGGAAATGCACCACCGGGCCGAGTACGGGATCGCCGCCCACTGGGGCTACAAGTCCAAGGAGGACCACTCCTCGGAAATGGCTTGGCTGCAGCGCATCGCGGACGTGGACCGTCACACCGAGGACCCCATTGAGTTCCTCGAGGCCCTCAAACTCGACCTCGAGCAGGACGAGGTCTACGTGTTCACCCCGAAGGGCAAGGTGATCGCCCTGCCGGCGCGCTCGACTCCGGTGGACTTCGCCTATGCCATCCATACCGAGGTCGGGCACCGCTGCATCGGGGCGCGGGTCAACGGCCGGCTGGTGCCGCTCGACACCCAGCTCAGCTCGGCCGACACGGTCGAGATCTTCACCTCCAAGTCGCCCACGGCCGGGCCGTCGCGCGACTGGCTCCAGATCGTCGCCTCGTCGAGGGCGCGCAACAAGATCCGCCAGTGGTTCTCCCGCGAGCGTCGCGAGGACGCCATTGAGAATGGCAAGGAGGAGCTGGCCCGGGCGCTGCGCCGGGAGGGCCTGCCGCTGCACAAGCTCCTCGGCTCGAGCGCGCTCAAAGAGGTGGCCGAGTCGATGAACCTGGCCGACCTCGATGCGCTCTACGCCACCATCGGGGAGAACCAGGTCTCGGCCCAGTCCGTCGTGCAGCGCCTCCTCAAGGCCCTCCGGGGCGGTGGCGGCGCCGACGAACAGCTGCCCACCACCGCCCTTCCCGGCTCGGGCCGCTCGCCGCGCCTCGGCCGCCGCGGCGGGACCGGGGTCTACGTCGAGGGCCTCGACGACGTGATGATCCACCTGGCCCGCTGCTGCACCCCGGTGCCGGGCGACCAGGTCGTCGGCTTCGTCACCCAGGGCCGGGGCGTCTCGGTGCACCGGGCCGACTGCGCGAACGCCGCCGCGCTGGCCGACCGCTCCCGGGAACGTCTGATCGACGTGGAGTGGGACCGGGGGAACGACGGGGTCTTCGTGGCCACCATCGAGGTGCAGGCCTTCGACCGCTCGCGGTTGTTGGCCGACGTGTCCCGCGTGGTCTCCGAGCACCACCTCAACATCGTGGCCGCCCGCACGGCCACCACCCCGGACCGGGTCAGCCGCATGGCCTTCGATGTGGAGCTGGCCGACCCCACCCACCTGCACTCACTCGTCAGCGCCCTGAAGCACCTCGACGGGGTCTTCGACGCCTATCGTCAACTCCCTGGCAAGAAAGTCTGACCATGCGGAGAAGCGGGTGAGCGACGGTTCTGACGCGCCTGAAGTCAGGCAGCTCACGTCGAACATCGCGGCGGGTCTGAATGTGCGAGGTGAGGTTCAGCGGCGGACGCCCAAGGGCATGCACGACGTCGTCTGGCCCGAGTCCGCCCGCTGGGAGGACTCGGTGGGACGTTTCAGTTCGCTCGTCGAGGCGGCCGGCTACGGCCTGACCCTCACGCCCGTCGTGGAGCACGCCGGCGTCTTCCTGCGCGGCATCGGCGAGGGGAGCGAGGTCGTCGGAAAGGAGATGTACGTCTTCGAGGACCGCGACGGCCAACTGATGGCGCTGCGGCCCGAGGGGACGGCGCCGATCGCCCGCGCCTTCGTCCAGCACCACCCTGTCCCGCCCTGGAAGGCCTGGTACGTGGCACCGTCCTTCCGGCACGAGAACCCTCAGCACGGCCGCTACCGCCAGCACTCCCAGCTGGGCGTGGAGGCGCTGGGCCCCGCCGACGCTGACCTCGACGTCGAGGTCGTGTCGCTCGCCCACGACTTCCTCGCCGGGCTCGGCCTGCGCGAGGTCACCCTCAAGCTGCACTCCATGGGCGACGGTGTCTGCAAGCCCGGCTACGTGGCAGTGCTCGGTGCGTTCCTCGCCGCCCACGCCGAGCGGCTGTGCCCCGCCCATCGGGCCCGCCACCTGGAGAACCCGCTGCGGGTGCTCGACTGCAAGACCCCTGAGTGCCGGGCGGCCACGGCCGACGCGCCGCGCTTCCTCGACCACCTTTGCGACCCTTGCGCCGCCCACTTCGCCCGGGTGCGCGCCGGCCTCGAGGCGCTCGGCGTCGGGTACACGATCGACCACCGCCTCGTGCGCGGCTTCGACTACTACACCCGCACCACGTTCGAGTTCGCCGCCGACGCGCTGGAGGCGGCTCAGAACGGCATCGGTGGCGGCGGCCGGTACGACGGCCTGGTGGAGCTCCTCGGTGGCGAGCCGACGCCGGGCGTCGGGTTCGGCATCGGCGTCGAGCGCGTGCTCATGGCCTGTGACGCCGAGGGGGTCTTCTCCACCGGGGCAGCCGTGGCGGCGCGACCCCTGCACGCCTACGTCATCGACACGGCGGGAGGGGAAACCGCCCTGGCGCTGACGGCCCAGTTGCGCCGGGCCGGTCTTCGGGCCGACCGGGCGTTCGACGGCCGCTCCATGAAGTCCCAGATCAAGTCGGCCGACCGCTCGGGGGCCCTGGTGGCGCTGGTGGTCGGGCCCCAGGAGGTGGTCGAGGGGACGGTCGGGCTGCGGCCCCTGCGCAGCGACGACGAACAGCGCACGGTGCCCCGGACTGCCATTGTGGACGAGCTCAAGAGCTATCTCGCCAACGCGGCGTTCGCCGAGGGATCGGACAACGACGTCGACCGGCACCTCCATGCTCACCTCCACTCGCGCCGGCCCGACGAGAACGAGAACGAGAACGAGAACGAGAACAAAGAGAAAGAGAACGACACACCATGAGCACGACGGACGACGACCACGCGAACCGTCCCACTGCCATGCGCTCGCACCTGTGCGGCGTGCTGCGCAAGAGCGACGTGGGGATCTGCGTGAGGCTGTGCGGCTGGGTGGCCCACCGGCGCGAGCATGGCGAGCACCTGGCCTTCGTCGATCTGCGCGACCATTCGGGCATCGTCCAGTGCGTGATCGACCACGCAGTCGACGTGCGTCACGAGTGGGTGCTGGCCGTCACCGGCACGGTGCGGGAGCGCCCCGAGGGCACGGTCAATCCGGGCATCGGCACCGGTGAGGTGGAGATCGGCGATTGCACGGTCGAGGTGCTCAACGAGTCCGAGCCGCCGCCATTCTCGGTGGACGACCGGGCCGAGGCCGACGAGCTCGTGCGGTTGCGCTACCGCTACGTGGACCTGCGCCGGCCCCGGTTGCAGCGGAACCTGCGCCTGCGGGCTCGGGTCAATGCCGCCATCCGGGCGGCCATGGACCGCCAAGGGTTCGTCGAGATCGAGACCCCGCTCCTGTGGGCGCCCACCCCGGAGGGCTCCCGGGAGTTCTCCGTCCCGGCGCGTCTGCACCACGGCAGCTTCTACGCCCTGCCCCAGAGTCCCCAGCTGGCCAAGCAGCTCCTCATGGTGGGCGGCTTCGACCGCTACTACCAGATCGCTCGTTGCCTGCGCGACGAGGACCTCCGGGCCGACCGTCAATTTGAGTTCACCCAGCTGGACATGGAGTGTTCGTTCGCCAGCCAGGACGACGTCATGGCCTTCGTCACCGAAGCGGTGCTCGATGCCGCCGAGGCGGCGACGGGGGAGCGACCGCCGCCGATCGAGCGCATGACGTGGGCCGAGGCCCTCGACCGTTTCGGCACCGACAAGCCCGACCTGCGCTTCGGCATGGAGCTGATCGACCTCACCCCGGCCTTCGAGAGCACCGGGGTCACGGCCTTCTCGTCGCCGGCGGTCAAGGCCCTCGTGGTCCCCGATGGCGCGGCGTACGCACGTTCGAGGCTCGACGAACTGACCGAGATGGCCAAGAAGGCCGGGGCGGCCGGCCTGGCCTGGTTCCGCGTCGTACCGGGGCCGGGTCTCGACGGACCGCTGGCCCGGCACCTCTCGGAGCAGGAGAACGCCCTCCTGCTGGAACGGACGTCGGCGGCACCGGGCGACCTCGTCCTGGCCGTCTCGGACACCTACCGGACCGCCTGCACGGTGCTCGGCACGCTGCGTACGGCGATCGGGGCCCCTCCGGTGGGCCAGGGTCCCCATCGATACGTCTGGGTCGTCGACTTCCCCATGTTCGAGGGTGTCGGCGCCGACGGCCATCTGGAACCGGCGCACCACCCCTTCACCATGCCCGACGCCGAGGACCTGCCCCTTTTGGCCAGCGACCCGCTCGCCGTGCGCTCCCAGGCCTACGACCTCGTGCTCAACGGATGGGAGCTCGGGTCGGGGAGCGTGCGTATCCACCGCCGCGACATTCAAGAGCAGGTGTTCGCCGCATTGGGGATGGAGCCGGGTGTCGCCGAGGCCCGCTTCGGCTTCCTCCTGGGGGCCTTCCGCTACGGCGCGCCGCCCCACGCCGGCTTCGCCTTTGGGATCGACCGGCTGGCCGCCGTCCTGGCCGGTGAGGAGAACATCCGGGAGGTGATCGCGTACCCCAAGACGCAGTCGGGCTCCGATCCTCTGACCGGGGCCCCGGCCCCGCTCCCTGCGGCCAGCCTGGCCGAGTTGGGGATCCGGGTGGTGGTGCCGCCCGAGCCGACCGACCAGGGCGACCATCCGCCGGCGTCCTGATCAGGGACGGACGAGATCACGAGCCTCTTCGACGCCGCCGCGGACCGTCACCTGCATCGACAGGCGCCGCTGGCCGCTCGACTGCGACCACGCACCCTCGACGAGATGGTGGGCCAGGCGCACCTGGTGGCCCCGGGCGCGCCTCTCCGGGTCCTGGCCGAGTCCGATCAGGTGGGGTCCTGCATCTTGTGGGGCCCCGCCGGCACGGGCAAGACGACGCTGGCTCGTCTGCTCGCCGAGACCACGGCCAAGCACCTGGCCACCCTCAGCGCCACCGCGGCCGGCGTGAAGGACGTGCGCGAGGCCCTCGGCGCGGCCGAGAGCCGGCTGGGCGAGCACGGGCAGGGGACGATGCTCTTCATTGACGAAGTCCATCGGTTCTCCAAGTCCCAACAGGACGTGCTGCTCCCCGCGGTCGAGGACGGGCTGGTCGTGCTCATCGGGGCTACCACGGAGAACCCGTTCTTCGAGGTCAATCCGCCCCTGTTGAGCCGGACCTCGTTGTGGCGGCTGCACCCCCTCTCGCCGGACGACCTCTCGACCCTGCTCCGCCGTGGCCTCCAGGCCGAAGGTGTCGACGCCGAGCCCGACGCCCTCGACGCCGTGGTGGCCGCGTGTGAGGGTGACGCCCGCGCCGCGCTGAACACGCTCGAGGTGGCGGCCGCCTTGGCCCGGGCCGGCAGCGCCTCCGACGTCTCGCCCGTCGTGCTGACGGTGGCCGACATGGCCCGTGCCCGCGACGGGCGGCTGTTCCACCAGGGGGCCGACGAGCACTACGACCAGGCCAGCGCGTTGATCAAGAGCGTCCGTGGCTCGGACCCCGATGCCGGCCTGTACTGGATGGCTCGCATGCTCGAGGCGGGCGAGGATCCCCGTTTCGTGGCCCGGCGCCTGGTCATCTTGGCCAGCGAGGACATCGGGTTGGCCGACCCCCAGGCGTTGCTGGTTGCCGAAGCGGCGGCGCGGGCCGTCGAGTACGTCGGATTGCCCGAAGCGGCGCTGAACCTGGCTGAGGCGGTCATCTACCTGGCCGCCGCCCCGAAGTCCAACGCGGTGGTCGTCGCACTGGGCCGGGCTCAGGCCGACGTGCGCTCTGGCGTGTCCCAGGAGGTGCCGGCCCATCTGCGAGACGCCCATTTCCGCGGTGCGGCCGGGCTGGGTCACGGTGAGGGTTACGTGTACCCCCACGACGACCCCTCCGGGGCAGTGGGCCAGCAGTATCGTCCTGACGCGCTCGAGGGTCGGGTGTACTACGAGCCGACACCCCGTGGCGGGGCAGATGGCCGGCACCAGCGGCGCCAAAGCGGGGAGGCCGATTCGTGAATCTGGCGCACCGAAGGGGCGTGGGGCGTCTGGTGGCCGTCCTGAGCGTCGTCGGTCTCAGTGTCGGCCTGCCGGCGACGTCACCGGTCGTCGCGGCAGCGCCGCCACCCCGGGCCCTCCTGCCGCAGGTCGCTCCCCGCCTGCCCCCTGGCACGACCGTGTTCGGCACCACGCCGTCGGGCCAGGTCCTGCACCTCGATGTCGTGCTGGCCGGACGCGATCCCGCCGGCCTGGTCCGAGCGGTGCAGGCGGTGACCACGCCGGGGTCGCCCGTCTACCGGCGCTCAATCACGCCGGCCCAGTTCGCCGCCGCCTTCGGTCCCAGTCCCGCCGAGGTGGCCCAGGTCAGCGCCACATTGCGCGACCAAGGGTTGACGGTCGGGACGCTGCGATCGGGAAGCACGCTCCTGCCGGTGAGCGGTCCGGCCGCGGCCGTCTCCGCGGTCTTCTCGACCCCACTGGCGTCGGTCCAGGCGCCCGACCACTCGCGAGCGGTGGTCAACACCTCCGCGCCGAGCGTGGCCGCCTCGCTCGGTGGTCTGGTCACCGGCGTGGCGGGGCTGGACGGTGTGTTCTCCGAGCACGCCATGGTGCTCAACGCGCACCGGGCGGGTACGAGCACCGCCGTGCCCCACGCCGGGACGAGCGCGGCCCCCACGGGCGCCGCCGTGGCCCACGCCGGCACGCCACAAGCGTGTCCCTCCGCCCAGGCGTTGGCGAGCGGCGGCACCTACACCACGAGCCAGCTGGCCTCCGTCTTCGGCTTGGACCAGGTCTTCGCTCAGGGCAGGACCGGCCTCGGCCAGACCATCGGCATCGTCGAGTTCGAGCGGTACCTGCCGAGTGACTTCGACACGTTTGAATCGTGCTTCGGCCTGTCCAACTCCATCCGCAACGTCCCGGTCGACGGGGGAGCCACCGGGCCACCGGCGGGGAACGGCGAGGCGGCGCTCGACACCGAGCTCGCCGCCGCCAACGCGCCGTCGGCCTCCCTGGTGGTCTACGAGGCCCCGAACAGCACGAGCGACCTGGCCGGCCTCGACCTGTTCCAGCAGATCGCCACCGACGACGTGGCCAAGGTCGTGACGACCAGCTGGGGCGACTGCGAGGCCCAGCTCGGACCGACCGACCGCAATACCGAGAACACGATCTTCGAGCAGATGGCGCTCCAGGGACAGACCGTGGTGGCCGCGTCGGGCGACGCCGGGTCCGAGGACTGTTACCCCGATGCCTCGAGCACCCCTCCACACTCCACGGCGCTCGCCGTCGACGACCCGGGGTCCCAGCCCAACGTGGTCAGCGCCGGAGGGACGAGCCTGACGGCCGACTCGTCGTCGTCCCAGACGGTCTGGAACAACTGTCAGGGCCCGCCCGCTGAGCCGGCGTCGAGTTGCGCCGTGGCGTCGTTGACCGGCGGCTCGGTCGGTGCGGGCGGCGGTGGGTATTCGGCCGAGTGGCCCCGCAACCCGGGGCAACCCGCGCCGTCCGGCTTCCCCGGCGGCGGCACCAACCCGTGCATGGACATGGCCCAGGGCTGCCGCGCCGTGCCCGACATCTCGTACCCGTCGGACCCGGGGGCGGGTTCGGTGGTGGCGTACTTCAGCGGCGCTCTCGGCGGGTGGACGGCCTTCGGGGGGACCAGCGCCGCGGCACCGGCCAACGCCGGCCTGTTCGCCGACACCGACCAGGGCTGTACGGCCACCCTGGGCGCCGTCGGCCCGGCGCTCTACGCGGCCGGCAGCGCCGACTTCACCGACGTCACGTCGGGGAACAACGACTTCACGAACACGAACAGCGGTGGTCCTCATTTCCAGGCGTCCATCGGGTACGACCCCGCCAGCGGGCTCGGCTCCCCGGTGGACCAGAAGCTCAGCCTCGCCCTCCAAGGCGGTGACGGATGCCCCTCGGTCGCCGCCGTCTCACCCAACACCGGACCGGTGGCGGGCAACGGCGCCGTCACCGTCTTTGGCGGCGGGTTGGGCGATGCCACCACGGTCACCTTCGGGTCGGCCGGCGCCGGCCAGATCGTGGGCCGCTCGGTCACCTCCCTGACCGTGATCCCGCCGGCCGCGCCCGGTCCCATGTGCGTGGACGTCACCGTGGCCAACCCACGCGGTGTCTCGGCCAACTCGGCGGCCGACGACTACGGGTTCGGCGGGGACCTCAACTGCGGGCAGGGCTACCGATTCGTGGCCTCCGACGGCGGGATCTTCGACTTTGGGGACGCGGGCTTTCTCGGATCCACCGGCAACCTGGCGCTGAACCAGCCCATCGTCGGCATGGCGACCACCCCGAGCACCAACGGCTACTGGCTGGTCGCCTCCGACGGCGGCATCTTCTCCTTCGGTGACGCCGTGTTCCACGGCTCGACGGGCAACCTTCACCTCAACCGGCCCATTGTGGGCATGGCCGCCACGTCGGACGGCGGGGGCTATTGGCTGGTGGCCTCCGACGGCGGCGTCTTCGCATTCGGCGACGCGCCCTTCTTCGGCTCGACGGGCAACATCCGTCTCAACCGGCCCATCGTTGGCATGGCCGCCACGTCGGACGGCGGGGGCTACTGGCTCGTGGCCTCCGACGGCGGCGTCTTCACCTACGGCGACGCGCGCTTCTTTGGCTCGGCCGGCAACATCCATCTCAACTCGCCCATCGTGGGCATGGCGGCCACGATCGGCGGCGGGGGCTACTGGCTGGTGGCCTCCGACGGCGGCATCTTCACCTACGGCGACGCGCGCTTCTTTGGCTCGGCCGGCAACATCCGTCTCAACCGCCCCGTCGTGGGCATGGCGGCCGCGCCTGACGGGGGCGGCTATTGGCTGGTGGCCTCCGACGGCGGCGTCTTCACCTACGGCGACGCCGTCTTCTACGGGTCCACGGGCGGCATCGTGCTGAACAAGCCGATCGTGGGGATCTCGGGGGCCTGACCCGGCCTCGGCGCCAATTTTCACCCCGGTAAGCTGGCGCGATGGACGCCAACGGACTGCGGGCGGCCTTCACGCGCTATTTCGGCGAACGCGACCACACCGTGGTCCCGTCGGCCAGCCTCATCCCCCACGACCCGTCGGTGCTCTTCACCATCGCCGGCATGGTGCCCTTCAAGCCGTATTTCCTGGGCGAGGAGCCGGCACCCTGGCCGCGGGCGACGTCCATTCAGAAGTGCTTCCGCACGCCGGACATCGAGATCATCGGCACCGACACCTACCACTGCACCTTCTTCGAGATGCTGGGCAACTTCAGCTTCGGCGACTACTTCAAGGAAGAGGCCATCCCCTGGGCCTGGGAGCTGCTCACCGAAGTCTTCGGGCTCGACGGCGAACGCCTCTGGGTGACGGTGCACGACGGCGATGACGAGGCCGAGCAGCTCTGGGTGGACAAGGTCGGGGTCCCGGCCGCACGGGTCCAGCGCATGGGCGATGAGGACAATTTCTGGGCCATGGGTGACACCGGCCCGTGCGGTCCGGACTCGGAGATCTTCTTC
Source organism: uncultured Acidimicrobiaceae bacterium (assembly GCA_963787485.1). Taxonomy (GTDB): domain Bacteria; phylum Actinomycetota; class Acidimicrobiia; order Acidimicrobiales; family RAAP-2; genus Bog-473. The sequence goes on along the minus strand of CAWBDF010000003.1, from coordinate 341,562 downwards.
GACAAGGGCGAGTCCTATGGCCACGACGGCGGGCCCAAGCACGGAGGCGACCAACGCTTCGTCGAGATCTGGAACCTGGTCTTCATGCAGTACAACCGCGACGCCGCCGGCGCGCTCTCCGAGCTGCCGCGCAAGAACATCGACACCGGTGCCGGCCTCGAACGGATCCTTCCGCTCCTGCAGGGTCACGACTCCGTCTTCGACACCGACCTGTTCGCGCCGCTCTTGGACGCGGCGGCGTCGGTCCTCGGAACTCCCTACGGCCGCGACGCTCGCACCGACGTGGCGTTGCGGGTACTGGCGGACCACGGACGTGCCTTCTCCATGTTGGTCGCCGACGGCGTCCTGCCGGCCAACGAGGGGCGGGGCTACGTCTTGCGCCGGGTCGTCCGTCGTGCGGTCATGGCGGCCCGACGGACGGGGGTGGAGAAGCCCGTGTGCCCCACGCTGGTGCACGCCGCCACCGAGGTGCTCGGCGCGGCCTACCCCGCACTGGCCGAACAGCATGATCTCGTGGTCAACGTGGTCGCTCGCGAGGAGGCCGGCTTCGACCGCACGCTGCGGGCCGGGCTGAGCCGACTCGAAGAGGCGTTCGCCACCGGGGCCAAGGTGCTGGAGGGGGAGGTGGCCTTCACCCTGCACGACACCCACGGGTTCCCGGTTGAGCTGACCGAGGAGCTGGCGCGCGACGCCGGGGTGTCGGTGGACCGGGCTGGCTTCGACGCGGCCATGACGCGGCAACGCGAACGGGCCCGGGCCGCCGCCAAGGCGTCGCGGGCGGGTGACGAAGCGAGCTACCGCGCTGTGCTCGAATCCGAGGGTGCCACCCAGTTCGTAGGGAGGGATCGTGCACACGCCGAGGTGCCGGCGCGCCTGGTGGCCGTGCTCGAGGGCGGCGGGGACGACGAGCTGACGATCGAGATCGTCCTCGACCGCACGCCCTTCTATGCCGAAGCCGGAGGCCAGGTGGGCGACACCGGGACCATCGTGACCCAGTCGGGGATCGCCGACGTGGTGGATACCGTCTACGCCGTCCCCGGGCTCGTCGTCCACCGGGCGCGCGTGAGCGGGGAGATCGTGGCGGGACAGGACGCCCTGGCCACCATTGACGGGGAACGCCGTGACGCCATCGCGCGCAACCACACCGCGACCCACTTGCTGCACGCCGCGCTGCGCGAGGTGTTGGGCGACCACGTTCGCCAACAGGGTTCGCTGGTCGGACCCGAATATCTGCGCTTCGACTTCTCCCATCACGCGCCGCCCACGGCCGACGAGCTCGAGGAGGTCTTCGTCCGGGCCAACCGCCAGGTGCTGGCCGACGTGCCCGTGGAGACCACCGAGACCTCCCGCCGAGAGGCCGAGACGATGGGTGCCATCGCCTTCTTCGGCGACAAGTACGGCACCTCGGTACGCGTCGTGCGCGCCGGACCGTCGTCCCTCGAGTTCTGCGGCGGCACCCACGTCGGCTCGCTGGGGCAGATCGGGCCCATCACGCTCCTCTCCGAAGGTTCCATCGGCTCGAACACCCGGCGGATCTTCGCGGTGACCGGTGAGGTCTCGCTCCAGCGGGCCCGCGAGCGCGAGCGCCTGGTGGCCGCCGCGGCCGAGCTCTTGCGGACCGAGCCCGACGATCTGCTGGGTGCCATGTCGCGGGCCCTGGAACGCCAGCGCGAGACGGAGAAGGAGTTGGCCCGGCTGCGCCAGATGGCCAGCGAGGCAGAGGCCACGACCTTGGCGGCGCAGGCGGCGGACCAGGGCGGGATCGTCGTGGCCCGACGTGACCGCGTCGAGCCCGATGCGCTGCGCAGCCTGGCCCAGTCGGTGCTGCGTCGCGAGGGCGTGCGTGCCGTGGTGCTGGCGGGGTCACCGGATGGCTCCAAGGTGGCCATCGCTGCGGCCACCGGCGGGTCCCCCGACGCCACCGCATTGGTCCGGACCCTCGGCGCCATGGTCGGAGGCGGCGGCGGCGGGTCGGCCGAGGTAGCCCTGGCCGGGGGGAGGGACGCGTCGCAGATCGAGGCAGCACTGGCCCAGGCGCAACGGCTCCTTTCCGGGTGACGGACCCCGGCCGGGTCCTCGGGCTCGACCTCGGCACCAAGCGGATCGGCGTGGCGACGAGCGACCGCGGCCGCCGATTGGCCAGCCCCTGGGGGACCATCGAGCGCAGCGGTGACCCAGAGCGCGACCGTGACGCCGTCGTCGAGGCGGTGCGCCAGACAGAGGCCGGCGTGGTGGTGGTGGGCTTGCCACTGAGCCTCTCGGGCGCCCGGGGACCCGCCGCCCGCGCCGCCCTGGGCGAGGCCGAAGCGCTGCGGGTCAAGCTCGAACCCCTCGGGGTGCGGGTGGAGACGGCCGACGAGCGCCTCACCACGGTCGAAGCGGAGCGTTTGCTGCGCGACGCGGGACGGACCGGCAAGGCGGCGCGTCGGGTCGTCGACGAAGCAGCTGCCATGGTGCTGCTTCAATCGTGGCTGGACGGCGCGTGAGCGGGCCAGGTGATGACGAGGGAGGCGAGCTCCCCTGGCCATCGCCCGATCCGCCGGTGCCCGACGAGGACGGCGTTGCTCCGGCGACACGCCGGACGGCGCGGACGGCACGCGTCCGCCGGCGCCGTCGGATCGTGGCTGCGGTGGCCGGCGGCCTGCTCGTGGTCTTCCTGGCTCTCGCCCTCTGGTACGAGCTCGAGTCCCATGCCCTGGGTCCCGAGGGCCCCCAGGTCGTGGTGACCGTCCACCACGGGGAGTCGACCGACGCCGTCATCGACGCCCTGAGCCAGAAGAAGGTGATCGGCAGCGCGTTGGCCTTCAAGGTCTACGACGTGTTCCACGGCAGACCCCCGGTCCTCCCGGGGGCGTACGCCCTCCACCAGAACCTGGCGTTCTCACAGGTCCATGCCCTCCTGTCCGCCGGCCCCAACGTCACCGAGGTCGACGTCCTTCCGGGCCTCACGCTCTCCGAGGTGGCGCAGAGGGTCGCCGCCGGCCCGGTCCCCGGCCACACCCCCGAGGGATTCGAAAAGGTGGCTTCCAGCGGCGTGGTGCGCTCGGCCTTCTCCCCACCGGGATCGGACGATCTCGAAGGGATGCTCGGCACCGGGACCTACTTGGTCCTTCCCGGCGAGAGCGACACGACCATCCTGCGCGCCATGGTGGCGCGCTTCGATCGCGACGCCGAGGGGGCGGGACTGAGCACGGCGTCGGCCGCCGCGCTCGGGTTCACCCCGTACCAGGTCGTCATCGCGGCGTCGGTGGTGGAGAAGGAGGGCTACATCGCGGTCAACATGCCCAAGGTGGCCCGGGTCATCGACAACCGTCTGGCCCAGGACATGGCACTGCAGATGGACTCGACGATCCTGTACACCCTGGGCCAGGACGGAGGACCGGTCACCGCCCAGGACCTCGCGATCGTCTCGCCTTACAACACCTACCTCAACAAGGGTCTGCCGCCCACTCCGATCTGCATGCCATCGGGGACCGCCCTGGACGCCACCCTCCACCCTCCGCCGGGTGGGTGGCTCTACTTCGTGCTGGTCCAGAAGAATGGCGTGATGGCCTTCGCCGACACCTACGCCCAGCAATTGGCCAACGAGCAGCTGGCGAAGTCCCGTGGGCTCCCCTGACCCCGGCGGCTCGCCCCGCACCATGGAGCAGGTCCGGCGCGAGGTCGGACCCGACATCACCGTCGTCGGCGTGATCGGCAGCCCGGTGGCCCATTCACTCTCGCCCCTGCTCCACGAGGCCGCATTCCACGCATGGGGTCTCGGAGACGGATGGCGTTCCTTCGCCTTCGAGGTGGCCGCCGGCCAGGCTTCCACCGCGCTCGACGCCATGCGGCGCTTCAATGTGCGAGGCGTCTCGGTCACCATGCCTCACAAGGCGGAGGTGGCCTCGCTGGTCGACCTGTGCAGCGAGACGGCGCACCGCTTGGACGCGGTCAACTGCGTGCGCAACGCCGACGGCGAGCTCTCGGGCATCAACACCGACGGTGAGGGATTCGTCGCCTCGCTCGAACGCGGGGCCGCCTTCGACCCGGCCGGCCGGCGATGCCTGGTCGTTGGCGCCGGGGGCGCGGCCCGCGTGGTGGTGCTGGCGCTGGCGGGTGCCCGGGCCAGCCAGGTGGCGGTGCTGAACCGGACGACCAGCCGTGCCCGGGCCGCCGCGGACCTGGCCGGCGCGGTCGGCGTCGTCGTCGACCGGGGTTCAGACGTGCTGGCCGAGGTGGTGGCCGGCGCCGACCTGGTGGTCAACGCCACACCGGTCGGCATGCTGGGGAGCGGGAATTCCGGACCGTCGCCAGTCCCGCCCCATCTGCTGCGGCCGGGCCAGGTGGTGGCCGACCTCGTCTACGCGCCACGGCCGACGCCATGGCTGGCGGCCGCCCGGGCCAGGGGAGCGACCACCCTCGACGGACTGGGCATGCTCGTGCACCAGGCCGCTGCCCAGGTGGCCTGGTGGACGGGCTTGGAGGCTCCGGTCGAGGCCATGTGGCGGGCGGCCGAGGTGGCCGGTCCCCCGAGCGGGTGACGTCGGATCAAGGGGCGGCCGACGCTGGCGGGGTGACCTCGGCCGGCCAGAGCCCGGCGGCGGCCAGCGCGCCGATCAGGGCCTCGCGCAGCGCCCGTGTCAACGCGTCACGTTGTGCCGGGACGGTCAACAGCGTCACCCGCAGGACGACGGTGGCCGCATCGGCGGCGGAGACTCCCAACAGGCGCGGCGGCTCCGGGCAGTGGGCGGCGAACTCCGGCGAGCCCGCCACGCCCGTCGCCGCCTCCTCGACGATCCGACGCACCGACTCGAGGTCGACCGCTGCCGCACCGGACAGGCTCACGTCGACGACGGCGCGGGCCCACCCGCGGGACTGGTTGCCGATGAGCCGGATGTCTCCGTTGGGGATCACGTAGACCGTCCCGTCCAGAGCCCGGAAGCGGGTGACACGCATGCTGACCTCCTCGACGACACCCGTGGCACCACCGACGGTCACCGTGTCACCGACGTTGTACTGGTCCTCGACCGCCATGAGGATCCCCGAGAAGTAGTCGCGCACGATCTGTTGCGCACCGAATCCGAGCGTGGCGCCGATGATGGTGGCGCTGGCCAGCAGCGGGGTCAGGTTGACGCCGATCATCCCGAGGACGATGGCCCCGGCGACGACGAACACGAACAGGCGCCAGACGTTGGCCACGAGCCCGGTCATGGTCGTGACGCGCGCCGCGGCGCGCAGAGAGCCCGAGCGGGACGCGGCTTGATCGGCCACCCGTTGGAGTAAGCGGCGGATGGCCCTGGCCCCGACGTGCGCCACCAGGACGGCGACCAGCGCGACCAGGAGGATGGCCAGGGGCCGGATGACGAGGTCGGTCAGCGTCGAGGCGGTGTCGGGGCTCACGCCCGCCTTGGTCAAGAGATGGTAGAGCCAACCGCTTCCCGGCTCGGACGGCACTGCGTTCGACGAGGCCACCAGCACCCTGGTGAATCCCACCTGAGCCGGTCCCAGCGGCGCGGGCAGGGTCGCCAGGGAGGCAGGGATCACGGCCGGTATTCTGTCCCGCGAGCCGTCCTATGACCACACTCGCCCGAACACACGTTGCGGCCCGGCGCAGCGCGCCGCCGTTCGACGTGATCCTGCTGCTGGCGACGCTGCTGGTCTCGGCCGTCGGTGTCGTCATGGTCTACACGGCGACACGCGGACCGCTGTTGGCGCAGGGTGAAGATCCCAGGACCTTCTTGAAGAAGCAGGGGCTCTTCGTCTTTCTCGGCCTGATCACGATGGTGGTGCTGGCGGTGATCGACTACCGCCGTTTCGAGCCGCTGGCAAACTTGATCTACTGGTTGATCGTCTTCGCCCTGGTGGGTGTCTTCGTGCTGGGCTCCAGCGCGGAGGGTGCGGCGCGCTGGTTCAACCTGGGCCCGCTCCAGCTTCAACCCTCCGAGTTCGCCGTGCTGGCACTCATCTTGGCCGTGGCGTCCTACTGCGCCCGCCGCGACGAAGAGGGCCTGGCGTGGCGCGACGTCTTCCGTCTCCTGGTGATGTCGGGCATCCCGATCGTGCTGGTGCTCCTGCAGCCCGACCTGGGCACCGCGATGATCATGGTGATCACCTTGCTCATCATGCTGACCGTTGCCGGCCTGCCCATCAGGATCTTGGGCATGCTCATCGTGGGCGTGGTCCTGGTGGCTCTCCTCGCCGTGGAGGGCGGATTCCTGCACCACTACCAGATCGCCCGGCTCACCACGTTCTTGAACCCGAACAACAAGAACGCCAACCCGTACGTGCAGGAGGCCATCTACAACCTGCAACAGGCCAAGATCGCCATTGGTTCGGGCGGCCTGCTCGGCGCCGGCATCGGCCACGGGGCCCAGACCAACCTCGGGTACGTACCCGAGCAGCAGACGGACTTCATCTTCACCGCCGTGGGCGAGCAGCTCGGGTTCGTCGGTGCCGTCGGTGTGCTGGCCCTGCTCGGCACGGTGGCCTGGCGCGTGCTTCATGCCGCGGTGGTGGCCCGCGACACCTTCGGGCGGTTGTTGTGCGCCGGATTGTTCGCCTTCCTGGCCTTCAGCGTCTTCCAGAACGCGGGCATGACCATGGGCATCATGCCCATCACCGGGATCCCGTTGCCCTTCGTCAGCTACGGCGGTACCGCCGTGCTGGTGTTCTTCACCGGCGTGGGACTGGCCCTGAGCGTGGGGGCGCGTCGGAGGCGCGCGTGAGCGACGTGGTCATGCAGGTCGTGCACGTCTCTCTCAGCCTGCCCTCGCAGTACCCCGAGGTCACGCTGGTCGAGACTGAGCCTCCGGCACGGTCGTTGGCCTTCCCCGTGGGTCTCCCCGAAGGCACCGCGCTGGCCCAAGCCCTCCAGCGCGTCGTGGGCCGACGACCGATGACCCACGAGCTGTTCGCTCAGGTGCTGCGCCGGGCGGGCATCGACGTCGTGGCCGTGCACCTGGTCGGCCGCGAAGGTGGGAACCTGCTGGCCGAGTTGGACCTCATGACGCCCGGTGGACGCGAGCGGGTCGATTGCCGGCCCTCGGACGGCCTCGTCCTGGCCCTGCGCGGCCCGGTGCCCGCCCCGGTCCTCGTCGACGAGCGGCTGCTGGTCGAGGCCGGTGACGTGGCCCCGGCCGCCGTGATCTGACCCGATCCACGGCAGTGCTTGCAAACGGTGCAGCATTCCATGGCTCATTTCCTGGGCGGGCAGAAATCGGCACCGGATACGAGCGCCTCAACGGACCAAGACAGCAGTGCGCCCCAACCCACGGAGAAGGGTGAGGTGTTCAGCCGACATCGGTGCGACCGCCGTTCGAAGCCGATCCGTCGCAGATGGCAAAGACAGATCCACGAGCCGGTCGGTAGCTGCACACGGGAGCCGTGATCCGATCCGCACTGGTGGCAAGCCAAGGGTGCGGAGAAGGACCGGTCGGCGGTGTGACCGGTCCCGCTCAACGCACGAGGCAGACCGTCGAACCCCAGGGTTGGCGATTGCTGGGGATTGCCTCCGACCGACGCCATTGTTGATATCTTGACTGAGTGACCTTGTCACATCAAGGACATAGCAACCTCGGTGCAAGGTCAGTCGGTCGTTAGCCTCGTTTAGATGGCCGCAGCGCAGTTGGTGACGATCGGTCAGATAGCTGATGGGCTGTCAGTCAGCCGTCAGCGGGCCGACCAGCTCTCTCGGCAGGCGGGGTTTCCCGCACCGGCCCAGGAGTCCGTGCAGGGCCGGAAATGGCGTCTGGTGGAGGTTCAGCGGTGGGCCAAGCACCAGGGCCGGACCTGGCAGACCCGAGAACCTGCAAACCATTGAATGGTTTCGCGCTGGGACTTGACCAACTGAGAGTGAGGTCTGAACCTGGCAAGATCAGCCGTAGATCCGTGACCCCTGGTTGGAGGTGCCATGACTGCTGGTGAGAGACCGACCGTCATCAAGATCAACGCGATTACCGTGCCCGCCGAGGCTGGAGACGAGCTGGCGCGGCGTTTCGCCGCTCGAGCTGGGGCCGTCGACGACCAGGACGGCTTCGAAGGCTTCGAGCTGCTGCGTCCGACCGACGACCGACACCAGTGGCTGGTCGTGACCCGTTGGCGAGACGAGGAGTCGTTCCAGTCGTGGGTCTCCTCGCCCGCCTTTGCCCACGGCCACGTCCAGACCGGCCGCCCGGGTCCACACGGGGGCCCCGTCTCGGTGGCCTCCGAGCTGTGGTCCTACGAGGTGGCCGGCGGGTCGGGCCAGGTGGGCGCGCCTGCGGGCGGTTGACGACGTGGGTCCGGCGCCCTAAGACCTCGAGGGGAGGGACACGATGACACCCAATGTCACCCCGGTGACGACGCAGGAGGTCGACCAGGTCAGGGACTCGGTGCTCGGCGAGCGCTTCATGATCCGCTTCAGCGAGGACACCCTCAGGCACCGCCCGCTCGGCGTCCGGCTGATCGTCGAGTTCCTCGGCACGTTCATCCTGGTGACCGTGGCCGCCGGGTCGGGGGTCATCAACCACTACGTGGGGACCGACCCCATCAGCCGAACGGCAGCCGTGATCGCGCCCGGTGCGGTGGTCATGGCCATGATCTACGCGCTCGGACCCTTGTCCGGGCTGCACATCAATCCGGCGGTGACCCTCGCCTTCACGGCGCGGGGCGTGTTCCGGGCGGTGTGGGCCCTGCCGTACATCGTGGTGCAGCTCGCCGGCGCCATCTGCGCCGCCCTGGTGCTCCAGGCCATGTACTCCCACGTGGCAGCGGGGAGCAACTACCCCATCAGCAAGCCGGGCGGGGAGTGGCGCTCGCTCGTCATGGAGCTGATCCTCACGGCGATCCTGGTCACGGTCGTCCTCAACACCGCAACTGGATACCGGAGCATCGGCCACAACGCCGCGCTGGCCGTCGGCTCGACGGTAGCCCTCCTCGGCCTCTTCGCCAGCCCGATCAGCGGCGCCTCCATGAACCCGGCTCGCACCCTCGGTCCGGACATCGTCGCCTGGGATTTCACCGGCTGGTGGATCTACGTGGTCGGGCCGCTAGCCGGCGCCATCATCGCCGTCGGGCTCATCGGGCTCGTCCGCGGCCTGCCGGAACGGGCCGAGGAGGAGGCGGCCGAGGGTGGAGCGCTCCCTCTCAGCGACCAGCACCTCGGAGCTTGACCGGGGTGGCGGGGTTGACTCAACGCGCCGGGACCATGGGTCGCTCGCCCGGCGCGGCCGCCGCCCCGGCAGCGACCATGGCGGCCTGCGCCTGGGCCCCCTCGTCGGAGATGCGCAGCATGAGGGCGATGAGAATGTAATTGGCCAGCAGCGACGATCCTCCGTAGGCCACGAAGGGGAGCGTGATCCCGGTGAAGGGGAGGAGGCGCACCACCCCGGCCATGATGAAGAAGGCCTGAAACCCCAGAATGAGCGTGAGCCCGGTGGCCATCAGTCTGGAGAAGTCCGAGCGGGCCGTCTGGGCCACCCGGAACCCGGCCCCGACCAGCAGGATGAAGGCCATCACGACCGAGGTGCAACCGATCAGGCCCATCTCGGTCCCGATGGCCACGAAGACCATGTCGCTGGTGAGCTCCGCGATGTAACCGGCGTAGTGGTCGAAGCCCAGGCCCGTGCCGGCGACTCCCCCCGTCCCCAGGCTGTACTGGGCCTCGCCGAGCTGGCTCAGGCCAGGATGGGCGGCGGTGGGCCAGGGGTTGCGCCACTGCTCTACCCGCAGGTTGACCTGACCGAAGTAGTGGGCGGCGATGAGCGCGCCAACCCCGAAGAGGACCAGCCCGAGCAGCAGGTAGCCCACCCGGCCCGTGGCCACCCAGAGCAGCCCGATGAACAGCACGAACAAGAGGGCGGCGAAGCCGATGTCGTCCTCGAGCCCGATGATGGCCATGGCGGCTCCCCAGGCCACGAGGATGGGCAGCAGCGGACGCGGGTCGAGGAAGAGCCGGTTGCCGATCTGGGCCGTCGGGATGGAGAGCAGCTCCTTGTTCTCGGCGAAGTACGAGGCGAAGAAGATGCACAGCAGGATCTTGGAGAATTCGACCGGCTGGAACGACAGGCTGCCGACGTGGACCCAGAGGCGCGCGCCGTAGATCGGCGAGAAGAACAGCGGGGCCACCAGGAGTCCGCCAGCGACCAGCAGCAGCAGGTAGCGATACCGCTCGAGGTCGCGCGAGTAGCGGACGACGAGCAGCGTGAGGAAGTAGAGGAGCACGCCGAAGCTGGCCCAGGCGGCCTGACCCTGGGCCTGTCCGGGGTTCCACCGGGCGATGACGACGTAGCCGATGCCGTTCAGCAGGGCGGCCAGCGGCAGGATCACCGCGTTGGCATTGGGGGCGAGCCACCGGTTGGCCATGTGGGCGATCAGTGCCAGTCCGAGCACCACTCCGAGGAAGGGCCCGATGTTGGCGGGGATCTTCGACTTTTGGCCGAGGACGGCGATGACGTAGAGAGCGACGATGAGGATCGAGACGAAGATCAGCAGACCCAATTCGGTCCGGCGCTTGGGCTTGGGGCCGAACTGATAGGGCGGGAAAGGGGTGCGGCGGGCGCGTGACGGCACCGGACGGATCGTAGCGGCGAGAGGTAGGATCTCGGCGGCATCCCTGCATATGACCCAGACCACCCAGCCCCAGCCCCAGCACCCGGTGGAAGCCGCGTCGGCCGTGGAGGCCGGGGGGAGACCGTGCCCTCCGACCAGGGCGTCGTTCCCGCGGCGCCGCCCAGCTACGCGCAGATCGAGGCGTTCGGTTACCAGCGCTTCACCAACCGGGAGCAGTCCCGCCTCGACTTCGCCGACCGGCTCCTCGACCTGGCCGAGGACCACGGGCTCCCCCTGCTGGAGCGGGCCAAGTTCTTGGCCATCTTCTCCGAGCTGCTCGACGAGTTCTTCCAGATCCGGGTGGCCGCGCTGGAGGACCAGGTGGCCGCCGGCGTGCGCACGCGCAGCGTCGACGGGCTGCGCCCCGGCGAGCAGCTGACCATGATCCGCAGCCGGGTCGAGGAGCTGGTGCGGCGTCAGGACCACATCTTCTTGGACCTCATCGTGCCGGCGCTGGCCGAGGCTGGGATCCGCCTCTCGGACTGGTCCTCGCTCGACAACCCCGACCGTGAGCACCTCGTCGACGTCTTCGCCCGGGAGATCTATCCCGTCCTGACCCCGCTGGCCGTCGACCCGGGTCACCCGTTCCCGTACATCTCGAACCTCTCGCTCAACCTGGTGGTCGAGGTGCAGGACCCCTCCGACGGGGAGCGGCGCATCGCCCGGGTCAAGGTGCCACCTACGCTGCCTCGCTTCGTGGTCATGCCCGACGGCGAGCGTTTCGTCCCGCTCGAGCAGTTGATCGCCGCCCACCTCGATGCGCTCTTCCCCGGCATGACCATCGGACATCATCACGCCTTCCGGGTCACCCGCAACGCCGACCTGGCCCTCGAGGAGGACGAGGCCGACGATCTGTTGGCCGCCATCGAGATGGAGCTACGGCGCCGCCGCTTCGGCAAGGCGTTGCGGCTCGAGGTCGAGGCCGACATGGGACAGGACCTGGTGGATCTGCTGGCCGGGGAGCTCGAGATCGGACCCGATGGCGTGTTCCGGGTCGGCGCTCCACTGGACCTCTCGGGCCTGTGGGGGGTCTACGCGCTCGATCGGCCCGACCTCCACGGCGAGACCTGGACGCCGATGACCCCGCCGCGCTTGGCCACCGTGGCCCACGACCCCGGTGAGCTGTTCGCCCTCCTGCGCGAGCGTGACGTGCTGGTCCACCACCCCTACGACTCCTTCGCCACGTCGGTCGAGGCGTTCGTGGCCCAGGCGGCCGAGGATCCTGCCGTGTTGGGGATCAAGCAGACCCTGTACCGCACCGGGCTGGACAGTCCGATCGTCGCCGCGCTGATCCAGGCCGCCGAGAACGGCAAGCAGGTGGCCGCCATCGTCGAGTTGAAGGCCCGCTTCGACGAGGAGGCCAACATCGGATGGGCCCGCGCCCTCGAAGAAGCGGGCGTCCACGTCGTCTATGGCATCGTCGGCCTCAAGACCCACTCCAAGACGGCGCTGGTGCTGCGGCGAGAGCCGGACGGGGTGCGCCCCTACTGCCACGTGGGCACGGGGAACTACAACTCCAAGACGGCACGCATCTACGAGGACATCGGGCTGCTCACGTCCGACCCCGACATCGGCGCCGACGTGGGCGAACTGTTCAACTACCTGACCGGCTTCTCGCGCCATGTGGACTACCGTCAGATCCTGGTCTCGCCGGTGACCGTGCGCCGCCGCATCATGGCCATGATCGAGGAGCAGGCCGACGCCGGACCGGCGGGGCGCATCGTGATGAAGCTCAACGGGCTCACCGACGCCGCCATGATCGACGCCCTCTACCGGGCGTCGTGCGCCGGCACCCAGATCGATCTGGCCGTGCGCGGCTTGTGCCGTCTCCGGCCGGGCATCCCCGAGTTGTCCGCGAACATCCGCGTGCGTTCCATCGTCGGCAGTTTTCTGGAGCATTCGAGGATCTACCGCTTCGGCGGCGTCCCCGTCGACCCGGCGGCCGGACCCGGTCTCGCGCTGAAGCTCTTCATCGGGTCGGCCGACCTCATGGGCCGCAACCTCGACCGGCGGATCGAGGTGGTCGTGCCCGTGCACGACCCCGAGCTCCAGGCCCGCCTCTTCGAGGTGCTCGATCTCGTCTTCGCCGACGACACCAACAGCTGGGAGCTCGGTCCGGACCGGCACTGGCGCCGCGTGCGCTGTGTGCACGGCGTGAGCCTCCAGGAGCGTTTGAAGGAGCTCGCCCGCGAACGTGCCCGTCGGCGGCTCGATCCGGATCTGCTGGTGCGAGAGGCCGAGCCCCGCGAGGGCGGTTAGGAGGGGAGGGCCTTGGCGGACGCCTGGGCCCTGGGGTGTCCCAGGCGCAGGGAGAGGTAGGCCGCGCCGCCGAAGGGGATGGGGAGCCAGAAGTTGACCAGGCGCCACGAGAGTACTCCGGCGGCAGCCACCTCTCCGGGCACGCCGAAGCCCTTGAGCACGGCGATCGCCGACAACTCAATCACGCCGAGGCCGCTCGGGGTCAGCGGGATGGAGGCGAGGATGTTGGCCAGCCCGTAGGCGACGAGCACGTCGATGGGGGACACGGCGGTGCCGAAGGCCAGCAGGAAGACCCACAACGAGGCGGCGTCGAGCAGCCAGTTGGCAGCTGCCCAGGCTCCGCCGCGTACCAGGAGGTCGGAGCTGGTGAGGAGGATCTTCATGCGGTCGGCCACCTTCTGGACCAGTGAGGTCACGGTCTCGGCCCGCACGAAGGGAAGGCGGCCAGCCACGATCCGCACGAAGTGCGCAGCCTGGCGCTCACCCCTGGTGAGGAGGTACACGACGGCGGCGAAGGCGGCCAACAAGAGGACGCCGAGGATGGCCGCGAACCCGTAGAGCGGGTTGTAGCCCTGCAATGGGATGGAGATGAGGAGCGAGAGCCAGAAGATGAGGTTGAGAACCACCGCCGAGCCGATGCCCTGGGTGGCCAACCCCGTCGCGGCGGTGCTGCCCGACACCCCGGACTCGGTCAGCAACCGGTAGCTCGCGCCGGTGGCCGGGACCGTCCCGCCCGGCACCGTATGGCTGATCGCCAGCGCCCACATGTTGATGCGCAGGACCCGGAAACGATCGGGTGCGCCGGGGGACAGGACGGTGCGGGTGAGCTCGGCGTAGGCCACCAGCGCGCCCACCTCCAAGAGCGAGCCCAGGGCCAGCCAGAAGAAGTTGAGCTGCCCGATCCGGTGCAGCTCGCGGCGGGCGCTGGCCAGCTCGGGCAAGAGCACGTACTCCCCCACGAAGAAGGCCACCAGCACACCGAGGGTCATCTTGACGTTGCGGGGTAGCAGCTTTCGCCGTGCCGGTGGCAGTGGCGGCGGGCCGTCGTCGGCTATGGGTTGGTCGAGCGCGTGCTCGGCGGCCTCCTCGGGCGCGGCGTCCTCCGGCGTCGTCATGCCGTCCTCATGCTTGCACGCCGACCCCGCGGAGAACCGCCTTTTCGGGTTCTGGAGCTGCCAAGCTGGTCGCCATGGCTGCCGACGCGCGTGACACCTGGCGGTCCAAGATCACGGACAGCGCGGCGAGCCGCGGCATCCCCATCAGCACGATTGTGGTCACGGTGATCACGGTGATCGTGCTTGTGGACCTCAACGCCGCGCTCATCCTCGGGCTGTGGGTGCTGCGCACGATCGTGGTCTACGTGGTGGTCGCGTTGTTCTTCACGCTTCTCATGACGCCCCCGACCCGGTTCTTGCGGCGGCGGGGCATGTCCCACGGCGGTGCCACCTTGCTGGTGTTCGTGCTGGGGGGCCTGATGCTGGGCGGTCTCGTCTATCTCTTCACCGAGCCGCTGGTCACTGCCGCCGTTCACTTCGGCACCCAGGTGCCGACGCTGATCCGCGAGGCCAAGAAGGGCCATGGGCCGCTGGGTCGTCTGGTCTACAGCCTGCACCTCCAGAAGTACCTCTCCGAGGGGTCGGCGAAGTTGACCTCCCAGCTCACCAAGGTGCTCAAGCCGGCCACGGCCTTCTCGGTGGGTGCCGCCGCGGTGTCGACCGTGCTCACCATCGTGACCATCGCCGTGCTCACCTTCTTCACCATGCTCGAGGCGCCGCGCATGTGGACCGGCTTCCTCAAGTTGCTTCGGCCGAGCACGGCCGAGCGGCTGGCCCGGGTCGTCGACGAGTCGATCAGCTCGGTGACCGGCTACATGCTGGGCAACGGCCTCACCTCGATCATCGCTGGCGTGATCTCGGGAGTGACTTTGGCCATCCTGGGCGTTCCCTTCGCCCTCCTGCTGGGTGTGTTCGTGGCGTTGGTCGATCTCCTCCCTCTGGTGGGGGGACTGCTGGCCGGCCTCCCCGTCGTGGTCATCGCGGCCATCCACTCGGTGCCGGCGGGCATCGTCATGCTGATCGTGTTCCTCGTGTACCAGCAGGTCGAGAACCATGTGCTCAACCCGGTCATCATGTCCAGGACGGTCCAGCTGAACCCGCTCTGGGTGTTGATCGCCGTGCTGGTGGGGGCCACGCTCGGGGGTCGGGTGGCGGGAGGCCTCGGGACTTTCGTGGGCGCGCTGGTCGGCATTCCCTTCGGCGGCGCCCTTCAGGTCGTCGTACGTGAATTCCGCAGAGGGCCCGAACCCGGTCCGACGACCGACACCACGTAGAATGGCCGGTTATGCGCCCGCTGGTGGTCATCCCGACGTACAACGAGGCGGAGAACATCGAGCGTTTCGTGCGGCGGGTCCGCGAGTGCCTGCCCAGCGCCGGGATCCTGGTCGTCGACGACGGCAGCCCTGACGGAACGGCGGGCCTCGTGACGGCGATGGCCGGCCAGCTGCCCGACGTCCACCTGCTGGCCCGGAGCGAGAAGTCCGGGTTGGGGAGCGCCTATCGGGCCGGATTCGCCTGGGGGCTCGAGTGGGGCTACGACGCCTTCGTGGAGATCGACGCCGACTTCTCCCACGACCCGGCCGCGCTGCCGACGCTGCTGGCTCCGCTCGAGGAGGGATTCGACGTCGCCATCGGGTCCCGCTACGTCCCGGGCGGATCGATTCCCAAATGGGCCTGGCATCGGCACCTGCTCTCCCGGGGCGGCAACCTCTACGCCTCGGCGCTGCTCGGATTGGACGTGGCCGACTCGACGGCGGGATACCGGGCCTACTCGGCGCAGATCCTGCGCCGCCTCGACCTCGGCCGGATCCGGGCTGAGGGCTACGGGTTCCAGATCGAGATGACGTACCGGGCCAAGCAGCATGGGGCGGCCATCACGGAGGTGCCGATCAGCTTCGTCGACCGGACCGCCGGGGAGTCAAAGATGTCGTCGGTCATCGTCGTCGAAGCCCTGGCCCTGGTGACATGGTGGGCGCTGGGCCGCCTGGCCCACTCGTTGTCGTCGGGATCGGGGCGACGGGCCGCCCCTTCCGGTACGCCAGCTGCGCCGAGTCTGTCCGGGCCGTCGGCCGAGGCCGGTACCGGCCGGGCGGAGACGCCCGATCCGGTGAGCGGCCCCGGGGACGCTGTCGCCTCTCCGTGAGCACGGGGTCAGCGTCCTGAAGTGAGCCTCGACCTGGCTGGGGCGCGCATCTTGGTTGTCGACGACGAGCCCAACATCGCCGAGCTGCTCTCCGCCGCCCTGACGTTCGAGGGCTATCAGGTCGGGGTGGCAGCCACCGGAGCCGAGGCGCTCGAGCAGGTGCGGACCTTCCGTCCCAACTTGGTGATGCTCGACGTGATGCTGCCGGACTTCGACGGCAACGAAGTGTGCCGCCGGTTGCGCAACCAGGGCGAGCAGATGCCGATCGTCTTCTTGACGGCGCGCGACACCACCCAGGACAAGGTGGAGGGACTCAGCCTGGGCGACGACTACGTGACCAAGCCCTTTAGCGTCGAGGAGCTGATGGCTCGTGTCGGGGCGATCCTCAGGCGTGCCGGTGAGGTCGCTGCGGCGGACACGTCCATCCTCCGGTTCACCGACTTGACCATGCACGTCGACACCCACGAGGTGTGGCGCGACGAGCGCGCCATCGACCTGACGGCGACGGAGTTCAACCTCTTGCGCTATCTCATGGAGAACGCCCGCCGGGTGATCTCGAAGTCCGAGCTTCTCGACAACGTGTGGGGCTTCGAGTTCGAGGGGGACCCGAACATCGTGGAGACCTACATCAGCTACCTGCGCAAGAAGGTGGACGACCGGGAGCCGGCCCTGATCCACACCATCCGGCGGGTGGGCTACACGCTCCGACTGCCTCGCGACGCATGAGCCTGCAGAAGCGCCTCGTCGCCCTGGTGGCCCTGCTTCTGGTGGTGGGGCTGGTGGCCGCCGACGTCGCCGTGTACGCCTCGGTGCGCTCGTTCCTCTACGGACAAGCGGACAACACGCTGGCACAGGACGAGGCACTCGGTTTCAGCTATCTCACCTTCGCGGCGGCCCGCGGCACGGTGGTCACCGAGGCGGAACTCTCACGGCACGTCTCTGCGGACGTGTACCTGACGCTCCTCGACCGCCGCGGACACGTCACGGTTCGCCGTCCCTCTGGTCCCCCGACTCGGCCAGACCCGTCGCCGATCCTCACGCCCGACATCCCGGTCCAGCAGGTGCCCGAAATCTACGGGCACGTCCATGTGGGCCGCTACGCCGGAACGTTCCGGCCCGATCCCGGCGCCGTGGTCCTGGGCAGCACGGGCGACCCCGATGGGCAGTACCGGGCCGTCGCGGTCACCGTGCCTCAGGGGACCCTGGTCACGGCGATCTCCCTCAACCCGACCAACGACACCTTGGCCTCGCTGCGTCGGGTCGAGTTCCTGGCCAGCTTGGCCGTGCTCCTGGCCATGGGCGTGATGGTCCTCCTGGTGGTGCGCCGGGGCCTGCGACCCCTGCGCCAGATGGCGGGGACGGCGGACGCCATCGCGTCAGGGGACCTGACCCGCCGGGTGCCCGAAGGGCGGCCCAGCACCGAGGTGGGACGGCTGGGGCTGGCCCTCAACGAAATGCTGGGTCAGATTGAGGAGGCATTCGCCGAGAAGTCGGCGTCCGAGGATCAGCTGCGCCAGTTCGTGGCCGACGCCTCGCACGAGTTGCGCACCCCGCTCACCTCCATCCGAGGGTACGCCGAGCTGCTGGCGCGGGGGGGATTCGCCGACGAGGAAGGTCGGCGCCGCGCGCTCAAGCGGATTGAGGAGGAAGCGACCCGGATGGGCGGGCTGGTCGAAGACCTCCTGCTGTTGGCCGAGCTCGACCGCGGCCGCCCCCTGCACGCCCAGCCGGTGGACCTCCAGCGGGTCTGCGCCGACGTGGTGGGCGACACCAACGCCGTGGCCCACGGCCACTTGCTCACCTTGACCCCCGGGGCGCCGGTCTTGGTGCTCGGCGATGGCGGCCGCCTGGCCCAGGTGGCGCACAACCTCGTGCGCAACGCGCTGGCGCACACCCCGGAGGGCACGGCGATCGTCGTGTCGACCGGGGTGGTTGGGCAGATGGGATGCATCGAGGTGTCCGACGACGGTCCAGGGATCCCTCCCGTTGAGACGGACCGCGTGTTCGACCGCTTCTACCAGAGTGACCCCTCACGCTCACGATCAGGCGCGGGCCTCGGTCTGGCCATCGTCAGGGCGACGGCCGAAGCCCTCGGCGGGACCGCCCGGGTGGCCGAGACGGCGGGACCGGGTGCCACCCTGGTGGTCGCCATCCCGCTGGCGCCGGACCAGCCGACGCAGGCCGCTCTGGCCTCTCGGACGAGACCGGGCGGGTCGGAACCGGACGCCGTGCGACGAGACGTTGCTGCTCCGACGCCGGCGACGCTCCGTTCAGCGCAGCCGCGCTGAGGACTCCGGGACCACGGCGTCGAGCACGGTGGCCAGCTTGACGTCGACCTCGGCCGCCTCGCTGTTCGGTTCGGATCCGGCCACAATGCCGGCCCCGGCGCGCAGCGTGATCTCGTTGGCGCTCTCCCCGAGGAGCGCGCTGCGGATGGCGATCATCCATTCGCCCTGGCCGCGGCCGTCCACCCACCCGACCGGTCCGGCCCAATAGCCGCGGGAACCCGCCTCGTGGGAGGCGATGAACGCCAGGGCTTCGGCACGCGGTGTTCCGCCCACGGCCGGCGTGGGGTGGAGCCGCCGGACCAGTTCGAGGACATTCACGGGCGTCGCGAGGTCACCTTCTATCCGGGTGCCCAGGTGGGCCACCGACCGGAACGCCACCAGTGACGGCTCGGCGGGGACCGAGAGTTCGGAGCAGAGGGGAGCGAGCGCGGCAACGACGTCGTCCACGACGTAGCGGTGCTCCACCTGACTCTTGGCGGAGTGGGCCAAGGCGCGCTGCGCGTCGACGTCGGATCGGGCCGTGTCTCCCCGCGGAACGGTTCCGGCGAGTGGGTGCGACGAGACGCGCGCACCGTGGCGCGCCACCAGGAGCTCGGGAGTCGCCCCGAAGAACGTTCCGTCGGGCACGGGCATGGAGAAGATGGTGCAGTCCGGCTCCGCGGCGCGCAGCCGCCGCAGGACGCCGGCCAGGGGCAGGGGTCCGTCGAGCCGGACGTGGACCGGACGTGAGAGGACGACCTTGGCCAGGCCTCCGGCGCCAGGCGTCGTCATGGTGGCAACGGCCTCGGCCACGACCGCTGCGTAGCCCTGTTCTGTCATGGGGGTGTCGAAACCGATGATGCCCGGGTCGGCGCGTGGCGCACCTCCGTTGCCGTACTGCCAGATCACGGCCTCGAAGAGCTCGTGGGTTTCGGGGAGCGCCGTCTCGGCCGGCCCGACCGCGGTGACCCAGCGCCGGGTGACGCCTCTGGAGTCGCGTGAGATCGCCATGGTAAAGCGCGGGATCACCACGCGCCCGGCCATGGCGTCGTCGAACGGGAGGACTCCGAGGGCCACTGGGCCCGATCCGAGGCGGCCCACCTCGTCGTCGGTCGGAATCGCGGCCAGGGCTTCCGCGGCTTCGGCCGCGGCGACGAGGAGGGCCGTTCCCCAGCCGACCAGGGTGAGTCCGGGGCGGTCGAACAAGACGGTGGGACTGGCGTCGAATTGCAGGGCGTCGGGGCCGTACTCGAGCGCCACCGTGCGGGCATGGAGCGCGGGCATCACGGAGTGCCGGCCCGGGTGGCGACGATCAGCTGGCTGAGCCCGCCCGCGAGAGGTCTGATGCCGACGGCCGAGAAGCCGGCGTCGAGGAACAGATGGCGAAGCTGCGGCGCCCGGGGTAGGTAGGCCACCGATCGAGGCAGGTACCGGTAGGCCCTCCGGTCCGAAACGATTGCGCCGAGGGTCGGAACGACCTTGGTGAACCAAAGCACGAATCCGGCACGCCAGAGGGGCGAGGTGGGCGCGTCGACCTCGAGCACGGCCAGTCGACCGCCGCCGCGGAGCACGCGGGCACACTCGCCGAGCGTGGCTGCCAGGTCGGTGAAGTTGCGCAAGGCGTAGCCGCACACCAGCCCGTCGAAGGCGCCGTCGAGGAAGGGCAGGCGGCTGGCGTCGGCTTCTACCAGGGGAGTGTGGGAAGCGTTCTGCCGCAGCATTCCCGCGCTCAGGTCAGCGCCGATCACCCGTAGGCCGCGCCCAAGGGCCACGCGGGACAAGTCACCGGTTCCGCAGGCCAGGTCGAGTATGCGGACGCCCTCGGGCAAGCCGAGCGCCGCCACTGTGGTGCGCCTCCAGGACTGGTCGAGCCCGAACGTCATGAGCCGGTTCATGAGGTCGTAGCGGGGAGCGATGCTGTCGAACATGGCGCGCACCCGCGCCGTCTTCTCGTCCCCGGTCGGCAGCGCCGATGGGTCGTCGCGGTCTCGCTGGCGTCGCACGGTCGTCAGCGGTAGTAGCGATACACCACTTGGGCCACGCAGGCCGGCTTGGGCGCCGCGTCCCGAATCTCGAAAACGAGGTCGAAGGTCGCCTGCACCCCCCCGGCGACCTCCTCCGCGCCTGCCAGGGTGACACCCATGCGGACCTCGGACCCCACGGGCACAGGCGCCGGAAAGCGCACTTTGTTGCAGCCGTAGTTGATCGCCAGGGTGGCCGATTCGATCCGCACCATCTCCTCGAGCAGGGCTGGTGCCAAGGCCAGGGTCAGGTATCCGTGGGCGATGGGCGCTCCGAACGGTCCGACCGCTGCTCGCTCGAGGTCGACGTGAATCCACTGATGGTCGCCGGTCGCGTCGGCGAAGAGGTTCACCTGCTCCTGAGTGATGGGCTGCCAGTCGCTGTGGAACATCGGTCCGCCGACGAGCCCGTGCAACGCCTCGACACTCTCGACGGTGATCCCCATGGTGCCTTCTCCCTGGTCCGCACGTTCCGGTGCAGGACGCTACCCGCGCGCGGGTGCCTCACTACGCTGGCGGACGTGGGCTCCTCCCGGTACGAACCTCTCACGCCCCATCACCACCGTGACGTGCGGAGCGGCACCGCGCGGGCGGCCGTTTTCGGGATCAGCGACGGGTTGGTCACCAACGTCTCGCTCGTCCTCGGCATCGCGGGGGCGAATCCCGGGGCTTCCATCGTCCGCCTGGCCGGAGTGGCCGGGTTGATCGCCGGCTCGTTCTCCATGGCCGCAGGAGAGTACCTCTCCATGACCGCCCAGCGTGAGCTCATGGAGCGCGAGCTCGAAGTCGAGCGGCGCGCCCTCCGGCACAGCCCCGAGGGTGAGGCCGACGAGTTGCGCGGCGTGTACGTGGGTCGCGGCATCGACCCGGGCGTGGCCACCGAGATGGTCAACGAGGTCATGCAGGATCCCGACCTCGCGCTCGAGACCCACGCGCGAGAGGAGTTGGGGATTTCGACGCAGAGCCTCGGGTCCGCGTGGTTGGCGGCGGCCGCGTCGTTCGTGACGTTCGCGTTCGGTGCGTTCATCCCGCTGCTGCCGTGGCTCTTCACCTCGGGGACCACGGCGATCGTCCTCTCGGTGGTCTTCGGTGGCGTGGCGTCTGTGATCGTCGGGATGGTCCTGGCCCGCTTCACCGAGCGGCGAGTCCTGCTCTCGGCCCTCCGGCAGCTCGCTGTCACTGCGGTGGCCGCGGCGGTCACCTTCGGGGTGGGCAAGGCCATGGGTACCGGCCTCGGCTGAGGTGGGGGGCTGGCCTCGGCCCTCTCAGGCGAGGAAGCGTCGGTATGACCGGTCTACGTGGTCCACCGTGAACCCCAACGACCGGTAGAGGCCCACGGCCGCGTCGTTGTCGGATTCCGTGTAGAGCATCCCCTGACGGATGCCGCGCGCGGTCAGGAACTCGAGGCCGGCCACGGTCAGCGAGCGACCCCACCCGTGCCCGTGGTGGCGGGGGTCGACGGCGATGACGTAAATCTCCCCCAGCACGGGCGTGCTCTCGCGGTGGATCTTGGTCCAGCACGATCCGATGAGTCCCGGGCCGTCCGGGTCGTCGGCCACGAGGAACCCGTCGAGGTCCACCCAGTCGGACTCGAGGCGCCGCCTGGAGCTGCGCCACGGTCCAGCCACCCTGCTCGGGGTGGCTGGCGAAGGCCCGGTTGTTGGTCTCCACCCACGCCGCCTCGTCGCGCCCAGCGACGAAGGCACGTGTCTCGAGAGGTCGAGTTCGGGCGAGGACGTCGGCGGGGAGTGGGAGGACCACGCGCATTTGGAGCACGTCCCGCTCCACCTCGAAGCCCAGCCCAGCTGCCCGAGCGTCGTCGGCGGGACCGGCCTGCATGACCCACAGGTGGACCTCGGTTCGCGTTGGCGCCAGCGCCAGGGCGCGCTCCACGAGTGCGCGGGCGAGCGCGCCGCTGCCGTTGGCTCGCCGCGCCGCCGGGTCGAGGACAACGTGGAGGGCCCGGGAGGGGCCGCGGGCCTCCGACAGCACGGCGAGGCCCACCAGCACACCCCCGCGGCGGGCGAGCGCGACGTGACCCCTGACGTCGTCGGGTCGTTCCGCCGCGCTCACGGCGAGGCGCTGCGGATCGGGCAGGGCAGGGTGGCCGTCGGTTGCGTCGACGCGCGCCAGCAACTCGCGCACCGACGCCCGGTCGTCCGCGCCGAGCGCTTCCAGGGCGATCACCACCACTTCATCGGCCATGGGGTCAACGTAACCCGGTACCGTGAACCGGTGGCGAAACCCCGCACACCCCAGGGCAGGGCGCGTCTGACGCGCCAGCGGCTGGCCGAGCGCTATCCCGGGCGGGCGGCCGACCTGTGCGCACTCGACTTCGCCGATCCCTTTCAGCTCTTGGCGGCCACAATCCTGTCCGCCCAGAGCACCGACGTGCGCGTCAACCTGGTCACGCCCGAGTTGTTCGCGCACTACCCCGATGCCGCCTCGCTGGCAGCGGCAGATCCGGAGGCGGTCGAGGCGCTCGTCCGTTCCACCGGGTTCTTCCGTTCGAAGACGAAGAGCCTCATCGGGATGGCGACGGCGGTCGCCGAACGGTTCGGTGGCGAGGTACCGACCGCGCTTGAAGATCTCGTGACGATCCCCGGCGTGGGCCGCAAGACGGCCAATGTCGTGCGCAGCGTGGCGTTCTCGTTGCCGGGTCTACCGGTCGACACCCATGTGCTGCGCCTGAGCCAACGCCTTGGGTTGACCGAGAGGCTGCCGACCGAGGCCCGACGGGACGCGGTGAAGGTCGAGCTCGAGTTGAACAAGCTGGTGCCGGCGAACGAGCGGGGCGTCTTCAGCCTGCGCCTGATCCTGCACGGCCGCAACACCTGCCTGGCTCGAATGCCCCGGTGCGGAGACTGCCTTCTGGCCGATTTCTGCCCTTCGGTACGTTCTCCCACTTCCCGGCCACGCCCGCACGCGATGTCACCGTCAGCGGATCCCGCGACGTGACAGCCAAGTGAAATCCGTTAACGCAGGGGCTACCATGTCGCCGGAACCGGTTCCCGCCACCTGGTTCCAACAGAGTCGATGCTGGGATCCGCCTCCCGGCCGGCTCGCCCAATGCCGGCCTTCGGGCCGGCATTGGTGTCTCCGTCGAGCCACCTCGGCACTCCGTTGGACCCTTCGGCCGAGCTCGCATACCGCCCTGGTGCTACTTGAGGTGTTACCATCGGACCGTGGTGACCAAGCGCTCCGTCTCCCTCGACGACGAGGTGGCGACGGCAGTCGAGGAGGCGGCCCGTCAGGACAACGTCTCGTTTAGCGCCTGGCTTTCGTCGGCGGCCCAGAAGCAGCTCCGCGTGCGCCAGGGGCTGCGCGGCGTGGCGGCTTGGGAGGGCGAAACCGGGTCCCTCAGCGCGGAGGAGGTCGCCGCCGGCGAGGCACTCCTGGCCCGTCTGCGATCGGGCGTGTCAGGGGTCGCGTCGCGCGTCCGACGTCGGTGAGTGGGAGGAGCCGCCGGGAAGGGTTGGCCTATGGCTTGGGCGCCCTCCACGCGGCCGCCCGTGGCGAGCGCATGATGTGGGCCCTCCATCGGGCGGCGCTGTCCAACGGCATCGTCCCGGTGGTTCCGGCCCTGACCGTGGCCGAGGGCTACCGGAGCGAGGCCCGGAGCGACCGGATCGCAGAGTTGCTCGCCGGTACGGAGGTGGAGCCGTTCACCGGCGAGATGGCGCGCCGGGCGGGCGAGATCGCCGCCCGTTGCGACACCTCGGACTTGAGCGTCGTGGCGGTGATCGAGTTGGCGGAACGACGCAACTGTGCCGTCGTGGCGCAACGTCAGGCGGTCATGCGCACCGCCGCAGCGCTGCTCGGCCACCGACTGGTGCTCTACACCGTCTGATCCTGGGCGAACCGGCGCAATCGGCGGAGGGCGCCGCCCAGAGATCGTTCGACGGCAATGAGCTCGTGGGCCGTGTCCTCGTCGCCTCGGGCGAGCGCGCTCTCAGCCAGGGCGGTGACCCGCTGGTGCAGCTCGGCCAGGGTGGAGGACAAGGAAGAGATTTCGGCGGAGGACATCGTGTGATGATGGCGCACGGAGAGGCCGCGCGGGGCCCCAGTAACCTTGGGTCCTCATGCCACTCCGTGCGATCGACCTGCGCGGCGCCCGACCGCCCTTCGACGCCGCCTTGCCGCGCCCGGCTCCCCCCGGCACCGACGTGCACGACGTGGTGGCCTCCATCCTGCGCCAGGTGCGGAAGGAGGGAGACGCGGCAGTCGTCCGCTGCACGGCGGAGCTCGACAAGGTGGACGTCTCCGACGGTCTGCGAGTGGATCGTCTGTCCATCGACCAGGCTTCTCGGGCCGCGAGCTTCGAGCTGCGCCACGCGTTGGAGGTGGCCTGGGGCCGAATCTTGGACTACCACGCCCACGAAGCGCCGCCGCCGGGTGACCTGGCCGGCGCCGGGGTGACGGTCGGGCACCTGACCAGGGCAGTCGAGCGCGCCGGCATCTACGCGCCCGGAGGGCGAGCCCGCTATCCCTCGACGGTCCTCATGTGCGCCGCGCCGGCCCGGGTGGCCGGAGTGGGGAGCCTGGCCCTGTGCGTACCTCCGGGTCCCGACGGGGCGATCGACGGGGCCACGTTGTGCGCCGCATCGGTGGCCGGCGTGGACGAGGTCTATCGGATCGGTGGAGCGCAGGCGATTGCCGCCCTGGCCTACGGCACGGCCAGCGTCCCGGCTGTGGACGTGATCGCGGGCCCGGGCAATGCGTACGTGGCGGAAGCCAAGCGCCAGGTCTCGGGTGTCGTCGGAGTGGCGTCAGCTTTCGCCGGTCCGTCCGAGGTGGTCGTCGTCGCCGGCCCGGGTGCCCCGCCGAGGTTCGCCGCCATCGACCTCGTGGTGCAGGCCGAGCATGGTCCCGACGGCCTGGCGTGGTTGGTCTCATGGGATGCCGACCTGGCGGGTGAGATCGCCGTCGAGGTCGATCGGATCGTGGCCGCGTCGCCCCGGCGCGCCGACCTGGAGTCGACGTTGTCCCGGTCCGGCGTGTGCTGCCTGGTGGACGGGCCGGCCCAGGCGCTCGCGGTCGCCAACGTCGTGGCGCCCGAGCACCTGCAGCTCATGGTGGGCGATGACGAGGGACTGGAGATGCTGGCCGGTGTGCACAACGCGGGTGCCGTCTTCATCGGGTCCTGGTCTCCGGCCAGCCTGGGGGACTACGTTGCCGGCCCCAACCACGTGCTGCCCACCAACCGCACGGCGCGCTTCGCCTCCGCGCTGCGGGCGGACGACTTTCGAAAGCACCTGCACGCCATCCGCGTGACGCCCAACGCCTTGCGGACCCTCGGTCCGCACGTCGTCACCCTGGCCGAAATGGAGGGCCTCCCGGCGCATGCCGACTCGGTACGCATTCGCCTCGCTGCCCTCGACGAGGGGGGGGCACCATGAGCGCGATTCCGCCGGTGCGGCCCGATCTCGACCTGACCGAGGGCTATCACTCACCCCAGGTCGATGCGGAGGTGCGCCTCAACACCAACGAGTCGCCGGTGGAACCACCGGCGGCGTGGCGCATGGAGCTGACGTCGGCGCTCGAGCATGTGGCGTTCCACCGCTATCCGGACCGGCGCGCTCTCGAGCTGCGGCGCGCCGTGGCCGACCTCCACGGCGTCTCGCCCGAGGAGGTCTTCTGCGCCAATGGTTCGAACGAGGTGCTGCAGTGCCTTCTGCTGGCCTTCGGCGGACCCGGTCGGCGTGCGTTGGTTTTCGAGCCGACCTACGCGCTCCATTCTCACATTGCCCGGATCACGGGGACCGAGGTGGTCGAGGGAGTCCGGCGCGACGACTTCTTGATTGAGCCGGCCAGCGCCGCGTCCGTGTTGGCGGATGCGCAGCCCCAGGTGACGTTCCTGTGCTCGCCCAACAACCCGACCGGGCGGGTCGAACGGGCTTCGACCGTCTCGGCGGTGGCCGCGGCGGCCCCAGGGCTGGTCGTGGTCGACGAGGCCTACGGGCAATTCGCTCCGTCCTCGGCGCTGGCGCTCCGCGGTCCGGCCAGCCCCGGTCTCGTGATCACGCGGACGTTCTCCAAAACCTGGGCGATGGCGGGCGTCCGCCTCGGCTACCTGGTGGCAGAAGCGGACATCGTTGAGGCCTGCGACGCGGTGGTGCTGCCCTACCACTTGTCCGTCCCCACGCAGCTGGCCGGAATTCTCGCGTTGCACCATGGACCCGAGATGGAGGCCCGGGTGGCCCGCATCACAGAGGAACGCGGACGGGTGGCGGCTGCGTTGGCGGACCTGCCGGTCGAGAGCTGGCCGTCGGAGGCGAATTTCATTTTGTTCCGGCCGACGAGCCGCGACGCCGACGACGTATGGCGATCGCTCCTCGACAAGTCCGTCCTCATCCGCAACTGCGCGAGCTGGGCGGGCCTCGGCGGCTGCCTGCGCGTCACGGTTGGGACACCCGAAGAGAACGACCGATTCCTCCACGCCATGAAGGAGAGCCTGTGACGTCAGCACCCCGCCGCGCCGCCACCGAACGCGCCACGAAGGAGACGACCGTCGAGGCCACGTTGGTGGTCGACGGGAGCGGCCGTGCCGAAGTGACCACGGGGCTGCCCTTCTTCGACCACATGGTGGAGCAATTGGGAAAGCACGCCGGCTTCGACCTCACGGTGCGGGCTTCGGGTGACCTGCAGGTGGACGCGCACCACACGGTCGAGGACGTCGGGATCGTCCTCGGGGCGTGTCTGGCCGAGGCGCTGGGCGACAAGGCAGGCGTCCGGCGCTTCGCATCCATGCTGGTGCCGCTCGACGAGGCGCTCGTCGAGGTGGCGCTCGACCTGTCGGGTCGTCCGTACCTGGCCTACGGGATCACCTTCCCTCCCGACACCCCGGGCCTGGGGGCACCACCCTTCAATCCGCAGCTGGCCGAGGAGTTCTGGCGGGCCTTCGCCACGGCGGCCCACGTCACCCTGCACATCCGTGGCCTCGAGGGCAAGAACACCCACCATGTGCTCGAGGCCAGCTTCAAGGGCGTGGCCCGGTGCCTGCGCGACGCCGTGCGGGTGGAAGGGGACGGCATCCCCTCCACCAAGGGCAGCCTGTGAGCCGAGGACCTCGCATCGCCGTTCTCGACTACGGCATCGGCAATTTGCGGTCGGCCGAGAAGGCCTTGGTGCACCTGGGCGCCGAAGCCCGGCTGGTGAGCGACCCCGCGGCGGCGGAGGGGGCCGACGCTGTCGTGCTCCCCGGAGTGGGCGCGTTCGGCGCCTGTGCTCAGGCGTTGCGCCACAGCGGCCTGGCGTCGGCCGCTGTGGCGGCGATCGACGCCGGCATGCCGTTCTTCGGGCTGTGTGTCGGCTTCCAACTGCTCTACGAGGAGTCAGATGAGAGCCCGGGCGAGAAGGGACTCTGTGTCTTCCCCGGGGTCGTACGCGCCCTGCCTGCCGGGGTCAAGCACCCACAGATGCAGTGGAACACGCTCGAGCGTTGCGGCGAGGGTCCCGAGCCACCACCGCTGCGCGGTCTCGGGCCGAGCCCATGGCTCTACTTCGTGCACTCGTTCGCCCCAGGAGTGGGAGAGGAGACCGTGGCGGTCTGCGATTACGGGGGCCCGGTGGCCGCCCTGGCAGTCCGCGGTTCGCTGTGGGGGGCACAGTTCCACCCCGAGAAATCCGGTGCGACGGGGTTGGCTTTGCTGGCGAACTTCGTCCGCCTCGCCTCCGGACACCCGGGGGCCGCTGCGGTCTCGTGATGGAGCTCTTGCCGGCCATCGACCTGCGTGCCGGAGCGGCCGTGCGCCTCTCGCAGGGCGACTTCGCCCGGGAACAGCGCTATGGGGACCCGGCCGTCCTGGCCGCCCGCTACGTGGCCGGTGGCGCCCGCTGGATCCACGTGGTGGACCTCGACGGCGCGCGCACCGGCGTCCCGCACGAGCGTGGCGCGCTCGAGGGAGATCGTCCGCGTGGCCCAGGACGGGGGTGTCAAGGTGGAATTCGGAGGAGGCGTCCGTTCCGAGGACGACGCCGAGGAGCTCTTGGCCACGGGCGTGTCGCGCGTCGTGTTCGGCACGGCCGCGCTCCAGGAGCCGGGGCTCGCCGGTCGTAGCGCCCGACGCTGGCCGGGACGGGTCGCCGTGGGCCTCGACTACCGTGTCGGGACGGACGGCGTGGCCGAAGCCCAGGCCCAGGGGTGGCTGGCGGGCTCTGGGCGGGGCGTGGTCGACTTGCTCGACCTGTGGGCCCATGAGCCGATCGGCGCGGTGGTCGCCACGGCCGTGGCCCGCGACGGGATGCTTTCGGGTCCGGATCTGGACGGCGTGCGCGCTCTCATCGCCGCCACCTCGTTACCCGTGGTGGCCTCCGGGGGCGTGTCGACAATCGCCGACCTGTCGGCCTTGGCCGGACTCGAGGTGTCTGGTCGGCGACTGGTGGGGGCCGTGGTTGGCAAGGCTCTGGTGGAGGGCAGGTTCAGCGTGGAGGAGGGCGTCGCCGCGTGCGCAGCGTCCGCCTGATCCCCTGTCTGGACGTCACCGCGGGCCGTGTCGTCAAGGGAGTCCAATTCGTGGATCTGACCGACGAAGGGGACCCGGTCGAGCTGGCGGCCCGATACGACGCGGAAGGGGCCGACGAGGTCACCTTCCTCGACATCACAGCGTCGTCCGACGGGCGCGACACCATGGTGTCCGTCGTCGCCCGTGCCGCTGAGCAGGTCTTCATCCCGCTCACCGTCGGCGGCGGGGTGCGGGCGGGTGACGACGCCCGCCGTTTGCTGCGGGCCGGAGCCGACAAGGTAGCGGTGAACACCGGGGCCGTGGATCGGCCCGAGCTGGTCCGCGAGATCGCGGACACCTTCGGAGGGCAGTGTGCCGTCGTGGCCATCGACGCCCGGGCCCGGCCGGACGGATCGGGCTGGGAGGTGCACACCCACGGAGGTCGCCGGCCCGTCGGTCGCGACGTCGTGGCGTGGGCGGTCGAGTGCGCGGCCAATGGCGCCGGAGAGATCCTGCTGACCTCCATGGACCGCGACGGCACCCGCAACGGGTTCGATTTGGCACTGACCAGGGCCGTGGTCGACGCCGTGGACGTGCCCGTGGTGGCATCGGGGGGTGTGGGCCGGTTGCAGGACCTGGTGGACGGCACCCTGACCGGAGGTGCCGACGCGGTCCTGGCCGCCTCCATCTTCCATCGGCGTGAGTTCACCATCGGGGAGGCCAAGGCCTACATGGCGTCTCACGGAGTCACCGTCCGCCCGGCCTGACCTGGATAGGCACCTTCGTGCGGTACCGTGCCAGGGTGCCCACGTCGACGACGAAGAGCGGGACCGAGCAAGCTGGGGCCGGCGTCACCACCGCTGAGCCCGCCCCACCTGGTTCGGGCAGGACCGACACCCCGAAGAAGGATTCCGGCAAGGACGACAAGCAGCCGATCTCGGTGCTCTTCGACCGGGTCATGGTGCAGATCTCGGCCACCGACGGCGAGCGGCGATCCCGGGCAGGGATCCTCATCCCGGCCACGGCCCAGCTCACTCGGCGCCTGACCTGGGCCGAGGTGGTCGCGGTCGGTCCCCACGTCCGCACGGTGAAGGTCGGAGACACGGTCCTCTTCAACCCCGAGGACCGCTTCGAGGTCGAGGTGCACGGCGAGGAGTACGTCATTTTGCGCGAACGCGATATCCACGCCATCGCGTCGGCGCGCAACGACAGCGGGACGGGTCTCTACCTTTGAGCACCTCGTCTGCCTCCGCACCGACCGCGGGTGCTCCCGAGGGTGTGCCGCTGACCACCGACGAGGAACTGCTCGGCGCGGTCGATTTCGACAAGGGCGACGGGCTCGTCCCTGTGGTCGTCCAGGACGCCTCGGACGGCACCGTCCTGACGATGGCATACATGGACCGAGAGGCTCTCCGTCGCACCGTGGCGTCGGGGCGCTCGTGGTTCTACAGCCGCAGCCGCCAGGAGTACTGGCAGAAGGGCGAGACGTCGGGAGACCGCCAGTACGTGCGCGAGGTCCGCCTCGACTGCGACGCCGATGCGTTGGTCGTCCTGGTCGACCAGCACGGTCGCGGGGCCTGCCACACGGGCGAGCGGTCTTGCTTCTATCGGACCATCGGGACGGGCCCGGGGGTTCCCGCGTCGTGACGTCGGGGGCCGGCCAAGGCCCCGAGGCGGGTCCGGGCTCGCTCGGCTTCCGACCGGACCCCGCCGAGTTCGCGGCGTTGGCGAAGGAGCACGCCATTGTTCCCGTGTGGTGCGAGGTGGTGGCCGACACGCTCACGCCGGTGGCGTGCTTTGTCAACGTGGTGGGCGAGGGCGAAGGATTCCTTTTCGAATCCGTCGAGGGAGGCGAACGCTGGGGTCGATACTCCTTCGTCGGACGGCGCCCGCTGGCCACGTTGACCGCCCGCGGCCCGAAGGTGGAGTCCTCGGGCCGCCTGGAGCTCGGCCATTCTGACGAGGGGATCCTCGCCGCAGTGGAGTCGCTGCTGTTGCGCTTCGAGTCTCCGATGTTGCCCGGCCTCCCCCCCTCCACGGGGGGCTGGTCGGGTATCTCGGCTACGACGTCGTGCGCGAGGTGGAACGGTTGCCTCAGCCGCCGACCGACGACCTCGGACATCCCGACGCGACGCTGGTGGTCATCGGCCAGTTCTGCGCCTTCGACCACTGGCGCCAGCGCATCGTCCTGGTCGACAACGTGATCGTCCCCGGTGCGGCCGAGGGGGAGGTCGACGACGCCGCGGTGAGCGCGGCCTACGAGGACGCCTGCGCTCGCCTGACCGAGTTGGCCGCCGACTGTGCCGGCGGCCAGGGCGAACGGGCCCACCTAGTGGCCGTGCCACCACCGGGGCTGGAACGTGCCGAGGCGGCGCGGACCATGACGGCCGAGCATTACCGCGAGGCGATCGGAGCCGCCAAGGAGCACGTCACGGCGGGTGACATCTTTCAGGTCGTCCTCTCCCAGCGTTACGACCTCCGTCTGGAAGCAGAACCCTTCGACGTCTACCGGGCCCTGCGTCTTCTCAACCCGAGCCCCTACATGTACTTCCTCCGCTTTCCCGAGGTCACAGTGGTGGGCGCCTCGCCCGAGCCCATGGTGCGCCTGCGCGACAGGATCGTCGTCTCGCGGCCCATCGCCGGGTCGCGACCTCGGGGCGAGAACGAGCAGCACGACCGGCTGCTCGAAGCGGAGCTCGCCGAAGATCCCAAGGAGTTGGCCGAGCACATCATGCTGGTGGACCTGGCCCGTAACGACGTCGGCCGTGTCGTGCGCTTTGGCACCGAGAAAGTGGACGAGCTCATGACCATTGAGCGCTACAGCCACATCATGCACATCACATCGCAGGTCTCGGGCGCGCTCGCCGAGGGGAAAGGGCCGATCGACGTGTTGCGGGCCACGCTGCCTGCCGGAACGCTTTCGGGAGCACCCAAGGTGCGGGCCATGCAGATCATCGACGAGCTGGAACCCACCAAGCGGGGCGTCTACGGCGGGGTGGTGGGGTACATCGACTTCTCGGGCAACCTCGACACCGCCATCGCCATTCGCACCATGGTGGTGAGTCCCGACGGCCGGGCCAGTGTGCAGGCCGGGGCTGGGATCGTGGCCGACAGCGACCCACGTTCCGAGGACGAGGAGTGCGCGCACAAGGCGGGTGCGCTGTTGGTGGCGGTGACAGCGGCGCGGTGGATGGGGACGGCGAGGCGCAGGGCGGCCGGGTCGTGACCGCTGACGCGCTGTCGGCGCAGACCCAGGCACTGCGGGAAGGGGCCGGAGTCTTCGCGTCACGACGCGACGTGCTCGCGGTATCGGGGCCTGACGCCGCCAGTTACCTGCAGGGCCAGCTGAGCCAGGATCTCGAGGCCCTCGAGGAAGGGGCCTCGGCCGACAGCCTCGTGCTCGAGCCCGACGGAAAGGTGCGCGCGCTCGTCCGGGTCACCCGCACCGAACCCGGTAGCTTCTTGCTCGACCTCGAGGCCGGGTACGGGGATGCCCTGGTGGCCCGCCTGCGCCGGTTCCTGCTGCGCTCCAAGGTGGAGGTGGAGCGAGTGGCGTGGCGTTGCGTGTCCCTCCGGGGGGAGACCGTCGCCCAGCACGCCGCCGACCTTGCCGCGGCTGTCCACGAGCTGGGGGTGCACGCTGCCCCCTTCGCATGGAACGGGTGGGTGGGACTCGATCTCCTCGGGCCCGCCGAGGTCGTGCGCCCCGGCGATGCCCTTCTCGCGGACGCCCTCGGCGGCACCACGCCGTTGGAGTGCGGAGGCGAGGCCGTCGAAGCGTGCCGAATCGTCTCGGGGATTCCGGCCATGGGTGCGGAGCTGACGGAGAAGACCATCGCGGCCGAGGCCGGGCTGGTCGAGCGGACGGTCAGCTTCACCAAGGGCTGCTATACGGGCCAGGAGCTGGTGGCGCGCCTCGACGCCCGGGGCTCCCGCGTGGCCCGGCGACTGGTGGGCGTCGTGGCGCCGCCGGGCCCGCCGTCGGCGTCCCTCCATGGCGATGGCGCGCTGGCGCGGGGCATGACCGTGCACGCGGGCGAGGCTCCTCCCGAGGACGACCCAGCCGCCGACAAGGTCGTGGGGACCATCACCTCGGCGGCCTGGAGCTCGGAGCTCGGCTCGTGGGTCGCCCTCGGCTACCTGCACCGCTCGGTGGAGGCCCCTGGTCCGGTGCGGCTGCGTGCGGGTGATGGTGTGGGCGGGTCGCATCGCGCGCAGGTCGAGCTGTTGCCGCTGGCGCGTCCTCGGCCGTCGGCCGCGGGCTGACTGCCTGCCGGGAGCCGGTGTTGGGGCGGGCGCACCTCCGAGGATCGCGGTGGCCGGTCGTCGCGGGGTTGGCGGCCCTCTACGCGGTCGGCGCGGCGGCGACCACGCCGTTCACCTTGCCGGCCGACGTCGTCACCGCGCTCCCGATCGCAGGCTTCACGGTGGCCGCGGTCGTACGCTGGCCGGCTCGTCCGGGCCGGCCCGTCCGTGTGCCCGGTCACCCGTACCGGGCCTGGGTGGTGCTGGTGGTCGCGGTGGTCGCGCTGGAGCTGGCCGAGTACCTGGCTCGTGGCAGTCGGGCGGCGCACCCCACCCTGAGCTCAATGGTCGACGCCCTCGACCGGCACTGGGGGCTCAAAGCGGCGGTGTTCTTCGGTTGGCTCATCCTCGGGGCGCTGATCCTCACCCACGGCCGCCCCGGTGGGACGGATCCGGGCCGCCCGGGTGCACTGTGAGCTCGTCGGCGGGGTACGCGACGTGGGGACTGCTCGCCGCCTATGCCTGTGCGCTCGCGGTGCTTGCCCGCAGCCGTGCCGGCGCCCGGGCGTCCTCGGTGGCCAGCCCGGGGGAGGTGCTGGCGCGGTTGGCCACCGGCCCCGTCCTGCGGATCGCGCTGGTGCTCGCCTGGATGTGGGTGGGCTGGCACCTCTTCGTCCGCTGAGCCTCGGGATC
The DNA here is from genome assembly GCA_963787485.1 of uncultured Acidimicrobiaceae bacterium. GTDB lineage: Bacteria > Actinomycetota > Acidimicrobiia > Acidimicrobiales > RAAP-2 > Bog-473. The sequence continues at coordinate 307,866 of CAWBDF010000003.1, read as the reverse complement.
GTCCCGGAGCGGCCCGCGGAGGGCGCTGCGCGCGCAGAAGGTGCCGCTACGCTGGGACGTCATGCCCTCCTACCTGGCCGACATCGTGGCCGCCCATCGGGCACGGGCCGAGGTTGACGAGCGGCCCCTCGGCGACCTGGTCGAGTTGGCGGATCGCACGACTCCGCCCCGGGACTTCAGCGGAGCGCTGCGTGGTGGTGGCTTGGCGTGCATCGCGGAGATCAAGCGCCGGTCTCCCTCCAGGGGCCAACTCTGCCCGGACCTGCAGGCAGACGTGGTGGCCAAAGAGTACGTGGCGGGGGGTGCGGCATGCCTGTCGGTCTTGACGGACGGCGAGTTCTTCGGGGGTTCGCCCAACGACCTTGCCGCGGCCCGCCATGCGTCGGGGTTGCCCGTGCTGCGTAAGGACTTCACGGTGCACGAAGCCGACGTGGCCGACGCGCGCCTGATGGGCGCCGATGCGGTGCTGCTCATCGTGGCCGCCCTCGACGACGCTCTTCTGCGTTCGTGCGCCGCGTTGGCCGACGATCTCGGACTGGCCGCGCTGGTCGAGGTGCACGACGAACGCGAGCTCGACCGCGCGTTGTCCGTAGGGAGCCGGGTTGTCGGGGTCAATCAGCGAGACCTGCACACCTTCGAGGTCGGCCACGACCGAGCCTGTGCCTTGGCAGCCCGTATTCCGAGCGAGATCATCGCCGTAGCCGAGTCCGGCATTCGAGGCGCAGACGATGCCCGGCGACTGGCCGACGCCGGTTACGACGCGGTGCTGGTCGGGGAGACACTCGTGCGGTCGGGCGATCGCCCGGCGCTCTTGCGCGAACTGGTGGGCCATCACGTCGGAGCGCGATGACCGAAGAGCTGTTCGTGAAGATCTGCGGTGTCACCTCCGAAGCCGACGCCCTCCTCGCGGTCAGTCTCGGGCGCGTCGGCAATCGGGTTCATCTTCGCCCCGTCCCCCAGGCAGGTCGCTGTGCAACTTGCGGGCGACATTGCCAAGCGACTCCCCGAGCACATTCTCACCGTTGGTGTCTTCCGGGACGAAGCCCCTCAGCGTGTGGTGGAGGCGGTCAGGCTGGCCGGCCTGGGCGCCGCGCAGCTGCACGGCCACGAAACGGCCCAGGAGACCACGTGGGTGCGGAGGCGGGTCCCGACCGTGATCAAGGCATTCCAGGCTGGTGAGCGGGCCATTGAGCGTTTCGCGGAGTTCGGCGCCGACTATCTCCTGGTCGACGGGGCCAGTCCGGGATCCGGCCGTGTCTTCGACTGGCGGCTGGCTGAAGGGGTGGCCGATCATCACCGCCTAATCGTCTCCGGCGGGCTCCGCCCCGAGAACGTGGCGCAGGCCGTGGCCCACCTGCGACCGGCCGGGGTGGACGTGTCGACGGGCGTGGAGTCAGACCCAGGGCGCAAGGATCCGCTGCGCCTCCGAGAGTTCATCGCCAACGCGCGGCACGCCGCGCTCGAGGCGGCGTTTCGAGACCCACTGGAGCACCCCGACGGCGACGAACCCTACGACTGGAGGGACGGGTGAGCAGTGACAGCTTGATGGAGCGGCCGGGGCCCGATGGTCGGTTCGGCTCGTTCGGGGGTCGGTTCGTCCCCGAATCGCTCATGCCGGCCTGTCTCGAGCTCGAGACGTCCTTCGACGACGCCTGGGCAGATCCGGCCTTTCGGAGCCGCCTCGACGGTCTGCTCCGCACGTACGGCGGTCGTCCCACGCCGGTGACCGAGTGCACGCGGTTGTCCGAACGACTCGGGGTCCGGGTGCTCCTCAAGCGAGAAGACCTGGCCCATACCGGCTCGCACAAACTCAACAACGTCGTGGGACAGGCGCTGCTCACCATCCGGATGGGTAAGACGCGGATGATCGCCGAGACGGGAGCCGGCCAGCACGGCGTCGCGGCCGCGACGGCGGCGGCCCTGTTCGGTCTGGAGTGCACCGTCTTCATGGGGGAGGTGGACACTCGCCGCCAGGAGCTCAACGTGTTCCGGATGGAGCTGCTCGGCGCCGAGGTCCGATCGGTGACCAGCGGGAGTCGCACCCTCAAGGACGCGGTGAACGAGGCCATGCGGGAGTGGGTGGCCACCGTCGGGACCACCCACTACTGCCTCGGGTCGGTCATGGGACCCCACCCGTTTCCCTACATGGTGCGCCAGTTCCAGCGAGTGGTCGGGGAGGAGGCGCAGCTCCAGTGCCGGGACCTGCTCGGGGGCGGGGATCCCGACGTGGTGGTGGCCTGCGTCGGCGGAGGCTCGAATGCCGCGGGGACCTTCGCCGGATTCGTCGACACCGCGGCGCGCCTGGTCGGCGTGGAGGCCGCGGGCGGCGCCGCGGCGACCAACGGGATCCCCGGTGTGCTCCACGGTATGCACTCGCGCCTGCTGCAGGACGAGGCGGGTCAGATCCTGGAAGCGGAGTCGATCTCGGCCGGGCTGGACTACCCGGGGCTCGGGCCCGAGCACGCCCATCTGGCCGAGGTGGGAAGGGCGGAGTACACCACGGCCAGTGATGCCGAGGTGCTCGAGGCCTTCAGCCTCCTCTGTCGGAACGAGGGGATCATCCCGGCACTCGAGTCGGCCCACGCGGTGGCCTGGGTGGCCCGCAGTGCCGGTACCGAGGCCCTCCCGACCGGCTCGACCGTGCTGATCACGCTGTCGGGCCGCGGCGACAAGGACGTGGCGCAGGTGCGCGACCTGACGGGCTGGACGAGTGCCTGACCTCGAGAAAGAACTCCGGGCCCGACGCGACCGCGGGCAGAAGCTGCTCATCCCGTACCTCATGGGGGGCATGACCGACGATTGGCAGGAGTCGCTGGCCGCGGTGGTGGTCGCCGGGGCCGACGCCGTGGAGGTGGGAATTCCCTTCTCGGATCCGATGATGGACGGGCCGGTGATCCAGGAGGCGGCGCTGCGGGCGCTCCAGCGGGGGACCGTCCCCGACGAGGTCCTCGACGGCGTCGCCGGATCCGAGGTCCCCGTGCCGGTGGCCGTCATGACGTATTACAACCTCGTGTTCCGAGGCGGGCACCGCCGCATGGCGCGTTCCATGTCCGCCGCCGGCGTCACCGGGGCCATCATCGCCGACCTTCCAGTGGAGGAGCTCGCGCCATGGGCGGCCGAGGCCGACGCCGCCGGAGTCGGCACGGTGCTCCTCGTCGCCCCGTCGAGCCCACCGGCGCGTGTCGAGCGGATCTGTGGTCGAGCGCGCGGCTTCGTCTACGCGGTGGCGCGGATGGGGGTGACCGGAGAGCGCGGGGAGCTCGGCTCCGACGCCGCCCGCGTGGTGCAGCGCATCAGGGCGTCAACCGACATGCCGGTCTGCGTGGGCCTCGGCGTGTCCACGCCGGCGCAAGCGGCCGAGGTGTGCGAGGTCGCCGACGGGGTCGTCGTCGGGTCGGCCCTCGTCCGCCGTCTGCTCCAGGGCGAGGGACCGGAAGCAGCGGCCGCATTCGTGGCGTCACTGCGCGCCGCCATCGATTGACCCGAACCTCAGTCGCCACCGGCGAGCCGGTGCTCCACGACCGCCGCCAGGGCACGCTGTCCGGCCAGGTTCGGATGCACGGCGCGCCACACGGAACCCTCGAGGTCACGCTCGTCGTGGGCGGCCGTCTTGTCGAGCGACGCGCACGGGATGCCGATCGACGACACCCGGTCGCAGGCATTCGAAGACAGAATGGCCGCGGCATCGGCCGCGAGAGTGGCGTTCGGCACCGGTTCGGCCGAGAACACCCAGGGGTCAGCGGTGCAGACGCCGTGACCGCTGAAGGCATCGGCCACGTCGACCAGGGTCACATTGGTCACGCGGTGGGCTCGAGCATCGCGCACGGCACCGGCTACAGCGTCGTTGAGCGCGCCGAGCACGACACGCGCCGCGGCCGAGGTGCTCGTCGTGTTGGCCCGGAGGCCGGCGCACACCAGGTTGGTCTGCCCCCCTGACGCGGCGGTGTCGTCGGTGATCTGGGTCGGGTCGGGGATGGGTTGGTAGTAATCCAGGACGGCGACGGTGGCGGCGTCGGGCGCGACGGACTCAATGGCTTCGGTCAAGCTGGAGCGGACGTTGGCCAACTTGGCGGCCAGGGAGGCGGTCACCCCCCCGTTGTGGACGCAGTCGGTCCCAAGTCCGAGGCTGAGGCCCGCGGCGCGGGCCAGTTCGTACTCCAGGCACGCAGCGAAGTCGATGTCGTCGGCGCCGTCTTGGAGCAGGACCAGGCGGGCGGGGTGTCGGGTCAGGTCGGCGGCGGCGATCTCTTCGTTCAGGTTGCGTGCCCGCTGGGGAGGACTGAGGCACTGCCCGTCTCGCGAGGTGTTGTCGACCGGATCGGCCACCGCCCCGCTGATCGCCAGCTGGTCGCCCGTGAGGGTGCAGTTGGTGGGCCGAACCGTCATGGTGAGACCCGATGCCTGGGCGACGGCGCTGGGGTAGGCCGTGGGGGAGGGACCCTGGGAGACCCAGGTGGAGGGTAAGCCCTCACGGGGTGTGGGGTACGGGTTGTGCAGTCCATGCCCGTAGGGGACCGAGTCCCCCAGGGCGACGGCACGGGTCGAGGTTGCGGGCGTGGGCGCCGTTGGTGTCGTGCCCCTCGTGGCCAGCACGACGGCGCCGGCGACGAGGGCGGCGGCAAGGGCGGCGACCAGCACCCACACCAGGGGCGAAGGGCGGCCCCGACCGCGACCGGTGTGCGGTGTGGACATCCTCTGACCTCGAGAGACCGCCGCCGCGGTGGCAGCGGGGCCGTGACCTTACTGGACCAGCTCAGCCTGGAGGCAGCAGCACCAGGCAGCCGTTGTGGCCACCGAATCCGAACGAGTTCGACAGCACCGCTGAGGGCTCCCAGGCCACGGGCTCGCCGTGGACCACGCGGACGGTGATCTCGGGGTCGGGCTCCTCATAGCCCCCTGTGGGGGGAATGGTGCCGTGGCTGATGGTGAGCACGGCGGCCACCGCCTCTATGGCTCCGGCCGCGGCCAGGCCGTGGCCCGTGACGCCCTTGGTGGAGGTGACCAGCGGTCCCGGCTCCCCGAAGACCTTGGTGATGGCGCGCGCCTCGGCCAGGTCGTTGAGCGGCGTCGAGGTTCCGTGGGCGTTGATGTGTCCCACATCGGCCGGGGTGATCGCGGCATCGGCGAGCGCCAGCTCCATGCAGGCCACCGCGCCGTCCCCGTCGGGCGACGGCGCGGTGATGTGGTGCGCGTCCGAGGTACTGGCCGCCCCAGCCAGCTCCGCGTAGATCGTCGCTCCGCGGGCGACGGCGTGGTCCCATTCCTCGAGTACGAGCGCGGCGGCGCCCTCGGTCATGACGAAGCCGTCGCGGCGAGCGTCGAAGGGTCTGGAGTGACCTGAGGTGGACATCGCCGTCATGTTGGCGAACGCGGCGAGCGCCACGGGGACCATGCTGGCCTCGGAGCCGCCGCCGATGGCCACGTCGCAGCGCCCGCTGGCGATCAGCCTCGCCGCGGCGGCGGTGGCATGGGTCCCGGCGGCGCACGCCGTGCAGATGACCTCAGACGGTCCGCGCCAGCCCAGGCGCATGGAGATTCCCGCTGCACCTGCGTTGGCCATCATCATGGGGACGAGCCGGGGCGACACCCGTTGGGCGCCCCGCTCGTGGAACACGATCGCCTGTTCGACGAGGGTCTCGAGCCCACCCACCCCCGTGGCGAACATGACACCGGCCATCGCTGGGTCGATCGACAGCTCTCCCGCCGACTGGACCGCCATCTCAGCCGCGGCGATGGAGAACTGCGCGAACCGGTCGAGTTGGCGTACCTCTTTGGGGCCGAACCACTCACTGGGGTCGAACCCTCGTACCGGCCCGCCCACCACCGAAGGACGGAGCAATCCGTCCCAGAGCGCCTCGACCCCGATGCCGCAACACGTGACGGCACCCAGGCCGGTCACCGCCACCCGCCGTCCGCGGACGGGGCCGTCTGCGCCGTGGCCGATGAACATCAGAACTTCGAGGTGACCAGGTCGAACGCCTGCCCGATGGTGGTGATGTCCTCGAGCTCTGTCTCCTCGACCGTGATGTCGAAGGCTTCCTCGAGCGCCATCACCAGTTCGACCAGGTCGAGGCTGTCGGCGTCGAGATCGTCGGCGAACTTGGCCTCCTTGGTCACCTTGTCGGCCGGTACCTGCAAAACCTCCACGGCGCACTCGCGAAACTTCTCGAACGCTGCGTCGCTGTCCACTCTTTGCTCCTTTGTCCGTCGATTCTGTGCACGCTACAGGCCCATACCGAGCCCGCCGTCGACCGGGACCACCGCGCCGGTGACGTACCCCGCCGCCTCCGAGCCCAGGAAGCCGACCACAGCGGCCACGTCCGCCGCCGTGCCGATCCGACCGAGGGGAACCTGTCCGGTCATGAGCGCCACCCGCTCCGCTCCCAGCGCGGTGGTCATATCGGTGTCGATCAGTCCGGGAGCAACGACGTTGACCGTGATCTGCCGACTGCCCACCTCGCGGGCGATGGCCCGCGCCATCCCGACGAGGCCCGCCTTCGACGCCGCGTAGTTGGCTTGGCCGGGCAGCCCGACGAACGCACCCACCGAGGAGACGAAGATGATGCGTCCGGAGTGCCGGCGCAGCATTTTGGCCACCGCCCGCTTCGCCACCCGGAACGAGCCGGTCAGGTTGGCGTCGATCACGTCCACGAAGGCCTGGTCGCTCATCCGGAGCATCAATGAGTCCATGGTGATCCCGGCATTGGCCACGAGCACCTCGACGGACCCCCATTTCTCCTCAATCGTGCTGAACGCCGACTCGACCTGCTCGGAGTGACGGACGTCGCACGGGACGGGCAGGAACCGTTCCGGATCCGCTCTTTCGGGAGCGTCGGGGGGCTCGGCCGAACGGAACGTCGTGGCCACCTGATGGCCGTGTTCGAGGAACCAGGCCACGCAAGCGGAACCGATTCCCCGGGTCCCACCGGTGACGAGCACGATGGCCATCAGCGGCTCTCGGGAACCCGCAGCCACACCAGCGGTTGGCCCTCTTGCACCCGCTCTCCGTCGGCTGCCAGCCAGCGGATCACCTGGCCCGCGAAGGGGGTTCGCACCTCAGAGACGCCCACCCGGCCCATCAGGTCGCCCACGTCGACGACCGACGACCCCTCGGGATCGTCGGTCGTGCCGGGAAGGAGGCCTGTCCCCGGAGCCTGGAGGGAGGATTCTGGATTGAAGATGCCGCTCGACGGGCTGACCACCACCCGCTCCGACATGTAGAGGTGCTCTCCCTGGTGCAACGCGGGTTCGGCTCGCCAGGTACCGGCCGCCCCGACCTGGTCCATGAGGGTGTCGAGGTCCTCGGGCTTGGAGACAGACAGTGACTGGATCTCAGGCAAGCTGCGCTTGGCCAACGCGCTCAGCACTCCTCCGGGCCCGAGTTCCACCAACGAGGTCAGTCCCAGTCCGGCGAAGGTCTCGAGCGTCTGGCGCCACCGCACGGGACTGCATAGCTGCGCCGAGAGGAGCCCGGGCCATTCGGCCGGATCGTCGTGCACGTGGGCATCGACGTTCGCCACCACACGGACTTCGGGAGTGAGGAAGGTCACCTCGGCCAGGGCCTTGCGCAAGTCGGCCCGGGCACCTTGCATCAACGGGGTGTGGAACGCACCGGAGACAGGAATCGGCATCACCCGCTTGGCGCCGAGGCCCTTGGCCAATTCACCGGCGCGGCCGACCGCTTCGGCGGTGCCCGCAATGACGACCTGTCCGGGGCCGTTGTAGTTGGCAATCCACACGTCCCCTTCGGCGCGCATGCACGCCGCCTCGGCGTCGTCGTCCGCAATTCCCAAGAGAGCCGCCATGGTGCCCGGCGCCTCTTCGCCGGCACGCGCCATGGCCTCGCCCCGCGCGACGACGAGGCGTACCCCGTCGTCGAATCCCAACGCGCCGCTGGCCACCAGCGCGGTGTACTCGCCCAGGCTGTGCCCGGCGCAGGCAGCCGGGGTCAGACCGATGCGCTCCACCGCGTCGAGCACGAGCAGGCTGAGCACCGTCGTCGCCAGCTGTGCGTTCTCGGTCTGGGTCAGCTCCTTGATCGACGCCCGAAGCAAGAGGTGAGAGAGGTCGCGTTCGGCCGCCGCGGACGCTTCCTCCACCACCTCCCAGGAAGGGTGGTTCACCCACGGCTCACCCATGCCGGCACGCTGCGATCCCTGTCCGGGGAAGGTGAAGACCAACACGTGGAAAAAAAGCTCCGATCGACGAGGGCGAAGGTTCCACAGTGTGGCATGCCGGCGTTGACGAGGACCACGTACCGAGGGCCACTGGGCAGACGGTGCCCTCACCCCGGGCCCGTCGTGCCGGTCTCGACGACCGATCCTCCACGCGAGCGTCCGCTGGTTACCGGGCGGACACCCCACGACGTGGGCTCGGCCCGGGTGGCGCGCTGCTGCCGCTCAGCAGGTGAAAGCCTCGAGTTGGCTCAGGCGCTCCGGTTCGGCGCCAGGGACGCCACGCAGAGCTGCAGGGACTCCAGCCCGGCCGGGTTCACAACCGGGGTGCCGTCGGGGGAGAGGGTCGGCAGCGTGGTCGTGGTGGTCGTCGTCGTGCTCGACGCCGGAACGGTTGTCGTCGTAGAAGTCGTCGAAGTCGTGGTCGTCGACGAAGTGTCGTTTCCGCCCGACGAGCCCGGCGCCGTGCTCGTCGTCGTCGTGCTCGACGCCGGAACCGTCGTCGTCGTAGTCGTCGTCGAGGTGGGTGACGACGGTGGTGCTGGTGCGGACGTGGTCGTCGTCGAGGTGGGTGACGACGGTGGTGCTGGTGTGGTGGTCGTGGTGGTGGTCGTCGTATTCGTGGTCGAGGTCGAGCCCGGCGCGGCCACGGTGATGGTGATGGCAGTGCATGCGCCAGCGGTCTGCATGGTGGCCAGGTCCGTCAACAGCTGGGTGAGGATCCGCGTGACGCGCGCGTTGTCGGACGACAGCGTTGCCCCGCTGCCCTGCAACGATGTGAACGCGATGCCACGTTGAGCTTCGGTGTTCTGGACGACGGTCGCAGCAGCCTCGGCGCGCGCCACGAGGTTGTCTCCGGTGACGTTTGTGTACTGCTGGACGGCTGCGGTGTTGGGGCCCTGCGCGCCATCGCCGCCGAGGAAGGCGCTGTTCTCGAACATCCCGCTGTTGACGTACTCGGCGATGGCGAACCGTTCGAGCTTGCGCTCAATGGCGTCGTACGAGCGCTGCGCGTCCGACACGGCACTTTGCGCCGCGTCCAGTTGTTCGTGCCAAGCCAGCTGTGTCTGTTGGTCCACCGACGTGGTGAGGAGGGCCAACTCGTAGTCATGGATGTCGGACTGCACGTGGCCGTACACGTCGAGAGCGGACGAGCTCGTCAGGACTGCCGGCACAGCGCCGGTGGTAGCCGAGCCGACGATGTCACTGAGGTAGCACGGCTGGCCGTCGCTGGGCGCGCACCACGCGCTTTGGTCCACCGCGGCCAGGAACCCCCCGGGCGGCGACACGTCACCCGCCTTGAGGGCGGCGAGGATCGACGACATGTTCGGTTGTTCAATCGTGGCAACCGTCGCGGCACATCCGGCAAGCCAAGTGGCATAGGCCGGGAACCCGTCGACATCCGAAGTCATGGGGAGGGGGTTCCCGTTCACGTCCGTGGTCCGTCTCGTGTTGAACGGGTTGTTCGCCGCGGTGTTCTTCGTCGACCCGCCCTCGGCGGCTTGCCAGGCGTCGAGATCCGCGACGTTGGGCGGCGTCACGGGCGCGCCGACCCCCTGGGCGATGCACAGTTCCCAGCCGGGCGGTAGCGGGGTGCCGATGACGCGCGCGGCCGAGCCAGCAGGACCCGACGTGCCGAGAACTGTGACGCCGCACCAGGCCGTGGTGGCGACGGCCAGGACGAACCGGACGAGCCGAGGATGGGAGTGGGTGAGGATCATGGGGTGACGCGGTGGGAGGCCCAACAGGCCGGGCTCGACAGCCCCGGCCGACACCGCCTGACTGGGCCAAATGCCGACTCCAGCTTGGCAGGTGGACCCGACGCGCTCCAATGCCGTTTGGCCCCTTCTATGCCGCTACGGGGGTTGTGAAGCCGAGAATTGAGCGTCCCGTGTGGTCTCGGTCCGAAGCGACCTCCTGGTGACACGGGTGACGCACGCCCAGCCATCGGACGACCCTTGCCGCACGGGGTGGATATTCCCCTGTGAAGGGCGAAATCGTCAGTCGGGGTTGGGCGTCGGGCACGTCGACACACGGGCGCCGGGCGGCAATGCCCGCACACGACGCGGCGCGAGCCGGTCATTCGCGTGGCGGCAGCAGCGGCGGTCGTCCTGGCCGCTGCCATTCTCTTCCTGGCTCGGTATCTCAGCCCTCGCGGTTGGGCTTGTGGAAGTGACGAGCAGTCCATTCGCCGGGCTGGTGAGATACCCGGAACCTTCTCGGGACTGCATTGGTGTTGGCGAGTTCCGATGACTTCTTCTCGCGTGAATGGTCACAACTCTCAGGGGATGGAACAGAGGACGCGGCTTGATCGCGATGAGGAGGTCAGATCAATGACAGGTCCCCCAGTGCCAGACATGCGACTGGAGCTCGTGCCGATCCCGGTGTCCGATGTCGACCGGGCGAGGGCATTCTACGAGCGAGCCGGATTCGGAAACGTGCACGACACCCAAGTCTCGGACACGATGCGCGTTGTCCAGCTCACGCCGCCGGGGTCGAGTTGTGCCATCGTCTTTGGCACCGGGATGGGCCCGATCACCGATATGCCCCCTGGTTTGATCAAGGGTCTTCACCTGGTCGTCGAGGACATGGCTACGACCCGAGCCGCTCTGGCAGAGCGCGGCATAGAGATGAGCGACGTCGAGGACATGGGGGGAGTTCTCTATTCCTATTTCAGCGATCCCGACGGAAACACATGGGCCCTGCAGCAGTGGCCTGCGGGTTACCAGGCGTAGCTCGGCGTAGGAAGGCGCCGGGCGGCCTGGTGCCCCGAACCGTGACCGGTCGGCGTAGCGAGGTGGGCACACGTCCGTCGACCCGCGATTTTGACGCGACCTTTGAGATTGCGCTGCGGACAATTCGGGCACGGTCCGGGGCAATCCGAGCGCGCCTACCCTCACCGCCCTCACTGAAGGCCAAATCCCTGGGGCAGATCGCATGTGGACAGTGATGGGTCTGGATCGGCCTCTGCAAACCGGCGCAAGCCGCGAGCGCCAATCGAACCGCCGCGTTGACGTGAACAACGTCCGACTCATGCGCTCTCTGCACCCAGCGAACGGGGCTCGGATGGCGGACGACCGGATACGGTAACCGGAGCTCCTTGTCCAGCCCTCGAAGCTCCACCGGGGTGACGACCGTTACTTGATGGCCGTCCTTGACTAGGAAGTCGGCGAGAACGAGGGTGAAGCGTTCTGCGGCACCGACCTGTGGAGGGAAAAAGGGGAGTACAGCGCCACCCTCATAGCTCAGTCCGCCTCACGGGCGGGCCCGGTGGAGGGGGCACCGTCAGGAAAATTGTTTCGCTGTTGCCTTGACATCTCGGACAAGCTACTTCCAACGGGTTTCGGCGTTGAGGGGTATCCGAGTCGGTCCGGTGTAGACCTGTGGCCAGGGATAAACAAACGTCCCCTCTGGGTGTTTGGCGTTCACCGTCGTTTGGTCCCGCTGCTGACGGAACTGCTGACATTTCCGTTGCGTCTGACAGCCTGTCCGAAGGCGGACATGCCGGGGAAAAATCCACCCTGGTAATGGGTGATCCCCTCCTTTGCCCTCACTATTGGCGGTCAGATCGTCGATAACTCAATGAAAAGGCGGGTCTTCGGGGATATCCCTTGACTGAGACCGAGGAGGACTTGGGGTGTTCGTAGTCGGGGGAGCATCGGGGACGCGTTCGGGGGAGCTTTCCGGCGCTCCGCCTGCGTCGAGCTTGTGGAGGGTCTCCAGCTTCTGCTTCGAGACGGCTTGCCGGGGCGAAAAATCGACGACGCAGACCTAGCCGGAGTTGAAGCAGTGGGGATTCGGCGGAGGCTCTGGTTGATTCCAGCAGTATTGGTGACGATATTCGGCGCGGGATTTGCTGTTCTCCTTTCTCAACATACGGCTGACCTTGACAGCCAAAGATCTCGGCAAGCTTTTCTCAGCTCTTCAGCGGAGATGTCGTCGACCCTCAAGTTGGCGATCGGGAAGGAAGAAGACCTCGTATTCAATTCCAGCACCTTTATGATCAGCAACCCGACAGCTTCGGAGGCGCAGTTTCAGAAGTGGGTGTCCACCGGGATGCAGTTCGAGCGCTACCCGGAGCTTCAAGGGATCGGTGAACTGGTCGTGGTCCCAGCCTCTCAGCTCGGGGCATTCGCCGCCCAGCACGGCGGAAGCTCGTTCCATGTGACCCCGCCCGGGCTGCGCGCTTCCTATTGCTTCACCGCATTGACCCAAGGGCGATCCGTCGAATCAGCCGTTCCTTCAAGCCTCGACCTCTGCTCCTCGAGCATTGGGTCGGCACTCATCGGGGCTCGGGAGAGCGGCAGAAGTGCGTACGTTCCCTTTGGCACGGGCAAGAACACCGAGCTGGTCATTGGTACCCCCCTCTACCGAGGGGGCACGATCCCCACCACGATTTCCGCTCGACAGGCAGCATTTATCGGTTGGGGCGGAATCGAGATTGACCCGCGCATCTTGCTCACCACAGCCCTCGAGGAGCACCCGAACACGGCGGTGACGCTTTATTACCAGGGCGGAACGTCGCGCGCGGCCTTCACGGCTGGCCAAGCTCCAGCGGGAGGCGACAACTCGACCAGTATCAACCTTCAAAATGGCTGGCATGTCCGAGTGATAGGGCCCGCGATCCCGAGCGGCATCATCAACGACGCGGCCGCATCGGATTTATTGATTACTGGCCTCCTCGTGAGCCTGCTGTTGGGAGCCCTTGTCATGTTGCTGACAACCGGCCGTTCACGTGCGCTACAACTGGTCGAAGAGCGCACCCACCAGCTCAATCATCAGGCCCTGCACGATCCCCTCACTGGAATACCCAATCGGGCCTTGATCCTCGATCGGATCGATCAGATGCTCGCAAGGGGAGGAAGGCAGTCCGCCTGCTCTGCGGTGATCTTCTTGGATCTCGATGACTTCAAGGACATCAATGACACCTTGGGCCACCGAGCGGGCGACGAGCTCCTCATCGGCGTCAGTGAGCGGCTCGAGAGCGTCCTCCGGGATGGGGACACAGTTGGCCGCCTCGGTGGGGACGAATTTGTCTTCGTCGTTGACGGGCTCACGGAGGAACGCCAGGCGCAGGCGGTGGCCAATCGAATTCTCGAGACGTTCAGTCCGCCATTCCAGCTCTCGGGCAGTGATACACCTATCGCGGTCACTGCCAGCATCGGATTCGCCGTAGGCGGGCGGGCGACGCCCGAGGAGTTCCTCCAGGACGCCGACATTGCCCTTTATGAGGCAAAGGCCGCTGGTAAGCAACGCGCGGTTGGATTCTCACGCTCCATGAAAGTGGCCGTGGTTGAACATCGACGGCTCGAGCTGGACCTGAGCGACGCGCTCGAGTCAAACCAGTTCCAGCTGGTGTATCAGCCGGTTGTCGAACTCTCTACTGGGGAGTTCACGGGGGTGGAGGCCCTCCTTCGCTGGGTTCACCCTGTCCGAGGTGTCGTCATGCCCGACGAGTTCGTCCCAGCTCTCGAATCGAGTGGTCTTATCGTGCCCGTCGGTGGATGGGTACTTGAGGAGGCATGTCGGCGAGGAAAGGCCTGGAACGCCTTGGGATTTTCGCTGGATATGTACGTCAATATGTCGGGCAGGCAGCTTGAGCGAAATCGAATTGCGGACGATGTGCACAGTGCCCTATCCAAGAGCGGACTAGATCCAGGCCGATTGGTCCTCGAGCTGACCGAGACCACGCTCATGAGAGACATTGATGCGACCAGTGAACGACTTCTTCTACTGAAGGCACTCGGAGCACGTATTGCCATCGACGACTTCGGTACGGGATTCTCGTCCCTCGCCCGTCTCCGGCGATTTCCGATCGACCTGCTCAAGATTGATCAGTCGTTCGTCTCCGGCATCGCCGACACAGACGACGCAGCAGCCATCATTAAGACTTTGGTGGGACTAGGCAGAGCCCTGGGGATCGAAATACTCGCAGAGGGCATCGAAACCGATGTTCAGCGTGTGCACCTCGTAGGGGAGGGCGTCGAATATGGGCAAGGGTTCCTGTTCGCTCGCCCGATGGAGGGCAAGGAACTCACTCGACTTCTGCGCAGGCTACGAACGGCGAGGTCCGATCTCTCCGGTACGGCCATGACCGTGGATCCATGAGGCTGAATGCGACCGTGGAGAAATTGAACGGCCACGCACGGTCGGGCGGAGTCCGGCGCAAACCCCCTGACCTCGGTGTCCATGTCGTTCGCCGGTATCCGCCTTGGTTCAGTCCCGTTGCGGACGGAACTGCTGACGGTTTTCTTCTGCGGCCCAATCGCGGTGATCACCATCCCACGAGTGAGATGTCCCATCGACCCCGACGACGAGTGAGATGTCCAACCGACCCGGCAGCGATAGGGGCATTCTGGGGCGGCGCTCTGGAATGGCGACTCCTAATTGATCAACACGGGCTCGCCGGACTCATCTGTCTTCGGCGGTCCCGATTCGGTGAGCAATCCAGTGTGGGCTCCGACATAAGACCCTTCGATCCGCCTGCACACTCCCTGTTGGTCAGAGTCGATCTCAACCGCTATCGGTGAAGAATCACCGACTCCCCGGACGTCTGGGTGGAGATGGCGGCCGTCGGCTCGACAGGGGGTGGATCGAGGCCCACCAGGGACGTGAAGACCACGACGTTGGAGAGGTAGTGCCCCGTTTGCGTATCGAAGACTCCTCCGCAGGTGACCAGTTGCAGCGCGCTGTAGCCGTGTGATGTGTAGACGGCTTCGTCTGGGAAATCACTCTTGAGGTACGTTGCCACCGAGGTGACTCGGAACTGGGCAACGACGCCGTCGGCCAAGGTGACGTTCACCATGTCTCCGGCCACAAGCAACCGCAGCTTGAAGAACACGGCGGGGCCCACGTGGGAGTCAACGTGCCCCAAAATCACCGCTGAACCGATTTGACCTGGGGAAGGGCCCAGCTGATACCAGCCCGGTTGTTGGATCACCGTCGGAACTTGCACCGTTCCGTCGGAATTGAGTCCGAGTGTCCCCAACGATGCCGAGAGCGAAATGGCGGAGATCGTCAACTTCAGCGGTGTGGAACGTACCGTGGCGAGTGAGCTAGCAACCTTCGCCGGTGCCCCCTTGGGCATCACGGCCTTGGGCAAGGATGCCACCGGTCCGGCTAAGGGTTGCTGATGCTGATCGAGTCCAAGGACCAGGCACCCTGACCCGGTGCACACCAACGCAGCGGCGATGAGCCACCACAGATGCGCGGGGCGATGCAGTGCTGCACCCCTTGCCTCCGGCCTCACGGTGTCTCATTCGCATCCTGGACGGAGAAGGCTCGGCGGCGGCGGATTGCAACAATGCACGCCAGTCCCGCCCCGAGAAGTGCCAGGACGCCTGCGACCATGAGGTTGGCGTCGCGGGAGTGCGACGCCCCGCCAAGCCCGGTCTGCGCTCCGCCCGAAGGTATGGCACTGAGCGCCGCCGCGGTCGTCGGCGAGCCGGTCGATCCCGCGGCACCGGGCGAACCGGATCCAGCCGTCGCGCCTGCGCCCAATGCACTGGTGGTGCCCGATCCACTTGTGCCGGTCGGACTGGTGGCCGTCGTGGCGGTGGTAACCGGGGTCACGAAGTTATTGGTCTCCGTAGTCGTGCAGGTCACAGCGCTCCCGCCGCCGGTGCCGGTGCCGTTGCACTGGTTGACGGTCACGGGCAGTGCTGACGTACCAGCCGTGACGGTGCAGTCCACCGTGGTCTCGCCGTTGTACGTACCTCCGCCGGTAGCGGAGCCGTTGCACTGGGTGACTGTGGCATTGGTCGTACTGCCACTTGGGGCGCACGTCTCGGTGCTCCCCCCGCCAGTGGCCGATCCGATGCACTGGTCAACCGTGGCCAAAGAGGTCGATGTTCCGAGTGGAACGTTGTTGGTGACTGTGACATCGCAGTACACGTTGCTTCCACCGCCCGTCACGATGCCGTTGCACTGGTTCACTGAGGTCACCAATTGAGTCGATGATGTCGTATTAGTGACTGGCCCAGAATTTGAGGGGGCAGGACGGAAACACCACGCCCGCGGCCGCCAAACATGCGCTGGTAGTGACCGTCGAACTTGTGGCACCCATCGAGGTTGTGGTGTTCACGACCGCGACCGTGCAGGTCACTTGGAACCCGGCCGTAATGGGAAAATCAGGTGGATTGCATTGAGCAACCGCAGGCGCCCCGGTAGTCGCCGCCGAAGCTTCGGTCGGCGTGCTGAGGCCAAGGAGGGCCACTGAGGCAAAAGCGAGCCCGGCGGCTACTGCGACGACGAGAACACGTCGCACGGTTCGGGGTCGAGCTCCGGCCGTACCGGGCAGTGCTGTCCAGCAGGTCGTTCCGCTCGATCCGAGTGAGTCCGTCCTCTGCATTTCGCTTGAATGACATGAACGACGGCGCGGACTGCGAAAGTGGCGCGATGACAATGACCGGGCTGACCACATGGTCGGCCTCCCTTTGGCTTCCCCGAAATAAACAACCGTCTGAGACGGACGTTCGGAGTACTTTGGCCACTTTACTCTAGAACTATATTACTAGCAATCAAGTTCTACACAATCTGCTATTTGTTTTTCCAGTGGTGCATTGGGGCTTTCTCACCAACCACGGGCGGGCCGTCCTCTGCATCGCCCAGAACCCCGAGGTTCGGTTGCGCGATATGGCGGAGAGTCTCGACATCGCCGAAAGACGGGCCTACGACATCGTCAACGGTCTGACGGAAGCTGGATACCTGAACAAGGAAAGAAAAAGAGAAGGTCGGCGCAACCGTTCTCACGTCCAAGACCACCTGCCTCTCTCAGATGCCTCGGATGAAGAGTCGCCATCGGCGAGGTATGGAGTCTGATGACGGGTCGGACCGCAACGCAACGGACCAAGAGGAGCGGAGGACACTGAGTCATTGTTGGCTAGTGGCGACCGCTTCGCCCTTCTCCAGTGGGCGCTACTGAACTCGGAGCACGCGACGAGACGCTGACGCGATTACTGGTTCGCTCGTGACCTCCCCGAGGGGTAACGGCGACGGACAGCGAAGAGTGCAAGTGCAGCGATCACCAGACCAGCGAGCGCACTGGCGACGATGATCGGTATGGGTAACGCGACCCCAGGCGCCGCTCTGTTGGTGCCTGTGTTTCTGGGGAAGCTAATGGTTGCCGTTGCTGCGCGTTGGAGAGATCCGCTCGTCAGCGTGACATCCGCATGCCAGGGACCGCGAGGGAGATCCGAGGCGAATCCCACACTGACCAACTCCGATCTACCAGGTAAAAGCAGCGATGCCAGGGTCGCTGCAAATGGGCCAGCCCGAAGCCCATCTGGACCGCCCGAAAGCATCAGGTTGCCGCTGAGGTTCAATGTGCTCTGGCCGCTGTTATGAACGTGCGTGACCACGAGATCCTGTCCAGCTGGCGAGCGTTTCGCGTTGAGCAATCCGATAGTGAAGTTCGGAGCAAAGACGCCACCGGGCCCGATCGAGACGTACATCCGGACGCCGACTCGGTTCACAAGCGTTATACCGCCTGCGGCGGTTGGCCTGCTCGATACTCCAGCCCACAGCACCGCGTAGCGTTCACCTGACGATGCATTGAGTGGCACGTTGATCGTCAGCATGTCGAGGTCCTCGACACCTGGTGCTAAGCGGAGTGCAGCGCGACTCACCGACGTCCAGCTCGAGAGCTCGTTTCCCGTGTGGCTAGGAGCGAAGGCAAAGTTCCCCCGAACGATGCTCGCGGCAGCCGGGTAAACCGAAACCTCAACGACCGCATCGGTGTCGTTGTCGATCTGAACACTGCGAGTGAGCGTCGTACCCGGTGCCAGCGGGTCGACGACGTACGAGCTCGCGGGAGGATCAGTGACCAGAGCACCCGGCAACGGGACGAGACGGATTCCGATGCTGCTCGAACTGGTCGTGGGCTGGCTGGGCGATGACGCAAAGGCACTGCCCCACGGGATGAGGATTCCTGCCCCTACGAGCAGAATCAGGGCGGCAAGGCGACCGCTCACGATGCGTCCGGGCTCTGCTCAGGCGACCGAGTGTGTGATCGTGGCGGAGTAGACGCCGGGGGCATAGTTCGCTGGGACGACCACAGAGACCGTCGGGTTCCAACTGGCCGTGCTGATTCCGGTGCTCGCACCCGTGACGACCGTGGATACTCCAGTCAGATCCGTTGCTGGCACTGCCGTCGCCACGACGGTCGCAGAATCGGTAATCGGACCGGCCGTATAACTGATGTTGTTGGCCGGGTCGGCAGGTCCAGCCGGAGGGGTAAACGCTGTCGAGATCACCGAAGTCGTCCAGCTAGTCGTTCCGCCCCGCTGGTCGGTGACGGTAACGACCCCGAGCGACCCGGTGATCGTGCTTGAACTTGGAGAGGCCACTTGCGAGCCGAGGGACACACTTGCGGTCGGCGAGCTAATCGACAATGCGCCAGCCGTCAACGTGAACGTAGCGGGAGTGGCCGCGCCGGCCGGCTGGGAGATCTGGCTGATCGCGATGGCACCTGCCCCAAATGCCACGAGCACGCCACAGGCAGTCACAAGGCGTGCGATGCGCCTCCGAGTCCCAAAGAAGACTGACCCAATCGTGAGCATTCTCGCTTTGAGCCAAGGTAAAATCGGGGCACGGTACAAGGCACTGACAACAAGCATGACGGCTCTTTCGAGAACCCCGAAATAAACAACCGTCTGAGACGGACGTTCGGGTACTGTCTCTAGAGTACTCTAGAATTAAATCACTAGTAATCAAGTTCTACACAATCTGCTATCTTTTCTGCGTGGTTCATTGGAGCTTTCTCACCAACCACGGACGGGCCCTGCTCTGCATCGCCCAGAACCCCGAGATTCGCCTCCGCGAGATCGCGGCCGAACTCGGCATCACCGAGCGGCACGCCTACGCGATCGTCACGGACCTGGCCGACGCCGGTTACATCGTCAAGCGGAGAGAAGGTCGTCGCAACCGCTATCAGATTCAGAGCCATCTGGCCCTGCCAGAGCTTCCCGATCGTGAACAGGCGATCGGGGATGTCTTGGACATCTTGACGGGTCGCCGCACGAAGCTGAAATCGATACGGCGGGCGCAACGCCCGACAACCGCCCCAGCTACGTCGGTGACGAATTAGGCGAACCCGTCGACGGTCGATTGTCTCACGTCGCCCTGTAAGCCCCTGCCGCCGTCGTGCCTGCTTCGTTCGGGGTGCCCCTCCATTCCGCGGGGGGTGAAACATCTCCGTGAGAACGTAGAACGTGGTGTCATCGTGCGACGGCGCCGGGCGCGCTGTGGCCGTAGAAGTCGTCGAGGGCGTCAACGGAGAGGGTCACCGCGAGCGCGGCCGGTAGAGCGGATGCCGCCGAGCGACGTGGAAGCTCACGAGGCGGTCGCTGGGGCGCGGCTGACCGGGCTTGACGATCGGCACGGGTCCTCTCGCCTCGCCGTACACCCGCACACCACGCGATCTGCCAGCGCTCGGCGCCGGTGCGGTCGGCAACGTGCCGGCGGGCACCGAGAGGCGCGGACGCCGGTGGCCTGGCGCACCAGCGGGACGACGGCCATGCCAATCGTCACGCAGCGGTCGTCGTGTCTCCCGCTGTCGTGCTGAATGCGGACCTGGCCGGGAATCGTCTCGACCAGGCGCACGCCGCGCAGCTGAGCGGCCGGCTCCTCCAAGGCGACCCGACGCTCGTCCTGCATGACGAGGTACGCCTTGCCTGCCTTCATCGTCACGTCCGGCATGGCCTCTCCCGCAGCTTGTGATCATTTGTGATCATTCGGTCGGGTTGCTGCGAAAACTGCCGTCCGCTCAGGCCGCGTGACCAGGGCTGATGACGTGAATCGAGCGTGCCCGGGGCGGGACTCGAACCCGCACGCCCTTTCGGACAGCGGCTTTTGAGGCCGCCGCGTCTGACCATTCCGCCACCCGGGCCGGAACGACAGAGCGTACCGGGTGGGTTGCCGGCGCCGACGTAACGTGAGGCGGTGGGAGGCGGCGCTCGATGAGGTTCGAGGGCGTCGAGCTGCTTCGGGTCGAGATCCCGTTCCGGGACGACATCGGCACCGCTGCCGGCGTGCACCACACCCGCCCGCTCCTCTTCGTGCGCGTGGTGTCCGACGGCGCTGAGGGGTGGGGCGAGTGCGCCGCCCTGGCGAACGGGACGTCCGTCGATCCGCCACTCCAGGCCGTCGAGCAGGCGGCGGTGGACCGGGCCATCCCGCGCCTCGCCACGGCCAGCCAATGCCGCAGTGGACGTCTCGTCGCCGGAGCCGAAGTGGCGCGGCTGTTCGGGTCGTCCCCGGTCGACCGCGTCCTCGCGGCCACCTTCGAGATGGCCGTCACCGACCTCGAGCTCCGCGTGCAGGGGCTCTCGCTCTCCCAGGCGCTCGAGATCGGGCCCGGGTTCGAGTCGATGCCCGTCGGGGCGGTGGTCGGGATTCCCCCAGATCGTGACCTGGGCGTGGTGCGCGAGGCGGTGGACCGCGCCGTGGCGCGTGGGGTGGCTCGGGTCCGGCTGAAGGTGGCGCCGGGTTGGTGCGCCGAGGCCGTCGGAGCGGTGCGGTCGGGTCATCCGGACCTGGCCATTCAGGTGGACGCCAACGGATCCTTCCGTCTCGAAGAGGCGGACGTGGCGGAACTGGCCGAGCTGAGCGAGCTCGGCGTGGTCTGCATCGAGCAGCCTCTCCCTCCGGCAGACCTGGCCGCCCA
The DNA here is from genome assembly GCA_963787485.1 of uncultured Acidimicrobiaceae bacterium. Taxonomy (GTDB): domain Bacteria; phylum Actinomycetota; class Acidimicrobiia; order Acidimicrobiales; family RAAP-2; genus Bog-473. Next base: position 287,028 of record CAWBDF010000003.1, on the reverse strand, counting down.
TGCGGTGCTGGCGCGCCTCCTCGCCGTCCCGGTGTGCTTGGACGAATCGCTTTCCTCGCCGCAGCGTGTGGTCCACGCGCTGCGCGATGGCGCGTGCGCCGTGGCCTGTCTGAAACCTGCCCGCCTGGGTGGCGTGCGGGCCGCCCGCACGGCGCACGCTGCTTGTGCGGCTGCCGGCGTCCCTACCTTCATAGGTGGGTTCTTCGAGGCGGGCCTCGGCCGGGCGGCCAACCTGGCCCTGGCGGCCCGGCTGAGCCAGGATGCGACGGGCCTGGTCAGCGACGTGGGCGACCCGGACGAGTACCTGGTCGTGGACCCCTGCGGCTATCCCGCAGTGGTGCGCGGGTGGGTCGAGCTGCCGACCCGGACGGGCGTCGGGAACCCTCCTGACCCTGGCCTGTTGTCGGGGTTCGACGTGCGGCGTCGCTGGTTCCCGGCCACCTACACTTGACGGACCATGAATCGGGTCCTGCTGGAACGGCGCATCCGAGACGTCCACGCCCGGCTGGTGCGGGCGCGGGAGGAGCTCGCCGTGCTCGACGAGCAGCTGGCCGTGGTCCAGGAGTCGGCCGACGAGGCCCGCGTGCGGGCCCTCGTCTCCGAGACGCCGCTGGCGACGCAGGAGCACAACGAGGCGACGCGTCACGCCGACGCCATGGCCCGGGCTCGCGAGGCCCTGTTCAAGACCGTCCAGGACCTCGAGCGGCGCCAAGACGAGCTCTTGGCGGCCGTGTCGACAGGCCAACGGTGACGGAGGGCGATGGCCCCGCCGGGCCTCCCGGCGCCGCCACGGCTGCCGGCGCGGACACGGCTGCCGGCGTCCAGGCGATGGCTCGGGTGGTGATTGCCGAGGATGAGGCCATCGTCCGCCTGGACCTCAAGGAGATCCTTCTCGGCGCCGGGTACGACGTCGTGGGAGAGACCGGGCGCGGGGACGAGGCCGTCTCGCTGGTCGAGGAGCATCGGCCGGATCTCGTCATCCTCGACATCAAGATGCCCGGAATGGACGGCCTGCGGGCCGCTCACGAGATCACCACTCGACACCGGGTGGCCGTCCTCCTGCTCACCGCGTTCAGCCAGCGCGACCTCATCGAAGAGGCCCGCGACGCCGGTGTCTCGGCCTACCTCGTGAAGCCGTTCCAGCCCCGCGAGCTGTTGCCCGCGATCGCCGACGTCCTCGCCAAGGCGAGGCAGGACTGGGCGATCGAAGCAGACAACCCGGGGGGCGGGGCCGAGGACAAGATCGCCACGCGCCGCCTCGTCGACCAGGCCAAGCAGATCCTCATGGACCGCGACGACCTCCCCGAGACCGAGGCGTTCGGTTTCATTCAGCGCACCGCCATGCAGACCAGGGCTCGCATGCGCGACGTGGCCCAGCAGGTGGTCGACGGCACCCTCTCGCCGTAGGCGTCGAGGAGTGCCCCCGGGCGCACCGACGCCGTAGTGTCGAGGTGATGGCACGAGGAGAGGCGCGCTCGGGACCGCTGCTGCTGCTCGACGGCATGTCCCTGGCCTTCCGGGCCTACTTCGCCCTGCCCGACACGCTGGCGACGTCGGCCGGCGTGGTGACGAACGCCGTGCACGGATTTACGTCCATGGTGGTGTACCTCATTCGTGAGCAGCGGCCGTCCGCGCTTGCCGTCGCCTTCGACGCTGCCGGGCGCCACGTTTCGCGACGAGATCCTCGAGGACTACAAGGCTGGCCGCGCCGAGACGCCCTGGCTCCTGCCGCCGCAGTTCGACATGATCCGCGACGTCATGACCGCGTTGGCCGTCCCGGTGGTCGAGGCTCCCGGTTTCGAGGCCGATGACGTGATCGCCACGCTGGCCACCGAGGCCGCGGGGCGGGGATGGCACGTGGTAGTGGTGACCGGGGACCGCGACAGCTTCCAGCTGGTGCACGACCCCGACGTCCGCGTGCTCTACAACAAGCGGGGGGTGAGCGACTACACCCTCTACGACGAGGCCGGCATCGAGCAGCGCAGCGGGGTGCCGCCATCGCAGTACGTTCTGCTGGCGGCGTTGCGGGGCGACCCCTCGGACAACCTGCCCGGCGTGCCCGGTGTCGGGGAGAAGACCGCGGCCAGATTGCTGACGACGTACGGCGATCTCGACGGGATCTACGACCACCTCACCGAGCTCACGCCCAAGCTGCGGGAGAACCTGGCCGAGCACGAGAGCCTGGTGCGGTCCAACGCCCGCATCATCCCGCTCGTGCGCGACGTGCCGCTCGAGCTCGACGAGGACGAGCTCGAGCTCGGCGGTTGGGACCGTGGGGTGGCCGCAGCGACCTTCGAGCGCTACGAGATGAAGACGGTCTGGCACCGGCTCGAGGAGCTCATGGACGCCGGATCCCTCGGCGAGCCCCGGCCCGGGAGCGACACCGCCCAGGCATCGGACGGCGAGTCCCCGGATACAGCCGCGGAGAGCGAATCGTGCGAGCTGCGTGACGTCGCCTTGCTGACGTCGGCGACCGAGGCGACCAAGCGACTCGGCGAGCTCGGGTCGGGGCGCACCGCGCTCGTGGCGCGTTGGAACGGCGTCCCCGGGCGGAGCGACCTGGTGGCCGTGGTCGCGGTTGCCACCGAGGGCGACGCGGGTGGGCTCGGCGTGGCGGTGCCGGGCGAGCTCCTCGGTGACGCCACAGTGGTCACGGCGCTCAACGAGCTCCTGGCCCGACCGGTGCTCGGACACCATGTCAAGGAGGTCATGCGCTCCCTCCTGCCCCTGGGCGTCGACATCTCGGGGCTCGAGATGGACACCGCGGTCGCGGCCTACCTGCTCGACGCCTCGACTGGCGAGTACGAACTGTCCGATCTGCGCGAGCAGACGGGACAGCTGAGCCTCGAGATCGTCGAGCCCGGCGAGACAGTGGTGGATGCCGCCCGGGAGGCCGCCGCCGAGGCGTGCGACGTGGCCGCCATGGCGCGGCGTTTCCGACGGCGCCTGGAATCCGAGGACATGGTGTGGCTGCACGACCAGATCGAGACGCCCCTCGTCCGCGTCCTGGCCAAAATGGAAGTGGCCGGCATCGGGGTCGACCGGGCCGAGCTTCAGGCCATCGCCGACTCGTTGAAGGCGTCTGCGGCCACGCTCCAGGACGAGGTGCAGCGCCTCGCCGGCCACGAGTTCAACGTGAACTCGACGCCGCAGCTGCGGACCGTGCTCTACGACGAGCTCAGCCTCACGCCCGGCAAGAAGACGAAGACCGGGTACTCCACTGATGCGCGGACGCTCGAGACCCTGCGCGGCGTCCATCCGATCATCGAAGCGCTGCTCGACTACCGGGAGGTGGAGAAGTTGCGGTCGACCTACGGCGAGAGCCTGTTGGCCGAGGTGCAGGCGGACGGGCGGATTCACGCCTCGTTCGGCCAGACGGTGGCGCGGACGGGGCGGATCTCCTCGGACCGTCCGAACCTGCACAACATCCCGGTGCGCTCGGAGCTCGGCAAGCAATTCCGGCGCGCCTTCGTACCGGCCGAAGGGAGCACCTTCTTGGTGGCCGACTACGACCAGGTGGAGCTGCGCTGCATCGCGCATCTCTCCGAGGACCCGGGGCTGATCGACGCGCTCACGAGCGGCGCGGACGTGCACCGCACGGTGGCGGCCGCCGTCTACGGGATCCCGCCCGCCGAGGTCACCCACACCCAGCGCGAGTTCTGCAAAATGGTCTCCTACGGACTGGCCTACGGCATGGAGGCCTACGGACTCAGCCAGCGCCTGGGCGTCCCGGTCGAGGAGGCCGGTGCCATCATGGAGAGCTACTTCGGCGCCTTCCCGCGGGTCAAGGAGTACATGGACGAGACGGTGGCCGAGGCCAAGGTCGACGGGCGCACCCGCACCATGTTCGGCCGCGTACGCCCGCTGCCGGACCTGCACGCGGCCAACTACCGGGTGCGTCAGGCGGCCGAGCGCCAGGCCATGAACGCGGGCATCCAAGGGTTGGCGGCGGACATCTTCAAGCTGGCGCTGGTCCGTCTCGACCGCGACCTCGAGTCGTCGAAGCTGGCCAGCCGGCTGGTGCTCCAGGTGCACGACGAGGTCATCGTGGAGGTCGCCGCGGAGGAGGAGAGCGACGTGCGCCGCCTCACCGAGTCCGCCCTGACCGGCGCGGCCGACCTGAAGGTCCCTCTCACCGTCTCGGTGGCGACCGGGTCGAGCTGGGCCGACGCCAAGGGCTGACCTGGTACGCTGTGCGGCCTTGCCCGCCGGCGCAGGCGGCGGCGCACCCCGTATCCGACGAGACATCGACCCCGGCGCGGTCCTGAGGTTGCAGGTCGCAACCCAGCAAGGAGCTTCACATGGCCGACACCACGGCGACCCGCCCCACCCTCCTCTCACCCGAGCAGATGGGCACCTTCGACGCCGAGGGTCATTATCACCCTCGCCCGATCGTCGACGACGACCTGGGGGACGCCGACCTCGAGAAGGCGATGGGGGACTCCATCATCGAGTTCGACGACGGCGACGTCATTGAAGGCACCGTCGTCAAGATCGATCGCGACGAGGTCCTGCTCGACATCGGCTTCAAGTCCGAAGGGGTCATCCCGGCCCGCGAGCTCTCCATCCGCAACGACGTCGACCCCCACGAGATCGTCTCGCTGGGTGACCATGTCGAGGCGCTCGTGCTCCAGAAGGAGGACAAGGAGGGCCGGCTCGTCCTCTCCAAGAAGCGGGCCCAGTACGAGCGGGCCTGGACCACCATTGAAGAGAAGAAGAACAAGGGCGAGATGGTCAAGGGTCCGGTGATCGAGGTGGTCAAGGGCGGCCTCATCGTCGACATCGGACTGCGGGGTTTCCTGCCCGCCTCGCTGGTCGAGCTGCGCCGCGTGCGCGAGCTCCAGCCCTACGTGGGCAAGGAGATCGAGGCCAAGATCATCGAGCTCGACCGCAACCGCAACAACGTGGTGCTGTCGAGGCGGGCCTGGCTCGAAGAGGCCCAGAAGGAGCAGCGGGGAGACTTCCTGCAGAACCTCAAGCCGGGCGAGCGCCGCAAGGGCACGGTGTCCTCGGTCGTCAACTTCGGTGCTTTCGTCGACCTCGGAGGCATGGACGGCCTGGTCCACGTCTCGGAATTGAGCTGGAAGCACGTCGACCACCCGTCCTCGGTGGTCCAGGTGGGCGACGAGATCGAGGTGGAGGTGCTCGACGTCGACCTCGACAAGGAACGCATCAGCCTCTCGCTCAAAGCCACCCAGTCCGACCCCTGGCAGGAGTTCGCCGACAGCCACGCCGTCGGCGAGCTGGTCTACGGTCGCATTACCAAGCTGGTGCCCTTCGGCGCCTTCGTGCAGGTCGGCGACGGGATCGAAGGTCTGGTCCACATCTCGGAGATGGCGGCCCACCACGTCGACCTGCCCGAGCAGGTGGTCACGCCCGGCGAGGAACTCTGGGTGAAGATCATCGAGGTCGACCTGCAGCGACGCCGGATCAGCCTGTCGATCAAGCAGGCGGCCGAGGGCGGAGAGGTGTCCGAGGAGTACCGCGAGGCCTTCGGCGAGCACGCCTACGACGACGAGGGCAACTACATCGGCACCTACGAGTACGCGGACGCCGAGTTCACCCCCGAGACCGAGGCCCAGGCCGCCTGGGCCGACTTCGCAGCGGAGATCGGGTCGGGCGAGGGCGGACCCGGCGATTCCGAGCCGGGGGAAGGGGCTGTCGTCGAAGGCGCCACCTCGGGGGGCGCGACGGGCGCTGAAGGCGACACCTCGGGCGGCGAGGCTGTCGTCGAAGGCGCCACCTCGGGCGGCGCGACGGGCGCTGAAGGCGACACCTCGGGCGAATAACCCGTTGGCGCTCCGAACGCCTCTACCGGGGTAGCAGGGAGAGACCGTCGGGGGCCACATCCGAGGAGACCCGCTCGAGGAGACGCCGGGTAATAGCATCGCCGCCCGTATGGGGAGCCGATGAGCACGGTCACGACGCCGGCACGGGCCCCCGGAGTGGCGGACGCCTCCGAGGCGTCATCCCCGCCGGAGGAGTGGCGGGCCCTCCACGGCTGGTTACGGACCGCTGTGTTGGCGTCCGTCGTGGTGGTGCTCCTCGCCGGCCTGGTGCTGCGCTTCTGGACCCGCTCGGCACTCTGGCTCGACGAGGCGCTGACGGTCAACATCGCCAGCCAGCCACTCCACACACTCCCGACGTACCTCAAGCGCGATGGTGCACCACCGCTGTACTACGTGCTGCTCCACTTCTCCATGAAGGTCTTCGGGACCTCCGACGAAGGTGTGCGGTCGCTCTCGGCGCTGTTGTCGGTGGCGACGTTGCCGGTGGCCTGGGTGGCCGGACGGCGATTCGGCGGACGCCCGGCCGCCTGGATGCTGGTGATCTTCCTGGCCAGTTCCCCGTTCGCCGTGTACTACGCCACCGAGGCCCGCATGTACTCGCTGGAGATGTTCCTCACCGCCTGCGGCATCGTGGCGCTGGTCCGGGCGTTCGAGCAACCGCGGTGGGGCAATCTGGTGGCAGTCGGTGCGGTCGCCGCCGCCCTTCTCTACACGCAGTACTGGTCGCTCTACCTGGTCGGGGCGCTGGGCGTCTGGCTGGCCTTCCAGGCCTGGCGGGGGCGGGCTCCTCGGCGGTCGCCGGCCCGCTGGACGCTCCTCGCCGTGGGTCTCGGGTGCCTCACCTTCCTCCCGTGGCTGCCGACCTTCTTGTACCAGACGCGCCACACCGGGACCCCGTGGGCGGGCACGCCGACCTACGCCGCCATCGTCAACGCCATCACCGGGTTCACCGACAACCAGGCCTCGCTCGCCCTCACCGGATCGAACCAGGGTCGGCTGCTCGCGCTGGGCTACTTCACCCTGGGGGGGTTGGCGCTGTTCGGGCTGGCCCGCGGCCGCTGGCACATCGACCTCGACGTGCGCACGAGACCGCTCGTCCGGGGCGTGGCCTTCGTGGTCGTGGCGACGTTGGTGGCCGCCATCACCGGAGGCATCCTCTCCAAGAGCGCCTTCGCGCCCCGCTACGCCGCCGTCATCTTCGTGCCGCTGCTCCTCATGATGGCCGTCGGGGCGCTCACGTTCGCCGACATGAAGGTCCGGACCGGCGTGGTGGGGGTGCTCGTGGCCGCCGGGCTTGCCGCGAGCATCCCGAACGTCTACACCCAGCGGACGGAGGCGCCCAGCGTGGCCAGCGTCATTTTGGCCCACGCCCGCCCCGGAGACGTGGTGGCCGTGTGCCCGGACCAGCTCGGACCGGCGGTCGAGCGCCTGGTGCCGCCCGGCCGTTACCGCACCATCGCCTTTCCCAGGGCCAACAGCCCTGAGTTCGTCGACTGGGTGTCGTATCTCTCGGTGGCCCGCGGCACCCCGGCGGCGCCGTTCGCCACGCGCCTCGAGCAGATGGCGGGGACTCAGCACCACATCTGGCTGGTCTCGGCGCCGGGCTACACGGGCTTCTCCGTCAAGTGCGAGGAGATCGCCAGCGACATCGCCTCCAATGCGCAGTACGGCGCGCACCAGTGGGTCTTCTCGCGGCCGGCGATCTACTACGAGCCGATGGCCCTGTACGAATTCGCCAACCTCCGTTGAGCCTGCTGGCGCCGATGGGACGCGCCGTCGTCCGGGTGCTTCCCCAATGGGTGGTTGCCCGTCTGATCGTGCTGGCGGCCCTGGCCATGGCCCATTTCATCGTCGACCGGACCCATCCGAACGCCACCACGGCGGCGCGGGTCCATCAGGGCCTCTCGGCGTGGGATGCCGGCTGGTACGAGACGATCGCCCGTTTCGGCTACGCGCCCTTGGGCCACCAGGCCCTGCGTTTCTTCCCCCTCTACCCGCTCGCCGGTCGCGCCCTGGCCTGGCTGCCCGACGTCGGCGCGGGGGTGGCCCTGGTGGTGCTGGCCAACCTCGCCGCCCTGGTGGCTGCCGCGCTGCTCTCGGTCCTCGTGCGACACGAGACGGGCGACGCCGACCTGGCGTCGGTGTCCGTCTGGCTGCTCTGCCTGGCCCCTCCCGCCTATGTCCTCGTCATGGGCTACGCCGAAGCCCTGCTGCTTGTCCTGGTGATCGGCTGCTTCCTGGCCGTCCGGCGCGCCGCCCCCCTCTGGTGGGCCGCCGCCGCGCTGGGCTACGCCGCGGGCCTCACCCGCCCATTGGGAGCACTGGTGGCGGTGCCCGTGGCCGTCGAGGCGGTCCGCCGCTGGCGGACGAGCACGGCACCGGGTCGGGCAGGTGCGGTCGTGGCGACGGTGGCGCCGCTGGCGGGAACCGGGACCTTTCTCATCTGGTCGGCCGCCACCCAGGGGGACGGCTGGCTCCCGTTGCGGGTACAGGTCCAGGCCGGGCACCACGGGGGTCTCTCGGATCCGGTGCGGACGCTGCTCGACGATGCCCGGGGGGCGCTGCACCACCACGTGGGCACCGCGCTCCACGTGCCGTGGGTGATCCTCGTGGTGGCCCTGGTCGCGGTCTGCTGGTGGCGGCTCCCGGCCGCCTACGGGGCCTTCGCCACCGCGGTGGTGGCCGCGGGCCTGAGTGGCACTAACCTTGACTCCTTCGAACGCTACGCGCTCGAGCGCGTTCCCATTGGTGATCGCCGGCGCCACGCTGCTGCGATCCGAATGGCTGCGACGCAGTGTGCTGACGCTGGCGGGTGCGGGTCTCGGTGGGTACGCCGTGTTGGCCTTCCTGGGCATCGTCGTCCCATGACCGCGTTGACGGTACGCTGTTCGGGCCATGAGCAGGGGTGAGGAGGCGCCGGTCGTCATCATCGGCGCCGGGCCAGCTGGGTTGACCGCCGCCTACCAATTGACCAAGGCGGGACGGCGGCCCTTGGTGGTGGAGGCCGACGACGTGGTCGGGGGCATCAGTCGCACGGTGGAGCGCGACGGCTGGCGTTTCGACATCGGAGGCCACCGCTTCTTCACCAAGGTCGACCCGGTCGAGCAGCTCTGGCACGAGATCCTGCCCGACGAGGACTTCTTGCTGCGACCGCGCATGAGCCGGATCTTCTACGGCGGCAAGTACTACGACTACCCCCTCAAGGCGATGAACGCCCTGAGGAACCTGGGGCCTTGGGAGGCGTTCCTCTGCGGGTGCTCGTACCTGCGGGCCCGGATCTCGCCGCCCAAGGACCAGAGCAATTACGAGGGCTGGTTGGTGGCCCGCTTCGGGTGGCGGCTGTACCGGACCTTCTTCAAGACCTACACCGAGAAGGTCTGGGGGGTGCCGGTGGCGGAGATGCCGGCCGACTGGGCCGCCCAGCGGGTGAAGAACCTCGACCTGGGCAAGGCCGTGCTCAACGCCCTCACCCCCAAGCGCAACCAGAAGGCCATCACCAGTCTGATCGAGGAATTCCAGTACCCCAAGTACGGGCCCGGCATGATGTGGGAACGCTGCCGGGACCTGGTCGAGCGGTGCGGTGGAACGGTGCTCATGCGGACCGCCGTGCACGAGGTCCACGTCGAGGACGGGAGGGCCACCGCGGTGACCGTCGTGCATCCCGACGGGCGTCGCGAGCGGATCGCGGCGAGCCACGTCATCTCCTCGGCCCCGATGGCGGCCCTCGCCGACATGATGGAGCCCTCAGCGCCCGACGACGTGCAACAGGCCGGCCGGGACCTGCACTATCGCGACTTCCTGACCGTGGCGCTCGTGGTGCCCGAGGAGAAGGGGTTCCCCGACAACTGGATCTACATCCACGCCAAGGAGGTGGAGGTCGGGCGCATCCAGAACTTCGGCTCCTGGTCCCCCTACATGGTCAAGGAGGGCAGGACCTGCCTGGGCCTGGAGTACTTCGTCTTCGAAGGCGACGAATTGTGGTCGAGTTCCGACGAGCACCTGGTGGCCCGGGCCACCCGTGAGCTCGGGTTGCTCGGTCTGGTGGACGCGGCCGACGTGGAGGCCGGCTACGTGGTGCGCGTGCCCAAGGCTTATCCGCACTACGACTACACGTACCAGCAGAACGTCGAGACGATCGTCAAGTATCTCGACGTGCACGCTCCCAACGTCCACCCCATCGGCCGGAACGGCATGCACAAGTACAACAATCAGGACCACTCCATGTACACGGCCATGCTGACGGTCGAGAACATTCTGGGCGCCGAGCACGACATTTGGGCCGTGAACGTCGAGGAGGAGTACCACGAGGAGGCCGTCAAGCCCGGAGCGGGCACGTCGGGCACGTCGGGCACGGGACGGGACGCTCCGATCCTCCCGCCGCCGGTACCCCGGAGCGAGGTGGCCTGACCGGCGTCGGTCAGGGCCGCTCCGCGCGCTCGACCTGGCGGCGCAGCAGGGCGATCTCTTCGGCCAGGGTCCGGGAGCGGTCCTCCAGACGCCCGATCTCCCAGCTGAGGCGCACGCAGATCACCAGCAGGAACAGGCTGGCCACGACCGCGACGAGGTCCGGCGGATTGGCGACGCCCATGCCGTGGGCCCACGAGTTGAAGAGTCCCGGGAAGATGGCGAAGAACAGGATGACCAGCGCCACCCCGAGCCAGACCACGGCGTACTTCTCCCGGATGTGACGCCGGCGGGTCAGCTCGACGACGGCCACCAGAGTGGCCACGGCACAGACCAGGGCGATGATGTGGACTCCGCTCATACGGCCTCCTTCTTGGGTTGGGAATGGCGACGGAAGACGGACAGCGCCAGGAGCAGCACGACCCGGACCAGGTAGGTGGCGGCCCGCCACGACGACTGGCTGGGGTTGCCGGCGAAGCGAGGTCGCATGGCCACGGGCACCTGGTCCACCGTGCCGCCGGCGCCGGCCAGGATCAGCAGCGACTCCACGGTGTCGGAGAGGTAGTCGGCTGGGTAGGTGCGGGCGAAGAGCTCGATGGCGGCGCGGTTGTGGGCCCGGAAGCCTGAGGTCACGTCGGTGAGCGTCCGTCCGGTGACCCGCGACAGGTACCAGGCCAACAGGCGCATGGCGGCCCGGCGGGCGCGGGGGGCACGATCGTCACCCCGGCCGGCGAACCGGGCCCCGATGACCACGTGGGGCACCGGACCGGGGTCGAGCCGTTCGAGCAGGCGGGCGATGTCGCGCGGGTCGTGCTGTCCGTCGGCGTCCACCTGCACCAGGGCTCGATGGCCGCCGTCCTGGGCGATGCGGAAGCCCACCCGCATGGCGCCACCGACGCCCAGGTTGAACACGTTGGAGACCACCTCGGCGCCGGCCTCGGCCGCCCGGGCGGCGGTCTGGTCGACGGATCCGTCGTCGACGACGACGACCTCCGCGTCGGGCTGGGCCTCCATGACCTCCTTGGCCACCAGGTCGACCGAGTGCTCCTCGTTGAAGGCGGGGAGGATGACGAGCAGTTCAGGCATGGACCGGCACCGGTGCCTCGAGGGGGTGTTCCTCGGGCGGGGTGGGCGCGGGGGCGCGCTCCGGCCGCATCTTTCCCCAGGCCCAGGCCAGTGCCACCGATCCCATCATCACCGTGGCGACATCGAAGGGCAGGCGGTAGCGGGTGTTGCCGAACGTGATGGCGACGGCGATGGCCACGTTCAGACCGATGGCCCAGAGGGGGTAGACGGGGATGCGGGCGCGGCGGAGGAGCAGGGTTCCCGGGATGGAGAGCACCAACAGCGCGTAGTACATCCCGAGCCCCACGAGGGCCCAGTGGTAGGGCCTGGTCTCGAGGAAGGCGTCGAAGGAGATCTGCTGTAATGGGTGGAAGAACCCGAAGGCGCGGCCCTCCTTGGCCAGGGTCACCGGGAACAGCCGGTTCTCGTGGTGCTCGAGAAAGGTGATGGCCATGTGCTCGAACTGGGCGCCCTGCGCCGATTCGTCCTCGTGCTTGGACAGGTGCTTGGCATCGTTGAGCGCGCAGACCATGGCCCAGTAACCCTCGAACTCTCCGGAAAAGGTGAGGGGACAATCGGCCGAGGCCATGGTGATGCCCGCCCCGGTGCTGATGAAGGTCGGCTTCTCGAAGCGAACCATGTTGTAGCCGACCCAGGGTCCGATCACCACGCTGAGCGACAGCAGGCCGACGCCCAGTACGGCGAAGCGTCGCTTCCACGAGAGCGCCTTGGCCAGGAGGCACATCGGCACCATGATGAAGAGCACCAGGAGTGTCAGCTCGTCACGGCAGAGCATGGTCAGGCCCATGACCACCCCGAACCAGATGGCCCTGCGCACGTCGGGCTGCTTCCAGAAGCGGTACGCGCAGAGCAGGACCGCCGCGACGACGAGCGGTTCGATGGTCTCGGCTGCTCCCATCTCGACGGGCATCCACATGTTCGGGTCGAGCGCGATCAGGAGGGCGGCGATCAGCCCCACCCGGCGCCCCCCGATCTCCTTGCCGGCGAAGCCCGCGACGACGATGGCGGCGGCGCTCAGCACGCACGACCACATCCGGGCGGCGTAGAAGGTCTTGAAGCCGAGCACGATCGGAACGGTCAGCAGGACCATGTACCCCGGCGCGTAGGGAGCGGACTTCACCACCTCGTGGTGGAACCACATGTAGTCGAGCGAATTGATGAATCCCTTCCCCTGCACCAGCAATTTGGCGCCGTAGTAGTAGAAGGCCGGGTCCCCGCCGGCCGTGCGCCCGGGCCGGCCGAGCACGGTGCCGACCCTGATGCCGAGCCCCAGGAGCGTCCACACGACGAGCCACGGCCAGAACCGACGCCGAGCGTGCATGGGCGGCAAGATTAGGTCGGGCGGCGGTTGGCTCGCGTGGACCGCTGTGCCACCATGCGCGGGATGACGGGGGGACGTGAGCAAGACGCGGCCGCGTCGGCGTCCACCAGATCCGGGTGACAGAGGAGGCCGTGGGGAAGCGTCAGTCGGGTCTCTCTCTGGCAGACACAGGTCCGGAGACTCCCTCGCGCGTCAACGTCAACCATCGTTCATTCTTGCACCTGTCCGGGGCTCGTTCAGCACGCTCGTCAGGTGAGTGGAACGATGTCGTCCCCAACCCATCATCACGTCGTGGTCGGTTCTCCACCCCGGCTCACACCCACGTTCCGATATTGGTGGGAAGGAGTGCGGACGAAGCGACACAGCCGCTCCCCAACTCGGTAAAGACAGATGGTAGGCGTGCAATTCCGGTAGGTGAAGGGGGTACTCGGTACCCCCTGTTCATAGGACCGGACTGCTACCATCCCGCACAATGTTGGTGACGAATGCCCCGAAGCACGCCTCGGCGCGGGCCGTCACTACCAAGCGACAGCAGTGGAAGTTCAGCCACCACGCTGAGATCCTCCTGGTCAGTTTCTCGGCGCTGCTGATCGAGATCAGCTACACGAGGATCATCTCCTTCAAGCTCTACTACTACTACGTCTATCTCGTCATCGGGCTTGCATTGCTCGGCGTCGGTACAGGCGCCGTCATGGTGGCGGTCTCAAAGCGACTTCGCAACGCGAACACTGACACGATCCTGTTTTGGAGCTTCGTGCTCGGTTCCTGTGCGACCGTGGCCGCCTATTTGGTGATTGCCTTCATCAAGATCAACACATTGAATGTCTGGCTCTACGGAACCACGGCCTCGTACAGGAGCCTGTTGTCGCTGCTGGTTCTCGGCTTGTGCCTGTTCATCTCGTTCGTTCCTGCGGGCATCATCTCGTCGACCTTGTTCAGCCGCAAGCCGGAGGGAATCGGCGGGCTGTACTTCGCCGATCTGATCGGCGCCGGGATCGCGTGTGCCGTGGTGATCTACGTCGTCACTTCCCTCGGTGCGCCGGCGACAGTGATGTTGGCGGCGGCGGTGATGGCGGCAGGTGCACTGTGGGTGGCGTTCCGACGGAGCTGGGTTCTGGCCGGCTTGGCTGCCGGGGTCATGGTCGTCGGCGTCGTGTTCACCATCGGCCCGGGTCTGCTACCGACTCAGCGGCTCGACACCAGCAAGGTCTCGACCCAGTCGGGAAGCCTGGTCTACTCCGGTTGGGGTTCCGTCTTGCGAGTCGATGTCCGTTCTGCGCCGGGACATCCGGACGTCTTGAACCTGTATCACGACGGGATCCTCGGTGCCTCGATCGAACGCTGGAACGGAACGCTCTCCTTTCTCTCCCGCTACGACTTCGGCCAGGATCCCCGCTCTATCCCCTTCCGGGTCCTGGGGGCACCACCCGCCACGGAGGCCGTCATCGGCGCGGCCGGAGGTCACGAGGTGCTCGCCTCGTTGTACTTCGGAGCGAAGCACGTCGATGCCGTCGAGCTGAACCCGGTGACCGTGAACCTGGTGACCAACACCTACGCCGACTTCGACGGTCACCTGGCCCAGAACCCCCACGTCTCCTACATCAATGCTGACGGCCGGTCGTACATGGCTCGCAGCAACCAGCAGTACAACATGGTCTGGTACCCGGCCCCTGACAGCTACGCGGCGACCAGCGGCGCGCTCTCGAGCGCATATGTGCTCTCGGAGAGCTACCTCTACACCACCAACGGAATCCAGTCGATGCTCCAGCACCTCACCGGCAACGGGCTCTTCGTAGCCCAATTCGGTGAAGACGATGCGACCTACGATCTGCGTACCGCTCGATTCGTGGCCACCGCCCGGCAGGCGCTGGGGAATCTCGGCATCACCGATGCGAACCAGCACATACTGGTGGCCACGACGCCGACCAACTTCGTCGACTCCATTCCCCTCTCGACCATCCTGGTGCAGAAGAGTGCGTTTACCCCGGAGGAGATCCAGCGGTTCCTGGGGGCAGTACAGGACGTCCCCGGGAGCAAACTGCTGGTGGCCAAGGGTCAACCCGTCACGAACAACCCGGTCAACACCGTGGTGCAGACGCCCACCGCCAAGCTCGGCGCGCTCTACGGCTCCACCAAGTACAACGAGACACCGACGACGGACAACGACCCGTACTTCTATCACTTTGCCCGGTTCGGGACAGTGGCCATGAACTTCTTCCATTCGTTGACCAGCGGGGATCGGGAGAACGCGGTCGGTGAACGAGTCCTCCTCCTCCTTCTGGCCTCTTCGATCATTGCGGCGGCGGCGTTGTTGCTCCTGCCCTTCGTGGTCATCCGCGACGTGTGGTCGAAGCTGCCTCGGAAGGGGCTATCTGCGGTCTTCTTCGGCGGCGTGGGCCTCGGATTCATCTTCTTCGAGATCACCCTGATGCAGCTCCTGAACCTCTTTCTCGGCTTTCCCACTTATGCGTTGACGATCACCTTGATGTCCCTCCTCGTCTTCACCGGGTTGGGAGCTCTGGCCAGCCAACGGATCACACAGCGCACGAAGGTGATACCTCGGCTTCTGGCGGTCTTGATCGCCCTCTTCGTGTTCTATGCCTTCGGTTTGGTCCCGATGACCAATGCACTCCTGGGACTGCCACTCGGGGCTCGCATCCTCGTTGCCTTCGTCGTCGTCGCTCCACTCGGCCTCTGCCTCGGGATGTTCATGCCCATCGGCCTGGGTGAGATCGCCCATCTGGGCGAGTATCCCCGGCAATATGTCGCCTGGGGCTGGGCCGTCAACGGCTTCGCCTCCGTCGTCGGTACAGCGTTGGCCACCATCTTGGCCATGATCTTCGGCTTCGACTGGGTGCTCTTCTTCGGACTGATCTGCTACACGCTCGCCGTGGCTGCATGGTTCCGATTGTCGAGGAAACTCGTCCCCGCTTGACGCGCCATGGTGGCGAAGTGAAGCATCACTCGGTGCCGAGAAGACAGCCGGACGGCGCTGCGGTGCCCGAGGGGTTGGAGGTCGCCGAGGGCGCGCTGGTTGACACCGTCGCCCTCACGCCGACCGTGGGACTGGTGGCCGACCCCTACGAAGACAGCTCGGTGGCCCGCGGGATCGTGGCTGCCGGCCCCCTGGCCGTGGGCGGCGTGCTGGCCAACGTCCTCAACATCGTCGCCACCGTCCTGATCGCGCGGCTGCTCACCAGTCGTCAGTACGGGTCGGTGGCACAACTGCTTGGACTGTTCTTCGTGCTCTCCATGCTCGGTTCGGCGCTCCTGGTGGGGGTGGTGCGAAGGATCGCCCACCGGGCCAGCGAGGGCGAGGAGGCCGCGGCCCACCGATGGAGCCGGCAGCTGTACCGCCGTTGCCTGGTGGGCGTCGTTGCCTGGAGCGCGGCAGCCGTCGCCCTGGACGACCCGCTGTCCCATGCCCTGCGCATTCCGGCCGACGGCGCGGCCGCCCTGACCTTGATGGCCGGCGGCCTCTGGACCCTCCTCTGCATCGACCGCGCCGTCCTGCAGGTCCACCGCCGGTACAGGAACCTGGGGGAGAACCTGTTGGTCGAGATCGGGGTCCGCACCATCCTCGTCCTGTGCTTCGCCGCGGCCGGATTCGGCGTCCCGGGCTATGCCGTCGGCCTGCTCCTGGGGGAGATCGCCGCGGCGGGGCACGCGCACCTGCTCGCCGAGCGCTCGTGGGGCAGCCCGGCGGACACCCACTTCGAGGAACAGACCAGGGCCAGCACCCGCACCCTCTCCTACGACCTGATGGCCGCGCTGGCCGGCTTCGCCCTCATCGGGGTTCTCCAGAATGCCGACATCATCCTGATCGGACGGCTCCAACCGTCGAGTTCCGGTCCTTACGCGGCCATCTCGGTGGCCAGCAAAGCCCTCGTGTTCGGCGCCATCCTCCTGGGCAGCTACGTGCTGCCCGAGACGGCCATCCGGTGGCACCGAGGTGAGCACGCGCTGCGCCAGCTGGCGGTGACGCTGCTGTTCCTGGGCGTCCCGACCGTCCTGCTCCTGGCGGCGGCACTGGTTGCGCCCAGGCAGTTCCTCACAGTGTTCTTCGGTGCCCGGCTCAGCACGGCGGCCCCGGCCTTCGCCACGCTCGTGGGGGCCATGGCCTGCCTCGGCGTCACCGTCGTGCTCACCAACTACCTCTTCGGCGCGGCGCGGCGGTGGATCGTGGTCTTCCTGGCCGCCGGCGTCGTGGTCCTGCTCGTGCTGATCCATGTGGCCCACGGAGCCATCGTGGCGACAGCACGGGCCGAATTGGAGGTGCAGGGGGGCCTGGCGGCTGCCGTGGCCGTGGCGTTCGCGGCCACCCACCTGCGGTTTCATGTCCGCCACGGGTCCGTGCCGCAGGTAGCGGGCGTCGATAGTGTGAGCCCACAGTGATGCCAGGGGGCAGATCGATGGAGGGGCGTGCACAACAACTCGACGTTCGCGATGGAGCCGTCACCCGACACCTCGCCGGAGGGATCCCAGGAGGCTGCTGACCGCGTCGCCTGGGCCGCGGCGCTGGGTGAGACGGCGCGGTCGGCCGGCGTGCGTCGCGTCGACCTGGTGGCGTGGCGCGACCTCGATGACCCCGAAGCAGGCGGCTCTGAGTTGCACGCTCACGAGATCATGCGTCGGTGGGCGGCCGCCGGGTTGGAGGTGACGGCATGGACGTCGCGGGTCGACGGTGCCGCCCGGACCATCGGGCGCGACGGGTACCGAGTGCACCGACGCGCCGGGCGCTACGCGGTCTTTCCCAGAACGGCGCTCGACGCCGCGCGGGGGCGCCTCAACGGTGACGCCTTGGTCGAGATCTGGAACGGGATGCCCTTCTTCTCACCAGCGTGGACGCGCCGGCCTCGGGTCGTGTTCCTCCATCATGTCCACGCCGAGATGTGGCAGATGGTGCTTTCGCCCCGCCTGGCCCGCTTCGGCCATGCCGTCGAGCACTCGGTGGCCCCCCCCTTCTACCGGGGCACCCGGGTCGTCACCTTGTCGAGCTCCTCGCGGGACGAGCTGGTGGAGCGGCTGCACCTGCCGGCACGGAACGTGACGGTGGTGCCGCCGGGAGTCGACCCACGGTTCTCTCCGGGGGGCCTCCTCGACTCCGAACCGTTGGTGGTGGCGGTGGGCCGCCTGGTCCCGGTGAAGCGCTTCGATCGCTTCATGGACGCCATGGTGCAGGTCAAGGCCCGCCGACCGGGTCTCCGGGCCGTCATCGTGGGCGAGGGGTACGAGCGCCCAGCCCTCGAGGCGCAGCGGGACCGGGTCGGGGCAGGGAACTGGCTCACGCTGCCGGGAAGACTTTCGGACGCCGAATTGGTGGACCTCTACCGACGGGCCTGGGTCGTGGCCTCGACCTCGGTGCGCGAGGGATGGGGGATGACCCTCACCGAGGCGGGCGCCTGCGGGACCCCGGCCGTGGCGACGCGGATCGCCGGCCACCGCGACGCCGTCGCTGAGGGGGAGTCCGGGATTCTGGTGGAGTCGGACGACGCGTTGGCCCAGGCGGTCGAGTCGGTCCTGGCCAACCCGCTGACCCGGCGCCGGCTGAGCCAGGGAGCACTCCGCCATGCGCGGAACATGACCTGGGAGCGGACGGCAGAGGCCACCCTCGACGTGCTCTGCAGCGAGGTGCGGCGACGCCGATGACTCTGGCGCCGCCGAACGGGCCGCTCGTGCCGACGGAGCGGCCGGTCGACCCGGCCGACGCTGAGCGATCCCCGACCGCGTCCCGGCGGGTGGCCGAGCCCGATGGCACGACAGGACACCAGTTCCGCCTGGCCCTGGCGGGGGTGGTCGTGGTGGCCGGAGCCGTCCAAGCGGTGCTCTTGGAGGCACTGGGAGGCTCAGGGCTCTCGGCCTCCGCCGGATTCGACGCCGCCCAGGCTCGCCTCCTGGTCGCCGGCGCCTGGTTCGCCGATCCCTCCATCGCCCCGCTCGGGTCCCACCACCTCGTCCCCACCGTCGCCAACGCCCCGCTGACGCCGCTGGTGCTCGCCGGGGCCGATGTGGCCGGGCTCGCGACCCCTTCGTGGCACCGGGCGATCTTCGCCGTGGTGTTCGTCGTCGCCGTGGCGGTGCTCGGGTTGGCGGTGCGCGACCTGGCCGGCCCGCGGGCGGGGGTGCTGGCCGCGCTCTTGGCCGGGGTGTTCCCGCCCCTCTTCGTCAGCCCGGCCACCTTGGGTTCCGACACGCTGGTGGTGGCCACGGTGGCACTGGTCCTCTACTCGGTGGCCCGGTTCTGGGGCGATCCCCGCACGCCTCGGAGCGCTCTCCTCGGGTTCTCCCTTGCCCTGGCCTGCCTGGCCCGGGTCGACCTGGTGCTGCTCGTTCCCCTGGTGGGCGTCCCCATCGTCTTCGTGGTCCGGGGTCCGGCGACCGCCGAGCGCTTGCGTTGTCTCGCCGCCGTGCTGGCCGTGTTCGCCCTCTGCGTCGCGCCCTGGGCCGCGGGGGGCATTGGCCTGTTCTCGGTGTCGGGAGCGGTCACGGCGCCGTTGGCGCCGGTGGTGGCGGGGGCGAACTGCCCGGCCACCTCGGGCGGAGCCCTCGTGGGCTGGTGGACCGAGTCGTGCGTCCGACATCCAGGTACGACGCTGGCGAGCGAGCGCGACGCCATCGCCACCAACCGCCGGGCGGCGACGACCTACGTCACCGCCCACCCGGCAAGCGCGGTGTGGACCGCAACGGCGCGTCTCGGCCGGGCCTTCGGGGTGTTCCGTCCCTTCCAGACGGCCCGTCTGGCCACCGCCGAGGGCCGTCCGGTGTGGGCCTCGCGGGTCGGAGCGGTCGCCCTCTGGCTGCTCGTTCCCCTGGCTGTGGCCGGGGCGGTGGTGGCGCGCCGCCAGCGCGTCCTCCTGTTCCCCTTCGTCGCCCTGGTGATCGTCTCGTTCCTCAGCGTCGCGCTCGGTTACGGGGCTCCGCGCTACATGCTGCCGGCCGAGGTCGCCTTCGTGGCGCTCGGCGGGGTGGCCCTCCACGCCGGATTCGGCCTGCTCGGTCGACTGACGGCGGCGCCCGCCGGGGCCCATCTGGTGGGCGCTGGTGGGGCGCTGCCCGCGCCGGCTGGGACGACGGGTCCCGGCGGGGACGGCTCGTGAGCACCACGCTGCTCGACACCATCGAGGAGCCGCTGCCGAAGCCGCCCGACATCCAACCCGGGCCCGAACCTCCGACGCCGCGGCGTCCACCTCGCTTTCCCGCTTTCGACGGACTCCGGGCCATCGCAGCCGTCACGGTCGTGGGCGTGCACACCGCATTCAGCGTGGGATTCGACGGCCGCAATCCGGGTTGGAGCATCTACACGGCCCGCCTCGAGATCGGTGTCGCCGTCTTCTTCCTCATCTCGGGATTCCTGCTCTACCGGCCCTTCGTGGTGGCCCACCTGGCGGGGGTATCGAGGCCACGGGTCGGCGCGTTCTGGGCCCGTCGCCTGCTCCGCATCGTGCCCGCCTACTGGCTGGTCCTGTTCGTCATGACGAGCCTCTGGCGCGACAAACCCCCCGGCATCGGCCCCGACGGCTGGTGGTCGGAGCTGGTGCACTACCTGTTCTTGCAGATCTACTTTCCCAACCAGGTCTTACACGGCCTCACCGCGGCGTGGACGCTCTGCGTGGAGATGACCTTCTACCTGTTCATCCCCTTCTACGCCATGTTCATCGCCAGGGCCCGAGCCGGTCGTACGCCAGGTCAGGCCCTGCGCCGTGAGCTGGTCGGCCTGGTCTGCCTGGTGGCGGCCAGCTACGCGTGGCGCGGCGTCGTCTTGCACTTCCAGAACCCCAAGGGCGGCATGTGGGCTCTGGCCACCACGTGGCTGCCGGCCTTCCTGGACCTCTTCGCTCTGGGGATGCTCCTGGCGGCCACCAGTGCCTGGTTCCACCAGCACGACAACGAGCCGCGAGTCTTCTCCAATCCGCTCTTTCCTTTCGTCGCCTGGATCGCCGCGGGATTCTGTTTCTGGGCCGTGGCGCACCTGGGCCTGTCCTACCTGCCGCTCTACGAGGAGTCCTACCGCGACCTGACCCGCCAGCTCCTCTACGGGGGCTTTGCCTTCTTCCTCCTACTGCCGGCGGTCTTCGGTCCCCAGGCGAAGGGGAAGGGCCCCATCCGCTGGCTTCTCGGCACCTGGCCGATGGCGTCGCTGGGCGTGATCTCCTACGGCATCTACCTCTGGCATGAGCCCTGGATGTACCAGATCCTCGACCCGGACCCCAAGAAGCTCTTCACTCTCAACTACGGGGGTTTCTTCCTCTGCGTGCTCGGCCTGTCCATCGTCTCGGCCTCCCTGAGCTACTTCGTCGTCGAGAAACCGATCCTGCGCTACAAGAACACGTTGTCCTGGTGGCGGCGCGCACCCGATGGCGCACGAACTGCACCACGGCGTCCACGCCGAGCAGGCACAGCGCCGTCCAGGCCAGGGAATTCGCCGGGCTGAAGCGGGTCGGCCAGATGATGTCGGCCAGGTAGCGCTCGTACCACTGCGTCCACACCATGTAGCCGGTGAGCGCCAGCAGGAGGGCAACGATGGCGGCCACGACGATCCCCCGGGCTCGCGGGACCCGGAGCTCGGCCGCCAGCGCCACCGCAATGAGGGCGCCCGCCAGCGGCATCACGAAGAAGCCCGCCGCCAGGCCGCCGGCGAGCGCCAGGAGGACCGTGACCCGCCACGAGGGGCTGGCGCCATCGCTACGCAGGAGCGAGGTGAGTCTCGGGTGGAACGGCTCGACGAGGCCGGCCCGCATCGCTTCGTCGTGCTCGGCGTCCCGCCGTGCGCTGACCAGACGGCGGGGGGCCACGAGGAGCAGAAGGCTCGCCAGCAGCGTCAGCCCCGAGATGAGCAAGGCCACGTCGACCACCCGCTGGGGCGTCCAGGTCATGGTGACGGTGATGGTCCCCCGGGCATCGGCCGCCGGAACGTACCAGCCGTTGGCGTACCCGTCGATCAGCGTCGAGGGACCGAGGGAGCGGCCGTTCGAGAGGGTGGCGTTCCAACCCCGGCTCTGGCTCTGCCCCAGCACCATCCAAAAGCCCCGGCCGTTCCCGTGCACGGTGGCGGTGACCTGGTCGCGTCCCTGGGACAGCACCGTCGCCGCCGGCGAGGCGTGGTGGGGCGGCGCCGGCAGAAGGCCGTCGGGCCCGAGTGGCAGCGGGCGCCCCCCGGCGGCCGAGGCGAGGTCGAGGGTGTCGACGTTGAGCCCGGCGGCGAGCCAGGTCGAGGTGGTCAGGGTGTGTGTCCCGGCCGACAGCGTGACCCCGGACGCGGCATTGCCACAGCCCCGGATGGTCAGCGGCTGGTTGGTCCGGGCGTCGGCCGTCGTCCCGCTCACGGAGATGTCGACGGGCCGCCCGTCGATCGCCATCAGGTCGGAATAGCAGCGCACAGGCACGCTCGACGGTGTCGCCAGGGGAGCCACGCCCGGGATGGCGATCTCGGCCAGCCCGAGCGGGTCGGTGTTGGGGTTCTCGGACTGGTAGTCGAGGAAGGTGTGCGGCGCCACTGCGTTGACGGTCAACCGCACGTCGTTGCCGCTGATCGCCGGGAAGTGCAGGGTGACCGGGGTCACCGAACCCTGGGGGCGGCCCACCCCCGGGTCGACGGGTGGCACGGCGACGGTGCGGGCGCCGCCGGGCGTGCTGATCGTCACTTCGGTGGGGATGGAGTGGATACCGTCGGTCACCAGCTCGAGGGTGAGCTGATCGAAGGTGACGGACCGGCTCAGCTTGTAGTCGACCCAACTCCCCGCCTGGTTGCCCAGGGCCGGCATCCAGGCCGTGGTGGGATCGCCGTCGACGGCCGCCGACGCTCCGGCAGCCAGGTCGCCCGGGAGCCGGGTCGACGAGGAGGCTTTCGTGATCGTCGCCGTACCGGCCGGGACCCCTGGCCCGCCGGAGGTGCCCAAGAGCTGGTCGACCTGCGGATCGGGGTCGAGCGTCGAGATACGGGCGTCACCGCTCACGGAGAAGGAGCGGCTGGTGGGGAGCGTGAAGACCCGGGCCATGGAGGTCTCGGGGTCGCTCCGTGGGGGGGTCACCTGGGCCCGGATGCGGCTGAGCAGGATATCGAGCTGGTGGGAACGCGACGAGGTGCCGGCCGCCCCCAGCAGGTCGGTGGGCAGGCGCAGCGCCTCGCGGGCCGGGGCGACACCAGGAATGGTGATCTCTGAGAAGCCGATGCCGCTCTGGCCGAAGTAGTTCTTGAGGACACCGACGCTGGTGGCGTCAACGGTGATCTCGACCCGCGAGAACGCCCGTCTCCCGAAGCTCACCACCTGCCCCGTCCCCGTCAGGGACGCAGGCCCGAGCGTCGCGTGCACCGCGTTCCCGCCGTCGAAGGTGAGGGTGACGTCGGTCACCGAGCGGGTGCCCTGGGGTTGGAGCAAGGTGAGGTGGTTCGTCGTCACCGGTCGGGTCAGCCGGACTTCGATCGACTGGTTGGTCCCCGGTCCGAACACGCCCTCGGTCCACGCGGTGTCGGGATTCCCGTCGACGGCGGCCAATGGCTGCGCCTCGGGAATGTCGGTGATGGGATTCCCATAGGAGGTGGCCCGCACGGAGGCCACGCCGCTGACCTGGGCCACCGTCTGGGTGTCGGTGCCGGCGCCGGGGAACACGGGCATCGCCACCTGTGAGGGGTCGGGTACCAGCGGTGTCTCGTTGGCCTGTTGGACGTACCCGTAGTCGTCGAGGATGGATCCCCACGTGAGGTCCTTCTTCTGGTTGTTGTCGGTGAGCACGAGTACGGCTCCGCGCTGGAGCTGGGTGTCGAGGCCCGACCGGTCGTGGGCGAAGCTGCCCGAGTACAAGACGGTGGGATTGCCGGCCAGCAGCCCCGCACCCGCCGCCTCGACCAGACCCTGGCCGTCGCCGGCCACCAGCAGGGGTTCACTCGGGCTCTCCGTCCTCGTGATGGGCCTGGCCCCGGGCACCGGGAAGACCGCCACCGGCGGGGGCGTCGAGGCACCCGTCGGGAGGGCCAGTTGGGTCTCGTCGGTGAGCGGGAAGCGGATGGGTGCGTAGGCGGTCGGCGTGCCGAAGGTCACCGGATGCCCGAGCCCGCTCTTCGGATTGGTGAAGGCGAGCCAGACGGCCTGGGGCCGCGCCGTGCCGAACCGCTCGAATTGGACGTCGGACTCGTAGAGGACGTCTCCCACGCTGAGCAAGCCCGCCACGGGTGCCAGCGTCTTGGGCACGAAGACGCCATCTTGGATCGACTCGTCGATCGCCTGGAGCAGGTTCACCGTGGCCGGTTCGCCGGCGGGCACGCCGGTGCGGATGAGGTACGGGCGCGTCATGATCCCCGGCCAGACCGGGTCGGTCGTCACGCCCCAGCGGTAGTAGGCGAAGTCCAATCCCGGCAGCTGGAGGACTCGGGTGTCGTGGGCCTGCGAGTCCATGTAGGCGGCCGCCTCGGTGATGTACGAGGGCAGTGCGGCGGGCCGGGCCAGGTTCAGCGCGACCAGGTTGCCGGTCCACAGTGGCTCGAGGTTGACGCCGATGAGCACCGCGCTGACGGCGAGCACCACCAAGCCCACCCGGCGGTGCCACGCCGTGATCGCCGTGACGGCAGCGCCGAGCAACAGCGCGAGTCCGAGCACGATGAGCGGCACGATCCGGTTCGTCGAGCGCAGGGCCAGGGCCAGCGTCGACCCGGAGCTGGCCAGCTTGACCAGGGCGCCGAAGGGGGTGGACTCGTTGAAGGGGTACGTGCCCACCGCCAGCACCATCCCGAGCAGGACCATGGCGATGGCGAAGACGCGGTAGCGCCACCGTGCCACCACCGCGCCGATCACGCACGCGGTGGGCACCAGGAAGCTGATCCCGATGAGCCAGACCCGCCGGGTGTAGTCCAGCGACGCCGTGATCCATGGCTCGAGCTTGTCCTGGCCGTAGAAGGACCAGTAGCCGAGCCCCCGGAGGATCTCCGACGACAGCGAGGTGAGGGCCACGGTCGGGACGGTCTCGGTGTAGATGAGGACGTTGATGCCGTACGCGCCTTCGGCCCAGAGGCCGGCCATCCACCACAGCGAGACGCCGAGGCTCAGCAGGCCGATCTTGAGGGCGGTCGTCCACGCGGCGTGCCAGTTGACCTCGCGCGAGCCCCACACCGCGTAGACCAGCCAGAGGGCGGGGCCGATCCCGATGAGGAGGATGGACGTGGCGTTCACCCCGCCGACCAGGGCCACGATCAGCGCGAAGAGGGCGGGGTAGCGCCACCCACCGCGGCGGGCGGCCAGGACGGTGCACACCACCATCCACCCGGCGCCTGCCCAGGGCATCAAGATGGCCGAGATGCGATCGATGTAGCTGAGCACGTACGGCGAGAGCATGTAGGCCAGCGCGGCCGCGAGCTGGCCCGATCGGGACAGTCCGAGCAGTCGGCCCAGCGCCCAGACGCCGGTGCCCGCGGCGAAGAACAGGGTCCCCATCCACAGGCGCTGGCCCACCCACACCGGGACGCCGAGCTGCGCCATGACCCAGTAGTAGGGACCCATGGGAAAGAGGAAGCCGATGTTCTGGTGGGTGACCGTCCCGGCACCGACGTCCGGGTCCCACATGGACAGCGCGCTCTGAATCAGCCGCCCCGGGTCGAGGTAGAGGTACTCCTTGGTGTCGGCCGACACCATGCCGCGCTGGGTGAGGAGCAGGGGCACGTAGCTGATGGCGGCCAACGCGGCCACGACAGCCCCGTCGAGCCGCTGGAGATTCCGCTGTCGCGTGTGGCGCCCGGAGGCTGACCGGGACGTGGCGGCGGTGAGGACGTTCATGGGACGGCGGGCCGACGGGCGGCCGACGTTGACACGGCCGGCCCGAGGCCGGCGAAAGGTTATCGGGGCGGAGCTGGTTATTCGCGGCAGTACGCTCGCTTCCCGGATGCTGGTGGTCGGGTTGACCGGGGGAATGGGAGCGGGGAAGTCGGCGGTGGCCGACCTGCTGGTGGCGCGGGGGGCCAGGCTGGTCGACGCCGATCAGATCGCCCGGGACGTCGTCGCCCCCGGCGCTCCGGCGTACGGCCCGCTCGTCGCGCACTTCGGTTCGGGGATCCTCGCGGCCGACGGCACCATCGACCGGCCGGCGCTGGCCCGGCTGGCGTTCGCCGACGAGGACTCGCGCCGGCAGCTCAACGCCCTCACCCACCCGGCCATCGGCGCCGCCCTGCTCCAGGAGCGTGACGCCCACGCCGGGACCGACGCCGTCGTGGTGATGGCCGTCCCGCTGCTCACGGCGGCCCACCGGTCCACCCTCGGGCTCGACGCGGTGGTGGTCGTCGACTGCCCGACGGACGTGGCCCTCCGGCGGCTCGTGTCCCAACGGGGCTTCTCGAGGGCGGACGCCGAATCCCGCATCCGCTCGCAGATCAGCCGCCGGCAACGGCGGTCGGAGGCCGACTACGTGGTGGACAACTCGGGTGACCGGGCGGCACTCGCGACCGCGGTCGACGCGTTGTGGGCGTGGCTCGAACGACGCCGTGCACCGCATGGCGACTCCACCTGAAGCAGGCAGCCCGTACCTGACCGCGCCTCAGACCGTGCCCGCCTCGCTCTGAGCGCGAACAGCTCCCGGGTAGCGTCAGCGAGTATGCCCGCGTTCGAGGTCGTCTCCCCATTCAGTCCCTCGGGCGACCAGCCGCAGGCGATCGCCGAGCTGACCCAGGGAGTCCGGCGGGGCGATCACTACCAGACGCTCCAGGGCATCACCGGGTCGGGCAAGACCGCCACCATCGCCTGGATGATCGAGCAGGCCCAGCGGCCCACCCTCATCATTGAGCCCAACAAGTCGCTGGCCGCCCAGTTGTCCTCGGAGCTCCGCGACCTCTTCCCGAAGAACCGTGTCGAGTTCTTCGTCTCGTACTACGACTACTACCAGCCCGAGGCGTACCTGCCCACGACGGACACGTACATTGAGAAGGACTCGTCCATCAACGACGAGATCGACCGACTGCGCCACGCCACGACCTCCTCTCTGCTGATGCGCCGCGACGTGGTGGTGGTGGCCTCGGTGTCGTGCATCTACGGCCTGGGGTCGCCCGAGGAGTATCGGGACCGCATCTTGGGGTTGGCCGTCGGGAAACAGATCGACCAGCGCGACATGCTGCGCCGGTTGGTCGACCTCCAGTACGCCCGCAATGACGTCAACCTGGTGCGCGGCACCTTTCGGGCCCGGGGAGACACCGTCGAGATCCATCCGGCCTATGAGGAAGCCGCACTGCGGGTGGAGCTGTTCGGCGACACCGTGGAGCGGATCGTGCCGTTCGATGTGCTGACGGGCGAGATGGGGGAGGAGATCGAGGACGTCGCGGTCTACGCAGCCACTCACTACGTCACCGGCGACGACATCGTGCGGCGTGCCGTCGCCTCCATTGAGGTCGAACTTCGCGAGCGCCTGGGTGAGCTGGAGCGCGAGGGCAAGCTGCTCGAGGCGCAGCGGCTCCGGGTACGCACCGAACACGACCTCGAGATGCTGGCCGAGACCGGCGTGTGCTCGGGGGTCGAGAACTACAGCCGCCACCTCGATGGACGGGCCCCGGGGGAGACGCCCTACACGTTGCTCGACTTCTTCCCCAAGGACTACCTGTGCGTCATCGACGAGAGTCACGTGGCCGTTCCCCAGCTGCACGGCCAGTACGCCGGTGACCGTTCTCGCAAGGACGTGCTCGTCGAGCACGGCTTCCGGTTGCCCTCGGCCAAGGACAACCGCCCGCTGCGCTTCGACGAATTCGTCGAGCGCGTGCCCCAGTGCGTGTTCGTCTCGGCCACGCCAGGCGCTTTCGAGCTGGAGCACTCCGCTCAGGTGGTCGAGCAGGTCATCCGGCCTACCGGGCTGGTCGACCCCGAGGTCACCATCATGCCGACGAGGGGTCAGGTGGACGACCTCCAGTCCCGCATCGCTCGCACCGTGGAGGCAGGCGGGCGGGTCCTGGTGACCACGCTGACCAAGAAAATGGCCGAGGACCTCACCGATTACCTGGCCGACGCCGGGGTGAGAGTCCAGTACCTGCATTCGGACATCGACACCATCACCCGCATTGAGATCCTGCGCGAACTGCGGCTCGGTTCGGTCGACGTGCTGGTGGGCATCAACCTGCTGCGCGAGGGTCTCGATCTGCCCGAGGTGGCGCTGGTCGCCATCCTCGACGCCGACAAGGAGGGCTTCCTACGATCGGCTTCCTCGCTCATCCAGACGATGGGCCGGGCGGCCCGCAACGTCGACGGCTCGGTGGTCCTGTACGCCGACACCGTGACCGACGCCATGCGAGAGGCAGTGTCCGTCACGCAGCGGCGCCGCCAGGTCCAAATGGCCTACAACGCCGAGCACGGGATCGACCCCCAGACCATCCGCAAGTCGGTGACCGACATCCTCGAGCGGCTTCGGGGCGGTGGCGGAGGAGGGGTGTCCAGAGCGGGCCGGAGCCGGGCCGAGGTGCGAAGGAACGCCGCTGTGCGGGGCACGCGCCGAGCGCCGGGCCAGGGCCTCCTGGCCGATGGCGCCGCCACCTCCCCGGCCGAGGCGGTCGAGCTCATCACCCAGCTGGAGGCCGAGATGAAGTCTGCCGCGGCCGAGCTGCGCTACGAGGAGGCGGCCCTCCTGCGCGACGAGATCGCCGAGCTACGGGGAGCCGTCCCCGGCTGACCACCACCCGGGGTCGTACCGTGAGGAGCCCCCGGAGCCAGGTGGCCGGCGCGACGCCGAGGGGCCGCCGGACCCGTGACAGCGCGCCGGTATCCTCACCAGATGGCCGACCGTCTGGTCGTTCGCGGGGCCCGCGAGCACAATCTGCGCGACGTCTCGCTCGACCTGCCCCGGGACCGGCTGATCGTCTTCACGGGCCTCTCGGGGTCCGGGAAGTCGTCGCTCGCCTTCGACACCATCTACGCCGAGGGCCAGCGTCGCTACGTCGAGTCGCTCTCCGCCTACGCCCGCCAATTCCTGGGACAGATGGACAAACCCGACGTCGACTTCATCGAGGGCCTCTCGCCGGCCATCTCCATCGACCAGAAGTCGGCCTCGCGCAACCCGCGTTCGACCGTGGGGACGATCACCGAGGTCTACGACTACCTGCGGCTCCTCTATGCACGCATCGGCCACCCGCACTGTCCCAACTGCGGCCGGCCGGTGGCCCGCCAGACGCCCCAGCAGATCGTCGACCGCGTACTCGAGCTGCCCGAGGGCACCCGATTCCAGGTCCTGGCCCCGGTGGTGCGGGGCCGCAAGGGCGAGTACGCGTCCCTCCTCGACGACCTGGCCAAGCAGGGCTTTGCCCGGGTGCGGGTGGACGGCGTCCCGCTCGAGCTGGCCGAACGAGCCGAGGTCACCTTGGCCCGGTACGAAATGCACACCATCGAGGTGGTGGTCGACCGCCTGATCAGGCGCAACAACGTCCGGCAGCGCCTGACCGAGTCGATCGAGACGGCCCTGGGGCTCACCGGTGGCACGGCCGAGGTGCTGGTCATGAACGGCACCGGCGATGGGGAGAGCGACGAGGCCATCACGTTCTCCCAGCACCTGGCCTGCACGCACTGCGGCATCAGCTTCGAAGAGCCTGCGCCGCGCAACTTCTCCTTCAACTCGCCCTACGGAGCCTGCCCGGCCTGCCTGGGCCTGGGCACCCGGTTCGAGGTCGACCCCGAGCTGGTCGTGCCCGACGAGTCGCTGTCGTTGGCCGAAGGGGCGCTCGCGCCCTGGGCGGCGGCACGCAGTGAGTACTTCGCCGGGCTCCAGGCCGGGGTGGCCGACGTGGGCGGATTCTCGGTCGACACGCCGTGGAGGAAGCTCAGGGCAAAGGACAAGAAGCTGGTGCTCTACGGCACGGGCACCCGCACCGTCCACGTCCGTTACAAGAATCGCTTCAACCGGTCCCGCTCCTACGACGCCCTCTACGAGGGGATCGTGCCGTGGCTGCAGCGCCGACACGGCGAGGCCGAATCTGACTGGTCCCGCGAGCAGGTCGAGCTCTACATGCGCGAAGTGGACTGCCCGGAGTGCCACGGGGCGCGGCTGAAGCCCGAGTCGCTGGCGGTCACCGTGGGTGGGCGCAACATCTTCGAGCTCTGCTCGCTCTCCATCGCCGGCGCCGTCCATGCCATGTCGGACCTCGAGTTGACCGAGCGCGAGCACATGATCGCCGACCGGGTGTTCAAAGAGGTGCGCGAGAGAATGCAGTTCCTCCTCGACGTGGGTCTCGACTATCTCTCGCTCGCCCGCTCGGCGGGGACGCTCTCGGGCGGGGAGGCCCAACGGATCCGGTTGGCCAGCCAGATCGGTAGCGGCCTCGTCGGGGTGCTCTACGTGCTCGACGAGCCATCCATCGGCCTGCACCAGCGCGACAACCAACGGCTCATCGCCACCCTCGAGCGCCTGCGCAACCTGGGCAACACGGTCATCGTGGTCGAGCACGACGAGGAGACCATCCGCTCGGCCGACTACGTGGTCGACATCGGACCGGGGGCCGGAGAGCACGGCGGGACCATCGTCCACGCCGGCCCGGTCACCGGTCGCGGTGGCCTGCTCTCGAACAAGGCCTCGCTGACGGGCCAGTACCTGTCCGGCAAGCGGTCGATCCCCGTCCCGGCCCGTCGGCGCCCGGGCACCGGCGAGCTGCTCAGCGTGCGCGGCGCACGTGAGCACAACCTGCGCGACATCGACGTCTCGTTCCCCCTGGGGTGCCTGGTGGCAGTGACCGGGGTGTCGGGCTCGGGCAAGTCGACATTGGTCAACGACATCCTGCTGCGTGCCCTGGCCCAGCAGCTGCACCGGGCCAAGACCCTCCCGGGCCGCCACGGCAAGGTCGAGGGGATCGGGTTCCTCGACAAGGTGGTGGACGTCGACCAGGCGCCCATCGGACGCACACCCCGATCGAACCCCGCCACCTACACCGGCGTCTTCGACCACATCCGCAAGCTCTTCGCCCAGACGGCCGAGGCCAAGGTGCGGGGCTACCAACCGGGCCGCTTCTCCTTCAACGTCAGGGGCGGTCGCTGCGAAGCCTGCGCGGGCGACGGCACCATCAAGATCGAGATGCATTTTCTCCCCGACGTGTACGTGCCCTGCGAGATCTGCCACGGCGCGCGCTACAACCGCGACACACTCGAGATCACCTTCCGGGGCAAGACCATCGCCGACGTGCTCGACATGTCGTGCGAAGAGGCGCTGTCGTTCTTCGAGCGCCAGCCGCCCATCGCCCGGCACCTGCAGACGTTGGTCGACGTGGGATTGGGCTACGTGCGCCTCGGCCAGCCGGCGCCGACCCTCTCGGGCGGCGAGGCACAACGGGTGAAGCTGGCCAGCGAGCTGAGTCGGCGCCCGACCGGGCACACCTTCTACATCCTCGACGAGCCCACCACCGGGTTGCACTTCGAGGACACGCAGCGCTTGCTCGAGGTGTTGGGCCGGCTCGTCGACCAGGGCAACACGGTGGTCGTGATCGAGCACAACCTCGACGTCGTCAAGACCGCCGACTGGATCATCGACCTCGGGCCCGAAGGGGGCGACGGCGGTGGCACCGTTGTCGCCGAGGGCACGCCTGAACAGGTGGCCAAGACCGCGGGCAGCCACACCGGCGAGGTCCTCAAGGCCGTCCTGGCGCGGTCCAGCTCGGCCGCCTGAGGAAGTTCGGCACGAGGAGGGGTCGGTCAGTGACCGCCGGTCACCGGCGAGACGCGGGTCTGCGGGCGCTCGAGCAGTGTGCCGTCGAGGAAGATGTCCACCTTCTCGTTGTAGAAGGCGATGAGCCCGGCGACGGGCAGGACCTCCCGGCTGGGGAACCGGTAGGACCACGCCACGTCGGGGTGGGTGCGACCGTCGACCAGGGCTGACCAGTAGCCGCTCGTGGTGCCCTTGTACGGGCACGAGGTGACCGTCTCCGAGGGAACCAGCCACGAGAAGTCGATGTCGGTCGGGTTCAGGTAGTACCGGGTGGGGAGACCGGTCTCGAAGAGCATGACCGGTCCGAACGACTCGGCCAGCACCACTCCGTGCGATTCGACCCGGACGGGGCGCGTCGAGCGCAGCACGTCGACACGCACGTAGGGACTGCGCGGGTGCAGCAGTACCTGTTCGTCCTCCTCGAACCAGGCGTCGAGGGCGGACCACGTGAAGCGCACGGTGTTCTTCAACCCGTCGACCTTCGCCGCGGTGACGACGCGGGCACACCCGGGGCGGTGGACGTCACCCACCTTGAGCCCGTGAAGCGCAACCGTGCCGCGCGAGGTCTCCTCAGTGCTGCCCTCGTCGACCAGGGTTCCCGAGCGCACGTCGGACAGAGGCACGTAGAACTGCGGGAAAGCCGGCGACTCCCACACGTAGCGGGCCTGGGTGGTGTCGACGATCACCCGACCGGCAAGCCAGGCCCGGAGGCGTCGAGGGACCGGCTCGACGTGGTCCGGCGGAACGGGGTGGGCGGGAAAGTCGCGCACGGTCAGATGATGTCCAGCATTCGCTCCAGCGCCACTTTGGCCTGTGTCGCCACCTCCACGTCGACCTCAATCCGATTGCGCACGTCGCCGTCGACGAGGCCTTCGAGCACCCAGGCCAAATGTGGCGGATCGATGCGGGACATCGTCGAACAGGGACACACCAGGGGGTCCAGGCAGACGACGGTCTTGTCGGGCGACTCGACGTCGAGTCGGTTGACCAGATGGATCTCGGTCGCCACGCCGATCACCGACCCCGCCGGCGCCGCCGACACGGCCCGAATGATGGCGTCGGTGGAGCCGACGACGTCGCCCATCTCGACCACCTCGTGCGCGCACTCGGGATGGACCATCACGATCCCGTTGGGATGCTCGGCACGGAAGGCCTCGACGTGCTCTGGTCGGAACCGCTGGTGCACCGAGCAGTGGCCCTTCCACAGCAGCAGGGTCGACTCCTTCACCTCTCGGTCACTCAACCCGCCCAATGACCGGCGCGGGTCCCAGACACGCATGTCGTCGGCACCGTAGCCGAGCTGGTACCCGGTGTTGCGGCCCAGGTGTTGGTCGGGAAAGAACAGCACCCGCTCACCGCGGCGCAGGGCCCAGGTGAGCACGGCGCGCGCATTGGACGAGGTGCACACGGCACCGCCGTGCCGACCGACGAACGCCTTGAGCGCGGCGGACGAGTTCATGTACGTGACCGGAACGAGGCCCTCGGTGTCCACCACCCGGGCGAGCTCCTCCCAGGCCTCCTCCACCTGGTCCAGATCGGCCATGTCCGCCATGGAGCAGCCAGCATTGAGATCGGGCAGGACGACCGCCTGGTGGTCACCGGTGAGGATGTCGGCCGATTCGGCCATGAAGTGCACGCCGCAGAAGACGATGAACTCGGCCTCGGTTTGGGCGGCGGCGATCCGGGAGAGCCCGAAGGAGTCACCGCGGGAGTCAGCCCAGCGCATGACGTCGTCGCGCTGGTAGTGGTGGCCCAGGACGAAGACCCGGCGGCCCAGCGCGGCCTTGGCCAGGCCGATCATGGACGCCAGCTCGCCATCGGTCGCGGCCGTATAGCGCTCGGGAAGCGGCGCCTGAAGCCTGAGCATGTCGTCTGCCCCCTTTGAGGGAGAGCATCGATGTGGCCGGCGGGGACAGCCTGGTCGCCCATCCGCGGGTGTGTCGGCCTCGATGCGAGGGTGTCTGCCGGAAACCAGGCCGGCAACTTCAGTGTAACGCCGACCGCGTGGGCCCGCGCGAGAGTGTGCCTGATGCAGTATCGGCCGCCCACCGGCTCCATCCCCGACGCCCCGGGGTCCTATCAGTTCTACGACGCCCAGGGCCGTGTGCTCTACGTGGGGAAGGCCAAGTCGCTCCGGCACCGGTTGCCCAGCTACTGGCAGGACCCGTCCAAGCTGCCCCCCCGGACGGCCCAGATGGTGGCCCAGGCCGACCACGTCGAGTGGGTCGTCGTCGACAGTGAGGTCGACGCGCTGATCCTGGAGCACTCGCTGATTCAGGCGCACCTGCCCCGCTTCAACGTGCGCCTGAAGGACGACAAGAGCTACCCGTGGCTGGCGGTGACGGTGAGCGAGGAGTGGCCCCGCCCGGCCGTGGTGCGGGGCCGCAAGCGCAAAGGGGTGCGCTATTTCGGGCCTTACGGCAACGCGGGCGCCATCCGCTCCACCCTGGACCTCCTGGTGCGCAGCTTCCCCGTGCGCACCTGCTCGGACACCAAGTTCTCGCGCCACGAGCGTTTGGGGCGCCCTTGTCTGCTCTACGACATCGATCGCTGTTCGGGTCCGTGCGTGGGTGCGGTCGATCATGCGGCCTACGGCGCGTTCGTCGAGGACCTCATGGGCTTCTTGTCGGGTGACACTGAGCCGGTGCTCGAGCGACTCGAAGCTGAAATGCACGCCGCCGCCGACGCGTTGCAATTCGAGCGGGCCGCCCGACTCCGCGACCGCATCGGGGCGGTTCACAAGGCGGCAGAGACCCAGCAGATGGTGTCCGAGCGCGCCGAGGACTTCGACGTGGTGGGACTGGCCGAGGACCCCTTGGAGGCGTCGGTCCAGATCTTCCGGGTCCGTCACGGACGTGTGGTGGGCCACCGTGGGTTCGTGGCCGAGAAGGTGGAGGACCTGAGCGCACCGGACTTCATGGCCACGGTGGTCACACAGGTCTACGGCTCCGACACGGCCGAGGTGCCTCGTCGGGTGCTCGTGCCCGAGGAGCCGGCGGGCCGGGTCGTGCTGCAGAGGTGGTTGCGGGCCCTGCGCCGGGGCCCGGTGGACATCGCCGTGCCGCGCCGTGGAGCGAAGCGCGCTCTGGCCGAGACAGTGGCCCGGTCGGCGGCCGAGGACCTGGCCCGCCACCGGCTCCGGCGGGCCGCCGACCACAATGCTCGTTCCAAGGCTCTGACCGAGTTGCAGGTGGGCTTGTCGCTGCGCGAGGCGCCACTCCGCATTGAGTGTTTCGACATGAGCCATCTCCAGGGGACCGACTACGTCGGGTCCATGGTCGTCTTCGAGGACGGGCTGCCCAAGCGGTCCGACTACCGGCGGTTCGTGGTGGCCTCGGTCCACGGCAACGACGACTACGCCGCCATGGAGGAGGTGCTGACGCGCCGGCTGGCCGCGCTCACCGAGCCGTCGCCGGCGCCTGAGGTGCAGGGGGCTCGGCGCCCGCGGCGTTTCGCCTACCGGCCCAACCTCATTGTGGTGGACGGGGGAAAGGGACAGTTGGGCGTGGCCGAGCGGGTGGTGTCCGGACTCGGGCTCGGCGACCAGGTGGAGCTCGCCGCGCTGGCCAAGCAATACGAAGAGGTGTACCGCCCCGGGTCGCCCGACCCGGCGCGCCTGGCTCGCGGCTCCGACGCCCTTTACCTCCTCCAACGCTTGCGCGACGAGGCACACCGCTTCGCCATCACCTTCCACCGAGAACGCCGCGGGAAGCGCATGACCGCCAGCGTGCTCGACGGCATTCGGGGTCTGGGTCCCGCCCGCAAGACCCGGTTGCTCAAGGAGCTGGGCGGGGTGCAAGCCGTCCGAACGGCCTCGCTCGAGGAGCTCCTGTCCCGATCGTGGCTGCCCGACGCCGTCGGCCTGGCCGTCTACCAGGCGGTGCACCGCCCGGGTCCCGAGGTGCGCAAGGCTGGGGGACGATGAGCGAATTCGTGGTCGTGACCGGGATGTCCGGGGCGGGCCGGTCAACCGCCGCAGCGGCCCTCGAGGACATGGGCTGGTTCGTCATCGACAACCTGCCGGCCGCCCTCATCATGAAGATGGTCGAGATGGTGGACCGACCGGGCTCGGGAATCGAGCGCGTCGCGCTGGTCATCGGGCGTGGGGGCAGTAACACCGGACCGGAGTACTTCGACGATCTCCCCGCCGTGCTGGACGACCTGCGCGCCGCGCGCCGCCGCGTCCGGGTGGTCTTCTTGGACGCCCCCGACGACATCTTGGTCCGACGGTACGAGGGCACGCGGCGACGCCACCCATTGGCGGCGCGCGGCGTCGAGGAGTCCATCGCCGACGAACGCCGTCTCCTCGAGCCGGTGCGGGAACGGGCGGACCTGCTCGTCGACACCGGGGAGCTCAACACGAACCAGCTTCGGGCCCGGATTTTGGAGGCCTTCGGCGACAGCGACGTGCCGCACATGCAGACGTCGGTGATCTCGTTCGGCTACAAACACGGCCTTCCGCTGGACGTGGACGTGGTGTTCGACTGCCGCTTCCTGCCCAATCCCTTCTGGGTGGAGGAGCTCCGGCCCTTCAGTGGCCTCGACGACCCGGTGCGCGCGTACGTGCTGAGCCAGCCCGAGTCGCAGGAGTTTCTCGACAAGGTGGACGACCTGCTCACGAGCACCCTCCCGGCCTTCATGCGGGAGGGCAAGTCGTACCTGACCATCGCCATGGGCTGCACGGGTGGCCGGCACCGCTCGGTGACCCTGGCCGTGGAGCTCGCGGCGCGCCTCAAGCGCCACGGGCAGTCGGTCTCGGTCTTCCATCGGGACGTCGAGCGGTGAGCCCCGCGGGTGCGGCCCCCGCGGTGGTGGCCATCGGCGGTGGGCATGGCACCGCAGTGACGCTCAAGGCCGCCCGCCGCTACGCGGGCTCCATCACCGGGCTCGTCTCGGTAGCCGACGACGGCGGGAGCAGTGGCCGGCTGCGCCAGTTGCTCAACGTGGTGGCGGTGGGCGACATCCGCAAGTGCCTGGTGGCGCTGGCCGCCGACGACTCCGTGCTGGCTGCCGCGTTCGAACGGCGCTTCGAGGAGGGGGAGCTGTCGGGGCACGCCCTGGGCAACCTGATTCTGGCCGGGCTCATTGACGCCACCGGTGACCTCCTACTCGGCGTGGCCGAGGCCGCCCGGCTCCTCGGGGCGCAGGGCGACGTCGTTCCCGCCACGAGCGAACGCGTCGTGCTCAAGGCCGAGGCGGGGAGCGGCACCGTGGCCGGGCAAGTGGCCGTGAAGGGGACTTCGGGGATCGAGCGGGTCTCCCTGGTCCCTGACGACGCCCCGCCTCCGCCGTTGGCACTCGAGCGCATCGCCCGGGCTGATCAAATCGTGATCGGGCCCGGGTCTTTGTTCACGAGCGTCCTGGCCGCCGTGGCGGTTCATGGCATCGCGGAGGCGGTGGCCTCGGCCCCGGCACCGGTCGTCTACGTGTGCAACCTGCGGGCCGAGATCCCCGAGACCCAAGGCTACGACGTGGCCGCCCATGTCGAGGCGCTGGCCAGGCACGATGTCGCAGTTGACGTTGTGTTGTGCGACGCCGGCTGCGGCATGTCCATCGGATCGCCCCGGGTCGCCGTGCACGAGGTCGCTCTCACGGGTTCCAACACCTTGGTGCACGACCCCGCCAAACTGGCGCGGGCGCTCTCGGGTCTGCTGGCATAGGTCTCCCCGGGACCCGGAAGGAAGGTACAGCATGACGGTGCGGGTCGGGATCAACGGGTTCGGGCGGATCGGGCGCAGCTACCTGCGCTCCATCTTGGACACCGGGGCCGACGTCGACGTCGTCGGGGTGAACGACCTGACCTCTGCGGAGATGTTGGCCCACCTGCTGCGCTACGACTCGTCCCAGGGGAGGCTGTCGGTCGCCGTCCAAGTCGAGGGGAACGAGATGGTGGTGGGCGATCAGCGCATCCGGGTGCTCGCAGAGAAGGACCCCGCGTGGCTGCCCTGGGACGACCTGGGTGCGGCGGTGGTCATTGAGTCGACGGGACGGTTCACCGCCCGTGCCGACGCGGCCAAGCACCTCGGTGGCTCAGTCGGCCGGGTCGTCATTTCGGGCCCGTCGCGCGATGCCGATGCCACCTTCGTCATGGGCGTGAACGACAAGGAATTCGACCGGGAACGCGACGTGGTGATCTCGAACGCGTCGTGCACCACCAACTGCTTCGCGCCGATGGTCAAGGTGCTCGACGACGCCTACGGGATCGCCAGCGGGCTCATGACAACGGTGCACGCGTACACCAACGACCAGAATTTGCTCGATCTGCCCCACCACGACCAGCGGCGGGCCCGCGCCGCGGCGATCAACATCATCCCCACCTCGACCGGAGCAGCCCGGGCCACCAGCCTCGTCCTCGAATCGATGAAGGGCCGTCTCGACGGCATTTCCCTGCGGGTTCCGCTCCCGGCGGGCTCCATCACCGACTTCACCGCGGCGGTCAAGGCGACGCCCGCGGTGGCCGAAGTGAACGCGGTGTTCGCCGAAGCCGCCGCCAAGCCTCCACTCGAGGGCAGGCTGGTCTACTCCGAAGAGCCGCTCGTCTCGAGCGACATCGTCGGTTTACCCGCCTCGTGCGTCTTCGACTCCGGGCTGACCCAGGTGATGCCGGTCAGCGAGAGCCTGTCGCTGGTCAAGGTGTTCGGCTGGTACGACAACGAGTGGGGCTATTCGAACCGCCTGGTCGACCTCACCATGCTGGTGGGCGGCTGACGTGAGCGACCCGTTGCGGGGCATGCCGCTGCTCGAGGACCTCCCCGAGCTCGACGGCAGACGCGTCCTGGTGCGGGTCGACTTCAACGTCCCCCTCCACATCGGCGTCCGCGGCAACGCCACGGTGGCCGACGATTTCCGGATCACGGCGGCCCTGCCCACGCTGCGGCGACTCCAGGAGGAGGGCGCCGAGGTGGTGGCCTGCTCGCATCTCGGTCGCCCGGCCGGCGCACCTGACCCGCGTTGGCAGATGGATCCGGTGCGTGCCCGTCTTGAGGTGCTCTGTCCCGGAGTGGCGCTCATGGACAATCTCCGGTTCGACCCGGGCGAGAAGGCCAACGACCCCGCCTTCGTGCGTCGCCTGGTCCACGGCTTCGACGCCTACGTCGACGAGGCCTTCGGCGCCTCCCACCGGGCGCACGCCTCCATCGTGGGCCCGCCGCCCCTACTGCCGAGTGCGGCGGGCCTGCGCTTCGCCAGGGAGGTGGAGGTGCTGGGGGGGATGCTCGAGAACCCGGTGCGGCCCTTCGTCGCTGTGGTGGGCGGGGCCAAGGTGGCCGACAAGCTCGAAGTGCTGAAGGTCCTGGCCACGAAGGTGGACACCTTGCTGGTGGGTGGGGGCATGGCGTACACCTTCTTGGCGGCCCGGGGGCAACACGTGGGGTGCTCGCTGCTCGACGAGACCCACCTCGACGACTGCCGAGCCCTCCTCCACTCTGGGGCGCACATCGTGCTGCCCAGCGACATCCGCGCCCTCGAACCCGGGGGGACATTCGGCCCCAGCTCGGGGGGGCACGGGCCGCGGGGGAGCGTCAAGGTCATAGAGGGCGACTTGCCCGACGGGTGGACCGGTCTCGACATCGGGCCCGACTCGGCGGCGACCTTCGCCGAGGAGGTGTGTCGGGCCGGAACCGTGCTGTGGAACGGGCCCCTCGGGGCCTTCGAGGACCGCCGATTCGCCGCCGGCACCCGGGTCGTGGCCGAGGCGGTGGCCCATTGCCCAGGGTTCTCGGTGGTGGGCGGCGGTGACAGCGCCAGTGCCCTCGAGGACCTCGGGCTCTCGCACCAGGTGGGGTACCTCTCGACGGGCGGGGGCGCCTCGCTGTCGTTCATTGAGACCGAGGGCCATCTGCCGGGGATCGACGCGCTGCGCCAAGCTCCCAACGCGCCCCGAGGGTGAGCCCGCGCCGCCCGCTGGTGAGCGGGAACTGGAAGATGCACCACGACCACATTGAGTCGCTGCACACCGTGCGCGACCTCGGGCTACGGCTCAAGCCCGAGGACGTGGCGAACCTCGACGTGTCGGTGCACCCTCCCTTCACCGACCTGCGCACCGTGCAGACGCTGGTCGAAAAGGAGCACATCCCCGTCGCCCTGGGTGCACAACACTGCTCGGACGCCGACGCCGGAGCGCGCACCGGGGAGGTGAGCCCCCGCTTCTTGGCCCGATTGGGAACGGCGTACGTGATCGTGGGGCACTCCGAGCGACGCACCCTCTTCGGGATGGACGACGCCACGGTGGCAGCCACGCTCCAGGCCGTCTTGCGGCACGCCATGACCCCGGTCCTCTGCGTGGGCGAGTCCGCGGAGCAGCGAGCCGAGGGCCGGACCGAGCCGGTGCTGGAGGAGCAGGTGCTCACGGCACTCGGCGGTCTGGCTGCCGAGGTCGTGGCGGGAGTGGTCGTCGCCTACGAACCGCTCTGGGCCATCGGGACCGGCACGCCGGCCACGGCGGTGGACGCCGAAGACGCCTGCGTCCACATCCGCTCCCTGGTGACCAAGGTGTCCGGGGAGGCGGCATCGCAGCAGCTCCGCATTCAGTACGGCGGGTCGGTCAGCGCCGAGAACGCCGGAGACTTCATGAACGAACCCGACGTGGACGGCCTCCTGGTCGGCGGGGCCAGCCTGGAGGCCGGGAGCTTCACTGACATCATCCGCGCCGCCGCCGCCTGCTACCGTTCCTAGGCCGACCAGGCGAAAAAGGCCCGCTAGCTGGAGGCTCCCCCGTTGTTGGCGACATTGACCACACTCACCTGGGTGTACATCGTGATTGAGGTGCTGGCCTCGGTCGGGCTCATCTTCCTGATCCTGATGCACAGCGGCAAGGGTGGGGGGCTCTCCGACATGTTCGGAGGCAGCGTCGGCGCGGCGGCCCAAGGCTCCACCGTCGTGGAGCGGAACCTCGACCGCATCACGGTCACGGTGGCAATCGTCTTCGCCCTTACCACGATCACCCTGGATCTCCGACTTCAGTGACCGGCCGGGGCCGACGCCCCGGGCGCTGGCGAGGGCTGGTGGGAGCCGTGGGCGTGCTGGCGGTGCTGGCTTCGGGCTGCGGTGGGGGGACGAAGGGCGGCACCACTGTCACGTACATCGGCGTCGCCGGGGGAGCGATCTCGTTCGGCACCACCGAGAGCCCGACGGGCTGCAATCCCCACACTCCGTCGGGCGCCACCCCGGGCACCGAGACCGCCCTGGCCGGAGTGCTCCCCAGTCCGTTCGTGGTGAACGAGGCGGGAGCGCCGGCGCCGAACTTAGACCTGGTCGTCTCGGCGGAACTGGTGAGCCCCAAGCCCGAGACCATCGTCTACACCTTGAACCCCAGGGCGACGTGGTCCGACGGCGTGCCCATCACCGCCGCCGACTTCAAGTACGCCTGGGAGCAGCAGGGGAAACCGGGCCTTCCGCCAACCGACGTCGCCAGCATTGCCGGCTATCGGGACATCGCGTCCGTGACCGGTTCCGACGGCGGACACACCGTGACCGTCGTCTTCGGCACCCCATTTGCCGACTGGAAGATGCTCTTCGGCGACCTCCTGCCGGCCCACGTGATGGAGAAGGTGGGCTGGAACCCGGCGTGCACGACGGTGAATCCCGCCATCGACCTCTCGGGTGGCCCGTACAAGATCGCGGCGGTGGGGGTGCGATCCATCACCCTGGTGCAGAATCCCCGGTGGTGGGGGACCCCGTCGAACAACCGTTCCGTCACGGTCCGCATGGCCGATTCGACGGCCCAGCTGGCTCAGTGGATGTCCTCGGGGTACGTCCAGGTGGCTGAGGCGTGGGCACCGACGCGCCAGTTCCTGGCCGAGATGACCGGATTGCCGGGGGCGCAGAGCGAGGTCGACACGTCGGCGACGCTGCTCCAGCTGGACATGTCGAGCCCACCGCTCGGCACGGTGCCGCCCGACCTGCGCACGGCCATCGCGTTGAGCATCAACCGCCAGGATCTCGTCGACCAGCAGGTCATCTGGGCCTATCCAGGGTCGGTGGTGGCAGACAGCCACGTGAACGTGCAAGGCCAGGCGGACTACAAGCCGACGGCACCGGTTTCGTCCAGCACGACGGTCCCTCCGCCGACGTCGGCGACGTCCACCACGGCGGTCGGCAGCGGTGGGAACGTGAGCTTCCCGGTCACGCCGGTGCCGGATCAGGCGGCGGCGCTCATCGCGGCGTCGGGCCTGACACGGGTGCCCGGTTCGCCGTACTACGAGGTGCTCGGAACACCGTTCCAGCTCCGACTGGCTTACGACGACAGCGACCCCTGGGCCTCCGCGGCGGCCCCGGTGATCAGCGACGAGCTGAACGACGCCGGACTCGACACAACCCTGATCCCTCTGTCGGGCGCGACGGCCACTGGTGAATCGCTCGCCATGGGCGCAGCCGATCTGGCCCTGATGCCGGTCACCTTCACCCCGTACATGAGCCAGACCCTGGCCTGGTACACGTCGCTGCTGGGGCCAGCGGGGAAGAACGGCTCGCAGAACTGGACGGGCTATTCGAGCAGGCAATTCGACGCGACGGTGGAAACGGCATCACAGCAGTTCAATCCCGTCACCGCGGCCGGCTACTACAACCAGGCGGACACGCAACTCTGGGACGACATGGTCTCTCTCCCGCTCTACGCCGAGCCCACGGCGGTCGTCTGGAGCAGCAAGATCGGAGGGGTGACACCGGCGCCGCGCAGCAACGACCTCTTGTGGTACGCCCAGCTCTGGGCCCTGCGGGTCCCCGAGTCCACGGGCAACACCACCCCATCTCTGCCAGGCCAATGAAAGCAGGCCAATGAGAGGCGAGGGTCGCGCTACGATTCCGCGTCCCAGCTACAACCTCGTCGGAGTGGCGGAATAGGCAGACGCGCCAGCTTGAGGGGCTGGTGCCCGCAAGGGCGTGGGGGTTCAAGTCCCCCCTCCGACACGATCAAAACCCCGACTCCTTCATGCCGACCTCCTGGAAGCGGACGTGGAGTGGAGGCTCTCTGTGCACTTTCACGTCAAGGTAATCCGGTGACCTCCTCGACGAACTCGTCGATCAACTACACGTCGCTCGATGTCCGTTGCAACCCTCCACGTCTTGTCGACGTCGAGGGTTGCAAGCATGCGGGCGACCGCGTCGAAGTGCTGTGTGACATCGTCCGAACGCGCCACCTCGACGCGTGCATCGTCAACCTCACGCTGTGCCTCAGAGGGCAACTACAGGAGTGCCTTCTCCTCGGCGAACAGGTCGGCTCCGATCTTGTCGGCGTAGTACAGGCGCAGCAGCTTGCGGCGTCGGGACACCAGCTCCTCAACACGGTGACGGGAACGCCGAGTGCGGGGCCCTCCGCCGGCCCTGGGGGCCGGCGTTCGGGCCCGTTCGAGTTCCTTCCGGATAGCGGCCTGCAGTTCGATGTCGTCGCCGATGAGCCGCAGCCCCAACACGGCGGGCCCGCAGCAGCCCGACGTTGGTCCGGCGGGGCTGGGCGCAGCCTTGGCCCCGTTCGTGGCAGCGGTAGAGCCTTTGCCCTGGCCGTTCTGGTCGAGGGTCATCAGGCGCTGACAGACCCCGCAGCGGACTCGGCCCGACAACAGGTCGGTGCCGCCGCTGAGCTGCGTTGACCAGGCGAACGCTGGCCTCACCACAACCGCGCACCGTTGGGGCACTATTTCCTGCGTCAGTGTGCGACCTTAGGCTGGCGCCAGGGAGACACCGGCTCCGAAGCCAAGAGACTCTCCACGACCTCCTTTGGCTGCGCTCGACCAAAGAGAAATCCCTGGCCGACGGAACATCCCTTTTCCTGAAGCGCGCGTAGCTGATCCGGAGTTTCAATTCCTTCGGCAATCGTCTCAAGTCCGAGCGTGGCAGCGAGCTTGATCATCGTCCGGACCAATGCCGCGCTTTCGACCGATGTCGTGATGGTCGCGACGAAGGA
Source organism: uncultured Acidimicrobiaceae bacterium (assembly GCA_963787485.1). Taxonomy (GTDB): domain Bacteria; phylum Actinomycetota; class Acidimicrobiia; order Acidimicrobiales; family RAAP-2; genus Bog-473. The sequence continues at coordinate 243,893 of CAWBDF010000003.1, read as the reverse complement.
GCGGTCGATCTTCAAGATATCGACGGGGAACTCGCGCAGATAACTTAGGGACGAAAACCCCGTGCCGAAGTCGTCGATGGCCACACTCAGGCCCATAGCTTTGAGAGATCGCAGTCGCTGAACGGTGACAGGGACGTCGTCCATCAGGGTGGATTCGGTAACTTCGAGCACTAGGCCCTCCGGGTCGAGACCCGTCGCACTCAGAGCGTCGGCTACGTGCCCGACGAAATCTCGGTTAGTTAGCTGAAGGGCTGACACGTTGACCGCCACTGTGATCCAGGGGTAGGAGCGTCGCCACTCGGCACCGTCACCACAAGCCCGAGTCAAGACCCATCGGCCGATATCTTCGATCAATCCCATCTCCTCGGCGAGTGGGATAAATCGTTCGGGAGACACCCATCCCAGAGTTGGATGGCGCCAACGCAGTAGCGCCTCGACTCCCCTGATGCTGTGGTATTGCAAGTCGACCACCTGTTGGTAATGCAACTCGAACTGGTTTTCGTCGAGCGCACGATGCAGGTCCATGGCCATCTCAAGACGTTCATGGACGGCGGACTGCATCTCGGGCACGAAGACCGCGGCACAGTTCTTCCCTCGTGCCTTGGCTTGATAGAGCGCCACGTCGGCGTTGCGCAGAAGGTCGGCCGCTTCTTCGACCTGTCCGGATGCAATTCCAATTGAAGCCGTCACAGTCACGCTTCGTCCTCCCAAATAAAAGGGCGCAGAGCGGATTACGCGCAGCAGACGTTCAGCCAGGTCTCCAGGATCCCTTGGTTGGTTGGACTCGGCGGCTAGGACCACGAACTCATCGCCGCCGAGCCTCCCGATCATGTCGCCATCCTCAAGCGCCCCGAAGAGACGAAGGGCGGATGATTGGAGCAGCTCGTCCCCGACGATGTGACCAAACGAGTCGTTCACTTCCTTGAAGTTGTCGAGATCAAGGAAGAAGGCTGTCAGCGATAATTCACCCTTTGTCGCCTGAGCGAGCACGGACTCAGCGTGCTGAAGGAGCATGGTCCGATTCGGGAGACCGGTGAGCGAGTCGTGGAGGGCCTGATAGCGCAGATCTCTCTCGAGCTGCCGGCGGTCCGATACGTCTTGCGCTATGACCAACACACACTGGCGGCGATCGAAGACCAAGCGAAAACCGGCCGAGTCAACGTCGATGATCCTCTGCCCCTTGGTCTGATGTCTCCAGGTCCCCGGTTTCGGACGCTCCCAGATCTCTCCCTCTCGAACGTATTCAGGGACCGATTTGAGGTGTTCTTCGAGCAGGGGGAGATCCTTCGGTGGCCTGATCTGATCAATCGTCATCGAGAGGAACTCCTCTCGTGAGTAGCCGTACTGGGCCACGGCCGCTTCGTTGACCTCGACGAAACGCAGGGTGTCGATCTCCCATACCCACATCGGGTAGGGATGGTGAGCAAAGAGCATCTCGAAGTCCTCCTTGGCACTTCGAATCGCGTCTTCGCCTGCTTTGCGTTCGGTGATGTCGTGGGCAAATGCGTGGAATCGAATGCCGTCGGCATCTTTGGTGCGCCAAAAGGCCATCTCGATGGGAAAGGTGTGGCCATCGTGATGCCGTGCCATGAACTCGAAGTGCTGTCCGAAAGGGCGCTCCCTGCCCATGGCGGTCACTACAGCCTGGTACCGGGTTCTGGCATCAGGGTTGCGCTCTTCTTCGGGAAGAAGGAGTTCCTCACCGGTGCAACCAACGGCCTCTTGCCGGCTCCACCCAAAAATGGCCTCAGCCTGAGGATTCCAACTGGTCACGACGCCTTCAGCGTCGATCTCGACGTAGGCGTCACTGGCCGCCTCGAGGGTCAGGCGCAGTTGCTCTTGCGAACGTCGAAGCATCAGCTCGGCCTGCTCCGACCTCGTGCCCAAAACGTTGACCACACACAGAGTTCCGAGTGCGGTCACCGCGCCAAAGAGGACAAGCAAGCCAACAAACCACGATGGCTCTTGGGCATCGAAACCAAACCCAGCCAAACACCCCAGCAGCAAGGTGGAGCCCACAAGGAGGAGAGCCTCGGCGCGTACTGAGTGGCGATGCCCCCCGCTTGTCGCGGATGGCGATGATATTTTGGCTTCGAGCGCCTCATTGCGCATGATGTGTGCTTCGGCGCTCCTGCCAACCTCGACAAGAGACTCGGGCCATGCGACCTCCAAGTTTGTTGTGGAATTGTTGAGATCCGAGACCGAGGCCAGGCAGGAACAAATGAATGCTCTTTGGGCATGTGTCTACTCGGCGTGAAACAGCCGGCCTCACTTGGGTGCTCTTGGAGCCGTTGCGGACCGGCGGAGGCCGAGCCCAAAGTACCGAACTGCAGCAGGCAACGACAGCAAGCAGGCATCGAGAATTAGGATGCTGTTTGAGGGTGCTGTGCGGGTGCGCACCTGCCGGCCTCCGGCCGGCCCATCGTCGCAGGTCTAAGGGCCGGATCCGCCACTCGGGTTTGCGTAATCTGGCCCTCCGACACGCTTCGAATCACCAGGTCAGGCGGGTACCGAAGCGGTTCCGAGGGGCCGTTTCTACCAACGTTTCTACCATCTGCCTAGGACGTGTGACTTAGCCGCCATAGATGTCGGAGGCGAGTTGCTCCGCCATCTCGGCCTGCATGCCCGCCGGTAGGTGGCTGTACATGTTCATCGTCGTGTTGAACGACGAGTGTCCGAGACGCTCCTGCATGATCTTGGGATGCACACCCCTTTTCAGGCCGTGGGTCGCGTGCGAATGCCGCAATCCGTGGACGTTCAAGCGGGGGAGCGCGGTCTCCGGGTGCAGCCGGTCGTGGGTGTTCTGCTTCCTCAGGAACTCCCTGGAGAAGCGATCAGGGTCATATCCGGCGCCGGTAGCGATCTCGATCTTCCGCGGGCTCGATGCGAGATCCAGACGATTGGCATCTCGGCAGAAAGCCAGCCGTTGGAGTCTCAAGCAGCACGAGTGGGACACCTACGGGGGCACGGCCTGCTCCGCTTCAACGCCCTTGTCAAGTTTGCTTTGAACCCCGGGAGGGGTCCTCGTGAGCACCCTCGCCAACGTCGATCACTCAAGGGTCGAGGTTCACCCTGAATGGAATCGAACCAGCGAACTCAGCGTCATCAGGGACACCCCCTACCAATATGTTCTGTCGACCAGGAACGAGCAGGCGTCGTTTCCGTCCATGCGCGAAGCCCGGCCGGGTAGTTACATCCCGCTGGATCGCCGCGGGAGACAGCGACTTCACAACCGGAAGATGCGTTGAGCGTTGCCCGCGAGGATCTTGTGACGCTCGTCCGGCGTACACGGTGCGAGGTCCTCGTCGATGCTCTTTGCCGACTCCGGCCAGGGTCCGTAGGTGTGGGGGTAGTCGTTACACCACAGGATGCTCTCGACCCCGATGATGTGCCGGCTCTCGATCCCACAGCTGTCCCATAAGAAGGACGCCGATACATTTTGGTGAAAGTAGTGGCTTGGCTTCTCGGTCAGCGTGAGCTGGGCCCAGATCCCGGGCTGGGCTTCCACGAGGGCATCCATCCAACTGACGAGGTGAGCCATCCACCCGACACCCGTCTCCACGAAGGTCAACTGGAGATCGGGGTGGCGTTCGAAGACCCCGCTCCAGATCATCGAGGCGATCATCTCGCTCGGTACCGACTTGTTGATGACGAGGTTGAGGCCCTCGGGCTTGGGGGGCGCGTCGAGGTCAAGGTCGTAGCCGTTCAGTCCGGGCGTGGCGGCGAAGGCGTCGTTGTGTCCGACAATGGCAAGCCCGAGCTCGGCCAACGTTGTCCAGAGCGGCTCGTAGAATGGATCAAAGTAGGGACGGTCGGCGGGGCACGACCACGGACCGGTGAACCCCGGCACCACCGGGAAGAGCACACCTTTGAGACCCAGCTTCGCGACGTGGCGAGCCTCCTCGATCGCGAGGTCGATGTCCCATACCGGGACCTCGCCGACTCCGATCAAGCGTTTTGGCGCGTAGCTGCAGTAATCCCCTAGCCAGTCGTTGAATGCTCGCATCATGCCCCAGCGGGTCAATCGGTCCTGAGGGTTCAGGATCGGGAACCCGGGGTGCACGATCACGTCGGCATCGACGTTGTCCGCGTCCATGTCCACGAGGCGAGCCGCGGGATCGTGGTTCCCTGCGCGTCCCCCGTCGAGCGAGCGGGCCACACGGGATCGCTCGTCGACAAGGCCTTGTACGTCATCGCGGGCCGGCGGATCCTCGCCCAGCTGCAATGTCATCGTCGTGCGGGCCACCCCTTCGACCTCGAGTGCTTCGAACACCCCCTCTCGACCTGGGAGTGTCGTCGTGACGACACGCGGTGCCCTCTCCCTCAAGTTCTTGGGGAATCGTTCGCACCACATGTCCCCAGGCGGGTTGACGTGTGTCCCTGAGCTGATGGTGTGGTACTCCATCACGACCCCCTCGTGTCGATTCGTAGTCGGACGCGTCGCCTGCTTGGTCTCTGAGCTGGATTCGATCCGATCAACTCGATCCCGAGGTTGGTCTGAGCGAGTCCTCGCTCTCGAGCACCGCCATGGCATGTGCGGCGAGTGCTCGAACGAGAACTCCTGCCGGGACGACCTCGTCGATCAGTCCGACATCCTGCCCAGCGAAGGGCAGGAACTCGTGAACGCGCCCGCCGTGCAATCCCTCGTACGAATTCCTTCGAGAGCTCTGCGGCCCGCTCCGTCGCCTCGCCTGGACGTGCATTCCAATGGTCCACCCAGGCCGTGCGCAGCACCCGGTGGGTGAGACCCGTCCACGCATCTGGTGAGTAGGGCATGAGCTGGTCCGCGAAGGCCGCCTTCACCGCATCCTTCGAGCCAGCAGCGAGGATCATCCGCTTGAACTCCTCGGAGATCCCACATTCGTCCGTCGCCAGGAATCGCGTCCCGACGACCACCCCCTGCGCACCGAGGGCGAGCGCAGCTGCCACGCCGCGGCCGTCGGCGATCCCCCCCGCTGCGAGCACCGGGATGGGTGACACCCGGTCAACGACCTGGGGCGTAAGGACCATGGTCGCGACGTCACCGCCTAGGCCACCGGCCTCCCATCCCTGGGCGATCACCGCGTCCACACCTAGCTCGGCGACTTGCTCGGCCCGCTCGACGCAGTCGATCTGAACCATGAAGAGAGAACCCGCGTCATGCGCCCGGTCCACGATCTCCCTCGAGATCCCCAGCGAGATCGAGATTACGGCAGGGCTCGCGGCAAGCATCTCTGCATAGACCTCCTCGCGCAGCGGTCGGTACGTGGTATTGACCGCAAACGGCTTGTCGGTCAGCTCGCGGACCTCGTCGATGCGCCTTCGCGTTATCTCGGGCGGAAGGATGGCGACGCCCAGAGTGCCCAGAGCTCCGGCGTTGCTGGCCGCGGCCGTCAAAGTGGAGGATGATGCAGCGCCGAGCGAGGCCTGGACGATCGGGACGTCGATTCCGAACAGCTCGCAGATCGGCGTTTGTAGCCGGGTTCTTGCGTCCCGAGTCACGATGTGCGAGGGCCCTTCTCTAGACCGTCGCCACAGGCGTCACGGGAGATCCGGCGGCACCAGGGAGCCGTAAGGGCGGCGCCGTGAGGAGAAACCGGCTGCGGTCGTGCCCTCGGAGCCAGTCGGACAGCTCGGTCAGGTACCAGAGTTCGCCCAGGTGGAGTCCAAGCTTGAAGAGGCAGTGCTCGTGGAGCGGAAGCGCAGATCTGGGCCCGTCCGCGGGCTTGGCCGGGAAGCCTTCGACGGCGAAATTGTCCGAGACGATGGCCGCGACGCCGATCTCCGTCACCCACTTGAGGAGGCGCTCGTCGCGTCCGTCGAGCACAGCGCACGAGTGGTCGAGCATCGAGGCTTCGGGCTGACGTTGGAATTCGAGGATGTGCTGGGCGAAGCCGGTATGCAGACAGAGGATGTCACCGGACTCGACCGTCACACCGTCGGCCTGCATGACCGCCATGAGCTGGTCGAAGCCAACGAACATTCGCTGACGGCCGTAGTGGGCGGCCAGGTCGACGAGCACCCCGCGGCCCTGGACGCAGTGCTCCGCCATCCGATCGATCGACAATGGACCCATGCCCGGTCCGCGGCCATCGTGGTCGGCCCCGACCTCGTCGTCCTGGTAGCCGTTGTAGAACACCACCTGTTTCTCGCCGTCGCCCGCGACGTCAAAGAGCTGCCCGACGTGGGCCAGGCTGTCCCAGTGCGTGGAGTACTGCAGGTACATGACGACCCTGTCGTCGTTGAGGACGTCGGTCGAGTCTGAATCAAGCTCGCTCATAGGGAAGTTGGCTCGGGCCACGCCGTCGCGCAGGACGGGCTCGAGGGCTGGAGGGAAGCGTCGCGGGTTGAGGACGCTTTCGCCGGGGAAATCAAGCGGCAGGCTTAGGCAGAAGGTGATCCCCTCCCTGACCTCCCGGACTCCCTCCCTCACCTTTTCGGCAGTCAAGAGGTTGAGCCGGCCCAGGTGCGGTCCATCGAGCTCGCCCCAGGTAGACCCGTCGGGACGATGAGTCCACCTGGGGCCGGTCCCGCTCACCGGCACCAACCGAGAATGGCCCGAGGTCCGCGTGTACGGATCCACTCCTCGACTCCCCGAACACCATTCATCGCAACGATCATACGCCTGAGGCGGGTCGTGCAGAACGGCTAACGATGGTTAGCTCAATCCGTTGGGGGCGGCGGGTAAGGGCCGTCGCGCGCTACTATCTCAGACCGTCGGGAGACGTCAAAATCGGCTGTCGTAACATGCTGGGGGTCGCCGCAACATTCCGGGACACCTTCTACTCCCGGCGGGCACCCCTGCGCCGCTGGCTGCGAGGAGACCAATGAACCAGCCAAAGATCATCGTCGTCGCAGGCAATTCGACGAGCCGCGACACCACCCAGACCCACGGCTCGGTCCGGCTCGAGGGCATCGGGGCGTCGACTGAAGCCAAGGCGATCTGGATGGGACGGGTGCAGAATGAGCCTGGCGAATGGTCGTTGCCTCACCACCACGGCGAGGCTGAGACCGCCGGGTTCGTTCTCGCGGGTCGGGGGCGCATCTACTTCGGGAAGGACTACCACGAGCACGTCGACATCGAGGCCGGCGACATGGTCTTCGTCCCTCCATTCCTTCCCCACATCGAAGGGAACCTCAGTGAGACCGAGCCGCTGGTGTTCGTGACGGCCCGCACACCGCGCAACATCGTGGTCAATCTCGAGGCGCTTGGCTACGACCACCACCGAACCTTCATGGCCTCTTGAGGATGGAGATCGATCATGACGATCGGTTCGCATCACCTTTGCTCGAGGGTGAGGTACCGGTGTCCGAGGCCATCGTCGCGGCGATGGCCGACGCGGGCATTGAGATCGTCGTCGGTATCCCCGGGGGCCTGACGGGCTCCATCTGGCGAGCGCTGTACGACCACCCGACAATCCGTACGGTCCTCGTGCGAGAGGAGTCGCTTGGGTCCTACATGGCCGAGGCCTACGGTCGGCTCACCGGCCGTCCGCTGGTCGTGATGGGCCAGGGTGAGTGGATTGTCGGTAACGCCGGACAGGGCTACCTTGAGTCGCTGCTCGGGGCCGCGCCGATGATCGTTCTCACAGACATGACCGACGGCGGACCGCTGTCGCATCACGCGGTGTACCAGGGCGGCTCGGGAGACTTCGGCGCATGGGACGCGAAGAAGGCCCTCGAGGGCGTCACCAAGCGGGTGATGGTGAGCAGGCACGCCGCCCAGGCGGTGCAGCATGTCCAGCTCGCGGTGAAGCACGCGACCACCGGTGATCCCGGTCCCGTCGCCGTGGTTTTTGCCAGCACGGCGCTGGCGGGGACCGTCGGACCGGACTCTGTCCCGCGCCTCTACCGCGCATCGGGCTACCTCCGTGTGCCGCACCCTATGCCCGACGTCGAAGACGTCGCGTTCGTCAGCGAGGCACTCCGTTCGGCGGAGCGTCCGGTCATAGTCGCTGGTAACGGCGTCCGCGTCGGTGGCGCGTGCGCGCAACTCAGAGAGGTAGCGGAACACTTTGGGGTCCCCGTAGTCACCACCGCCCACGGCAAGGGCGTCGTCGACGAGCGCTCCGCCTGGGCCGCGGGCGTGATCGGCGCATACGGGTGGCCGAGCGCCAACGATTTGCTGGGCAACGCCGATGTCGTGATCGCGATCGGCACGAAGCTCGGCACCACCGACACGATCGACGAGAACGCATCCCTCATTAATCCGAGGCGGCAGTTGATCATCCAAGTGGACGTCGATCCACTCATGGTCGGTTGGACCACTCCCGTCGGCCGCCCAGTGCTCGCCGACGCGGCGCGCTTCCTCGAGCATCTTTTGAAGCATCGCGAGGGTTGGGACCCTCCGGAGCGCGATCTCGTCACCCGCACGGCTGCTGCGCACCTCCATGAGGAGGAGCTCGCCTTCTCGTCTGACGAAGTTCCCTTTACGCCGCAGCGTGTCATCGGCCTCCTTAACGAGGCGATCCCCGAGAACGCGATCGTCACGGCCGATGCTGGAGAGAACCGGCTGTTCATGATGCGGTGGTACCGGAGCAAGCGGCCAGGTGGTTACCTCCAACCCGCGGCGGGCGGTGGCATGGGCCACGCCATCCCCGCTGCTCTCGGAGCGATGTTGAGCGATCCCACGACGCCAGCAGTCGCGGTCTGCGGCGACGGCGGGTTCGCCATGTCCTTGCACGGTCTCATGACTGCGTTGGAGGAGCAGCTCCCCATTGGCGTGGTCGTGCTCAATAATCGTGCACTCGGTTGGGTACTGCACGGTATGGGCGAGAAGGTCGTTGCAGCCGCCTTCGCCGACTTCGACCATGCCGCCATTGCTCGCGCTCTTGGTTGCGACGGGGTCCGCGTCACCTCGGTCGACCAGCTAGAAGAAGCGCTGTCTCGACTATCATCGCTCTCACGCCCGCTTGTGATTGATGTGCCGGTTGGACTGACGACGTCTTTTCGCGACATCCTCGATCCGATCGATCTGCGTCGTGGGACAAGCGGCTACTGATGGCGCCGCTCCGGGCACGGGGATCCGGGGCACCTTGGCGTTTCCAGCGATTTCGATGGAAATGGGCTCCTGCGCCGGCCTCGGAGCCCGCCGAGCACCACAGAGGGGTTCTCCACCTACGGAGATCTTGGATGGCTCGACGAAGACGGGTATCTCTTCATTGCGGATCGACGAGTCGACATGATCGTTTCCGCTGGTGCCAATGTCTATCCAGCCGAATTGGAGTTGGCGCTCGCTGACCATGAATCCGTTGCCGACGTTGCAGTCATCGGACTTCCCGACGACGAGTGGGGCCATCGCGTGCATGCCATCGTGGAGCCCACAGATGCGAGTGCGGGCCCAGGCCAGGAACAGTTGAGACGATAGGCTGGCACACGCTTAGCTGCGTACACGGTGCCGAAGACAATCGAATTCGTCGATCACGTTCCGAGGAGTGACGCCGGGAAGATCAATCGACCCGGAGAAGTACGACGACCGCGGCCCGCACGTCATCGAGACGAAGCGTCTTCATGGCGCTTCACCCAATGTGGGCCCGAACTCCCTGATCAGGTCGTCGCTCTCCATGACGGCATCTCCAAGAAGTCGCCGATGCTCTCGAGAGGATCCCCACTGCTCCTCGAGGGCTCTTCCGCGCTTCATCCACACGTGGAGGTTGTGCTCCCATGTGAAGCCCACGCCGCCATGAACCTGCAGTGCGTTCCAGTTCGCCAGCTTGGCTGCACAGTTGGCAGTGAGCTTGGCCACGCTGGCCGAGATCCTTTTGTTCTCGTCGTTTTGGGCAAGCGCCCGAGCCGCAAACCATGCCGCCGATCGCGAACTCTCCAGCTGCACGTACACTTCGGCCAGCATGTGCTTAACGGCCTGGAATGATCCGATGGGCACTCCGAACTGTTCGCGATCGAGGGCATGTTGCACGCTCATGTCCAGCAGCCGCTGCGATACGCCGTTGAGAACCGCTGCCGCGAAAGTCGCACCGCGCACCTTCGCTTCGAGCAATGCCTGGCTGCCACCGCTCAGGGACTGGCCGGCGGAGCGGATCGCCCCTGGGTGCCTGGCGAAGTCCTCAGAGGGTGCAGCGACTCGGTCTACCTCCGACAAGTCCGCCAGCCGGAGACCGTCCTGTCCGCCCACGATAGCGGCGTCGGCAAACTGTCCGAACGAGGCCGCCGGCATCCCATCAAGCTGGACCGTGGCAATGACCTCTCCGGCTGCGATACGAGGAAGCCACTCGTTCCTCAGCTCGGGGGCCGCGTAGCGCATCAGGATCGGCACGACGACACACGTGGTCTCGACGATTGGTTCGGGTGCGGCTGCATAGCCAACCTCCTCAGCGATGAGCACCATCGTTGATTCGTCGAGACCAAGACCCCCATAATTTTTGGCCTACTGTCGAGCCGAACAGCCCTAACTCGGCAAGAGCCGACCACCGTCGTCGTGGATCCGAGGTGCCCTCGAGGTCGAACCGAACTCGATCCGGTGAGCATTCCTGGGCGAGAACACCGTGCACGACGTCCCGCATCTCCAGTGCGTCCCCGTCGAATTGGCCGGTCATCCAGGGCTACTTCGCGGCAGTCCGAGAGACCGTTCGGCGATGATGTTCTTCTGGATCTGATTTGTGCCTCCAACGAGCCGTGATGCTCGCGAATACCAGTACTCACTGCGCCACGCCGCCGCGCCTGGCAACGAATTCACGTCGTCCAAGTATTCGCCGCGCTGCCCCAACACGCTCATCCCCAAGTCGAAGACACTTGCATGCATCTCCGACCAGTACAGCTTGTTGATGCGAGCTACGTCGCTTTCTCCGTTCGCCAACGTCTCGTCCACGACGCGATCGACGTAGCACTGATAACCGAGAACGGTCGCAAGGAGATCACCGAGCTCCTCACGGAGAGATATATCGTTACGGAATCCAAGCGCGTCCACGAAACCTCGCACAGTGTCGAGGTCACGTAGATATTCGACGTACGTCCTTCTTCCGATACCTCGTTCGAGAGCGAGCGTCGACATCGCCACCTGCCAGCCTTTGCCGAGACCTCCGACCACATTCGATAACGATACGCGTACATCAGCGAAGAACACTTCGGCGAACTCCGCTTGACCATTGATCTGGCGGAGCGGTCGCACCTCGATACCCGGTGTTGTGAGGTCCACCATTACCCAGCTGATTCCCGCGTGCTTGGGCACGGTCAAATCGGTCCGCACCAACATGAAGATCCAGTCAGAGTACGGGGCGAACGACGTCCAGATCTTCTGTCCGTCAATCACCAAATCGTCACCATCGACCCGACCTCGTGTTCGAAGCGATGCAAGGTCGCTGCCCGCCTCAGGTTCGCTGAACCCCTGGCACCAGATCTCGTCACATCGAAGCATTGGTGAGAGCCACCGGTTGCGCTGCTCTTGAGTGCCATGGAGCATGAGAACTGGCCCGGCAAGAAGCAGGCCCTGGGAATTTATGCGGGCCGGTGCGTCGACCCGCTCATACTCCTCTAGGAAGACGATTTGGGCCGCGGCGTCCGCATCTCGGCCTCCGTACTCACGAGGCCAATGAATCGCTGCGTAGCCCGCGTCAAACAGCGTGCGTTCCCAGGCGCGGTGCTCCGTAGATGTCCCGAGCTCCTCGGGACTGGGCAATCCACGCGGGGCGTGCGCCTCTAGCCAGTCCCGAAGTTCGCGTCGCCAGCCGATTGTTTCAGGTGCTTCGAGCCAATCCCTCACGCGAACCTCCTCGTGGCTAGCTTTTGTGTCGCGCCACCTTCATATGCTGACGCGGTGGTAGGTGTCCTCGGCGAAGCCCCGATTGTTGGGCCAACCACATAGCGACAGGATAGAACGCCGTGGCTAACACTCGCTAGCCCAGCTACCTCCCAGCGCCTGGAATCGTTCCTCGCCATGACGTCAACTGGTCGCGTTGGCGTGAGCAGCCATGCTCCCGGTTGCGACGTCCGGGGGTCGTGGGCTGACCGGGTCCGTTCGGAGGTGATCTCAGAGCGGGCTGACCTCCCAGCCATCGAAGACCACGACCTCGTCGAGCGGTCCGGCGGATTTAGAAAACCCGGCAGCCAGGCACCAGAAGATCGAAGGTCAGCCTTCCGAAGCGAGGACCCGTGTGGTGGCGACCGCAGCCAATCGAGCATCCTTGCCGGCGTCTCGCACGTCGACACGTCCCACACCATTGTGGATTCGAGCCCTGGCGACCGCTGGCCCAATCCGTACGGCCTGGAGGAGTCCAAGTGGATCAGCGCCAAGGTCTCGCCCGGCGTCAGCGACAGGGCAGCTTCCTCGGCGACCAGCGCGATGAGACCACCCGCAAGCGTGTTCACCCATTTTCGAGCATCCGGACAGTTCGGGGTAAGCGCGATACCCGCTTCGATCACTTCGACTCCCGCACGCGCCGCGAAAGGGATGGAGAGACGTTGCGTTCCCCGGCGGGGCCCCATTGGCGGCCGGGTCACCAATACGGCCTCGGGATCCGGCACAGCAAATGAATGTGCCCTTACCAAACCCCATTATCGTGCCGTCACAGAAACCTCGGCTTCGATTACGCTGAGAAAACGACCTATTTTCAGAGGCCGAGCCAGGATCTCGATCGAACCAGCCCGAGGTGGCAGCTCGAGCAACGGGACGTCGAGGTTGAGCGCCATCAGCTTACGCGGCCACATCACCTCGACGGCTACGTTGCCGAGAACGACATCGAGCCACGCAGCGAGAGCGGACGTGCGCAAACGATCGGTCCCGGGCCCATGGACCTCTGGTGTGATGTCGGCTCGGGCACGGAGGCCACCCCCATCGACGCGCATTTCGAGACCGAGTTCAAACAGCAGCCTGCCCGGCCCCGGTCCCGGCGGATGAACGGGACCGTCGGTCGCCGTAGACGTCAGTGAGCCGTCCAGCCACCGTCAACGATGACGCACGACCCGGTCATGTAACGGCCGGCATTACTGGCTAACAACAGCAGCGCACCATCGAAGTCGTCGGGCTGGCCGTGGCGCGGAAGCAGTGCGTTCCGCAAGATCCAGCCCTGAACCTTCTCGTTGTGGGTCACGCTTGACGTGATCTCGGTCTCGATCCATCCCGGGGCGATGGCATTGACCCGGACTCCGAAGCGGCTCCACTGGGCAGCCCACTCCCGGGTGATCGCTTCGATAGCGCCCTTGCTAGCGGCGTAGGTCGCCTGCGGCATCCTCCCGATGCCGGCGTGCGCCACGATCGACGAGATGTTGATGATCGAGCCATTGCCCGCCTCGATCATGCCCGGAACGAACTTCTGGGCCAGCTCAATCGGTGCCTCAAGGTTGATGGCGAGTGTTCGCCGGATGATGTCGTAAGTCTCCTCCTCAGCCTTGACCCCGCCGGCGATCCAGGCAGCATTGTTGACCAGGATGTCCACCCGGCCGCCGAGCGCCTCAAGGCTCTCGTCAGCGACGGCCAGCACCTGGTTGGTCTCGGCGAGGTCCGCCGACAGCGAAATGAGGCGTCCGGTCGCCATCGCCGGCTCGTCCAACTCTGTCGTGCGGCGAGCAATAGCGACGACCGTCGCGCCGGCCAGCACGAGGGTACGGGCGAGACGATTGCCAATCCCGGCGCTTGCCCCGGTCACAACCGCCGTCTTCCCACTGAGATCGAAGATCTGCAAGACCTCCTCCATCGTCATCTCCAGTTCTGTGTCGATCTTGGTCGGTCTCTCGAAGGAGAGAGGAAAGGAAGGGCTAGCCATCCTCGGCGTGGAACCCGGACAACAATGAGAGGGTGTCCAGCTACCCCTTGTCGAGGATGCGGTCGAGGAAGGCGCGGGTCTCGGGTGAGATGAAAGAGCGCTCCTCGCGGGCGAGCGCGTAGTCCACGACGTTTAGCACCGCATGCTCGACTTGAATGTTCAGTATTCGCTTCGTGTCGAGTAGCGCCTGATGTGGCACTCGGAGCAGCCGCTCGGCACAGCTCAACGCCGCGTCGAGAACCTGGTCGTCGGGAACCACGTGGTTGGCGAGCCCGATCTCGGCTGCCCGCTGCGCGGAGATCCGCTCCCCCGTGAACGCGAACTCCTTGGCAAGCTGGAGGCTCGTAAGGAGGGGCCACGTGATTGCCGCGCCGTCGGCCGCCACCAGTCCGACCAGTACGTGCGGGTCCGCCAGGTGAGCGCTCTCTGCCATGTAGACGATATCGGACAGGGCCACGATCGAGCAGCCAAGCCCAACGGCGGGACCGTTGACCGCGGCGATGATCGGGATCCGGCAGGCAACGAGGCTCGTGATGATCGCCTTCGCGTCGACGAACATCTCCTGGCGGTACAGGTCGTCGTAGCTCATCATGCGGAGAAAATCGAAGTCCCCTCCCGCGCTGAACGCCCGGCCGTTCCCGGTGACCACTACCACGCGTGCGTCGGGGTCCGCATCGACTTGCGCGAACACCCGAGCGATCCCGTGGTGGAGAGGGGCGTTGACGGCGTTCAGATCATCCGGCCTGTTGAACCGGACAATCCGCAGGCCGTCGTCAACCTCGACTTGGATCTCAGTCGGGAGGTCATACTCGTAGCTCATGTGGGTAGGCCTAGGATCCGGGTAGCGATGAGGTTGCGCTGGCTCTGCTCGGTGGCGCCCATGACGCTGGCCGATAGGGAGTACAGATACGTGTTGAACATCGTCGGATCGGTGCCAGCGTGCGGCGCACCTCCGATAGCGAGCGCCGCATAGCCCACAGTCTGCTCCGCCCACACCATGAGAAGTTTGTCGATCGATCCCTCGGGTCCGTGGCTCAGGCCATCGAGTCGGTCGGACAAGCGGTGGCTGAGGTGCGACTGCAGCATCTCCGCTTCGATGATCCCCCATGCCAGGTCGCGCCGCGCCTCGCCTTCATAACGTTTCTTCTGGTCATGAACCCCGTTTTTGAGGATTTTCACCGTCTTGCAGAACCGGGCGGCGAACCCGATCTCATGAGGCTCGCGCTCATGAGCGACCATGGTCATTGCAAGCGGACAACCCTTCAGTTTCCGCTCGTGGTCGTCGAGTTGCACCACGGTGTCGGGCCCCAGTTGCTCAGCGGCACGCGCCACGGCGTCGCGCAGGGCCTTCCGCTCAGATGAGAGCCGGAGGTCCATCACCGATCCTTGCGGGTATCACGCGGATTGCAAAGGGGAATCCGGTTCGGCATCGGCCGGAGGGTGTGGCATGGCACAGCCGTCAACTGCTTCCCTCCGCGCCACGTTCATCGCGGAACAAGAGCCCCGCGTCAAAGAGCTGATCGTGTTCGGTGTGGATGAAATCATCCAGACCGGGATTCACCCCAAAGAACGCCTTGGTGGCGATCAATGCGCGTCTCGGGGCGCGTGCTACCTGCTCGGCGAGCTGGCGCGCCGTTTCTCTTAGCTCGGAACGGGCAACGACTCGATTCACCAAGCCGATGCGATAAGCCTCCTCTCCGGAGATCATCCGACCCGTTAGGCACAGTTCCCGCGCCCAGCCATCACCAACGACCGACCGCAACGGAGTGAACAGCGGCGGACCGCCTTGGACGATCTCGGGATGCCCGAACACGGCGTCGTCGCTAGCGACGCGCATATCGCACAGGACCCCGACATCCATCCCGGTTCCCAGAGCGAAACCGTGGATCATCGCGATAGTCGGGATGCGCAGTCCGAACAGCTCGCGGTGGAACGCGCTGGACGCGAACTGGATGGCGCGCCGTTCGTGCTCGTGGTCCGACCCGATCCAGTCCCGGTCCAGCCCAGCGCAGAAGGCCGGGCCCTCGGCGCCGATCACCACCACACTCACCGAAGTACCCTGAGCCCAGGTGCGGAGGCAGGAAACGATCTCACCCAGCATCTCGGGCGACAGGGCATTGCGCCGGCTTGGCTGATTCAGTGTCAGCCAGCCAATCTGGTCAGTGACCTCAGCCCGGATCGAGGTGAACTCGGGAAGCGCCGACGGGGTGTTGGCGAGGTCCTCGTCTCTCATAGTGGGTTTTTCTAGCACGGGCCCGGCAGCTGGAGCTAATGTCCATTAGCTATCGATGCGGCGGATGGAGGTCGCGCATGAAGATTGGTCTGCACCTGAGCGAGCAGCTGATCGGCTTCGACCCGGGTGTCATTCGTGACTACGCGGGTCCTCGCCGAAGAACTTGGCTTCGATCACATCACCTGCGTGGACCACGTGCTCGGCACCGAGCACGCTAACCGTAACCCGCCGTTCCCGGACGAGGGTATCTACACCGAGGAGAGCGAATTCCACGAACCGTTGACGCTCTTCGCCTTCATGGCCGCGGTGACGTCGCGAATCGAGTTCTGCACCAGCGTGATGGTGCTGCCGCAGCGCCAGACCGCGCTCGTCGCCAAGCAGACGGCGGAGATCGCCCTGCTCTCGAACCACCGGCTCCGGCTCGGTGTCGGCAGCGGCTGGAACTACGTCGAGTATGAGGCTCTTGGTGCGAATTTCGGCACGCGCGGTCGCATGCTGGAGGAGCAGGTGCAGCTTCTCCGCCGCCTTTGGACGGAGAAGATCCTCGACGTCCACACCGACCGGCACCGGATCGACCGTGCCGGCATCAACCCGCGGCTCGCCCGACCGGTGCCGATCTGGTTCGGGGGATTCAGCAAGGTCCAGATGGACCGCTGCGCCCGCATCGGTGACGGAATGCTCTGGTCCCGCGACAGCTCGTATGCCCGCAGAAACAACGAGTTCATCCTGCAACGGGCGGCCGAGGCGGATCGCGATCCCGCGTCGATCGGGCTGCAGGCGCCGATGGCCCTCAAGCCAGGGCAGTCGCTCGCCGACGCGCTGCAACAGTGGGAGCAGGCCGGCGGCACCCACGCCGCCGTCGGCGGGCCCCACCGCGAGGAAGGTCCGCATGGCCGGGAGCTCCTCGATGAGCTTCCGCGCCTGCGCGAGGAGGTCGGCGATCTCATCTCGACCATTTGACGAGCCCTCTGGAACCGCGAATACGAACGAAGACGTCGGGGCATCTCCGTTGACATCCCACTCCACGTTGCTGCGAGAGATCAGACCCTTTCAGATCTACGACGGGCCGACCGAAAAGCACTGCTGGGCGGTCGCACATGGCGTGCACAAGCAAGCGCGGTAAGCACAAACGTTGATTGAGCAGGTGATCCGGAAGCCGGCGCGCTCGAAGAGCGCACTGGTTCGCTACCTCCACGATCACTTCCGATGGGCGAGCCCTTCATATCGAGAGCTCCGCGGTCGCCAGTCGAGCCTCACGTCTCGCCTGTTGACGCCGACGCCGGCGCATTCGTGGGGCTGCGCCGTCCGCCGCTCGTGCGCAATGGCCCTTCACCTCTTGAGAGGACAGCTCCTCATCGGAGCTCCCTTCAGCGTCATGAGATTCATCCGGTGAGGCGTCGACCCCTCGCTGCAGTCGGGCTCGCTCGCCTGCGCGTTGAACGGCGTTCTAGTCCGGTGAGCGGCGTCGCCGTCGCGACTGTCCGGTGCGGAAGGGGTGTCGGGCTGGTCACGAGCCAGTCCACTCGAGGCTCAGGCCGGGACGAGGCCATGTCGCCCGAGCCAATTGACCCTGCGACGACAGCGTGACGTAGGCGGTCCTCAGATCATTTCCACCGAAACAAATGTTCGTGACCATACGATCTGGAAACGCAACAAATTCTGTTGTGCCATCGACGTGCATCACCGTGATCCCGCTACTGAAGAGCGTGCCGACGCAGAGCGCACCACCAGCCTCTACTGCGAGCGAATCAAAGAATGGCGCGCCGGCTGGAGCGGCAAAAAGGTGACGCCCGCGACCAGTCACCTTGTCGTGCTCCACGACGCCAGGCTGGGTGATGCTCCACCACCAGACTCGACCCGTCGTCGTGTCGGCAACGTAGAGTCGATCACCCTCCGGTGAAAGACCGATGCCGTTCGGCGAATCGAGTGGGTGGATCACCTCACGAATCGATGACCCGTCGGGCAACGCGTAGTAGACGCCGCCCCAGTCCCTGTCGCGCGGACGGTTCTTTCCACTGTCGGTGAACCAGATGCCCCCCGCCGAGTCGAAGACGAGGTCGTTGGGGCCGCAAAGTCGATGGCCGTCACACTCGCTGTAAAGCGTTGTGACCTCTCCGCTGTCGAGGTCGACGCGTTGGATGCTCCCGCCAACGTAGTCGTCGTTCTGGTTCACGAGGGAGTTCATTAGCCGATCGCCGCTGCGGGCGAAGTGCTGGCCTCCGTTGTTGCAGATGTAGACGGCGCCGTCGGGCCCGATCGCCGCACCGTTGGGACCCCCACCGCAGTAGGCCACCTCCGTTACGCTGCCTAGAGGTTCCACACGCGAGAGTGTTCCGGCCGCGATCTCGACGACCAGGACCGACCCGTCGGCGAGAGCGACGGGGCCCTCGGGGAATCGGAGACCAGATGCCATGATCTCAATGTTGATCGCCATCAGCTCAGGACCCCGGGGTCGCCTCGACAATCCTCATACCACGGAGTGGCTGGGTTCGCCTCCCGCCAGCACGGCCGAGTCGGCGAGGTACCACGGCCCCCAGGGATCGACCTCTTGATCAGCGCTCGTCCGGTCCGTGGCCGTGGGCACCGCCAGGATCTCGTGGTACCGATCAGCTTGGAGCGGAAGCACGAACCCGAGGCCCAGCGGTTCAACGATCTCCTCACGGACAAAGTCAGGGAACGCGAGGCCCGTGCGTCGCTCGATGAGCCCGGCAATGACCCACCCTGCAGAGGTCAGGTGGAACTGAAGCTGCGTGCCCGGCGCCCAGTCAAGGTGCCAACGGGAGAAGTCCTGGAGGCGGACGGACCGCTCAAGCATCTTCGGATAGCCGAGCGGAGCGAAGGGAAAGCCCGCAGTGTGCGTCAGCACCTGCTCGACAGTGACCTTATCCTTGTCCTTGGTCGCGAACTCGGGGATGACGTCACCCACCCGTTCGTCGAGGTCGAGCACGCCGTCCGCCAGCTCGACCTCAAGGCGCACACAGGCTCGAAACATGTCGAGGCGAGCGTGATCGAGCCAACATCCTCGGGCGCCCCTAGGTCCGTCCGACATCGAGATCATGCGATTCGTCTGGAGGCTTGACCGGAATGGAGCATCCGCCCCGGAAGGGCTCCGGTCGGCGAACCGTCTGCCTGAGTAATGCAGCCACCGACGACCGTCGCTCGGTACCCGCCCGCCGGTCGTGTGAAGCGTTTCGAACCACCGGGCAAGTCGGCCACAAGCTGCTCACGCTCGTGGTGCAACTCTTCGAGGGCGAACACCGTCAGGTCACCGGCCATGCCCGGCGCAATCAAGCCACGGTCCCGGATACCGAACGACTTCGCTGCAAGACCCGTCAGCTTGTGGATCGCCCGCTCCAGCGTCAGGTCACCGCGTTCGCGGACATGACGGGTCAGCACCAGTGTCGTGTCACCAGCTCCACAGAACAACAGCGCGTGGGCGCCGGCATCGCTCCCACCGATGAGCGTGGCCTCATCATTGAGCAACGCACCGAGATAGTCGAAGTCGGCGTCGGCGCTGCCTGGTTTGACCAGACATGGCTGGGCATCGCTCTCGAGTACCCAGCGGGCGAGCACCTCGGCCGGGTGGCCTTCCCACGCTTCGATCACTTGGGCAAATGGACCGCCTTCAAAACGAGCGAGAGCGGGGTTGTCGACCTCACTCACAAGCAGAGTCTCGACGGTATGCTTGGGGAACAAGGTGAACGCCGGGCTCTCCCAATCTTCACGAGCTCGGGCCAGCCACACCGGATCGGCGAGAAGTGCACGCTTGTCGTCACCGAACGCTTGGCTCATTTCCGACCACGCTGGCATGCCGCCAAATAGCAGGGCCGACCCATCGAAGACCACCCTCGTGTCGAGCCCGGCACGGGGCGACACCTGAGGCCACAGGTCCGCGCCTTTGCCGCGCAGGGCTCGAATGCGCCCCATCACCGCATCGGTCGCTTCACGATCCCGGCGCTGCGCGGGCAGGGGGGCGAAGGTCTGGGGGATGCCGTGGTCCCGACAGGTCGAGTCGATCTTGTCGATGTCCTTCAGGAAGCCCTCGGTCCGCATGAACCGCGGCACGTACTGAACGACACCCCGACCAATACGTTCGAGAGTAGCGGTCAGGTCAGACCGCTCCTCCGAACCGGCCAGCCGACTCGGCACCCTCCTGCCGGCACTGTCGCTGTCCACGAAGCTCAGCGACACCCCGTAGGCTCCCTCCTCCATGCAGTCCACGAGGAGGTCGATGAGCGCCTCCCGCTCCTCGCTCGTGGCCTCCCGATCGAACGACTCCTCACCGAGGACCGACAGGCGAAGGTTGTTGTGACCGACGAGTGGGGCGATGTTGCACCCCGCACCCTCGACGTTGAACGCCCGGCGAAATTCCGACCAGGATGACCACGTCCACGGCACCGCGTTAGCCACCGCGGACAAAGGGAGGTCCTCGATGTAGCAGAACATGTCGACCAGCGATGCACGGTCGCGCTCGCTCAGGGGTGCGAGGGAGACCGCGCAGTTCCCCGTGACCACCGTGGTCACGCCATGCTGGGGCGAGGGGTCGAGGTTGCGGTCCCACCACATGGCGCCGTCGTAGTGCGTGTGCACATCGATGAACCCCGGGGTAACGAAGGCGCCGTCCGCGTCAAGGACCTCCTCACCGGCAGGTTCGAGACCCTTGCCCACCTCGACTACCGAGCCATCGCGCACGCGCACGTTGGCCTGCACGGCGGGCGCCCCTGTCCCGTCAATTACGCGTCCACCGCGCACAAAGAGATCAGCCATGTCGCTTTCCTTTGCCTAGAGGCAGCTCTCGCTGCACGCATCGTTGAACAAGATCGGTCGGATAGGTCGTACGGCTCTGCCATGACGGCGATGCCAGCCGAAGAGCTCAGCGAAAGAACAGTGCCTGCGCATTGCCATAGATAAACCGATCGAAGCGCTCCTGGTCACGGAACGGGAGACTCACGGCTTCCTCCATGCACCGTGACAACGACAGCAGCGGATAGTCGCTTGCATACATAATGCGATCCGCACCACGGGTATTGGCGTAGTCCAGGATCGCCTGAGGGATGTACTTGGGGGCGAAGGCCGAGGTCATGTAGTAGAGCCGGGGGTACTTGACCATGAGCTTGATGCAGAGCGACTCCCATGGTTCGCCCCCGTGCTGCATCACCACCATGAGCTCCGGGAAGAAACTGCACACCTCGTCGACGGTCAAAGGGTGTTGGTACTTGCCAGGGACCTGCGGGCCCGGGATTCCGACGTTGAGTCCCACCGGGACGCCGAGCTCGGCGCACTTGGCGTATACCGGGTAGTACCGGGCGTCGTTGTACGGGATCTCCGTCTCGAGTGCGAGCATGCGGATGAGTCGGCAGTCCTCGTTGCGGACCAGGTCCTCGACGAAGCGCACGGCGGCCATGCCCCGTCTTGGGTCGACCACCGCAGAGCTAGCGAACCGGTCGGGATAGGTGGCGACCGCCTTTCGGACCCAATCGATGTTGTCGGCCCCGCCGTAACCCGAGCACAACAGGGCCCTAGTGATGCCCGCCTCGTCCATCTCGTCGATCAGTTGCTCGAGCGTCGTCCCCCGAGCGTTCCGCGCCGCCATCTCCGGGAACAGGTAGGCGACCTCTGCTGCCTTCGCCGGCGGAAGGCCCGTGTTCGGGTTGACCCAGGCGTCAATGGCACCGCCCTCGAGACTGAACGGACTCATCTGGATCCCCTCATGACGACCCAAGCTACTTGCTATTAGCCCCCCCGTCGATGCGCATGTGGGTAGTGTCGAAGAGATGCTCACGACCCGCCCAAAGGACGCCAGACCCACCAGTCCACACGTCAATCAGTACGGGCCAGAGATGAGCGAGCGCCAGGCCGAGATCGTCCAAGCGGCCCTCGAGCTTTTCGCCACCAAGGGATATCGAGCCACGACCATGGCCGACATCGGTGAACGCCTCGGGATTCGTGGACCGAGCCTCTACAAGCACATTGCTTCCAAGCAGGAGCTCCTGGTCGAGATCATGCACTCGACGATGGACCGTCTGATCAGCGATCATCAGGTGGCTGTCGCGACCTCCACCGACGTCGGGCTCCGACTCCGCCGTGCGGTAGAGGCACACGTCCGCTATCACTCCCACCACCGCGACGAAGCGTTCGTCGGCACACGCGAGATCGACAGCCTCGAGTCACCCCATCGCCGTAAGATCGTGGCGAAGCGGACCCGCTACGAGCGTGCGTTTCGCACACTCATCGAGTCCGGCTGTGCAGAGGGCAAGTTCCGCGTGGCATCGACACGGCTCGCCTCATACGCCATCCTCGACATGGGAATGGGTGTGGCCGTATGGTTCCGTCCCGACCGGCCCGCCAGCGCCGACGAGGTGGCGTACGCGCACGGTGACTTTGCGTTACGCCTCGTCGGGTCGACGTGACCCTCGCGCAGACCACGGCGACGACAAAGTTCGCATGAAGATCGAACCCTGTTTTCTCGATCGGGGGTTGTGGCGCCATCGTCACCGGAGCCTCGAGCGGCCTCGGAGAGCGGTTCGCTCGAGTCCTCGCCGAGAACGGGGCGAAGGTGTGTGGCGCACTGCGTCCTGATCCACAACTCCTCCCCTGAACTGGACTCCTCAATCCGACTTCTTGGATTGAGGGAGGACTCCCGGATTGAGAATTGTAGGGATTTGTAGGGATGCCCCTCGAGCGGTCCTGGAGCGATGGGACCCATCGGAGATGGCACGAGCGGGCTGTTCGGATCACGGACATTCTGGGTCCCATCAGGCGCAGCAGCCCACCTTGAGAGAGCGTGTGAGTCGGTCCACCGAGTGCTGGGCAGTAACGTTTACCCTGGTCAGGGAGCTGGCCTCGTCCACACCGTCTACCCGACTTAGGACCCATACAGTCCGATAGTTGGGCAATCCGATGGGCAAAACAGGTTGTTCTGCCACTTTGACGAGCGCGGCCCAGCGCCACCCATGACCGCAGCATTAGCCGAGAGATCCGGCCGCGTGTGTGGGCGGGAGGAGCCCGATCTCCAGTCGGCCGCAACCCCAGCGCTGACGACATTTCTCCACTTCTGCCCACTTTTACGCAACACGGCGTAGAACCTGGTTGTGCGTCCGGGCGATCGTCGCCCGCTGGACCGTCGATTTAGCCCACGACAACCTGGCGATACCTGCCACAAGCGATGCCGGTCATACTGGGGCCGCACCTCGTAAGGTGGCTGGGTGCAGATCCGGGGGGCAATGCTGTCCGCACGCGGCGCGAGGCTTTCGATCGATACGCTCGACCTCGATCCGCCGGGCGCGGGTGAAGTGCTCGTCCGCATCACCGCCTGCGGCTTGTGCCAGACAGACCGCGGGCAGCTCCGTGGGGAACTGGGTTTGCCCACACCGGTCGTGCTCGGTCATGAGGGAGCAGGCGTTGTCGAAGCAGTCGGGCCCGCCGTCGAGGATCTCGACGTGAACGATGCGGGCGAGCTCCGTGTAGGAGATCACGTTGTGCTGACCGTCCTCACGCATTGCGGCGTGTGCGCACGGTGCGTCGCCGGCGAGCCCTTCTACTGCCGGGTGGGATTGCGTGCCACCAGTGCAGGAACACTTGTCAACGGATCGGTTCACCTGCGCGCGAACGGCCAGCCAATCCACCACTTCTTCGGCCAGTCGGCCCTGGCGACTCACGTGGTGGTCGATCGGCGCACTGCGGTTCGTATCCCTGCAGAGGTCCCGCTCGAGCTGGCGTGTCTCCTGGCCTGCGGCGTGTCGACGGGTGCGGGTACGGTGCTGAACATCGCTGCACCTCGTGGCGTTGAGTCGCTCCTGGTCCTCGGTTGCGGTGCCGTCGGCCTCGCTGCGGTGATGGCCGCCCGCGTCGTGGACGTCCCGTCGATCATCGCTTTCGATGTCGACCCGCGGAAGACAGCTCTGGCGGTCGAGCTGGGCGCGACCGACGCGATCTCGGAGACGCCCGATCTGCTCGGCGAGGTCAAGGGCCTGTCGCGCGAGGGTGTCACGTGTGCAATCGAGGCGGTCGGAAACGTCGATCTGGTTCGCATCGCCCTCCGGGCTTTGCGGCCAGGCGGCTCGCTGCTCGTTGTCGGTGCCGCGCCGCACGGCAGCACGTACGAGATTGACGCAAGCGCGTTTCGGGGCGGTCGCCGCATCGAGAGCGTCGTAGGCGGCTCGATTGTCCCGCACATCGATATCCCGCGCCTGCTCGAGCTCTTCGCGGACGGACGCTTCCCGCTGGACCGACTGCTGTCGGACGAGGTGCCTTTGAGTGATGTTCCGGCGGTGCTGTCGCATTCCGAGTCGGGGGTGCGCACCGTCGTGCGAATGGAGTGACGACGGTGCAAGTGAAGGCGGTCGCGAAGGGCAGTCGATCTTCGTCGGAGCGAGATGTACAGTCCTTTCGGAAGGGTGCGTGCAGATGCTGACACCGACATCGAGTGACCTTGACGTTCTGTCGAGCCGCGTCCTACCTCGCAGGATTGCCGTTGGACGACTATCGGTGGCTGCGGCGCGAGGCGCCCGTCTTCCGGCAGCGCATCGCCGATCCACACCTTGTCGACGAAGCGTGGGTGATCAGCCGTCACGAGGACGCCGTCCAGGTCGAGTTGGACGAGCAGCGTTTCTCTGCGAAGCCAGCATTCACACTGCACCGTCGGCCCGTCTTCGACAAGCCGCACCTGTTGAACACTGACGGCGAGGAGCACGCGCGGCTCCGGAGGACGATCAACCGGGGGCTCACCCCTCGCGTTCTGGCAGTCTTCGCCGAGAAGTACGCCGCCTTGCTGTGCGACATTCTCGACTGCGTGCCGCTGGGAGAACCGGTCGACTTTGTCACGGAGGTCGCCGGTGAGCTTCCGGCACTCGCGATCTGCGAACTGATGGGCGCGCCCCGGGCCAATCGTGCTCAGGTTGTCCGCTGCGCGAACGCGATGGGTGGCGATTCCGATCCCGAGTACGCGGGCAGCGGAACCGTCGTGCGCGAGTACTTCCGCTCGTTCATCGCGCTTGTCGAGCGTCTCGTCGAACGCAAGACGCGCGAGCCGGGCGACGACCTCGTGAGCACATTGGTCGCCGAGCGCAACGCGGGATCGCTGACCGATGATGAGCTGACCACGTTCGTCGTGCTCCTACTGGGCGCCGGCGCCGAAACAGTTCGGAACAACATCGCGCAAGGCGTACTTGCCCTGATCGAGCATCCGGAACAGGACGCCATCCTGCGTGACCGCGGCGTCACCGACGCCGCGGTCAACGAGATCACTCGGTGGGCGACGCCGGTGATCTATGTCGCCAAGAGCGTCGTGGTCGAGACGGAGATGCACGGATGCGTCCTGTCCCCGGGGCAGCGTGTGGCGGTGCTCTATGGCTCGGCCAACCGCGACGAGTCAGTGTTCTCCGACCCTGACATCTTCGACGTGACCCGCGACCCGAATCCACTGTTGTCGTTCGGATTCGGAACCCACTACTGCATTGGCGCTGCGCTGGCCCGCCTCGAGACCAAGGTCATGTTCACGCAGTTGCTCGCACGGACGTCATCCATCGAGCTGAGCGGGCCTGTTGATCGCCTCCAAAGCAGTTTCCAACACGGGATCAAGCACCTTCCGGTCGTGATGAGGAGCTGGCCATGACGATGAGCCGTCCGCCCGTCAACGACGCACCAGTTGACGAGCTGTTCCTTCCCGAACCCGCACCGCGCCCGATCAAATACACGCTGATCTCCGTCGACGACCATCTCGTCGAGCCACCGCATATGTTCGAAGGACGCCTTCCCGCCAGTTTTCAAGCGCGAGCGCCGCGTGTCATCGAGACCGACGAGGGTCACCAGGCGTGGCAATTCGAAGATCGCCGGTACACGCAGGTCGGTATCAACGCGGTTGCTGGACGCAAGCCCGATCGGGCTGGCCGCACCGAGCCCTTCCGCTTCGACCACATGCGCCGAGGGTGCTGGGACATCCATGCTCGGATCCGCGACATGGACATCAACGGCGTATGGGCATCATTGAACTTTCCGTCACTCATCACGGGCTTCGCCGGCCGTGTCTTCTCGTTCGCGAAGGATCGAGAGCTGGGGCTCCACACCGTGCGCGCCTGGAACGACTGGTTGTTCGAGGAGTGGTATTCGCCGTACCCCGACCGGATCATCCCCTGCGGCATCACCTTCCTGACCGATCCGCTGCTCGCGGCACAAGAGATCCGACGCAATGCGGAACGCGGTTTCACCTCTGTCACGCTGCCGGAGAAGCCGCACTGGGCTCGCCTCCCGTCGCTCTTCTCCGGGTACTGGGATTCTGTTATTGAGGCGTGCGTCGAAACCGGGACCGTGATCAGCCTGCACGTCGGTTCCTCGGGTGGGTACCAAGCACCCGAGGATGCCCCCGGACTCGAGCTTGCGGCGACGATGTTCGGCCAGCTGTCACTCGGGGCCTGCGCCGAGTGGCTGTGGTCGCGCTATCCGTCGAAATATCCCGACCTCAAAATCGCCCTGTCGGAAGGTGGCATCGGATGGGTCGCCATGCTGATCGACCGGCTGGACAACCTCGTCGACCGCTCGGGGTACGCGGCGGACTACTTCGACGAACGGCCGGCCGACATCCTGCGACGGAACTTCTGGTTCTGTACGATCGACGACCCATCGACGATCGACACACGCCACTGCATCGGAGTCGAAAACATCATGCTCGAGGTCGACTATCCCCACGGCGATTCGACCTGGCCGAACACTCAGAGCGTCATCGAGCAGGTATGGGGTCATCTGCCGGAAGACGAACTACGACTGATCTGTTGCGAGAACGCGGCAGCGCTCTACCGGCACCCGCTGCCACCGGCCGTGCTCCCCTGCTGACTGACACCCTCGGTGTGACAACCACGCGACACCTGCGGCAGCATGAACAGGCGTTGCCGAGGCTCCCCGACAACCGATGTCAAGGTTTGATCGTGGGTCGATGATCCCCAACGATGCGGCGATCGTCCGATGAGCGAGGATGGAGCGAGAGGGTCAGCCGGAAGTCTCGCTCGACGACGTCATCGCCCAGCTGAAGTAACCCTTGTCGGTGCCGGCGGAGATCCAGGCCTCACTCTTCGGTCGCTCTGACTCGCGGCCGTCACGGATCGCCAGCGTGGCGGAGGCCGAACTCCCAGATCGACTTGGTGGCGTCGACCTCTCGGGTCGTACGGCCGAGGTACAAGCTCGGCAGCAGGCCGAGATGCCCGCCGGGCCAGGTGTGACCGGCCCCGCGTGACGTCCACAGCGTCACCTCGCCTGGTTGACCCTCCGCACCGTAGCTCGTCCGGGTGAGCGTCGGACTCACGGCGCGTTCGGCGGGTGGATCCGTGATGCCGTTGGCCAGCGCCCATGCGCGGGCGGCGTCGGGGACGCTTTCGTTCCAACGTTGCGTGCCGCTGCCCCCGTACGGGTTGATCCTGTCCTTCGTGCCGTGGAACGACAGGATCGGGACCGAGCGCTGCACTGCGGCGCCCGGCGAGCGCAGCCCAGCCACCGCACCGACCATCTGGACGAGCTCAGGGTGAACGCTGGCGAAAAGGCTCGACATCCGAGCACCGCCGGACATACCCGTGATGATCACGCGACCGTGCGGCGGCTGATGTCGGCTGAGGATCACCGCGGCGAGCTCGGCAATGAAGTCGACGTCCTGGCTAGGGTCCCACTCGTAACCCGCTCGGATCGGCTCGTTTGCCTGGGGAAATACCACTACGGCGTTTGCGCTATGTGCACACTGTTCGAAACCGGACAGGCGTGCTTGGCGATCCGCGGTCGAGCTGGTGCCATGGAGGCTCATGATGACCGTCGAGACCGGCGTGCCCGATGGGGGCTCAGCAACCAGGTAGGAACGATTGGCATCGCCTACGTTGATGGCCTGCTTCTGGAGAGCCACGGCGCCAGTATCGCCGACAGAGCTCTGTCGAGGCATCCCTGACGTCGTGTTAGAGGCAATCAATTAGCAGACGAGTCCAATTAGCAGACGAGTCCCTGCGGGTGCAGAACCTCTCCGAAATCAACCAATGGGTAGCCGAAGTCATAGCGCTGTCAGCGCGATCGCCGATGCTCGATACCAACTGGTGTAGACGATCCTGGCCCGTCACCGCCAAGCTCATCGAACTGACAGTACCGTAGGCTGTCGCGGGGCCCGCTACCTGCGGAGGGCACTCAGTGCCTGTTGAGACCTCTGGCCCAGCCCTGGGGCGGCGGGACCTTGTCGGCGTCGAACCGTCCGCCGGGCCCGAAGCTGATGACGAACATCTCCATGGGCTCCGACCCCGATGCCTCTGGTGCATAGCCGGTCCCGCCCCTCACCCATCGGACGTCTCCCGGGCGATAGATGCCCTCACCCTCGAGGTGAAGCTCGCCCGAGCGGATGATGTACAAGGTGTCCGAGGGGTGCCAGTGAGACCCTCCCGAGTACTCGGGTTGCATGTGCACCAGGGCGGCGGAGTTTCGCGACCGTGGATCGACGACCACCTTGGAGTACATGCCGGGGGCTCGCTCGTTTGTTCGCGGATCGATCCATCCGTGCCAAGGCAGGTCGTCGAGATGGATGACCGAGTTCGGCGGTAGCGACCCCTCCGGAGGGAGGACAGAATTGTCGACGCTGTCGAAATGTTCCACGGAATCGAAAGTCAAGTACACATCAGACAACATAGCAGCTTGACTTATAACCTGATTGGGTTACTGTTCTCGATGTAGGTGCGGGGATGCTGCATTTGGAACCTGAATCGCTCAGCGGTCGTTTTCGCTCTATGCACGTGCGCCATCGAACTCCAAGCACCTCAGTTCAGCTCGTGGCCAATGCAGCTCTTGACCGTCTGGTGTTGCGAACGCCGATTCCAGAAACGGGCTGCGGCATCTCGCCGCCTTCTCTACCGCCCGGTGAGCACTTCGCCCACAACTGCTGGGTCAGTGCGCGCGGGCTGAACCCTTCCGAAGCCGAATTTCATGAGATCGAGACATCCCGGAACCGGAACTAGACACAGAAAGGAGGTGGCGTGAGCACGAGCACGAGCACGACCACAGTTAGAGCAGGTAGTGATGCCGAGCAGACGAAGGACGAATTGATCGATGCGGACGGCCACGTGATCGAAGACATGCGGGGCATCCTCCAGCGGCTACCAGGGCCGTACCGTGAACTGCGAGAGCAGACATTGCACGGTGGGACGGGCGAACCCGCCAATCTTTTCCCGCCGCTCGGATTTCTTAACAACATGCCGTATGTGACGACCGCAATGCTCGACCGTAAACCCGCCGAACACGGCTTGGATCCGGCTTCGTGGGAGTACTTCCTCGACGCGGTTGGAATCGAACGCACGGTGCTCTATCCGACGCTCGCGACGACCATCGGCCGTGCACGGGATCTCGAGTATTCGATTGCGCTGAGTCGCGCCTACAACGAATGGATGGCCGACACCTACCTCCGCCATCCCTCTGGGAAGTTCCAGGCAGCCGCGCTCCTGCCCATGCAAGTGCCCTCCGAAGCGGTCGCGGAGCTGCGACGAGCCGTCCAAGAGCTTGGGTTCTGCTCGGCCGTCATACCATCGCACGGGTTGCCGAACCATCTCGGAAGCGAGCAGTTCTTCCCAGTCTACCAGGCTGCTCAAGAACTCGATGTCCCGCTAGGATTCCATGGCGACGGCCACGACGGTATGGGCTTCGACGACCTAAACGTCTACGCACCGATCCACGGCCTTGGTCATCCAATATCGCTTCTTATCACCTTGGGTGGAATGCTCTTCAATGGGGTATTTGAACTGTTTCCGGGGCTTCGGGTGGCGTACCTCGAGGGTGGATCAGCCTGGATCCTCATGGCGGCCGAGCGGTTCACCGAGTCCTTCAAGGCCCTGCAACCGGTCGAATCGAAGCGAGTGCTCAAACTCAAATCGGGTAGCTCAGTGCTCGACTACTTCCGCGATCTGATGGCTCAGGGCCGCATCGTTTTGGGATGCGAAGGGGGTGAGCGCTATCTTGCCACCGCGATCAAGGACTTTGGGTGCCAGCCGTTCATGTACTCCTCAGACTTTCCCCATGAAGTCAGCGTGGCGTCTTGCCAGCACGAGCTCGAAGAGCTCAATGACCTTGAGATAGACGAGCAGTCGAAGCGCCTGTTGCGAGGCGGAACCGCTCGGGCGTTTTATCGACTATAAGTCGTACGCAGTAATTCAGCCCAAATCAGCGGCCGTAGTCTGAGGCACAAGCAAATGGCGACACCCAGAGGTGAAAATGGTTACGTTGGCATCTCTCCGATACGCTTTACATCCCACGCTCGGGGAACTGCACTTAGAAGGCGAGGGGTTTACAAGGTGGGCGACGTTCGATGGGTGACGGGCGGCACGCCGTGCAATCCCGAGATGCTGGGCAAGGAGCCCGTGGAATTCTTTTTGGTCAGCAGCGCCAGGTAATGAAGGTGCCAGCGAGCGCTTCCCTTGTGCGCACGAAACCTTAACCCGAGTCATTAGACGCGAAAACTGCCCGAGTAAGCGAACAACAACTGTCTGTCCAACGAGGAGAGCGCCAATGGTCACACGTCTCGACGATGTCCCCAAGGAACTGGTCGTCGACTTCGACGTGGAGGACGAAAGCATTGTGGACTCCGTGCACGAGCGGCTCGCGGCCGTACAGAACAGCACGGGAATTGCGTACTGTCCTGCCCACGGCGGTTACTGGCTTGTCACGAGCTACGACGACGTCTATGAGGTGGTCCGCAACGACGACGTCTTCTCGGCCGTGGAGACCTCTCTGACGTCCGAGTACGACCACCGGCCGATCCCCGTGCAGTATGACCCGCCCGAGCACACCGCGTACCGGCAGCTGCTCAATCCCGTGTTCAGCCCGGCTCGGATGAGGGCCTTGGACGAGCCGATCCGAGAGACCGCGAACAAGCTTCTCGACTGCTTCGCGCGGGACGGATCCTGCGAGTTTGTCTCCTCCTTCGCTCACCCGCTTCCCACCACGACGTTTCTGTCGCTGATGGGATGGCCGGCATATGACGAACCGAAGCTCTCCCGTTGGAGCGAAGACCTTATCGTTGGGAAGCCGGGAACGACTGAGGAGGAGAACCACCGATTCCGAATGGCTGCCAGGAGCGAGGTCCAGGAATACTTCAATCAGATAATCGTCGAGCGCCGCCGGAACCCCGACTTCGACGATGTCACGGGATACTTGCTACGGGCACGCTACGAGGGTAAACGACTGCTCACCGACGACGAATTGCTCCGCATTCTAGGACTTTTGATGGTCGCGGGACTTCACACTGTCCGCGGGATTATGGGCCACGGCATGATCTACCTCAGCGAGAACCCGACCGAGCGCAAGCGCCTGATCGACGACCCTTCCCTGATCCCCGAAGCCGTCGAAGAGCTCTTGCGGCTTGGTGTGGGGACCGCGCCGGGCCGCGTTGTCGTCAAGCAGGTGACGCTGCACGGCGTTACGCTTCAGCCGGGCGATCGGGTTCTCGCCTTCCTCTCGGCCGCCAACCGCGATCCCTCACAGTTCGCGTGCCCCGGCCAACTTCAGGTCGACCGGCCTAACAACCGACACCTGACCTTCGCTGTCGGCCGTCACCGCTGCCTCGGATCGAACCTGGCCCGAGTCGAGCTCGCCATCGCATTCGAGCAGATCCTCCGGCGGATTCCGGACTTCCGTGTGTGTCCTGACCAGCCCCCCAAGTTTCACCACAGCCAGGTCCGCGGCATCCGGGAGCTTCATCTCACGTTCACTCCTGAGGTGAGCTGAGCGTACTCCGGCCAGAGTCCGCTCGGCTTTCGTCGGATTGTTGCCCATTCCTGATGGAGATCGAACCGGTCCAATCGCAGAAGGCCTCGCCTCAAAACGCCGGATCAAGAAAGACAAACTGTCCAGGCACGATTTCTTCGTTACGCCAGAGGACTGCGACACCATGGCTATTAGAGATTCGATCGCACGATTGGGAGTTCCATCGGATCGCCCACCGTAAAGGTTCTGTCGTCTTGCTCCACTCGTGCCGGAGTGAATGTCCCACCGTCCCCGCGGTCTGGGATGGTCATAAGCTGCAGGCCACATACGGGCGTCATACCGTGGCGCTCTCCGTGGTTTCGGCGGCCTCGTCGGAAGCGCCGTCGCCCCGGGTCGGGTCGATCGGTGTCGTGCCCGTCGACGACGCCTCGACGGACGGGGCCTGCCCCGAGGGTACGAACCACATGCAGATCAGTGCGCCGACGACCACGCAGGACGCGGCCACCGCGAAGCCGAGGCGGTAGCCCCCGGTCAGGGCGTGCGAGACCGAGCTCCCGGTGGCCAGCAAGGCGCGCGTGCGGTTGGCAGACACGACACCGAGAATGGCGATACAGAGCGCAGCGGACACCGTCTGGCTCACGTTGATGATGCCCGATCCCATTCCGGCGTCCGGTTTGGGGATACGGGCCAAGCCGATGTTTAGCAAGGGGGTGAGGGCCATGGAGCTGCCCACCCCCAGCAGGAGCATGGCGCCGAACAGCTGAGGGAAGTAAGTGGTCGCGGGTGTGGCCAGGGCAAAGAGGACGAGGCCGGCGAAGATCTGGGCGCACCCCACTAGCGCGGTCGGTTTGGCCCGAAACACCCGCATAAGCCGGTTGGTCAACCCGAGCGACATGCCGGCCAGGGTCAGGGTCTGGGGCAGGAAGGCCAGCCCGGTTTCGATCGGGCTGAGATGGAGCAGGTGCTGGAGGAAGAGGACGCCGAGAAAACCCGAGCTGAAGATGCCCACGGCATTGAATGCCCTGGACAAGCTGCTCGAGCCAAGCCCCCGAGAACGCAGGACCCGCATGGGCATGATCGGCGTGGCGAGCCGGGTCTCGAGCACGAAGAAGACCACAAGGGCGGCCAGCGCGGCCGCGCCGAAGATCAGGGTGTGACCCGATGTCCAGCCGTACTGGTTGGAGGTGACGATGGCGTAGATGAGGAGCATCAGTCCCACCGTGACCAGCAATGCCCCTCCGATGTCGACGCCGGCCGCCATACCGGACCCTTCGTTCTCCTCGAGGAGGACGAAGGCGAGGGCGAACGTCGCCACGCCCACCGGGAGATTGATGAAGAAGATCCAGTGCCAGCTCAGCGCCTGGGTGAGAATGCCGCCGAGGAGGAGCCCGACGGAGCTTCCGCCGATTGCCACCGCGATGTAGGTGCTGAGGGCCCGGGCGCGCTCGCGCAGGTCAGGGAATTCGTGGACGACGATGGCCAGCACGACCGACGCGGTGAGGGCGGCGCCCGCGCCCTGCGCGAAGCGCGGACGCGACCAGCATCCCCTGGCTGTCGGAGAAGCCGCAGAGCGCGGAGGAGGCGCTGAACAGGGCCACGCCGGCCAGGAAGACCCTCTTTCGGCCGACGAGGTCGCCTAACCTCCCCGCCAGGAGCAACAAGCCGGCGTAGGTGATCAGATAGGCGTCGATGACCCAGGCCAGACCGGCCTGGCTGAAGTGGAGGCTGCGCTGGATTGTGGGCAGCGCCACGTTGACGATCGTTGCGTCGACCACTGTCATGGTGACCCCCGCGCATACGACCCCGAACACGATCCAGCGGCGTGCGTGAGCGTCAGAAGGCACTCCGATTGAGGGTAATCACTCGTACCGCCTCGATGCGGCTCCCATTCTCCGTCTCTCTGTCCGGCTTCCGGCGGCCCCTCCAGCTTCCCGCTTCTGTGGCACTTCTCATCGCCGACAGGCCAGAGAAGAATAGGCTAACGGGACAAGAGCAGAGCGGGCTGGCGAGCGGGGCGCCAAGGAGGGCCCGCCTGGGCGAAGGCAGTGGGCGGAGGTCCTCCCTGAACCGGTGTTCAGGTGCACCCCGCACGGTCCAGTCCAGGATCGCTTGACCTACCGCTAATGGCGCTTGCGTCTGCCATGTTGTGATTGGGCCCGCTTGGCCTTTCGATTACGACGACTGGCATCACCGTGGGTCGTGTGCCCTTCCTCGCGTCCCAGATTCTTTCGCCGACGGATCATGGTTGTGATACCTCCGACAACTAAGACACCCGCGAGGAGACTGAAGATCAGGATGTAGAACATGGCTCATTAGACCATGGACCATTCGGACGGGAGCGCCCAAAACGTCGTCAACTGTGACGCGCCAAGTGCCGATCGTACCGGCGTGGCGTTCGGGGACACGCTCAGTCATGCGACAGAACGGCACATGAGGAAGTGTCCGCGATGGATCGTCGGAACCATTGCGTCCGATGTCACGCTTGTCGTGGCCCTCCGACGATGACGGGGTTCGGCTCGGGCTTCGCTGATGGCTGGTTAGGTGGAGCTCCGACGCATGCGAGCGAGATCGTCGCTCAGGAGGACACCGAGCTCCTGGAGCCTTGATCCTCCTTCGGCTGCCTTGAGGTAACCGCACCGTTGCGCCAGATGCTCGACGAGGGCGGGAGCGGCAGGACCGGCGCTGGTGATTTCTTCGATAGTGGGACCGACTCGCTCTGCGATGCTCGCGACACGCGTCGCGTCGAGGCCCAAGAACCCGATCAGGTTTTCACCGAGCAATTTCCGGACGTCGGTTTCGGACGTTCCTTCGAACAGGTCAGCCAGGTACTCCCGCGTGTTCGGCCAGGTTCCCTCGGCGTGGGGGTAGTCGCGCCCGAAGCTCATTTTGTCGACACCGATCTCGTCGAGCTGCTCGACCTCGGCCCGGTGCATGAACGAAACGCCCGCCATGCAGTTACTGGCCCACCACTCGCTCGGTCGGCGAGCGCTTCTGAGCTGCGCACGATGCTCGTCGTATGTCGCGTCGAAGTGCCTGAGGGTCTCCGGGAGCCAGTCGGCGCGGACTTCGGTCATGAGTAGGCGCAGGTCTGGATGACGATCGAACACGCCTCCCGCCATCAACTGCCACATCGCTCGCCGGTGCCTGAGGTCGCCGACGAACTCATGGTTAAAGATGTCGTTGACCAACGCCGTCACAAGATCGAGCTCGCTCCCGCCCTGGGCTTCGATCTGGTCGCACGTCGCCTGGATCCGGTCGAACGCGAACCCCTGGGGCAGACCGTACCCTCCATGCACGACGACGGCCAGGCCGCGGTCGGCGTAAAGCGCCCACAAGGGGTCCCACTGCTCGTCGTCGAGCGGCGGTACGCCCGGAACCGATGTAAAGCCGGGCGCGTATGTACCGACGAACCCGTGGTCGGCGACCCACGTCACCTGTGCCATCGTCGACTGGACGTCCGTACATGCGCCCATGGCGCCCACGAGGAGAAGCCGATCAGTCGCGTGACCGAAAGTGTCGAACGCCCACCGGTCGTACGCACGCGCACCCGCATCGACGACGTCGGGCCGATAGGTTGCGCACATCACGCTGAAGCCGAGGTCGCTTACCCGGAAGAATCCGTGGTGCACCATCTCTGCCGCGACGCCCTCCCGGTCCATTTGCTCGAGCCGCACATCGCAGTCCCATGCGCCCTTCCACCCTCCGGACCGGTACTGGCCGTCGCCGTCGAAGACGTCGAGGGCTGGAACCATCATCATGTCGTTCAACGGGAACATCGCCCGCTCGTTCACCTCGTTCTCATGCTTGAACGAGGGCAGCTGGTCGTGGAAGCGCACTTCGAGGTACTTGGGCCACAGCTCAGCCGGCATCACGGCATGTCCGTCCGCCGACACAATGGGGACTCTGCTCATGGGTTCTCCCGGTGGCGCGTGATGGTGAATCGTACCGCCGTCGGCCTCAGATTGCTCCAACCATATGGCGGAAGACCCCGTTGACGTTGGCGAGGTAATCCTCTTCGTCCAGTTCGCCACGAAGGGACCACCCAATGCGCAAGGTCGCACCGAGTCGCTTCTGCTCACTGTGCAACCGGAACTGACTGCCCGACCCTAGGAAAGGGGGCGGTGTGGGCAACACAGGGTCGAGTCTCCAGAGTGCCCGTTCGTCTGCTGAATCAGTCAAACGTCCTTCAAGGAGGTTCGTGCAACATCATGGCCTCATCCAACCAATGCCTCAGATCCGGTAGGAGATAGGGGTGGGTCCATCCACCCCAAACGCGAACCAGCCTCGCCGAAAAGGGGATCGCAACGCCGGGACGGACGCCCATTGTCCACGACTGGAGCCGCCGGTATCCGGACTTCCCTGAACCCGTGGCCCGCCTCAAGGCCGGCCTGGACGGCCTGGCTCCGACATCCTGAAGTGCGAAGACGAAGGGGCGGACGATCGTGGAGAATGCGTGATGGCCCGACGCAAGTCACTGCGCTCCCAGCTCTACGAGCAGCGCGGGACCTCGACAACGTCGAGGTCGCCGAGAAGGGTCCCACGAGCTACGGAAAGCGCGTGGTGCGCCGGAAGGTCTACCGCTCAACCAACGGGGTGTTGTCGAAGGCCCTGCGCAAGCTCGGGCTGTAGTCGGCGCGGCTCAGCCCCGGGAACACAATCACCAGGGCTGAGCTGGGTTACCCACTGGACCGGCTAGCGGCACAGTGGCCCCGGATATTGAGCTAGCACCGGTGTCGCTTGATACGCGCCGGGTCCCAACGAATGCGTAGGGGGACGATTACCTTGTGCCAGGTCGATGCTTTCTTACCAAGGCGCCGATCAGCCACTGTCCCGCGCACATCGGGCGGGGGCACTCGTACCCCGAAGAGGTTGGTTCGCGTTTCCCAAGAGTCAGCGGCGGCAGGCGACAGTTGAGTCCCAACGGGTGGTGTATGAAGTCGTGACGTGCAACGACTCCCGCGTCAACCTGTTCTCTGATTGCTCGATCCTATGTTGCGCTGTCGATGGCGACCTCCTCTGCGGTGGCGTCGATGGCCGGCCTCGGGTCCTCGGGTGAGGGTTCGAGCTTCTTCTGAGCCTTGAGCGACTCGGCACACATGTAGCGCCTCGTGATGGCCCACTCGTCGGTCTGCTCGGCCAAGAGTGCGCCGACGAGGCGGATGACGGCCCCTCGGTTGGGGAAGATCCCCACCACGTCGGTGCGCCGGCGGATCTCCTTGTTGAGCCGCTCCTGGGGGTTGTTGGAGCGGATCTGGCGCCAGTGCTCGGTCGGGAAGGCGCTGAAGGCCAAGATGTCGTCGGCCGCGTCGAGCAGGTACGTCACGACGTCGCAGAACCCGGCCTGGGTCAACTTGTCGGTGACATCGGCCAGCTGGCTCCAGGTGGTGTCTCGGTCAGGCTGCTCGAAGATCGAGCGCACCAAGGTGGCGATCATGGGCCAGTTGCCTTTGGCGCAGCGAGAGGCCAAGTTCGCCATGAAGTGGGTGCGGCAGCGTTGCCAGGAGGCCTCGGCGAAGACCTGGGCAATGGCAGCCTTGATCCCCCCGTGGGCGTCGGAGATGACGAGCTCGACACCACTGAGTCCCCGAGCCACCAGGGCGCGGAGGAACCCCGTCCACGCAGCCGTGTCCTCGGTCGTCGCGATGTCGAAGCCGACGATCATGCGCCGACCCTCTTCGTCCACGGCCGTCGCGATGACGGCCGAGACGTTCACCACACGGCCCCCTTCGCGGACCCGTTGCGTCAAAGCGTCGATCCACAGGTAGCGATAGGGTCCCTGGTCGAAAGGGCGCTCCTTGAACTCGGTGACCACCTTGTCGAGCTCTTTGGCCATGCGCGAGACCTCGGACTTCGAGATCCCGTCGATTCCCATGGCCTTGACCAAGTCGTCGACCCGCCTCGTCGAGACGCCCTCCACGTAGGCCGCACAGACCACCGACACCAGCGCCTGCTCGGCCCGGCGGCGCGGCTGGAGCAAGAACTCGGGGCTGTAGACGCCCCGGCGGAGTTTGGGCACGGCCAGCTCGATCGAGCCGACCCTCGTATCCCAGGGCCGCAGGCGATAGCCGTTCCTCTAGTTCTCGCGCTCGGGGGTCCGTTCGCCATAGGCGGCGTTGCACTGCAGCGAGGCCTCGGCCGACATCAGGGCCTCGGCGAAGGCGGCCAGCATGGCTCTCGCCAGATCGGTGTCACCGTTCGGCGCCCTCGAGATACTTGCCCAGCCAGACCGACGCGTCGATAGTGGTGGGGACGTTCACCGTGATCCTCCTTGGGTGTGTAATCCTCTTTGGGCCCGCCTCCCAGCCACTCTCTACACACGCGGACTTACCAGCGTGCGGCGTAGGGTCGGGTGGCATGAGCGACTACACCGACGTCAAGGACGCTTTTATGGAGGCCCGAATCGCCGGCCAGGACGCTTCGGACCTCGAGGATGACTACATGAAGGGCAACTTTTCGGGCATCATCCCGAAACTGCGGATTGCCAGTTCGGCCCATCACCGGGCCGCTGACTTGTGCGACGAGCTCGTCGAGAAGCTGGCCCGTGGCGACGGCTTGTGAGCCCGATTGCTCCCAGCGTGACGGCGAATCGATTTGTCAATCATCCTGACGACGCTGCGGGGGATTCGGCGGGCGGTGGCCTGACCTAGCCTCACCCTGTGCTGTGGATCGCGTATTACCAGGAGCCCCCGACCGTGGTCGACGCTGAGGGCGTTCCGGAGATCCTGCTCCGACTCCAGGACCCCGTTACGCCAAAGGAGCGCGCCGTCTTCGACGAGGTCTGCGCTACCAGCGGCGTGCCGGCCCGCTCAATCGAGGGTGAGGATGGTCAAACGTGGGTCGCCGTCAGCCTACGTCCAGCTTCGACGTCGCAAGAAGTCCATCAACAGCTCGACGCCATCCAGGCAATGCTCGACAAGGCGAAGGAGACATCGCTGGCGGAGCCAGAGGAGCCTTCTCCACCCATCATCGTGGATCCTCACACGGGCGGCGTGGGCGATCTCGATCTGGTCGTAGGGGCGTGGTGGCTTACGTGGCAGCAGAACAATCATCCGGCACCCGGCGAGCCCCCAAATGTTTCCGATGAATCCGGATGACGGGGTCCCATGAGTCCGACCGCCGCCGCTACCAAACACCTCAGCCCTTCCGAAGGCCCGTCAGTGCGTCGAGGCGCACGGGACAGGCTCACGCGCAGCACCAACGCCCCTTGCCGCCCCTGCCATCTGCCCTTCCATGCCGGCGCCTCCTAGCAGTGGGTGGCCTGTAGCTGGTCGGACTGGACCATCCGGAAGCACCGTCCCGCCCAAGGGCTGAAGGCCGAGATGAGGTCGCGGGGCTGAGGATGGCAGTCAAATGACGTCAGATCGCCCAAATGATCCGGACAATGTGGCGGCGCCGGCCCATCACGCGGGCCACGACAGCATGGATGATCTGTGTGACCGCAGCGCCGGCATCGTGACGGCGGATTCCTGAGCAGACGCTGACGAAGAGGACGCTGTCCCAGCCGTCGGACACATCGACGCGCCAGATCACTTGAGAGTCCTCGTCGTTGGGGAGAGCCTCGTTGAGGGCGTCGAAGATCGTGTCCGAGAGTTCGGTGACCCAGGACACCTAGCCAAACTGGCCGATCCCGGTTTATGAGGAGTAGAGCCAAACGTCACGGCTGCGATGTTGTTGTTGGGACGTAGATCTATTCCCGCCGCCAGCACCGGCTCGGCTGAGCTGGGGGCGGTCGGACGCTCCATGAACGAGTTATGGGGAGACAAACGGCAGGTAACATGCCCAGAGCGCCCAACCTGGAAACCAGGAGGATGGCGCAGACCACAACAGCCCCGCCTGCTGAGTACGGCGGGGCTGTTGTCTGTCGAATGATCCACCCGCGCGTCGCCGCTGGGCCGTACCCCCACCCGACGAGCTAGTGCCGTGACCGGCAACGTTGGTGGGGCGCGTCCACCACTTTGATCTCCGGGTCGCGCAAAGTGGTGCCATGGCAGAACGCGTGGCAGTCAGGGAGATCACCAACGAGGAGGGACGCAAGCTCCTCTCGATCGTGCGCCGGGGCTCGGGCTCGGTGGTGCGATGGCGAAGAGCCCAGATCGTGCTCTGGTCAGCACAACGGATGGACGTGCCAGCCATCGCCAAGATTGCCTTCACGTCAGAAGACCGGGTCAGAGAGGTCATCCACAACTTCAACGCTGACGGGTTTGAGTCGTTGGTCGCTAGGTACGCGGGAGGCCGGCCGCCGAAGTTCACCCTGCCCGAGCGCCGGGAGATCAAGAAGATCGCCCTCAGCCGTCCGGTCGACCACGACCTGCCCTTTTCCACCTGGAGCTTGTCCAAGCTGGCCGAGTTCCTCGTCGCCGAGGGGGTGGTCGACGACATCAGTCACGAGGGTCTGCGCGTGCTCCTCCGCGAGGAGGGTGTCTCCTTTCAAGTGATCAAGACCTACAAGCAATCCACCGACCCCGACTTCGAGGCCAAGAAGAATCGGGTGCTCGAGCTCTACGAGATCGCCGATGGCAAGGCAACACCGAAGGAGGGCGATCCGAGCGTCATCATCTGCATGGACGAGTTCGGCCCGCTGAACCTGTTGCCCCGGCCGGGCAAGCAGTGGGCACCGAGGATCGTCAAGGGCGAGGGGTCCGAAGAACCACGACGCCGACGTCGCCGGGCCACCTACACC
The DNA here is from genome assembly GCA_963787485.1 of uncultured Acidimicrobiaceae bacterium. Taxonomy (GTDB): domain Bacteria; phylum Actinomycetota; class Acidimicrobiia; order Acidimicrobiales; family RAAP-2; genus Bog-473. Next base: position 203,581 of record CAWBDF010000003.1, on the reverse strand, counting down.
CGCACCAAGGGCGTCCGCCACCTCATGGCCGCCTATGACCTGCACACCGACAAGATGTACGGCCACGTCAAGACGACCAAGGACCGCACCAGGTTCCTCGAGTTCTGCCGCTACCTGCGCACCCTCTACCCGCCCAACGTCCGCATCGCCATCGTGCTCGACAACTTCAGCCCGCACCTCTCGACCAAGGTCGACTCCCGGGTGGGCAACTGGGCCGAAGCCAACAACGTCGAACTGGCCTACGTGCCGACCAACGCCAGCTGGATGAACCGGATCGAGGCGCAGTTCCAGGCGCTGCGCTACTTCACCCTCGACGGCACCGACCACCGCTCACACGAAGAGCAGAACTCCATGATCCGCCGCTACATCATCTGGCGCAACCGCAACGCTCACGACCGCACCTTGCGTGAGCTGGTCAAGCGCGCAAACGTTGCCTGATACGGCACTAGCCCGGGAGCCCACGCCATATCGGCCTCCGACGCTGACGGAGCTCGACGCGGCCCAGCCGACGCGGCGATGCCTGAGCGACGCACCGTCGAATGGCGGAGGGCACTGGCGACTGGAGGATCGCCGGTGGTGCGGTACAGCCGCCGGGGAGAAGGAGATCGAGCCGATCACCTGATGAGATATCGGCATCGTTCTGGACGCTATGGCACCTGAGTGGCACCATGATCGAGCAGCGCATTCCCGAGAGATTGGACGGAGCGAATGAGCGGACTGCGCGTCCGATCGGTCATGCCGGCCTTCGGAGCGGAAATCCAAGGCATCGACCCTGATTCCGGCTTGGGCGACGAGGATCGCCGCCTGCTCCAGCAGGTCTTCGACGAGCGAGGGCTCTTGATCTTCCGCGGGCTCGAAGTGGACTCAGACGTTCAGGCTCTCTTGACCAGGGGGCTGGTCGGGCTCGATGACGCGACCTCGGCCGAAGCCCTCGCGGAGGAGGGTCAGGAGCTCCCTGAGCCGCACTACGTCTCGAACCGCAAGCCCGGGGCCAACGCACCGTACGGGCGGCTTCTCTTCCACAGCGACATGATGTCCTTCTCCCGCCCCTGTGCGTCGCTCTCGCTCTACGGGGAGGAAATCGAGTCTCCGGTGGCGCCGACGATCTTCGCCAGCTCGACGGATGCTTGGAACACCCTTCCCGAGGAATTGCGTGCCCGCGTGGAGGGTCTTCACGCGGTTCACGGGCACGATGAGACGTACGCCGACCGGGACAACGATGAGGGCGATGTGCTCATCCCGGTGTTCACCGAGGCCCAGACGGCCATCACGCCGGTCGCCCTCCGTAATCCTCGCACCGGGCAGACCGTGCTCTTCGTGAGCCAGCAGAAGACCCTCGCTCTCGTCGGGCTGGAGCACGATGCGAGCGAGGCGTTGCTCGAGGAGCTCTTCACCCATCTCTACCAACCGAGCGGGCTCTACCGCCACTACTGGGCCCAGGGCGATCTCGTCGTTTGGGACAACCTGGCCGTCCAGCACGCCCGAGGCAACGTCCCGCTCAAGGGGCCTGCCCGGACACTCCGCAAGGTGATCGCCTCGACGCCGATCGAGCCCGCCGAGAAGGAGTCGCCCCGCTTCGAAGGGACGGGCTGATCCCGAGCCATCGAGCGGACGAGGCGGAAGACGAGCTGCCCTCGCGGCCGGCTCCCTCGGATCGATGGATGAGCTGCCGAAATTCGGAGAGCAGCCGGCGCGGGAGAGAATGCAAAGCGACCCCGCCAAAGCGGGGCCCGGAACGCTGGGGCTACTGTCTGGAAACGCGGTGCGGCCGGCGTCCGCTCCCGGGGGGAAGTGGGGAGGGGGATCGCCGGCCGGACCGCGTTCTAAGGCTTTGAGCCTAATTGCCTCGACCGTGGACGCGCTCAACACCAGGTTACAAATCCGTTGCTTTCGACATGTGACTCGTTCGAGGAGTTCTGACCCGCCCCACCAGCTCGCGGAGCAGCTCGTCCATCTGCTCGGCGAGCTCCGACCGAATCATGCGGGCGAGGTCCGACCAAACGCGCAGGGGGAGGAGCCTTCGATCAGCCGCCGTCCGGTTCGCGCAAACGTAGCGGGGTCACTCGCGAATGGAGGATCGATCCGATCCTGACGTAAGTAACCATCTCTTCGGCCGCTCAATCCGTAGTAATGACGAGGAGCTCATTCCCACCCCGCCGTTTTGCCGGTAACTTCCCCCTGCCGGATTTCAGCGGCGGGCGCGGCGGGGTGGGTTGAGTTCTCTCGGCGTCGGCACGCGTACTCCCGCAACCCCCGTCAGACCCTCGCGGTGGTCCGAGCACGCCCACACGCCCCACCAGCGGCCGCCTCTCGTGGGAACCTCCAGCGCACCGTCCAGGACGGTGTCTCGGGGCAGCGGGACGCCTGGAGGTTGCGGTCGTAGACGTTCCGCCAGCACAGTCCCGCCCCGGCGACGAAGCCGGGACCTGGTCACCAGGCTAGGCATCGGGTCCCCGACGCGACCGTAGACCCGGTGTCGGATCCACCCGCGAGTCACCGCGGAGTCGTACCCTCGATGGCCGATGGATGAGCTGCTCGCCGAGGACCCTACGCCCTACCAGACAGCTCTGGGCTTGACCGGGTTCGACGGACAGGTTGGTTGTGTTGATCATGCCGCCTGACGGTCGGCGTTGTGGTGGATGAGTGCTTCGTATTTGGCGGGGCTGCGGTAGCCGAGCGAGCTGTGCAGACGGCGCGTGTTGTACCAGCCTTCGATGTACTCGAAGACAGCGCGGCGAAGTCCCGCCCTCGTCGGCCACGACCGCGTGTCGATGAGCTCGCGCTTGATGGTGGCGAAGAAGCTCTCGGCCACCGCGTTGTCCCAGCACTCGCCCTTGCGCCCGACCGAGAGCACCACGCCGTTGGCCCGGGCCAGCGTGGCGTAGTCGCCGCTCGTGTACTGGCATCCCCGGTCGGAGTGGAAGATCACGCCCTCGGCCGGCCGACGCTGGGCGAAGGCCATCTCAGAGCGCGTCTTCGACCAGCTCGGTGCGCATGTGATCGGCCAGCGCCCAGCCCACGACCTTGCGGCTGGCCAGGTCGATGACGGTGGCCAGGTAGGCCCAGCCCTCCCAGGTGGCGATGTAGGTGATGTCGCCGACATAGCGGCGGTCGAGTTCTTCGCACGGCCCGAAGTGGCGCTGGATCAGGTCCTTGGCCGCCTCGGCTTCGGGATCGGGCACCGTCGTCGTGCGCCAGCGCTTCTTGGCCCGGCCCTCGAGGCCGGCCGCTCGCATGAGCCGGCGCACCCGCCACTTGCCGACCAAGACGCCCTCGTCAGCGAGGGCCTTGCGCACCCGCAGGTACCCATAGGTGCCCTTGGACTCGTCGTGGACCTCTTTGATCTTCTCGGTCAGCTCGGCGTCGGTGATGTCCCGGGCCGAGGGGATGGCCTTCTTGCGCTCGTAGTAGGCGGACCGGGAGACCTCGAGCAGGCGACAGGCGCGCTTGGCACCGTGACCTGCAGCTTCTTCCGCCTCGATGAACGGGTCCACCGTCATCGGGTCTCCCGGGCGAAGAAACTCGTTGCTCTCTTGAGCGTCTCGTTGTCGAGGCGCAGCTGGCGGTTCTCGTGGCGCAGGCGTGCCAGCTCGGCCCGCTCCTCGGTGCTGAGTCCGGGCCGCTCACCGGCGTCGATCTCGGCCTGCTTCACCCAGCTGCGCACGTTCGTCTCTGTCAGGTCGAAGTCCCGGGCCACCTGGCCGATCGAGCGGTCACCGCGTCTGCAGTGCTCGACGATCTCGGCCTTGAACTCCGGGGTGAACGACCGGCGGGGACGGGGCTTCTTCTTCCTCTCCATGGTCTCCATGATGGGCATCCTCTCTGGTGCTGTGCACCTGATCGTGGATGTCCGTCAAACCCGGAGAAGCCCACTCGCTCTCGAATCGCTGGTGGCATGTCCGACGATGCGCCCGGCGTAGAGGGCCTCCGCGAGCAGCTCATCAGCCGGCCTACCTGACACCATTAGGCGGCGTGCAGAGGAGCCGGACCGAGCCTCTTCTGGCGCCTCATCGACTGGCTCTTGTGCTACGACGAGTGGCGGGAGACGTGGTAGGCGTCTGGTGGGGGTGCGGGGGGGATCGCAAGGGCCCGCTGCGCAGGAGGGGGCGCCTGACCGGTCGGGCGCCCCCTCGTTCACCTCCAGCTGGTCTCCCACGCTGGCGTGCTCAAGGTGAATCCCCTCCGACACGACCCCTGGTATTCGCATCCGATCGGGCTCTAGTGTCCAGCGTGTCGGTCTCGGGTGATAGGTCAGCTCGAGGCCGAGAGTCCGTACACGGCCGCCGTCTGGGCCGCTCGGCCTCCGCCAGGCCGACCAACCCCCCTCGATCTGCTTGACGAGGGCCTGGACCGTGCCTCGGTCGTCGGGTCCGTCTCAGTCTTACCGTCTAGCTCACGTTGAGCTGCCAGGCGCCGTGCCTCGGCGTTCCGGAGTCACCGATGTCGATCAGTGCGCCGACTGGTTTACATCGGAAGTTCGGCAACTATGACGTTGCACAGTTCTTCGGCGATCTTCCTACGTCTAAACACCCTGACCCGCAATGCCGGTTAGTGGCGGGCCGAGGGATTGGCGCACCCGCATTGCCACCGCGAGCCTCTCCGCCACCGAGACTGAGCTCAAGGGTGGTGCTTGGGATGAAGGTCGTAGCGACCTGCCCTCGGACATACTTCGAGGGTGATTCATCGCCACCTCGTTCCAATCGGAATCTTGGGAGGACTGGCCGTACTGACGATCACTGCCGCCACGGTTGGGGCGTTGCAGGAGCCTGGCGGACCCGGCAATGGAGTACCAGTGCGTTCAGCGCAGATTGCTCCGTCGCTTCCGGGCAATCTCACTCCGCCCAAGGTGGGTACGACTAGACCACTCTTCTGCAACAAGGAACCTTTCGCTGCACCCTTCAACGCAAGGGCGACGGCGACGCTGCTCCCCTGTTACCGCGTCGAGCTGCCCGGGGGGGTACAAATCACAAGGCCATAGGCGTTTAGCAAAGGTCCGAATGAGCGGTGCCCCGAAACGCGGCCCGGCGGGCGTCCTTGACGATGGGGAGCGCATCCATCGATGGGCCGAGGTTGTTACTGCACTTGGAAGCACTGCCGAGAACATCTTTGGCTTACGCCACCCGCCGCCAGACCTACGATCTCCACATGGCGGCCGCTCCCCTAATCACCTACGATCCCGCCGCCAAGAAGGCGACCGCAAAAAGGCTGGACGAGCACAGCGTGTACCTATCGCTGGAGGGTGGCGGAGTCGGGTCCTTCAGTCGATTCACCGAGGAGGAGATCGGTGATCCTGGAGTCAGAGATGACGAGGCGGTGATCGATTACTTCCAGCGGTTGCTCGAGGGGACCGGCTGGAACGTGAGCCGCTCCGACACCGCCGGACCTGATGACCAGATAGCCACGTGGTTGCTGGCTCCTCGCAGGGACTAAGTCTAAGCCACCCGCTGTCGGCTCCAAGCCCACGATCACCCTCCAGGGGTGACGACTTTGCGGGGCTGACTGTTTCACGAGGAAGCGATGCACGTGCTGACGTCACCGCTTGGAATCGTGCGACACCGGAAAAGAAACCCCTTGAACGCCGAGCGTTTCGAGATCGTGGTCAAGGGAAGACTGAGTCCGACCCTGATCGCGGTGGTGCAAAGCAGATTCGAGGTCAGTCGGTGCAATCTTGGCGAAACCAAGTGGTCGGGTGGATTTCGGATCCGGCCCGCTTGCACGGCAGTCTTGAAACGCTCTGGGATCTGAGTATCGAGCTGGTGTCGGTCGATCCCAAGCACGGCTGAACCTGTTTGTTGTGTGTCCGTTGTGCCCGTTCAGTCCGGTCGGCTCTATTTCGGAATGAACTGCCCTGTCAGCATCCGAACTGAGGGGCGGTGTTCTCTAGGAGCGTCACCGTCCCTCACCATCGATTTTCGAGCCACTTAGCCAGCCGCGAGACCGCTGGTCGGTATCGGCTCGATCGGGGACGCGATCGTCAGGCCAACAGTGCGCCGGCGCATCGTCATGGTCCGCATCGCGTGTGACCTGCAGACCTCTGCCTACTTCGAGCGCACGATGTAGGAGGGATGCTCCTAGCGAGACGTCATGAGCGATATGGGGCAGAATCGTGCGCGTGGGAGGCGCACTCGCCATCGTGTTTGGCATCGTCCTCGTGTTGCTCGGAGTCACATTGCTGTCTGACTATCGAAAGATGGGAGCCGGCATTGTGGGGAAGACAATTCCCAATTCCCTTCGGACGGGAGATCCCGAGAGATATCGCAAGGTACTGGGGTTGTCTTACCTGCTTGGCGGGATTGTCTTCGCAGTGGTGGGGATAGTCGTCCTGGCAAGGTAGAAGGGACCCAGCCCAGTTCGCCAATGACCTTGTAGCTCCCCCCGTGAGGGCCCTTCGCTTAAGCCGTCGACCTGAATGTTGGCCGCTTCTGGTCGTCAGTCGTGCATACGATGATTGGGCTCGCGCCCGGTCTGATACGGTGCCCGGACCAGGCCGCTGACATCGACAGGAGGGGCCAACTGTCCGGCGCGCAACAGGACGCACTCCAACACCTCCTCGACCTTGAGGCGATCAAACAGCTGAAGGCCCGATACTTCCGTGCCGTCGATCGCAAGATCTGGGAAGTTCTCAGTGAGGTCTTTACTCGGGACGCAGTCCTCGAACTGCCGGAACGCGACGTCAAGGTCCAAGGACGCGATGCAATTGTGACCTTCGTCAGGAAGTCGTTGGTCGGTGCACAGTCCGTCCATCACGGTCACACCCCCGAGATCGACCTGCTGAGCTCAGACACGGCACGAGGGATCTGGGCAATGCATGATTACGTCGAGTGGCCCGTCGGCGAGAGCGGCAGACGGCGCGGCTTGAAGGGCTACGGACACTACGAAGAGGACTATCTCCGCGAGGACGGCGAATGGCGGATTAGCCGTGCTCGCCTCGTCCGGATCCGGGTCGACAGGCTCAGTATCGATCGATCGTGACCGCCTACTAGGTCCTACGCAGAGCCGACGGATGCGTGGGATTCGTTTGCGCCCCGGTCCCCTCGTTATGTGCTGTGCGAACCCCGTTCTGAGTGCTCCTGCGGCAATTACGGGATGCTGCAGCCTGAGGATAATCATCAAGGCTTCCCAGCCCGAAGAGACACCGCGATCAGGTCCTGTACGCGTCGTGGTAGTTCCACCATTGGTAGGGCGCAGCCTGCGGGTAACCCTCGGGCGAGTCCTCCCACTCTTCTTGACGACCAAGCGCCGTGATGTCGAGGTAGCTCCAGGTGCCGCCCATCTGCTCGTCGCCGCGGCTGTTGATGAAGCAGGTGCGGAAGATCCGGTCACCTTCGCGGATGAACGCGTTGGTACCGTGCCACTCGTCGACGTCGAAGTCCTTGTCGAAGTCGTCGATGATTGTGTACCAGGGGATGTGTTCCCATCCATGGCGCTCCTTCAAGCGCTGGAGGTCGGCCTGGGGCGCGCGTGATGCGAACGCGAGCGCCGTGTTTCGCGCCTGCAGGTGGCCAGGGTGCGCGACCTGGTCGGCGACGAGGGAGCAGCCCACGCACGCCCGCTCGGGATACGAGCCGCCCTCCGCATATGTCGTCACTTCGGGTCCGTAAAAGGCGCGGTAGACGATTAGCTGACGCCGGCCCTCGAAAAGGCCCGCGAGGCTCGTCCGTCCGGCGGGGCCGTCGAACCAGTATTCCTTGTCAAGAGCCATCCAGGGCATCCGTCGGCGCTCAGCGGCTAGCGCGTCGCGGGCGCGGGTGAGCTCCTTTTCCCTGACCAGGATCTTCTCTCGTGCGACCATCCAATCCTCTCGAGAAACGATCGGCGGTGTCTTCATTCTCGTCCTCTCTCGGGTCATTGCTCGATCCTCGCGCATTGGCCTTCCCGAGGAAACACGACCCCGGAAGAGAACACGAAGTAGGCATGGGACACTTCGCGGTAAGCACCCGAGCCGCATCCGGGCCATGTGCGAGCGGAGGGCGTACTGGCGATCGGGGCCATTGGCGTCGTCCGGGATATCGGAGACCTGGCGGTCGAGTGGAAGCCACCGTCCCGGACTTCGGAGTCACCCAGACCACGGGAGGCCACGTCGCACTGGGCCACTTCAGACACGGAACGTGGACCAGGCTGGGGGATAGGTCCTGAGCGGCACGGCTTGATGGCCGCCGCACGTTCCACGAGACGTTCCCTTACTTGTCTCCGCTCGATCCCCTAGTGGATCTCTGAACCCGTGGAGCGGCCATGGGCACCCGGTGACTTCTGTCATCCACTCTGGGTACTTGAGGTCCGAGCCAGATGCTCCGTAAAGCGAGCGTCGCAGACCGTCCCCGAATGCAAGATCTTCGTCACGTGCGGTCGTCCCAGAGGAGGCCGTTGAGCATAGAGTGCGATCCTTGACCAAGGAACGGGAGGAAAATCCATGTCCAACGCCATCCTCATCGCCTTCACAGGTATCAGTGATCCCAGCCGCGAGGCAGAGTTCAACGAGTGGTATGACACGGTCCACGCTCCGGGAACACTTCAAGTTCCCGGCGTTGTCTCGTGCAGGCGCTACAAGCTCTCCAACTCCCAGATGATGCCCTCCGATCTGCCCGAGTTCCTCGCGGTGTACGAGGTGGATCCCGCAATGATCGACACCTTGCCGAAAGAGCTGGGCGAGAAGGCGTCCGCTGGGGTGATCACCACCCACGAACTCATGAAGCTCGGCATGGCCGCGGTATATGAGCCTCTAAGTGAACCCAAGGCGTGAGCGAGAAGATCGTTATGGACTCAACCGCCTTGATCGGCATCTTCAGCCGCTGACCGAGTCCAACCTTTGCGCCGAATCACACCGGCGTTGATCAGATCGATCATCGATTCATCTAGAGCGGGCGCAAATTTCTGGTAGACCGACTCCGTCCCATGGAACGATCACCTCTTCGCCAGCCATGATCCCTTCAACACTCTGACGAGCAACTCTGCCATGGCATGATCCCCATTCACTGCTTGGGCCACAACGCTGAGATTTCGAGTCAAACCGGTGTCCAGTGCTGGCGGGTAGATCTCACACACCCTCACACCCGACCCGACGCGTTGTCGACGAAGTGCGAGCGTGAACATCCGAAGAGCACCCTTGGTAGTGCTGTACAAGGGAGTGAACCGCGCCGGGACTGGTGACTGCTCCTTCCCTTGAGAGGATGGAGCGCTGCCAGAGAAGAGCAAGGCGGGACGGGGCCCTATCCGCCCGAGGTCCGAGAGCGGGTCGTGCGGATGGTCTTCGAGCACCAAGACGAGCACCCCTCGCAGTGGAAAGCCATCGAGTCGATCTGAGCCAAGCTGGCGATCAACCACGAGACGCTGCGGATCTGGCTGCGGCGGGCCGAGACTGACGCCGGCCAGCGGCCCGGACTCACCACCGACGAGCGGGCCCGGATGAAAGAGCTCGAAAAGGAGAACTTCGAGCTGCGCCGACGCCAATGAGATCTTGAAGGCGGCCTCGGCTTTCTTTGCGCGGGAGCTCGACCCGCGACCGCCGCGATGGTCGCCTTCATCGACGAACATCGCCCTCGCTTCGGGGTCGAGCCGATCTGCCGGGTGATCACCGAGCACGGGTGGAAGATCGTCCCGAACACCTATTGGGTGGCCAAGAAGTGTCCGCCCTCGACCCGCTCGAAGGCATCCGCGTGGCGACGCTGCACCGTCGAGCGGCTGCTGCGTGAGCCGGGACTTTCTGGTGCCCGACGAGGCCGGGCCTACAAGATCACCACCCGCTTCGACGAGCGCCAGCACCGCCCGGAGGACCTCATCGAGCGCCGCTTCAGCGCGGACGAGCCCAACCGGCTCTGGGTGGCCGACCTGACCTACGTCACGACCCATTCGGGCTGGGTCTACGCGGCGTTCATCCTCGACGTGTTCTCGCGGATGGGGGTCGGCTGGCAGGTTTGAATAGTCATACGCTCTACTAATGGCTGCATTGTTGACCAGGACCTCGAACCCGCCCTCGCTCCCAGAGAAACTGCTCTGAATGAGTCTCACTCGATCGGTGGGTAAGGTGATGTCTGCTTGAATTGTCGTCAGACCGGGACATTCCGATTGGGCCTTGTCAAGATCCGAACGCGATCGCCCGCATACGACGACATTCGCACCTCGCTGATGGAATTCATGGGCCAGAGCCAGCCCCAGCCCGCGAGATCCACCAGTTATGAGTACTGTCCTGAACTGAGCGTGTACCGTCGTCGGCATCTGACACGGTTGCAGCAAGCTCCAAGCTTCGCGGCGCGAATACGGGTTTATGTGGAGAGTAATAGTAGCCGAGTGAGGTGCGTGCAATCCCAACTTGATTGAGAGCAAAAGCATTGACGATGAGCACTAACGAGAAAGACATCACAGTCGATCGACAAGGTCCCCATGTGGCCATCGCGCGGCTTCATCGACCACCGAACAATTATTCGACACCGCGCTCATTGAGGCACTGGCTTCCGCATACGAGGAGTTGGAACGGACCGATTGGTGCCGCGTCATCGTGCTCGCGTCCGAAGGGCGGCACTTCTGTGCTGGACTGGATTTCTCCACCAACGGGCACGAAGACATTCCAGCTCTGTATCGAGCGGCGTTCCGACTCTTCACTGCTCCTTTGCCAGTGGTAGCAGCCGTGCAGGGCGCCGCGATCGGGGGTGGGTGCGGGTTGGCTCTCTCGGCCGACTTTCGAGTCGCCACTCCTGAGACTCGCTTCAGCGCGAACTTTGCCCGCATCGGATTTCATCAGGGCTTCGCATTGACGGTGACGCTACCAGCGGTAGTGGGGCGCCAGGTAGCCACTGACCTCTTGCTTACGGGTAGGAGAATTGGAGGAGCCGAGGCGCTAAACGTCGGCCTCTGCGATCGGTTTGTCCCGGCGAATGAACTTCTCACCGCGGCCCTTTCGTACGCGAACGAAATAGCGGAGGCCGGACCCCTGGCCGTGCGGGCAATCCGCGCCACTTTGCGCGAATCCCTCGTTGAGGAAGCGCGAAGTGCCCTGGAGCACGAATGCAGCCAACAACAGCGATTGAGCAAAACGGCAGACTTTTCCGAAGGTGTGAAGGCCGCTATCGAACATCGGCCTCCGCTGTTCCGCGGGGTCTGAATCGGACAGACCCACACCAAACGGCTGGCCGATCTGCGTTGTCGGCATCAGGAGCCCGACCACGAAGTGAGAATTGCTTGCCTGAGAAGTCCACGCCCGACAAGGAGGACGTGCTGCTACCGTCGGAGCGTTACTTCTGACATGCCTGCGCTGGATCCCGATCTCCAAGGAGCTGACCGAGTGCGTGCGGTGTTCGCTCGTGTACGCGAAGGGGACGACCGCGTGGCAGACCTCTACGCAGAGGATGGCGTTGTCGTAGTCGCTGGTCGACAGATAGCGGGCCGAGAGGCCATCCGAGATTTCTATAGGCGCACCATTGACGCCATTCACCCACAGCCTTAGGTCGAGTCGGTTCTTGAGTCTCCTCCGCTCTACGTGGCCGTCGTGGATGTACCCACATCGGCTGGGCATCAGCGTGCTACTGACCTCTTCGAGCTCTGCGACGAAGGAATTCGGCGTCTCGTTATCTTTTCGGAACCAACGGCGGGGGCGGGCTGAAAGCGACGGGGCAGTGGAGCGAATGGTCTACCGGCTGTGAGCACCCAACTCAACTAGGACTGAGACTGCCCCAGTACATTGACACTTCTCTAAGGGTCCATCGCACGTGTCATCCCTGAAGACCTTGAGAGAAGGAATGCCCATGACCATCGTAGAAACGCGTCTTCACGCAGAAGCGGCGTTCGGTCTATTGCCTGGCGAGAGGACGAATGCGGCTGACGAACGTCTTGAGCACATTGTGGAGATGCTGACCCAGCTCAGGAGCTTCAATCGCTCCTTCCCCAACTCTTTCGTTGAATCAGGAAAAGGGACAGGAACAATCGACAAGACCGCTGCCTCAGGCCGCGAGCGGCCGCGCTGCAACTTTATGGCTTCCGCCGGTAGGGTCGTTCAAAGCCAATCAAATGTAGTGGGAGGGGTAGAGGCATGTCGGAGAAGAAGCTCGATGGCAAGGTGACGATCGTCACGGGAGCGGGTTCCGCAGGTAAGGGGCTCGGCACCGGGAAAGCGATGGCCGTGCTCTTCGCGCGCGAGGGTTCACGCTTGGTACTGGTCGACATGTACGAAGATCGAGCCGAGGAGACGCTCGATTTGATTGAGGGCGAGGGAGGGGAGGCCACGATCGTGGTCGTCGACCTCGCCGAGCCCGAGAACTGCCGGCGCGTGGTGGACGAGACGGTCGCGCACTATGGCGGGGTGGACGTCCTCATCAACAACGCCGCTATTCCGCTCTCGAAGAGCCTTCTCGATACGTCCTACGACGAGTACGACAGACTAATGGCCACGAACATCAACGCGCCGTTCTGGCTGAGCAAGGCTGCAATTCCCTCAATGATCGAACGCGGTGGCGGTTCGATCATCAACATCACTTCAATCGCTGCCTTGCGCGGCCACGGCGGCCACGGTGCCGCGGCCTACGCGACAGCCAAGTCCGCCATGCTGGGTCTCACGACCGACCTGGCCGACACCTTTGGGAAACAGGGCATCCGAGTCAACTCCATCGCCCCTGGCATTATCGCAACTCCGCAGCGTGACAATGCCATCCTCCAGAACGGTGGCGATCCCAGCAAGATCGATCTGACCGTCAAGACATGCCTCGGTATCGAAGGTGATGCTTGGGACATCGCCCGGGCCGCACTCTTCCTGGCGGGCCCGGACGGGCGTTACATCACCGGTGTTCTACTGCCGGTCGATGGTGGAACGATTTCACGCTCACATTAGGGAACACGGCGCTCCCGAAGGTCTGCACGCGAAGGTAATTCAACCCTGAACTAGGGGCGCCGATCCAAGACCGATACAGGCGGACCGCGTACTGCGACCGCGTCGCCCATACGGAGTCGCGCTTTCTGGAGGGGACGCGTTAATGTCGGCGTGGCACCCAGTTTGGAGGTGGCGATGATCGAGTCGCTGGGCGAGCTGCTCGTACATGCTTCGATGATGGTTGTGACGAGTGGCACCGGAGTGGGCGATCGATCCGGAGAACGCGGAACATGACGCACTTTGTTCCGGTAATGACCAGCGTTGAGGAGGATGCACTGAGGCAAGACGTCCGTGATTTCCTTGCTCGCGAGCTCCCCCCAGGCTCGTACCGTCCTGGTTTGGGCATGAGCGCGGGCCATTCCCCTGAGTTCTCGAAGACGCTCGCCGAGCGGGGGTGGGTGGGAATGACCATTCCATCGCGATACGGCGGACATGGGTGCAGCGCCGTCGAGCGTTTCGTCGTCGTGGAGGAGCTGCTCGCGGCCGGGGCTCCCGTGGGCGCCCACTGGATTGCTGACCGCCAGACCGCACCGTCGTTGCTGGCGTTCGGAACGGAGGCTCAGCGAGACCGATTCCTACCGAAGATCGCGGCCGGTGAGTGCTTCTTCTCGATCGGCATGTCGGAGCCCGACGCCGGTTCCGATCTGGCCGCAGTGCGGACCACCGCGGCAGCCGTGGAGGGTGGATGGTCTGTGTCCGGCACGAAAGTGTGGACGACATGGGCGAACCTCAACCACTACTTCGTGGTGCTGTGCCGGACTAGTTCGCTCGAAGACGACCGTCACTCGGGCCTCTCGCAGTTGATCGTGGACCTGTCGTCCCCCGGACTGCAAATCAATCCGATCGAGTTTCTCGATGGCACGCGCCATTTCAACGAGGTCGTGCTCGACGAGGTATTCGTTCCATACGACATGGTCCTTGGTGAAGTCGGAAGGGGATGGCACCAAGTCACGTCCGAGCTTTCCAACGAACGTTCGGGTCCAGAGCGCTTCCTGTCTGCCTGGAAGGTACTCGAGCTCTGTCTCGCAGAGGGCGTGGATCAAACTGACGATGTGGCGGAGATCGTCGGCGAGCTGGTTGCCCGAGCTTGGAGTATTCGCCAGATGTCCTTGTCCGTGGCCCGCTCGCTCGAGGATGGCCAGGCTCCAGCTGTCGAAGCAGCCCTCGTCAAGGACCTGGGAACGATGCTCGAGCAGGAGATGGTCTCGGCCGTACAGGCCATCATCGAGAACGACCCCGATCCGACTTCCACGTCGTTGTTCGAGTCTCTGCTGGCGCAAGCAGTGGTAGTCGCTCCGTCGTTCACCATCCGGGGAGGCACGACCGAGGTCCTTCGCTCAGTGGCCGCACGGGGTCTCAGGAGCGGTCACAGATGAGTGAACACGACTCTGAGACAGGGCTTCTCGAGGACACTCTGTCGCGGGTATTCACCGACCAATGCGGTCCAGAGGTACGCCGTGATGCAGAGCGTGACGGGTGGTCGCCTGCGCTGTGGAAGGTTCTCGACGAGGGCGGTTTGGTCTGGGTCGGCGTCCCAACTGTCGCGGGAGGTTCGGGAGGCGGACCCGAAGAGGTATTCACGTTGCTGCGGCAGGCGGGCCGCCATGCGGTCCCCCTGCCGCTTGCCGAGTGTTCGCTGCTCGGCGGTTGGCTCGCGTTTCGAGGAGGGCTTCCTCTGCCCGGAGGACCGATCAGTGTGGCTGTTCCGCGCAAAGTCGACGAGCTGCGGCTTGAGAGAGGTCGGATCTCAGGTGTGCTGAATCGGGTGCCTTGGGGAGGCCATTCGACCGGAGTGGTCGCGTTGGCGAACTCGTCCGAGGGCGTCCGCGTCGTCATGTTGGATCCCTCCGTCGCCACGGTGACGCCGGGGTGGAACATGGCGGGAGAACCCCGTGACATGCTGCGATGGACGGAGTCGCCTCTCGCTCTGGAGCACGTCGGTGCAGCGGGTGGAGGGCTGGCTGACGAACTCGCGTTGCGGGGGGCTCTGTCTCGGGCAGTGTTGATGTCTGGCGCGATGGAGAGCATCAGGGACATGACGGTCCAGTACGCAAGTGAGCGACGCCAATTCGGTCGACCGATCGCCTCCTTCCAGGCCGTTGCCCAGAGGCTGGTTCGGTTGAGCGCTGAGACCGACGCCGCGCTGCTGACCAGCGAAGTTGCCGCGCGCCGATACGCCAAGGTCGGAATGGAGGCCTCGTTCGAAGTCGCGGTGGCGAAGGTGACGAGTGGAAGGGCCGGGTCCGAGGTGGCGACTCACGCTCACCAGGTTCATGGGGCGTACGGCATGACGCAGGAGTACGCCATGCATCATTTTACGCGCCGGCTGTGGTGCTGGCGTCAGGAGTGGGGCTCTCGAAAGCGGTGGGCTCGCAAGTTAGGTCACCGCGTCCTTGACGCCGGACCTGCGGACCTCTGGCCGCGCCTGACGACCTGACTTCGCAGCATCCTGAGCTGGTCCACCCCTACGTCGGCCTTTCGGCTGCGTTCAGCGGAGCGCTGGTGCCAGGAATTCCTCGAGGTTGTCGCGCATGATGCGGCGCTGCTCGGCGTCGGAGAAGTTGCCCAGTTGGGCGCCGACGTATTCGTGAGGGTGGGCCAGACCCTCACCATGTGGGAAGTCCGAGCCGAATACGATCGGCTCGATCCCCACTTCGTCGACGACCCGACGCACGTTTTCCTCCGGATAGGGCGCGACGATGAAGTGGCTGCGGAAGATCTCCGAAGGTCGGCGGTCGAGACGTCCGGTATCGGACCATTTGGCCTTTCGACCCATCAAGAAGGCGTGGTCCATCTTCCGCATTGTGTAGGGGAGCCAGACGGTGCCCATCTCCGAGAGACATACCTTGATGTTCGGGAACCGGCCGAAAAAGTTGTGGAGGATCAGGCCGGCCGTCAGCTCCATGACCGGACGATCCCCCCAGTACGTCATCCACTGGAATGCATCGAAGTCCCCGAAGACCGTCTCGGGGTCCTCTGACCAGTCGGCCCCGTACTTCTGGTAGTCGGTCCCACCAAGGTGCACGGCCAGGCGGACCTCCGCCTCGTTGACGATCGACCAGAACCGATCGTAGACCGGGTCCGCAGGCGAGCGTCCCCCACGCGGGTTATTCGCTCCGCCGTGGGCATGGCCCGACTTGGTCTGGATCATCGTCGCGCCGTCGGCCAGAACCTGCTCCAGCTCGGCGATCGCCAACTCCGGGTCGGCCAGGGCTACGTACGGGGGTAGGAACATCCGGTTTCGGGCGACGTACCCAACTTCCTCGTGCATCCAT
Source organism: uncultured Acidimicrobiaceae bacterium (assembly GCA_963787485.1). Lineage (GTDB taxonomy): Bacteria > Actinomycetota > Acidimicrobiia > Acidimicrobiales > RAAP-2 > Bog-473. Next base: position 187,453 of record CAWBDF010000003.1, on the reverse strand, counting down.
CGGTTGAAGGCGCGGATGTTGGCGTACAGCGCTGGGATGTTGTCCGCGAACTCGTATTCGATGTCATGGGCCGCTGCCGGAAACATGAGGGCCTTGTCGATCCCCTGCTCATCCATGAGGGCGAGGCGAAGGTCCCGGTTGCCGAAGGCCTCCGACTTGTTCCGGAAGTCGGAGATGAAGGCCTTGCGTTCCTCGTCATTCAGGTTCTTGAGGGGGTTGAGCCGATTCAGCAGCATGCCCGGGATCACTTCGAGCTCTGGTTCGCCCTCCTCCTGAGGGATGGTCCCCCGGCCAGTTCCGATTCTGGACGTGTCACCGAGCAGCTTGGCCAGCTCGTCGGGGGAGTACGTCACCTGCTTGTTTACGAACTTGGACGGTTTTCCGGCGAACAGCTGTATCTGCCGACCGTCAGGATCCTTCACGCTGCGAATGGCGAGCGCGGACGCGCCGGGGTCGATATAGCGTTCGAAGCAGTCCTGGGGTTCGTTGAAGTGGTTGTCGGCGTCGTTGATCCAGAAGCCGAGCTCGGGTGCGGCACTCGTGGTCATAAGTTTTCCTTCATTGGACTTCTCTAAAGCGTACAACGGTCGGGCGGGCAAGTCTCGTTGGTCAGGCCAAGCTGGGTCTTGAGCAACGTGGCCAGTTCTTCGGCAGTCTTGTAGTTCAACCCTGATGCCTCAAAAGGGAGAAGGGTCCCATCCGTGAGAGTGATGTTGATCTTGATTGCCTTCATACCGGCAATGCGTCCCTATGAGGACTCATGGATGCGATATCGGGCAGCGGGATCGTTCCCACAAGCTTGCCCACGTTAAGGTTGAAGGCCAGATTATTCGAAGCGCAGAACAACATTCGACGATCGGTGACACCTGCCTTGACGATCGGCACACTGACACCACCGAAGAAGCGAGCATATCGACCCCGAGTCAGCAAGGTGGCTCCAGGAGCATCCGCAACGCTGCCGATACTTGGCGGGTCGTAAGAGTCTCCAATCGCCCGGACGGTGGGGCAGTCCGACACTTCGGGGGCATGCTGCACCTTGCTCGCAGCACTGTCAAAGTGGAGCCTCGAATCGGTCCCAGAAGAAGAGGTTTCTGACGGATGAATGAGTTTGCGGGCCTGCAACGTCCAATTGGATGAACTGCTGATGTGCGCTCGGTAGGGCAGGCGCAGAGCGACAGAGAGGACTGAACCATGACGGAGGAAAGCAAGCCGGTCGAAGTGTCACGCAGGATTGAAGCACCGGCTGCCCTCATCTTCGAGATCCTGGCGAATCCGCAACGCCACATGGATTTCGACGGGTCCGACATGGTCCGGGGAGCTGTGTTCAGCCGTCCCATCTCTGACGTCGGCGACACCTTCACCATGAAGATGAATCGGCTCGGTCGCGACTACCTCATGCTCAACTATGTAGTGGAGTTCGAGCCAGATCGCTGTATCTTTTGGGAACCCGCTCCGGGAGACCTCCCTACAGCTGGCGATGATCCATCCAAAGTCGGCATCCCTGCGGGTTACCGCTGGGGCTACAGGCTTACTCCGGACGGTGACGATGCCACCGTCGTCACCGAGGTCTTTGACTGCGGCCCGGAAGAGAACCGTCAGACCCTTCTACGCGGGGGCGGGGAGTGGATCAACGGGACCAATTCGGTGCTTGAGTCGATGAAGGCCAGCCTGGAGAGGCTCTGGAAGATCAGTACCGAGTAGGACCGCTGGCAGAGCGTATGTTCATCCGTCACGGCGTCCCAGGGTCGCCCCGCACCAACAATGACGTCAAAATCGGCGGCATGACCGACGCCCGGCTGACGACTTCTGTAATATGTCTGACATCAAATCGTGATGTGTCGACAGGAGCCGATTTCCTGCCATTGAGACACACCACATCCAGGGGGCCGTGACAACCATGAGATCAGGTCGTAGGGGTTGGTGGAGCAAGGGTGCGATCCTCGTCGGCGTGCTCACGTTGGTGGGGACGGCCTTCGTCATTCCGGCGGGATCCGCCGGTGCCGCCGCGCCGAGCGGCACGCCGATCAAGATCGGCTACATCCAGCAGCAGGCGGCCGGTCCCTCGTCGATCAACGAAGAACCCGTGCTCGCCGCATGGGCCAAGTGGGTCAACGCTCACGGTGGGGTCGCCGGTCACCCGGTCCAGATCCTCTTCGACGTCGATCCGAACAATGTCGCGGTCGCCGTGACCGACGTTCAGAAGCTCATTGGCGACGGCGTGGTGGCGATCGCAGACGCAGACGCCAACGATTCCGCCTGGGCGCAATACACCGAGAATGCCGGTGTCCCCGTGCTGCTCTCGACCAACACTCTGGCGTTCGGGTCGACCGACGATGCCGTCGGAACTGCCGGAGGCCCGATCATCGAAGCGGATGAGGGGATGATCGCAGCGAAAAAGGCTGGTGCCACCAAGCTCGCCCTCCTGTATTGCACGGAGTTCTCACAGTGCGCTCAAGCCGTCCCCTTCTATCAGTCGGTGGCCAAGAAGTACGGCGTGGACATCGCGTACACCGCTGCGGTGTCCGGTTCAGCGCCCAACTATCTGGCCCAGTGCCTGGCCGCCCAGTCGGCCGGAGCGACAAGCCTCTTCGTCGCCTCTACGTCGCAAACCACCCTGCGGGTGGTGGCCGATTGCGCGAAGCAGGGATACCACCCGCACCTTTTGGCGGGCGAAGGGTCGTACCAGAAGTCCTTTGCGGGGACGCCAGGGATGAATGGGTTGATCGCCCCCACACCGAACACGCCGTTCTTCGACACCAACGTCCCTGCCATCGAGCAAATGACGACCGTCTTGAACAAATACAACCCCGCGATCACGAAGTCGATCTACTACGACGACACGGCGGTGGAGAACTGGTCGGACGGCATGCTCGTCCTTGCCGCGGCCAAGGCGGCCAAGTGGACCCCCTCAACGCCGGTGACTCCCGCCGCTTTGCGCGACGCCCTCTTCACGCTCCACACGACTACGGCAGGGGGACTGATGGCCCCCATCACCTTCACCAAGGGTCAGCCGGAGACGAACAATTGCTTCTACACAGTGAGCATCAAGAGCGACAAGTTCGTTCTCCCGCACGGGTTGACCGAGACCTGCGTTCCGTCCTCCTGACGACTGGGCCGTCATGATGAAAACGCTTATGGAGCCTGAAACGGACCATCAGAACAGGTAGACCCGATCGCCGGTGGGTCGGCGCCCCCCATCCTGCCGATGCCTGAATGCTCCTACCGCGGTTGATGGAAACACTCCATCTGGCGTAAGAGTGGTCAGAGGCTTGTTCGATGGATTCGGGAGTGAGAGCTACGATGGGTGTTCGAAATCTGCTTGACGAACCATCGTCTGGCAGGTCGCTGGCTCACACCCGCAACGCACCGACCGTCGCTGGAGAGCAGTAACTCCGATCAAGACTCGCGGAAATTGGTTTGAAGGGGAATTGGTTTGAAGGCCCTGCTTCCCTCCCGCTCGGCCGTTGCACCGCCGGCGGACTTACGAAGGGTCGCCCAGCTCCCACGCTTGCTCTCGATGGCCCGAGCGACTCTTTTGAACGGTGAGCTGCCCGCATTGAATGCAAATTGTGCGCTCGGCGGGCTCCACCGCGCCGCTGTTCGGGCAAACGCTGGTATGTGTGTCCATTTCGCATGGCTTCGCCCTATCCCTCTCCTTGTCCAGCAAGGATGATCATGACGACCGATGCCTGTATCGAGTGGAGCCGTTCGCACCCCCTTTTCACAACCGTCGGACATATCAGCTTAAGCGGCGACCGACGAGCTCTCCGATCTCTTCCCAGTCTGTGTCATCGGCGAGAAACACCCCGACGCGATCGCCGCCAGCTCGGCGAGGGACAAAGTACGGGTGGCCAATGGACAGCAACGCCTCGCGTTCCTCAGGGTCGGCACGCGACACGAGCAGCGACGGACTCGCCAGTCGAGGGCTCCATCGCCACGAGCAGGCAGAACGATCTTCGGCGGATGTCGAACGAATGCGCCGTCGATCTCGTCCTGGTCAGTGAAGGTCGGTGCGTGCGTATCGTCATCTCGGGCAGCGCCAAACACAGCGCGCGCACTCGCTCGACGAAGTCTTCCGGGACCTCGACGGGCGGCCTCACGCCCGACATCCGGCGTGCCGCTGAGGACCCATTGTCGTTCCCGCGTCGCGCCGACGACCGACCGCCCGGTCGACAACGTTTGATCGGGGATCGGGAAAAGAGCTCGTGCCGGGGAACGCGGGCTCTGTCAAGGAGTTGACGTGCCTCCAGCGCTGATTCCTCTGTCGTCAGAAGCCGGATTCGGTAATTCTCATGCGGCGATAGTCAGGTTCCTACTTGATTCCCGGCAAGATGGATGTATGGATCTGGAGGGCGCGAGTCAGGAGCTCTATGGGTTGGCCCCAAATGAGTTCACAGCAGCTCGAGATGCAAAAGCATCTGAGGCTAGGCGAGCGAGTCGCCCGGAAGTCGCCTCCTCGTTGAAGAAGCTGCGCAAGCCTTCGGTCGGTGCCTGGCTGGCGAACCTTCTTGCGCTCGAACAGTCAAGAGATGTTGAACGTCTGATCGACTTGGGTGCCCAGCTTCGAGCCGCAAATCGCAACCTCGAGGGCGAGCAGATCCGAAGGGTCTCAAGAGAGAAGGGCGACGCTGTCTCCAAGCTGGTCGGAGAAGCAAGGTCAAGAGCTTCTCGAATGGGCCGAACGGTCTCGGCGGCTGCGTTGCAGGAGCTCGAAGCGACCCTCGAGGCAGCGTTTGCGGATCCAACGGCGGCTGAGAGCCTCCTCGGGGGCCGTTTGAGCAGCGGACTGCACTATTCGGGACTCGGCTTCACCGAGCAGACCCAACCTGGGTCGCCCTCTCGTACCAAGCACTCTGCCTCGGGTCGAACCTCGAGATCAGAGGCTGACCGGAAAGCCGCGAAGCGTGACTTGGAGAAAGCAAACCGGGAGGCAGAGGAAGCTGAGGCTCGGGCGGAGAAGGCGAGACAAGCCGTCGCGGAAGCGGTGGATGAACTGACCCGGCTCAAGTCTGCCGAAACGCTAGCGGTGCGACGATCCAAAGAAGCTCACGCCAGGGCGTCCGTAGCCAAAAAGAAGTTCAGCAAGCCAAGTTAGGGTGTGGCTGGACTTCCGGGTGGCTTGGCAGCTACCACTGATTGTGCACGAAGCCGTGCTCCGAACGCTCTCAGCCCCGTCAGCCCCATCAGCCCCTCGAGGTGCTCCGGGCAGTGCGTCGCCTGCAGCTGGTAGCTGTACACGATCTGCCAGCACGGCTCGGCGATGAAGCCCGGACAGGGGTCACCGGGCCTGGGCATGCTGTGCAGTGCGGCACGGTAGCGCCGGACTGTCCCACCGCCCAGCCGGTGGGACACCTCTCAGCCTTCGGGAACAACATTGCCACGGGCCCTGCGTGACGTGCCCCCGTCGGGGGTAGCCGGAGTGCACAGTGGCGGCTGCATCAGCTTGGCCGGCAGGAGTCGTTCCAGGACTGCTCCCCATCGGCGTCGTAGAGCGCGATCGCGAGGTCGTCCTGCTCGGCCGGAGACGCCTCGTTCGGGGGGACGTTGATGAGCTGCGGCATGCCGGCCAGCTCGGCGGCTTCGTTCCAGGTCGCCTGGCTGAATTGGAAACCGCCCATGTACGTGCCTCCCGGCGAGACGGCGTCGTAGTTGCCGCCTGACTCGGCCTGGAGGACGCATTGGAGGAAGGGAGGCAGCGACGGGTCGCTCGACGCCGTGCTGGCGGCGCTTCCCTGCAGTGCTGTGGAGGTGGTGGTCGGCCCTGACGGGCGGGAAGTGGCCACTGCGGCAGCAGCCTTGGCCTGTGCCGCCCGGACTGCTGCTGCAGCAGCCGCGGCCTGTGCCGCCTGTTGCTGGGCCACCGCCACGGCGAGCTCGCCCGTGATCTCTGACTGCTTGGACGCGAGCTGGACCCCGGTCTGGCGCGCGGCGTTGGCGAGCGTTGCCTCCTGGTTGGTGGTCGCTTGGTCCCGTGCCTCTTGTTGCTCGAGCGTGGCGCGTTCGGCACGCAACCCGTTCTCGTCGGTGTGAAGCGCGGCGATGGTGAGGGCAATATCACCACTTGCCACTTCTTCGTACACCGCTCTCGCAGGCGCTTCCTTTTGGTTCTCGAACAAAGCCGCGGTCCCGCTCACGTTCGGGTCCAAGTTGATGTAGGCCGACACTGCTTCAGACTGAAGCCGCTTGCGATCGCGCCTCACTCGACTGGAGTCGGCTTGGATCTGGTCATCACTGGATCCGATCTCCGTCTCGTCGCGTTGGACCTTGGCGATATCGACGGCGGACTGCTGTTGGTAAGTGCCGATCTGGAGCTGCTCCAGCACGAGATCCTCGGCGATCTGGGTGGCCTGCGCTTTGAGATTGGACACTTGATCGGCCGCGACGGGTCCCGGGGGCACGACCACCGTTGCGGTGATCGCAGTTACGAGAGACAGGCCCACCATCCCCGCCCCAACGCCGGCGAGCATTTGCACTCGGCATCGGAGAGCTGGCTTCGTCGTCGGGCACTTCTCGGCACCGGTCACGATTGGGAAAACGTCTAGTCGATTTTGCCTCGACAGTGCAACCCCGAGGGTTTGTTGAACTCCGCCGCTGAAATCGGACAACGAGGCGGTCGTCCATCGCCTAAGGCGGAGATGCGACTCAGAGCGCGGGACGAGTGCGCCCTTCCCGGCAGCGAACCGGGACACCTAAGGTGGAGAGACGATGACCTCGGCAACCCCGGCGGAATGGCGGGCCAGAGCGAACCAAAGCCGGTCTTAATCGCTGGCGCGCCTGGTTCTCGGGTATCTTGCGCGGGTCCTGGCTGCGGGGCCGATGTGGTGGTCGTGAATCCACCGAGTCCCGTGAACTTCGGAGCCACCGTGGAAGGGGAATCCACGTAGAGCAAGGCCGGGAGATCGAAGAGGCGTAGCGCCACGGACCGACGGTATTGGGCACTCTGTTCCAGACGCGCGCGTCCTTGGGGTTCAGGAGCTCCTGAGTGGCTGATGACTAGGTTGCGGCCCATGACGATCCAACGGATGGACAATGTCGGCGTCGTTGTCGACGATCTTGCGGCTGCTGTTGCATTCTTCCTAGAACTTGGTCTGGAGCTGGAGGGCGAGGCGGCAGTCGAGGGGCGTTGGGTGGACCGCGTCGTCGGGCTCGAAGATGTCCGAGTCGACATCGCAATGGTGCGGACTCCGGACGGCCACAGTCGGCTTGAGCTGACGAAGTTCCACACGCCGACGGCGGTCAGCGCCGGGCAGAACGCACCGGCGAACACGCTGGGCATACGTCGCATCATGTTCGCCGTCGATGACATCGCGGACGTCCTTGCCCGCCTGCAGGCTCATGGCGCCGAACTCGTCGGCGAGCTGGAGCAGTACGAGAACAGCTATCGCCTCTGCTACGTCCGCGGCCCCGAGGGCATCATCGTTGCGCTGGCCGAGAAGATCGGTTGAAGGTCCCCGATATATGCCGCAGGCTGGCACCCCTCGATGGATGACCGCGTTCACCTTGCCTGCGACTACCCCGACTGTCTCAAAACGTGTCGGTGGTTCCGATTTAGGCTCTCCTGCCATGCCAGCTCATGACGTCACGATGAACCTGTCCCACCCGATCACCGTAATGAACGTGGACGTGGAGTTCGAGGTCCGCTCTGACGGCGAGTTGATGGGGAAGGTCCAGATCAGCAAGGGCGGGATCGACTGGACACCGTTCAAGTCTCATCCGCGCACGGCGACCTGGGAGCAGTTCGCCGCTTGGATGGAGGGAACGGCCTAGATCAGTGTCGTAGGATCGGCTCCGATGCCCCGACCCGGTGAATGGGAGACTGCATTCGTCGTAGCGCGGGTGATGGGGCCTTCGACCCGCGCTGGTTCAGGGCCACCGTCGACGTTGAATTGCACGGCCACGCAGTACCGACCCCACCTCAACGGGAAGCCGGGGCATACGTCGCCGGCCTGGCATCTGATCCACGGGCCCCGAGGGTACGCCGAGATGCGACACGAAGTGGCCCCTCGTTTGGTTGGAGGAGGGGCCGCTGCCACCCTTGTCTCGTGACTGACATAGGCGGTGGACTCACTCTATGTGCCGACCTCGACGAAATGATCGCGCCCCCGACGCAGCGCCGCCGTGAGGCGTAGTCGGTCATGCCGCCAGCCTGACCTGCACTTCTTGCTCGAGGAGGACAGGTGTACTCACGGTGGCAATCGGTCCTCCGACACTTCCCGTCGCACACGCGATCTGCGGACGTGCCTGAGCGACCACGATCCTGGTCGAGGGGTCGTTGAGACCGTCACGAGCGAGCGCACCTGCTTGGCCGTGAGCTTCCCCGACGGCTGGGCCGCGGACACGTCGCGCTCGGCCCGGAGACACTCCCCTTGGACCTGGGAGATCCAGCCCGCCACGATGACCCGATCGGCCCCGGCGTCGAGCGTCTTTTGATCGCCAACGAGGACGGTCGCTCCGCCAGCTTCCACTGTGCTGCGTCCATGAGGGCCTGGTCGACATCGGATGCTCTGCCCGCCTCGGCGAACGCCTGGTCGTCGTCCGCAAAGTGCGATAGCCGAGCAAGTGCGAAGGTGCCCATCACGCAGATCGCTGATTCTGGGCGCCCTCCGGGACATTGGAATTGCCGGCAGCGAGTGGTGTGATTCGCTCCGCGGTTTCGTGTTCACTCGAAGGGTGGCCTTCAGTCGTCGGGGCTGAGTACCTTCTTGGCGATGGTCATCGCCGTCAAGGCGTTGGGCCAACCGGCGTAGAAGGCGAGGTGGGTGATGGCTTCGATGAGCTCGTCAGGTGTGAGGCCGTTGTCGATGGCGAGTCGCATGTGGAACGCCAGCTGGTGGGTGCGGTAAAGGGCGATGAGGGTGCTGACGGTGATGAGGCTGCGGTCTCGTTTCGAGAGTCCGGACCTTTCCCACACGTCGCGGAAGAGGACGTCGTCGGTCAGCGAGACGAACTTCGGGGCGAAGTCACCGATGATCTGCTGAACTGGGCTTGATTCTTCGGGCATGGCAGTCAACTCCTGGCGAGCGCGGACGGGTGCCGGATTAGTAGTACGGGACCCACAGCCTACCTCCAAGGAAGTAACGGGCGATGAGTGCTTCTCAAAGACAACTTGCAGCATTGAGAGCCCACGACGAGCGTGATTTCAATGACGAATAGTGTATTGACCACGCTCATGGCGTTGAGCAGGCGCCCCTTGCAATACCCGATATCGCCGAATCCGAAGTCGGTTCTATGCCCGGAACACTCGACGTGACAATCGGTGCCAAGGAGCCGCTGTTTGTCCTTGCGAAACACTCCTCTCGTCCCTGCTCGAACCTTCCAGCCATGCATTCGCAGCATGAGCGCAAACTCATTGCGCAGGTTTCGATCTGAACATCTCCTTGGCGTCGTGGCATGGAGGAGTAGCCACCTAACCGAGAGCACGTCCGGTTCTTAGTAGCTAAGGGTGGGGCCCGCACCGTGTCTGGGTCTGGCCAAACCGGATGCGAACTCCCAGAACTCGTGGATCGGCTCGTAACCGACTCTGTACTCGCGAACATCGTCTGCCCGGACAACATTCTGAAACGACTAGGACCACACCACCACATTCTCTTGTCGGACTCACGTCCGAAGATGGCTCCCCGGACGATCAGTCCAGTTGGCAGATGACCCGCCTAAGTGCCGGAGCGGGACACACCTGCCAGATCGGCCCAGTCCGCCCGATCTTCCTGTTCAGTGACACACAACGTTGGGGTTGGTGGCAGGAATCAGTCAAGTACTGCGACCGGCGCCGGCCAACGTCCCTGAGTCCGTGCGAGACTTGCGCCATGGCAGACGACCTCACCCAGCATGAACGCCAAGTCGTACTCACGGCGCTTTGGAACCACAAGCTCGCAACTGCTCAACTGCAGGCTTCAACTGATTCGCTCGACGCCGGCCAACTGTCGAAGGGGATGGCACTGGTCGCGGAGATCGACCGAGTGGCGGACCGCCTCGGCGGTGATCCATTCGCCCCAGCGTACGGACTCGGGCGATCCTAAGACTGGGGACCCGCTGCTCTCGGGCGTGCTCCCGGGATGCCTCCACGTACCACCAGAGCCTTTGACCTCCCGCCATTGGCCCAGCATGGATCTCGCCGTCCCTGCTGTTGTTTCAAGTCATTCAGCAAGATCAGAAGACCCAGGCAGGACTCAACCCGCTTAGGGCGGGGCGTTCCGTGCCACTAGCTTTGCAACCCCGAGTTGGGGATAGCGGGTGGCCACAGGACGCCACGAAACGGGGCGATGATGGGGGATAGGTGACGTGAGCAGCCTCGACGCCGCTTAAGGACACAAGACGCCGCGGTCAACCGCACCGAGGGTCAAGAGGTCCCTGATTCAAATCCCGGTAGTTCGAAGAGTAGGCCGGCCATATCTAGATAAGGCGGCGGTTTTCCCGAGTTACACAGGGCACGGGCCATGCGCCGCGCCGAGATGACGGAGTTCAGAACAGCGCGATCGGGTTCACCGGCGAGCCGGTGCCGCGGTACAGGATCAGCGGGGCGACGGTGAGGAGGAACGTCCAACGACGCTCCTCGGTGCACGCCGTTGCAAGCGGCTCGAGGTCGAGGTTGTCGAGCAGGTGGATGCCCATTGCGACCTGGGCAATCACGTGGATCGGCATGTTCACGTAGTCGGGGTGCTCCGGCGTGGGGCGTGGAGGAACCGCGCTTACCTCACGAATACGGCTCGGCGTCACATCGGAGACGCCGTCGCCGCCGAGCATCGCCACCTCGTGCGCGTGTAGCCACTCGAGACACGAGGCGTCGAGGCCGGCCATCGTGTGCGTGTCCGACGGGCCGTGTTCTTCGCGCCAGCGCCACCGGCCAGTCCGCACGAGCAGGGCATCGCCGGTCCTCACCTCGACGCTGGCCGCTGACGACGCTTCGTCCAGGTCTTCGGGGAAAATGGGTGTTCCCGGCTCCAGCGCCCCCACTCCCCGTACCAGAGGGAGATCGAGCAGCACGCCACGGGTGATGATCCCCTCGGCCAGGTGGTGGATTCCGAGCCGCCGTGCGCCGTGGGCGGTGACCGCCTCCGCAGGATACCCGTTGTAGAGGTGTCCATCGTGGAAGTTGTGGCACAGGGCATCGAGGTGGCTGTTCGCGAAACTGTGAGTCCTCATCGCGAAGTAGTCCGCGCCCACTCCTTCCGCCGAGGTTCCGATCATGTGATGCGCGACGGGTTGGGGGTTGTCGGGCGCGGGACGCGTGGCGAGCCTGCGCGCGCACGACACGGTTCGTCCGGATCGGACTTCCGCCGAGGCCGCGACTCGCAGCGAGGGCGTGATGAAGTTCAGCGCGCCGAGCTGGTCGTCGGGTCCCCACCGGCCCCAGTTCGACAAGCTGTCGTGCAGCCGGAGGACGTCATCGTTGCTCAGGGGCTCACGTTGCACGATGACGAGTGTATTGAGTGCTCGTGGCCGATTCCGTTTAGGCAGATTCGTCGGTGCGGCCCGCCTAACGTTGTGGGCGACCGCTAACCGCTGCAACCACCGAAATACCATCGTCGCATGAGCCAGATCCTAAACGGGCCCACTCGGGGCCGTAGTGCGAAATCACGCCAGGGGGTTGGTCGTCATTGCGGTGGATGGTGTTCGTAAAACCGAACCAAGCAACCGGGATTGGCATCGACAGGCTTGGTGATTCAGACCACCCAACTGGTCTCCCACGCAGGCGTGCTCAAGGTGAGAGTCCCCTCAGACACGAACAAAAGTCTCCCGTCGAGTCAATGACGGCCAGTGGCTAGTTGAATGCCCTGGATCCCAGCGACCGCTGGCACGAACTTTGGCCACACCCTGGCCTCCGTCAGGACACGGATTGAAACGGTTGCCTTCCGGGCCGCTATTGGCTTCCCACCGAGGGTTTGGTGACCGGTTCGGCGTGAACCAGTCACCAAACCCAGGGATGGCATCAGACGAGGTCGAAGCGATCGAGGTTCATGACCTTTTCCCACGCAGCGACGAAGTCACGCACGAACTTCTCCTTCGAGTCATCAGAAGCGTAAACCTCCGAGATGGCCCGGAGCTGGGAGTTCGAACCAAAGGCGAGGTCGACCGCGGTGCCAGTCAACTTGATCTTGCCCGTGGCGCGGTCGCGACCTTCGTACACGCCCTCAGCTGAAGCAGATGCCCTCCACTCTGTGCTCATATCGAGCAGGTTCACGAAGAAGTCATTGGTCAAGGTTTCGGGCTGGTCGGTGAAGACGCCGTGTGCAGACTGGTCGAAGTTGGCGTTCAGAGCACGCATGCCGCCGACGAGAACCGTCATCTCGGGAGCAGTCAACGTCAACAGGTTGGCCCGCTCCACCAGCGCGTGCTCCGCCGGCAACTTCTCTCCGTCTTGCAAGTAGTTGCGGAAGCCGTCGGCCGTCGGTTCGAGCACGGCAAACGATTCCACATCGGTTTGCTCCTGCGAGGCGTCCGTTCGCCCCGGCGTGAAAGGAACCGTCACGTCGTGGCCGGCGTTCTTCGCCGCTTGCTCGACGGCTGCGCACCCGCCCAGAACGATCACGTCAGCGAGAGAGACCTTGACTCCTCCGGATTGCGAGCTGTTGAAATCCTGCTGGAGCTTCTCCAGCGTCTGCAGCGCCTTGGCCAGTTCGGCCGGGTTGTTGACCTTCCAGTCCCTCTGCGGCGCAAGGCGAATCCGAGCCCCGTTCGCCCCGCCACGCATGTCGGTGCCGCGGAAGGTTGCCGCCGAAGCGAATGCGGTGGAGACCAACCGTGAAATGGACACCCCGGAGGCGAGGATCTTGCCCTTGAGGGCGGCAATATCCTTCTTCCCGATCAGTTTATGATCGACCTCGGGGACGGGGTCCTGCCACAGTTGCGGCTCTGGAACCCAAGGGCCGAGGTAGCGCGAGACGGGTCCCATATCGCGGTGCAACAGCTTGTACCAGGCCTTGGCGAACGCGACTGCCAACTGGTCCGGATTCTCGTGGAAGCGCTTTGCGATGGGCCCATAGATCGGATCCAACTTCAGCGCAAGGTCCGTCGTCAGCATCATGGGGGCGTGCCGCTTCGACAGATCATGAGCATCGGGCACAGTGCCCTGTGCCGAGGGATTCTTGGGAGTCCACTGATTCGCACCGGCGGGGCTCGTCGTGAGCTCCCAGTCGTACGTGAGCAGGTTGTCGAGGTACCCGTTGTCCCATTTCGTCGGGCTATTGGTCCACGCGCCCTCCAGCCCGCTGGTGACTGCATCGTCGCCCTTGCCGCTGCCGAAGGTGTTTCTCCAGCCGAGGCCTTGCTCCTCGACGGGGCAACCCTCTGGTTCCGGACCGACGTACTCCGCACCGGCAGCACCATGGCACTTGCCGAACGTGTGGCCGCCGGCGATGAGCGCAAAGGTCTCCTCGTCGTTCATCGCCATACGACGAAAGGTTTCTCGAATGTCCTTGGCGGCAGCAAGCGGATCGGGGTTGCCGTTGGGTCCCTCCGGATTCACGTAGATAAGGCCCATCTGCACGGCGCCGAAAGGTCCGGCGAGTTCCCTGTCGCCGCTGTAGCGCGCATCGCCGAGCCAGGTGTCCTCAGGCCCCCAGTAGATGTCGTCTTCGGGTGCCCAGATGTCCTCTCGCCCGAAGCCGAAGCCGAACGTCTTGAAACCCATCGAGTCGAGAGCACAGTTGCCGGCGAAGACAAGCAGATCGGCCCAGGAGATCTTCCGTCCGAACTTCTGCTTGACCGGCCAGAGCAAGCGGCGCGCCTTGTCGAGGCTCGCGTTGTCGGGCCAGCTGTTGAGGGGGGCAAAGCGCTGAGCGCCGGTGCCGCCCCCGCCCCGGCCATCGTGGATGCGGTATGTGCCTGCGGCATGCCAGGTCAGCCGGATGAAGAGCGGCCCGTAGTGGCCGTAGTCGGCCGGCCACCAGTCTTGCGACGTCGTCATGACCTCGGTGACGTCCTGCTTTCAGCGCGTCGAGGTCGAGGGTCTTGAATTCTTCTGCGTAGTTGAACTCTTCACCCATCGGATTTGACTGGGGCGAGTGCTGGTGCAGAACCTCTATGTCTAGCTGATTCGGCCACCAGTCGTGGTTCGACCTGGGCCCACTCGGCTTTGGAATCGGGGTGGGGATAACTGGGCTCTCGCTCTCGCTGCCACGGTCAGACACGATGGGTCCTTCTCCTTCTCTCTTGTTTCTTCTGATGGCTGGTTGCTCTATAGACCTTGCTTCCGCTTCCTTTGGATCGAAAGCCGCGCTCCTCAGTACGTGTCGGACGCTGTGTGCTCGCTTTGAGCCGTCGGACGAGACCGGAATCCCCTCGACACACTCGAGACATCGGCCCTCGTAGGTGAAACAGCTTTGTCGATGTCGTAGCCCGAGACGTCTGCGGCCGTCACGCGTGAGTCGTCGGCCTGCGATCATCGCCCTGGGTCATACGCCAGTCCTCCCTCGATGGCGATCGAGTCCTCCCTCGGTGGCGATCGCCGCCAGCTAGTCGTGCGCTCTGCAGAATGAACTCGGCCTGACCGCTCTGACTGGTGTAGGTTACTTATAGGGTTAGAATGAGTCAAGAGCAAGAACACATCCAGTTTGTGGCTTAGGTGTCGCTTACAGAGTACGAGGAGGCAAGTCATTAGCGAGCTGGTCGAGCGGTTGAGGGACCGGGCGTGGCGGCTCACGGTCCAGCGAAGGGTTGTGGCTGAGGTCCTGGCGGGCGAACACGTCCACCTCACTGCCGATGCCGTGTACAGCCGAGCCCAGCGACTTCTCCCCGAGATCAGCCTCGCCACCGTGTACAACACCTTGAACGAGCTGGTGGACATGGGTGAGGTGATGGAGATCTCCACCGGTGATGGCCCGAAACGTTACGACCCAAACACGACGACCCCCCATCACCATCTGTACTGCGTCGGATGCGGAACCCTCCGCGACGTGAACCCCAAAGGCTCCGACCAATTGACGCTGCCAGGCAGCCAGCAGCACGGCTTCCAGGTGCTCGACGTGGAGATCGTCTTCCGGGGCCTTTGCCCGGACTGTCGCACCACTGCCATGGAAAAGCTCTGACAGATCGCATCATTGGACGGCGAAACCTGCGCATCAAGCCGCCACTTCAATCCCCAAAGCGGCAGTGGGTCTATGGATAAAGCCCGCACCGACACCTTCTGGGAACAGAGGTGCAGCGGCGGCGAGGACGGGGCACCCCGAGTCAAGGCGCTTTAGAAGTCAGATGAAAGTCCGTCGTCGTGCATAAGGATCGGTCGGCAGCTCAGTTGTATCGCGTCATTGAGTCCGTTGTCGCTTTTGCCAGATCGATAGGCTGGAACAGCGGCCCGAGTTCCCCCCCTACCAAAGGTTCTGTGCGTTCACTGGTGACCTTTGTGCTTGTCAGATGGTCCCAGGGTGCCGTCAGAGGAGCGCTGAACAGATCGTCGGGAGCGGAGGCACCAAATACGAAGCAGACGCCGACGATGGCGCACACCACAATTGTCGGCAGAACCAAGAGGCAACAGATACCGCTTCGGACGATGGATCGACCCAGACGTATCGGTTGTCCATCTGACAACCGGACGACATGCAACCTCAACAGTCGATAGCTCGGGGTGCGGCCATTGCGCCATTCCAAGACGCTCCAGACCATCCAGCCGAATCCGAGCGTTGCAACGAACAGTAAAGGAGTCAGAGCGACAGCCTCTATACGCTTGCCAAAGCTCGCGGCCGACTCGTTTCCAGCCATCGACATCATGTTAGTCACGCCGATTCGTTACCAAACGACCGGGATTTTGCCTACCTGGCCAACGGCGAGCATTGAACGAGCGACGCAAGCCTTCGCTGAATGTCGTGATTCGGGGGCATCCCCAATGGCCCCCGCAAGGCAACCTCGTCTGCGACACTGTGTGCGGACCTGCGCCTGATCTGCCTCACCGTCTTGCGGAAGTGATGGAGCCTGAAGGCAGTTCACACGTCTCGCGTCATCATTCGCCAGGCCCCGATGGCGGTCCAGAACACGATCCAACCCACGATCACCAGTGACGCCGCCAGCGTCGACTCGGGTATGAGCATCATGCGGCCCAGCCCGCCGCCACCCCCGCCGCCGGAGCCGCCGCCGTTGAACGGCGTCGGCAGCCCGCCCGGCTCGATGTGCAGCATGGCGACACCCACGATGCCCCTTTCGAGGTTGACGAGGTGCGTAATGACATGGCGGCTGAAGATCGGGGTGAGGATGAGCTCGAGGACGACGAGGAGGATCACGGGGACTGTCCTCTGTCCCATCAGGGAGGCCAGTCCGAGGCCGACGATGAACCCGATGGTCGCCTCCAGCGCGATCCACAGGCCGACGTCGACCATGAGCGAGGTCGGGGGGACCAAGAAGTTGGCGCTGTAGTCGGCGTAATCCTGGTTGGCGACCGCGACCGCGAACGCCCGGATCTGGGCTCGCGATTCAGTAGCGGGGACGGTGATCGTTCCGTGCTTCGTCTGGATCACCGTTCCCGGCGGGGGGCCGCTCGTTTGCCCGCCTCCACAGGGCACGCTCGGCGGCGGGCCATTCAGCCCTTGGCCTCCGTTGAAGTTGAAGTTGCAGATGACCTCGTCGGCGTGGTCGGCCGCCCAACTGTCGAGAGCCGGACGCGAGAGCCCGTTGGGCACGTTGACCCCGTCGTAGTTGAGCTGCGTCGGGGCCGCGAAAACGCACACGGCGCAGACGATCGTGTAGCCGACCGCCACCATGGCGATGACGATCGCCAGTCCGGCCGGGATTCGGGCGAGATACAGGGCCAGGCGGGAGCGGCCCGTGATGACGAGGTGGCGGAACATCCCGTCAGTGAGGTCGACCGATCCCGCCGTGCAGCCGACGACGGCGGCCACGATGAACCCGAAGATGTACATGAAGCCGAGCACCAAGGTGGTGAAGATGCTGTAGCCGCCGGCCGGCCCGTAGGACCTGGGGTCCACGGCGTGGGTGATGAGGCGCACGCCGAGGAAGACGACCGGGATGCCGATGTTGACGGCGATTAGGGCGATCATCAGTCCCCGCCGCTTGCGCAGCTCCATGAAGCGCGTGGCGATCATGCCCCAGGTCGGGATCCACGAGCCGCGGCGATCGCGCTGCGCGTCCGCGGGGATCGGAGTCGGAGCCCGACCCGGTGCTGGCGCGCCGACGTCGGAGATTGTCGTCATTCGGGTGCCCCCAGTCGGCTCGTGACTTCGAGGAACCACTGCTCTAACGAGGCCTGCATGTGCTGGAGCCGATACACCGAGATCCCGCCCTCCACCAGCAGGCGGTTGATCTCTGCGATGGCATCGCGCGCCGTGCCTTCCGGGAGGGAGATCGCCAGACCGTCCGGCCCGATGCTCAGGTGGGCACCGAGGGCCATCCCCTCGAGCAGGCGACGTGCCCGGTCTGGCTCGGAGCACTCGACCTGGACCTCGAAGGACGAGCCGGCCAGGAGCTGCGCGATCGGTCCCTGCCGAATCACCTTGCCCCGGTCGACGATCGCCACCGCGTCGCAGGTGCGCTCGACCTCGTCGAGGAGGTGCGAGGACAGCACGACGGTGCGTCCCTCGGAGACGAGGGAAACGATCATGTCGCGCATGTCGAGCATCCCTGCCGGGTCGAGGCCGTTCATGGGCTCGTCGAGGATGAGCAGGTGGGGATCGCCGAGAAGGCAGGCGGCGACGCCGAGGCGCTGGCGCATTCCCATGGAGTACTTCGACACTTTGTCGTCGGCTCGACGAAGGATGCCGACGCGCTCGAGCGCCGGTTCGATGCGGCCCTTGGCCGCCGGCTCCCGCACTGCGGCGAGGATCTGCAGGTTCTGGCGACCGGTCAGGTGGCTGTGGAAGCGGGGCTCGTCCACGATGGCCCCGACCCGGGCCAGGGCCTCGTCACGGTGGCGGGGGACCGCGTAGCCGAGCAGGGACATGGTTCCGGCGTCGGCGTGGGTCAGGCCCAGCAGGACCCGGATCAGCGTGGTCTTGCCGGCACCATTCGGCCCGAGGTAGCCGAACGCACAACCGCGAGGAACGAGGAGCTCGACGTCGTCGACGGCGACGTTGTCCCCGAACCGCTTGGTCAGCCCATGGGTCTCGACGGCCCACTGGCTCTCACCGGCCCGTCCTTCCACCGTGTCAGAAAGCAGTGCTGTGCTCATGTGATTGTCCTTGCGCCCTTCTCAGTACCCGCTCCCGCCGCACCCTGTTGGCCCAGTGGTGCCGACAGCCGTCAGTGCAACGGTAACGGCACATCGCCTCCTCCAGAATCCGGGAGGCGGGTCTATCGGTCATGGTGCTAGCCCCACTCTTCGCGAAGCTCATCCCTGTGACGGCTGGGTAAACCGAATCGCCATTTTGGGTGGCCGATGATTCGATACGGGCCGCCGGGTTTCGCTCTGCTCGGCGCGTTGACGACGGCGGGTCGCCTATCCCCGATACGCCGAACTGCCCCACCGACTCGTCGTACTGAACTCACCCTGCCCGGTCAGCGCTCTGAACACGTCGGGTCCCGTACGTCACTCAGGTCGGAGGCTCGAACGCTGATTGAAACAGGTGGGCAGGTGCCCGAGGTCACAGACCTTCAACAGCCTTCCGCAATGCCAAGTCTCCGGGTAGGACGACATCCGGACGATCGAAGGCAATGATCAACGCTCCGTGCGCTGTCCTCACGGTCTCTTGCAGGCACGCATCCAGAATGTCGGAACGAAGGAGCGGTTGCAGGATCCGGGCGGGAGAGCACCTCAGACCGTGATGCAGGTGTCAAAAGTGACCCATCGACCGGGCGAACAGGGGGATTCCAGCCGTGATGGCCCCAACCAAGCGGCGGGGGCCATCACAGGTTACGAGGCCGAGGCACGAGGGGGGGATACGGGACCTCGGCTGCGCCCAGCGTAAACACCAACTGTTGCGGACCGATTTCATTCCGGCGGCAGCGCCCATTGGTTGTGCACCCGTTGTCCCAATGTGACACTACGCCCACCGGCCCACGATGACCTTTCATGACTAGGTGATCGCCGTATGGCGCCCCACCACGATGCGGCCCGGAGCACCCCCCTTGTTCACCGGGGGGAAGGTGCCGGTCGCTTCGCCGGCTCGTCACGATCGGGGTGCGGCTATAGGACATAAATCAGAACGATGCGGTGCATCCCACCATGACTCGAGGGACTTCCACACGATCGATTGAGCGGCGAGAGCCAGAGCCGATCTCGGTGACGAGCCGAGAGCACGGTTCAGCGATCGCTTCCGCGAAGCCATGGAACGTCACCGCGGGCGTGCTCCGCCATGAACCAGCCCTTCAGCCGCCCTCCTGGACCTTCAACGCCGAGGCCAAGCCGACGGCGACCCGGCAGCCGGACAGGCTCGCCGCCGCCGCCGGCGTGAGCGGCTGGCCGTCGAACTCCGCGCCGAACAACTCCTGCTTGATGTTTCCCGCCGGTGAATCACGTGCGCTCCCGAGGGCAGTCAGCTCGGACAGGAAACTGAGGTAGCCGTGGTCTCCCGACGAGGAGGACTCGTGGGCTTGGGTCTCCGCCGCCAGGGTGTCCGTTCCAAAAGTGCCGACACTCGAGATCAGCTGCTTGTAGCGCGGCGCCGGTCCCCAACGGGCATTGGCGGGTGCTCATGAAGTCGTCTCGGAGGTCCCCAGACGCCCGACTCGAGCCGCCTCATGTCGCTGACGGGGAGTCCTCGATTCCGAACCACCGAGCGGCTCGCGTGGACCCCCACTCCCGCTTCTCCTCGATGAGCGCGGCAGTGGGTGCGCTGAACTTTGCGACCGGCGTGTCGTAGGAGAGGAAATCGACGTCAATGCGCCCCACGAGGTCATCACCGAGCTCCACGTAACACGCCGACGCCCCGTCGTATGGGGGCGGGACGCTTCCTTCTGTGAGTTGGGAGATGAGCACCTTGGCGACGGTGGCCGCCTCGCCTTCCGCGATCCCTCCGGCTCGAGGGACCGGTGCGCTTGTCACGTCGCCGACGGCGAAGACGTTGGGGAATTTGGTGGCGAAAGTACCTGGGTCAACGGGAATCCATCCGTCCTCTGTGAGATCGGAAGCGACGACGACCTCGGGAGCACAGTGGACCGGGATACCCAAGAAAAGGTCATAAGGCAACTGCCGCCCATCCTCGAGATGTGCGACGTGGCGCTTGCGATCGAGCTCGGTCACCCTCGACGAGGGCCAGTACTCGATGCCGTGTTCTTCGAGGATGGCCACGATCGCCGCCGAGGTCCTCTTCGAGATCGGAATGGGCATCGGCATCGGGCTCACAAGGTGGATGGTCGATGATTCACGCAGTCCGCGCCGGGAGAGGTAGTCGTGGAGGAGCAGTGCGGTCTCGTTAGGTGCCCCGGGGCACTTGAAGAGCGGACCGAGCACTCCGACAACGACGGCGCCACCGCCGAAATCGGCCAAGGCATCACGGGCTCGCTCGGCGCCCGCGGCAGAGTAGAACTCGTAGCCATCTTCCGCCAGTCCCGGCGTCGCCGCCACGTCGTAGTCAGCGCCGAGCGCGACCACAAGAATATCAGCGTCATAGGTCGCCGCGTCAGTGACGACTCGGCGACGCTCGGGATCAATTGAAGTAACCGTCTCTTGTCGGAATTCAACCCCAGGCTTGGCGATGTGTCGATATGGGTTCCACACTTCGGAGACCTGGCGTCGACCGAACATGACGTCGAGCTTCGAGAAGCCGAACATGAACGAATCGTTCTTGTCGATGAGCGTGATTTGCACCTTGTCGGGGACCGACTCGGACAACCCGGTCACGAGCTCAAGGCCGCCGAAACCAGCTCCGAGGACGACCACGTGTTTGGGCACGGGGGCAGGGTAACAGAGCCAGCTTCGCTGCATGACGGAACGGTGAGTCGGCGAAATTGAGGACGTAGATGCTCCTGCTTTGGCGCCCACTGCCAGCAACTGGGGCAAGTAAGGGATCGGCCCCGGATCCTCGATCAGCGAGGATATGGAATGCCTGAGAAACGCCAACGTCTATGGGATGGCGCTCGTGACGCCGTGCGTTCAGAGCAAGCGATCCTTTTCCCTGATGCCTCAGTCGGGAGCTGACGATTACTGTCTGAGATGAATACGGGCCGAGAGGTAGGAGGCCTCGTAATCAGCGGACCTTTCCGGAACAGAGCGTTTACCTCGGCGAGATCGAAGTCGGGTCGAAGGGCCGACCCCGAAAAAAACGGATTCTGTCAGCTTGTCGATGACGACCTCGTGCTCCCACGAATCGCCGAAGTCGTACTCAAAGATGAATGGGCGCTCCTTGCGCTGCGCCTGAAGGACCGTGACCGTCTTCTCGGTCGATCTCGCCCTCGCGAACTCGTCTCCAGGTCAGATGCCTGAACAGGTGTCTCCTCGCTACATGCCCCAACTGTGGAGTGAGCGCGGCAGCATTTGCAGTCCTGCCTCGACCAATGGCGCTACTGCTCGTCCCACCGTGTCGAACCCGAAGCCGACGGTCAGCCCAGCCAGGAAGCGATTGTGGATACCCTCGGCGATGATCGCTAGTTTGAAATAGCCAAGCGCACGGTAGAAATTGAGGTGATCGAGGTCCCGCCCACTCGCGGCTGCGTAGGCGTTGGCCATCTCGTCCACAGAGGGGAAGCCGTCATTAGCGCTGATGGCGTGGCCATCGGGCAATACGGTCGCGCAGATTGGATCCCAGTAGACCAGCATGAGCCCTAGATCGGCGAGCGGGTCCCCCAGAGTCGCCATCTCCCAGTCCACGACGGCGACCAGCAGACCGGCGTCGTCGTTGTCCAGAATTGTGTTGTCGAGGCGGTAGTCCCCATGGACAATGGTGGCCGCACTCTCCCGAGGCACCTCTGCAGCGAGGCGCATGTAGAGCTCGGAGATCCCACGAAGGGGCGCTGTGGTGACGGTGTCCCACTGCTTCCGCCAGCGGTCGATCTGGCGCGTCAAATAGCCAGCCGGACGCCCCAGCGAACCCAACCCCACCTCGTGGTAGGGCACAGCGTGGATCGTGGCCAACCCGGCCACAAGGGCAGCGGCGGCACGAGCGGCATCCGTCGGACTCAAGGCGGCACCGTCACTTGTCGAGCGGACGACTCGGCCGTCGACCATGGAAACGATGCTGAAAGGAGCGCCGATCACCGAGGGATCCTCACAGAATGCGATCGCCCGGGGCACCGGGACGGGCGTCGACCCAAGCGCCTCAACGACCCGAAACTCCCTGCCGATGTCGTTGGCAGTCGGAGCTACCAAGCCAAGCGGCGGACGGCGTAGAACCCATCGCCGCGTGCCGTCGGAGATCAGGTAAGTGAGGTTGGAACGGCCGCCGTGGATGAGTTCGGCGTGAAGCGGGCCGTTGAACTCGGGGATGTATCTTTCGAAGTAGCTGACAAGTCGAAGCGGATCGAGCGCGGCTTCCGAAGTGTCGCCAGGTGGAAATGCTGCGGCCACGCGCGCTACCACCGACGGTCCGGGGTTATGGATTGAGATCGCTCGCTGAAGTTGGTCAATCCTCATGCTCCTTGACGTGGGCCGCACGGCGGACGCGGCGGGCGATCGACCATCGGTGTGTCTCCGATGGCTCGTAGATCTCGAATCGTCGCACCTCCCGCAGGCAGTTCGCCAGCGGAATGTGGCGTGAAATGCCGAGCAGCCAGATCTGTACCACGCGATCGACCGCCCGGCTGACGGCCTCGGCCACCAAACCGCGGTCATGGTCGAGTCCGCCAAGCAGCCTGCCAGGTGACCCCGGGCAGCGTCCAAGTCGATCCTGGTATCGGCGATTATCTGTTGGACCATGCCGAGCTCGGCCAACCTGGACCCGGAGGCCTGCCCTCTCGGCTCCCGGCGGGGCGGAGCGTACGGCACCGCAACGGAAGTGACAGTCGAGCGCGGTGGCGCCCGGCGCAGGGATTCAGTCCGAGAGTCTGGTGAGAACGATCGTGCTCGGCGCACCCGGCCCGGTGTGCACGGTGTTCGTTGCGCCGGCGTGGTAGCTCACGTCGAACGCGCGGGCGAGGTTGCCGGCGCCCCGCATCGGGTCCTCGAAGCCACCCGGTCCCTCGACCGGCTTGACGTCTATGCGCAACCGGAGGCCGGCGGCGACCTCGACGCTCACCGCGGCGAGTTCGACGGCCAGCTGGGTCGGCGCACCGGGCTGCAGCGGTTCGACGTCGTCGAAACCGTGCTGATGCCACGGGCGCTCGGGACGCGACCGCTCGGGATCGAGTGCCCGGTGCGACGCCTTGAGGCAGCCCGAGGAGATCGGTGTGCGGGGATTCCCCCCGACGTGGAACGAGATCTGGTCGCCGTCGGTGTCGACGACGTCGATCGACACGAACACGTCTGCGTCGTGCGAGGACGACGACAGCGTGAGGTGGGCCCCGATGTGTCCGACGAGCAGCATGTCGGACTCGAACGGGGGCGTCAGAAACGAGACCCCCGACCGTGTCGGGTCCTGGTCGTCGGCGGCGTACGTCGACGTCGCGTCCTCGCTCGGTGGCTCGTGTCGGGCGCCGCCCGTCGAGGCGTCGAGATGCAGCACCAGTTGCTCCGCGCCGGGCGGCGGCCAGGTGGGAGCGTCCCGCCAGATGAACTCGCCGTGCCCGGTGAGGAGCGCGTAGCGGACAGGCGGTCGGTCGGCCAGTGCCGCTTCGTCGTCCTTCAGCCACCGGTCGAAGAAGGCCACGAGGTCGTCGAGGCACCACTCGTAGAAGAACGGGTAGTAGTGCGAGTCGACGACGAGGAGTCGCTTGTCGGGTGACGATCCCTCGCGGAAAGCCTCGAAACCGCCGCGGGCGTGGAGCGCCGCGTTCTGGCTGACCGCGGTGAGGAACGGCAGGTCGATCTCGTCGAGCGCGGCGGAGATCGGGCCGTCGCCGTCGGGACCGTAGAAGCTTTCGTCATACAAGGGGTGCTCGCGCAGCGCCTGCACGAAGTCCGGCTCAACCTCGCCCGGCGTGATGTTGGGCGCGATCGAGCCCCACCACCAGCTGCGATAGCCCTCGTGGAGGATGCCACCGGGGTAGGCGAGCTCGCGGTACGAGTCGATGTCGCCTGCCCACGGGATCATCGCGCGCAGGCTCGGCGGGCGGAGCCGCGCCACGTTCCATTGGATCGTCGCCCCGTACGACGCGGCTGCCAGGCCGACGACGCCCGTGCACCAGTCCCGTGCCGCCACCCACTCGATGACGTCGTAGAAGTCGAGCGCTTCCTGGCGCGAGAACAGCTGCAGGGGACCTTGGATGCCACCCGTGCCGCGATCGTCGATGCGCACGACGGCGTAGCCGCGCGGCACCCATGAGAACGCGTCGACCGACGTGAGGTTCTCGCCGTACGCGGCGACGCCCGCGCCGGTGGAGTGGTCCTCGAACCAGGCGGTCTCCCGACGTTCCGAGCGCTCGCGCGCCTTCTCGGTGACGAGAAAACCAAACCCGAACGCGCGCCCATACGGCCCGAGGCGCAGTACGGCGGGCACTGGCCTTTCGTCCGACGGCAGGAAGACGTCGGCGAGCAGCGCCGAGCCGTCGCGCAACGGCACGGGGACGTCGCTTCGCTTCTTGATGCCGTGGGCGCTGCGCCGCAGGTGGTTCCGGGCGCGGTGCTCGCTCCGCAGCTCCACGCCGAGTGCACCGACGAGTCGCGCGCACGGACGGATCGTCGCCGAAGGCCTCTGGCAGGAGGTCGAAATCGATCCTCCCGGTGAACTGGTTCGCGGCGTCGCGGTGCGCGTCCGTGACGGTGATCCCACCGACGAGATCGGCGTCGGTGCCGAGGCTCTGTAGCAATCGGGCGACGTTCGTGGCGCGGTTGCCGGCACGCAGCGGCGTGCTCGTCGGGTCGAGGTCGATCGACGTCATCGACGCCGTCGTGGGCCCGGTGCCGAGGACGAGCTCGCCGAGCGACAGCGTGACCTGCTCACCGGGTCGGACCGGGAGGAATCCTCCGGGCGCCGACCGCGACCGGCCCTCGGCGCCGGCGCAGTCGAGGCCCATCACCGGCCCGTCGACGTACGCTGCCTCGTCTGTGCCCGGTTCGGCGTCGCCCACAAGTGCCATGGGTCAAGAATCTCAGTCGCGCAGCGGAACGGTGCGCAACTCAGCGGACAGCGACCGTCCAGCGCACGTCGCAAACCTCCACCCGAGATCCGACAGCAATCGGGTCGTTTGCCACGTCATGGAGCTCGGTGAAGACCCTGCGCGCCGTGGTCGACGCCCGCGGGCGGAAGATTTCTCTGGTTCTCAGCGGTGGGTTTGCGAAGGGCGGACTTCTCCATTGCCGCAATTAGCACAGACAGTTACGATGCAAAAGCGAGGGACCCTCCTTCGAGGTCATTCATGGATTGGTCGAGCATGTCAGAGCTTTCACGGGACACAGGGACGGCGCGTTCAGAAGTAGATGTCGACGCCTGACCGGGTAGCAGGACTATCTGCTGCGATTGACAGTCTTCGCGCAGTCGATGCCCTCGTGATCAGAGTCTGTCATACCCGAGGCCGCCTCTGATTATGGATATCAGGCTGGATGGCAAGGTCGCGTTGGTTACGGGAGGGTCTCGGGGTATCGGCAAGGCGATAGCCGAACGGTTGGCTGAGGCCGGAGCAAGGATCATGATTTCGTCGCGCAAGGCGCAGGCATTGGCTGAAGCCGCTGAGTCGATCGATGGCGACGTAGCTTGGTTCGTCGCCAACTCCGGCGAGCCAGATGATGCGATGGCGTGCGTGAAAGCGGTGATCGATCGCTTCGAGCGTCTCGACATATTGGTGAACAACGCGGGAACGAATCCATACTACGGACCTCTGGTTGGCATCTCCCTGTCGCAGGCTGACAAGACTGTTCAGGTGAACCAACGTGGCGTGTTGGTATGGACGCAGGAAGCGTGGCGGCAGTGGATGGTCGACCATGGGGGAGTCGTGGTCAACATCGCCTCCACCGGCGGGATCTCCGGGGCAAGCGGGATCGGCTACTACAACGTGACCAAAGCAGCTGTGATCCACCTGACGCGCGAGCTTGCAGGGGAACTCTCGCCACGTGTCCGGGTCAACGCGGTAGCCCCGGGTCTGGTCAAGACCGATATGGCTCGAGCGCTTTGGGAGCCTCGAGAGGCATCCCTAGCCGCCGCCACTCCTCTGCAACGACTTGGTCAGCCCGACGACGTTGCCAAGGCGGTCCTATTTCTCGCGTCTGATGCCTCATCTTGGGTGACAGGTCAGACTCTCGTGGTCGACGGGGGAGCGCTCGTCAACGCGGTAGCGAGAATCTGAGAATTGTGGCCAGCTCCTTATGTCGCCTGATGAGCTTGCGCCTGTCGTCGGGATGACCCTGCTCGGTCAGGTCACGCACGACCCTTGACCCCAGAAGGCCGCTGGCGCCCGAACGGCGACCGGCCGCCGGCCGGCGAGATGCCGGCCGAATTTCCAATGGCAACCCCTACCTTCAATCGTTCGATTGGTTTCGCATCCGACCAACAGCCTCCTGGTCGCCCGACAAGTCGATCTGGCGATTCGTGATTTCCGCCCGTGCCACAACGTGGTGGTGGACTTCGTCAGGACCATCGAGGATGCGCAGAGCGCGCGCGTGGTGCCACATGTCGGCGAGCGGGAACCACTGCGAGATTCCAGCGGCCCCATGCATTTGGATCGCGTCGTTGATGATGTCACAGCACTTCTGTGGCACCATCGCCTTCACGGCGCTGACCCATACACGGGCTTCGGCGTTGCCCATCGTGTCCATCGCCTTGGCTGCTCGCAAAACCATGAGCCGCATTGCCTCCACTTCGATCCTGGCGCGAGATACGACTTCCATGTTCTTGCCCAGGTTGATGAGCTTCTTTCCGAAACCCTCGCGCGAGAGACCACGGTCCACCATCAGGTCGATGGCCCGCTCAGCTGCCCCGACCGCGCGCATGCAATGGTGTATTCGGCCCGGACCGAGCCGCAGCTGCGATATCTCGAAGCCTTTCCCCTCTCCAAGCAAGACGTTCTCACGCGGGAACGCGAACATTGTTGAACCGAATGTGCATGTGACCCGTGGGCGCCGCGTCCTCCCCGAACACGTGCATCGGACCCACGATCTCCACGCCAGGTGTGTCTTTGGGCACCAGGATCTGCGAATGCTGTCTGTAGGTGCCTGCGCTGAGATTCGTCCGCACCATGGTGATCAACACCTTGCAGCGCGGGTCTCCTGCTCCGGAGATGAAGAACTTCTCCCCGTTGATCAGCCACTCGTCTCCATCCAGCTCGGCCGTCGTCTGTATCTGTTTGGCATCGGAGCTCATGACGCCCGGTTCGGTCATGGCGTACGCGGACCGGATTTCGCCGCGGAGCAATGGCTGTAGCCACTGCTTCTTCTGTTCGGGCGTGCCGACTCGCTCGAGGACCTCCATGTTGCCGGTGTCTGGTGCTGAGCAGTTGAGGCATTCCGAAGCGAGGGGGTTCTTTCCTAACTCGTTGCCTATGTAGGCGTAGTCCAGGTTGCTTAGGTTCTCACCGGTCTCCGCGTGAGGCAGAAAGAAATTCCAGAGGCCCTGCTCGCGAGCGATCGCTTTGGCACCCTCGAGCAGGTCTAGTTGACCCGGGGCCCACGTCCACCGATCGGCCCGACCCTGGCCGAGGCGCTGGAACTCGTCGGTAATCGAATCGACTTCGTCTCGGATGAACGCTTTCACCTCCTCATAGAGAGGCAGCACGCCTTCGGACATCCTGAGGTCGAAATCCTCCATAGACCCCATTCTCAGCGCGCCACCGACCATGGAATGGCTCCTTCCGCTGTGACCAGCTCGCCCGCCTGTCGTCGCTGCCAGGTGTTCTACCGGCTCAGATGGTAAACGAACGAGAGCCCCCGCGTTTGCGTCGGGTCGGATGAGATCAGAGAGAGCGGCATACCTGCCTCATCGCCGCTCAGGGACGACTACACGGGAGGCATCAGCGTTGACAACGGCGCTCTCGGTAGGAATAGCGCTCATCAATGACTCAGAGCAGTTTCGTGAGGAAATGTCCTTCGGTTGTCGACGGTTTAGAGCAGAGGTTGAGCCCGACGATGCGGGCATTGGCATGGAGGGCCTTGGTGCGCAGAGCGTCGAAGATGCCTGCCTCGATCCACTGGTCACGACGTTTCCGGCAGCGAGGTGTCAGAGACCCGGTATTCCAAAATCGCCTTCGACGCATCCAACAAAGGGAAACGATCGACGCTGGGGTTCTCACTCTCGCGTGGCGCCAGCGGCCTGGACCGGGCCCAGCAGACCCCTCGCCACCAGGCGTTCGTCGTCCGCCAACAGGGCGACGGCGAGGTCATTGACCATGGCGATCACCTCCGGGTGTTCCTCCGGATTCCAGCCCTCCAACATTTCCATCAGGCTCCGGCGCTGAGCCTCGGCGACCCGTCTGAGCGCATCGACCCCCCCGGTGGTCAAGAGAAGCTCGTTCTGGCCGTCGGATCGGGGCTGTTCCCGGACCAGGCCGGCGGCCATGAGGCTGTGCATCCCGGACTCGATGACCTCTGGGTCGACCTTCACCCGCTCGGCCCATTCCGACGTGGTCAAGGCTGGGTGGTCCGGCAGGCGACAGAGCAGCCACACTGCCCGTGGAGGAAGGTCGAGACCAGCCAACCGTGCCAACGAGCGGTAGAGCTGGCCCCGGTTCTCTCGCGCCGACGCGTGCTGCAGCGCCCTCTCGATCTCCTCGAGCGACGTTCGCTGCTCGACCATACCGGTCACGTCACCCGCATCGGCCGTTTGCACCGTTTTACGCAGCGGGATTTCGGGCAGTCGGAGGCTCAGTAGGAAGGCCAGAAACGAGATGGGCACGGCGACTAGGAACACGACCTGCATGGCGTGCGTCAGCGCGTCGCTGTACTTGGCGTAGAAGGCGATCCCCGTGGCGGTCGACTTGAGCTTTGCCAAGGTGGAGGGGTTGAACGTTTCGGGGTTGAACGCCTTCAGCAGCCCGGGCGGTACCTTGGCCAACGTCGGTGCGAAGGTGCGGGTGAACACGATGGTGTAGATCGCACCGAACACTGCCGCCCCGAAGGAGGATCCAATTGAGCGGAAGAACCAGGCGCTGCTGGTGGCCACCCCCAGCTCCTCGTACGACACGGCGTTCTGCACGGCCACGATGAGCACCTGCGTGGCAAGTCCAGCGCCTATTCCGAACACAAGCATGAACAAGGCGAACACCCAACCGTTCGTCGACTTATCCACGAGCGACAACAGGTACGAGCCCACGACCATCAGCAAAGCGCCCACGATGGGGAAGATCCTGTATCTGCCCCATCGGGTCACGAGCTGGCCGGTGACGACTGATGCACTCAATATCCCGAGCAGCAATGGAAGGAGGCGCAATCCGGATCCGGTCGGGCTCACGCCCTTGACGTTCTGCATGAACAGCGGCAGGAAGGTCAAGAAGCCGTACAGGGCGAAGCCCATGACGAAACCCACCGAGCAGGCAACCGAAAACGTGCGGATGCGGAACAGCTTGAGTGAGATCACAGGCTCAGCTGCGCGTCGCTCGACCCATATGAAGGCGATGGCCAGGGCGACACCGAGCACCGCCATCACGATGCTCGGATTCGAGGCCCAGGCCCACGAGATCCCCCCCAAGCTGGCGAACAGGATCAGCGCGGTGGCTGAGCACGCCAGAAGTACCGTCCCTGCGTAATCAATGGTGTGGTGGACGTGTCGGAGCTGCTGGGGCAGTGCCGTACCGGTGACGAACAGGGCCAAGACCCCGAGGGGCAGGTTGATGTAGAAAACCCACCGCCACGACAAGTAGGTCACGCAGAGGCCACCGACCAGTGGCCCAATGACTGTGGCCGCGGCGAACGCACCGCCGAACACTCCGACGTAGCGACCCCGTTCGCGGGGCGAGAACAGATCGCCCACGATGGTCTGCGAGCCGATGATGAGTCCACCACCCCCGAGGCCCTGCACGGCGCGGAACACGATCAGCTCGGTCATGGTCTGGCTAGCTCCGGCCAACACCGAACCGACGAGGAAGATCACGATGGACGCCTGGAAGAATGTCTTGCGCCCGTACTGGTCGCCCAACTTGCCCCACAGAGGAGTCGAAACCGTCGACGTGAGCAAGTACGCGGTCACCACCCAGGCCAGGTGCGATCCGCCGTGCAGATCGCCGACGATCGTCGGCAGCGCGGTCGCCACCACCGTCTGGTCCAGGGCGGCCAGGAGCATGGAGAGCAGCAAGGCCCCGATGATCAGCCAGAGGCGGCGCCTGGTCAGGCTGGCTCCAACGGGCGAAGAGATGGCGACGCTCACACCCACCTCCCCTCTGAACCCACTATGGGATCAGAGTACGAAGTGTCCTGCACGGGATGCAACCAGGTGGCGCCGCTGATCTTCGTCTGAGACAGGCCACGCCGGGAGCATCGTCGACGTGTGCGACCTTCGACGGGTTCGAAAGCGCGCCCGCGCCGACGAGCAGCTGTCAAGCGCCTTCGCCGGTGAGTTCTCGCCGCACGATCTTCGCCCCTTCTACAAGCGATCCCAGCTTGGCGAGCGCTACTGGCCGCGGCAATTGCTTCATACCGCAATCCGTGGTGAGTGTCACCCGTTCGGGCCCGATGTACTCGAGAATTCGAGCGGATCCGAGATGCCACCTGCTCGGGATGCTCGATCTCGAGATTCCGGACATCGATCACCCCAATCCCGACCCGTAGGCGATCGGGTAGATCCCGCAGCAGCGCCACGTCGGCCATTTCCCGGCAGGCGAAGTCCAGGACCAGCTCGTCGACGTCGACGTCGTAGTAGTGGGGGAGCACTGCCGAGTAGCCGCCTTGTACCAAAGCCTCGAGACGGTTGCCCCACGCATTGCCGAGGCAGAAGTGCCATGCCTTGTGAACGTGGACTCCCTTCATCACCTGATTGACCGTCTCGCGCACCCATGCGAAGTCTTCCGGACCGGTCAGATTCGGAGTCCATGCGCCGAGATCCTCGTACTGAATGTACGTACATCCGGCGTCTTGCAAGTCGAGCAACTCGGCGTTGAACAGCTCAGCCAGCGCGGCGGAAAACGCGAACCGATCGTGAACAGGTCCATCGACGAAATCCACCAGGCCCGACAGTTGGGCCGGTCCCGCGCCCACCCCAGCCTTAACGGGCAATTCGGTTGACGCCTGGGCCAACGAGTACAGATATGCCATCCGCAAAGGACCAGCTTCGATCGGGCCGAAGACCTGAGCTGATCCCGCCTCCTCCATGGCGAACACGTCGCGGCCGCGCGCCCGGGAAAGGGTGCGGTGTTGCACCATGGCGTTGCCGATACCGCCGATTCGCTCGAACCAGTACCACAGGAACGAGCCGATGCCCATGTGCAAGTCGTCGAACCACATCTGGCCGTCCGTGACGATGTCGAGCCCGGCCAGCTCCTGATCCCGCAAGACGCTACGGGTCGCGTCCACGAACGCTTCATGGTGCTCGAGGTCCTTGAACGCGTCGAGGACGTCACGTCCGTGCAGCTGATGACGGAACCATCGAGGCCGTGGGTATGAACCGACCATGGTGGTCGGCAGGAGCACGTCTTTCCAGTCAGCCAAGTAGACCCCTTTCGAGCGAATTGCCCTTCACATGAGAGCACAGCGCAGCGAGGCGGCGGCTCAGATCCCGAGGGTTGCCGGCGTGGTGCAGGCTATCAAGCGTCCTCGCCACGAGTTCGGTGTCTGGGTCGCCGAGCACGGAAAGCTACGCCAACAGAAGAAGAAGCCATCCGGGGTGCTGTTCATGGCTTGACAGGGGGTTCCACAGTTTGTAGCACAGGGACGATGTGTCGAGGGCAGAAGCCACGGACTCCCACACGGAAGGGTTCACATTGACGTCCGAATCGTTCCCCCACTCCGAGCCGGAAAAGGAACCCGTCCCCGGCATTTGCCCCGCGTGCGGCGCCCACAATCTCGCCCGCTACCCGGTGCTCGCGGTCGGCGGCTGGTTCACGGTGGTCAAGTGCCAGCGATGTCTGCACTCGGTCACACGCGAACCGTGGAATCGGTTGGGGTGGATCAACCTCGGCGGAGTCGAGCTATGACGACAGCCGTGCGACGTCTTGTCGGCGTCGACGTCGGTGGAACGTTCACCGACGTCCTTGCCATCGACGATGGGCAACTCGTCGCGTACAAGGTCCCGACTGACGTCCATGCGAGCGAGAAGTCTGTACTCCGCGGTGCCGAGGAGGTCGGTGTCGGCGGGGCGCAGGTGTTCAACCTCGCTTCGACGGCGGGCCTGAACGCAATCATCACCCGGAGGATCTCGAAGATCGCGTTTCTCACGACATACGGACACCGCGACATCCTCGACCGTGCGCAGTTGTGGCGTCCGTTCGAGGCGATGACAGACCCGTCGTGGCGCCGCGGAATCGGTGACGTGGTCCGCCCGCTGGTTCCCCGGTACCTCCGCCGCGGCATCGTCGAACGGATTGATCGGCGCGGTGAGGTACTCATCCCCTTCGACGAGGCTCAGGCACGCGCCGAAATCGAGCTGATCGACGAATGCGGTGTCGAGGGCATCGCGATCTGTCTCATCAACTCGTACGCAAACCCTCTGCACGAGCAGCGACTTCATCAGCTGGTCCGCGAGACGATGGGCGACGTGACTTGCTCGATCTCGAGCGAGGTCTGCCCACTCGCGAAGGAGTACCCGCGGGCATCGACGACGGTAGTTGACCTCCTGATGAAGCTCAAGTACGGGGACTACACCGATCGGCTCGAAGACGGCCTGAAAGGGCTCGGCTTCGACGGGGAGTTCAACTACGCCGATTGCTCGGCGATGCTGATGCCCGCGTCGTATGCGATGGAGCGGCCGTACCGGTTGGTGGTCGGCGGCCCAGCAGCAGGCACGATCGCCAGCGCGCACTTCGGCGGGTACCTCGGCAAGACAAACCTCTTGTGCGCCGACGTCGGCGGAACATCGTGCGATATCAGCGTCGTCCTTGACGGTGCGCCGTGGTTGAACAGCACCTTCGAAGTCGAGTGGGACCTCGTGGTCACTGCGCTGGCGACCGAGATCGTGACGATCGGTGCCGGCGGGGGCTCGATCGTGTCGGTGGGACGCTCCGGCGAGCTTTGTGTGGGGCCGGACAGCGCAGGAGCCGAACCCGGTCCGGCGAGCTACGGGAAGGGCGGCACGACGCCGACCGTCACCGATGCTGCGCTGGCAATTGGGATTCTCGCACCGGACCGGTTCCTCGGTGGCCGCATCCCGCTCGATCGTGCACGAGCGATTGCGGCCTTCGAATCGCTGGACTCCTCGCTTCCATTCAGCGAGCGGGTCCGCCAGGCATGGTTGATCGGGCTGCACAACATTGCTCACGGCATTACGGACCTGGCGATCCGTCGTGGCATCGACGCGCGCGACCACAGCCTGATCGCGTTTGGAGCCGCGGGCCCGATGCTGCTCCCGGGATTGCTGGACGTCCTCCCGTTGGCAAGCGTGATCGTGCCGCCCAATCCTGGCGGGTTCAGCGCAGCGGGATTGCTGAGCGCCGATCGGGTCTTCTCGGAGAGCAAGACGTTGTACGGCATCCTGAGGCCCGGTCTCCTCCCAAAGATCGCGCCGATATTCGAGGAACTCGAATCCGGGCTCTTGGCACGTGCGAACGTCGATCCGGCGGGGGCTGCACTCGTGCGAAGTTTCGACGGCCGGTTGTTCGGCCAGAGCTGGGACACGCCGTTCATCCCTGTCCCTGCGGGGAGGCTGGACGAAGACTCCATCACCGCAATGGTTGACGGCTTTCACAACGAGTACGAGCGACGCAACGGCAACCGATTCGCGTGGCTCCCGGTCGAGGGCGTCACGTATCGCGTGCAGATCATCGTTCCATCGGAGAAGATCGAGTATGCGGAGATCCCACGGCGAGAGGGGCAGCTCAGGCCTTCGGGCCGAGTCGGGCTACAGCATCTTGACGGCGGCAACCTCGAGGCGCTGACCTACGATCGCACCGATCTCGCTCGGAGCGATGTGATCGCCGGCCCCGCGATCATCCGAGAGGAGATGTCGACGACTTTCATACCAGCCGGCCGCACGGGCACTGTGGGCACGTACGGCGAGTTGGAAATCGTTTAGTCAGGAGACTTCCACCATGCACGCAGTCACACCGATCGGAGCGTCGAGCGTGGGGCCCGGTGACGACCGTCGTCTGCGTGACCTGTCCGACGACGATTTCATCGCCCGGTACGGCTGCGGCCGATTCACGGCCACCGTTGTGTCGAACAAGTTGCGCTACACGGCCGCCCACATGGCCAAACTCTACATGCAGCAGGCGTTCTCGCCGTTTATTCGCGACGGCGGCGACATGTGCGGCATCCTGTCCGGGCCACCCGACCTTGGGTACCCCATGATCTCCTTCTCGGAGACGAACCCACTGTTCTACGGCTCCATTCCCGACGCGGTGCCCGTTGCCCTCGAGGAGTACGGCCGCGATCGGCTGAAGCCTGGCGACGTGGTCTTGGTCAATGACTACTACCGAGTGGGAACGCACCTTAACGACGCGTGCACGATCCGCCCGTTCTTCTACCGCGGTCAACTCCTTGGGGCGATCACGATCAAGGCGCATCTCTCCGATGTTGGTGGCAGCGTGATGGGCGGCTTTGAGCTCACGAAGCGGACGGTGTTCGAGGACGGTCTGCGGATCCCGCCCGTCCTGTTGTACTCCGCCGATCAGCCGGTCGAGGCGACGTTCAATCTCTTCTATGCGAACAGTCGCGCCGGCGACGTGATCATCCCCGATCTGCGCTCGCAGTGCGCGGCGCTGGCCCGAGCCGAGCACCTGATGACTGAGATGATCGACCGATACGGGGTCGAGGCCTACGTCGGCGCTGTCCGTTACGCATGCGACGCTTCTGCAGAAGCGATGGGCGATGCGCTTGCCGCGCTCCCCGACGGCGTCTACGAAGGTGAGGATTTCCTCGACGGGGATGGGCTTGCTGATTCACCGGAATACGTCGTACGCGTCCGCATCACAAAGGTCGGTGATCGCGCTCGAATTCGACCTGCGCGGCAGTTCCGGTCCCTCACGCACTTCGTTGAACTGCACGTGGCAGGACATCAAGACTGGCATCGCCATGGCGCTGAAGTTCCTCCTCGACCCACACGCGGCCGTGACGAGCGGAACGTTACGCAATATCGACGTCGTCGTACCGAAGGATGCGATTCTCAACGCGATGCCACCAACGGCCTGTCAGTACTACTGGGAAGTCGTGATGACGATCCAACACGCGATCTATTGCGCGCTCAACCCCGTCCTCGGTCCGGAAGCCATCACCGCGGCGACCGCTCCGATCGTTGCCCATTCCTACGGTCACCGGCCCGACGGGAGGGAGTGGAACTCGACAGGCTACCTACTCACGGAGTGTGGCCCGTGGGGGGCAACCCGTCACGGTGACGGCGACTCGGGTCAACAGCCGCCGATCGGCAACCTGATGGTTGTCGGGGGCGTCGAGGTTTTCGAGATCCGGGCGAACGTTGTGATGATGTCGAGCGAGTATGTGCGCGACACGGCAGGTCCCGGCTACTACCGCGGGGGGGCCGGCAACGCGCACGACGCGCTATGGCGAGTCCCTGCAGAGCATCGACTCAGTCTCTTTCATGCCCGCCGCCCCATGGCCGGCGGCGGTGTGTTCGGAGGGAAGAGCGGACCGACGAGTGCCGGTTGGCTGTTCACCCCCGAGGTCATGGCGAAGCTCGATTCACCCTTCATCCCGATGTCGTTGACGAGCGCGGTCTACGCCCAGGCCACGCCCCTCGGCGGTGTCCTCGACCCCATCAGCCACCAGATTGCTCCCGAAGGGGAGTACGTGTTCTGCCCGGGTCGGATCTCGTCTCCAGCGAACACCGTGGTACGCACCTTCTTCGGGGGTGGTGGTGGATGGGGCGATCCACTCGACCGCGATCCCGACAAGGTGCGCCTGGACGTACGCGACGAGTACGTGACATTCGAGGGTGCGGCGCGGGACTTCGGGGTGGTCGTGCGCGGCGACCTACGCCATCCCGAGCAGATCCGCGTCGACGGGGAGGCGACGGCCGCGTTACGTAAGCGCCAACGAGAGGAGCGTCACAACCTGTTGTCATGAGCCGCCGCGGCCCGGTCAAGAGCAAACCGTCTTGTTCTCCAGCGCGACGACCTCAGCTGTCGCGTCGGGTCACCCGACCTGGGCACTCCGCCGCTCGATCGAAACGCCAAGGCGGTTGCCCAGCTCTCGCCCGAGAAGCGACATCCCAACGCTTATGACGTGACGACGAGACGGGGTATCCACGACATCCATGGCGGCAGCCCTGAAGCGAGGGATCTCAGTCGTTCGGTCGCTGCACCGGAAATCCGAAGGGTTTCAGCTGCCGCGGTCGAACAGCTTCACCTGTTCATCCAGGTCGGTCACGGCTCTGTAGTGACGCTGCATGACAACGATCACGCAACCGCGAGAACACCTTTCAACGCGCTGGCCCGCAATGACGATGGACTTCATTACAGGCACGACAGCAACTACTATGACGACCTTCTCAAGGTTGACGGTAGGTGGAAGTTCGAAGTTCGCCGCCTTCAGCCGATGTACTTCGATACGAGCCCGCTCCCGGGTACGGTCGTACCATCTCGGGCCGATGACCACTGAGCGGACCGTGGCCGTCGGCGTTTGTTCGCTGCCTCCGGCTCGCGAGCAGGTCCGGGCCGAGAGGTCGCCAGGCGCCGCGCGGGCGCCCGAGTTCCTGAATCCGCTCGGCCAGCATCCCCCTCTTGGGGCATGGGGCATGGGGCATGGGGCCGGGGAAGCGGGGAGGAACGGCGCGTCGAACGCCGCATCAGCACCGCCGGGTCTCGCCTGGCGGTCATTCGCACTGGACTCGCCCGGCCTCTGGGTGATAATGATTTCCGCAGCGATTTGTCGGAGAATTGAGATAGATGTTCGTTGGTCGTCGTTCGCCCCGTCAAGCGTGTGACCTTGGGTTTTCTTCTCGGGTTCTCGATGCTGCTCATTGGTGGAATCACCTGGCAGCCTCCCCGACCGCCGTGTCCGGGTTGCGCAATCCTGGCTCCCGGATTGCAGTGTCCGGGAGGGGGTGAGGCCGTCCAGGGCGGGGAGATTTGTTGAATTCTGCCTCTTGGAACGACCTCGCTCGGACCGGGTTCAGCGGTCACATAGTGCGGGTCCCGACCCGCCGGTCGTCGCCTCGACCCCCCACCGAGCTCTTGCGACGTCATGATTTTTCTGCCTCAATAGATGAGTCGGTTCAAGAGTCCACGACACCGGGCATTGGCTCGCCTTGCGCTTGGGAGAGGGGCAAGACTGGCCGGACCGGACCCATTCGTAGCGGCATGAGGAGGTGAGGGCGTGACGGCGGCTCCCAAGACACGACTGCAATGTCCCTGTGGAGAATTTCTCGAGGGAACGGACGAGGACGACCTGGTGGAGAAGGCGCAGCGGCACCTCAGCGAACGCCACCCCGGTATGGAGTACGAGCGCGAGCACATCTTGTTCATGGCGTACTGATCACCGAACATCCCTTCCCCTCGTCGGCCTTCAGTCGGCACCGTAGAACGGCGCGTCGAAGGAGAAGATCCCGCCGTCGGAGGCCACCAGCCAGTACCCACCGCTTGCCGCGTCCTGCGCCATGCCGGTCACCGGAGCATTGAGAACGAGATTGCCGGTGCTCCCGTGGAAGGGGGCGTTGCCGAAGGCGAAGATCCCGCCGTCGGAGGCCACCAGCCAGTAGCCGACGCCGCCCGACGACGGGGCCATTCCGTTGATCGACCGCTGCAGGTGTATGGCTCCCGTCGAACCGTAGAAGGGTGCAGCGAAGGAGAAGATCCCGCCGTCGGAGGCCACCAGCCAGTACCCCCCGGTCGACACGTCGGCTGCGATGCCCACCACGGGGGCGTTCAACGCTTTGCCGCCCATCGACCCGAAGAAACCGGCGTCCCCGAAGGAGAACACTCCGCCGTCGGCGGCCACGAGCCAGTACCCCCCGCCGTCGGGTGACGGGGCGAGGTTCACCACCGGTGCGTTCAACGCTTTGCCGCCCATCGACCCGAAGAAACCGGCGTCCCCGAAGGAGAACACTCCGCCGTCGGCGGCCACCAGCCAGTACCCCCCGCCGTCGGGTGTCGAGACGATGTGTTCGATCGGTGCGTTGAGTGGCGTACCCGCCATGGACCCGTAGTTGGGCACGTTGTGAGCGGACACCGCCCCCTCGGCGTCGGCGAGCCAGTAGCCCGATCCCGAAGGCGGAGCGGCCATGCCGGTGACGGGTCCGGGAAAGCTGCGCGCCTGGCCCGAGTCGGGGTTCACCATGAGCGAGGACTCGTCGACCGCGTCGAAGGCGCTGGCCGGCACGTGTTTGAGCTCGTCGACGAGCGCCGGCGGCCACGAGGGATCGGCCGAGCCCCCGAAGTACCAATTGCTGCCGTTGTCAGCCAAGATGAGTCCGTACTGCTGCATCGCCCTGAGGACGACCTGGGCCTGCGGGGAGAATCCGCTGATGTCGAAGCTCGCCTTGAGGCGGAACCGCGCCCCCATCGGTGGCAGGCTGGGATCCGATCGCGCCCCCGCCTCGTGGCGTGCCGGCCACAGGTAGCTGGTGTCGGTCGTCTCGGCCGTCATCCGGATGGCGTGGGTGATGCTGCCAGAGAGGACTTCGTCGTAGCGCAGCAAGCCGGGCAGAATGGGGAGTCCCGCGGCGTCGGCGGACGTCCAACCCGCGGGGCGAAGGGCGTCCGATCGAAGGTTCCATATGGCACCGGAGCCCGCCGTCGATCCTGTCGGGCTGTACCGAGCGTCGTACAGCTCGTAGAGGGTGCACGTACCCGGGTCGACCATCAGGGCGTGGCGGTCGCCGCTGGAACTCGCGCCGCCTTCGATCGGCGTGTCCGAGCCGAAGGGGTACGGACCGGCGTCGCTCTCACTCGCGTACTGG
Source organism: uncultured Acidimicrobiaceae bacterium (assembly GCA_963787485.1). Taxonomy (GTDB): domain Bacteria; phylum Actinomycetota; class Acidimicrobiia; order Acidimicrobiales; family RAAP-2; genus Bog-473. The sequence continues at coordinate 148,622 of CAWBDF010000003.1, read as the reverse complement.
AACGTCACGTTGACGAAAGGGTGTCCGGCTGGGACAACGGTGTAGGGCATGCCGTAGGGGTTCGACGGATCACCCGACGGGCCGAAATCCGGATGGAGGTTGGTGCTGCCCGCGTTCATGCTGGCCAGCCATTGCGCCGAGTGGACGTTGACCGGAAGGTTCGTGACCGGTGTGTTCCAGACGTTGTCGGACGGGAACACGGGGCAATTCGGCGCCCCCGGGACCGGAGTCCCAGCCGACGCCGCGGTGCCGTTCAGGAGAGTTGGGGCCGAGACGAAGAAGGTCCCCACAACCGCGAGGACGCACGGCAAGCGGACGAGGCGCGTCAACGTCATTCCGGCCCCCCTCCAGCTCTCCGGACGTCGGCCATTGTCGCATACGCCGGGCGCGCCGTGAGCCAGTCCCTGACGACGTTCGGGTGGAATTGGACCGCTTACGTCCGACGTTGTGGAGGGGTTGTGCGATTCGGGTCGGTTACGGTTTCGCCTCAATGGACGCCCGGCCCGTCACCGTCGCGTCTCGGGTGAGCTTCCCGTATGAGTCGCTCTGTTCCTTGAGCGTCGCGTCCCAGAAGTCGAGCGTGATCCGACCAGCGAGCGAGGTGTACGGAGTGACGCCGTTCTCGTACTGCGTGGTGTGACCGGCCCCGTGGAGCGTCACGAACCACACCGGTGGTACCGCAGCGGCGAAGGCGTCCACGGCCGTCGAGTACGCAACGTCGCCATCGCTGTCGGAGTGGACGATCAGGAGCGGCACATGCCCGTCGATCGTGACCGGAGGACCCGAGTCGGGCGACGTGGCCAGCGACCGATCAACTCCGTCGAGGATCTCGAGAGCTCTGATGCGTGGGTCGCGGCAGCACCGGTCGTACACCACGGTGTAGTCGGTGGCGCCGCCAAGTGACAGGCCGGCTGCACCGATGTGGCGTGGGTCGATGGCGCGAAAGAGCCGGTCTCCCCGACGCTGGTTGAGCGCAAGCACGCGATTGAGGACGAACTCGACGTCTCCGGGTTGCATGACGAAATCGGGACGAGTCGCCTGGCCGGCTGCGCTGGCATTCGTGTTGGTCTCGGGGAAGGCCGGCGCGACCACGACGTAACCTGCCCGCGCCCACACGGCCATGAGGTGGGTCAGTTTGGCCGGACTGCCCCCGAATCCGTGCGACAGCTCGACGAGTGGGAACGGTCCGCGGCCCTCGGGGCGGGCGATGGTCGTCACGAGCTTGCGTTCGCGTGAGACCACCCGAGATGTCGTCAGGGTCGGTCGGGAGGCATCCACGAAGGTCTGGGTCCACATGGAGTACCACTGAGTCGGGGGCCCGGCGGTCGCCGCCGTGTCCGGAGGTGTCGCCAGCGCGAGCGCGGCGACCGCAGTCGCGGCGAGCACGAGGACCGGAGTGCGGCGCGCCATGGGGGTCGGACACTACCGGTCGGACGCGTCAATACCCGGTCGCCCTCACGCCGCCGGCGGCGTCGGGAAGGCATCGTCCTCTCCTGGCGCTGAACCGGCTGCCGAGTAGAGTTCGTATCGTCGTGGGTCCGAGCGCTCGTCAGGCCAGGAAGCAGATCACCGAGCTCCTGCACGGGCGGCCCGGCTGGCGCCTCGAAGCGAGCACGACGCCGGGCGCCGCCCCGTTGTGGTGCTTCGTCGTCGACGGCGTCATCGAGTTTTCGGTCACCCTGGAAGACGGCGCGATCCGCCTCTACGTGATGGACACCGACGACGAGATCGCCTTCGCGGACTCCCACGCGTTGACGGCATGGCTCACCGAACACCGAGCCGACGCGTTGGCCGATCCACCGGCACGTCCGGACGCCAAGACGAGAACGCAGAGCCCGTTCCGCTGGAGCTGACCGACCCGATACTGCCGAGTGTCCCTCGTCGTGAGGGTGAGGGCGGGGTGGCCATTCCCCCAGGCTCCCCGGCCACCCCGGCCCTTGCGTGGATTTTGGTATTCCCTACGCCGGGGGAGTAGAGCCGTTCGAACCCAAAGATCGACAACGGACCGACAACTCCGCCGCCCAGCAGTGCCGGCCCGGACCACTCCTACGAAGGGGCGCGCAGGTCGTCGACCCGGCACGACCCACGCCGCCGAGTGACGGACACCAGGGCCCCCACCATGAACAACGCCAGGGCGAGGAAGAAGGAGTCCCCCGCCAAGAGCTGGAGGGCGTCCAGGTGCAGGTCGACCACCCCTGTGTAGGGAACCCACCAGACGGGGGCGGTCCAGAACAGGATGGCGGCGCCCGCGGCCAGCCCGGGTCCCCAGCGGGGCCGGTCGTCAGCCGCGGCGAGCCACACCAGTGCCGGCACCACCCACACCATGTGGTGGGCCCACGAGATCGGGGACACCAACAGGCTCGTTCCCGCGCACACGAGCAGACCCAGCATGGGAGAGGATCGGCGGGAGGCCAACCACGCGAGCCACAGACCAGCGGCGGCGACGCCGGCCAACAGTGGAACCATCAGGGAGTGGGGGAGGTTTCCGTGGGTGACGCGGTCCAGCGTCGCCCAGAGGTTCTGGTTCCGCACGATGGCGAGGTTGCCGGCTCGCCCCGGCGCGAAGACCGCCTTGGTCCAGTACGTCCGGGACGAGACGGGTGAGATCACCCACGCGGCCAGCTCGCACACGACGAAGGTGAGCAGACATGTTGCCGCGCCTCGGAATCGACGGGTGACGAGGAGGTACGGAACGAACAGCAACGGGGTCAGCTTGACCGCGGCGGCCAGACCCGTGGCGAGTCCGAGGGGCACCTGCCGGTGCCCGATGCGCCGCTCGGTCAAGAAGTCCCAGGCCACGAGGAAGGTGATGAAGAGGTTCACCTGTCCGAAGCCGACCGTCATCAGTACGGGGTTGAGCAGGAGGGCTGGAAGGCTCAAGGCGAGCGCCAGGCGCCACGTCGTCACGCGGCGCATTTCGGGTCGCACCGCGGGAGCGACACGACGAGGATGCCCACCAACGCGCAGAGATTGCCCATGGTCCAGAGGATCTGGACCATGGGCACCGATCCGATCAGGCGTTGCCACGGAGCGAACAACAGCGCGGCGAACGGCGGGTAGGTGAAGACCAGGGTCGTGTTCGGAAGCCCGAACGAATAGAGGTGGGAGGTGAAGACGTACCTCCCACCGAGGCGGAGGTACACCCCGAGATCGACTTCGTAGGTGTGCAGAGCGACGTAGAGGCCGTAGGCGAGCGCGACAACGAAGGACACCACCGCGAGAACGGAGCCCCGGGACCAGCGCAGCATCATGCTGCCCGAGCTCCCAGCGACCGGCCCCGGCGTCGGGCAACCATGCTCCCCATCATGGCGCGGACGAGGGCGCGGGGCTCCGAACCGGGTCAGGCGCCGAGCGCTTCGGGCTCGGGCAGCGCCGCCACCACCCTGGCGAGAAGGGTGCCGCGGCTCCATCCCGAGGCAGTCGCCGCGCGATCGAGAAGGTGCGAGACATAGGCCGCCAGGACCAGCAGGTCGGCCTTCGCCGAGCGTCCGATCAGGGGAACCGGCTCATACGCCGGATCCAACCCCGAGACCGCCAAAATGGACCGCCGAACCTCCAGTAGTTCGACCACAGCCTGGCGCAGCGACCTGCCGCTCCGACGCAGCCAGAGGGAAAGGCCCAGCTCAAGGGAGAGGTCGTCTCTGAACGGGTCGATCGTCCCCAGCTCGGTCAGACCCGTCAGACAGGCGGGTGCAAAGCGGGCCGAGGGGCCGGGTTCCATGGGCTCAGTGTGCCCAGTGCGTGTCACAAGAGGGTGGACCGGTCCTGGGCTGGTAATTTGCGGTGCGTGCCACGCACGATCTGGAAAGGGGCGCTCAGTTTCGGGCTGGTGAACATCCCCGTCGGCCTGTACCCCGCCACCTCCGACAAGAGCATCCACTTCAACCAATTCGAGGAGGGGACCTCGGACCGGATCCGCTACAAGAAGGTCAACGAGCGAACCGGCGAGGAGGTCCCCCAAGAGCGGATCGTGCGCGGGTTCGACCTCGGGGGGGGCGAATACGTCATCCTCACCGACGAAGAGCTCGAGTCGGCCGAGCCCAAGCGGTCCCGCCAGATCGAGATCTCCGACTTCGTCGGGCTGTCGGAGATCGACCCCGTCTTCTTCCGCGCCAGCTACTACCTCGCCCCCGAGGGCGAAGGCTCGGAGAAGGCCTACGCGCTGTTGCGCCAGGCCATGGCCGAAGCGGGCAAGGTGGCCATTGCCACACTGGTCATGCGCAACAAGGAGTACCTGGTTGCCATCCGCCCCGAAGATGACGCCCTGGCCCTGCACACCATGTACTTCTCCGACGAGGTTCGGTCACCCGGGCGCGATCTCGTGCTCCCCGACGCGACCGCCGTCAGCGACCGCGAGCTCTCGATGGCCCAGCTCCTGATCTCGTCCATGGAGAGCGAATGGGACGATCGGCGCTTCCACGACACCCACCGCCAGAAGGTCGAGGCACTCATTGAGGAGAAGCGCAAGGGGCACGAGATCGTGATCCAGTCGGGACCCGAGCCGATCGCCGCCGTGGTGGACCTGATGGACGCGCTCAATGCCAGCATCGCGGCGGCCGCCCGGTCCGAAGCGAACGCCGAGGAGCCAGCGCCTCGCGCCGCCGACGTCGAGAAGGCACCCAAGGCCCCCAGGGTCGCCAAGGCGCCGCCGGAAGCCAAGGGGCCCAAGGGCGCCAAGCCGGCAGCGCGCGCCAAGCCCGCGGCTCGGCGCAAGGCATCCTGACGTCGCATGCCCACGGTCCGCGACGTCATGCGTCAGGACGTCGAGGCACTCGCCGTGACCGAAACTGTGGCCGACGCGGCTCGATACCTGGCGAACCACGACGCGGACTCGGTCGTCGTCTGCACCGCAGACGGGAGCCTGACCGGGAGCGTGAGCGTCCGCGACATCGTGACACTGGTCGTGGCCAAGGGTCTCGATCCGCAGCAGGTCCCCCTCGGGGAGCTCGCCGGGTCGTGCCCCGTGTTCGCGGTCGACGTCGGTGCGCACGTCGACGAGGCGGTGTCGCTCATGAGCAGGCACCGCCTGGGGTGCCTGCCGGTGGTGGACGGCGTGCGCGTGGTGGGGAACGTCACCCGCGGCGACGCGGCGCGTTCGGTCGCCCTGCGTCCCTGGACCCACACGTAGACCGTGCGGTCCTACGCCGCCAGCGCAGCAGAATAGGGCGCCATGGGCACGACCGAGCGGTCTCCTGACGTTCCCGCCGCCCACACCGGGGACCTGGCTCGCCGGGTAGCCCGGCGCCGGGCCGATTTGGGCAAGAGCATCGACGAGGTGGCCAGCGTCGCCGGGATCGACCCGGCCTACCTCCGCTACTTCGAAGAGAGTGCCGGGGCGCACCTGAGCACTGGCACCCTCCTCCTGCTGGCGTTGGCGCTGGAGTGCACGCCCGAGGAGCTGGCGGGTGGTCGGATCGACCGCCCGCCGGGGAGGGGCCGGGCCGGGCGGCACCCATTGCTGCGGGAGTTGTCGACCGAACAGTGCCGGGCCCATCTCGAAGTCGGGGGGGTGGGTCGGGTGGTGTTCCGCAGCGAACGAGGACCGGTCGCCCATCCGCTGAACTTCGCCGTGGACGGCGAGGACGTCGTCGTGAGCACCACGGCGGAACATGCCGCCGCGATCGCCGGGAGCCAACGTGTGAGCTTCGAGATCGATCGCGTCGACGAGGCCATGAGCGAGGGGTGGAGCGTCCTCGTCACGGGTGTGGCGCGCCGGATCGACGATCCGAACGAGGTCACGTCCCTCGACGCCCTCGGACTGGCGCCCTGGGCGGGCGGACCGAGGCACGAGTGGGTCCGCATCCGCCCCGACGTGGTGACCGGTCGCGTCATCACTCAGGAGTCGGCGCCCGACTGACGCGGCTCAAAGGGACGCCACGTGCACCAGCAGGCGACCGAATTCGACGAGGTGACGGTCGCCGATGAACCGCTGGCGCACGTGGCGCCGTCCTCGACGGCCCATGGTGGTCATGGCCGCAGGCTCTGACAGCAACGTCATGACGGAGCGACCGAACGCCTCGAGGTCGGACGGGTCGTCGAGGAGCACGCCCGACTCGGGCGTCACCTGGTCGACGATCCCCCCCACGGCCGAGGCCACCACGGGACGTGACTTCCACATGGCCTCGGTCACCGTGAGGCCGAATCCCTCTTGAAGGCTTTTCTGGACGACCAGGCTGGCCTGGCGCTGGGTGGCGTTGACCATCAGCGCGTTGCGGTCGACGTCGTCCATCGGGAGCGCGACCAGGCGGATGGCGTCACGGATGGCGTGCGGGAGCGCCTCCCAGGCACCCAGGCACTCGGTGAGCACCTGCGCTCCCTCCGGATCGTCGGTGACCCCGTCCACCGCGGGCCCGACGAGGGCGAGCCGGGCGTCAGCGCGACCGGCCACGTGCTCCGCGAAGCCGTGGAGAACGCCGAGCATGTCCTTCAAATAGTCCCAACGAGACACCTGGAGCACCATCCGGTCCGGCCGAGAGAACGGCCCGGCCCCACCCAGGACCGCCTTCGGCACGGTTTCCGGCTCGCCCGCCAGCAGCCCGACGTGGGCCAGGAGCTCGGCCACACGTTGGCGCGGGAGCAGGCGGTTCTTGGGCGAAAAGGGGTCGATGGAGGGCTCAACGACCCAGACGTCCGCGCCGGCCAGAGTCGCGGGGACGAACTTGGAGTGGGAAAAGACGAAGGTGTGACAGGCATCCAGCCGGGGGAGCAGGAACGACCATGCTTCCTCGGTGTGCGCGTTGGCGCGGTCCGCGCCGATGTGGCAGCGCCACACCACCCGCGCGCCGTGGTGGACCAGGTGGGTGGCGAGCCCCGCCGTCTGCGGGTCATGGAGGAGCACGATGTCCCCGGGGCGGATCGTGCCGGACAGCCCGGCGGCGTTGGCGGCGAGGACGGCGTCGTAGTGGTCGCCCTCCGTCCGGGCCAGAGAGCCGTCGTCGCCGGCGACCCCGTGCAGGCGGTTGTGCAGGCGCTTGGTGATCTCGAAGAACACGGCGTCCCCGTCGATCACGGTCCAGCGGGCGTCGACGCCTCCGTCGCGGGCATAGCCCACCAGCAGTCGGAGCATTTCGGCCACACCACCGCCGTGCGCGGTCGAGCTCACGTTCCACACGCGCCGTGAGCCGAGGGTACGTTGCACGGCACGTGCCGTGAGGTCGAGCTCGGCCGAGCGCTCCGGGCCCACGAGCCGCGACAAGCGAGCCAGCGAGGAGGGCGGGACATCGATCAGTCGCGCTTGGCCCGCCACCCGCGAGGGCTCAGCTGCGAACGGCGGCCTCATCCGCCGTCATCGCCCCGGCACCCCCCCAACTTCTCCACCTCCCCCGTCGAAGCTCGAGCGCGTCCCCCCCGGGTGCCGTTGCGCCACAACTTCGCAGTCTACGGAGTGTCGTACCGGTCAGCCGATTAGCCTCGGCGCGGTGTGGCCGCCGCGGCGCGGAGGAACCTGGGTGGTCGACCTGGACGGGGTGGTCTGGGTCGGTGCCATGGCCGTTCCCGGAGGCGACGTCGCCGTCGCGCTGCTGCGAGACCACGGCGCTCGGGTGCTCTTCGCAACCAACAACTCCGTGCCCACCCGGGCCGAGCTGCGGGACCACTTGGCTGCCTGCGGCATCGCGGTCGAGGACCGGGACCTTCTCCGGTCGGCCGACGTGGCCGCCGCCATGCTCGACCCGGGCTCGACGGCCGTCGTCCTGGGCGAAGCCGGTCTGCTCGAGGCGCTGGCCGACCGCGGCGTGTCCGTGGTGCCCGAGGGCCCGGCCGACGCCGTGGTCGTGGGTCTGACGCGGTCCTTCACCTACGAGGACGTGGCCCGAGCCGCCCGCGCCGTACGGGGCGGGGCCCGTCTCGTCGCCACGAACGAGGACCCGACCTTCCCGACACCCGAGGGGCTGGTGCCCGGCGCGGGCGCCGTGCTCGCCGCGGTGTCCACCGCCGCCGAGACGTCAGCCGAGGTGGCTGGGAAGCCACACCCTCCCACGGCGCGGGCCATCGCCGCCCGGATACCCCCCGACGAGCTGCGGGCGATGGTCGGTGACCGGCCGGAGACCGACGGCGCGTTGGCGGCGCAGCTGGGCGTCCCTTTCGCCTTGGTGCTCTCCGGTGTGACCCCGCCGGAAGGGGCGAACGGCGACACCGGCGCGGCGGCGACAGCGGCCGACCTGTGCACCCTGGTCAAAGGCGCGGTCTCAGACCCCCGATGAGACGCGGCCGACCCGGGCCCGACCGGTACCGTGGTCACATGGACGCCATGGAGCGGGTTCGCAAGTACGTCGAGGCGGGAGCCCTGCTCGGGGAGGTGGCCCGGGCCCGAACCGGAGAGCTCACCCGTGAGTTGGGGCGGTCGGCCGAGGCCGTGGGGGGCCACGTGTCCGACGTGCTCAGGCGGTCGGCCGACCTCGGCCGGGGCACGACGGGCCTGCTGGCCAACTGGGTCACGCCGTGGCGTGCCCCCGAGCCGGCGGGGAAGCCCCCGGAGAAGGCCGTCTGCTGAGCACCCGGACGCGGCGACGCCTCGACACCGAGCTGGTGCGGCGGGGACTCGTCCCCAACCGGCGGGAGGCCCAGGGCGTGATCGAGTCCGGGGCCGTCCTGGTGGGTGGTGCCCCGGCCGACAAGGCCGCCCGGCTGGTCGGCTCCGACGAACCGGTCGTTCTGCTCGGGCCCCCGACGCCGTACGTGAGCCGCGGCGGTGTGAAGCTCGAGGCCGCACTGATCCGCTTCTCCGTCGTCGTGGCCGGCCGCCGAGCCCTCGATGCCGGCGCGTCCACCGGCGGCTTCACCGACTGTCTCCTCCAACGCGGAGGTGCCCACGTCTATGCGGTCGACGTCGGTCATGGCCAACTCCACCCCTCGCTGCGTCACGACCCGAGAGTGACCGTCCTGGAGCACACCAACGCGCGCACGCTCAGCGAGGACCAGCTTCGGGCGGCCGACGCCGGCTTCGTCCCGTGCCCGCTCGTGGTGGCCGACCTCTCGTTCATCTCGCTCCGCGGTGTCGTCCCGGCGCTCACCGGCTCGCTCGCCGCACCGGGGGCGGACCTGGTGCTGCTGGTCAAGCCTCAATTCGAAGTCGGACGCGCCGCCGTGTCACGAGGGAAGGGCGTCGTCCGCGACCCGCAGTTGTGGCGCGGTGCGCTCGACGGAGTGGCGTCCGTGCTGACCGCCTCGGGAGTCGGCATCATGGGTGCGATGGCCTCCCCCCTCACCGGCCCGGCCGGGAATGCCGAATTCCTGCTCCATGCCCGCAAGGGCGAGCCCGGCCCCGCCGCGGACGCCTTGGGCGCGCGGTTGGCGGCCGCGGTGCTCGAGGCGTCCGAGGTTCACCGGCCGACCGTTCCGGCTCGCTGAGGCTGGCAGACGCCGTGGCCACGGTCACCTTCCTGGTCCACCCCGACCGGCCCGATGCCCTGGCCCTGGCCCTGGATACGGCCGCCTGGCTCACCGAGCGGGGGGACGTAGCCCGGATCCTGCGCTTCAGCGGTCCCGACCGGGTGAGCGAAGCGGGACGCGAGCAGGCATTGGCCGACGTGGACCTGACCGGCTCCACCGTGGCGGTCAGCATGGGTGGGGACGGGACCTTCCTGCGGGTGGTCCGTCTGGCCGCCTCCCACGACGTGCCGGTGCTCGGGGTGAACTTCGGCCGCCTGGGGTACCTACCCGACCTGGTTCCCGGCCAGGTGCGGGGCGCCTTGACGAAGGTGTTCGAAGGTCGGGCCATCATCGAAGACCGCTGCGCGCTCGAGGTCGTCATCGCAGACCGTTCGACCGGCGATGGTGACTCCTGCCTGCTGGCGCTCAACGAAGTCGTGCTCGAGAAGACTGACTTCGGCCACACGGTCCGCCTCGCCACGTGGCTCGACGGGGAAGAGGCCCTGACCTATTCGGCCGACGGCCTCATCATCGCCACGCCGACGGGGTCCACGGCGTACAACCTGTCGGCCGGGGGGCCGATCCTGTCGCCCACGCTGCGCGCCATGGTGGTGACGCCGGTGGCGCCCCACTTCTCGCTCGACCGGAGCCTGGTGCTCACGGACCGCCAGACCGTGCACGTCGAGGTGGCTCCGGACCGTCCCGGTGCACTGGTCATCGACGGCCAGGACGTCGGGAGGCTGCCACCCGGCTCGACGGTGACCTGCTCCGTGGCCGTCCGGCCGGTGCGCGTGGTGCGCAACGATCCGCGGACGTTCGGGGGCATTCTGCGCTCCCGCCTGCTGGCCGATCGGGAGAGCTGACAGCCAGGTGCCTTCGCGGTGCTGACCGAGCTGCGCGTGCGGAACCTCGGCGTGATTGAGGACCTGACGCTCTCCTTCGGCCCGGGCATGACCGTCTTGACCGGTGAGACCGGTGCCGGCAAGACGCTGGTGGTGGGCGCCGTGCAGCTGCTCCTCGGCGGGCGCGCCCACCCCGGCATGGTCCGCGCCGGCGCGGCCGAGGCCCTGGTCGAGGCGCGCTTCGTGGTGGCCGAGGGAGCCGCCGAGCGCGAGGTCGTGCTCGCTCGTTCCGTGCCGGCCGAGGGCAGGTCGCGTGCCTGGGTCGACGGCCGCATGGCCACCTTGGCCCGGTTGGGCGAGGCCGCGGCGGAGCTGGTCGAGGTGCACGGCCAGCACGAGCACCGCGCCCTGGTCACCCCGGCGGCGCAGCGAGGCGCGCTCGACGCGTTCGCCGGCACCGACCTCAGCCGGGTCCGGGCGTTGCGGAGCCAGCTGGCATCGCTCGACGAAGCGCTGCGAGCTCTCGGAGGGGATCCCCAGGCGCGGGCGCGGGAGGCCGATGTCCTGCGCCACCAGCTGTCCGAGATTGCGGCGGCGGGACTCGACGATCCCGACGAGGAGGCGGCGCTGCGCCGAGACGAGGAACGCCTGGCCGACGCCACGGCGTACCGCGAGGCTGTGGCGGCCGCCGTGGCGCTGCTCGAGGGTGGGGCTCGGGACGGCGGTGGCGGTCCGGCCGATGACGGAGGAGCGATCGATCTGGTGGGCCGTGCCGTGGACCTGCTCGATGCCCGAGAAGCGCTGGCCGCGTACCGAGCCCGACTGGTCGCCGCGGGGATCGAACTCTCCGACGTGGCACGCTCCTTGCGTGACGAAGCCGACGCATGGGACGACGACCCCCGGCGTCTGGCCGGCGTCCAGGACCGGAGACGGGTCCTGGCCGACCTCCGGCGCAAGTACGGCGAGGACCTCCGAGCCGTGTCCGCCTATGCAAGAACGGCGGCGTCCCGGCTGGCCGCCCTCGACGACGCCGAGGTCGAGGCAGTCCGTCTCGAGGCTGAACGCGCCGGCCGTCGCGCCGAGCACGCCGAGGCCCAGTCCGCGGTGCGGGGGGTGCGGGCACGGGCCGCCGAGAAGTTCGGCGAGCAGGTCGGCGCCCGTTTGGCGACGCTGGCCATGGCGGGGGCCCGGGTCGAGGTGCGGGTGGCGGCGGAGGGGACCGGAGAGCCCGTGGAACTGGCGCTCGCCGCCAACGTGGGCGAGCCTGCCCTCCCGCTGGCCCGCGCCGCGTCGGGGGGCGAGCTGGCCCGGGCCATGTTGGCCGTCCGGCTCGTCGGGTCGAGCGGGCCACAGACCATGGTCTTCGACGAGGTCGACGCCGGAGTCGGGGGTGCCGCCGCGCTGGCCCTGGGCGCGGCGCTCCACGAGGTGGCGCGCCACCGCCAGGTGCTCGTGGTCACCCACCTGGCCCAGGTGGCGGCCCCGGCCGACGGACAGGTGGCGGTGGTCAAGGCGGAGGTACGGGGCCGCTCCGTCACCACGGCCGCCCCGGTCGAGGGCGAGGACCGCGTGACCGAGCTCTCGCGGATGCTCTCGGGCCACCCGGGGAGCGATGCGGCCCGCGAGCACGCCCGAGAGCTGCTGGGCGCGTCGGCGTCCCCGGACCGGCGTGCGGGGGCACGCCCCGCCCGGGCCGGCCAGTCGCGCCGGTCGCCCGCGGGGTCACCATGATCGTGAGGGTCTTCGATTATCGTGGTTGGGTGCACCGTTCACCTGAGGCGTGGCGCAGCGTGTCCAAGGCGGCGTGAGCAAGTTCATCTTCGTCACCGGAGGCGTCTCGAGCTCGCTCGGGAAGGGCCTCACTGCCTCCTCACTGGGCCGGTTGCTCAAGTGCCGGGGACTCCGGGTCACGATGTGCAAGCTCGACCCGTACATCAACGTCGATCCCGGCACCATGAACCCCGGGGAGCACGGAGAGGTGTTCGTCACCGAGGACGGTGGTGAGACCGACCTCGACCTCGGCCACTACGAGCGCTTCATCGACGAGAACCTTTCCAGGCGGTCCAACACGACCACCGGAGGCATCTACCGCTCGGTGATCGAGAAGGAGCGCCGGGGCGACTTCCTGGGCCGCACCGTCCAGGTGATCCCCCACGTCACCGACGAGATCAAGGATCGCATCCGCCGGCTCGAGGACGAGGACGTCGACGTCGTTATCGTCGAGATTGGCGGCACGGTGGGGGACATTGAGATCGTCCCGTTCATTGAGGCCATCCGTCAGTTCCGCCGTGACATCGGCCGCGACAACGTGTGCTATGTCCACCTGACCCTGGTGCCCTACCTGGTGTCGGGCGAACAGAAGACCAAGCCGACGCAGCACTCGGTGACCGAGCTGCGCAGCCGCGGCGTTCAGCCCGACGTGATCGTGTGTCGCAGCGACAAGCCGATCTCGGAGAGCTTGAAGCGCAAGATCTCGCTGCAGTGCGACGTGGCCATCGACGCCGTGGTCTCGGCAGTCGACGCATCGAGCATCTACGAGATACCCCTGGTGCTCCACGAACAGGGACTCGACAGCTACGTGTGCCGCACCTTGGGGATCGACGAGATGGCGCACCGCATCGACCTCTCCGAGTGGGAGGGCCTGGTGACGCGCGTGGCGGGGCTCACGCATCGCGTGAAGGTGGGGATCGTCGGCAAGTACGTGAACATGCCCGACGCCTACATGTCGGTGGTCGAGGCCCTGCGACACGCCGGCTTCAACCACGGGACCGAAGTGGCACTGGACTGGATAGACGCCGAGCACGTGCCGGATCTGCTGGCCACCGACCGGCTGCGCGGACTCGACGCCATCGTCATTCCCGGTGGGTTCGGCGAGCGGGGGATCGAGGGCATGATCGCCGCCGCCGGCTACACCCGCGAACACGGGATCCCCTGCCTCGGACTCTGCCTCGGCCTGCACGTCATGGTGATCTCCTTGGCCCGGGACCGGGCCGGGCTCGAGGGGGCCAACTCGCGTGAGTTCGACAGCCTCTCCCCGCATACCGTGATCGACCTCATGCCCGACCAGACCGAGGTGACCCACAAGGGCGGGACCATGCGTCTCGGCTCGTACCAGGCCGTCCTGCTGCCCGAATCCATCGTGGCCCGGGCGTACGGGTCCCTGGCCGTGACCGAGCGCCACCGGCACCGCTTCGAGTTCAACAACAAGTACAAGACCAGGCTCGAGGCCGCCGGCCTGGTGTGCTCGGGCACGTCCCCCGACGGACGCCTGGTCGAGTTCGTCGAGCTGGCCGACCATCCCTACTGGGTGGCCACCCAAGCGCACCCCGAGTTCAAGAGCCGCCCCGACCGCCCCCACCCGTTGTTCCGTGAGCTGGTCGCCGCGGCCCTCGAGCGAGCCGAGGGCCGCGAGCCGCATCTGCTCGACCTCGACGCCGTGACCTAACGCGCGTGCCCTCGTTCCACTGTGTCTCGGAGGAGGAGCTCCTTCGGGTCTGGCTCTTCAGCGTGGTCCGCCTGGGCGTGGTCGACCCCGAGGGCGCGGCCTTCGAGCGGGTGGTACTGCGGCACCCCGGAGCGGTGACCGTCGTCCCCGTGCACGACGACGGGACGGTGACGCTGGTGCGCCAGTACCGCGCCGCGGTCGACGCCCTGGTGCTCGAGATCCCGGCCGGGACACGTGACCGGCCGGGCGAGGCACCCGAGGACACGGCTCGGCGCGAGCTGGCTGAGGAGGCCGGCCTCGACGCGGTGCACTGGGAGCCCCTGATCGGCACCTGGAACTCTCCCGGCGTGAGCGACCAGCGCACGATCATCTTCCTGGCCACCGGCCTCACTCCTTGCCCCCGTCGCCCCGACGGCGTGGAGGAGCACTCCATGACGACCGAGACGATCCGTCTCGACGAGGTCGATCGGCTGGTCGACGACGGGACGCTCCAGGACGAGTCCACCGTGCTGGGCCTGTACCTGGCCCGGGTCCGTTTGGCCGGCGCGGCGCTCGGGGGACCGGCGGGAGGAGCGGCCCCGTGACGGCGGCACTGCCCCGGTCCGCCGAGGAGTACCTCACCTGGCTGGAGGTCGAGCGAGGTCGTTCCCCCCGGACGCTGGCGGCGTACCGCCGCGATTTGGTCTCGTACCAGCGCGGCGTCGAGGCCCGGACCGGGCACGGGATCGAGGAGGCGTCGGCGGCCGACGTCGCCGCCCATCTATCCGGGTTGCGCACTTCCCGACGTGCCGCTTCGGTGGCCCGCGCGCTCGTCGGTGCGTGGCCTGTACCGGTTCATGGTCGAGGAGGGAATGCGGTCCGACGACCCGACCGTCGACCTGCCCTCGGTCGCCGTGACCGACCTGTTGCCCAAGGCCCTCAGCGAAGAGGAGACCGCCCGGCTCCTCGGGTCCGTGGTCGGTGCCGGTCCGCTCGTGTTGCGTGACCGGGCCCTCCTCGAGGTGCTCTACGGCACCGGGGCACGGGTGAGCGAGGTCGTGGGCCTGAGCCTGGGGGACGTGGCGGGAGCGCTCGAGGCACCCGACCTGCCGCTCCTCCGTGTCTTGGGCAAGGGCAACAAGGAGCGCGTCGTCCCGCTCGGCACGATGGCCCGCTCCGCGCTGGCCGACTGGCTCTCCGGACTGGGCCGGCCGCTGGTGGAGCCCCGGCGGTGGCAGCGGCGGGGTGACGCCGAGGCGGTGTTCCTCAACGCCCGGGGGGGGCGGCTGTCGCGGGCAGGCGCCTTCGGAGTGGTGAAGAAGTACGCCGCCCGGGTGGACCTGGCCGACCGGGTGTCCCCCCACGTGCTCCGGCACTCCTGCGCCACCCACATGCTCGGGCGGGGGGCGGACGTCCGCGTGGTCCAAGAGCTCTTGGGCCACGCGTCCGTGGCCACCACCCAGCGCTACACCAAGGTGTCGCCCGAACACCTCCGCCGAGCCTACGAGGACGCCCACCCCAGGGCGGGCGCACGCAGGGGGAGCCACCGCGTAGCATGACCCCATGCCGAACGAGGCCCCCACGGCGGAAACCGCCGACGTCGATTTCTCCGCCCTCCTGCGCGAGGAGCAGGCCGGGCTCCAAGCCCAGCTGCAAGAGCTCGGGTACGCGGACCAGGGGAGTGGCCTCAACTACGACTCCAACTTCGCCGATTCCAGCCAGGTGACGGCTGAGCGCGGCGAGGCCGAGCGCCTGGCCACCGAGCTGCGCGAAGCGCTCGACGAGGTCGAGGCCGCCATCAAGAGGCTCAACGAAGGGACGTACGGGCTCTGCGCGGTCTGCGGGAAGCCCATCGGCGCGGCACGGCTCGAGGCCATGCCCGCAGCGCGCCTCTGCATTGTCGACGCGGCCAAGCACTAGGTGGTCAACGGAGCCTCCTCAGGGAGGCGTCCGATGGACCAGCGGACCAAGCGCACGCTGTGGATCGGCGCGGGAGTCGCTCTCCTGGTGGCGTTGGTGGCCCACCACAACATCACCCAGCAGGAGATCATCATCTTCTGCGCGATCGTGCCCTCCATCATCCTCCACGAGATCTCGCACGGATGGGTGGCCAAGGTCTTCGGGGACGACACCGCGGCCCGCGCCGGACGGCTGACGCTCAACCCCGTCGTGCACGTCGACCCCGTCGGGACGCTGATCGTTCCCGCGCTGCTGTCCCTCACCACCGTCGGTGTGATCGGCTGGGCCAAGCCCGTGCCGGTGAACCTCTCCCGCCTGCGCAGCCCGCGCAACCAGGGCGTCCTGGTGTCCCTGGCTGGTCCCGCCACCAACGCAGTGCTGGCCGCGCTGTTCGGTCTTGTGTTCGTCCAGGTGTTCCGATCGGGCTTGCCCGTCGACTCCTTCTCGGTGAGCCAGTGGTCCACGCCGGCCCAGGTGGTCTTCTTCGCCAGCCTGGTCAACGTAGGCCTGTGCGCCTTCAACCTCGTCCCGATTCCGCCGCTCGACGGATCCGTGCTCTTGGAGCGGCTCTTGCCTTCGCGTTGGTGGCCCACCTACCTGCGCTACCGGCAGTACACGATGCCAGCACTGCTCGTCTTGGTGATGCTCAATTTCTTTCTCATGCAGAACGGGCACGTGGGCCCGATCACGTGGCTCTTCGACCGGCTCTACAGCTGGTGGGTGAGCGTCCTGGGCCTCTAGGTCACGTCGGCGGGAGAAGGCCCATGGCGTCAGCGGCCCGGGCATAGGTCGACGCCGCCACCTCGTGCGCCCGCGCCGCACCGTCGGCCAGCACGGCACGGACGTGCGCCAGGTCGGCTTCCAGCTCGGTCCGGCGCCGACGCACCGGTCCGAGCAACTCGCTCAGGGCAGCCGCCAGGTCGCTCTTGAGGTTCCCGTAGCGCTCGTAGGCGGCCGCCACCTCCTCGGGACTGCGTCCCGTGGCCGCGGCGAACAAGTCGAGCAGGTTGGCCAGGCCTGGCTTGGCGACGCGGTCGTAGCGCATCTCCCCGTCGGTGTCGGTCACCGCTTTGCGCACCTTGCGCGTGATCTCCTCGTCGGAGTCGAGGAGACCGATCGTCCCCAGAGGGGAGTGGACCGACTTGGACATCTTGCGCTCCGGGTGCTGGAGGTCCATGACCCGGGCTCCCGTCCCGGCAATGGCGGCCTCGGGGACGGTGAATGTCTCCCCATAGCGGTTGTTGAAGCGCACGGCCAGCTCACGCGCCAGTTCGAGGTGTTGGCGCTGGTCGTCACCGACGGGCACGGCGTCGGCGTCATAGAGGAGGATGTCGGCGGCCATGAGCACGGGGTAGGTGAACAGTCCCACCCTGGCGGCCTCCTGCCCCAGGCCCTTGTCCTTGAATTGGGTCATGCGGCGAAGCTCGCCCATGGCCGCCGTGCACTCGAGCAGCCAGGCCAGACGTGGATGCTCGGGGACGTGGCTCTGAACGAACAGGGTGCACCGTCGGGGGTCGAGGCCCACGGCCAGCAGGTCGAGCGCTGCGTCGAGCGAATTCGCCCGTACGGCCGCCGGCTCGATCTCCGAGGTCAGCGCGTGCAGGTCCACCACGCAGTAGTAGGCGTCGTGCTGGTCTTGGAACGACACCCAGTGGCGCAGGGCCCCGAGGTAGTTCCCCAAGGTGACGTTGCCGGACGGGGCGATGCCCGAAAGGACCCTGTTCATGGGGCGCCATGGTAGGTGCGCGGCGGGCCGCAGCCGGTTCGATAACGTCGGCGGGTGGCCTACGCGGTCTCCGCCCCCCTCTTCGAAGGTCCCATCGACCTGCTGCTGCACCTGGTCTCCACGCATGAGCTGGACTTGCTCGACATTGAGCTCCAGCCCGTGGTGGACGGGTTCGTGCGCTTCCTTTCCGAGGAGCGCGAGCTGCTCGACGTCAACCAGTTGTCCGAGTTCCTGCTCGTCGCGGCCATCCTCGTCGAGCTCAAGTCGCGGAGGCTGCTCCCCGGGCCCGAGGTGCCCGACGAGGAGGAGGAGCTCCTCGGGTGGGAGGAGCGCGATCTCCTCTTGTCCCGCCTGCTCGAGTGTCGCGCCTACGCCGCCGCGGCGGACGTCTTTGCCGCATTGGCCGAGCAGGCATGGCGTTCGGTGCCCCGCGAGGTGGGACTGGACGACGGATTCGAGATGCACGCGCCAGACCTCCTCGCCGGTGTCACCCCCGACGACGTGGCCCGGGCCTACCTTCGCGGGTCGGCGGAGCGCCCGGTGCCCCAGGTCGACCTCTCTCACGTCACGGTCGACACGGTGTCGGTGTCCGAGGCCGTGGTCGAGCTGATGGCCACGCCCGAGTCCGAACGGGCGACCTCGTTCCGCGCGCTGGTGGCGGGGTGCCAGACACGGATTGAGGTGATCGTGCGTTTCCTGGCTCTGCTCGAACTGTGCAAGATGGGCCGAGTGACCCTGGGCCAGGGTTCGACCTTCGGGGACCTGCGCATCTCCTGGCTCCCGGCGGAGCACCAGGACCCTGACGGTGGCGGACGGGGCCTGGGCGAACTGGCCGGGTACGAGATCGACGACTACGAGGGTTGAGGCGTGAGTTCCGTTGAAGACACCGATCTGGGCCGCATCGTCGAAGCCATCCTCCTGGTGGCGGTCGAGCCACTCCCTCCGCGCCTTCTGGCCGAGCTCCTGGAGGAGCCCGTCGAACGCGTGGAGGAGGCCCTCACTGAACTGGCGCAGTCCTATGAGCGCGAGCAGCGGGGTTTCGTCCTGGCCCGGATCGCCGGCGGAGCGCGACTGCAGACGCATCCGGACCTGGCCCCCTACGTCCAGCGCTTCGCCAACCGCGAGGTCTCGCCCCGACTGTCGACCGCCGCGCTCGAGACGCTGGCCATCGTCGCCTACCGCCAGCCCGTCTCGCGCGGACAGATCTCGGCGCTGCGCGGGGTCAACGTGGACGGAGTGACGAGACTGCTCGAGCAGCGCGGGTACATCGTCGTGATGGGCCATGCCGACGGTCCCGGCCAGCCGGCGCTGTTCGGCACGACGGACCTCTTCTTGGAGCGGCTCGGACTCGACTCCCTCGGCCAGCTGCCCCCCGTCGAGGACTTCCTGCCGGGGCCTGAGGTGGCAGGGGAGATCGAGCGCGACCTGCAGTCTGCGCTGGGCCGGTCGCTCCTGGAGCCTGAACCGCTCGGGCCTGAATCGCTCGGACACGACGTGTTCGAGCTGGGCGCCGAGGCAGCAACCGACGACGGCTGAGGCGTTGAGCGTTCCCGGGTCGGCAACGGGCGAGCGGCTCCAGAAGGTGCTGGCTCGCGCCGGCATCGGCTCGCGCCGCGCCTGTGAGGAGCTCATCGTCGCGGGACGGGTCCGCGTCGACGGCTCGGTGGCCTCGCTCGGCCGGCGTATCGACCCGGCCGTTTCGCGGGTCGACGTGGACGGTGTGATGGTGCCGGTGGCGCCGGACTCGGTGTACTACCTCTTGAACAAACCCGACGACGTCATCACCACGGCGGACGATCCGCAGGACCGGCGCACGGTCGTGGCTCTGGTCCCGCCCGAACCCCGCGTGTTCCCGGTCGGACGCCTCGACCGCCGCACCGAGGGGTTACTCGTCCTCACCAACGACGGCACACTGGCCCAGCTGCTGACCCACCCCTCGCACGGCGTCCCCAAGGAGTACGTCGCCGAGGTGGAGGGCGGCACTCCGGCCGCCGGCGCCCTACGGGCGCTGCGTCAGGGCCTGGAGCTCAGCGACGGCCTCAGCGCACCGGCGGAGGTCGGGGTGCTGGCCCCGGGAGTCCTGCGCATCGTGATCCACGAAGGTCGCAACCGCCAGGTGCGCCGGATGTGCGAGGCCGTCGGGCATCCGGTGCGACGTCTGGTGCGCACGCGCATCGGACCGGTACGCGACACCGCGCTGCGGCCCGGGCACTGGCGTCACCTGACCTCCGAAGAGGTGCGCGCCCTGGCGGCGGCAGCGTCCCCACGATCGTCACCCTGAGGGCCGTCCCTTGCCGACGGGAGACCGGCCCCGGGGGTGGGCGGGAGCCGTGCCGGTAGAGTGACCCGCCATGGCACCCGCTCTCACGGTTCGGGGTGTGCGCGGGGCGACCACGGTGGACGAGGACACGGTGGTCCAGGTCACCGAGCGCTCGCAAGAATTGATGCGCGCGATCATGGCCCGCAACGAGCTCGTCGAGGACGATGTGATCAGCGCCCTCTTCACGGCCACGGCCGACGTGACGAGCATCTTCCCGGCTACAGCCATCCGTGAGATCGGTTTTGGGGCGGTGCCTCTCCTGTGCGCGGCCGAGATCGCCGTGCCCGGGTCGATGCCCCGCTGTATTCGGGTCCTCATGCACGTGCACACCGCCCGGTCCCGCGACGAGATCCACCACGTGTACCTGCACGGCGCCCAAGGGCTCCGCGATGACCTCCCCGACTGAGCTCGCGGGACCCCGGCGGGCGCTCGTCGTCGGAACCGGACTGATCGGCGGCTCCGTGGCGCTGGCCTTGCGCCGGCGCGGCTGGCACGTGTCCGGGCTCGATCTCGACGGGTCCAGGCTCGCACGGGCGGTGGAGACCGGGGTGATCGAGGCCGCGGGCGACGACCCCGAGGCCGAGATCGTCTTCGTCGCCGTGCCGGCGACCGCGGCACCGGAGGTGGTGCGCGACCTCCTGGCGGACACCAGCCGGCGCCCCGACGCCGTGATCACCGACGTGTGCGGGGTGAAACGGGCCATCGTCGAGTCGGCCCCGCACCCGCGCTTCATCGGTGGGCACCCCATGGCCGGGTCGGAGCAGACTGGGCTGCAGGGCGCCGACCCCCAGCTCTTCGAGGGAGCGGTGTGGGTGCTGACGCCGACCACGACGACCGACCTCGAGTCCTTCGACCGCCTGAAGGGCGTGGTGATCAGCCTGGGCGCGGACGTGCTGGTCCTCTCCGCGGCCGACCACGACCGTCTGGTGGCGGTGGTCTCCCACGTGCCCCACCTGGTCGCCGCCACCCTCATGAACGCGGCCAGCACCGGTGCGGAGCACGACGGCGCGCTGTTGCGGCTGGCCGCAGGGGGGTTCCGCGACATGACCCGGGTGGCCGCCGGGCACCCCGGGATCTGGCCCGATATCTGCGCGGAGAACGCCGGAGCCATCGTCGACGCGCTCGACACCATCGTCAGCGACCTGGGACGCCTGCGCGACCAGGTGGCCGCGGGTGACCGCGACGCCCTCCTGGCCGCGTTGGAGCGAGCGAGCGCCGGCAGGCGCAGCCTGCCGGCCCGGGCCGCCCGTCCGGACAACCTGGCCGAGGTGCGCATCCCGGTTCCCGACCGCGTGGGGGTGTTCGCCGAGATCACCTCGCTCGCCGCCGAGGCCGGCATCGGGATCTACGACATTGAGATCGCGCACTCGGCCGAGGGACCGCACGGGGTGCTCATTCTGGTGGTGGACGCCGAGGACGGAGCCGGCCTGGTCGCCGCCGTGGAGGCACACGGGTTCCGCGGGCAGTGGGGGCCGCTCTCGTGACCGCCCCCCGGGTTCTGGTCGTCGACGGCGGGGTGCCGTGCCGGGGGACGCTACGCACGCCGGGTGAGAAGTCGATCTCCCACCGGGCCGTGCTCCTGGGTGCATTGGGTGAAGGGACCTCGGTGATCCACGGGCTCTCCGACGGCGCCGACGTGGCGGCCTCCCTGCGGGCCGTCGAGGCCCTCGGTGCCGGGGTCGAGCGCCGGAGCGACGGTACCGTCCTCGTGCACGGGGGCCGGGACCGACTGCACCAGGCCGTCGCGCCGCTCGACTGCGGCAACTCGGGCACCTCCATGCGCCTGCTGGCCGGATTGGTGGCCGGGTTCGCCTGGGACACCGAGCTCGTGGGAGACGCCTCGCTCTCGGCGCGACCCATGGACCGCGTGGCCGAGCCGCTGGGGCTCATGGGCGCCGCGGTGGAGGGCCGGGGCGAGCGGTGCTGCCCGCCGCTCCACGTCCGGGGCGGATCCCTGCGGGGCGTCGACTGGACGGCCAGGGTGGCCAGCGCCCAGGTGAAGTCCGCCATTCTGCTGGCCGGGCTCTCCGCCGTCGGGACGACCGTGGTCCGCGAGGCCGTGACCACCCGCACTCACACCGAGGAGATGCTGGCCGAGGCCGGGGCCGACGTGGCGGTCGAACCCTGGGGGAAGGGCCGGATCGTTCGGGTGCACCCGTCGGCGCTGCGACCGGTCGAGTGGCGCGTGCCCGGCGACCCCTCCCAGGCGGCGTTCTTCGTGGTGGCCGGCCTGGCGGTGCCGCGGAGCGAGGTCGAGGTGGCCGGGGTCTACGCCGGTCCAGCCCGACTGGGGTTCCTCGGTGTCCTCGAGCGGATGGGGGCGCGGGTGACGACGACCACAGCGGACCCCCCGGGGCGCGGCGCGGGATCCGACGGTCCGCGCACGACCACCATCCGAGCGGTGGCCGGTCCCCTGCGCGCCACCGAGGTGGCCGCCCACGAAATCCCCTCTCTCGACGAGGTGCCCGCTTTGGCCGTCGCCGCCGCGGTGGCCCGGGGCACGACGGTCTTCACCAACGTGGGCGAGCTGCGGGTGAAGGAGGTCGACCGGCTGGCCGCGGTGGCCGCGCTGGTGGAGGCCTTCGGCGCCACGGCGCGAGTGGAGGGCGACACCCTGGCCGTGACCGGCGTGGCGGGGCCCCTGCGCGGGGCACGCTTCGACAGCCGTGGGGACCACCGCATGGCCATGGCGGCGGCGGTGGCGGGGTTGGCGGCCGGCCCGGGTCAGCGGACCCTGGTCACGGGTTTCGACGCCGTGACCACCAGCTATCCCGAAATTCGCAGCAGACCTCGCCGCCCTGGCGCGCCCGACCGCCGAGACGGGACTCGCAGCACGGCCACTGCTGGTGGCGATCGACGGCCCTGCCGGTGCGGGCAAGTCGACGGTCGCCGCGGCCGTGGCCCGAAACCTGGGTGTCGATCGGCTCGATACGGGCGCCATGTACCGCGCCGTGGCCGCGCTCGCGCTGGCCCGCCGCACCGACCCGGCCGACACCGACGCCGTGGCCGCGCTGGCGGGTGCGGCGCGCATCGAGATGGGTGAGCGCGTCACCATTGACGGGATGGACGTCACCGACGTGATCCGCTCGCCCCAGGTGGGCGAGGTGGTCTCCGTCGTGGCGGCCAACGCCTCGGTCCGGCGCCAACTCGTCGAGCGGCAGCGGGCGTGGGCCCATGAGCACGGCGGTGGGGTGGTCGAGGGCCGCGACATCGGGTCGGTGGTGTTCCCTCATGCCACGCTGAAGGTCTACTTGACGGCGTCGGCGGAGGAACGAGCCCGCCGTCGCCACGACGAGGCGCCCGAGGACGTGGCGCGCCGCGACCGGATCGACTCCACGCGAGACGCGTCACCGCTGCGCGAGGCGCCCGACGCTCACCGGCTCGATACGACCGGACGCGGCGTCGACGACGTGGTCGAGGAGGTGCTGTCATGGCTCTGAACCCGCCCGAACCCACCGGCGATCGGGCGTCCCTGCCCGGCGACACCCCGGCGCCGGCTCCGGGACGGCACCAGCGTTTCGAGGTCGACCCCCGCTTCACGCTCCTCTACCGCGCCGAGCGCACCCTGTTCGTCTCGGTCCTCTGGGCCTGGTTCCGTCCCCGGGTGGCGGGGAAGGAGCACGTCCCCGAGAGCGGACCGGTGATCCTGGCACCGGTCCACCGGTCCTTCGCCGACTTCGGGTTCTCGGCCTTCTGCACCGACCGCAAGCTCTTCTTCATGGCCAAGGACGAGCTGTGGGAGAACAAGTGGCTGGGCCGCCTGCTCCTCAGCGTCGGCGCGTTCCCCGTGCACCGTGAGTCGGCCGACCGCGAGGCGCTGCAGCGAGCGGAGGAGGTCCTGCGCCACGGTCAGGTGCTCGTGCTGTTCCCCGAGGGGACCCGCCGCGAGGGCGCGGTCGTCGAGGACCTGATGGAAGGCGCCGCCTTCCTGTCGGCGCGTACCGGGGCGCCCATCGTGCCCATCGGCATCGGCGGATCGGACGTGGCCATGCCCAAGGGCAAGACCATCCCCTCGCCGCGCACCATCCAGGTGGTCGTCGGCCCCGCCATTCCGCCGCCACCTCGGACCGGGGGCGGACGGGTGTCCCGCTCGGCCGTGCACGCCGCCACCGAGGCGCTGGTGCCACGACTCCAGGAGGTCTACGACGACGCCAGGGCGAGGGACACGGCGACCCATCGTCGGTCCTGAGCTCGGCGGCGCCGGCCCCCGGAGCGGCCGATCGGGCGCTCAGCCGTGTGGGCCGAGATGCCGCACCCGCCACCAGGTACCCAGCACCACCCGGCCGTAGCGGAAGCCGAAGAGCCAGTTCTTGCCCTTCTTGGTCGTGCCCGAGGCGCGTGGGAGCCACAGGGTGGGGCGCTCGGTGACCCTCCAGCCACGCTGCACGGCCACGATCAGGAGCTCGGCGGTCTGGTACTGCGGCTGGACCAGCCGATAGGCCACGTCGTCGAGCATGGTCACCCGCAGGGCGCGGTACCCGTTGGAGGTGT
This sequence comes from uncultured Acidimicrobiaceae bacterium, assembly GCA_963787485.1. GTDB lineage: Bacteria > Actinomycetota > Acidimicrobiia > Acidimicrobiales > RAAP-2 > Bog-473. Next base: position 124,491 of record CAWBDF010000003.1, on the reverse strand, counting down.
CGGTCAGCCGGGTGTGGCCGATGCGGTTCACGATCCAGGAGAACACGCGCACTCCGACCTTGCGGAAACGGTCGGTGGTGGTGTCGCGTCCGAGCACGCGCGAGGCGACGACGAAGTCTGCCTGGTCGTCGACCAGCGGCTGGAGCATGACCGGGATCTCCGACGGGTCGTTCTGGCCGTCGGCATCGAGGGTGACGACGAAACGAGCACCGAGCTCCACGCACAGGGCGTACCCCACGCGCAGCGCGTAGCCGTGCCCGAGGTTCTCCGACAGGACGAAGGTGACGGCTCCGGATTCCTTGGCCACCACGTCGGTGCGGTCGCTCCCGCCGTCGACCACCACCAGCGTGGCCACGGGCAACCCGCACGCCTCGGTTGGCATGGCGGCCAGGACGGCGCCGATGTTGTCCTCTTCCTCGTAGGCGCAGACGAGCGCCACCACAGGCGCCAATGCCGAGTCGGGACAGCGGGCGTCGAACTCGCGCCGCGACTCTTCAATGACGCGCCGCGCCCGCTCGGGATCGGTGTGGACGCTGGCGCCCGAGGTGGCCCCCCGCGGGCGGCTCACGAGGCCAACAGGTCCAGGACGTCGGCGGCCGAGAGGGCACGGTCGTGGACCGCCGGATCGGCGCCGGCCCGACCGGGGCGGCCGGCCAGCAGCGCCAGGGTCGAACCGAGGGCCCGCAGGATCTCGCGCAGCTCAGGGGGTGGCGGGAAGTATTCGTCCTCGGTGGTCACGGCCACCTCGGTGACGCCGCCGGTCGGGGACAGCCGGGTGACGACCTCCTGCACCAGGGCCTCGGGAGCCGATGCGCCCGCCGTCACCCCCACCCGGCCCGACAGGTCGTCGGGCAGCTCGTCGGCCTCGTTGATCCGCAGCACCCGTGGGCAGCCGCCGGCCCGGGCGACCTTCTCGAGCGCCACCGTGTTGGACGAGTTGGCCGAGCCGATGACCACGACGGCATCGGCCTCCGAGGCGATGGCCTTCAGCGCGGCCTGGCGGTTGGTCGTGGCGAAGCACAGGTCACTGCGGTTGGGCATCCAGAGATCGGGGAAGCGCCGCCGGGCGGCGTCCTTCACGTCGCGCCACTCGTCGTGGCTGAGCGTGGTCTGGGCCAAGAGGGCGACCGGCACGCCGTCGGCCGTGAGGTCGCCGACGGCCTGCAGGTCCTCTTCGTTCTCGACCAGGCGCACCGACTGCGGGGCAACGGCCATGGTGCCCACGGCTTCCTCGTGCCCGGCGTGGCCTACGTACAGCACGGTATAGCCCTTGCGGCTGCGCACCTTGAGCTCGTGGTGCACCTTGGTGACCAGCGGGCACACGGCATCGACCACCACGCCGCCGCGGCTCCGGGCCGCCTCGGCCACGTCGGGTGCCGTCCCGTGCGCGCTGAGCATGAGCGGCGCTCCGGCCGGCACGTCCTCCACCGCGTCGACGAAGACCACGCCGTGGTGGCGGAACCGCTCGACCACATGGCGGTTGTGAACGATCTCGTGGTAGCAGTACACCGGCGGTTCGAAGACCCGTACCATCCAGGCCAGGGCCTTGATGGCCTTCTCGACGCCCGCGCAGAACCCCCTGGGCGCGGCGAGCATGACTCGGTCGACTCCGGGCACAAAGCCCAGGTTACCGGCAGTAATCTGGGTGCCTATGTCAGCCCCTACGGTGACTTCGGTCACCGAGGCGTCGCCGGCAGCCCGGGCCGGCCTGGCCGTGGGCGACGTGCTCGAGAGCATCGACGGGCACCAGCCGCGCGACGTCATCGACTTCCAGCGCCTCACCGACGCAGCCGATCCCCGCGTCGTGGTGCGCCGCGCCGGCGCCGCCATGCCGCGTGTCGTGCGCGTCGACAAGGCCGTGGGCGAGCCCTTTGGCGTGGAGGTCTCTTCGGCCGTCTTCGACCGCATCCGCACCTGCGACAACCACTGCCCCTTCTGTTTCATCTACCAGCTGCCCAAGGGCATGCGCCGGAGCCTGTACCTCAAGGACGACGACTACCGACTCTCGTTCCTCTACGGGAACTTCACCACGCTCACCCGTTTCACCGAGCTCGACGCCGAGCGGATCTTGACCGAGCGTCTCGGTCCGCTCTTCGTCTCCATCCACACCACCGACCCCGAGCTGCGGGCCCGCATGCTGCGCAATCCCAAGGGCGCCACCAGCCTGCGCTGGCTGGAGGTGCTGCTCGACGGTGGGGTGGAGGTGCACGGGCAGATCGTGGTCTGCCCCGGCGTCAACGACGGCCCGGCCCTCGAGGACACCCTGGCCGGAATTCTGGACCGCTACGCGGGATTGGCCAGCGTCGGTGCGGTGCCCCTGGGCCTCAGCCGCTACTCGCACGAGCCCGACTTGCGCTCGCACACGGTGGGCGAGGCGGCCCGGGTCCTCGACGTGGTGGGGGAGTGGCAGACCCTGTTCCGACAGGCGCTGGGGCGTCGGATGATCTTCGCCGCCGACGAGTACTACCTGCTCGCCCGCCGGCGGTTGCCCCCCCCGGGCCACTACGAGGGTTATCCACAGCACGAGAACGGCATCGGCATGGCCCGGGCGTTCGCCGAGGCGTTCACGCGGCCCGTGTGCCGGGGTGAGGGAGACGCCGAGGGTCCAGGAGGGGTGCGCCGCGGCTTTTTCGCCGCCGTCGACGCCGCGCCCGCCGAGGGCTACCGGGCGGCGCGTCTGCCCAGCACCGTCTCGGGGACCGACTCACGGCCGATCCTCATCGTCACCGGCGCCTACGGAGCCGAGGTGCTGGCTCCCCTGGTGGCCGCCCATGGGCGGGACGACGTCGAGCTCAAGACAGTGGCCAACGAGTTCTTCGGGGGCAATATCGGGGTGGCCGGCCTGCTCACCGGCGCCGACCTCTCCCGGGCCCTGGCCGAGGTCCCCGTGGACGTGCGTTGCCTGGTGCCCGACGCCTGTCTCAACGAGGGCCGATTCCTCGACGGGCTGAGCCTGGCGGACCTGCCGCGTCCGGTGGAGATCGTGCCCACGGACGGCGGTTCGCTCCGGCGCGCCCTCGACGGGACCTCGTTCCGAGTCGCCGACCCGGTCACGACGGACCGCCTCGCATGACGGCCGCCGGGCGATGAGGAACGGGTGATGGGGACCGTCGTCGTGGCCGGCCGGCCCAACGTCGGCAAGTCGTCGTTGGTGAACCGTATCGTGGGCTCGCGCGCCGCCGTGGTCGAGGAGGAGCGCGGCGTGACGCGGGATCGCAAGGTGCTCACGGCCGAGTGGGCCGGGGTGCCCTTCTCGGTCATGGACACCGGCGGGTGGCTGGCGCGAGGCGACGCGCTGGAGGCCAAGGTGAGCACCCAGGTCGAGCGCGCCCTGGCCGAGGCCGACGTGATCCTGATGGTGGCCGACGTCACCACCGGCGTCACGGACGAGGACCTGGCGGCCGCACGAGTGATCCGGCGGGCGGGCCGGCCCGTGCTGCTGGCGGTGAACAAGGTCGACGGCGAGAGCCGGGAGGCGCTGGCCTGGGAGTTCGTCTCGCTCGGACTGGGCGATCCGTACCCGGTCAGTGCGCTCCACGGGCGGGGGACCGGCGACCTCCTCGACGAGGTGGTGCGCCTCTTGCCGGGCGACGCGTCCGACACGGACGACGGGTCGGACACGGACGAGCACGCGTCCCATCCGGCCGACCCGGCCGACCCGGTCGACGGCACCCCCATCGCCACCGCGGCGGCCACTGACAGCGACGAACCAAAGGCGCCCCGCGTCGCCATTTTGGGACGGCCCAACGTCGGCAAGTCCACGTTGTTCAACCGGCTCCTCGGTGAGGAACGATCGATCGTCCACGACCTGCCGGGGACGACCCGTGACGCCATCGACACCGTGGTGGAGACCCCCGACGGCCCGATCTGCTTCATCGACACCGCCGGACTGCGGCGTCCGTCGCGCACCGACCCGGGCACCGAGCACCACGCCACGCTTCGGGCCTTGCGTGCCCTCGAACGCGCCGACATCGCCATCCTGGTGATCGATGCCACCCTCGGCGCGTCCCACCAGGACCAGCGGTTGGCCGAGCGTGTCGGCGTCTCGGGATGCCCGGCGATCGTGGTCCTCAACAAGTGGGACCAGGTCGGCGTGGACCAGCGCGACGAAGTCTTGGCGGGAGTGGGGGATCGGCTCGCCTTCCTCGGCGCCGCCCCGGTGCTCAAGATCTCGGCCCTCTCGGGCAAGGGGGTGCACCGGATCCTCCCGGCGCTGCGCGACGCTGAGGCCGCGTACCACCTACGGGTGCCCACGGGTGCGCTCAACCGGGCCATGCAGGAGCTCCAGGCGCACCAGCCCGCTCCGCGGGCGCGCATCCGCTACGTCGTCCAGGGAGCGATCGACCCCCCGACGTTCACCCTCTTCGCCAGTGCCCGGCTCCCGGCCACCTACCTGCGCTACCTCGAACGAGGCCTACGCGAGAAGTTCGAGCTGGGCGCCACCCCGCTCAAGCTGCGCGTGCGAGTGGGCGGGAAGTGAGGCGCGCGCCATCCGAGGGAATGGGCGGTCCGTCCTGATGCCGTGGTGCGAGGAGTGCGACACGCTGGTCGAGGACGAAGCGCTCGGTGCGGAGGGAGAGTGCCCCACCTGCGGTGTCGTCCTGGCCGAACAAGAACGCGGGCCCATCCCGTGGTATTTCAAGGCGATGCTGGTGGCCACCGTCATCTACCTGGGCTACCGCGGGTACCAGGGTGTGACGTGGCTGGCCACCCACGTGTAGCGTCCCGACATGCCGATTTACGAACTCGACGGCGTCGCGCCCCGCATCGACCCAAAGGCCTTCGTGCATCCCGACGCCGTGGTGATCGGGGACGTGACGATCGGTCCGGGCTCGAGCATCTGGCCCTGCACGGTCCTGCGGGGAGACGGGGCGAAGATCACGATCGGTTCCGATACCTCCATTCAGGACGGCACCGTGGTCCACTGCGGCACCGACCTCGACACCATTGTCGGCAACCGCTGCGTCGTGGGCCACCTGGCCCATCTCGAGGGGTGCACACTCGAAGACGAGTCCTTCGCCGGGTCTGGCAGTGTGCTCTTGCACTACGCGCGGATCGGTGAGGGCGCCATGGTGGCGGCCAACGCGGTCATCACCAACCACATGGTGGTCCCGCCCCGAGCCCTGGCCATGGGTGTCCCGGCCCAGATCCGCGAGGGGCGTTCGGACGTCGACCTGATCCAGCGGACGGCCACCGGCTACGCGGCCAAGGCAGCCCACTACCTGGCCACCCTGCGACGAATCGACTGACGACGCCGGGCCGCGTGGGGGCGCGCCCTACGAGCTGTGGCGTCGGGGGTGGCGGTGTGCCGGGGGTGGTGGTAGCTGTCGGGCCGCCGGGAAGACGTCGGACCCGAAGGGAACCAGCCCGGTGGCGGCGGCGAACCCAAGGTGGCCCTGGCCGTCCGCCCCACCCGTGGTCAGTCCGAGGAGGTCCTCGTAGCTGCGCAGCGCGGAGTAGTGGTTGTAGGACCCGGTGGTATCGACGCTCCCGGGGGTGACGTACTTGGCGTTGAGCAGGAGGGCACCGACCTGCCCGCCGCCGGGGGCGGCGCTGTCCACCGAGTCGCCGGCGTTGCCCGGAGCCCGGGTGTTCGGGCCTGTTGGCTCGTTGCAGCAGGCGGCGTCAGCACCCGGGCCGCCGAGGTCGGACTCGTCGAAGGTGATGACCACGAGCATGTCGCCGCGCACGTACGCCGGCGAGGCGAGGACCAGTGGCATGTAGGCGCGCAGGAATTGATCGACGCCGACCAGGCCGCCCACGTGGGTGCCCGCACTGTCGGGCCCGGCGCAGGTCCCGTCGTGACCGTCGTCACACAGGTTCGGCGTGACAAAGCCGAAGCGCGGCGTGGTCCTCTCGGTGCGCAGGTCCTGGGCCAGGTGGCCGGTCGGGGCGGGGGTGCCGTTGGTCTGGAGCGTGCCGAGGGGCACGACGTTGGCATCGCATTCGGCGGCGTCGTCGATGACCGAGTGGAACCACACGAATGGGTCGTGACGGGTGGTGTACTGGTCCGTGGAGGTCGCAAATTCAGCCGTGTCCGGGGCGCCGATGGCCGGGTGCGCGCAGTCGGCACCCCCGGTCGGATCGGGCACCCCGCCGTCGCGGGCAGCCGTGTTGCCCATGTCCTCCTCGTAGGCGCGCCAGGCCGCGAGGTGGGAGCTCTTGCCGGGGGGCACACGGGCGTCGAGCTGAGAGGCGATCGTCTCGACCGATGCCGGGTACACGCAGCCCTGCCCGTCGACCTGGCCTGGGTCGGCGGACTGGTCCACGTCGGGGGTACCCGGAAGGAGGTTGGCGAAGGTGAAGCCGCCGTCCGCGCAATCGGCCTGAGTGTCGAGGGTGGGTGCCTGGCCCGAGACCTGGGCGATGTAGTTGTCGAGGCTGTTGTGCCCGATGGCGTAGTAGTTCTGGAGCAACTCGCCCTTGGGGCGCAGAGTACCGTTCAGATACGTGGCCGGACTTCCGGGGCCGAAGGTGGCGTCGTACCCCTCGTTCTCGAAGTCGAACACCAAAATGTGGCTGATCTTGCCGGGCGCAAGGGCGGCCCGCACGATGTGCGACGTCGGGCGGGTGACGGTGGACGCGCCGGCGACCGCCGGCATGGCCAACGCCGCTCCAGCGACGGCGCCGGCCAGGGCGACGGCCCTGAACGCGGTGCGCGCCCGACGACGGCCTGGCGCGAGCGAAGAAGTCGCGGAAGATGGGCGCACGGCGGGTGAGCGTATGTGGCGCGGCGACCGTCGCGAGCGTCGGTCGTCAATGAATGTGTTGCCTGCTCTCGGGCGCCCCGCTGGAATCGTAGCCGGAGCGGCCCCTGGCCCTTGAGATGGCCGAATTGGCGTCGGTGAGCAATCCTTCGGGAGTGGCGTCCTCGCCCTCGCTCCACGCCGTGCCCACGCTGGCCCGAAGTTTGAACCCTTCCATGCCCAGCTCGTCGTTCACCGCGGAGATGACCGTTTCGATCCGCCCGGTCAACAGGGGCTCGACGGTGGACTGCTCGGCGTTGGTACACAGGATGGCGAAGCGGTCCCCTTCGAGCCGTGCCAGGGTGTCCCCTCCCCTGACCGTCCGGTTCAGTCCCAGAGCCACGGCGCGCAGGATGGCATCACCCCAGTCGCGACCGAGTGTCTCGTTGGCGCTCGAGAAGTCGTCGAGGTCGACGAAGAAAAGTCCGAAGGGGCGTCCGTACCGTCGTGACTGATTGAGCTGGTTGGTCAGCCGGTCCATGAAGATCAGGCGGTTGGCCAGGCCCGTGAGCGGATCGCGGAGGGCACGGTCCGCCTCGAGTTCGAGCTTCGAGCCTTGGAGCAGAGGCGCTACCAGGTTCGCCATGAGCTCTATCACCTCAGCATCGGTCTGGTCGAAATGGTCGGGACGGCTGGAGAGCGCCTCGAGGGCGCCGACACCCTCCCCGGCTCGCACGACGGGTGCCAGGGCCACCGAGCGGATTCCGGCTTCGCGATATCCGTCCTCGTCGACGCGGAAGTCGGTGCGGGTGTCGCGGCACAGGAGCGGCATCACCATGCGGACGCACTGTCCGGACAGACTGCTCTCGACCTGCTTCGCCGGGAGTTCGCTGATCCTAGAAAGACCGCTCGACGCCCGCCGAACCAGAGTGGCCCCCTCGACGAATGCCAGCGCCGCACCGTCCGCACCGGTCGCCGCTTTTACGCGCTCGAGGACCAGGGAGGTGACGCGTTCGGCATCGCCAGGACCCGCGTTGACGACCCGCTGCGCCTCGAGGACGGAGTGCAGACGGTCGAGTTCGCTGTCACGCGAAACCGTGGCCACCAGGTTGGCTTCGGCACATCATCGAAGGTGCTTGACACAACACTTCAGCACAGAATGCCTGGCCATAGCGGTTGTCACCCGCCTGCGGCACCGGAGACGAATTCCGTCACGCAGGCGCCTCGGGCTAGCATCGAAAACCTGCATGAAAGGTGTGTGCTCCGTGACCACCGAGAGTAAGGATGGGGGTTTCGGACCGACAACACCGTGACAACGGCACGCGGGCTGTGGCGCAGCTTGGTTAGCGCGCTTGACTGGGGGTCAAGAGGTCCCGGGTTCAAATCCCGGCAGCCCGACCAGCTGGGAGAATGAAACTTAATTCCAGGAGACAAGTGTAGGGCTCGGAGTCTGGTTGACTGGGGTCAGACCACGACGCCAAATCGCCTCCACCCGCCGGGTCTCCATCGACAGAAGTGGTTGGTCGGGGCTGATCACTACCTCTACGGGGCGCAACATATCCAGGAACCGCGGCGACATGTTGACCAGGGGCAAACTCCCCCCCAGGGCAGGTCTCAATGACACCGGTTGCCTCGGCCCCCAACACCCGCGGCCAGGTCATGCCCTCGGCGAGACCAAGCCGGGAGTGCAACTCCGAACGGTTGAGGCCGAAGGCCTTGACCGCGATGAGAGCCCAACCGGCGCGCGGGGTTGGCACAGGAATCTTGCGGATCTGCAGTGCACCCGCCGGACCGGGACCGTCGAGGACACCAGGGCGATGAACGGCCTCCTTCTACGATGCCATCGTCTGGGCTGCAGAGGGACGGTGCATGGTCGGCTGTGAGCAAATTGGCTCTGTTCTGAGGTGCTCGAGAGCGAACGAGGGGGTTACGTGGCAAGCTGGTTGCAATGCCCGGTAAAGGCTCAGCTGGATGGCTCCCAACACTTGCACTTTGAAGGGCTGGCCACTGCGGCTGTGCCTGGTGACGCACAGTCCAGACCGCGCAACCGATGCGGAACGTGCAGGAGTGGAACGCGTCCTGGTCGACATCGAGCGGATCGGAAAGCAGCAGCGTCAGGCGGGAGAAGGCCTCTTTCTCAGCGCAGCTGTGCCCGATGACGTCTCGAAGGTCCGCAAGGTGCTCCGCCGGGCCGAGTTGGCCGTGCGTGTCGATCAGTGGCACGAGGGTTCACGAGCTCAGATCGACGACGTCATCTCCCGAGGAGCCGACGTCGTCATGCTGCCGATGGTCGAGCGACTCGACGACATCGACGCGTTCGTCCACGAGGTAGGAGGGAAGGCCGGAACCTGGCTGCTCCTTGAGACCGCCGGTGGACTGCGCCTAGCGGAATCGTTGGCGGGACGAGGTATAGACGAGGTCCATATCGGCTTGAACGACCTTCGTCTGAGCCTTGGCCTCCTCACGCTCTTCGACGCCGTGGCCGAAGGCACTCTCGACCCTGTCGCTCGTGCGGTACAGGCGACGGGCGCCATGTTCGGGTTCGGTGGGGTCACGTCCCCGGGAAGGACCGGCTTGCCGGTCGAGCCGGCAATCGTTATTGGAGAGCAAGTGCGTCTCAGCTCGTCCATGGCATGGCTCGGTCGTAGCTTTCCCGCGGAACACGAGCACAGCGGCGATCCCGATGCCTTCCGTGCAGACATCGAATCAATCGCGGCGTGTGTCGAAGCATGGCGACGCGCCCGTGACGAAGACCTGGTTGCGAACCATGGCGCGCTCGCTAAAGCCCTTCGGCGCTGGCACCGGACGCTCAATGCTGAGACCTCGAGGGCCACCGCGCCGGAATGACTGCAGGGTCAGGCAAGTAGACCGGGGGCGTCTGCGGCCATCATCTTCTCGAGCCCGCGCTCCAGGCGGGTGGGTGACACGTAGAGGTCGGCACGTGAAGGTCGCTTCGGGTTCTCAACGGTCTCGGCGATCATGTACCACAGTGGTAAACCGAGCGTGTCGGCAAACGACGAGACGACGTAGGCTTTCTCCGCCGCCCACCTCGGTTCGAGAATCTGGAGGGTTCTTACCGAAGTGTTGGTAAAGAGCAAGTTGATAAGAGCCGCACTGCTCGGCGAGACGATTGCTTGCGCCTGAGCAAACAGACCAACCTGTTCAACTACGGACATGAGCTCCGGCTGGATGATGTCAAACCCATGCTCGGCGAACACAGGAGCCAGTTCCTCCTCGTTCACCACGCGAGCATGTCCTGCCGCCCGCCGCGAAAGGTAGAGTCGGCGCTCGGGTTCGCCCGCGTCGGTCGTTTTCGACGCCATCAGCTGCTCCCGGAGCCAGAGGACGGCCTCTCGCACTTCGGCTCCAGCCGGAGGCAACGTTGCAAACCACAGCCGTTCACATTCCCAGACGGAGTCCCCCGGAAAGGTAATCAGCTGGTCGTCGTGCAAGCCGAGCATGTGGAGGGTCTCACGCTGGAACGGGAGCAGCGGAGAAGGCACCAGGTACTTCACTCCTGCGGGGAGCTGCGGTCGAACTCCGTGCAACCGCAGGAGCCCATCGTGGATCCAATGCGAATAGTTGCCTGAGTTTGAGAACTTTCCCAGGAGTGTGAAGTAATCGCCCGGCTTGTGAATCACACGTCGCGGGAGAGGCCTCGCATACGCGCGATCCATGTCGAGATGGTTACGCCCATAGATCGATTGCACCGCAAACGATCCGTCCGGCAGGATGACTAACCCGTTGGGTCCCCAGACGCGGGTCTTGGGCAGACATGCCATGAACCGCTCGGGTGTGCGAGCGACCGAATGTCGTGCATAGTTCGGATGCGGGACACCGTCCACTGGGATTGGAGCGAGGCGTTGACGGGTCGTCGCGGGTGAGAGGACGAAACGCTCCAGGTCATGGAGGTCGCACCACTCTGCAAGGTCGTCGGTAACGGGCGGCTGAACGCGGGTGAGCCCTGAGGAAGCTCGGCCGAGAATGCTGCGTCTGCGCGAGCCCGATGGGAACCACTGACGGCCCAGCAGTCGCTGTCCTCCCCAGTACAACAATCGCTTCAGACGTACAAGGCGCATGACGCCGGAGACTAACTGCTCTGTTGGATCAAAGACTGGGGGTCAAGAGGTCCCGGGCGTTTCTGCACCCCAGCGCTGTTTCGCGCGCTCTAATAGTCGATGATCGGAAACTTGGGGTGATCGAACGTTCCGAACGGAACCAGTCCGACGCCTTCTGCTTCGGGTCGACGCGGCGTTTCCGTGTATCGAGCTTCTGAGGGGAAGTAGATGCATGCCCAGCCGCGGCGCATCCGATCGCTGCGGTTCCCCTCGCCTCCATGGATCACGAGACCATCGTGAACGACCGCCTCTCCGGCCTTGAGCGTGAAGGAAATGGGCTCTTCGAGCGTGTCGCCGCGACGGAGAAACCGGTCCGGAGGACCCAATGCCCCCGGGTCGGCTGCTCCGCTGGTGGCTTTGGACTCTTCGGAGATTGGCAACCCGCACGGGCCCAGATGATGCGATCCGGGAAAATAGCTGACGGGCCCCATGTCCTCCGTCACGTCTTCCATTGCAACCCAAACCGTCAAGAGCCCCGTCCGATCCATGGGGTAGGCCGGAAAATCCTGGTGCCACGCGCAGGGAGAACTGCCAGGCGGTTTAAAGAACGTTTCATCGCTCCAGCGGCGCACATGTTCTACGCCCGCAAGATGCGCTGCCAATTCACCGATGCGGGGCGCGCGCACGGCGGCTTCGACCTCCGAGTAATGATCGAACAAGGGGCCGAGACGAAAGAAGACATTCGCCGAATAATTGTCTTCGGCGGCAGCCGAACCCGAGGTCGAGGTCGATTTCTCCTCGGCATCCGTCAGGGCCTTGGCTAACGCTTCGAACGCTTTTGTTCCGACAAGGGCGACGTAATTGAACTTGAGGACTCCGCGTTGACGAAACTCCCTCGCCATCTGCTCATCCATGAATCCGACCCCCACGGCTGCTTCCTCTCTCTCAAAGAGAACCCAGCACGTGCAACCAGTTATACCACGAGCCCTATTCGCAGATAATTCCGTCTCGATCGCGCCGGGTCAGGTGCCGACGCTGCACATGGCGCGGGCCCCGGGTGCAAATCTTGGCAGCTCGACCAGATGCGCAAAGTTGCACATCCGGCGGGAAGCGCGGCTACCCCCGACGCCTCCTGCGTGACCGTCTTTCAGGATGTTGCCTAGGACGTGCCCGCCCACCACTCTGGAAGGGGAACACGACGGCTGCGCCGCTCTCATCTCCACTTTCAACTCTCACCACTTCGATCCGATCAACCTCGTCGAACTAGCTCAGCACGTGCGTGCGGCGGATGTTACCGTCGCAGGTCGGCCGCAAAACCGCCTTCACCCAAGCAGAGAGAAGATCCCGTCCATGACCACGAATCTCGACGAAATCGCACCCAACATCTATCGGCTGTCGACCTTTGTCTCAGACATTGGACCGACCGGATTGACGTTCAACCAGTTCCTGCTTGACGACGACGAGCCGCTCCTGTTCCATACCGGCCATCGCTCGATGTTCCCCTCAATCTCCGAGGCAATTGAGCGAATTCTGCCGATAGACCGTGTCCGATGGATCACTTTCGGCCATATTGAATCCGACGAATGCGGCGCCATGAACAGTCTCTTGGGCGCAGCACCACACGCGCTGATCGCGCATGGGGCGCTCGGCTGCCTCGTCTCGGTAAACGAGATGGCCGATCGGGCTCCCCGCCCTCTCGCCGACGGTGAGATCATCGAGCTGGGAACCAAGCGCGTGCGTCACCTGGACACGCCCCATATTCCGCATGGCTGGGAGGCCCGAGTTCTGTACGAAGAAACGACGAACACGCTGCTGTGCGGAGATTTGTTTACTCACTTGGGTGACGGCCCCGCCATCACCACGGGCGACATCGTGCAACCGGCCATGGATGCCGAAGCCATGTTTCGCGCCTCGTCGCTCTCTCCAGACACTGCCATCGTCATGCGTAAACTTGGCGACCTCGCACCGAGCACGCTGGCCTTGATGCATGGCTCTTCGTTCAGGGGTGAGGGCCGACAGGCCCTCTATGATCTGGCCTCCGCCTACGAGTCCCAATATTTGACGCCCTCCTGACCGAGCTAGGGCTCAGGCGAGGTCGCCGTGGCCAAGCGCAAGCGGCCGCGCAGGCCCAAGCGGAAACTGCCCCCCGTGCCCAAGTACGTGCGCTACACCGGTGGTGGTCGGCGTTATTGGAGGATGGGCGGCCCGCTCACCAAGGACCACGAGGCCGAGGCGCGGGCGGCCCAGAGGTCCAAGTCGTCCGGACCACTCGGGCGCTTGGTGCTGCGCGTGCTCGGTGGGAAGCCCAAGCCTCAGTGAGTGACGCAACGAATCATGCACGCCTACCCGGCAGCGTCAGGGGTTGTGCCGGGTAGTAAATGCGTTCCAGAGCTGGTCATCCCGGGGTAGCAAGCGCCCGATACATCTCATCGCTTATAAAGGGGTATGGCCATAGTGATTGTGCAGGGAGTGTTCTCGGTTGACCCAATTGAACGGGACCGGTTCGTAGAGGCGAGTGTTGACGCGATGCGCTCCTCTCGGCAGGAGGAGGGCTGCCTCGAATACGTCATCGCTGCTGACCCTGTCGACCCCGAGCGCGCCGTTCTTTCCGAACGGTGGGAATCGATGGAGCACCTCCAAGAGCACCTTGCCTCGCAGCGGAATGCGCCTCGGGGTGTCGACTCCAGGCCCGTGCCTCGAAGTGTCGAGATCACCCTTTACGAAGTGGCGACCTCGCGTTCGCTACTCTGACAACGGGCCCTGTGCAACAAAGCCTCAGCTTGGAGGAGGCCGAAGAGACGGACCTCAGTGCGAACTGAGGCACACCCGTACCTCTCGGATGGGCGTGTGCGGTCGTCTCAAGGCAAAGATGAGGGGATGGATGCCACGGTCGCTCGTCAGCGGGTCGGCGACGCTCGAGTGGGACGGCTTGGTACGGTCACACCGGCCGGTCGTCCCCACCTCGTACCCTGCTGCTTCGCTCTCGTCGATGACGTCGCCTTCACCGCAGTTGACGACAAGCCGAAATCGACCTTCAACCTACGCCGACTCGAAAACATTCGGGAGGCACCGGCGACGTGTCTCCTCATCGACGAATATGACGATGACTGGACCCGTTTGTGGTGGGTGCGCCTCGACGGGACTGCCCGGGTTGCCGATTCTGCGTCAGAAGTAACGCTCGCCATGAACGCGCTCACGACCAAGTACTCCCAGTACAAGCGCGTCGCCATTCCAGGTCCGGTCATCGCCCTGGAGATCTCCGCCTGGGTCAGCTGGCCGTAGCCCGGCGGAACACCTCGCGCCATCTTTCTGTTCTCGGGCCTGGCGCGGACTGGGTGGGAGCAACAGTGCAGCGGCTGGCGGCGGGGGAGTCGCCGCCGGTGGGACACGATTCATGGTCGGCCACCGCCCGGTCGACCCGACGACCGCGACTGACGTCGCACGTCTACGATGCCGCGTCTCCGCCGTTGTCCATCGCCGCTCTCCGGTCGGCAGCCGCCTGTTGATCGCGGCGGATAGCTTCGGTCGCGGCCAGCGTGACACTCTCGGGTCGCGGGCCCTCCCAGTCCAAGTACCAGTGCCGATTCAGGCTCACGAGCCACAGGTCGTTTGTCGGCGTCAAGCCGAACCGGGAGATCGTCCGCTGGCGGCCAACCTGGTCGGAATACAAGATCTCAATCGATATCGGCTGCCTCGCGATGATCGCGTCAACGATTCCGGCGCGAACGCGATCGTCTGGGTTGCGCAGTGCTCCTTGCCACATGCCGATATCACCGGCCGGGACGTAGAGGTCTCGCGACTGAATATGGAACTGCTCCAACGGGGCGTGCGTAGGGTTGTTCAGCGGCAAGTCCGGCCTCACCGCCCAGCCCTGACAGACGGCTATTCCACTACCCACGTTCCTCAGGCTGATCGCCATATAGGCCGTGTCGTTGATGTCTTCGACCGCGGCATGCCCGCCTGAGGCGACGACCCAGTTCCCCTCCATAAACATGATCTTCTGTTTGGGATCCTCCAGTCGTGACGGCGCAAGGAGTGGCCTTCGTTGTTCTTGCAGTGCCACTTCCGCGATCCGCGCTGATCGGTTTGAAGATCGCACCGCGGAAAAGGTGGCCGCCGCCAGCACGAGCGTGCCAACCGCGGTCGCCAGTGAAGAAATCACCACCCAGTCAACAGCGAGAACCATCGGTTGCCAGTCTGTCAGCCTGCCGATTCTCATGAAATACCGATGAGTCGTCAGCTACCCATGCGAACATTTCCGCTCTGTGGTCCTGGCGGCACCCGATCCATTCCAGCGAATCTCGCTCTTCTAGCCGGCGACCAATGCGTCCGAGCCCCACGGCGTCACGACGCCATCAGCCCGAAAGCGCTCCGGAAGCGCGTCGGTGACCTGCCACGTAGCCACGAGACGACCGATGCCAACGCAGTACGCGCACAGCAGGCCGAGCTCGACAAGCTCCCCTTCGTCGAAGTACTGACGCAGGTCGTCGTACACGCCGTCGTCGATCGACAGATGATCACTCGCAAAGAGGTCCGCGAAGTGCAGGGCAGCGCGTTCCGGATCGGTGAGATCCGGCGCGTCCATCGGCTGCTCCAGGGAGCACACGAGATCCTCGGACAGGCCGTCGTCAATCGCATACTGATAGCGCACGGCCATGCAACTGCGACACTGATTGTGGAACGCAATCCGCAGTCGCACCAGCTCGGTGAGGCGCGGACCCAGCGTGCCGCCCTTCGCCAGCGCACGCGCGAACGCCCTCATGGCATCGGCTGCCTGCGGGCGGTGCGACAAGATCTCCTGGACTGCGAGATTGGTGCCACGCCCCGGGTCGACTTGGTCCTCGAGACTGAACTCAGCGTTGGGATAGCGGACTCGAGGCATCTTCGGCTCCTGTCTCCAGAGGCTGCGCACTTCCGGATTCGGACAATTCTAGATCCTGGTCTAGATCCTGGCTTCGCTCGGATCCTGTGGACCATGGCGAACCCATCCAAGAGCGCCTTCGGTACGGCCGCTCGGAAGTGGCGAGCGGGCCGTCAATCATTGGCCAGCGGCGGCTCGGCTCGGCGATGAAACCGGGCACGGGTCACCCGGCTCTGGCACGGACCACGAGATCTACAGTAGGCAGAGTGAGGTCTGATTCGGCTGGGAGGTCCACGCCTATGAGTATCAAGTGGCTGACGGCCATCGACGAAGCCAACGTCTCCGAGGTCCAGCTGGCGGACGGCTGGCACACGATCGATGTGCCGAGCTTCATTGTCAGCCCGTCGGACGAGTCCTTCTCCTTCGATGAGACCGTGGCCCTCACTCACACGTCACCCCGGACCCGGGTCGTGGTAGGCCCATTGAGTGCCGTCCTTGCTGTCGCGTTCAAGAACTGACCACCTCCGGATCCCGATGGCCCACGGATTTATGAGCGCAACTTCGCGAAGCGCCGGCAAGCGAGGCCGGATCGTACCGGGGACGTCACGGGGACGACCCTCAAGGAACGAAGGAGCGACGATGACCGAGGGTGGCAGCGCTTCCAGCCGACAGCCGGTCGTGCTCGGTCCCGGTGAGGGTCGAGCGTATCCAATGGGTCGTATCTCGGCGGTCTTCAAGGCCGACGGTGCCGAGACGGGGGAGCGCTATTCGACTTCCGAGTGGTGGCTTGAACCGCACACGAAGGGGCCGGGCGCACATTCCGATCCGGAGGACGACGTGTTCTACGTCCTCGGCGGAACCATGAGTGTCCTCGTCGGTCACGAATGGATCGACGCCAGCGTCGGATCCTGGCAACTTCGAGCAGCACATGCCGGGATTGCGCAAAGGTTCGAGGAGCATCACCCGGGCGACGCGCGCCGTTGAGACGACGGCGTCTCCGATCGCCACCGGTGGTCGCCCCGGGCGCACCCTTCCCGCACACGCCTCTGGAAGCGCAGACGATCGCCCCGGACCCCGCAGAGGAAACAGCGCTCGAGTCGTTCGCTTGCCGTTCGTCCCCGAGATTTGAGACGCGGTAGCAGACACTTCTGCAAATGAGCGATACCGAGGAACCCGACGAGAAGGTGGCGTGACCTGGATACACGCACATCCCCACTGGGGTGCGGCTCATCGATCCCAAGCGCAGTCACGTTCCGGTCACACGTCATTCGCGAACTGGCAACGCTCGAGGCGTATGACGTCTGTGTGCGGAGACGGGTAACCGCGTCGTTGGGAGCAGTTCTGAGCGTCCTGAGTACCCTGACTGCCGTCTCGGCGGCCGGAGCGGCCCCGTCGTCCCAGCCGACCCCGTCGCTCGGGCCGGGCTCACCGACCTCGCGGGTCGATCTCGCAAGCACCGGCACCGTCGCCGTCGCCGCGCTGTCCGTTGAGGAGGTCACTCCGTCAATGGGCACCGCCGGAGGGGGTGACACCATTGCGATCTCGGGCACGGGCTTCTCGGGCGCCACCGCGGTCGACTTCGGCAGCAACGCCTCGTCAGACTTCACCATCACTTCGGACACGACCATCGCCGCGGTGGCCCCGGTCGGGATGGGGACCGTCGACGTCCGAGTGGTGACGCCAGCCGGCACGTCGAGCCCGAGCAGCCTCGATGAGTTCACCTACGTGCCAACCGGGCAGTTGCCCATCAAAGCGCGTGGCCAGACCCTCGACGTCGGCGGGGAGCCCAACAAATTCATCGGCTTCAACGCATACGAGCTGGCAACTGATTGGGGGACGAACGCCGGCTGCGGTGGCATGGCGACGCCGGCCCAGATCGACGCGTTCTTTGCCTCGCTCCGACCCGATTCGCTGGTGCGGTTCTGGGCCTTCCAAGAGACCATGGCGACGAACGTCCACACTGGTCAGATCGACTGGCAACCCCTCGACAACGTCTTCTATGCAGCGGCCAAGTACCACGTGTACCTGATCCCGGTCATCAGCGACCAAGGCGGTACCTGTGACGGTGGGACCTGGCAAGACCCGGCCTGGTACCAGGGTGGGTTCAGAAGCGTCGACGATTCCCCGTCGAACTCCGACGGTCGCGGCCTGACCCCACTCTCGTACTGGGACTACATGACGGCCCTGGTGAGCCGCTACGCCGGATCACCTGCGCTCGGAATGTGGGAGCCGATGAGCGAGGCCGAAGCGTCATCGTGCCCGACAGCCTTCGAGCCGGAAAACTGCTCTGGACACCAGACCTGTCCGCACGAGGCCACGGCCGTGTCGGCCCTCGACTTCTTCTTCACCAGCGTGGGAGCGGCGATCCACTCGCTCGACCCCCGTCATCTCGTCGAGGAGGGCGTCCTCGGCGGTAGCCAGTGCGGCATCGCCGGGACCTCCTACGAACGCGTGGGGGCCTCCCCGGGGATCGATGTGCTCAGCGTGCACGACTACTACGGCTCGGCACCCTTGGGTGGGGACCAATGGAACGGAATGGCGGTGCGCTTCGCCCAGGCCAAGGCTCTCGACAAGCCGATCATCACCGGTGAGGCCGGGATCCTCGCCGGCAACGGCCAGGTCGGCTGCCAGAGCCTGGCCCAGCGCGCCAGCAAGATGGCGAACAAAATGTCCGCCCAGTTCGCCCTGGGTGACAGCGCTTTCTTGGTGTGGAATTGGAACGTCAATCCGCTGGGACCCTGCAGTTACGACACCGGCCCGACCGACGATTCCCTCGGTCGGGCCCTCACGTCGACGACGGGCGGCGGAACCGGCTGAGTCCCTGCCAGTGCCGGCAAAGTCGGCCGGGTCACTATGGTCAAGGAAGTGCCGACCAGCGGACATCCTTCAAGTTTCCTGGCAGGGCCTACGCCCGGCAGCGGACCCGCAGTTCGTCGGTGCCACCCAGTGAGGAGATGACGATGGTGACACTCGCGACCTCGGCCGCGCCTCGCGGCGACTCGGAGGGACCGACAGTGGAAGTGGTGATCGACGCCGACGGCCACGTGTTCGAGGACATCCCCGCGATCATCGACAAGCTGCCGGGCCCGTACCGGCAGTTGCGGGCGCAAGAATCGATCAGCCATTCCCGGCTCTTCCCGCCCATCGGTTACCTCGCCAGCATGCCCTTTGTCCAGACGGCGAGCGGCGAGCGAAATCCCGAGGAGACCGGGCGGGATCCCGCTTCGTGGGAGTACTTCCTCGACGCCGTGGGCATCGACCGCACGGTCCTGTATCCCTCGCTGGGGCTCACGGTCGGTCGCATCCGCGACCTCGGCTACTCCGTCGCTCTGACCCGGGCCTACAACGACTGGCTGGCCGACACCTATCTGCGGCACCCATCGGGAAAATTCCAGGCGGCTGCTCTCTTGCCCATGCAGGTACCCTCGGCCGCTGCCGACGAACTGACTCGGGCCGTCACCGAGTTGGGCTTCTGTTCGGCCGTAGTGCCGTCGAACGGGCTTCCCAACCACCCTGGAGACGCTCAATTCTTTCCCGTGTACGCGGCGGCCGAACGACTCGACGTCGGATTGTCCTTCCACGGCGGCGACGGCCATGACGGCATGGGCTTCGACGATGTCAACGTGTTCGCGGCGGCACACGCCCTCGGGCACCCGTTCTCGTTGCTCATCTCATTCGCCGGGATGCTCTTCAACGGCGTCTTCGACCGGTTTCCGCGGCTCCGGGTCGCCTACCTCGAAGGAGGTGCCGCCTGGATCCTCCTGGCCGCGGAACGCTTCACCGAGTCGTTCAACGCTCTCCGACCCGTCCAATCGGAACACATCGTGAAGCTGCCCGAGGGAAAGAAGATGCGCGATTACATCTTTGATCTCCTCCAGCAGGACCGTATCGTCCTCGGATGCGAAGGTGGCGAGGACCAGCTGGCGCATGCGGTCACCTACCTCGGTTGCACCCCTTTCATGTTCTCGTCGGACTTCCCGCACGAGGTGAGCGCAGAGTCGTGCCGCCAGGAGCTCGACGAGCTCGACGAGCTCGAGCTGGACCTCACGACGAAGAGGCTCCTCCGCGCCGGCACGGCTCAGAAGTTCTACAGACTGTGACCACGCCGGCGGTGCCTACGCCGGCCTCCGGGCCATGACCTCGGGCCCGATCTTCAGCCCTTCCTCGTGGCTGATGGCCGGAGTGATGGTGACGTCGAACACGTCACCCCACGTCATCTGAATCTCCATCAGCGCGGCGAAGTCGTCCGCCTTGAAGATGGAGATGACCGTTGGATCCTCCATGCCCAGCCAGTACTCGCTGATCAGCGTGACACCACTCGGGTATTGCCAGCCCGCGCGGCGGATCAGCGCTCCGTCTGCCTGCTCGCGAGTGACGCCCTGCTTCCACTTCAACAACATCACGTAGTCCACGTCGTCCTCCTCGTTCAGTGCTGTTGGTTCGCCAGAACCAGGTCCCCCGGATCAGTCATCGCGGCAGGCGGACCTCGTCAGGCCGCCTGTTCGTAGCAGTTGAACATCCAGCGGATCCCGTATCGGTCCAGGCTACATCCCCAGTATGCCCAGGGCATGTCCTGCATTCCGGTCGACTCGCTTCCCCGGTCGCTCAAGGCGGCGTAGAGCCGATCGGCCTCCGCCCGGGTGTCGGGCTCCAGACAGATGGTGATGTTGTTGCCGACCCTGAGCTCGTGCCCCATCGACCCGAGCATGTCGGTGCCCATGAGCACGTGCCCGGCCATGATCGGCAGCTCGACGTGGGCGACCATTTTCTTCTCTGCCTCGGTGAGCGTTGGCCCGCCGGGACCGCTCGGCATGTCACCCATTCGAGTGATCTGGCCTGGCATGTCGGACCCGAATACCGAGGCGTAGAAACGGAATGCCTCTTCGGTCTGACCCATGAAGTTGAGGTACGTGCTGACTCTGCTCACCGATCTAATCCTTTCGTCTGGGGCGGTCTTTGGACGGCTTCTCTCCATGTCTACAACGGAGGTCGACGCCGAGTCTCATCGCCGACGAAACACAGATGATTCGGCGTGACCACATGGTTGTCGCGCTCCGTTCACGGGGCCGTCACGTCCAACCTGGACCATCGTGCGGTCATGGCGGCGCGCCGAGCAGCTCACTATGGTCGGCGGCAGCGAGGTACGAGGCGAGGAGGAGAGACGACGTGCGCAGTGTTCATCATCCCCTCATCGCGCACAGGTCGGACGGGCGCTGGGTCATCACGTGCCCCGAATGCACGCTCGATCGTGATTCAGCCGTCCCTATCGGGATCGACATGCCGATCCGGTCGCAGTATCTCGCTGAGATGGTCTGCGCGAACCATGCCGGTCACCACATGGCGCGCGTCGCTGGACGGCACAAAGGGGATGGAGAGGGATCTCGCCGGGCCGGATGAGCCTGCGTTGGCCTCGGCGGCTCGCCGCCGAGCGCGAATCGGCCCCACCCCCAGGCGGTCAGGAGCGGGGCCGATCACCCGACATCGGGGGCTCGCCGGGACGTGTTGGCGATCACGTCCCGAGTAGGCGAAGCACACCCCTCAAAGAGCATTGTGTCAGATCGCTCGTCCGGCTGCACGGGTGCCCACCCGACGCGGTGGGCCAAAGTTCCCAGACCGCGCAAACCCGGGACAATTCGGGTGTCCCTCCCTCTTGAGAGCGCACCGGAAATGGTACCTTGCCTGGGCTGTTCCATTTCCAGGTGACGAGGGGGGACGAGCGGAATCGTGAGGCGGTATGGGCGCGGCGCGACCGTCGCGTGGAAATCGATCGGGCGCGTCACCACGGCCGTTGCCGCCTTGCTCGCCGTGGTCGGCGGGGGGGTGCTCCTGGTGGTGCCGGCGGAGGTGGCGGGCGCCTCAGGGATCCTGCCCCCGACAAATCCCCCGGTGAACATTCCGCCGCAGGTCATGCCGCACTGCAGCATCTCGCCCGTCGACGACACGAGTGCGGCATGCATCAATTCGGTGCTGCACAACATCAACTACGGTCGCTCGCTCGAAGGACTCGGATCCATGGTGTTGCCGAGTGACTATCCCGGTGACTCGGTGGCCGAGCAACAGCTCATCGTCACCGACGAGGAGAGGGGCGACCGGGGCCTGACCAAGTATTCGGGTCTGGACGCCTCCCTCAACACCGCGGCACAGTCGGGCGCACAGAGCAACAGTGATCCAGCTCCCCCGAGCGGATTCGTGGCACCCTGGGGATCGATCTTCGCCCTGGACTACACGCCCCTCGGTGCGGACTTCGCCTGGATGTACAACGACGGGTACGGCGGCACCAACGCCGAGTGCACGTCGGCCGGCTCCCACGGATGTTGGGGCCACCGGGACAACATCCTCGGACCATGGGCGAGCACCGGTGGAGCCACAGCCGAGATGGGCGATGGTGACACCGCGAGCGGGCAGTACGCCCAGATCTTCGCCAACCAGACGAACCCCGCCGACACGCTGGTCGACCCGATCGCGCCGAGCACCCTGCCCACGCCCTCCTCACCGGCGGCTCCCGACGTGGTCCAGGTCCTTCCCGCCTCGACCTCGAATACCGCCGCCGGCACCCCCGTAACGATTGAGGGGAACTATTTCGGGACCTCGCCCCAGGTCTTCTTCGGCGGAGTGGCAGCCACCAATGTCCACGTGCACTGGGACGGCGAGTTGACGGCCGACGCCCCGGCCGATCCCGCCGGTCAGGCCAGCGCGCAGGTCGTCGTCGCCGTGACCACTGGCGCTGGGTCCTCGAGCTCCACCGGGCTGTCGCAGGTCAACGAGTTCACTTACGCGCCGACGGCCGCGCCGGCCGTCACCTCGGTGACACCCACCTCGGGGCCGACGATCCCCTCGGGCAGCGTCACCATCCACGGCTCCAACTTCTACGACGCCGGGGTCTTTCCCATCGTCGACTTCGGCACCGTGGCCAGCGTGGGTTCCATGAGCTACAACGTCAACCAGATCACTACGACCATCCCGCCCTCAATCGACCCCGGTACGGTCGACATCACCGTGACCACGCCGGCGGGAACGAGCGCCGTGTCGGCCGCGGACCTCTACACCTACACCGGGAGCGGCGCCACTGGCGCACCGGCGATCACCAGCGCCGGCTCGACCACCTTCTCGTCGGGGGTTCCCGGCGTCTTCGATATCACGACCACGGGAGCGCCTGCGGTCAGCTCAATGAGTGACACGGCCTTCGCCGGATGCTCGCCTTCCACCCTCCCTGCGAGCATCACACTGGCCTACACCGGAGGGGCCACGGCCTCGCTGATGGGCACGCCACAGCCCGGGGACGGAGGGACGTACACGATCTGTCTCGTCGCCAGCAACGGCATCGCTCCCGTCGGTCAACAGGTGTTCACGTTGACGGTCAACGCGTCACCGCCGCCGCCACCACCGCCGCCACCACCCCCGCCGCCTCCTCCGCCACCGTCCCCAGCTGTGCACGGCTACTGGCTGGTTGGCTCGGACGGCGGCATCTTCACGTTCGGTGCCGCGCAGTTCTACGGATCGACCGGGTCCTTGCGTCTCCAACGACCCGTGGTCGGCATCACGCCGACCAGTGATCGGGGCGGATACTGGCTCGTAGGTTCCGACGGTGGGATCTTTGCCTTCGGCGATGCAGGATTCCACGGCTCCATCCCCGGGATCGGCCTCGGCCCGGCCGGCTCGGGACTGCCCCGGAGCTTGAATGCCCCCATCGTCGGCATGGTGCCCTCGAGCGACGGCGGAGGATATTTCATGGTGGCCTCCGACGGCGGCGTCTTCGCCTTCGGCGACGCTCGTTTCGAGGGATCGTGCCCGGGCATCGGAGGATGCCGCGGCGCCGCGGTCGCCGTCGCACCGGACGCGACCGGCAGCGGCTACTGGGTGGTGACCAACACCGGCGCCGTCTATCCGTTCGGTGACGCGGCGAGCTACGGGCAGCCCGGGCCCCAGTCGTCCGCGGTCACATCCGCGGTCGCCACCCACGACGGGCGGGGCTACTGGGTGCTCGACGGAGGCGGACAGGTGTTCGCCTACGGTGACGCCCCAGCCATGGGGAGCCTGTCGTCGGCCTCGGCCGGCGGGTTCGACCCGGCTACGGCGATCTTCGCCACGTCCGACGGGAGCGGGTACTGGGTGGTCACCGCGCTGGGCAAGGTGACGCCGTTCGGGAGCGCCCCCGCCGACGGCGACGTGTCGGCGGCGCACCTGAACGGTCCGATCATCGCCGCCTCCGGGTCCTGATCCTCCCCGGGCGCTGTCCCACCGGCGTGGCTGCCGGCGCGACGTGGCTGCGGTGCTCCCCGCGAACGTAGGGTGGGGTCCCAGAGCGACCCACGGGAGGCAAACAATGGGCATCTTCCAGCGGGCCCACGACATCGTGCAGGCCAAGACCAACAAGGCACTCGACGCGGCCGAGAAGCCTGACGAGATGCTCGACCTCTCCTACGAGAAGATGCTCGAGCAGATCACCCAAGTGCGCCGGGCGTTGGTGGACATCGCCGCCTCTCGCAAACGCCTCGAGCTCCAAGAGGAGCAGTTCCAGCACTCCACCGAGCACCTCCAGGACCAGGCCAAGCAGGCGCTCCAGACGGGTCGGGAGGACCTGGCCAAGGAGGCCCTGTCTCGCAAGGCGGCCGCCCAGCAGCAGATCGACCAGATGGAGCCGCAGCGCCAACAGCTCACCGACGAGGAGCAGAAGCTGACCCAGACGTTGGACGCGCTGCAGAAGCGGGTGAACGACTTCCGCACGCAAAAGGAGACTCTCAAAGCCCAGTACACCGCGGCCAAGGCCATCTCGACGGTGGACGAGAGCACGGCAGGGATCTCGAAGTCCGTCAACGATTCCGGCGCGGCGCTGCAGCGGGCGCAGGACAAGATCGCCACCATGCAGGCCCGATCGGGCGCGCTCGACGAGCTGCTCGAATCGGGCGTCCTCGAGGACGTCGGTGGGGGCACCGACGACATCCAAAAGGAGCTGGACCAGCTGGGCAAGGACTCTCAGGTGGACACCGAGCTGGCCGCCCTCAAGGCACAGGTCGGTACCGGTGCGCCCGCCCCGGAGGCCATCGGAGCGGCGCCGGGCGGGGAGGGCCCCGAGCCGTCCACGTCCGCCTGAGGGAATGCACCCCGGCGGTGCGGTCGGCCAAGCGGTTCGGCCAGCGCCCGCGACTCGACGACTACGCCACCTTCGCCTCCCTCGTCACCCGGGCACCGACCCGGCGGACCGCGACCGGGATCACTGTTCCTGCGCCGCGGCCGGTTGGGGGCGGCACCACGATCTGAGGTCGCGACACCGCCGCTCGGATCAAGGGCGCTCGGTTCCGGGCGCGTCTGGGAGTGCCGGCGGGCGCCCCCCAGAGTGGGTCTCGTAGTCGCTCCACCAGGCCTCGTGGCCGTCGGGCACGGGAAATCCCAGCTGCTTGCGCCGCTCCATCAGCCGGCGCACACGGGTCTTCTGCTCACGCACGAGCGCCATGGTGCCCGGGTCGGGCCCTCGGGCGTCGGACCAGAGCGCCTCCTCGAGCTGCCAGGCATCGCGACGGGCACCGATGACGGCGTGCGTGGCCTCGGCGACGTCGGAACGGATGCCCTCGTCTCCCTCGGCGAGCACGTCGGCGGCCCGGAGCCAGCCGTAGTCCCGGTTGATGCGCAGGAGCCCGGGCTCCACCTCGAAGAGCCCGACGACGTCGACCACGGGGTCGACCGTCGTCAGGGTGGCCTTGGGAGGCAGCTGCACGCTCAGGTTCGAGAGCTGTCGCTCGGCAACGCCGATCATGCCCATGGACCGCAGCCCGATGGAGATGGCCGGGGCACTGGCGTAGTCGCGCTCGTCCCGAGGGAGCGTCAGCGGCACCGCCACCACCGCGAACATCCGTGTCGCTCCCAGCGCGGCGGCGGCCCGTACCGGCACGATGTCGACGACGCCTCCGTCGACGTAGTCGTCGTCGGCCATGGCATGCGGGGGGAACACCATGGGCACGCTGGCCGAGGCGATGGCGCCGTCCACGATGCTCACTGGTCCGGCAGCCGCCCCCTGCGCCGGGGTCCGGGCATCGGACTCCACGATTGTCCCGTCCTCGGTCACGAAGCGCAGGACGCCGGCCCGGAGCGCCGTGACGGCCAGGCGGAGCTGGAGCCCGGGACGGCCGACGAGCGCGGGATCCACGGCGCGGACCCCGTCCTCGGTGCCGTGACGCAAGGCGTGGGCCAACGGCTCGAGCGTGAGCACGGAACTCCCGCCGGCGCGCAAGTGGCGGTGCACACGGGGGAGTCGGAGGGCAGCACCTCCGGCCAAGCGCACCATGCGGCCCCGGCGCCGCCAGCGGGCGCGACGGGCGTGACGCCGCTCCTCACGGTCCGGTGGTGAGCCAGAGGGGGCGGCATCGTTCGCGGCCAGCAGATGGGCGGGTGTCAGGGGGAAGGGCGGACGGGTACCCCGGGTGACCTCGCGGTCGATCTCACGACCCAACGCGGTTCCCTCGAGGGCGCGCAGCCACGGCTGCTTTCCGAAGACGTGTTCGGACTCGCTCCAGGCGAGCAGGTCCCGTTCGATCTCGTCCACCCGGTCCGCGAACTCCTCCGCCGTGCGGGCCTGGGCCAGCACGGTTGCCACGATGGCTCCGGCCGAGGTGGCAGAAATGATGTCGGGCACAATGCCCTCGACGCCGACGAGGTACTGCAGCACTCCGATCTCGAAGGAGCCCTTGGTCCCGCCACCGGCCAACACGAAGGCCGTGGCCCCGAGGTCGCCGCGGCGCTGCATCGGTCGATTCTGGCACCCGGCGCCGGGCGGGACAACGATCTCACCCACCGGCTGCGGCTCCGACCACCTCGACCACGGAGCCTGGGCGTGCCGGCGTGGACGACCACTCCGATCGGGGGACGACGCAGCGGTCGACCGCCACGGCGACCCCCCGGGGATCCTCGTCGCCGGTCAGCTGGGTCACCACGTCGGCGATCGAGGCACCAGGCTCCACCTCCATGACCTGGCCGTTGACCCGCAACGCGTGCGTGCTCATACCGGCGCCAACGTTTGAATGAGGGGCGCGACGGGCCGGCGCGCCACCAGATCGCCGACGGCCACGGCCGTCAGCGGGGCCAAGAGAATGCCGTTGCGAAAGTGCCCGACCGCGGCCAGGACGCCGTCCATCGCCGTCCATCCAATACAGGGCATGTTGTCCGGCGTGGCCGGCCGGAGGCCGGTGGAGGTCTCCAGCAGCTCCATCTCGTCGATTCCCGGGACGATGGCGCGCGCGTCGCAGAGAAGCTCGTGGACCGCGCCGGCGCGCACGCCGCGGTCCTCACTGCGTTCTTCCACGGTGGCCCCGACCACCACGGAGCCGTCGTGCCGCGGCACCACGTAGACGGAGCGACCGTGGGCGAGGCCGCGCACGGTGCGGCTCAGCCCCGGTGGACGCCCGGTCGTCGCCTCGCTCGCCGGTCCGAGTCGCAGGATGTGCCCCTTCACCGGACGAAGCGGTGGGAGACCGGCACCGTCGAGACCTGACAGGGAGGCGACCCCGACGCCGGCCGCCAAGACGACGACGTCGGAACCGAGGCGGTCGCCGTCCGCCAGGACCAGCTCCGGACCTGCCCGGACCGCGGCGACCGTGGCGGGGACGAACGCCACCCCGTTCTGGCGGCACGCGGACTCCAGCGCGCCCAGCAAGGCGCGGTTGTCCACCTGATGGTCCCCGGGCACCTCAATCCCTCCGCGCAAAGCCGGGCTCAGAGCGGGTACCAGGCGCCGACACTCGGTCGCGCTACGACGGTGGGCGACGAGACCGAGGGAGTGCTGGTAGGCGAGGAGATCGTCGAGCCCGGCCCGGTCGGAGGCATCGACGGCGACGGTGAGCGTGCCGGAGGTGTCGTAGCCGATGGTGCGCCCGGTGGCACCTTCGAGCGCCGTCGCGAAGGCCGGCCACCGGCGGGACCCTTCGAGGAGGAGCCTGGTGTGGGGCTCCTCACCGAAGTGGGCCTCGGTCACCGGCGCGAGCATGCCGGCCGCGACCCAGGCCGCGCTGTCGCGGCCCGCCGCCGGCCCGACGAGCGTCACGTCGTGGCCGCGGCACGCCAATTCCCACGCGCAGGCAAGCCCTATGACCCCTGCCCCGACCACGTGGACATGTGGCGTCGTGGAAGGCGACAACCCAGGCGACCTGGAAGGCGACGTGGCAGGCGACATGGGACAAGATTACGAGCGGGGTCGTGTAAAGTGTTCTCTCCACGTTCGGGCCAACGTCGTCCCGGTAGCCGCTCCTACTTCTCCCCCACGGAAGGACGCCGATGGCCACTGGCCTCTACGACCCGGCATACGAGCACGACGCCTGCGGGGTCGGCATGGTGGCCGATCTCGAGGGACGTGCCAGCCACGACATCGTCGACCGCGGGCTGACCGTCCTCGAGCGCCTGGCCCACCGCGGCGCGTCGGGGGCGGAGGTGAACACCGGCGACGGCGCGGGCATTCTCGTGCAGATCCCGCACGCCTTCTTGTCGAAGGCGGCCGCGGCCGCGGGGATCCGGCTCCCCGACCGCGGTGGCTACGCCGTCGGGCTGGCCTTCCTGCCCACCGACCGTGACGACGCCGCCAAGGCACGTGCCGTGGTGGAGCAGACCGCGGGAGAGGAGGGATTGCGCGTCCTGGGATGGCGGGTGGTGCCCACCGAGACCGAGAGCCTCGGCGGCATCGCCCTTGGGGCCATGCCCCAGATCGAGCAGATCTTCGTAGCGCCGGCATCGTCGGGCGTCGACACCCTGGCGCTGGAGCGGCGCGCCTTCGTGCTGCGCAAGCGGTCCGAGCATGCCGTCGAAGGGCTCTACTTCCCCTCCCTCTCGGCGCGCACCTTGGTGTACAAGGGCATGCTCACCTCGGAGCAGCTGCGCCAGTTCTTCCCCGACTTCCGCGACCCCGAGTTCGAGTCGGGATTGGTGCTCGTGCACTCACGCTTCTCGACCAACACCTTCCCGAGCTGGCCGCTGGCCCATCCGTACCGGTACCTCTGCCACAACGGCGAGATCAACACGTTGGCGGGAAACCGCAACTGGATGCGGGCTCGCGAGGCCTTGCTCGAAACGCACCTCATTGACGGTGACCTCTCGCGCCTCTACCCGGTGTGCACCCCGGGGGCCAGCGACTCGGCCAGCTTCGACGAGGTCCTCGAGTTGTTGCATCTCGGTGGACGCTCGCTGCCCCACGCCGTGCTGATGATGATCCCCGAGGCGTGGGAGAACCACACCACCATGGACAAGGACCGGCGGGCCTTCTACCGCTACCACGCCTCGCTGATGGAGCCCTGGGACGGTCCAGCGGCGGTCTGCTTCACCGACGGCACGCTGGTGGGCGCCGTCCTGGACCGCAACGGCTTGCGACCGGCCCGCTACTGGGTCACCGACGACGGCCTGGTGGTCCTGGCCAGCGAGGTCGGTGTCCTCGACATCGCGCCCGAACGGGTCGTCCGCAAGGGCCGCCTGCAGCCGGGCCGAATGTTCCTCGTCGACACGGCCCAGGGGCGTCTCGTCGAGGACGAGGAGATCAAGGCGGAGCTGGCGGCGGAGCACCCCTACGGGGAGTGGCTGGCCCAAGACCAGATCCGCCTCGAGGAGCTCCCGGCCCGCACCATGCTCACACCCCAGCACGGGGGCGTCGTGGCCCAACAGCGGCTGTTCGGCTACACCAACGAGGAGCTGCGGGTGATCCTGGCGCCGATGGCCCGCACCGGGGCCGAGCCGCTCGGATCGATGGGTTCGGACGCCGCCATCGCCGTCCTCTCCGACCGTTCGCGTCTGCTCTACGACTACTTCACGCAGCTCTTCGCGCAGGTGACCAACCCGCCGCTCGATGCGATCCGAGAAGAGCTGGTGACCTCCCTGGCCGCCACCATCGGTCCCGAGGCCAACTTGCTCGACGCCGCGACCCGGCTCGTGCCGGCAGATCCTCCTGCCCCTGCCCGTCATCGACCGCGACGACCTGGCCAAGCTGATGTACGTCAACGAGGACGGCCAGACGCCGGGCTTCAAGGCCTTCGCCGTCGACGGGCTCTTCGACGTGCGCCACGCGGGGGAGGCCGGCGCCCCCACCGCCGACGGCGGGGAGGCCCTGCGGCAGGCCATCGAGGACGTGCGGCGGCGGGTCTCCCAGGCGATCGCCGAGGGAGCCAACCTCATTGTGCTGTCCGACCGCAACGCCACGTCCGAGTGGGCGCCGATTCCGTCACTCCTCCTGACCGCCGCCGTCCACCACCACCTCGTTCGGGAGAAGACGCGGACCAAGGTGGGGCTCGTCATCGAGACCGGAGACGCCCGCGAGGTGCACCACATCGCGCTGCTCATCGGGTTCGGCGCCGCCGCGGTCAACCCGTACCTGGCCCTCGATTCCATCGACGACATGATTTCGGAGGGATTGCTCGAAGGGGTGTCGCCGCGCCAGGCGCGCCGGAATTACATGAAGGCGGCCTGCAAAGGTGTGCTGAAGGTGATGTCCAAGATGGGCATCTCGACCGTGGCCTCCTACACCGGTGCACAGGTTTTCGAGGCCATCGGGCTCGATCGAGAGGTGATCGACGAGTACTTCACCGGGACGTCCAGCCGCATCGGCGGGGTCGCCCTCCCCGTCCTGGCCGCCGAGGTCGCCACGCGGCACCGCCGGGCGCACGAGCCGCGGCCAACGGAGCGGGCCCACCGCGAGCTCGAAGTGGGCGGGGAGTACCAGTGGCGGCGCGAGGGCGAATTCCACCTCTTCAACCCCAAGACGGTGTTCAAGCTGCAGCACGCCACCCGGGCCCGCCGTTACGAGATCTTCAAGGAGTACAGCGCGACCGTCGACGACCAGGCCGAGCGGCTCGGCACCCTGCGGGGGTTGCTCCGCTTCAAGCCCGCGCCGACCGGGCCGGTGCCCCTCCATGAGGTCGAGCCGGCCAGCGCCATCATGGCGCGCTTCTCCACCGGGGCCATGTCCTACGGGTCCATCTCGGCCGAAGCGCACGAGACGCTGGCCATCGCCATGAATCGGATCGGCGGGCGCTCGAACACCGGCGAAGGGGGAGAGGACGCCGAGCGCTACACGCCCGACGCCAACGGAGACCTGCGCCGCAGCGCCATCAAGCAGGTGGCCTCGGGTCGCTTCGGTGTGACGAGCGAGTACCTCGTCAACGCGGACGACCTGCAGATCAAGATCTCCCAAGGGGCCAAGCCCGGGGAGGGGGGCCAGCTGCCGGGCAACAAGGTGTGGCCCTGGATCGCCAAGACGAGGAGCTCGACCCCGGGCGTGGGGCTCATCTCCCCGCCGCCACACCACGACATCTACTCCATTGAGGACATCGCCCAGCTGATCCACGACCTCAAGTCGGCCAACCCCTCTGCCCGGGTCCACGTGAAGCTAGTCGCCGAGGTCG
The DNA here is from genome assembly GCA_963787485.1 of uncultured Acidimicrobiaceae bacterium. Lineage (GTDB taxonomy): Bacteria > Actinomycetota > Acidimicrobiia > Acidimicrobiales > RAAP-2 > Bog-473. The sequence goes on along the minus strand of CAWBDF010000003.1, from coordinate 93,521 downwards.
GCGTCGGCACCGTGGCGGCCGGCGTGGCCAAGGCCCACTCCGACGTCGTGCTGATCTCGGGTCACGACGGCGGCACCGGCGCCGCGCCACTGACCTCGCTCAAGCACGCCGGTATCCCCTGGGAGATCGGCCTGGCCGAGACCCAGCAGACGCTGTTGGCCAACGGGCTCCGGGACCGAATCGTCGTCCAGGTCGACGGACAGCTCAAGACCGGCCGCGACGTCGTCGTCGGCGCGCTCCTCGGCGCAGAGGAGTTCGGCTTCGCCTCGGCGCCCCTGGTGGTGTCGGGCTGCATCATGATGCGCGTGTGCCACCTCGACACCTGCCCGGTGGGGATCGCCACCCAGACGCCGGCGTTGCGAGCCAAGTTCACCGGCAAGCCCGAGTTCGTCCAGACGTTCTTCGAGTACGTCGCCGAGGAGGTACGCGAGCTGCTGGCCTCACTCGGCCTGCGGTCGCTCGAAGAGGCCGTCGGCCGCGTGGACCTGCTCCAAATCGACGACGCCGTCGCGCACTGGAAGGCGGCGGGACTCGATCTCTCGACCGTCCTGGCCCAGCCCGACGCGCCCCCCACGATGGCCAGGCACCAGGTCGTGCAACAGGACCACGGGCTCGACCAGGCGCTGGACCACGCCTTTCTGGGGAAGTGCGCTCCCGCCCTGGCCGACGCGACTCCGGTCTCCCTCGAGCTGCCCATCACCAACGTCGACCGAACCGTCGGGACGCTCTTGGGCTCCGAGATCAGCCGTCGCTACGGCGCCTCCGGGTTGCCCGACGACACCGTGTCGCTGACCTTCACGGGCTCGGCCGGCCAGAGCTTCGGCGCGTTCGTGCCTCGCGGCGTCACCATGCGGCTGTTCGGCGATGCCAACGACTACCTGGGGAAGGGGCTCTCGGGTGGCCGGCTGATCGTTCGCCCACCGGCGGGGTCTCCCTTCGTGGCCGAGGAGCAGATCATCGCCGGCAACGTGATCCTCTACGGCGCCACCGCCGGCGAGCTCCTCGTCCGTGGGCAGGTGGGGGAGCGGTTCTGCGTGCGCAACTCGGGCGCCACCGCGGTGGTCGAGGGCGTGGGGGACCATGGGTGCGAGTACATGACCGGCGGCCTGGTCGTCGTCCTCGGGCCCACCGGGCGCAACTTCGCCGCCGGCATGTCGGGTGGCATCGCGTACGTCTACGACAAGGGTCGCTCCTTCGGTTCGCGGGTCAACCTCGAGATGGTCGACGTCGAGCCTCTCAGCCCGAGTGACGTCGCCCAGGTGCACGCACTGGTCGAGCGGCACCAGAGGGAGACGGGCTCTGCGGTGGCGTCGCGCCTGCTGCAACGCTGGGACGCCGAGGTGGCCGAATTCGTGAAGGTGATGCCTCGGGATTACCGGCGCATCTTGGAGGCCACGGCGTTGGCCACGGCGCAAGGTCGATCCGTCGACGAGGCGGTCATGGAGGCCGCCCATGGGTAAGCCGACCGGATTCATGCAATACGGCCGCCATCTGCCCAGGCGGCGTCCGGTCTCGGTCCGCCTGCGCGACTGGAAGGAGGTCTACGAGCCCTTCGATCAGACGGCCACCAAGGAGCAGGGCGCTCGTTGCATGGACTGCGGCATTCCCTTCTGCCACGACGGCTGCCCGCTCGGCAACCTCATCCCTGAGTGGAACGACCTCGTGTACCGGGACGACTGGCCCGACGCCATGGAGCGCCTGCACGCAACCAACAACTTCCCGGAGTTCACCGGCCGGCTGTGTCCGGCCCCGTGCGAGGCCGCCTGCGTGCTCGGGATCAACGATGACCCGGTGACCATCGAACGGATTGAGTACGAGATCGTCGAGCGGGCTTGGGACGAGGGTTGGGTGACTCCGCAGGTGCCCACGGTCCACACGGGCAAGTCGGTCGCCGTGGTGGGTTCGGGGCCGGCCGGACTGGCCGCCGCGCAACAGTTGGCCCGGGCCGGCCACCGCGTGACCGTCTTCGAGCGGGCCGAGAGGCCCGGGGGCCTTCTCCGCTATGGCATCCCTGAATTCAAAATGCAGAAGGCCGTCCTCGACCGGCGGCTGGCCCAGATGGAGGCCGAAGGGGTCACCTTCGTCTGCTCCACCTCGGTCGGTGGGACCGCCTCGGCTCGAGGCGAGAGCGGACCTTCCGTCGAGCCCGGTGAGCAACGGGGACACGGCACCGCCTGCGCGCCCGCTGTGACCGTGCGGTCGGCGGCAGACGTCCGGACCTCCTTCGACGCCGTCGTGCTGGCCGGCGGGGCCACCATGCCGCGGGACCTCCCGGTCCCGGGTCGCGACTTGGCCGGGGTCCATTTCGCCATGGAGTACCTCAAGCCCTCGAACCTCGTGCAGGAAGGGGTGCTGGCGTCCAGTCCCATATCGGCCGAGGGAAAGCGAGTCGTCATCATCGGCGGGGGTGACACCGGAGCCGACTGTCTGGGCACGGCGCATCGCCAGGGTGCCCGTTCGGTCCATCAGCTCGAGATCATGGCCGAGCCACCCAGTGACCGGCTGGCCGACAACCCGTGGCCCCTGTGGCCCCTCATCCTGCGCACGTCCTCGGCGCACGAGGAAGGTGGGGAGCGCCTCTTCGCCATGACGACCACTGCCTTCCTCCAGGACGACACCGGAGCGGTGCGGGCCCTGCGCGGCCACACGGTCGAGATGCGCGACGAGGGGGGACGTACGGTCTTCGAGCCAGTGCCCGGAACCGAATTCGAGCTCGAATGCGAGCTGGTGCTCCTGGCCCTGGGCTTCGTCGGAACGGAGCGGCGCAACGCGGTGGACGAGCTCGGCGTCGAGGTCGGGCCGCGTGGCACCGTGGTGGCCGACACCACCTGGTCGACCACCGCCGAAGGGGTCTTCGTGTGCGGGGACCAGACGCGGGGCCAGAGCCTCATTGTGTGGGCGATCGCCGAGGGCCGCTCGTGCGCCGCGGCGGTCGACCGCTGGCTGATGGGAACGACGTCGCTGCCCGCACCCATCGTTCCCGGTCAGCTGGCCCTGCGCTGACGCCTTGCCCTGACTCCGTGCCCTGACGCCCTACGCTGAGAGGGTCCCGGCCGGTTTCCCTCCGCATGGTGCGCCCGCCTGCTGGGCCGTAGATTCAGTCGCATGGACATGACGACCTCCGGGCCCTGGCGCGCGCTGCAAGCCCACTTCGACATGGAGGGGCGACTGCTGCGCCTCCGTGAACTGTTCGCCGCGGACCCGGCCCGCGCCCAGCGGATGACGGCCACCGCGGGTGACCTCGTCCTCGACTACTCCAAGCACCGGGTCACCGATGAGACCTTGGCGCTGTTGATGGACCTGGCCCGCTCGGCCGAGGTCGAAGAGCATCGTGACGCGATGTTCTCCGGGGCCCACATCAACTCCACCGAGGACCGCGCCGTGCTCCACGTGGCGCTCCGCATGCCACCCGGGTCCGAGTTGCGGGTCGACGGCCAGGACGTGGTCGGCGACGTCCACGCGGTGCTGAACGAGATGGGCGAGCTCTCCGATCGCATCCGCGACGGCACGTGGACCGGGGCGACCGGGAAGCGGATCGAGGCAGTGGTCAACATCGGCATCGGCGGATCCGACCTGGGTCCGGCCATGGCCACCCTGGCCCTGGCCGACGTCGCCCAGCCGGGGCTGGTGAGCCGCTTCGTCTCGAACGTCGATCCTGTCGACCTGTATGCCGCCACCGAGGATCTCCACCCGGAGACCACCTTGTTCGTGGTCTGCTCCAAGACGTTCACCACCCTCGAGACGCTGACCAACGCCACCGCGGCCCGGGACTGGTTGCTCAGCGGCCTCGGCGCGGCGGCTGGCCACGACGCCGTGGCCAAGCACTTCGTGGCGGTCTCGACTAACGCCGCCGGCGTCTCGGCGTTCGGCATCAATCCCGAGAACATGCTCGGGTTCTGGGACTGGGTGGGCGGCCGCTATTCGTACGACTCGGCGATCGGCTTCGCCCTGATGGTGGCCATCGGAAAAGAGGCCTTCACTGAGATGCTGGCCGGGTTTCACACCGTGGACGAGCATTTCCGGACGACACCGCTCGAGCGCAACCTGCCGGTGATCCAGGGCATGTTGAACGTCTGGTACAACAACTTCTTCCGCGCCCAGACGCACGCCGTGCTGCCCTACAGCCAGCGCCTGGCCCGCTTCCCGGCCTATCTCCAACAGCTCACCATGGAATCCAACGGCAAGTCGGTGAGCCTGGACGGCACCACAGTGACCGGCCAGACGGGCGAGATCTTCTGGGGCGAGCCGGGCACCAACGGCCAGCACGCGTTCTACCAGCTCATCCACCAAGGAACCAAGCTCATTCCGGCCGACTTCATCGCCTTTGCCGAGAGCACCCACGACACGGGCGAGCAACAGGACCTGTTGATGGCCAACTGCCTGGCCCAGACCAAGGCCCTCGCCTTCGGAAGGACGGCGGCGGAGATCGCGGCCGAACGTACGCCCCCTGAGCTGGTCCCGCACAAGGTAATGCCGGGAAACCGGCCCAGCTCGACCATTCTGGCTCCGAAGCTGACCCCGTCGGTGCTGGGCCAGCTGGTGGCGCTCTACGAGCACATCGTCTTCGTGGAGGGCACCGTGTGGGGCATCGACTCTTTCGACCAATGGGGCGTCGAGCTGGGCAAGGCGATGGCCAAGGAGTTGGCGCCGACCCTCACCGCCGAGGCGGCCCCGGACCTCGGGGCCCAGGACACTTCGACCGCGTCCCTGGTCCGGCGTTACCGCACCCTGCGGGGTCGCGCCGTGTGAGCCCGCGACGACCGGAGACCTCCCTACGGCCGGGTCTCCAGGCCGTGGAGCGGTTGGCGGGGCAGCAGACCCCGCCAGGCTCCGGGCAACTTCAGCACCAGACGGCGCAGCTCCTCGCGGTGGAGGTCGGCCAGGGAGTCCAGGCATTGTTCACCCGCGGACGTCAGCTGGACGCGGACGAGCCGATGGTCCTCCGAATCACCCACCCGTTCGACGAGCCCGACGGCGGCGGCACGGTCCACGAGACCGACGGCGCTGTGATGGCGGAGAAGGAGGGAGTCCGCCACCTCGCCGACCGTCGGCCCACGGCGGTCGGTATGCCCGCGGATGGCCACCAGTAGCTGGTGCTGCGCCGGCGTCAGCCCCGCCGCCTCGGCTTGTTGATCGCTCCAGCGCAGGAAGCGGCGGAGCCCGCTGCGCAACGCCAAGAGATCCTCGTAGTCGATGCCCGTGTCGACGCCCGCCATTTTCATCGTTCCACGATATACTCGTATCACGATGGAAATGGCGGAGGGTGATCGGCCACCCACGCCCGGCGCAGCGGTCAGACCGGTTGCTCAGGCCGGCCGAGTCGCGCCCACGAAGGACAGGCTCCCGAATGGGGCCCCGACGACGGGCGAGAATGCCTCCGCTCGCACGACCGCGCCACTGTGCGGCGCGTCGACCATGACGTCGGAGCCTTCGACCACACCCACGAAGAGGCCGACGTGGTCGATGGAAGACGGGCCGGCGCCGAAGAAGACCAGATCCCCCGGTTCGAACGGCTGACCCGGAGCCACGAGGGGAGTGGCGTCGTACTGGTCCTGCGCCACGCGGGGTAGGACCACGCCGGCGGTGGCGTAGGCAGCCTTCACGAGACCCGAGCAGTCGAATCCCACACCTGGGCTCTCGCCTCCCCAGACGTACGGCGTGCCGATTTGCCTGAGCGCCCACTCGACAGCCACGGCTCCCGCGGCGGTCACCGGCGTGCCTGCCGCGGCGCTCGTCGTCGAACCGACGTAGGACTGCGCGAGGGCCAGGACCTGGCTCACGTACGCGGCGGAATGGTTGTAGGCGTAGACGGCACCGGCGATGTCGACACCCCCCGACGCCCCATTGGCACACAAGAAGCGAGCGGCCGCGAACACGGCGTCGGTCGGGTCGTAGGGGTTGGGCGGAGTCACCCCGCCTGGGGGGACCGGTTCGTCGTAGGCGGCGAAGGTCGCCGGCTCGAACTGCATCATGCCTTCAGCCCCGGCAGCATTGGTGCCGCTTTGGACTCCCGGCAGCGTCGATTGGCCGTTGTCGGACTCGACGGTGCCGATGGCGGCCAGAACTGTCCAGGGCAAGCCGGGGCAAGTAGCCGCCGCCTCCTGGTAGAGCGCCAGCATGGCGGGCGGGATCTTTGCGGTGGCGGCCGACATCGCCGCGGGCTGGACGTCGATGCCGAACATCGCCATGGCCGAACCGACCACGGCAGTCCCCAGCAACCCCACCACGAGGCCGAGCGCCACCAGGGCACCGACGGCCCTCCTCATCGGATGCTCCCGTCCCTGACCTCGACCGTAGGTGCCACGCCGGGGAACGGTCTGTCCCGCGTGGCCACGGGCGCGTCGAAGGCACGCTGGTCATACGTGAGTCACGAACAGCCAACTGTCAAGCAATTGCTACCTCGAACTGAATCCGGTTCGGCATCCCGAACCGGTAGCGAACGGGGAGACCCCTACGAGGTGCCGACGCGATCCCGGTGGGCCTTTCGCCCGACCTCAGTCGCCGTGAAGAACTCCTGCGATCTCCGTCCCTATGCCGACCCCCATGGAGGACGATGAGCCAGCACCAGCAAGCGAGCAAGGGCCCGTTCGGCCATTGCAAGCCGACGACTGACAGGTTCGTTTGGGTACCAGAGGCTGGCGATCCACCATGTGCTCAGGACCATGTCGAGGTCCTCCAACGCATTGAGAAGCACTTCCGGTTTCGAACTTCTCGTGGTCCGGCAAAGGCCCGACCACGTGGCAATCGTCCCATCAGTAGAAGCATCGCCGTCGCCGCCCGCTCGTCGAACCTAGGTCTCCGACTCGGCCACCTTCTTCAACTTGGCAAGCGTCGCCTCAATGCTCGACTCGGTATTCGCCTTTAGCTGCATGAGGACCTCGTCCCCAAGGGCGATGAGCCGTTCGGCCATACGAAGTATTCTCCAGGACTCCTCGACCTCGGTCCCCTCTTCGACCGGGCGGAATCGGTAACTCCACTCAGCATTGCCCTCGCTTCGCCCGCCTTGCACCCAACCGAAGGCGCGCCCCGGGTCGGCGATGTATATCTCGCACCGACGCTCCCACGGCTCGCGGCCCTCGGCCTCGTTGCGGCCCGTAAACCAACCACCTTCACGAGGTGACGAACCCTCGTCCCACCATGCCGCCTTGCACACTGGACTGAGCTCGCCGATCCGCGTCACGTCGGAGACAATCTCGTAGACCCGCTCTGGCGATGCCTTCACCGTCGTGGTGCGTGACACCTGGAGATCCGCTAACTCAACCATAGTTCGATATCCGCTGACCGCGATCGGTTCCGTCGAGATCCTGCCCCATGGGGTCAATCTAGCGGAGAAGCCCTACGGGGCGCGATGAACCTTCTGAACCAATGACGAACGATCTCTATGGACGTGAGTGCCTCTCGTCGCATCCCCGAAAGGCAGGAATGGGTGGCACGCCCAGCAGTAGAACTTCTGGGCATAAGGGGGCAGGTGTGCCCAGGGAGATGTCACGATGATGGCGTGGCACGACGATTGGGGGATATTCCAGTGGAATGGTACGACGCTGCCTTGGCCGTGCCTTTGTTCACTAGATTCGCCAGCGCCCTGACGACCACAGCCATCCCCATCCCTCCAGGTGTGCCTCGGCCACACCACCTCCTGTTCATGGGTGCTGCGGAATCCGCGCTGGCCTCGAACTATCTCTAGTCTCTTCATCGTGCCTCTTTTCCACGACGCCATGCCAGCGGACTGGGTGGCTCCAGGGAGCACGGCTACCGTCGATGTCGACGGTCAACCCGTCGCCATCGGGAACGTCGACGGGATCTTCTGCGCCTTCTCCCATGAATGCCCGCATCAAGGCACTCTTCTGGGCGGATTAGACCTTATGAGAGGGCGTCTTATCCGCTGCCCAGGGCACGGCAGCATCTTCGACGTCATCACCGGAGCCTGCGTGCTCCCCTCCCAGGACGGCTGGAGCGGGGAACTCCGCATCTACCCGACCCAGGTGGTCGACGACGTGGTACAGGTGTCGCTGGACTGAGCTTTCACCTGTTCACTGACGATTGTGAGCACTCCTACGTCGATGAGGACGGCGTCGAGAGCTTCACGTCGAATGACGACTACCTTCCAATGCTGCGGTCGACGATCGAGGTGGGTGTGACGACTCACCATGGCCACATGCCCGAGATCACGATCACGGGTCCGACTGAGATCTGGGCGATGTTCGACTCCGTCCAGACCGACGGTGCGAACTCGAGCCGCGACAGCTCGATGGGTTACGGTCTATTTTTTTGAGACGTACCGCAAGCAAACCAGCTCGAAGCGCAATGTGCGTTTGCGTGTCGGTCCAGTTCCCTGGACGCGCTTCCGTCCTGACCTCCGGGTTCACTCAACTGCCGGTCGGCATCCACAGGCGTTTCGAGGCAGCGCCGACCCGTGCGCCCGACGGCGGCCGTGATCCCGACCAGGGGAGTGACGTAGCGTCCATGCAAACGGGGCGAACTCGAGCCGCGAATGAGGAGAGGATGCATTGAAACAACTTGAAGGGAAGGTCGCTCTGATCACCGGTGCCGGATCGGGTGGCACCGGAACGGCAATGGCCATCCGATTTGCGGCGGAGGGTGCGAAGGTGGCTCTCGTCGCGCGTAATGAATCGGGTCTCGAGAACACCGCTGCACGAATCAGAGGCTTGGGCGGTGAGGCGCTCGTCGTTCGTTGCGACCTCAGCGATCCCGATGGAGGCAGGGACACGCTGATTGCGCGAACCGAGGAAACTCTGGGTCCGATCGATGTCCTCGTGAACAACGCTGTGAAGAATGACGTCAAGCGCTACTGGGAGTACTCGCTGTCCGACTTGCAGTCGGATGGAGAGGTCAACCTCTGGGGGCCGTGGCTCATGATTCAGCAGGCCACCGACAGCATGGCAGAGCGCGGCGGAGGATACGTCCTCAACATGTCGAGCATGGGCGCGGAGCTTCCTCCCGGGCCGCCCTTCACCGCCAAGACGAAGTGGCACAGCACGCTCTATGCCGCCATGAAGTCCGCCGTGAACGCCATGACCGTCTACGCCGCGGTCGAGTTCAAGGAGAAGGGCATCGTCATGAACACGCTCGCACCGCAGCGATCCATCCTCACGGAGCGCATCAAGAGCGGCGGTAGCATCGTTCAGGACACGTCCATCTGCGAGCCACTGGAGACGATGGCAGAGGCTGCACTCACCTTGTGTACGGGTGACAAGACAATGCTGACAGGGCGCATCGCGTTCAGCCTCCAACTGCTCGTGGAGCTGCAGCGGCCGGTCTATGACCTCACCGGCACACAGCTCGTCGACGGATGGCAACCTGACGACATTGTTAAGGCGATCCACTATCGCGAGGACTGGACGGAGAAGTATCTCCGTTGGCCGCACACCTACGAGTTCAACCGCCCGCAAACGCCGTATCCCGAGGTGCTGCGCCGAGGGGTGGAATCCACGAGTTGACCAGGCCTCCAATCGACATCGATCCAGCTCTGCGGCGGCGTACCGCTGTAGCGATCTGACGTCTACCCAGGCCAGGCTTCCAGCGTCAACAGCGGAGACGTCAAAGTGAATGGCGAAGGGTCCAATCATTCGGCAGAGCGATCGGGATCGCCCGGCTGCAGATGAACCACTGTGCTCGAGGCTCTCGCAGCCGGGCTGGCCACCGGCAATGGCACGGGGGACTCGTCAACCGGATCCCCGCTTCACATCGCTCGCGAGCGGTTGCGGACCGTCGGGCGGAGAAGCGGTGACGAACGCAGTGGTGCGAAGAGGGATCTCCTTGATGAGCCAGCTCAGGACGAAACCGAGGACCGTTAAGGGCACAGCGACCAAGAAGGCCGCCTCGACCGAGTGACTGAAGGCATTCTCCACAAAGCTGCGCTGCGCGGCCGGAAGATGGCCGATCTGCTCAGGGTTGGCGGTCACGTTCGATCCGCTGACCAACTTCAGCTCAGCCGACGTGGCGTGCAGTTTGAGTTGTGAGATCAGTCGGTTGGCGAAGACGGCTCCGAGGACCGCGACCCCGAACGTTCCCCCGACAATCCGAAAGAACGTCGCAGTTGCCGTCGCCACTCCCAGCGCGGAGTGGGGCACCGCATTCTGCACGGCGACGATCAGTACCTGAATGACCAGCCCTATGCCGAAGCCGGTGATGAACATGAAAACTGCTGCTTCCCCGTAGCCGGTATGCGGTCCGAGCTGGGCGAGCAAGAGCAGCCCGAGAGAGAGGACGGCCGTGCCCACGATCGGGAACACCTTGTATCGTCCGGTGCGGGTGACCATGCGTCCGCTCAAGATGGATGTGACCAGCATTCCGGCGATCATGGGCAGGAGCTCGAGCCCGGAAAGAGTTGGCGAGGCCCCATGGACGATCTGCAGATACAGGGGCAGATAAATGATGACCCCCAACATGGCGAAACCGGTGATGAACCCGACTCCCGAGGTGACACTGAAGGTCCGGTTCTTGAAAAGCCAGAGTGGAACGATGGGCTCGGAGGCCCTGGTCTCGATCAAGCAGAAGATGCCTAGCGTCACGAGGGCGACGAGACCCGTACAAATGATCACGGGCGAGCCCCAGGCATATTCCGAGCCCGCCCAGGTCGTGAGCAAGATGATGCAGGTGACGCCAATGGAGAGGAAGGCGGTTCCTGCCCAGTCGATCTTGTGCGGTATTCGCTTGACCGGGAGATGGAGCACTGCACCCACGACGAAGAGGGCAACGATGCCGAGCGGGAGGTTGATGTAGAAGATCCAGCGCCATGACAGGTGCTCGGTGAAGAATCCGCCGAGCAGCGGACCCGCCACGTTGGTGATGCCGAAGACGGCGCCGAAGTAGCCCATGTACTTGCCTCGCTGCCGGGCCGACACGACGTCGCCCATGATGGCCTGGGCCCCGACCACCACCCCGCCAGATCCGACCCCCTGGATCGCTCGGAAAGCGATGAGCTCGGCCATGGACTGTGACAGCCCGGACAGCATGGAGCCGACGAGGAAGATGACGATGGCCAGCTGGAAGAGCGCTTTGCGGCCGTAGAGGTCGCCCAGCTTGCCCCACACGGGCGTGGAGATGCATGTGGTGAGGAGGTAGGCCGTCACCACCCACGACAGGTGGTTGAGCCCGTGCAGGTCGCCGGCGATGGTGGGCAATGCCGTCGCCACGATGGTCTGGTCGAGGACGGCCAGGGCCATCCCCAGCATGAGCGCGCCGAGGATCACGAGGATACGGCGGTGCTCGGCGCCGACTGTCTCTTCGGCCTCTTGATCGACCGGGGCCATCGTCAGCTCAGTCACGGGCGTCGTCCAGATCTCGCTCGAGGTTCTCCGCGACACGACCGAGCAGGTCGGCCAAAGTGGACAGGTCGTCGTCGCCCCACCCTTGCAAGAGCTGCTCGAGCCAAACCCGGCGGGCCCGCCGCACCCGTTCGATAGTCCGGCGACCGGCCGGGGTCAGGCGGATCCTCGAGGCGCGGCGGTCCTCGGGGTCGGTCTGGCGAACGACCATCCCGTCGCGCTCGAGCTGCTGGACCTTGCGGGTCACCGTCGGGGCGTCGACTCCTAGCATCTCGGCGAGGTCCGTGACTCGGAGCGAGTTTCCTTGCGACGAAAGCTTGAACAGCAGGGCAGCCCCGGCTCGATCGAGGCGCACGCCCGCCAAGCGCAGGAGCCGCTCGTGCAGGCGGACCTGGGTGATCGACCGGGCAACGGTCTGCAAGGCCTCATCGAACCGCTCGACGTGACGGGCCGCGGGACCTGACTCCGCTTCAGTCCCAATAGTTGCTTTCTGCACGTAACTATCGTACTGGTGTCCTCACCGGAGCCTCGGTCCTGATGAGGAGTTGTCGTTTCTTTAGAGCTCACCCAATGCTATGGCCAGCGGCTCCAGCACGCCGGGGTCGAGGGGCGGCCTGAGGGAGACAATGCCCAGTTCGGCGCCGACCTCTCCCAGTGCGGCGGCCTGCTCGGCGCTCGCCTTCGCGTCCCCCGCGAATATGACGTGACTGGAGAGGAGAATCTCCGTAGGGTCACGGCCGAGGTCCTCGCAGTGCTGATGCAGGATGTCGCGCTTGCGGGCGAACTCCTTCGGCGTGCCACTCACGAAATTCCAGTGCTGGGCGAACCGGGCTGCAGTGCGGAGCGTCCTTCTCTCACCACTACCGCCGATGCAGATCGGCGGGTGGGGTCGCTGGACCGGCTTGGGCTCGTTGCGGGCATCGGTGAGCTGGTAGTACTGGCCCTTGAAGGTCGTCGTCTCCTGCGTGAGGAGCCCGACAATCACCTCACAAGCCTCCTCGAGGCGGTCGCTGCGCTGGCCCGGCGTACCCAGCTCGATCCCGTAGGCCCCCGACTCCTCCTCGTTCCACCCTGCCCCGAGGCCAAGCTCCAGTCGACCCCTAGACACGATGTCGAGGGTGGTCGCCATGTTGGCCAGGATCGCCGGGTGGCGATAGTGGATGCCGGTCACCAGAGTTCCCACGCGTAAGCGGGTCGTCGCCTGAGCCAGCGCTGTCAGGGTCACCCAGCCCTCCATGCAAGGGCCAGTGCTGTCGGAAAGGATCGGATAGAAGTGGTCGAAGGTCCAGCCCGACTCGAACAGCTCGATGTCGTCGGCCACCTTCCACACGGCAAGCATGTCGGTCCAGGTCGTATTTTGCGGCGTGGTCTTGAAAGCGAAGCGCATAGGACCACGCTACGTCCGGCCGGCTAGCGACCGTACAGAAGGGCGTCCCTCAATCCACGAGAGCGGGTCAACTCCAGTGGAGTTGCAAAGCGGGTGAACTGCATTTGATCGAACTCTTGCCCGCGTGATGGGAAACCCTCGAGGCGTCTGATCCGTCGAGCTGTGCGTCGCACGCCACTCGCTCCTCCAACTGACGGACCCTCACAACCGCTCGCGCAAGCAAGCATTCGGTCGTCTGGGCCCAGAGACGTGTCAGTGACGCCGATCGGGACAGCCTTGGCCCAGCTGGGAGCGAATGCGCTTAGGACAGGATCTCGACGTACCCGTCCGTTCCGTTGACCCGGATCCGCTGTCCGTCTCGGATCAGCCGGGTGGCGTGTTCCACGCCCACCACGGCGGGCAAGCCGTACTCCCGCGCGATCACTGCGCCGTGGGTCATTAGTCCCCCCACCTCCGTCACCAGGCCCAGGATCGCCATGAACGCGGGTGTCCAGCTGGGGTCTGTGTAAGCGGTGACCAGGATGTCGTCCGTTTCCATATCGGCCTCGGCCATGTCCAGGATCACGCGAGCCCGTCCCTCGACGGTCCCGGCCGAGACGGGTAAGCCCACCAGCGCGCCCGTTGGGACGGCGTCGCGCCGGTACGTCCCGGCGACGGCCTCGCCATCCGACGTCAGCACCCGGGGCGGCGTGAGCGCTTGATATGCGATGAACGCCTCCTTGCGCTGGCGGACAAGTTGGTCATCCACTTTCTGGGTGTGTACGACCTCGCAGAGCTCGTGGAGCGTGAGGTAGAAGATGTCCTCCTTTTGACGAAGCACGTCCGCTTGCACGAGCCGGCCGGCCTCTTCCAGCAAGGCCTGCTTGTAGACGAAGTAGCGGCTGACCATGCCGTACTTCGGATACTCCCGGTACCCGATGAAGGTCCGCACCCGGTCGATGTTTCGCTTGGTCTCCTCGGCCTTCTGCGCTCCGTCCGGCAACTCCCGCACGCGCTCCAGCACGTCTTGTTCCTTCCTCCGCGCCTCCTGCCGCCCCTGCTCGAACCGACGCTCGCCGGCTCCCGGCTGGAAGTTCTTGATGTTGCCGAGGATCACGGGGACGAGCGTGGTGGGGCGTTCGGTCCAGCGCGGCCTCGTGATGTCGATCTCGCCGACGCAGCGCATCCCGTACTTGTCGAGGAAAGCCCGGAGGGCGTCCCGCGCTTCACGGCCGCCCGCGAGTTCTGCCAGCCCGTCCACGAAATCCTCGTCTCCCTCGACGTGTTGCAGAAAGGCGACCACCTCCGGATGCGGCCGGATCACATCGGCGACGTCCAGGAGCGCCAGCCCCATCTCTGATGTCACGTTGTTGGGGACGGACTGCGTGAGCGTGTCTGCCGCGTTCTTCTCTCCCAGCCACGCCTCCAGCTGCTCGTTGAGCCACCACGTCGCCTCCATGGCCGACATGAACACCTGATGGCTCTGCGGATCGAAGAGGATCCGCTTCAGCTCCTGGATGTCCGCCAGAATGAAGTCGATCAGGGCCGGTCCGGACTTGGTTCCGATGTCGCGCTGCAGTGCGGCGATGGACGCCTGCGTGTGCGCGATCAGGCCGGCGACGATGGCCGGATCGGTCTCGAGTCTGGCGGGAGCGCCACCGGTCGGCACACTGACCTGACCCTCGTCCGGGATCGACGGGATGAAGTCGTCGCGTTCCAGGACAGTCTCCAGCGCGTCCCTGATCAACGGATCGCCCCTCCCCATGACTTCCAGGAGGCTTGCTCGGCCGGCTGGGGACACCAGGCGCTGGGTGACGTCGACGAACAGCCTCCCGCCGGCCTCGTACATCCGCGGGAGAGCTGTCCGCTGCCACATGGAGATCCCCAGGGGCTTCATCGCGTCGGTCATCATCTGGCCGTGACCGACGGAGACGAAGACGTGGTTCCCTCCGTCGTCCGTCACGGGAATGGGGAACAGTGTGGAGATCGGCCGGCTCTGGACGATGTTGAAGTCGTCATCGACCAGGCACCATTCGATGTCCTGAGGGCATCCGAAGTGCGCTTCCATCCGCCGTCCCAGCCGGGCGAGCCGAACCACCTGCGCATCCGTCAGCGCCGGCTGATCCTGTCGCGCCGGCTCGATTGGCTCTTCGTGGGTCCCGCCCCCGCGCGAGGCGCGGGTCGCGAGCTGCTTCGTGGCGATCGCCTTGGCGATGACTTCGCCGTCTCGCACCCGGTAGACGTCTGCGTTCACCTGCCCCGAGACCAGGGTCTCGCCGAGGCCGACGCCGGCCTCCACCGTGGTGATCTTCCGGTTGGACGTGACCGGGTCGACGGTGAAGAGGATGCCGGCCGCCTGCGGGACGACCATCTGTTGCACGACCACGGCCATGCCCACATTCCGGTGGTCCAAACCGCTCCGTAGCCGGTAGGTCACAGCCCACTCAGTGAAGAGTGAGGCCAAGCACCGGCTGACATGTTGCAGGATCGCGGCCGGCCCCATGACGTTCAGGTAGGTGTCGTATTGGCCTGCGAAGGAGGCCGTCGGCAAGTCCTCGACCGTCGCGCTCGATCGGATGGCGTAGGCACCGTGCTCATCGAGTCGGCCGAGCGCGCCGGTGATCGCGACCGATACATCGTCAGGAATAGGGATCACTTCGAGGGTCCAGCGGATCTCCGCGCTGAGCGTGCCGATCGCCGCACGGTCGTCCGGACTCAGGTACGACAGCCGTACGATCTGTTCCTCGACAGAGGGCGCGTCCGCCATGATCCGCCGGAAGGCCTCCGTCGTCACGCAGAAGCCAGCCGGCACGCGAATGCCTTCGATCGTCGAGAGCTCCCCTAAGTGCGCACCCTTGCCACCAACGATCGCAACCTGCGTCTGGTCGATCTCCTCGAAACTCAGCACGTAGCCGCCCATCCCTCCACCGTCCCCTTCAGACAGCTCGGTCTGTCTCGTTTACCACCGTCGTTCGGGCCAACCGTCCTTGGGCCGGCTTGTGGCGTGCATTGTCAACACGCCGCAAGTCCTTGCGGCAAGCCCCCCACTGGGGTGTACCTTGGTAATGGCGAGGACGATGGCGAAAGTCTTGGCCGCGCAAGAGCCAGGTGTCTCCCCGAACCGACATCGGCTGGTCTCTGGTCTACCCGCCGATTTCCGCTGGATTTCTGGGTGCGAACATGGCGCTCGGAACGCCCCTTTACGAGCGGTGGCCGACGGTGTGCTGCTTGCCGGGATCGTGGCGTCATTGCGCATCATCCAGCTGCGTCACCGCCTACGCCAATCGAGATGAGCTAGGACTTCGCGCTGTCGCGATGCTGGTAACACGAAGCTAGTGAAGAACGGCACGCTGAAAACTGACCCCGGATTCCCGCTCGGAATGCCGATCACGCAAGCCGAAGCGATCAACGCGGATCTGCCGGCGTTCATCCAATCCTGACGCTTCCTAGCCCCGAAAGGTGCTCGAGGGCCCACCGTCCCGGCAGCGGACTGAGACAGGGGACCCGTCAAGGGTCGCCGAACTTCGGGTCCGCCTTCCTCCGCAATTGCCATCAGGTAACACCTAGCCCTCGCCGCCCTTGTTCCGGACGATGCGCCATCGAATGGAGTATCAGCCAGCGGGGGACATTTGATAAGTCAGTGTGCTGGCACCGCTGGCAAACGTCAGCGACAGGTCCTTACCGGTGCAGCTATAGGAGCCCTGCTCGGGCGAGGACGTGACGGGCCTGGTTACACCGGCCACCGTGATGGTGGCGTCGTCAGTGACGGTCGAAACCGGGAAGGTACCCGAGTGCGACGTTGTCTTGGGTGAGAAGCCGTAGTGATCGGTCACGGTGCCGTTGAATTTGGCCGAGCCCTCGCTGCCCACGAGCGGTGCGCCCGGCGTGAAATGTCCGAGTGCGTTCCCATTGGACATGATCTCCACAGTTGTTCCGGCACCACCGGTGAAGCTCAGGCCGGATGCACTCAGGGTGATCCTCGTCACCGTCCAGTCCCCCTCAAGGCAAGGGCTACTACGGCCCTTTTGGGCTTTGACCTTCTGAGGTTTGTGGTTGGTGTGCTGCTTGTGAAGGTTGGAGGACCGGTCGAGGCTGGCTCCGGCGGTGCCGACGAGGAACACAGCGGAAGCAGCCAGAGTGAGCGGCGCGAGCCACAGGCTTCGGCGCCACGACTTCGGGGCGAGCAACGCTAATGGATGCATGCAAGCAGGATGATCCGCCATCTGCGCGTTGTCCACTGTTCATTCAAATCACCGCCGAGCACCCGGGATCCCGGCCTACTGACAGATCCGATCCACGGCGGTCAGGGCCCGAACGCGTTCCAGACAAGCGCGGACACCGCGTTGACGGTGTCGATGCCGTACTGTTGCGACACGTTTCCGTTTGTAAGCACTGCAATCAGGTAGTCACGGCCGTCACCGTTGACCCAGCCGGTGGTGTTGATCTGCCACCCGTCGATGACGGCGAACCCGTTCTTGAGCGCCACCGTGACTCCCGGGGGCACACCACCCGTGGCCCCCCAGTCCTGGGAAGCGGTGATGTGCTCCATGAGGTCGAGCATGTAGGCCCGAGACCCATCGGTGAGCAGTGGGTTGGGCTCCACCAAGGTCCGGATCATGGCGAGCCGGTCCAGCGCCGTGGTGGTCGTGGTTCCCCATACGCCGTCAGTGGCCGGCACGGTCGAAGTCATCCCCGCCTCCTGTTCGAATGCGCCGACGGCGCCGGGCCCGAGGAGTGACCACAGGGTGTCGGCTGCACTGTCCAGGCTCTCTTCGATCATTGGGACGGCCAAACTCTGCTCCTCGGACGTGAGCGGGCGACCTGCCGCCTGGGCCTGCGCCAGCAGGGTGGCCAGGATGTCGACCTTCAGCGTGCTCGCCGTGTCCTCGACCACTCCGGGCCGGAACTGATAGATCTGACCAGTCGTGAGGTCCTCTATGGCCACGGTCACGTTGTCGGCCCGTCCGGCGACATAGGCGGCGATCGCCGGGATCATCTGCGTCCGCGGATCGATGCCGTAGGCGATCCAGTATCCACCCGGACGACCGGCGATACCGACGGCGAGAGCCTGTTTCGGCGTGCCGCCGTCGGATCCTTCGAACGGGGCGTCCCCAAGGGCGAAGACCCCTCCGTCGGAGGCAACCAGCCAGTAGCCGCGCCCGTCAGGGGATCCGGCTATGCCGACGACCGGGTCGTTGAGGGCTGTGCCGCCCATCGAGCCCTCGAACGGCGCGTCACCGAACGCGAACACACCGCCGTCGGAGGCCACCAGCCAATAGCCGCGGGCGGTGGGGGTGGCGGCAATCCCGACGACCGGTTCATTCAACGGACGGCCCCCCATGCTGCCGGCGAAGACGGCGTCGCCGAAGGCGAACACGCCGCCGTCGGAGGCCACCAGCCAATAGCCGCGGCCGGTGGTGGTCGCGGCAATCCCGACGACCGGTTCATTCAACGGGCGGCCCCCCATGCTGCCGGCGAAGACGGCGTCACCAAAGGCGAACACACCGCCGTCGGAGGCCACCAGCCAATAGCCGCCGCCGTCAGGTGTGGCAGCCATTCCGACCACCGGTGCGTTCAAGTGGACCCCTCCCGTGGATCCCTCGAAGGCGGCGTCCCCGTAGGTGAAGACACCGCCGTCAGCGGCAACCACCCAGTATCCGAGTCCGTTGGGCGTTGCCGCCGCACCCACGACCGGCGCGGAAAGACCGTAAAGCGTCGTCCCCGGCACAGCAAGGGCGGCACCGAACGCGGTCACCGCATCCGGGCCGGGGGTCCCGGACTCGACATGCCCTGCGAGGGCATAGGCCGATGACACGGGCACATCGCTGGTAGTCGCCGCACCGCAGCCAACTACAAGGACCAGTACGCCGATGGCCAGCGCCACCGCCCGACGTCTACCCGGTGGGCCGCACAAGGACTTCACGGCTGAAATCTACCGGCAGGGAATGCCGAAGTGCTCCACCGTCCCGGCAATGTACGGGGACACCTATTTGCCTCGGGCGGCACTAATTCTCCTGTGCACGCTACGACGCGTAGCCAGAGGCGATCGTCGTGTGGATGGTGATGCCGAACTGAGCGAGGAGGTCCTTAGCCTCGGCGTTCACGAAGCGCCAGGCACCCGGCTGGAAGCCGGTGCAGGACGTCGGGATGCAGAAGTGCCCGGTCGGGGACCGCACGGTGTTCACCCCATCTGCGCCGAAGCAGACTCGCTCCAGCTTCTCTTGTCGCGCGCAGGGCAGGGTCCAGGTGAACGCGCCATCACGATTGCTCACCGAGGTCGCAGGACCGTAGGCGACCGTGACCCGAGAGTCTCCGAGCGCCCGGACCATGAGCTTGTAGTCAGCATCGAGGAGGTTGACATAATCCTGGGTCCCGCCCGGGGAGCTAGGAGGAGGGAGCAAGACAGCGACGTGCTCGAGGCGGGGGTCTTGGCGCAGGTAGATTTCTATTGCCGTCTTCAAATCGCCAGCGCTCATCAGCGCGTAGTCGGCCAGGGGGCGGCCCTTCCCCAAGCGAACCGCGCAGGGCGTGAAGAGGTCCCCGGAGAATTGGAGCGCGACGACCTCTGGCTCCACAGAGGTTGCATCCGCTGCCATGTCCCCCGAGTCGACATAGTTGCAGACCGAGATCCCTGGAAACGAGTGACTCTCGAACGTCATGCGGGTCGTGGTCTGCTGGTCGAGCGCGCCGGGCAAGAACTGTGAGGTCTCGCTCGCCATCGAGTCGCCCCAGGACGAGACAGTGAGCGCGCTCGGCGGGAGCGGTGGCACGACGGTGGTGGTGGAAGCGCGGTGGGAAGTGACACGCGTTGTGCTGCTCACGCCACGCACGACACGGAACGAGGTCAGCGCGACGGCAACCGACACTCCGATCACGAGACCGGCTTGGAGGGTGTGTCTCACGACCCGTCCTCCGATCTGGCGGCGGTGCAGACCGGCAGCGCTTCGAGCAGACAGGCTCCGCGCGCAACTCCCGCAGAAGGGCCGACCTGGAGTGGAGCGGGCGAACGGGATCGGACCGGCAGCCGCCTGCCGATGGGGCCGGACCCCGGTGTGCTCGCCACGACGGCGGAGAGCGAGGCGTCATGGGGCCAGATGGGCGTCCCAGCTCTCTTCATGTCAAAAGCGTAGGGAGATCCCGGCTGCGGCGCGGGTCGGGCTCGACATCGCTCTTGCCGACCGTCCCGACGGCGGTAGGGGCACCTAGCGACTATTCGCCCCTCCAACGATTGCGACACGTCCCCTCGTCCGCTTCTCGCTCGCCGGGCGGCGGCGACGGCGACTACGCGTTCGTTCGCTCGAGCGCAAACGCCCCAACTACGCCAAGCCTGTCCACTCGATCAGAACAGTTCCTGTGAGGGTCCGAGCCAGATTGCTGGGACCACTTGCCAGTCCAAACCCCGCAC
Organism: uncultured Acidimicrobiaceae bacterium; assembly: GCA_963787485.1. Lineage (GTDB taxonomy): Bacteria > Actinomycetota > Acidimicrobiia > Acidimicrobiales > RAAP-2 > Bog-473. The sequence goes on along the minus strand of CAWBDF010000003.1, from coordinate 73,462 downwards.
ATTGGTATCCCAATCGAGCCCCGAATGTGCGGCACGGTGGCACCCGGGGCCGGCGTTGTCGACAGGTCGGAGCGCTCCATGGTCAGCTGCCGTAGGGCCGCGTCAGTACCTCCATGTTGTGTCCGGAAGGATCCTCAAAGTAGAACCCGCGCCCGTGACTGTTGATGCGGTTCTCCTGCTGATGTCCGGGGTCAGCCCAATAAGTGATGCCGCGTTCCGTCACCCGGGCAAAGATGCCATCAAACTCCTCTTCGGTGACGAGGAAGGCGTAGTGATGATGCTCCAGAGCACCCCGGTCGTCGTAGTCGAGACTGACACCATTGGCAGTCTCGACGCACACGAACGGCCCGAACGGCTTCGGTGCATCGAGCCCAAGGATCTCAGCCAGAAAGTTGGCCGACGACTCCTTATCCTGAACTGGAACGATGGTGTGGTTGAGTTGAACTGCCACGGCGCCTCCCTTCCGCTGGATTCGGTTTCCATTATCGGCCCGGCGAGGTGGGAAGCGCTCCACGCGGCCGAGGCCGACCCCAACGGCGGCATCCTCCCGGGTGCGCACCGAGCCGGCTGAATCGGGGAAACCCTCCGACGCGTGGTCTCCGTACCTATGGGGCACTCTTGCGACCTACCAACTCCCGAGAGCACGGCTCTGGGCCTAGGTCGCCGCCTCCACTACGGTGCTACGAGAGTTGGGCCAGAACCCCGACGGCCTCGAGCTCCGATCGGAGTTGGGGGGACGAGCGGAACAGGACGGTCTGGACTCCCAACTTACTGGCCGTTTCGAGGTTGTCCTTGGTGTCGTCAATCATCAACGTCGTACTCGGGGTCAGGCCGAAACGGTTGAGCAGTCGTCTGAAGATGGCGGGGTCTGGCTTCGCAACCCCTTCCCGACCGGAGACGACGGTACCGTCAAACCAACCGAGAAATGGAAATCGCTTGAGGCGGAGCGGATACGTTTCCGCCTCCATGTTGGTGAGGGCATAGCAGGGCAGCCCAGTTTCTCTCACTGCCGAGAGGATCTCTACAGACCCGTCGTCGACGCCACCGATCATCTCCTCATTGCGACTCGACCATGCCCAGATCAGGTCGGAGAGCTCGGGATGTCGGGAGGCGAGCTCGGCGCACGACGCCGCTGTCGGGACGCCCCGGTCGTGGGGCGCATGCCACGCCGAGGAACAGACCTCGGCGAGGAACCATTCCATCTCCGCCTGGTTCGCGAACAGCTTGCGGTAGAGGTGCCGGGGGTTCCAATCGAGCAAGACGCCGCCCACGTCGAACACCACTGCTCCGACCGGGGGGCGCTGGGGACCAGTGTGAGATCGCACACCTAATATGTTATTTTGAACATCATGGATGTGCAGAGCCGTCATCAAATGATCCTCCAGGCGCTCAGCCAACGCAGTCCAGTGCTGGTCGGGGAGCTGGCCGATGCGCTGGCTTGCTCTGAGATGACCGTGCGTCGTGATCTCGAGTCGCTGGAGCGCAGTGGGGGCCTCCGACGTGTGCACGGCGGGGCGGCGAGTGTCTCCCTCAGCGCCGAGGAGACCCCATACGGCATCCGGGCCCTCGAGTTCAGCGACGCCAAGGCGACCATGGGCGCCGCTGCGGCCAGCCTCTTGGCCGACGGGGAGACGGTCATCCTCGACGGTGGTACCACCGTCATGGAGGTGGCACGAGCTCTCCGCAACCGGCGGTTGACCGTCATGCCGCTCGCCCTCAGGCCAGTCTTCGAGTTGCACGAGTGCCCGGGCATCAAACTCCTCCTCCCGGGTGGGGAGGTCCGTCCGGGAGAGTTGTCGTTGACGGGGAGTCTCGCCGAACCTTCTTTTTCTCAGCTCCGATTCGACACGTACGTGATGGGCCCTTGCGGCATCGACGCCAAGGCGGGCATGACGACCCACTTTCTCGCCGAGACGGCGGTCAAGCGCGCCGCTGCCAGATGCTCGCAGCGGGTCATCGCGGTGGCCGACTCCTCGAAACTCGGGCGAGTGGCGTTCGGCCATGTCTGCGATCTCGACGAGATCGACATCGTCCTGACTGATGCCGGAGCCGACCAGGGGAGGGTAGAGGAGTTGCGGGCGATGAGAGTCGATATCCGCTGCGTCTGACGCTGATTCCGGGCTGAAACCGACGAACCGCACCGGCGTCGCTGGACCGTGGGCCTCGCCGGGCTCTCATCGCCGTGTTCTTCGTGCACGGCTTCCTGTTCGCGTCCTGGACGGCCCACATACCGCACCTGAAACAGACTTCTGCCATCGAGAACCTACTCCCGTCAGCCAGCCTCAGTGGCGACAAAAAGCGACTTGAACATCTCCTTCATTTCGGGCAGTTGATAGTGGGCCTGAAGACCGCTCGGGTTGGGTAGGAGCCAAAGAAGGACCCCGCCGAGAAGTTCGGGCTGTGGGCCGATGACGGCTCCCGGTCTCACAAAGGCCGTTCGGTACGCCTGCAGCCCCAGCACGGCGACGCAGCGGGGCCGCAGAATCCCCACCTTGGCCTCGAGCTGCTTTGCCCCTTCACGCAGCTCGGCGACACTCAATTCGCTGGCGGCGGCTGTCACCCGCCCCACGAGATTCGTGATGCCTATGCCCAGCGCGGGCAGCGTGTGCTGCTCGGCGGGGAGCAGAACGGACTCGGTGAATCCAGCGGCGCAGAGCAACTTCCAGAACCGGTTCCCCGGCCGGGCGAAATGCAGGCCAAGATCACCCGAGAGCGTCCCGGGATTGATCCCGCAGAAGAGCACGCGCAGATCCGGACCGACCAGATCCGCGACAGCCTGCTCCATGGAGCGAGAAGATACGCCCGGTCGGGGTTCCTACTGGGTAGAGATCCTCTCGAGTCTTTCCAGACTGGCTGTCATCGCTGCAACCCACTCCTCGCCCTGTCGTAGCGCTTGGCGAAGCTCCTCAGGCGCGTCGACGCAGTCGAAGACCTCGGTGACGATGGTGGCGTCGTCACCGTCGGGGGTGAGGGTGAAGCCCCAGCGGTAACCCGCAGGGACACCGATTGCGGATGGATTGCCATCAGCCGGGGGGAGGTCTCCCGGAGCGGGTTCCCAGAAGACGCGCCGATCTGGCTCGAACTCCACGACATAGTTGAGCATGAGGTAGTCGCCACCGAGCCGATGGAAGTTCATCTTCATGGAGAAGGCGTCGCCTACACCGGTGATGGGACGGTCAAAGACGGCTCCCCGGAGCATGTCGGACCCGTCGAACTCCATGTGACGCTGCGGATTCGCCAGGATCTCGAAGATGCGGTCTGCTGGTGCCGCGATCCTGCGTGACACTTCGACTGGCTTGCCTTCCTCTGCCATGTTCAGTCCTCTCAGTCGTTCTCCGTGTGCGCTCTTGCTCTGCGCCCGCCCTACCAAGTGTCTCTCAGCAGCTCATCAGCTGGACGCGGCACATGTCGTAATCGGCCGAACGTCCGTGAGGCACGCGAGGATGCCACCGACTATCGGGTAGCCCCTTGGGCCGGAACAACCAACAGCGCATAGCGGAATCTCATCGAGACGACGGTTGAACGGTGGGCGACCCCTCGCCCATCTGTGGCGTGGGCACCCCACGAGCCGCGCGACACGTCAAAATTTCCTTGTCAAAGTGACCGCTCGTACTACCTAACAGGATTTACCCCGATGTAGTAGGTCAGGTGGTGCCAGTCGTCGACGCTGTCGTCGACGCCGAGGAGCCGGGCCCCGGCGGCCCGGACGATCGCTTCGACCTCGGCTCGTGGGATCGGGTGCATCTCGAAGGGCGGTGGTTGGCTCGGCTCGGTGCTCACGAGGTCGCCGAAGCTCGCCATGCCACCGTCGGCTTCACCCGAGTCGGACTCGGAAACGGGGGAGGGCTCTACCGTCACGATGGCCTGGTCCGAAGCGGGCCCCCGGCGTCGCCACCAGGGGCCGCGGTCGTTCCCGCCGAACCAGCAGATTCCCTCTTGGACCACGTCGACCGAGAGGTGATAAGTGCCCGGCGCCGGCGGAGTGACGAGCAGGTCGACCTCCGCCGATGATCCTGCCTCCATCCTCGCGGGCAATCGGGCCCGCCCGTGGCCGGGTAGCACGGTGCCCTTGCCGTCGGACCAGTGGCTACCGACGTTCAGGGCATGGGGCCCGCACTGGACCCACGGTCGGCGGCTGCGGTTGGTGACCCGGACCCGGACGCTGGCCGGGACCCCGGCCCTGAGCGGGCCCGCCGGTGGCTCGAGGAGCAGCTCGGCCCGCCGGTCCTCGATCTCGACGGGACGGTCGTCGCGATCTGAGGGGAGGAAGGCCTCGTCGAGATGGGAGGGCACCTGAACGATGGCGGCACCACCGGGCTGCACGACCCTGAGGAGCTCGGCCAGATAGCCGCGCGCCAGCGCGGGGGGCACGTGCTGGAGCGTGATGAAGCTGAGCGCCAGCGAGACCGAACCGGACGCGACGCCTTCGAGGCGAGCGGAGTCGTTGCAGCGGAAGGTGACTCGCTCGCCATGCCGGTTCAGGCGGCGGGCCACCGCCACCATCGTGGGCGAGACGTCCAAGCCGAGCACCCGCTCGAAGCGGTCCCCGAGCGCCTGGCTCAGCCGGCCGACGCCGCTGCCGAAGTCGAGCGCCAGGGCGTGGTCGACCAGCGTCCCGCCGAGGGCGTCCAGCCGCCCGAGCGCCTGGTCCACCTGGTGGCGGCCGCTCTCGAGGAAGGTGTCGAGGTCCCAGCGGCGCCCGGCCCGGACCGGGTCGCTCAAGACGGCCCAGAGCGGGTCGGCTTGGGCATGCGCCTCCCACACCGCGGTGGTCTCCCGCAGGCTTTCGCGCCCACCGGGTCCCGCGTGCGGGTCGTCGAGCGGGTGCATCGGCGCAACCTACCCCCCTCGAGGGCGACCACAGTGCTGGGTGAGCCCAGGCGACAGGTGTGGTCGGTGCTGGCCATACTTGGGCCATGCAGAGCACCATGCAGGACGCTCCACTCCTGGTCAGCGACATCCTCCGATACGGGCAGCGGGTGCACGGCGCCAGCGCCGTCATCACCGTCGAGCCCGGCGGTCACCGGACGTCGACCTTCTCGGAGGTCGCCGTCGGAGCCGAGAAGCTGGCGTCGGCCTTGACGCGCCTGGGTATCCGACCGGGGGAGCGCGTGGGGACCTTCTGCTGGAACAACCAGGCCCACCTCGAGGCGTATCTCGCCGTCCCTTCCATGGGGGCCGTCCTGCACACCTTGAACATCCGCCTGCCCCCAGACCAGCTGGCCTACGTGATCAACCACGCCGAGGACCGCATGATCATCGTCGATGCATCGCTGATCCCGTTGCTGGCCGCGGTGCGGAACGACCTGAAGACGATCGAGACGTTCGTTGTGGTTGGACAGGGGGACCCGACGCCGCTCGGCGACGTTCTCTCCTACGAGCAGCTGCTGGGCGCCGAGGCTCCCGGCTTCGACTGGCCCGTGCTCGACGAGAGGACGGCCGCCGGCATGTGCTACACGAGCGGGACGACCGGCAATCCCAAGGGTGTCGTGTACTCGCACCGGTCGACCTGGCTGCACACCATGGCCGAGCAGTCGGCCGCGTCCGTCGGCATGAGGGAAGCGGACCGGATCCTGATCATCGTTCCCATGTTCCACGCCAACGCCTGGGGCACGCCTTACGGGGCCTGGATGGCCGGCACCGACATGATCATGCCGCAGATGTTCCTGATGGGAGAGCACCTGGCCCAGGTCATCAACGAGTACCACCCGACGCTCGCCGTTGGAGTCCCCACCATCTGGAACGGACTCCTGGCGCTGGACACGCCGATCGACTTCTCGACTCTCCGCAACATCACCGCCGGAGGCGCCGCCGTCCCCGAGTCGCTCATGACGGCGTTCCAGGAGCGCTTCGGGGTCACCATGATTCAGGGCTGGGGCATGACCGAGACGAGCCCCATGGCCGCGTTGGCCGTGCCGCCGGCCCACCGCATCGACGGGCACGACGACATGTACTACCGGGCCAAAGCTGGTCGGTTCGTGCCCGGGGTAGAGGTCCGCGTCGTCGGGCAGGACGGGACGGTCCTGCCCGACGACGGGGTCTCGGTGGGAGAGTTCGAGATCCGCGGTCCGTGGGTCACCGGCTCGTACTACAAGGACGACGACCCGAGCCCGTTCGACGACGGTTGGTTGCGCACCGGCGACGTGGGGACGCTCGATCCTCAGGGGTACATGACCATCTCCGACCGCACCAAGGACGTGATCAAGTCGGGTGGCGAGTGGATCTCATCGGTCGAGCTGGAGAACGCCGTCATGGCCCACCCTGACGTCTTCGAAGCCGCCGTGATCGCCGTCCCCGACCCCAAGTGGACAGAACGGCCACTGGTGGTCGTCGTTCCCCGACCGGGTCGTTCGCCCTCTGCCGAAGCGTTGGTCGCCTTCCTGTCCGACCGGGTGCCGCACTGGTGGTTGCCCGAGCGCTGGACCTTCCTCACCGAAGTGCCGAAGACCAGCGTGGGCAAGTTCGACAAGAAGCTCATGCGGGCCGCGTATGCCGAGGATGCCTACGACGTCGAGCGGACCGAACCGCCCGGTGCGCGCGCCGTGGGGCCCACCAAATGAGTCCCGGGGACGAGGCGGTGATCGCCCTCACGGCCCGCTTGCAGGACCTGGCGGACGAGCTCTCCGACCTGGCCATCGATGCGCTTCAACGCGCCACGTCGGGTGACCCCGACTCGGCCGAGACGGGTGAGGCGCTGGCGCTCGAACGCCGCGTGCTCAAGGCCCGGCGGGCCCTCGAGAAATCCATTGCCGCCCTCGACCAGCGCTCAGCCCGCGCCGGCTTCGACGACGGCGCCGGCTGACGACCGCGGCCGTCAGCGCGGAAGATCGGACGAGGTGCGACTCTTCGTGGCCGCCTGGCCCGACGAGCCCACGCGGGGGCGGCTGGCCGCGCTGGAGCGCCAGCTCGAGCCGACCAAGGGCCTGCGTTTCGTCGGCCGCACGCGCTGGCACGTCACGCTGCGATTCCTCGGGGACGTCGATGAGCTCGCCGCCAACCAGCTGGCCCGAGCCCTCCACGAATGCGCCGCCGACCAAAGCGGACCCGTCGAGTGCCGGCTGGGACCGGCGACGGCCTGGTTCACCGCGGTCCGGGTGCTCCAGCTGCCGGCCTCCGGAGTCGAGGGACTCGCCGCCGCCGTGCGCGCCGCCACGGTGCCCCTGGTGGCCCGACCGGCCGCCGCGCCGCCGTTCAACGGGCACCTCACCCTGGCCCGCTCCAAGGGTCGCCGGCTCAGCGGCGCCGCACGTGAGCGTCTGGAGGGCGTGGCGTTCGAGTCCACCTTCGCCGTGCACCACATCGACCTGGTCTCCTCGGCGCCCTCACCGGACGGCCATGTCTACGCCAGCGTGGCCCGGGCCCCGCTCGGCCCGGAGCGGGTCGGCCCTGGGTGACTCGGGTCGGCGCCCTGGGTGACTCGGGCCCCAGTGGGGTCGGGGGGGCGCTCAGCCCGTCATTTCGTTGACGGCGTCGATCAGCTGGCGCAGGCGCGCGTAGTGGTACCGATCGAAGCGCAGGGCGATCCGAGGGAGCTCGGGATGGTCGTCGCGTTCGGGAGGAAAGGGCGCCACCGTGCGGATGCTGCCGCGCACCACGATGTCGGCGAAACGACGGTTCAGGTCGTTCAGCTCCCTCTTGCTGGGTGGCACCTGGAGCCGCAACACCAGGAGGTCACCCACCCAGCGACACGAGTGATAGTTGCGGTAGAAGCCCAGGACCTCCTGGCTCGCTTCCTCCATGGTGTTGGTCACCTTGAACAGGGCGCGGTCGTCGGGCGAGACCCAACCCGACGCGATGGCCTCCTCCTCGACGAAGCGCAGCCAGGCATGCCAGTAGGTGCCGCCGGGCGTCTCGACCATCACGACCGGAGCCGGCTCCGCTTTGCCCGTCTGGAGCAGCGTGAGGAGCTCGAAGGCTTCGTCCTGGGTGCCGAACCCCCCCGGCAGCACGACGTACCCGTGCGACTCCTTGATCAACATCAGCTTGCGGGTGAAGAAATAGCGCATCTCGACCAACTTGGGGTCCTGTGCGATGAAAGCGTTGGGCTCGTCTTCGTGGGGCAGGCGGATGTTGACCCCGAAGGCGTGGTCACGGCCCGCCCCTTCCAGCCCGGCGGCCATGATCCCCGGACCGGCGCCGGTCACCACCATCCAGCCGGCTTGGGCCAGCTTGCGGGCCAGGTTGCGGGCCAAGATGTAGATGGGGTCCGCCGACTTGGTGCGGGCGGATCCGAACATGGTGACCTTGCGCACGTGGCGGTAGGGGCGGAACACCCGGAAGGCCTCGGCCATTTCGCCCAGGGCGGCATTGGCGATCTTGAGGTCGCCCACCGCCGTGCCTCCCCGGGCCAGGTCGCCGAGGGACCCGACCATGGCGTGCAGCTCGCGGACCTGGGCCGCCGAGAGGGCGTCGTTCTCGAAGAGCGCGTCAAAGGCGCTCTGGCGCACCGGCTCACCCGCGCCGCGCCCCTCGCCGGTGGGGTCCGAACCGTCGGCCCTCCTTGAACCGTCCGTCACACGCCCGAAGCCACGCCGGCCGGCACGGGACGACCGTAGAGCGTCGTCCGTTGCACCAGCGGTCGTCCGAGGGGCGCCACGAGGTCCTCGAGCTCGTCGACTCCCATGCGCTGACCGTGGAGCGCGCCGGCTGCCCGCGAGATGTTCTCGTCCATGAGCGTTCCGCCCAGGTCGTTGGCCCCGGCCCGCAGCACCTGGCGCGCCCCTTCGGCTCCCATTTTGACCCAGCTGACCTGAATGTTGTCGATGTCACCGGCATACGCGATCCGAGCCACGGCATGCATGAGCAAGGCCTCGCGGAATGTCGGTCCCCGGCGCGCCCGACGCTGGAGGTACAGCGGGGTGGCCATGTGCACGAAGGGGAGCGGCACGAACTCGGTGAAGCCTCCCGTCTCGCGCTGGAGCGCCCGGGTGCGCACCAGGTGGCGGGCCCAGCTGACTGGCCGTTCGACGGAACCGAACATGATGGTGATGTTCGAGCGCAGGCCGACGGCGTGTGCCGTGCGATGTGCCTCGAGCCACTCGTCGGTCGAGATCTTGTCGGGGCAGATCACCGACCTCACCTCGTCGTCGAGGATCTCGGCCGCCGTCCCCGGCAGGGTCTTGAGCCCGGCCTCCTTCAGCCGAAGCAGGTACTCGGCCAGTGCCACCCCCGAGCGACGGGCCCCCTCGGTGACTTCCAGCGCGGTGAACCCGTGCACATGGATCTCGACCGACGCGGCACGGACGGCCTCGAGCACGTGCAGGTAGTAGTCCCCGTCGAAGTCGGGGTGGATGCCGCCCTGCAGGCACACCTCGGTGGCTCCTTGGGCTTCGGCCTCCGCCACCCGGCGTGTGATCTCGTCGAGCTCCAGGAGGTAGGGGGTACCCCGCAGATTGAGCGAGAGCGGCCCCTTCGAGAAGGCGCAGAAGCGGCACTTGAACGTGCAGACGTTGGTGTAGTTGATGTTCCGGTTGTGCACGAAGGTGACGGTGTCGCCCACGATCTGCCCACGCAGCTGGTCCGCCAGCTCGGCCACGGCGCGCACCTCGGGGCCGCGGGCGGCGAAGAGGGTGACGATCTCAGGAAGCCCCACCTCCTGTCCGAGCTCGACCCCGTCGAGGACCTCGGCCACCGCCCCACCGGAGCCGGCCCGCCCGGAAGGGATGCCTGCCGCGCCGGGCAGGTCATGCCCGGCGGACGGGTCGAGCAGCTCGGGCGGAGCCTCAGCGCCCCCCGAGCACCAGGGGGCGTCACGGGCCAGTCCCTCGGCGTCCGACGCATCGAGCACACCGAAGTGGAGGGCGGGATGGAGCCAGCGCCCCGGATCGTGGACAAAGGCGGGGTAGACGGTGAGGCGGGGGGCCAGGGTGTGGCCAGCCGACTCGGTGGCGGCCCGGAGCACTTCGAGCGCCGGCCAGGCGCGCTCGGGGTTCACGTGGTCTGCCGTGACCGGCGACACGCCACCCCAGTCGTCGATGCCCGCGCCGAGCAGCGGGCCCAGTTCGTCGGAGAGGTTGGGGGGAGCCTGGACGTGCACCTCGGGGGGCAGGACGAGGCGGGCGGCGGCGATGGCCCAGCGCAGGTCTTCGGGCGGGCAGGCCTCGGCCCCGGCCATGGCGGTCCCGGGCTTGGGTAGGAAGTTCTGCACGATGACCTCCTGCACGTGCCCGTGGCGGGCGTGCGAGGAGGCGATGGCCCGCAGGGCGGCGAGCTGGTCCGGCCGACCGTCGCCGATGCCGACGAGGATCCCGGTGGTGAACGGGATCGCCAGCTCACCAGCCGCCTCGAGCGTGGCGAGCCGGCGGGACGGCTCCTTGTCCGGTGCGCCCCGGTGCGCCGGCAGGTGCTCTGCCATCGACTCGAGCATCATGCCCTGGCTGGCGGCCACGGGGCGAAGACAGGCCAACTCTTCGGCGGAGAGGGCACCGGCATTGGCGTGGGGGAGCAGGCCGGTCTCTTCCACCACGAGGCGGCACATGGCGGCGAGGTAGTCCACCGTCGTCGCGTAGCCGTGCGCGTCGAGCCAGTCGTGGGCCACCGCGTAGCGCAGCTCGGGCCGTTCGCCCAGGGTGAAGAGTGCCTCGTGGCAGCCGGCGTCCCGACCGGCCCGGGCGAGGGCCAGGACGTCGTCCGGAGTGAGGTACGGCGAATGGAGGCGCGCCGGCGCCTTGGCGAAGGTGCAGTACCCGCACCGGTCGCGGCACAGCATGGTGAGGGGAATGAAGACTTTGGGCGAGTACGTGACACGCCGGCCGTGGGCCTGGTCTCGCACGGCCCGGGCGTGCGGGGCGAGCTGGTCCGCCGTCAGGCGCAGAAGGTCGGCGTCGGTGAGCATGGAGGTCAACTTAGGACGATTCGCCCCGGGCCGGACCATCTACCAACCACACGGTCCGTGCGGCTCGTACCCGCCCCGCCGGGAGGTCCTCCCCACGCTCGAGGGCGGCCACCGCCGCCGCCTTGGTGGCACCCGCCACGGTGAACACGGCCAATCTCGCCGCGTCGATGGCGGGCAAGGTGAGCGTCAGGCGTGGGTGGGCGTTGGTGCCGCCGGTGTCCTCGGTCGCCACCACCCACACGCCGGGGGGCGCACCCAGGCTGGCTGTCCCCGGGAACAGGGAGGCCGTGTGCCCGTCAGGACCCATCCCGAGATGGATGAGATCGATGCCCGGCCCGCTCAGCAGCCGCTCCATCGTGCGCTGGTAGGACGCGACGCACTCGTCGATCGGGCCCAGGGTCGGCATGGGTGAGAACGACCCCACGCCACCCACGCGGTCGAGCAACGCCTCATGGATGAGGCGTTGGTTGGCGTCCACGTGATCCGGGGGCACGACGCGCTCGTCGCCCACGTAGACGTCGACGAGACCCCAGTCGATGGCCGCGGCGGTCGCCAACACTTCGTAGCACTGGCGCGCCGTCGGACCGCCAGAGAGCACCAACACAAAACGCGGTCCCGGGCGCTGGGCGTAGGCCTCGACCACCTCGTCGGAGAAGGCGCGGCTGACGTCACGGACGGGAATGAGCACGGTGGCAGCGAGATGAGCGGGGCGGAAGGCGACGGGTCGTTCAGGGGGCGGGGGTCTCGGTCTCCATGCCCTGCTGACCGCTCTCGAGGGTGACGGCATGGCCGCCGAACTGGTTACGCAGGGCCGCGAGCATTTTGAGCTGGAACGAGTCGGGTTCCTGGGAGGCGAAGCGGGTGAACAGCGACGTCGAGATCACCGGTGCCGGCACGCCGCGGTCAATGGCTTCGACCGCGGTCCAGCGGCCTTCGCCCGAGTCCGCCACCACTCCCCGAATGGTGTCGAACCCCGATTCCGGACGCAACGCCCGCTCGGCCAGTTCGAGCAGCCAGCTGCGCACCACCGATCCGTAGCGCCAGATGGAGGCGATCTCGTGCAGGTCGAGGTCGAACTCTTTCGCCGCCTCCATGATCTCGAACCCCTCGGCGTAGGCCTGCATCAGCCCGTACTCGATTCCGTTGTGGACCATCTTCACGAAATGGCCGGCACCCACGGGGCCCACGTGGGCATATCCCCCTTCGGGGGCCAAGGTACGCAACGCCGGCTCGACCACACCGACCGCCTCCGCGGTGCCTCCCACCATGAGGCAGTAGCCCTCCTTGAGGCCCCACACGCCGCCGGAGGTGCCGGCGTCGACGAAGCCAATTCCGCTGACGGCCAGGCGTTCGGCGATGTCCTGGGCCTCTTTGTAGTTGGAATTCCCACCGTCGACGATGACGTCGCCCGAGGCGAACAGTCCGGCCAGCGCGTCGATGGTGGCATTGGTGGCGCCCCCGGCGGGGACCATCACCCACGCGGCCCGCGGCGGCGTCAGCTTTCCCGCCAGCTCCGCGAGGGTGGTTGCCGTCTCAGCGCCCTTGCCCGCCGCCTGGGCCAGTGCGTCCGCGCTCAGGTCGTAGGCCACGACCTCGTGCCCACCCTCGAGCAGGCGCTCGCTCATGTTGGCGCCCATCTTGCCCAGCCCGATCATGGCGATCCTCATGCGCGCTCCTCTCGTGCGTGGGTGCCGGATGAGAACGTAACGGTCAGAACGTACTTGCCTTGGCGGTGAGCGAGGTGAGGAGCTCGTCGAAGGACTTGGCGAACGAGTGCACGCCCTCGTCCTCGAGGGTCTGCTCCACATCGAGCATGTCGATACCGGCGTCGGCCAGGCGCGCCAGCGCGGCCTCGGCCGCCTCGGGGTGGGCATCGACCGTGCGGCGCAGGGTGCCGTGGTCCTCGAAGGCCCGCAGCGTTGGCTCGGGCATGGTGTTGACCGAGGCCGGCCCGATCAGGTTGTCCACGTAGAGCAGGTCGGAGTAGTTGGGGTTCTTGGTGGAGGTCGAGGCCCACAGCGGCCGTTGCACCCGCGCCCCGTGCGCCCGCAGAGCCTCCCAGCGTTCGCCGGTGAAGGTGCGCTGGAAGTGCTCGTAGGCCACCTGCGCCTGGGCCACCGCGCCGGTGCCGCGCAGACCCAGCACCGCGGGGTCACCCTTCTCGCCGCCGGCCAGGGTCGCCAGCCTCCGGTCCACCTCGGTGTCGAACCGACTGACGAAGAAGGATGCCACGCTGGCCACCTGGGGCAACTCGGCCTGGCGTCCGGCGGCCACCAGCGCCTCCAGACCGCGCAGGTACGCCTCCATGACCTCGTCGTAGCGATCGAGCCCGAATATGAGTGTCACGTTGATGCTGCGCCCCTCGCCGATCATGGTCTCAATGGCGGGGACCCCCTCTCGGGTGGCCGGGACCTTGACGAGGAGATTGGGTTGGTCGATGCGCTGGTGGAGCATGCGGGCGTCGCGCACCGTGCCGTCGGTGTCGTGGGCCAGCGCAGGTGATACCTCGAGCGAGACGAACCCGTCCTCGCCGTCGCTTTCGTCGTGGAGCGGACGGAGCATGACCAGCGCGTCCTCGATGTCGGTGACGACCATCTCCCAGTACGCGCTCTCCACGCTGTGGTCCTTCATGAGCGTACGGAACTGGTCGTCGTAGACCTCGTGGCCGCTGATGGCGTTGGCGAAGATGGTCGGGTTCGAGGTGATGCCGCGCACGCCGAGATCGAGTAGGTCGCGCAGCTGCCCGCCGCGCAGCCAGTCCCGGCGCAGGTTGTCGAGCCACGGGCTCTGGCCGCCGATGTCGTAGAGCTCCCGCAATCTGGTCATGACGCTCGCTCCCTTCGTCTGTCCGCCTGCAGCGCCCGTGCACCGCGGCCACGGCGGCGAGCCTTCCGTTCAGCCATTTCCGCGTGCCAGGAGTGCCTGTGCCCGCTCGACCACGTGCTCGGGCGTGAAGCCGAATTTCTCCATGACCACGGCGCCGGGGGCCGAGGCGCCGAAGTGGTCGATGCCGATGGCGTCGTCGGCGTAACGGTCCCAGCCCAGCGTGACACCGGCTTCGATGCTGAGCACGGGCACCCTGGGGGGGAACACGGAGGCCCGGTAGTGGTCGTCCTGGCGCTCGAAGGACTCCCAGCACGGGAACGACACGACCTGGGCCTGCACGCCGAGGTCGGCCAGCGTGACTGCGGCGACCACGCAGTGCTGCACCTCGCTGCCCGTGCCCACCAGGACGATCTGCGGCGCTCCGCCTTCGGCGTCGCGCAGCACGTACGCCCCGCGTGCGACACCCTCGGGTGCCCGCTCCGCCGTCCCGGCCAGCACGGGCACGTTCTGGCGCGTCAGCACCAGGCCTACCGGACCCTGGGCGTCGACGGCCAGTCGCCAGGCCTGCGCCGTCTCGTTGGCGTCGGCCGGCCGGATGAGGGTCAGGCCCGGCATGGCCCGGAGGGACGCCAGCTGCTCCACCGGCTGGTGGGTCGGTCCGTCCTCGCCCAGGCCGATCGAATCGTGCGTCCACGAGTAGATGACGTGCGAGCCGGTCAGCGCGGCCAGGCGGACCGCCGGGCGCATGTAGTCGGAGAAGGCGAAGAAGGTTCCCCCCACCGGGAGGATGCCGCCGTGCTGGGCCAGTCCGTTCATCACGCCGCCCATGCCGAACTCGCGGATGCCGTAGTGCACCTGCGTCCCGCCGGGCGTGTCGGCCTCCTGCGCCAGGGCGCCCTCGATCTTGACGCCGTTGTTCCCGGTCAGGTCGGCCGAACCGGCGACGAGACCCGGCAGCTTCGACACCGTGGCGTTGATGCACTGGTTGATGGCCCGCCGGGTGGCCAGATCGGTGCCGGGACGAAAGCTCGGCAGGCCGTCGGACCAACCAGGGAGGCCGTGTCCGGCTTGGGCCGCGTCCCACGCGGCGCGGTCTCCCTCCCAGGTGGCAACGCGCTTCTCCCAGTCGGCCCGCAGCTCGGCGCCCTGGGCAACCTGAACTCCGTAGAACTCGCGCACGTCCTCGGGCACCCAGAACGACTCGTCGGGGGGGAGCCCGAGGAGCTCCTTGGTGGCCCGGATCTCGTCCGCGCTGAAAGGGGTGCCGTGGGCCTCGGCCGTGTCGGTGAGGTGCGGCGACGGCCAACCGATGTGACTGCGAAGGATGAGGAGCGTCGGCTGGGCACGGGGACCCTCATCTGGGCCGTCGAGCGCATCGCGGATCGCCGCCTCCAGCCCGTCGACGTCGTTGGCCATCTCCCCGAGGTTGCGCACGCGCCAGCCATACGCCGCGAAGCGACCCGCCACGTCGTCGCTGTAGGCCAGCGCGGTCGGGCCGTCAATGGTGATGTGGTTGTCGTCGTAGAAGGCCAGCAGACGGCCCAGGCCGAGGTGCCCGGCGAGCGACGCCGCCTCGTGGGACACGCCCTCCATGAAGCAGCCGTCGCCCGCGATCACGTAGGTCCGGTGGTCGCACACCTCCGAGCCGAAGGTGGTGCGCAGCCACCGCTCCGCCAGGGCCAGCCCGACGGCGTTGGCGAAGCCCTGGCCGAGCGGGCCGCTCGTCACCTCGATCCCGGCGGTGTGGCCCGCCTCGGGGTGTCCGGGGGTACGGCTCCCCCATTGGCGGAACTGTCGGAGGTCCTCGAGGGTCAGGTCGTATCCCGTCAGGTGCAACAGGGCGTACTGGAGGATGCAGGCGTGGCCGTTCGACAGGACGAACCGGTCGCGGTCGGGCCACGAGGGATCGCGGGGGTCGTAGTGCATGATGCGTGTCCACAGGACGTGAGCCAACGGCGCCAGCGCCATCGCGGTGCCCGAATGGCCCGACGTGGCGCGTGCGGGTGCGTCCATGGCGAGACCTCGGATGACGTTGATGCCCAGCTCCACCAGCCGAGGGTCCTGGACGTCTGTGGCGGAGGTCGGGGCGCTCACTCGGCCAACCCTAACCGTCTCCTCCCTCAGGTCAGGTAGGGGCTCCTGGTCGACTGGCCGGTGCCGGTGGTTGCACGTCGAAGGCGCAGCGACCAGGATGGTGCGCCACATGGCACCACGCTCTGACAACGGTGGGCACGGCCTGCGCAATGCCGGCGATGACGCGTTCCAACTCACGGTCGACTACCTCAAGCAGGAGACGGTCGACCCGTTGCGGGGGCTCGGGCGCTTCCTCTACATGGGCATCGCCGGATCCTTCTTCCTCGCCATCGGGATCCTGCTGATCCTGATCGGGATCTTGCGCCTCTTGCAGACCGAGACGGGCACGGCCTTGACGGGAGACTGGTCCTGGGTCCCCTACGCGGTCGTCGTGGTCCTGGGGACCGGCATCATCGGTCTGGCGGCATGGCGCATCACCGCCGGACCGGGCCAGGAGAAGCTCCCCGCGGTCATGGCCCGGCGCGCCGCGGCCGACAACGGGGGTCAGACTGTGGTGCAGTCCGAGGGACAGGAGGGAACACGCTGATGCCTGGGACGACGAATATGACTTCAAGGGCGCGGGGGAACGGGCGGCTCATCACGCGGGACGACCTGCAGGCGGCCTACGCCCAGGTGATGGGTGAGGGGGAGGCGACGGTCCGAGCCGCCGCGCCGCGAGGGCTGGCCGTCGCGGGCGCCATCGGGATCCTCATCATCGCGCTCGCCTTCATGGCCGGCCGGCGGCGGGGACGGGCGAGGTCGGCCGTCGTCGAGATCCGGCGGCTCTGACATGGACTTCCTCCTGCGACGCTTCCTGCGGGCCGGGGTCCGCCGGGGCCTCGCCGGGAACTGGTACTGGTTCCTCCTCGCGGGAGCGACCTTCTTCCTCCGCCGCGTGCTGAACGACCGCAGCACCGTGGTCTCCTCGTTGAACGTGTCGCCTGGCGAGCAGGTGCTGATCACGGTGCGCGACCGCACCACCGCGCCGGCCCCCTCCTGACCCCGTGCCGGGGCCGCTGGCGGCGGGGGAGCGAGTGCTCCTCATTGACGGAAAGGACCGGCGTTACCTGCTGACGCTGGTGCCGGGTACGAGCTTCCACACCCACGCCGGGATCCTGTCCCACGACCAGGTGATCGGAGCCACCGAAGGGTGCACGGTCACCGGGTCGACCGGGCGGCCCTTCCTCGCGCTGCGGCCGACGCTCAGCGACGTGATCCTCAAGATGCCCCGCGGTGCCCAGGTGATCTACCCCAAGGACCTCGGAGCCATCCTGCTGGCCGCCGACATCGCGCCGGGACAGCGCGTGCTGGAGGCGGGCGTCGGCTCCGGCGCCCTCTCCATGACCGTCTTGCGGGCGGGAGCGTCAGTGGTCGGCTACGAGCTGCGACCGGACTTCGCCGAGCGCGCCCAGGCCAACGTGCACGGCGCGCTTGGCCCGGACGTTCCCTACCGGGTCGAGATCCGTGACGTCACGCAGGGGATCGACGAGACGGCGCTGGACCGCATCGTGCTCGACATGCCCGAGCCCCACAAGGTGGTACATGCCGCGGCCGGGGCACTCCGGCCAGGAGGCATCCTTCTGGCCTACCTGCCCACCATCAACCAGACCGCGTTGCTGCGTCAGGCGCTCGACGACCCCGACGTCCCCTTCGGCCTGGCCGAGACGCAGGAGATCCTGCGCCGGACGTGGCACATCGAGGCACGTTCGGTCCGCCCGGACCATCGCATGGTGGGCCACACCGGGTTCCTCACCACGGCCCGGCGATTAGCCGGGTGATCCACACGGCCCGGCGATTAGCCGGGTGATCCACACGGCCCGGCGATTAGCCGGGGTGCGGCAGGGTCAGGTCGACAGTGACGAGGAGCGTCAGTCCTGCTCAATGAAGATGCACTCGCCCGGGCATTCCTCGGAGGCCTCGACCACGGCCTCTTCGAGCTCACTCGGGACGGCCGCCATGCCGGCGGAACCACCCGGTTCGTTCTTGATGTCGCCCTCTTCCTTCACGTAGGCCAGACCGTCGTCGAGGAGGGTGAACACAGCAGGTGCAATCTCCTCGCACAGCCCGTCGCCGGTGCAGAGATCCTGGTCGATCCAGACCTTCATGTACCTGTCTCTCTCCTTGTCGCCGCCGCCGTCCGGCTTCGTCCGACCACCGCCCGTGGGGCCCCGAGGACCGTAGTGAGGTCCGCCGAGCAGCGTCAACCGGGCAACCGATCAGGCAACCCGACATCATGATCGTACCTGGCCGGGCACCTGCTGCTGGTCCATCCCCCTGGGCGGCCATGCGGCGAAGGACAGCGGACCGAGGGCTAGGGTGACATTGATGACCGCATCCCCCGAGGACGACGCCGCCCAACTCGAGGCTCTGCGCGCCGAACTGGCGGACGCCGAGGACGAGATCCACGCGCTTCGGCGACGGTTGCACGAGAGTCCCGGCCGAGTGCAGGCCCTCGAGGAGCGTCTTCTCGAGTCCAAGGGCCAGCTGGCCCAGGCCACCTCGCAGAACGAGAAGCTCATCTTCACGCTCCAGCAGGCCAAGGAGCAGCTGGCCACCCTTCGCGAGGAGGTCGAGAAGCTCACCCAGCCTCCTGCGGCTTACGGCACGTTCCTCGGCGTCAACGAGGACGGCACGATCGACGTCTTCTCGAGCGGCCGCAAAATGCGGGTGAGCCTGCACCCCGACATCGACCCCGGGGCCATCCGAAAAGGAAACGAGGTCGTCCTCAACGAGAGCCTCAACGTCGTGCTCGTGCGCGACGCGGAGCTCTCCGGCGAAGTCGTCACCGTCAAGGAGCAGTTGGAGGACAAGCGTCGCTGCATCGTGTTCGCCCGGGCTGACGAGGAACGGGTGGCCGAGCTCTCCGAGGACATGATGGGCACGCGGCTCCGGGCGGGGGACTCGCTCCTGATGGACATGCGCACGCAGTTGCTCGTCGAGAAGCTGCCCAAGCTCGAGAGCGAGGAGCTCGTCCTCGAGGAGGTACCCGACATCACTTACGCCGACGTCGGTGGGCTCGACTCGCAGATTGAGGCCATCACCGACGCGGTGGAGCTGCCCTACCTGTACCGCGAGCTGTTCGTGGAGTACTCCCTGCCCGCGCCCAAGGGCATTTTGCTCTACGGCCCTCCGGGCTGCGGCAAGACCCTGATCGCCAAGGCGGTGGCCAACTCCCTGGCCAAGAAGGTGGCCGAGAAGACCGGCAACGACAACGTCCGGAGCTTCTTCCTCAACATCAAGGGCCCCGAGCTGTTGAACAAGTACGTCGGCGAGACGGAGCGCCAGATCCGGCAGGTCTTCCAGCGGGCCCGGGAAAAGGCGGACGAGGGGATCCCCGTCATCGTGTTCTTCGACGAGATGGAGTCGCTGTTCCGCACCCGGGGAACTGGGATCAGCTCGGACATGGAGTCGACCATCGTGCCCCAGCTCCTGGCCGAGATCGACGGCGTCGAGTCCCTGCGCGACGTGATCGTCATCGGAGCCTCCAACCGCGAGGACCTCATTGATCCCGCCATCCTGCGCCCCGGGCGCCTCGACGTGAAGATCAAGATCGAGCGCCCCAACGAGGACGCGGCTGGGCAGATCTTCAGTCGGTACCTGACCCCCCGGCTGCCGCTCGACACCGGCGAGGTGCAGCGGCTGGGTGGCGGAGACCCGGCCAAGGCGGTGCAGGCCATGATTGAGACGACGGTCCTCGAGATGTACCGGGAGGACGACGACAACCGCTTCTTGGAGGTCACCTACCAGAACGGCGACAAAGAGATCCTCTATTACCGCGACTTCGCGTCGGGGGCGATGATCGAGAACATCGTCCGCCGAGCCAAGAAGCTGGCCATCAAGCGGGTCATCGCCGGGCAGGGCGGTGGCATCCGTACCGCCGACATGCTCGAGTCCATCCGCCAGGAATACAAGGAGAACGAGGACCTGCCCAACACGACCAACCCGGACGACTGGGCCAGGATCTCGGGCAAGAAGGGCGAGCGCATCGTGTACGTCCGCACGCTGCTCACCGAGGACCGCGAGGTGCACGGTGGCCGCTCCATTGAGCGGGTCGGTACCGGCCAGTACCTGTAACGGGAGGTCGCTCCGTGGCCAGTGTGAAGGTCTGCGGCATTGAGACCGAGTACGGCATTCATTCGCCCGGTCCCGACCAGAACCCCATCGCGGCGTCCTCGGTCCTGGTCAATGCCTATGCAGCTGACGTCGAGCAGCAGATCGGCTGGGATTTCGAGGATGAGACGCCGGGGAACGACGCCCGCGGGTTCGCCCGCGAGGGGTCACTCGCGCCCATGGTCGAGACCCACCTGGCCAATACGGTCCTGACAAACGGCGCACGCTTCTACGTCGACCACGCCCACCCCGAGTACTCCAGCCCTGAGTGCCTGACGCCGCTGGAGTGCGTCGTCTACGACAAGGCGGGGGAGGAGGTGCTCCGTCGTTCCATGGCCGCGGCAGCGCTCCGCATACCCGAACAGCCGGCACCGATCGTCTACAAGAACAATTCTGACGGCAAGGGCAACTCCTACGGCTGCCACGAGAACTACATGATGGACCGGTCGGTCCCCTTCGCCAAGGTGATCGACGGCGTCGTCCCGCACTTCGTCTCGCGCACCCTCTTCACCGGTTCGGGCAAGGTGGGGGTCGAGACGGCTGCGCTCGACTCGGACACGGTGCACTACCAGATCTCCCAGCGGGCGGAGTTCTTCGAGGAGATCGTCGGGCTCGAGACCACGCTCAAGCGTCCCATCGTCAACACGCGGGACGAGCCCCACGCCGACCCGAAGCGGTTTCGCCGGCTCCACGTCATCGTCGGGGACGCCAACCTGTCCGAAATTGCCACCTTCTTGAAGGTCGGCACCACGGCGATCGTCCTCTCCATGGTTGAGGACGACGCCGGGCCCACCCGCGACCTGTCGCTGTCAGACCCGGTTCGCGCCCTCCACCAGGTGTCGGCCGACCTCTCGCTGGTGCGTCCGCTGGCTCTCACCGACGGGTCGACGGCCACCGCACTCGAGATCCAGTGGGAGATCTTCGGCGCCGCCCGCAAGTATGCCGAGGCATGCGGCCTTGCCGCGCTGGGCGACGACGGCTCGGTCGGCGCACTGGTGCTCGAGCACTGGGAAGCCGTTCTGGAGGGGCTCGAATCGGATCCGTCCTCGCTGGCAGATTGCCTCGACTGGGTGGCCAAGCGCGAACTGCTCCTGGCGTACCAAGACCGCCACTCCTGCGGCTGGCAGGACCCGCGGGTCGCCGCTCTGGCCCTCCAGTACCACGACCTCCGGCCGAGCAAGTCGGTCTTCGGACGTCTCGGGATGCGCACCCTCCTCGACGTGTCCCAGGTGCGCGCCGCCGTCTCCGAGCCCCCGACGGGCACACGGGCGTGGTTCCGGGGCAAGTGCCTGGCCCGTTGGCCCGACGCCGTGGTCACGGCCAACTGGGACTCCCTGGTCTTCGACATCGGCACGGATCCGCTGCGGCGCGTCCCTATGATGGACCCATTGAAGGGAACAGCCGAGCACACGGGCGCGCTCCTGAGACAGAGCACGGGTCCGGCAGACCTGCTCGACCGGCTCAATTCCTAGGCGAATCGGTCGACGTAACTGGACGGGGACTGAGAACCATGGCAGAACATGAACAGAAGAAGCGGAGCACCGGATCTCGGCCGTCCGAGACCGAGACCGAGGCTGAGGCGACCGAGGAACGGCCGGCGGCGTCCGAGCGGGGCGAGAAGCTCAAGGCGGAGCTCGACGACCTCCTCGACGAGATCGACGAGGTCCTGGAGGACAACGCCGAGGAGTTCGTGCGCAACTACGTGCAGAAGGGCGGGCAGTAGCCCCCCGTGTCGCTTCCCCTCTTTCCCCCCGAGCACGACCCGGGGCCGAACTTCCTCAGCCTGTTGCGGATGACCCAGGAGTCGATGGAACCACCTGGGCGCGCTCTGGACACCGGTCGGGGACTGGAGGTGCCACATGGAACCACCTTGGTGGCACTGCGCGATGCCGAGGGCGTCGTCATGGCCGGCGACCGGCGGGCCACCGCGGGGAACCTCATCGCCCACCACGCCATGGAGAAGGTGTTCCCGGCCGACCGTTTTTCTGCCGTGGCCATCGCCGGGACCGCCGGCATGGCCCTTGAAATGGTGCGCCTCTTTCAGGTCCAACTGGAACACTACGAGAAGGTGGAGGGTTCGACCCTCTCCCTCGAGGGAAAGGCCAACCAACTCGCCCAGATGGTTCGCCAGCATCTCCCGCTGGCCATGCAGGGCCTGGCCGTCGTCCCGCTCTTCGCCGGCTACGACACCACCCGGGAGACGGGCCGCATCTTCAACTACGACATCACCGGTGGCCACTACGAGGACACCGACTTCCAGGCCACCGGCTCGGGCGGCCGCGACGCCCGCAGCACGGTGAAACTCGGCTGGCGCGAGGGGCTGCCGCGCGACGCGGCAGTCGACCTGGTCATTGCCTCCCTCTATGACGCGGCCGATGAGGACTCCGCCACCGGCGGGCCCGATTCGGTACGCGGCATCTACCCGATCATCGCCGTCGTGGACCGTGAGGGCTACCAAGAGGTGGCGCAGGACGAGGTGGCCCAGCGCTTCGGCGCCGTCATCGCCCGACGTCAGGAGCGCGGCCGATGAGCATGCCGTACTACGTCGCCCCGGAGCAGGTCATGAAGGACCGCGCCGAGTACGCCCAGAAGGGCATTGCCCGCGGGCGCTCCCTGGTGGCCACCACCTACGACGTCGGCATCGCCATGGTGGCCGAGAACCCGTCGCGCTCGCTGCACAAGATCAGCGAGATCTACGACCGCATCGCGTTCGGTGGCGTCGGCAAGTACAACGAGTACGACCAGCTCCGGGTGGCGGGCGTCCGCCATGCGGACACCAAGGGGTACGCCTTCAGCCGGGAGGACGTCGACGCCCGCTCATTGGCCAACCTCTACGCGCAATACCTGGGGAACGTGTTCACCCACGAAATGAAGCCACTCGAGGTCGAGATCCTCGTCGCCGAGCTGGGAGACACCGAGAAACAGCTGTACCACATTGCCTACGAGGGCACCATCACCGACCAGAACAGGTTTGCCGTGCTGGGAGGCGATGCCGAGACGATCACGGAACGGGTCACCGAGGCCTGGCAGGCCGATTGGGACATGGGCACGGCCATCGCCGCCGCCACCCGTGCGCTGGCCGGACCGGACCGCACGTTGGCACCAGGCGACCTCGAGGTGGCCATTTTGAGCCGGGGCAACGGGCGTCGGACGTTCCGACGCATCGATGAAGCGGAGCTGGCACCCGTGCTGGCCTAGGCGACGGTACGGTTTCCCACGTGGAACGGCGCATCTTCGGGGTCGAGAACGAGTACGGCGTGACGTTCACCCTGCGCGGACAACGGCGTCTGAGCCCCGACGAAGTGGCGCGGTACCTGTTCCGACGGGTGGTGTCGTGGGGACGCTCGTCCAATGTCTTCCTCGAGAACGGAGCGCGGCTCTATCTGGACGTGGGCAGCCATCCCGAGTACGCCACGCCTGAGTGCGATCGGATCACCGACGTCGTGGTGCACGACAAGGCGGGGGAGTGGATTTTGGCCCAACTCGTCACCGGCGCCCAGGCGCGGCTACGCGAGGAGGGCATCCGCGGAGAGGTGTACCTGTTCAAGAACAACACGGATTCGGTGGGGAACTCCTACGGCTGCCACGAGAATTACCTGACCGAGCGCAACGACGAGTTCAACCGCTACACCGAGGTCCTCATCCCGTTCCTGGTCTCCCGCCAGATCTACGCGGGGGCTGGGAAGGTCCTGCAGACGGCCCGGGGTGCCATCTTCTGCCTGAGCCAACGCGCCGAGCACATCTGGGAGGGCGTCTCCTCGGCGACCACCCGGAGCCGGCCCATCATCAACACACGCGACGAGCCGCACGCAGACGCCGAGCGTTTCCGCCGGCTGCACGTCATTGTGGGCGATTCCAACATGAGCGAGTACGCCACGTTCTTGAAGGTGGGGACCACCTCCATCCTCCTCGCCATGCTCGAGGATTCGGCCACCGTGCTCCGGGACCTCACGCTCGAAAACCCGATCCGCGCCATTCGGGAGATCAGCCACGACATCACCTGCCAGCGGCGGGTGCGCCTGGCTAACGGCCGCGAGATGCGAGCGCTGGACATTCAGATCGAGTACCTCGAGCGCGCGCTGAAATTCCGCGACCGCCGCGGCCTGTCGCCCGAAGAGGACCGTGCGCTCGACATGTGGGAGCACTGCCTGAAGGGGCTCGAGGCCGACCCCAGCTCCCTGTGGAGGGAATGCGACTGGGTGGCCAAGCACCGCCTGGTCGAGCAGATGCGGGCACGACACGACATCCCGCTGTCGCACCCGAAGGTGGCGATGGTCGACCTCATGTACCACGACGTCGACCGCCAGCGCGGCCTGTTCTACAAGCTGCAACGGCACGACCAGATGGACCGGATCTGCACCGACGACGCCATCACCGAGGCCATGGTCTCGCCCCCCGAGACGACCCGGGCCCGCCTGCGGGGCGCCTTCGTCAAGCGCGCCAAGGAGCGCCGCCGGGACTTCACGGTCGACTGGGTCCACCTCAAGCTGAACGACCAGGCCCAGCGCACCGTGCTGCTCAAAGACCCCTTCAAGTCGCACGACGAACGGGTCGAGCGGCTCATCGCGTCGTTGTGAGCAGACCCTAGAGTGAGGGCGCATGTTCAACCTCGATCCGGGCAAGCTGCTGGTGATCGTCGTGGTCGCCGTCATCCTCTTGGGACCTGACCGCCTCCCCCAGTTCGCCCGACAGGTGGGCAGCGCCTGGCGGTCGTTCACGGAGTTCCGCCATCGGGTCGAGTCCGAGGTGCGCAACTCCGTACCCGACTTGCCTCCCACCTCGGAGATCGCCCGTCTGGCCCGCTCGCCCTCGGCCCTCTTGCACCATCTCTCGACGATGTCCTCGGACGAGGAGGGCGCGCCGGCCAGCGTGAACGGGGCGGGGGATCCCGAGGCGCGCACACCTCCAACCCCGGCCGCCGAGCAGCCACGGCACGGGCCAGGGTCACCGAGCGACGTCGCGTCGGGTGACCCCACGCTCAACTGACCTCGCACCGTGTGGTGAGGTTCCCTTGACGGCCTGGCGCCGGAACCGGCCGTCCCCCGACGACATGACGCTGGCGCAGCACCTGGGCGAGTTGCGCCGGCGGGTCGTCGTCTGTCTGGTCGCCTTCGCCGTCGCGGCCACCGTCGCCGTCGTCGCCTACGAACCGATCCTGCACTTCCTCGTGCATCCGCTCTGCAGCCTTGACGCGCCGGGCGGGCACCACTCGGGCGCCGACAACAGCTCCCTGCTGGTCACGTCTCACGGCACGTGCACCTTGTATGTCACCTCTCCGCTGGACGGGCTCACGTTGCGGGTCAAGATCGCCCTCTTCGGGGGGCTCGTGCTGGCCTCACCGGTGATCTTGTTCGAGACGTGGCGGTTCGTCACGCCCGGGCTCAAGGCGTCCGAGCGTCGCTACGCCATCCCCTTCGTTTGCAGTGCATTCGTGCTCTTCCTGGCCGGTGCGGCCACCGCCTACCTCACCCTTCCCCATGCGCTGTCCTGGCTCCGCTCCATCGGGGGCCCCCAACTTCAGGCGATCTACGACCCGATCCCGTACCTGGGTCTCATCCTCCTGATGATGACCATTTTCGGACTGACCTTCGAGTTCCCAGTGGTCCTCGTCTCGCTCGAGCTGGCACGGGTGGTGACACCGGCCGCCTTGCTGCGGTCGTGGCGCTGGGCCGTCATCGCCATTGTGGTGATCGCGGCCGTCTTCACTCCGAGCTCCGACCCGTTCTCCATGTTCGCCCTGGCCGTCCCGCTCGTGGCGTTCTACTTCTTGTCCATTGGCATCGGGAAGCTGCTCGGGCGGTGACGGCGTCCCCGTGGCCAGTCGAGGCGACCGAGGCGGAGGGATTCGAGCGCGCCCTGCCCTTCGCCCTCGACGACTTCCAGCGCCAGGCGCTCCGGGCCCTCCAAGCCGGCCATTCGGTGCTCGTGTCCGCCCCCACGGGGTCGGGTAAGACCCTCGTGGCGGCCTACGCCGTCCGCCGGGCCCTCGCATCGCACGGCAAGGCCTTCTACACCACCCCGCTCAAGGCCCTGTCGAACCAGAAGTACCGCGAGCTCGTGGCAACTCACGGCGAGAAACACGTCGGTCTCCTGACAGGGGACACCACCTTGCGACCACGGGCACCAGTGGTGGTCATGACCACCGAGGTCCTGCGCAACATGCTCCTGGCAGGCTCTCAACTCCTGGCAGGCCTCCACACCGTGGTGCTCGACGAGGTGCACTTCCTGCAGGACCCTTACCGCGGCGGGGTGTGGGAGGAGGTGCTCGTTCTCTCCCCGCCGGAGATCCGCTTCGTGTGCCTCTCGGCCACGGTCAACAACGCCGCAGAGCTCGGCGGGTGGTTGGAGTCGGTTCGCGGTGACACCGCGGTGATCGTCGAACGGCACCGGCCGATCGTGCTCCGCCATCACTTCGCCGTCGTCGGGCGTGACGACGAGGAGATCCGCCTGGTCCCGTTGTTGGCGGAGTCGGGGAAGCCGGGCGACGAGGGTCTGCGCATCGACCAGTCCGTTCGCCGGTCCCTGGGAGGGCGGTCCGCCCATTGGCACCCGCGCGGCCGCCGGCCCAAGCTTCCCTTCCGGACCCCCCGGCGCACGGAGCTGGTCGAGGAGCTGGCCCACCGGGACATGGTTCCCGCCATCGTGTTCATCTTCAGCCGAGCCGCATGTGACGACGCCGTCCGGCAGGTGGTGCGTGATGGCGTCCGTCTCACCGGCGGTCCCGAGCGCTCCGCCATCCGCGTCATCGCCGAACGACGGGTGGAGGCCCTCAGCGACGACGATCTGCGCGTCCTGGGGTACGACGAGTGGCTGGAGGGACTCGAGCGGGGAGTGGCCGCGCACCATGCCGGCCTGGTCCCGGTCTTCCGGGAGACGGTGGAGGAGTGCTTCGCATCCGGGGCACTGAAAGTGGTCTTCGCCACCGAGACGTTGTCCCTCGGGATCAACATGCCAGCCCGGTCGGTGGTGATTGAGCGGTTCACCAAGTACGGAGGGGCGGGGCGCGCCACGCTGACCTCTGGTGAGTACATGCAGCTCACCGGCCGGGCCGGCCGGAGAGGACTCGACGCCGAAGGTCACGCCGTGGTGGTGTGGTCGAGCGAGACCACGTTCGCCGAAGCGGCGAACGTGGCCGCGGCGCCCCCTCCCGATCTGCGATCGGCCTTCCGGCCCACGTACAACCTGGCGGTGAACCTGGTGGCCCGCTTCGACCGAGAGACCGCGGCCGCCGTGCTGCACCGCTCCTTCGCGCAGTGGCAGGCCCGCACCCCTGACCTGCTGGAACGCCAGCTCGAGCACCGCTTGGCGGTCCTCGAGGCGAGGGGCTACCTCGCCGGATGGTCGCTCACCGATGCCGGGCGTGGCCTGGCGCGGCTCTACCACGAGTCGGACCTGCTGATGGCCGAGGTGCTCGCTCGAGACGCCCTCGCCGAAGCCGAGCCGTCGGTGCTCGCCGGAGTTCTCTCGGCGCTGGTGTTCGAACCACGCCGGGTACGTCGTCTCCCCGTCCATCACGGACCACGCCGTGGAAAGCACCACGGCCAACCCCAGGACCGGCTGGGAGACCGGCGCACGGCGGATCTGGCGCGCCGCTGTGCCGAGGTCGCCGCGCTGGCCGACGAGATCCGCGCCATCGAAGAGGCCAACACCGTCCCTCGCACCCGCCAACCGTCGCCCGGGCTGGCCACCGCGGTGGCCTCGTGGGCACGCGGGGCGTCTTTCGCCACGGCGCTCGGCGTGGCCGCTCGCGACGCCGGTGAGCTGGCTCCGGGGGACTTCGTGCGGAACGTCAAGTCCATCGCCGATCTGGCCCAGCAGGTGTCCCACACGGCGGACGATCCGGGGGTCGCTGCGGCCGCCGGCGAGGCCGTCGACCTGCTCCTTCGCGGCGTCTGCGCCGGCGGAGTCCCCGACGGCTGACCCCCCCGACGCCTCAGCCCCATCCGCCACCGTCGATCCACCCGGGTTCTATGGTTGGCCGGGCATGTACCCCTACTCCGAAGAGCGCTTCACCTCCGACGAGGAGGCCGTGCTCCGGCGCTATGTCACCAACCTGGACCAGCCGGTATTCGCCCTCGTCAACCTGCCCGAGGTGGTCAAGGGGGCTCTTTTCGCCCGCTATTCGCGTTCGCCCAAGAGTCTGCGCCGGCTCTTCCTCGACGAGTTCGTCGGCGACCTCGACGTGGCGGGGGACGCCGGCATTGACGCCACTGTCGGCCTCGAGCGAGCGGAGCAGCTCTACGAGAAGGTGTTCGTCGAGTACGGCGACGACTCGGTGGCACAGCTCGGGGGCGTCCACCTCGCCTGCGAGCAGTCGTCGAACGTGCTGTCCAAGGTGCTCGAGTGGGGCCGGCTCATGTCGTACCTCGAGCAGTCCACGCGGTACATCTCGTACAACCAGCGACTGGCGAACGGGCTGTACCGCTACTTCCGCCCCCCAGAGATCCTCGACTCGCCTCACGGAGCGCGCTTCGTCGGCGAGATGGACCGCATCTTCGACACGTACGGCGCGCTGCTGCCTCGCATGCAGGCGTGGATCGTCGAGCGTTTTCCCCAACAGGCGGGGGACAGTGACTTCGTCTACCGGCAGGCCATCCGGGCCAAGTCGCTCGACGCGTTGCGCGGGCTTCTTCCCGCCGCTTCGCTCTCGAACATCGGGATGTACGGCACCGGCCAGTCCTACGAACAGCTGCTCCTGCGCATGCGCGCGCACCCGCTCCCCGAAGCACGTCACTACGCCGACCTCATGCTCGTCGAGTTGCGCAAGGTGATCCCGTCGTTCCTCCAACGCGTCGACGTCGCCGAACGAGGGGGTGCATGGTCGGCTTACTTGGCCACCACCCAAGCGGCCACGGGGCGCCTCGTGGCGCGACTGTGGCCGGATCTCCACGAGCCCGGCTCGGGGGCGAAACCAACGTCCGACGAGGTGACCCTGCTCGACTACGACCCTGACGGCGAGGAAAGGGTACTGGTCGCTGCTTGTTTCTCGCATCTCGGGTGTTCCGAGCGGGAGGCAACCCGTCGGATACGCCGGTTGAGCCACGACGACCGGGTGGCGTTGCTGCGCGTGTACGTCGGCGATCGACGGAACCGACGCCACCGGCCCGGGCGTGCCTTCGAGCGCACCGACTACCGCTTCGAACTCGTCACCGACTACGGCGCGTTTCGCGATCTCCAGCGACATCGCATGCTGACCATTGAGTGGCAACGACTCGGGATCTCGCTCGGCTACGACACGCCCGACCCCGTGTCCGCCGCCGGGCTCGAGGTCCGCTACGACGAAGCCATCGGTCGCGCCGAGGACCTGTACCGGTCACTGCTGCCAGATTTTCCCGAGCAGGCGTCGTATGCCGTGGCGCTGGCCCACCGCATCCGGTACATCATGCAGTTCAACGCGCGCGAGGCGACGCACTTGATCGAACTGCGCTCGGGAGCTCAGGGCCACCCGGCCTACCGCCGGGTGGCCCAGCAGATGCACCGCGCCATCGCCGAGGTCGCCGGCCATCGAGCCCTGGCCGAGGCCATGGTGTTCGTCGACCACGGCGGCACCGACCTGGAGCGTCTCGAGTCCGAACGTCGGGCGGAACGTCGGCGTTCGGAAAAATCTGCAACGCATTGACCAGGAAGTACCCTCGTTTGCCCTGGTAAAGGGGCTCGGATGCTTCTTGACGACCCCACCCCCGATTTGCGTAATGTACCCCGCAGTTCCGACGCCCCTGCACCGCTGCAGAAGAGGAAGCACTGACGCAGCCGCAAAGGGGGGGATGAGCTGTGAGTGGCGGCGGTTGGCCCTGGGGGTCGAGTAGAGAACGTGTCGTGGGCCCAGGGGCCCGGGTCGGCGACATGGCGCCAAAGACCCCAGGGCCCATCCGCTCGCTCAGCTCCAAACCGCTCGACAGAACCCCGAACGGGTCGCGGAGATGCGATCGGACGCTGGCGTCGACCGTCTATGCTCCCGCGGCACCATGGCGACCAAGAAGAAGGCCAAAGTCGAAAATCCCGCTCCCGCTGAAGCCACAGCCGACCAGGACGAGTCGCTCGAGGACGACGAACTCGACACGGACCTCGACGCCGAATCGCTCGAGGACATCGACGAGGACGCCCTGGGCGACGACGAGGACATCGTCGACCTCGACGTGGAGGACGAGGTCGACGAGGTCGACGAGGTCGAAGAGGTGGACGAGGTCGAAGAGATCCTGACCCCCTCGCCGGCGGCGGTCGTCGAACGTACGGGCGAGGGGGACGAGGATGAGGAAGAGGAGGAGCCCGACGACGAGGATGTCGAGGCCAGCCTCGACGTGATCCTCAAAGAGCGCCTGGTGGTCGAGGACGAACCAGAGGACGAAGAGGCAGCAGACCAGGAGGACAAGGTCGAAGGCAACGAGCGGGTCCTGCCCAAACAGCCCGACGAGTTCGTCTGCCGCTCGTGCTTCCTGGTCAAGCATCCCAGCCAACTGGCGGACAAGAAGAACATGCTCTGCCGGGATTGTGTCTGACGGGGCGCCTGCCGGAGCGGACCCCGCGGACGAGAGCCCGCTGCGTCGCACCCTCGACCTCTGCCTGTTCGCCCCCGTGGGCGTCGCGGCGAGTGTCGTCGAAGACCTGCCCCACCTGATCGCCAAGGGGCGGCGTCGCGTCGAGCTCCAGATTGGCAACGCCTTGGTGGTGGGTCGCTTTGTGGTGACCAAGGGCCAACACAAGGTGGCCAGCCACCTGGGGGAACTCTTCGGGACGGCGCGCGATGAGGAGGGCCTGGCGGGACGGGCCCGGGCGCCGGCTCCGCCCACTCCGCGTCCGGCACCGGACTCGGATGCCGCGGTGATCGTGGCGGGTGCGCTGGCCGACTACGACACGCTCAGCGCCTCGCAGGTGGTGCGACGTCTCGAGAGCCTCGATCCCAACGAGCTGCGAGCCGTCCAGCGTTACGAGGCGTCCACGCGGAACCGGCGCACGATCTTGGTCCGGGCCGAGCAGCTGCTCGAACACCCGTCGTCCGGGCCGACGCTCGGGCCCGACTGAGCATGGAACGGGTCCGCCCCGCCGGGTCGGAGGACCACCCGGTTTGTGCCCGCCTGATCTCCTCGGCTCTGGAATCCGCAACGGCACGGCGCGGCGGGCCGGACTTGGTGGGCCAGGCCAAGACCGTCACCCTGCTCGCCCGATGGACCGACCCCGGCAGTGTCGCCCAGTTGTTCGTGGGAGAATTCCACGGCGCCGTGGTCGGGGTCGCCGCGGTCACGGCGGGCGACCTTGTCGCCGCACGCCGCCGGGGCACCGTTGAGTGCTGCTACGTCGAGACCGCCGCACGGGGGGTGGGCGTTGGGACCGCCCTGCTCGACGCGGCGCTCGCCTGGTGCCGATCGCAAGGCTGCACCGATGTGGACGCGCTGGCGCTCCCGGGCGACCGGGCCACGAAGCAGCGTCTGGAGGCGGCCGGCTTCAGTGCCCGCCTCCTGACGGTCAGCCGGCGGCTGGACTGAAGCGCTGTTCGACCCCGGTCCGCCGCGGAGGAGGGGGCGGGATGCGCAGTCCCAACAGCTTGGCCAGCGCCGGCACTGCCCCGGAGGCGTGCCGCGCCGCTTGGCGGGCCACCTCGTCCTCGGGAATGCCCACCGGCTTCACCGTCCGACGCACGGGCGAGGCCACCACGGTGTCGAGCAGTCGCATCCACTCCTCGGGGGCCTGGTCCGCCGTCATGGCCTGCCCGGCTGCTTCGGCCAGGCGGACGGCCAGATCGGCAGGACAGCGGGTGCCAGGCTCGGGCGGGCGGGCGGACGCCTCCAACGCCTGCAAGACGCGGCCGTCGTTGAGCGCGTTGGTGATTCGGGCCAACCACTCGTCGCGCAACGCCGCCGTGCGCTGCTCGAGCGACTCACGGAGCACTTTGGCCGCAGCTCGCCCTTCGTCGTCGAGATTGACCGTGCGCGAGGCCGCCACCACCGCTCGCAGCTCGCGCAGGCGGCACTCCTTGCCCGCGGTCTGCGCCACCGACGCCTTGTCCTTCCAGTCCGCGAGGCGCACCGTTGGCAAGAGCTCGTCGGCCATGGCGAGCAACGCTTCGGAGGACACGGGCGGCTTGCCCGCCGACTTGGCGGCGGCATTCTGAGCCTCAATGGCATGCCGCACGGCTTGCAGGCCACCGCGCAGGAGCTGTTCCGCCACGGGAATCTGCTCTGGGCGCAGCGCGGCCAGCATGGCGTTGCGGTGCACGGTGGAGGTTGGAGCGGCTGGCCGCTCGCCGCGACCGGTCCGGGTCTCGCCGTCACCCGGCCTCCGGCCGCCAGGCCGTCGTGGTCCGTTCCCGCTCCGAGGTCGCTCGCCACGCTCGCGGCGTGGAGTGGCCTCTCCGTCTCCGCTGGCCCGCCGACGGCTCTCGGATCCCTCGGAATCCCCGTCACCGCGGCGAGGCGGGCGTGACCCTGGCGCGAGGATCACCGACACGTCGGGCGCGCGCTTCGGCGTGCCACGAACCTCAATTCGGCCCTCGATCTTCTCAGGAGACTGCGCTGGCCTGGCGGGGGAGAGCGACACGATCTCGATTCCCTCGAGCCCGACCTCGACATCGGCACGCAACACGGCACCCACGCCTTCGCCACTGGGGACGAGTGATGCGTCCACCGTCCCCTTGGGCTGACGCGCGCGCCAGCCGCGCGCCAGGTCCACGACCCGTCGCCCGAGTGGCTGGTCAATTCGATGTCGATCCGCCGTGACATGCGGCGGACACGCTACCGCGCCCCGTGCGTCCGTGAAGATTGGGACATTCCCGGATCCCGTAACATGGCGCGAGGCCGGCAGTCCGAGACGGGAGCCGAGGCGGGCGGCGGCCTCATCGACGCCGGAATGGTGCACCAGGGCTCGCACCCCGTCAGGAGGAATCCCCATGAGCGAGGACACCGAGCACTCAGGGCCCGCGCCCGAGACCGGTCCTCCACAGCCCTGGGCGAGGCCTCCGTCGCCCCCCGAGGGTGCCGACCGCGGCGTTGGCGGCGATGAGGCTCCGACTGCACCGCACATTGCAGCGCCCTCGGCCCCGCCACCCGTGCCTCCGGGACCCCAGCCGCCGTTGACCCCGGTTTCCCCGACAGTTCCCCCGGCTCCGGGTCCGCGCTCCTGGCCTCCTCCGCAAAATCCCTCCTTCGTGCCGCCACCGTTCCCGGCCGGTACCGCAGAGGTGCCGGGTCCAGAGTCGGCGGTGCACACCCGGCCGAGCGCGCCAGGCCGGGCGAGGGCCTGGCTGCCCGTGGCCGTCGTGGCCGCGCTCATCGGCGGAGCGATCGGCGCCGCGGTCACCGCGATCGCCGACCACACCGGCAACGGGGGAGGGTCCAGTGTGACCATCCACGAGAGCGGCGCCGCTCCGGGAGCCGCCGTGTTGAGTGGCAACGTCAGCATTCCTCAGCTGGTGGACAAGGTGGTCCCGGCTGTGGTCTCCATTGACGTCAAGTCGGGATCCACCGAAGACCAGGGGACAGGGATGATCATCACCTCCGACGGAGAGGTGCTCACCAACAACCACGTGATCGAGCTCTACACGATCGACGGGAACAGCGGGACCATCACCGTCACCGAGTACGGGCAGACGAAGGCGCTCCCGGCCACCCTCATCGGGTACGACCAGGCCAAGGACATGGCGCTGCTCAAGATCAACAACGCGTCGGGCCTGCCGACGGTGACGTTCGGCGATTCCACCAAGGCCGTCGTAGGCGACGCCGTGATCGCCATCGGCAACGCGCTTGGCCTGTCGGCCGGGACACCCACGGTCACCCAAGGCATCGTCTCGGCGCTCGGCCGGTCGGTCACCGCCGGGGGAGTGGGCACCCAGACCGAGACGTTGCAGAACATGATCCAGACGGACGCCGCCATCAACCCGGGAAATTCCGGCGGACCGCTGCTCGATACGTCGGCTCAGGTCATCGGCATGAACACTGCCGTCGCCGGAACGTCGAGTGACGGAACCTCCTCCCAGAACATCGGGTTCGCCATCCCCACTGCCTCTGTTGAAGCGTTGCTCCCCCAACTCGAGAAGGGCGGCGCGACGGGGACCGGTGGGGGCTACTTGGGAGTCGACATCACCACGCTGACGCCGGCGTTGCGCCAGCAGTACGGCTTCACGCCGTCATCGGGTGCGGTCGTCCTCTCCGTCGCCTCGGGCTCACCCGCTGCCAAGGCCGGCCTGGTGCAGGGTGACGTCATCGTCGCCGTGAACGGCACGGCCGTCACATCAGCCGACACACTGCAAAAGACGATCCAAGACAGCAAGCCGGGCCAGACCGTGACGATCACCTACTACGTGGGGGACACCAAGCGCACCACGACGGCCACGCTCGGCACCCAAGAACAGGCTCAACAGCAGACGACCCCCACGACCAACCCCTTCGGCGGGGGCGGGTTCCCCGGTCTCGGGGGCTCCGGGAGCACCGGCGGGACGCCCTAGGGGGGCGAGTGGCAAAGCCGTCACCGTGGAGCGGCCGCTCGGCTGGCGACCCGGGGGACAGAGCAAGACCGGGCCCGTGCCGCAACTCACGGGAGGCCGTGACGGTACTCGGCACGGCAGGCGACCAGCTCGCTCAGCGCGCGTTCTCGATCTGCAAACCCTTCCACGTCCGTCGACTTGTCCGGTTCGAGATCCTTGTAGATGCTGAAGAAGTGCGCGATCTCGTTGCGCAGGTGGGACGGGACGTCGCCGATGTCACGCGCTCCGTCCCACTGCGGGTCGTGTTCGAGCACACAGATCAGCTTGGCGTCGACACCCTTCTCGTCGTGCATGGAGAACATGCCGAGGATGCGTGCCCGGACCACACACCCGGGAAATGTCGGGTCGGCGACCAGGACCAGCGCGTCAAGCGGGTCACCGTCGCCCGCCAGCGTCTCGGGCACGAAACCGTAGTCAGCAGGGTAGGTCGTCGCAGTGAAGAGGCGGCGGTCTAGCCGGATGACATGGTGGTCGTGGTCATACTCGTACTTGTTCCGGCTACCGGTCGGGATCTCGATCACGACGTCGATGGCCTGATCCTCCGGTGCGCTCACCGTGCTTCGCCCGTCGAGCGTCTGCGCGACGACCTCTGAGAAGCCTTCTCAGAGGGTGAGCGATCCACGCTATACACCGTAGTGTTCGGTCCGGATCCTCGTCCTCGCCACGCTGGCTGAGGACACACCGACGAGATCAGCCGGCCCTGCTGAAGCCGGACGAGACCGCGCCGCCTCCGCCGAGACGCTGGGCACGGAAAACCCCGAAACCGCCACCACCCCCGAGTCCACCGAAGCCGCCGCCGCCACCCAGGGCGTTGGTGAGGTCGGTGTTGGACGACGGCACAGGCTCGGCGTAGTCAGCCAGGACGACGCTCTGGCCGTCGCTCAGGCCCGAGACCACCTGGGTGTACGTGTTGCCCACCATGCCCACCTTGATGATCTTCGTGGTCAGGGTCCCCTTGTCGAGCTCGAGGACGAATGACCGAGTGCCCGTCGTCTCGACTGCCGACGTGGGTACTGCCATCACATTGGACACCGACCCGGTATCGATCACGACATTGGCCGTCGAACCGATGAAGAGCGCGTCGTTCGACGAGGGCAGGTCGACCACGACGGGGTACGTGTACTCGTCGTTACTCGATTGGGCGGGACCGACCTGCGAGACGGTGCCGGTCATGGAGCCGTCGACGCCATCCACCTGGACCGCGGCACTCTGGCCCACCTTGACCGAGGGCACTTGGGAACTGTCGAGCGTGCCCGTGACCTCATAGGACTTCGTGCCGATGATCGTAATGATCTCGGTGCTGGAGTCGGCGCTGACCGTGTCGCCCACGTTGATGGCGACCGAGACCACCGTGCCGCTGATCGGGCTGGTCAACGTGGCCTCGTTCAGCGACTGCTGGGCGTTGGTGAGGTCGGCTTCGGCCGTGTCGATGGCGGCCTGGTCCGACGCGATCTGCTCAGGCGTGTCGGTGTCGCCGCCCGACGTCCCACCGCCGCCGCTGCCACTGTCGGTGCCGGTCGACGTTGAGCCAATGCCGGCGCCGGTGTCGTCGGCGTCCTCGCTGGCCGTGCCGAGGGCGTGGCTGCCCTGGCCGGGAGCGCCGCCCGGGGCGCTCGGTGTCGACGTGGTCGTCGTCGAAGTAGTCCCGCCCGAGGACTCGGCACCGAGCGCCTGCCCCAGGGCGGTCTCGTCCTTGGACACCGCGGTCTGGTCCTTGGACACCTGCTGCTCGTCGGCGGAGACCGTCTGGAGCGCCGCCTCGCAGGTGGCCTGGCCGGCCGTCGTGCTCGTGTTCGCGTTGGTGCAGTCGCTCTGGGCTTGGGCCAGGTCAGCTGCCTCCTTGTTCTGGTCAGCGGCCAGGGTCGATTCGTCGCCGGTCAAGGTGGTCTGGTCAGCGGTGACCGTGGCGGTCTGGCCGCCCGTCGTGCCGCGCGGTGGCGTCGTGGTCGTCGTGGTCGAGGACGGGGTGGAGCTCTGGGTCTTGCCTAACGCCGAGGACGATGACGAGTTCGTCGCGCTCTGCTCGTTTTCCTCGTCCTCGGTCAGCTTGGCCTGGTCTGCCGCCACCGTGGACTGGGCGGACGAGACGGACTCGCTCAGGGCGGTCGTGTTGAGGGCGCCGAGCGTCTGTCCCGCCGTGACTTCCTGGCCGGGCGTCACCGTGACGGTCGCCACTTGTCCGGATACCTGGAACGAGGCCGCCGCGTCGGCGACCGGCTCCACGCCGCCGACGACATCGAGCATGGTCCCGATGTCGGCACGCGTCACCGTGGCCATGCGGTACCCGGCGGCGCCGCTGCCGACCGCGGCCCAGGCGGTCACACCACCACCGAGCACGACGACGGCGACGATGGCGCCGATCAGAACGGCACGCCGGTGGCCGCCACGGCTCCAGCCCGAACGCGAGCCCGAATTAGGCACCGGCACCGCCCGCGCCACCCCCGCCGAAGCCGCCGCGGAAGCCACCGCCGAAGCCACCGTTACAAGTGCCGCTGGTCGCCGTGATCCGCACGGTGGTCGCCGTCACCGAGCCGTTCGTCGCGGGAGGGCCGAAGGCGCTGACACAGTCACCGACGGCGAGGGCGTTCGACGCCGTCGTCTGGGTGGCACTGACCGTGGTGGTGCCCGAGGTGGTGATCTTGAGGATCTCGGTCTTGGGCTTGGGCGGCGTGCTCTTCTTGGAGCTCTTCGACTTGGACACGAACTGGCCCGGGCTGACGGCAGTGCCCGACACGGTGATCGTCGAGCCGCTGACGCCGGTCACCTTGCCCGAGGCAATGGCCAATGAGGCCAGCTCCTTGCGGAAGTTGGACGAGCCACTCCCGCTGAAGCTTGGACGGGTTCCGCCCTCGGCACCAGCACCGAAGCCGCCGCCACCGGCGAAGCGCCCGAAGCCGCCGCCACCTGGAGCACCACCGACTGCAGGGGCGGCGCCGGCGGCGGTACCCACGCCGGTGCACGTGCCTGACGAGCTGGCCGCCCTCACCGTGATGGTGCGTGCGGCGATCGTCGTCTTGGACTTCTTCGAGGGCGTCCCGCTGACGGTCAGGCAGTCGCCGTTGGCCAGCGCACTCACCGCCTCGGAGACCGTCTTGGAGAACGTCGTCGACGACGTCCAGTTCACCGTCGTCTGCCCGGAGCTGGGGTTCTGAACCTCCATGCTGGACGCGCCGAGCGCGGCGACGCTTCCCGTGGCCCCTGTGTTGGAAGGGGTGGCAGCGCCGGCCGCCGAGGCGACGGCGGTGGCGGCCAGGAGCGCCGTGGCGGCCGTGCCGGCCAGACGCATCCAACGGCGGCGACTGCTGGTCAGTGACTGCATCGTCCTGATTCCTCTTTCTCTTTCTTGTTCAGTTGGGTCATGTGCGGCTCTGTCCTGTGTGACTTGCTGCGTAACGGGATCATTCGCTGCGGAGGGCATCGATCGGTGCGAGCGTGGCGGCTCGGCTGGCTGGGTAGACCCCGAAGATGACTCCGATGGCCAGTGCGATGGCCAGCGCCCCGACGGCGGCCGTGGCACTGGACGAAATGGGATCTCCGATCAACCCGGGCAGCCAGTGGACGCCGAGGAGTCCGGCCACCACGCCCAACAACCCGCCGACGAGTCCGAGGACCGAGGCCTCGACGAGGAACTGGCGGCGGATGACGCGGGGCGTGGCCCCGAGTGCTTTGCGCAGGCCGATCTCACGGACACGCTCGGTGACCGACACCAGCATGATGTTCATGACGCCGATGCCGCCCACGATGAGAGAGATGGCGGCGATCCCCCCCAGCAGGATGGTCAGCGTGTGGTCCACCGACGTGTTGGCAGCGATGAGGGACGCCTGGGAGGTGATGGTGAAGTCCGCATCGGCGACCTCGGTGATGCCATGGAGCTCCAAGAGCAGGTGGTCCGCTTCCTGGTAGGCCCCGGGCAGATCGTCCGACGAGCGGGCCTGCACGGCGATGGAGCTGAGAGCGTTGCGTGACGTGCCACCGAAGATGCGCTCCGCCCCGGTCGTGATGGGGATGATCGCGGTGTCGTCGGGATCGGAGGTGCTGGACGACGAGGTCGACGATCCAGTGGAGGTGAGCACGCCGACGACGGTGAGGGGCACGCCATTCACGTCGACGGTCTGGCCGACGGGGTCCTCTCGACTGAAGAGCTCTGAGGCCGTCGTCTCGCCCAGCACGGTGACCGCGGCGTGGTCCTGCACGTCCTGGTTGTCGAGGAAGCGACCTTCGGCGACCGTGCGACCCCGCACTGTGAGCCATGAGGGCGTCGTCCCCTGCACGGTCGTGGTGGCGGTTTCGCTCCCGGCCGTGAGGACTTCTGTGGCCGACGTGATGCCGGCCACGGCTTTGATGTCGGGGGCGTCGATCGGGGAGGCCAGCGCCGCCTCGTCAGAGGTGGTCAGGGTCGAGGCCGAGCCCAGTGCCTCGCGAATGCCAGAGGTCGAAGTCGTGCTGCCCGGGGTGATGGTCAAGACGTTCGAGCCCAGCGCGTCGATCTCGGAGGTGACCTGACTCGACGCGCCCTCGCCGAGGCCGACGGCGAGGATCACGCCCGCGATGCCGATGAGGATGCCCAGCACCGTCAGGAAGGACCGCAGCCGATGGCTGAGCACCCCGTTGACGCCCGTCCGGAAGGTCTCGAGCCAGCTCACCGGACACTCTCCAAGAAGCGTGGGTCGTTCTCGGTCAGCAAGCCGTCACGGATGCCCACCACGCGCCCTGCGGCACCTGCCACTTCGACGTCGTGGGTGATGAGCACGAGCGTGCGCCCGGCCTCGTGCACCTCGCC
The DNA here is from genome assembly GCA_963787485.1 of uncultured Acidimicrobiaceae bacterium. Lineage (GTDB taxonomy): Bacteria > Actinomycetota > Acidimicrobiia > Acidimicrobiales > RAAP-2 > Bog-473. The sequence continues at coordinate 34,366 of CAWBDF010000003.1, read as the reverse complement.
CATGAGACGCAGCACGTCGGTGGCGGACCTCGTGTCCAGGTTTCCGGTGGGCTCGTCGGCCAGGATCAGGTCCGGCTCGGTAACAAGAGCCCGGGCCACGGCGACACGTTGCTGCTGGCCGCCGGAGAGCTCTCCGGGGCGGTGGTTGACGCGACCGGCCAGGCCAACATGCCCGAGTGCCTCCATGGACCGTTCCTTACGCTGGCTGCGGGGCACCCCGGCATAGACCAGAGGCAGCTCGACGTTCTGCCAGGCCGTCATGGAGGGCAGCAGGTTGAACTGCTGGAAGACGAAGCCGATGCGCCGGTTGCGCACCTCGGCCAGGGCGGTCTCGCTCATGTGGCTGACGTCGTCGCCGGCCAGGTGGTACCGGCCGGAGCTCGGGACATCAAGACAACCGAGGATGTGCATGAGGGTCGACTTGCCCGAGCCCGACGGCCCGATGACGGCGACGTACTCGCCCTGGGCGATCGAGAGGCTGACCCCTCGCAGTGCGGCCACGCTGATCGTCCCGGTCCGGTAGACCTTGGTCACCCGTTCCAGCTCGATCACTGCGTCCCGCACCGGGGGAGTGCCCTGTGGCGGGGTGAGGGTCATCCGCCGCCCCCGGTGAAGCCGCCGCCCCCGGTGAAGCCGCCGCCCCCGGTGAAGCCGCCGGCTCCGCCACCGAGGCCGCCGAAGCGGCCGGTCGTGCCGCCACCGCCGAGGATGCCGCCGGCGCCACCTCCGGGCGCTTTGAAGGTGACCTCGCGTACGAGCACCTTGTCCCCAGCCTTGACCCCGCTGGTGATCTGGGTCTCGCCGTTCTCGGCCGCGCCGACGGTCACGTCTGTGACGACGTGGCTCCCGTTGACCACCTTGGTGACGGTGGCCTGGCCGTTCGTCTGGTAGGAGATGGCCCCGGTCGGCACCTCGACGACATCGTTGAGCTGCTTCACGATGATGCCGACATCGGCGCTCGCCCCGGCGTAGAGGCCGCTGGGATTGCCGGTCACGTCGATCACGACCGGGAAGGTCGTGACGTCGGAGCTCTCCGTGCCGATGAGGCTGATCGATCCCACCGTTCCGTACACAGGAGCGGAGTCGCCGGTGGGCGTGACGTCGACCTGGTCCCCCACGGCGATCTCGCCGATCTCGGTGTCGTCGACGGTGGTGTTCACGATGTAGGAGTCGGTTCCGATGACCACGATCTGGCCGCTCGACGAGCTACTTCCCGTTGCATTGGCACCGCTCGACGCGGCGCTGCTGGCGCTGCTCGCGCCGCCGCCACCGCCACCGGAGCCCGATCCGGTCCCAGTCACCTGTTGCCCGCTCGTGAGGTCGACGGAGGCCACCGTGCCCGCGATCGTCGAAGTGAGCGAAGCATCGTTGAGATTCGTCTGCGCGGTGGACAGGGAAGACTCCGCCGACGTCACCGATGCCTGGTCCGAGTCGACCGAACTGGCCGAAGCGCCGGACGCCTCGTCACTGGAAAGGCGGTCCTCGGCGGCGGTCAGTTGTGCCTGGGCCGCGTTCACGTCGTCAGAGAGGGCGGTCGTGTCCACCGTGGCCAGCACCTGACCGGCGGTCACCGTTTGGCCGGCCTTGACGTTCACCGCGGTCACCGTGCCCGAGACGGCGAAGTTAAGGTCGGCCTGGCTGGCTGGCTCGAGAGTCCCCGAGCTCGCGACCGTCTCCTGAATGTTCCCCGTCGTGGCGGTCATCGTGACCGTCGTCACGGAGAGTCCCACAGGCGTCGACGACCCCGACGTCAACCAAAGCGTCAACCCAATCGCCGCCGCGATCAAAACGACGACTACCCCGATGATCGGCCAGCGGTATCGTCTCCACAGCGATGGCGGCTCAACCGCCAAAACGTTTTCGTCGTCGAGCGGCAACTCCGCTGTGAGATCTACGGTGTTGTCCGGCGCCTCGGTCGATTCCGTTCTCACCATGAGCCCAGTTCAGACGAGTGATTTCAGTGTGAGCAGAATTCCAGCTGTGAGCCCGCTTAGGGTTTTCTATGCCCTGGCTAAGGAATGGTCAGGTCGCCTCCCTGCCTGAGCTATGGCGAGGGAGCTGCCATATCCATTTTTCGTGGCCACCCGCGGCAATTTCCTGTTTGCCGCCGATAATGACCATTATGTCAAGTCACGCCAAAATCCCGCCGGACGTGTCCTCGGGGGCTGCGGGTTCTCCACCGGAGCGCCCGGAACAACTGGCTAGCATCGCCGATGACATCCATTCGTCCGGCGATGGGTCCCGCCGGGGGGCTGTGCCCCGAAACCGCCGCCGCACATGGCTGATGGCTCCTTCGAGAGACGGCATCAGGAGGGCCGGCCATGGACGAACAGGGGTTGGCGCCCGCGGCCGTCGAGGGTGCGACATATCAAGACGACGACCTGCTCGATGCTGCGGCGCTGCCGATGCTCGAGCTCTCGGTCGGCACCCTGGTTGCCGTCTTCGTCGGCGGGGCCCTCGGCACCCTGGCTCGATATCTACTGGAGGCGACCCACCCTGCGGGGACGGCCGGGTTCCCCTGGGTGACGCTCGGGGTCAACCTGAGCGGGTCCTTCGCCATCGGCCTGGTCGTGGTACTCACCGAGCGGACGCCGGCTCGGTGGCGTCTGGGACGCCCCCTCGTGGTCGTGGGGTTCCTCGGTGGGTGGACCACCTATTCGACGCTGGCCGTCGAAGCCGTGCTTCTCGGCAGCCACGACAAGGCCGTGTTTGCCATGTTCTACCTGGTGGCGACGCTGGGCGGCGGTGTCCTGCTCGTCGTGGCCGGACATTGGGCGGGCCGGAGGCTCACGGTCCGGTGAAGGATTCGCCCAGCTTCGAGCTCGCGTTCCTGGTGGCCGTGGCCGGCGGGGCCGGCGCCGTCCTGCGGGCGTCGGTGATCCACCGCATCGGCCGCCGCCGGGGAGACCCGCTCCCCGTCGGGACGCTGGTGGTGAACGTGTCGGGCTCCCTCGCGTTGGGCGTCCTGACCGGACTGGCCCTGTACCACGGGCTCGGTCCTCACGTGCTCGCCGTGTTCGGGGTGGGGTTCTGCGGCGGCTACACCACCTGGTCCGCCGCGAGCTGGGAGACCCTGCACCTGTTCCACACCGGCCGGCGCCAGACGGCGATCCTCTCGGCGGCCGGGTGCCTTGTCGGCTGCCTCCTCGCCGCTGGTACGGGAGTCGGCCTGATGGCGCTGGTCTGACGCCGCTCAGGTGGCGAGGTCCTCGAGGGGTGGACAGGTGCAGACCAGGTTGCGATCCCCGTAGGCCTGGTCGATGCGTGCCACGGGTGGCCAGTACTTGGCCGCCGGCTCCCCCGCCGGGAACACGGCCGTGCCACGGTCGTAGGGGCGGTCCCACGTCGATACCAGCGCGGACGCGGTGTGCGGCGCCCGACGCAGCGGACTGTCCTCAATGGTCCAGCGGCCCGAGGCCACCTCGTCGATCTCCCGGCGGATGGCGGCCATGGCGTCGCAGAAGCGGTCGAGCTCGCCCAGGTCCTCGCTCTCGGTCGGTTCCACCATCAGCGTCCCCGCCACGGGGAAGCTCACCGTGGGCGCGTGGAAGCCGTAGTCGACGAGCCGCTTCGCCACGTCGTCGACCGTCACCCCGGTGGCCTTGCTCAGGGGCCGCAGATCGACGATGCACTCGTGGGCCACCAGCCCGTGCGCACCGGTGTAGAGGATCGGATAGGACTCCGAGAGTCGGCGGGCGACGTAGTTGGCCGACAACACTGCCGTCTTGGTGGCATGGGCCAGGCCGGCCGCCGAGAGCAGGCGTATGTACGCCCAGCTGATGGGCAGGATCCCGGCGCTCCCGTACGGCGCCGCGCTCACTGGTCCGATGCCGTCCCGGCGCTCGGGCCTCGGGTGCATCGGATGGGAGGGCAGGAACGGGACCAGGTGGGCCGCCACGGCGACGGGCCCCACGCCCGGCCCCCCGCCGCCGTGCGGGATGCAGAACGTCTTGTGCAGATTGAGGTGAGAGACGTCGCCGCCGAACTCCCCTGGTCGGGCCAGGCCCAACAGCGCGTTGAGGTTGGCGCCGTCGATGTAGACCTGGCCACCGGAGCGATGGACCAGGGCGCACATGTCCACGATGCCCTCTTCGTAGACGCCATGCGTCGACGGGTACGTCACCATCATCGCCGCCAACTCGTCCCGGTGGTCCTCGCACTTGCGCCCGAGGTCGTCGAGATCGACGGTGCCGTCGGGGCGCGCCGCCACCACCACGACCCGCATGCCCGCCATGACGGCGGAGGCCGCATTCGTGCCGTGGGCGCTCGACGGGATCAGGCACACGGTGCGGCGGCTCTCGCCGCGCGAGCGGTGGTAGGCACCGATGGCCAAGAGGCCGGCGAGCTCCCCCTGGCTGCCCGCGTTGGGCTGGACGGACACTTTGGCGTACCCGGTGAGGAGGGCCAGCCAGGCTTCGAGCTCGTCAACGAGCGTCAAGAACCCCCCCACCGTCGCCGGCGGAGCAAACGGATGCACGTCGGCGAAGCCGGGCAGGCTCACCGGCTCCATCTCAGTCGTGGCGTTGAGCTTCATCGTGCACGAGCCCAGCGGGATCATGCCACGGTCGAGAGCGAAGTCCCGGTCGGACAAGGTGCGCAGGTAGCGGAGCATGGCCGTCTCCGAGCGGTGACGGCTGAAGACGGGGTGGCCCAGGATCGGGCCGCGCCGCAACAGCGGCTCGGGAATGGCGACCTGCTGCCCTCCCCCTTGGGGCGGCCCGGTCGGCGGCTCCGCAGCGCACCCGTCCGGCGGAAGCCCGAAGGCCGCCAGCACCGCCTGCAGGTGGTCCACGGTCGTCGTCTCACTGCACGACACACCGACGTGGTCTTCGTCGGCCAGGCGCAGGAGCACTCCCCCTTCGGCGGCGCGCGCCACGACGTCGGCAGCTCTGCCGGGAGCCCCCACCACCAGCGTGTCGAAGTACTGCCGGTGGACGAGGGTCAGGCCGCCTGACTCCAACGCGGTCGCCAGCTTGGCCGCCCGGTGGTGCACCTGCCACGCGATGCCGCGGAGGCCGTCGGGCCCGTGATAGACGGCGTACATCCCCGCCGCCACCGCGAGGAGTACCTGCGCCGTGCAGATGTTCGAAGTGGCCTTCTCGCGCCGGATGTGTTGCTCGCGCGTCTGCAGCGCCAGCCGGTAGGCCCTCCGACCCTCGGCGTCGACTGACAGCCCGACCAGGCGGCCGGGCAGGTCCCGCTCCAGGCCCGTCCGCACGGCCATGAAGGCGGCGTGTGGTCCGCCGTACCACAGTGGGACGCCAAAGCGTTGTGAGGATCCCACGGCGACGTCGGCTCCCCATTCGCCCGGGGGTCGCAGGAGCGTCAGGGCCAACAGGTCCGTCGCCACGGTGACCAGCGCGCCGCGCCGGTGCGCCTCATCGCTGAGCGCCTTGAAATCCCGGATTGCGCCCGAACAGCCCGGGTACTGCTGCACCAGGCCGAAGAAGTCTCCCTCGGGCAGTCCGGCGTCGAGGTCGCGCACATCGACACTGATCCCGAGCGGCGCCAAACGCGTGCGGAGCACCGCCAGCGTCTGGGGCAGGCAGTCGGCGTCGACCACGACCCGCTCCCCCACGCCATCGGCACGGCGACGCATGAGCGTGACGGCTTCGGCCACCGCCGTGCTCTCGTCCAGCAGCGACGCGTTGGCCAGAGCGAGGCCCGTGAGGTCGCTCACCATGGTCTGGAAGTTCAACAGCGCTTCGAGCCGGCCCTGGCTGATCTCGGGTTGGTACGGCGTGTACGCCGTATACCACGCCGGGCTCTCCAACAGGTTGCGACGGACGACCGGAGGCGTGATGGTCCCGTGGTAGCCGAGCCCGATCATCGGCTCGAGCGTCACGTTGGTGGTGGCCACATGGCGCAGATGCGCCTGGACCTCGCGCTCGGTCATCGCCGGCGGAAGCTCGAGCTCGGCCAGGGTCCGCACGGCGGCAGGGACGGCGTGATCGACCAACGCGTCGAGGGTCTCGTAGCCCAGCACCTTGAGCATGCCCTCCTGCTCCTCGGTGGAGGGCCCGACGTGGCGCGAGAGGAAGTCGTGGTACGTCGCCGGCTCGTCTGGTCCGGTCGTATGTGTGGGGTGGCTCACGAGGTCTCTCCTTTGGCTCGCGCACCGCGCGCAGCCGTGTCGGACGTCCTCCCCACTCTGTCGTCGGACCTGAGAGCCTCGCCGCCACGAGGGCGACTTCCACCTTCGGTGCAGACGCCGCGCGCCTGCTTTCCAGAGTTGCCTCGCCGGAGCGGTATGTCGGCCTGAGAGTTTCTGGGGAGAGTTGCTCCTCCGGCGTCCCCTCAGCGTGTACCACGGGGACTCTGGCGCTCCGGTTCGAACGGCGTATTCAGTTGTGGTGCCCACTATACGGAGTCACGTGCCCCCAGGGCGAACGACGATCAGTCGCCCTCGTCACGCACCGGCCAAAACGGCGGTCGCACCAGCCGGGCGGCGATGTCGCGGCCTCGTTGCACGATGGTCACCTCGTCGCCGTCCAGCATCCGGGCATCCGCGTCGACGAAGCCGAGCCCGATGCCCCGTTCGCGCATCGGCGAGAAATTGCCACTGGTGACCACGCCGAGAGGCTCGGTGCCGCGGCACACCTCGGCCCCCTCGCGCAGAGGCTGACGCCCGGATGCCACGAACCCGCGGAGCCGGCGGGCCGGTCCGCTGGCCCGCTCCTTTTCGAGCGCGGCCCGCCCCGGGAAGTCCCCCTTGTTCCAACCGACGACCCAGCCGAGTCCTGCTTGGAGCGGGGTGATGCCGGGGCCGAGCTCGTGGCCGTGCAGAGGAAGTCCCGCCTCGAGCCTGAGGGTGTCCCGCGCACCCAGCCCGGCCGGGACCACGCCCTGGGCCAGCACGGCCTCCCACAGAGTGGTCGCGACCTCCGACGGGACGGCGCACTCGACTCCGTCCTCACCCGTGTAGCCGGTGCCCGCAGCCAGGCAGGTGGTGCCGGACCACTCGAAGCGCACGACGCCGAAACGTCGGACGTTGGCGGCGGCGGGCGCCACCTGGGACAGTCGGTCCCTCGCCTCGGGGCCCTGCACGGCCAGGACGGCACGCCCGTCGGTCACGTCCACGCCTCCGACCGCGGCGAGTACCCTCGCCGTGTTCGAGGCGTTGGGCATGACGTCGAAACGCTCATCGTCGACCCACCACACGATGATGTCGTCGATGACGGACCCGTCCTCGGCCAGGAGGTGGGTGTACTGGGCTCGCCCAGGGTGGATCTTGCCCAGGTCGTTGCTGAAGGATCGCTGCAGATGCTCGAACGCGTTGTGGCCCTGGAGCCGGACCGTGCCCAGGTGGCTCACGTCGAAGACCACCGCGCTGCCGCGGCAGGCACGGTGTTCGGCCACGGTCCCGATCTCGTAGGCCAGGGGCATCTCCCAGCCACCGAAGGGCACCATCTTGGCCCCCAACGCGACGTGGGCGGAGTGCAGGGGCGAGACACGCAGCCGCGTTGTCGCTCCCCGGTCCGAGCCGTCCACCCGGGTCAGACTAAGCGGCTCCGGCGGTGGGTGGCAGCAACCCGTGCGAGGCCAGGATTGAATGGAAGTCCCTCTGGTACACCACGTGGATGGGCACCTCCGGGTAGAGCGAGCGCATCCGGCGCACTTTGCGGTTCTTCCGCGTCACCAGCCGCTGGTCTGCCGTGGTCAACTCGACGAAGACGCCCCGCGCCGGCAGATAGAAATCTGGACGGAACCCTGACACCGGCACACCGCGGTCGTTCCATTCGAGGGGGAACTCGACGGGCTCGTATTCCCACCGCTCACCGGAGAGATCGAGAAGCTGGGCGAACAGACGCTCGGAGGGATGTGCGAACCGGACTCCGGCGGCGGGTGCACACGCAGGGTGGCGAGTACGCCCGAAAGGCGACGGGTCCGGCGTGCTCACTCCCCTGAGGCCACGGTGGTCTCGCTCCGAGGGTGGCGCTGGCTGCGGCCCCGCCCGCTCGACACCCGAGCGCGTTCGAGCGTGACGATATCGGCGTCGAGCTCCTCCACCACACCTGCCAGGGGCACGATGTTGAACACGCCCTGGCCGCCGGCGAGCAGGTCGACCACCTCTCCGTTGGACCGAGCCAGGACCGACGACGAACCGGTGAGCACCAGGTTGGCCGAGGCGAGATCCTCGCCCAGGTCGTGGCGCAGGCATTCGACCGCCCGCCGTGCCGACTGGAGGGAGACGCCAGCGTCGAGCAACTGCTTGATCACCTTCAGCCCGAGCACGTCGGAGTACGAATACACCCGACGCGAGCCGCTGCCCTGGGCCGTGGCAAGCGACGGCTGCAAGAGTCCCGTTCGGGCCCAGTAGTCGAGTTGACGGTAGGAGATCCCCACCAGGTCGCAAACCTGGGGCCCGTGGAACCCCCCGACATGGGGTACGGATACGTCAGCCATCACACCTCCCTGCCCAGCCACTGGCGCGGCCACTCCGGGGCCCACACTAGTGCAGCGGGACCACAGTGGAGTAGTTACGGAGGCGTCATTCCTCGGACCCGGACCCGTTGGCCCCGGGTCCCGCCGGCCAGGCGACCACCGAACCCCGTACCCGCAGACCGACCCGGCGGCCGGTCTCGATCGGGCTCCCCCCGCTGATCCGCACCACGAGCTCGGGTAGCTCGGCGTCGGTCAGGCGGACGCGGACCACCGTGTCGTGCCCGAAGTAGGCCGAGCTGGCCACCGTTCCGTCGACCTCGCCCGAGCCGGCATCCACCAGAGTGAGCTGCTCGGGCCGCACCAGAACGCGGGCCGCCCCACGAGTTGGCCCGGTCCAACCGGTCAGGGCGAGCGGCCCGAAGGCCGTCGCCGCCACTGCCCCGTCCACGTGACCCTCGACGACGTTGGGCTCGCCCAGGAACAACGCCAGCTCCTCGTCGCCGGGGTGCTCATACAGCTGCGACGGCGTGTCCAGCTGGGCGACCACTCCCTCCCTCAGCACGGCGACCTGGTCGGCCATGGAGAGCGCCTCGTCCTGGTCGTGGGTCACGAGGACGCAGGTCGTCCCCGCCTGGCGCAGAACTTCGAGGACCTCGGCGCGCATGGAGGCGCGCAAGGCGGCGTCGAGCGAGGAGAACGGCTCGTCGAGAAGCACGATCTCGGGCTCAATGGCCAGGGCTCGAGCCAACGCAACCCGTTGCTGCTGGCCCCCCGACAGCTGGTGCGGGTATCGCCGGCCGAGCCCTCGCAGTCCGACGAGGTCGAGCAGTGCTGTCACCCGGGTACGGCGGTCGCGGCCGCGAGGCAACCCGAAGCTCACGTTGCGCCCGACCGACAGATGAGGGAACAGGGCCCCCTCCTGCGGGACGTAGCCGATGCGGCGGCGTTCGGGTGGGACGAACCGGTGACGCCCGTCGTCGACGACCTCGGAGCCGAGGACGAGCTCGCCCGCGTCGGGGCGTTCGAAACCTGCGACGACGCGCAACAGGGTCGTCTTGCCACTGCCGGATGCTCCGAGGATGGCCGTGAAGGACCCCGGCGGAACGACGAGGTCGACGTCTTGCAGGACACGCTGGGCTCCGAACGACTTCGTGATTCCGGTGATCTTGAGGGCCCTCACGGTGCCCCCTCGTGCAGGGCAGCGGCTGGCGCGACCGAGACGGAGGTCCCGGCGACAGCCAGCCGCGCGGGCTGGCGATCGAACCAGCGACCCAACACATAGCCGGGCACCGCGGCGATCAGGATCATGACGCCGGCATAGGGCGCCGCCTGGCTGTAGGAGATGTTCGACTGATACGCCCAGAACTGGGTGGCCAACGTCTCGATGTTCGTCGGATGCAGCACGAGCGTCGCCGTGAGCTCGGTGGCCGTCTCGAGGAACACCAGGGCGAAAGCCGCGCCGAGGCCCGGTCCGATCAGCGGGAGGGTCACCCGCCAGAAGACGGACCGCCGCGGAACGCCGAGGGATCGGCCCACCTCTTCGAGACCCACCGGTGAACGGGCCACGGCGGCGCGTACGGAGACCACGGCGAGGGGGAAGAACATGATGGCGTACACCACGACGAGCAAGGGACTGGTCTGGTAGAAGCTTCCCTGCAACACGTGCTCGGAGACGTACGTGAAACCCAGCGCGATGACCAGGCCCGGTATGGCCAGGACCAGCATGTTGCTCCGCTCGAGCGCCTTGACTCGAGGGCGTGGGTAGCGGACCGAGAGCAGGGCGATCGGGAGCGCGCCGAGGGTGGCGACGGCACCGGCCGCGGTGGCGTAGGCGAACGTGTTCACCGTCGCGGCCCACAAGGAGGCCGAAGGAAGCGTCGTCTGACCGCCCAGGACCATCAAGGAGACGATCGACCCGACCGGCACCCCGATCGCCAGCCCGATTAGCGCCGCCGCGGCGCCGGCCAAAGGCCAGCGAGCCCGGCCGAGCGGCGCCGGACGGATCGACCGCGCCGCTCCGGAGCCGAGTCGAGACGATCGACTACCCCCTCTGACCCTGTCCTCGCCGGCCAGAAGGAGCGCGCCGAGGAGCACGAGGATCAAGGAGAGGGCGCATGCGGCCGGTTGGTTGAACCCCACCTGGAACTCGTTGTAGATCTCCGTGGTCAACGTCTGGTAGCCGAGGATCTCGAACGCGCCGAACTCGGCCAGCACGACGAGCCCGACCAGAATGGCCCCACCGAGAATGGCCACCTTCGCCTGTCCCACGGTGACGGTCCAGAAGGTTCGCACTCGACCCATCCCCAGACCGCGCGCCACCTCCTCCTGTGCCGGATCGGCAGATCGGAGACTGGCGGCGACGGGGAGGAACACGAGCGGGTAGACGGCGAGGGTCATCACGAGGACTGCAGCCCAGAACCCGGCGAGAGAGGGAAACAGGGCCCTCCAGCCGAAACTGACCACGAAGTCAGGGATCCCGAGGGGAATCACCACGAGCACGGCGAACAGGCGACGGAACGGCAGGTCGGTCCGCTCGACGAACCAGGCGGCCAGGGTGCCCACGACCACGCACAGGAGGGTCACCACGACGAGGAGCGACACCGTGTTCCACACGAGCGTGGCCGTGAGATTGCGGAACAGGATCTGTCGAAGTTCGACCCATCCGATCTGGACGGCCTGGAGGACGAGAAACCCCAGAGGGGACACGACGAACAGTGAGATGACCACGGCCAGGCCGGTGGCCACGCGCGGCAGGCGGTGCCGAACGCTCACGCCCGTGGCGCCCATGGGGGTGAGCATTGCCGCCGCCGGACCGCTGGTGCTCACAAGAGCTGCGCCTCCTGGAGAAGCTTGATCGCTTCGGCCCCGGTCCCAAGCTCGGCGATCGAGATGTCATTGGGCTGGAGCTGGTCGAATGGTGTCTCGGGCTGCGCGGTGGTGACCCCCGAGGCGATCGGGTATTCGAAGCTGTCGCTGTGGGCGATGATCTCCTGGCCCTGCGTCGAGGTCAGGAAGGCGAGGAATCGCTGCGCCTCTGGCTTGTGCGACGAGGACGAGAGGATGCCTGCCCCCGAGACGTCGAGGACATACCCCACGTCGTGCGGTGCGAAGTAGGCGATGGCCGAGTGGGTGGAGGCCGGTCCGACCTCGGCCCGCTCCCGGTACCAGTAGTACTGGTTGATCACGCCCAGGGCAACCTGCCCTCGGTTCACCTCGGCCGTGATCGTCTCGTTGTCCGGATAGTCGTGCGCCCCGGCGTTGGCCTTGACGGCATCGAGCCAGTTGAGCGCGGCCTGCTGCCCGTAGGTCCGGGCGATGCTCGTGACGATCGGCTGAAAATCCGTCTCGCTCCCGGCGATGCCGATACGGCCCTTCCACTCGGGATCCGCGAGCTGCATCACTGAGCTCGGGAGCTCCGAAGGCTTGAGCAGGGACGTGTTGTACACCATGACGCTCACCCGGGCCGACACCCCCACCCATTTCCCATCAGGAGAATTTGAAGCGCGCCGGCGTGGCGGCCAGGGTCGACGTATCGACCGGCGTCAGCAGGCCCTTGGACGCCAGGTACTGCAACGGTGGCGAGTTCTCCGTGAAGAAGACGTCGGCCGGCGAGTGCGCGCCCTCGGTGACGATCTGATCCGCCAACACGTCCTCGTCGTCGGACCGCAGGTTCACCGTGATACCCGTCTCCTTCTCGAAGGTGGAGACCAGCTTCTGCGTCGTCTGGACGTGCTGTCCGCTGTAGACGGTCAACGATCCCGCTCCGTGTCCGCCACCCGAGCTCGTGCCACACCCCGTCAGGACAACCGCTCCGAGAGCGACCGCCACCGCCATCTGCGCTCCCCGCGCCAGACCGCCGTGGATCCACGCCCGCCACCCCTCTCGCATGGAACGTCGCCACCTCTCGGACCGGTCGATCCGGCCAATAGACTTTAGGGCAGCCTAATATTAGGTGACCCTAGAGAACCCCGTCAACAGGGACGACGCCGGGCCATCACTCCGGTGACCGCCCCCAACCCGAGAGGTCGGCCCGGCCCTCGAGCGGGCTCGACGGTTCGGCGTGGAAGCGCACGGGAATCCGGCCGGCGCGGCGGGCGTACCATCCCGCCTCGACGGCCAGGCGCAAGGCCCGGGCCATGGACACGGGGTCGTGGGCTCGATTCACCGCGGTGGCGACCAGGACGCCGTCGCATCCCAGCTCCATGGCCAGCGCCGCGTCCGAGGCGGTCCCGATGCCGGCGTCGAGGATCACGGGCACGTCGACGGCCTCCCGCAGCAGAGCGATGTTGTGGGGATTGCGGATGCCCAGCCCGCTCCCGATGGGCGAGCCGAGCGGCATCACGGCGGCACACCCCACTTGCTGCAAGCGCACCGCCATGACGGGGTCGTCCGTGGTGTACGGCAGGACGACAAACCCGTCCTCGGCCAACTGCTCAGCCGCCGCCAACAACTCGACCACGTCAGGCAGCAAGGTGCGATCGTCGGACACCACCTCGAGCTTGACCCAGTCGGTTTCGAACGCTTCCCGCGCCAGCTTGGCCGTGAGGACCGCTTCGGACGCCGTGGCGCACCCTGCCGTGTTGGGGAGCACGCGCACCCCCAGCTCGTCGAGCACCGGCAGGAGCGCGCCACGTCCCGTGGCGTCGGTCCGCCGGACGGCCACCGTCGCCAGCGCCGTGCCTGACACCTCAAGAGACCGGCGCAACACCTCAATGCTGGTCATACCCCCGGTGCCGAGCAACAGCCGGGACCCCAACTGCTGCCCGGCGATGCACAGGCCGTCGTCGTGGTGCGTCACTCGACGACGATACCCCGGGCCCCTGATGCTGACGCCCTTCGGAGGCACCTATGGTGACCTGGTGCCCGACGACACGCCACCGTCGGCGCTGACCATCGCGGGGTCCGACTCAGGTGGCGGCGCGGGAGCACAGGCGGACCTCAAGACCTTCGCCGCGCTCGGTGTGCACGGGACGTGCGCTCTGACCGCCGTGACGGCGCAGAACACGTCCGAGGTCCGCGGGGTCGTGGTCCTTGAACCCGAGTTCGTACTACGGCAGATCGAGACGGTGCTCGACGATTTCAAGGTGCGGGCCGTCAAAACCGGCATGTTGGCGACGGCGGCCGTGGTGGTGGAGGTCGCCGCCCTGGCCGCCTCGGGACGACTGCCCGCGCTCGTGGTCGACCCGGTCCTGGTGTCCACCACCGGCCACCGCCTGACCGAGCCCGACGCCGTCGAGGCCTACCGCACTGCGCTCCTCCCCTATGCCGTGGTGACCACCCCCAACCTGCGCGAGGCCGCCGTGCTGGGCGGCACCGACGTGGCCTCCCTGGGAGACCTCGGTGCCCGGATCGAGGTGGCCCACCACATCAGGTCCTTCGGGGCGCGGGTCGTCGTGGTCAAGGGCGGCCACCTCACGGACTCGGCCGACGACGTGGTGGTCGGTCCGAACGGGGTCCGCGTGCTGCGCAGCCCTCGGGTGGACACGGACAACGACCACGGCACGGGCTGCACCCTCTCGGCCGCCCTCGCCGCCCACCTGGCCCGGGGAGCAACGGTCGAGGACGCCGTGCCGATGGCCAAGGCGTTCGTCACCCGGGCGCTGGCCGGGGCGTCGCACTGGCGCTTGGGTGCCGGCCACGGTCCCCTCGACCAGTTGGGGTGGTGCCCTCCGCCGTAGGCTTGGTGGGCAATGTCGCCCCTCGACACCGAGCCGCAGGCCGGCGCGGTGGGGTGGGAGCGGTCGGAGCCGCTCCCACCGCCGACGCCGGGCCGTACCTCGACCCGCCCCGCCATGGTGGTGCTGGGGCTGGCCGTCGTGATCGTGGCAACCTTCGTCACACTCGGTCTGGTGTCCTCGCACCCGGCGCCGTCACTGCACTCGGGGTCGCGTTCGAGCGCGGTACCCGGATCGACGCTGCGGGCCGAGGCCGCGACCACGGTGCTGACGCCCATCCTCACGCCCGGCCAGCCGCCGATCAACGTCGTGAACGCGGTCGTCGTGCCGGTCGGTGTGGTTCGGGAGGGACATCGCGACGACAGCGCCGGATCCGGCCAGTTCGACGCGCAAGTGGCCGTGCGTTCGGACGCCTCCCAGGCCGCGCTGCTGGCCTTCTTCGCTTCCGAAATGCCGCGCCAGGGTTGGCGCATCTTCGACCGTGGACCTGCTGCGCACGATCCGGGCGCCACGGAGATCCTGGGCCGTCTCGCCGGGTCCGACGGTTACTACTGGCAAATGGGTGCCATCGTCGACGCCACGACGTTCCCGCCGGGCGGACCTCCCCGAGGCGAGACCGATTTCACCGTCCGCCTCCTCCAACAGAGCGACGACGTCGGGTGAGGGCTTCGCCGGCGAAGGGATCGGGTCAGGCCCCGGTGGGCGTGACCGCCTCGAGGACTGGGAGTGTCTCGGCGCCCGGCGGCGCCCTCTCGGGCTCGGGCCGGGCCAACAGGTACGACCACACGAAGAAATTGATCGGGTACAGCAGATAGCCCACGCGGGGATTCGGGGCCAGCAGGATCAGGAGCGACATGACGACGCCGGCCACGGTGCAGACATCCGCCGTCGTCTGCGGCGTGTGGCGGTAGAGATGCCTGGCCAGCACGACAGCCAACACGATGCCGACGGAGAGCGGCAAGACCCGGCTCAACGAGGGGAACGCGGACAACAGCATGTGCCCGGGCAGGGCACTGGCCGCTGTGGAGTGGAGGGCGCTCAACCCGAGCGGGAACAGCACCACGTCTTCGAACAGCGCGACGGGACCCCGCAGGACGAAGGGAAAGATGGCCGGCACCGCCACCACCACCATTCCGGCCAGCATGGAGAGGGGGCGCCTCTCACCGCGACGGCCGTAGGCCGCGAAGAGCGCCAGCGCCGCCAGCGGCCACGCGGTGAACTTCATCGCTGAGGCGATGCCGAAAACGATGCCTGAGGCGAAGGGCTGGCGTCGCTGGGCCAGCACCATCGCGAGCAACAAGAAAGCGACGACGGGGATGTCGTCGCCTCCGGTGGCCAGGGGCAACGACGCAAAGGGCAAGATCACGAGCACCTGAAGGGCTCGGATCTTGCGTCGGGCGTCCGCCCGGCACAACGCGAGCGCCACCCCGGCGACGGCCAGGGTGGTCAGGCAGAAGAAGATCCGCGCATCGCTCAACCCGCTGTTGGGCCAGACCGCACTCGGAATCCCGGCGACGGCCATGAGCGGGAGGTAGGGCAGGAATCCCGCGAAGTTCGGCTGTCCCGGAGCGTGGTACTTGACGGGATGGTGAAGCCCGCGTGACGGGCAGGTAGGGCTCCCGACCGTGGACAATGTCCTGCCCCCCGATCTCCACCGTGACCACCTCGGGTTGGAGGTGGGAACCGGCCACGTGGTCGAAGCGCCACAGGATTTCGAAGCCGAGCGGGACGGCGAGGGCCCCACCGAAGACGCAGGCGGCGACCGCGCTCCGCGCCACCCACGCTCGGCGGCGCACCCGCGTGCTCACGGTTCCTCCAGCGCTCCTGCGGCGGGCCCGATGCACGAACCATGCCAGCACCGCCGAAGCGAGCGCGCCAAAGAGGTAGGGAAGGAGCGCCATCCTCCCCCACACCTCGTAGAGGACGTTGGACGACGAGAAGATGGTGACCAGCGCGAACAGGCCGCCACCAAGGTAGAGCAGCGCGTCCCCCGCCTCGGGCGTCAGTCGGGCGATCGGCCCCAGGGCGCGCCGGAAGCGCTCCCCCGTCGAGGGCGCCAGGGTCGGGATTCTCGTCACAATCGAGTCGTCACAATCGAGTCGTCACAACCGAAGAGCCATGGTGTCCAAACAGCCTGGCACACCAGGCGGGACCGAGGCGGCCACACGGGTCCCGGCCGCTACAAGCCCAGCACGTCGAGGTAGAAGGCCAACTCGGTCTCCAGACAGGCCTCCAAGGTCTCGGCGCGCCGGAACCCATGGCCCTCCCCCTCGAAGAGCCGCAGGTCGCAACGGGTCCCCACGGCGTCGAGGGCGTCCCGCAAACGCTGTGCCTGCGCCGGTGGGACCACCAGGTCCGCCGTCCCGTGCAACAGCAGGACGGCGCCGTGCATGTCGGCGGCCCGTTGGACGGGTGAACGAGCCTGGTAGCGGCCGAGAGTGTCGGGCAAGGGCCCGACGAGACGCTCGTTGGACTGCGATTCGAAGTCGTGCGTGGTGGCCGCGAGGGCCAACAGGTCCGTGACCCCGTACCACGACACGCAGGCCGAGAACCCCTCGCCCGATGCGAGCGCATTGAGCGCAGTCATCCCCCCGGCACTCGACCCTCGCACCGCCAGGCGGCTGGCGTCGACCTCTCCTCGCCCGACCAGGTGCAGCGCGGCATCCAGGCAGTCCTCGGCGTCGGCGAGGCCCCAGAGACCCCACAGCGAGCAGCGGTAGGCCCGCCCGTATCCCGTGCTGCCGGCGTAATCCACACCCGCCACCGCGAATCCTCGCGTGGTGAAGAACTGGACCGACAGGTCGAGCCCCGCCTGCCAGGCCGAGGTTGGCCCGCTGTGGCACCAGACCACCAGTGGTGGCCGTCCCGAGGTCACGTTCCGTTGCGGCGTCGGGCGGTACAGGGTTCCGTGCACCCGCCGCCCCGAGCGACCGGCGAAGGTGAAGGGCTCGCCGACGGCCACGTCGCGCCGGGCCGCCCCGCCCACGGCCGATCCCCGGAGCGCACGAGCGCCGACAACGGGTGTCCACGCCCAGACGTCGGTTGGTGTCGCTGGCGTGCTCCCGATCACGGCGCACCCCTCCCCATGGGCGCACACGGACGTCACCGAGACGCACGGGAGATCGAGCGCCCACGGCGTGCCGCCGGCGGCGCCCAAGACCACGACGGCGTCGCTCCCCGTTGCAGTCATGCGGGCCACCGTGGCGCCATCGGCCAGCTCGGCCATGGTCGTCAGGCCGAGCACCCAGTCGGGCCCATGAAATTCGGCCGCAACGTCACTCAACGCCGCCGCGTCACCCGCTGGCGTGGCGGGGTGACCGGGGTGCGCATAGGGCTGCCACCAACCCCGGCGGTCCGACACGAAGCGCAGCGTGCCGTCCCGAGCCCAACGGGGCTGGCCCACCGATTCGTCGGGACCTCCTGCAACAACCCACGCGGCCCCCGAGGTGACCAAACCCCCGTCCTGGCGGCTCAGTGACACGACGAGGAGCCTCGATGCGTCCCAGGGCATGTTCGGGTGATCCCAGACGACGACCGCCAACCGCGCCAGGGCTGCGTCCGCCCGCGGTGCGCCATAGAACCCGTGACCCTCCAAGAGGGTCACCTCACCCTCCGGCGCCCCCTGCGTCGACAGCGCGACCACCGCCCGCGTGGGTCGTGGCCCACCCTCGCGATGGGTCTCGCGGACCGACAGAATCCAGGCTCCGTCATCGCTCGCCGAGAGCCCGCCGTGCCGGTGCTCCTCCCCGACGTGGGCGGTCGCGCTGAGGGGCACTGGTCCAGACGCACCGTCGCAGAGCCACACCCGCTGATCCGCCTGATCGACGTAAGCGAACGCGCCGGGGGAACGGCCCGGAACCAGACAGACGGCACCCCCGCCGTACTCGTGGACGCGGCTGCGGATGCTCACCGTGGCCGGAGAGTGGTCGCGACGGCCCTCCGGTCCCGCCCGGACGAGGACCACCCGGCCCCCCTCCGCCGGGCGAGACTCCAGCCAGTAGAGCGAGTCGCCGTCCGAGCTGAGCTCCGAGAGGGAGACCTTTCCACGCGCCACGTCGCTCGCGGCCAACGGCGACGGCCAATGCCCGTACGATTCCTCCGTGGCCATGGTCCGAACGTACCCGGTCGTCCCCGACGGCCCCGGCGAGATGGACAGCGCATCGCGCTCCGGGCAGGACCGATTTCCGGCCTACCTGCTCTCGAAAGCAGGCGCGGTGATCCGTCCCGCGGTCGTGGAGCTCACCGCTGGGGACCTGCCACCGGGCGACGTACTGGTCCGCGTCGAATGGTCCGCGGTCAACTACAAGGACGCGTTGGTCACGCGGCCTGGCACACGCGTGGCGACCTGTTGGCCGCTCGTGCCCGGAGTCGAGCTGGCCGGGACCGTGGTCCAAAGCTCGTGCGGCGACTTCGCAACCGGTCGCCGGGTGCTGGTGCAGGGCTACGACCTCGGCGTGGCCCGCCACGGAGGCTTTGCGGCCTACGCGTGGGTACCCGCGGAGTGGGTGGTGCCGCTCCCCGACGCACTCAGTTGCCGCGACGCGACGATCATCGGTGTCGCCGGGTTCACGGCACTCGTCGCCATGCGCAGGCTGCTCGGCCACGGCATCGCGCCGGGTGATGGGCCCGTGCTGGTCACCGGTGCGTCGGGGGGAGTCGGCAGCGCGGCGGTCGCGCTCCTGGCTCACGCCGGATTCGAAGTGGTGGCGTCCACGGGCAAGTCGACTGAGCGCGACTACCTGGCGCGCCTCGGTGCGGCTCAGGTGGTGGGACGTCAGTTCACCGAGGACGACGGCCGCGCCCTGGGCCCGGCGCGCTGGGCCGGCGTGGTCGACTGTGTGGGCGGCGACGCTCTCTCGCAGGCGTTGCGAACCGTCCGCTACGGCGGGGCCGTGGCAGCGAGCGGCGTGGCGGGTGGGAACGAACTGTCCACCACCGTGTACCCGTTCATCGTCCGCGGGGTGGCGCTCTTGGGAATCGACACCGTGTCCACACCGATCGGTGAACGACGGTCGGCCTGGGTGGACATGCCCGAGACCTTCCCGCTGGACTGCTGCGAGGAGATGGTGCTCGAAGAGATCGCGCTCGAGGGCCTGACCGGCGCGCTCGACCGCGTGCTCGACGCCGCGGTACGCGGCCGGATTCTGGTGCGACCTGGCGGCCGCGACAGCCCCGACCTCAGCCAGCGAACACCGGAGACACTCTGATCGTCCCGTTGTCGCAGGGGGCGATGGCCAGTCGGAACGTCGGAGATGAGGCGGACGCGCCGGGCATGGTCACGGTGGCCACCTCCGACGCTGGACAGCTCGTCTCTGACCCGCTCGGCACGTCGGAGAATTGGTAGGCGAAGCGCGCCGCGGCCGAGGGCGCGAGCGTGACCGACGCCGGTGGGGCGTTGGCCGGCGGGGTGAGCGAGACCGTGAGCCCGTCGACGACGATGACGGTCAATGGCGCGCCGCTCCCCGAGAACAGCGCCATGGTCGGGTAGCCGTCGAGCGCGCACGGCCGGGAGCCCGAGTTGGTGACGGTGATGAACCCGGTGATGGTGCCGGCAGCCCCTTCAGAGGAACCCGAGGCGCCCGCGACCTGCGCGCACGAGGTTGTCGACACGACGGTCGACGTCGACGACGAGGAGGTCGAGGGCGGAACCGTCGAGGAGGATGTCGAGCTGGACGACGTCGACGACCGGGGCGCCGTGCCCTTCGACGTGGTCGCGGGCGTCCCCCCGCAGGCCGCGAATGCGAGGCCGGCGCACGCCACCAGGGCGAGCGCCCACCGCGGCAAGGTCACCCCTCGAAGTCCTCCGGGCGGACGGAGTCGAGAAACTGGCGGAATTGCCCGACGAGCTCGTCGGGTGTGTCGTCATCGTCGTCCTCGGAGTCGAGGGCCAAGAGGATCCCTTCGGAATCCATCAGGTCGTCGGAGACGAACAGCGGTGACTCGGTGCGTACCGCGACGGCCACGGCGTCTGAAGGTCGGCTCGACACCACGATGCGCTCTTCGCCGTGTACCAGATGCAGCTCTGCGTAGTAGGTCTGCGCGCGCAACTCCGTGATGATCACTCGCTCGACCTCGACCCCCAACGCGCCGAGCATGTCCCTCATGAGGTCGTGGGTGAGCGGTCTGGGCATCACGACACCCTGGAGCGCGTATGCGATGGCCGTGGCCTCAGGGCTCCCGATGAAGATGGGCAGCGTGCGCCCCTCGCCCTCGCTCTCCTGCAGGAGCAGCACCGGCGTGCTGGACTGCAGGTCCACCCTGACGGCTCGGAGCAGCACACGGACCATGCCTGAAATGTAGCGCCCGCCGCCGCCGGCGCGTCACCCGCCCAGATGCCGCCGCAGAGCGAGGCGAAGAAGGGTGGTCCGCATGGATTCCCCCAAGGAGGCCAGCTCGTCGGCGCCCTCCACCGCCCGCTGGCGGGCCTCGGGGTTCCGCTGCCGCAGCAGTGGGATGACGACCTGCTCTATCAAACCGAACTCCCGGTCGACGGCGTTGCGGTAGAGACGCAGGTGGCGAGGCTCGATCCCGTAGACGCGGAAGGCCGCGGCCAGGTTGGCCACGGTGACGGCATCCTCGTCGAAAGTTTCGATGCCGGCCACCGACACGGACTCAATCAGTCCGAACGACTGCAGCCCGGCCACTTCGTCGGCCGACAGCCCGGTGGCCGAGCACAGCTCGCGAAGCGTCAGGCTGGCACCGGTCGTCTCACCCACCGTGGCCCGGCTGGTCCGACCCGACGCCCTCTTCGTTGCGCCCGCCGGGGCTGGAGCGACGGGCGGCGGAGTTGCCGTGCCACCCCCGGTCTCCGACGGCCCCGAACGCCCACTGGCGGCACGCTCGCCCCCCGGGCCTGTCGTCGGTGTCCCGTTCCGCCCGCCGTCCCCACCGGTGCCTCGGCCACCTGTCGCACCGCCCGCGCCGGCGGTGTCCGGACCGGTCTTCTTCGAGGCCGAGGCCGTCGGCCTGCCCGTCGCACGGCCTCCCACCTCGGCGACCACCTCGGGTCCCTGGCTCCCGAGCACCTCATCGGGTCGGCGTGCCGTTCGGCGTGACGCGTCGGCCAGGATCCGGGCCATCGCCTCCTGGTCGGCCTTGGTGGGCTTGTCCTTCTCCACCTGCACGGTGGCCACGGCGGAGACCCTGGCCGCAGCCTGGGTTGGGGCATGCCGGGGCGGTGGTTTGCCGTTGGGGAGGTCCGCTCCCAACGCTTCGAGCTCCCCGTCCTCCAGGCGGTCCCGAATTACCTTGAGGGGCAGGAAGTGCTCCCGCTGTTGGCGGAGCACCCAGCGCAGGCGCTCCACGTCGTGTTCGAAGAACTTGCGGTAGCCAGACGGGGAACGCTCGGGGTTCACCAGGCCCTGACTCTCGAGGAAGCGGATCTTCGAGATGGTGACGTCGGGAAACTCCTCCCTCAGCAGGGTGAGGACGTCGCCGATGGAGAGGTACGTGCGGTTGCTCACTCGTTCCCCGCCACCAGGTAGACGAGCTTGAATTTGCCGATCTGGACCTCGTCGCCGGGAGAGAGGCGCACGTCGTCGATCCGCTCCCGGTTGACGTACGTTCCGTTCAACGAGCCCACGTCCCGCACGGCGTGGCCACTGCCCGCGGGTGAGATCTCCGCGTGCCGGCGGGACACGGTGATGTCGTCCAAGAAGATGTCGCTCTCGGGGTGGCGACCCGCCCGCACCACCGCCTCACCCAAGAGGTAGCGAGCCCCGATGTTCGGCCCGCGGGTCACCACGAGCACGCCGGAGCCGTGCGGCACCTCGACCAAGGTGACATCGGGGTGCTCCTCCCCCGATTCGAGGTCGTCGGTGGGGAGCAGCGTGATTGTCGCGTCATCCCCATCGGCGAGCAGCGGGTGCCCGCACGACGAGCAGAAGTTGACGCCCTCCGGGTTCTTGTGCCCGCAGTTGTGACAGAACACGCAGCCAACGGTAGTCCACCGCGCCCCCTGCGTTCCTTGGCGGCAGGGCCCTCCCCGGCCTGCTCACTCCGCGATGAGGTCACGGTAGGCGTCGGCGTCCAGCAGGTTTCCCGGGTCGGCGCCCGGGGCGAGCTCCAGCTCGCAGATCCAGCCCTTGCCGTACGGATCCTGGTTGATCTGTTCGGGCCCGTCCGCCAGGGAGTCGTTCACGGCGGTGACCGTGCCGGCCAGCGGCGCGTAGATCTCCGATACCGACTTGGTCGACTCCACTTCGCCGAGCTGCCCTCCGGCTTCCACCGTGCTCCCCACGGCGGGCAGGTCGACGAAGACGATGTCCCCGAGCGCGTCCTGTGCGTAGTCGGTGACACCCACTCTCACCGTGGCGCCTTCCACGCGAACCCATTCGTGGTCGGGCGAATACCGCAGGCCGTCGGGAATATCCATGGGGGGCGACCCTAGCCCTCGATGGCGCGCACCCGTTCGACGTAGGCTGCGGCGAGGGCCTCAGACGCGGCGTGGTCGGCTCCCTCCGCCCAGACATGAGTGACGGGATCCTCGGGGTCGGGGACCACCAGGGCCCACCCGGCGTCGGCCAGCACCTTGATCCCGTCGACCAGCTCCACGCGGGCCCCCTCGTCGCTGACCTGCTCCATCAGCGTTCGCATGATGAGCCCCTTCTGCTCGAAAGGGGTCGCCACCTCATGGTGGACGACCGGCATGGGCGGCATGGCGTCGACCAGCCCGGCCACGGTGACGTCAGCTTTCCCGAGCAGGGTCACCAGCCGGGCCAAAGCGGCCGCCCCGTCGAAGGCGGGGAGGAAATCCGGGAACACGTAGCCCCCTCGGCGGTCCGAGGCAAACGCGATGCCGCCGCTGGCCGCGATCTCCAGCAGGGCCGAGGACGAGAGCGGGGCCCGCACCACCTCGGCGCCCCGGAGCGCGCACAACCGCAGTGCCCGGTCGCTGACCGTCACCGGAAGAGCGACACGGGCAACGTCACCCGCCGCGGTCGAGAGGTCGAGGAACACCATGACGGCCTCGTCGTCGCTCAACACCCGGCCCCTGCCATCGATCAGGGTGAGCCGCTCACCTCCCGCGTCGATCACCGCTCCGAGGTCGGCGCCCGAGATGCGCACGGTGTCCGCCACCTTCGCCTCGCTCACGATCCGATCGACGGAGATCATCCCCGGTGTCTGTGCGTAAGGGTTGATGCTCAGCACGTCTGCGCCCACCTTGGCCAACAAGTTGGGCATGACGAAGCTGGCCGCGCCGTACGACAGGTCGAGGACCAGCTTCACCTCTCGGCCCACTCTCTGGTGCAGCCCGAAGGCCTCCACCATGTCGGCGGTGTAGAGCTCAATCGTCCGGGGTGCGAAGTCGATGTCGCCGATGTCGCCCGCCGTCACCCGCCGGAACTCTTCACGGTGGTAGAGGCGCTCCACCCGGCGCCGATCGCCCTCGGACAGGTCGATGCCCCGTTCGTCGAAGAAGCGGATCACCACGGACTGGGGATCGTCGGGGCTCAGCCGTACCGTCAGCCCGGCGCGGTTTGCCCGGCTGCGCACGTGGTGCTTCGTCACGGGCACCGTGGCCAGTTCCAGGTCGTACACGTTGACGCCGACGGAATTGCACCCGACCATGAGGGCGCGCTTGAGGACCCTCGCGATCCGGCTGGTGTCGCGCGAGGCGGTGATGAAAGAGCCTTTTTCGAAGCTCGACGCCCAGGCCTTGGCCAGCCGCACGGCCAGCTCCGGGCTCACGTCGACGTTGGCGATCCCCTGCACCCCTTCCGAGCCGAAGAGGGTGCGTGAGCCCCCCGACTCCCACACGATGGAGGCGTTGACCTGGGCTGCCGCCTCGACAACCTTGTACGGGTAGACCTTCACGTCGCCCCGGATCTCGGCCTGCGAGCCGATCAGGCACCCTTCCCCGACCACGACCCCGGGCTCGATCCGGGCCCCTTTGCGGACGTCACAGGAACGACCGAGCACCGCTCCCTCCACCCTCGCCGAGGGGCCCAAGTAGGAGTTCTCGCCGATGACAGCACGCTCGATCTCCGCGCGCTCGGCCACTTGTGTATTGGCGCCCACCGTTGAGTACGCGCCGAGACGGACGTCCCGGTCGATGGTGCAGTTCTCCCCGATGAACGCCGGACCCTCAATGTGGACCGACGGGTCGATGGACGATCCCTTCCCCACCCAGATCCCCGGACGTAGCTCGAAGCCCGAGACGTCCACCTGGACCCTGCCGTCCAAGATGTCCCGGTGCGCCTTGAGATACGCCGCCGTGGTGCCCACGTCCTCCCAGTAGCCGTCGGCCACGTACCCGTACAGCGGCTCACCCGCTTCGAGCACTGCCGGGAACACCTCACCGGAGAAGTCGACGGACCGCCCCCCAGGAATCCGGTCGAAGATCTCGGGCTCGAGGACGTAGATACCGGTGTTGATGGTGTCGCTGAACACCTGGCCCCACCCCGGCTTCTCCAAGAACCGCTCGATGCTCCCGTCCTCGCGGGTGATCACGATGCCGAACTCGAGCGGGTTCTCCACGGCGCACAACGCGAGCGTGGCCGCGGCCCGGTTCTTCTCGTGGAAGGCGATCACCGAGGAGAGATCGATGTCGGTGAGGACGTCACCCGAGATCACCAGGAAGCGCTCGGTCAGCTGCGCGCGCGCGTTGCGAACGGAGCCTGCGGTGCCGAGGGGGGACTCCTCGGTGGCGTAGACCATGCGCACCCCGAGCTCGCTGCCGTCGCCGAAGTACGACCGGATGGTGTTGGGCAGGAAGGCGACGGTGACGACGATGTCGGTGATCCCATGGCGCCGCAACAACGACACGATGTGCTCCATCATCGGACGCCCGACCAACGGGAGCATGGGCTTGGGCAGGTTCGAGGTCTGAGGGCGCAGGCGGGTGCCCTCGCCGCCCGCCATGATCACGGCCTTCATGCGGCGCTCCGCCCGACCGGGCTCCGCCGCGCCGCGCGCCCCTGCCGCAGGGCCCGCCTGGCGGGGCCGACGTAGCTCCCCGCGGCCCACCACGCCAGCGCCAGACCCACGATTCCGGTGACCCAGGCGATGACCTTGAAGGGTGCCTGCCAGGTGGCGTTGCCGGAGGCCAACAGAAAGGTGGGATAGGCGAACATCAGGCCGAACGTGCCCGCTTTGCCGACCCACAGCACGTCAATCCGCGCCGCGCCGAGCGCGGTCAGCGAGAGCACCATGACCGACACCAGCACCTCGCGGGCGATGGTGGCGATGCCGAACCACAGTGGCACGGCGCCGTACACCATGATCGAGACCACCGCGGTACCGACCAGGAGGCGGTCGGCCGTCGGATCGAGCACCTTGCCGAAGGTCGAGACTTGCCCGTAACGCCGGGCGACGAAGCCGTCGACCCAATCGGTAGCGCCGAGCATCGCGAGCAAGACGGCCGCCGCCGTCTGGCGGTGCGCCCCGAAGAGCAGCCACACGAAGAGTGGAATGCAGGCCAGCCGCACCAACGTGATCAGGTTGGGCACAGTGAGCACCCGGTCCAATCCCGCATCGTCCACGCTTCGATTGTAGGGAGGAACCCCTCCACGCCTTCGTTTCGGTGTGTCAGAGTGGCCCGGTGCTTCGACTGGAGCCCTTCGAAGGGCTGCGCTACCTGCCCGAGCTCGCACCGACGGCCCAGGTCATCGCCCCGCCCTACGACGTGATCTCAGCGACCCAACGGGGGCACCTGGCCTCGCGTCACCATGCCAACGCGGTGCTGGTCGAGCTGCCCGAAGCCGACCTGGCCACCGGGCGAGACCGCTACGCGGTGGCGACCGACCTGTTCACCCGATGGCAGGCCGAGGGGATCCTGGTGGCCGACCGCGAACCCTGCCTCTACCCCTACCGCATGACCGACCCGAGCGGGCGCACCACCACTGGGGTGATCGGTGCCCTGGGATTGCCCGAACCCGGAGCGGAGCACGAGGACGTCTTGCCCCACGAACAGACCCTCCCCAAACCCAAGAGCGACCGGCTCGACCTCCTGCGCGCCACGCGGGCCAATCTGTCTCCCATTTGGGGGCTCTCCATGTCGACGGGCGTCACCGCCACGTTCGACCCCACCGACGACGAGCCGGTGGCCGACACCTACGACGACGACGCCGTCCGCCACCAGCTGTGGGTCTTGCGCGACCCCGACGCCATCGCCGCGGTCAGCGGAGCCCTGGCGTCCGCGCCCGTCGTGCTGGCCGACGGGCACCACCGGTACGAGACAGCACGCGCCTACCAGGCGGAGCGCCGCGCTACGGGCCAGGGGCACGGGGCCCACGACTTGGTGATGGCGCTGGTGGTGGAGCTCTCCGAGGACCAACTGACCGTGGGCGCCATCCACCGCACCGTCAGCGGCCTGCCCGAGGGCTTCGACCTGGTCGCCGCGCTCGCCCCGTGGTTCGACGTGGTCCGGGCCGGCGCGGCCGACGAGCGCACCCTCGGCGCGTTGCGCGATTCGCACTCGCTGGCCATGGTCACCGGGGGCGACGCGTACTTGCTCCTGCCCCATGCCGAGGTGGCCGAGCAACCCGGGAACGACCTCGACTCCCACCTACTCGCCTCCGTCCTGGACGGCTTGCCCCCGCACGATGTCGAGCACCGCCACAGCGTGCCCGAAGCAATGGATGCCCTGGCGTCGGGTGAGGGGCAGGCGGCCTTCTTGTTGCGCCCGGTGACGGTGGCCCAGATCGCCCGGTGGGCTTCGGCCGGTACGCGCATGCCACCGAAGTCGACCTACTTCAGCCCCAAGCCACGCACCGGGATGGTGTTCCGTTCGCTCGACCAACGCTGAGCCGGACCGACGGATGGGTCAGCGCTTCGAACGGCGCGTGAGGCCTGACGGTCCGTCTAGTCGACCGTCCAGCTCGAGCCCGACCGGAGCAGCGCCGCCAGGTCGCCCAGGCCCCGCTTGGCCTGGGCGTCGGTGATCTGCTCGGACATCTGCACTCCGTACTCGGGTCGCTCGACGGCGCGGAACACGCCGATCGGCGTCGGCTCGTAGGGGCCGCGGGCGAGCCTGGACAGCGCGAAGGCCAGGCCCGGGTCGTCGCGTGCCTCGTCGTGGACCAACAACGCGTCGGCGCCCACGTCGGCCACCGACACGATCTCGAGGCTGCCGTCGGACCGTTGCACGACGCCCCGCTCCCCGCCTTCTTCGCCGAACACGATCGGCGTTCCGTGCACGAGCGGGATGAGCATGCTGGCCCTGACGTCGCGGCTCGTGATCTTCTCGAAGGCGCCGTCGTTGAACACGTTGCAGTTCTGGAGCACCTCGACGAAGGCCGCTCCGTTGTGCTCGTGGGCCCGGCGGAACGTCTCCTGCATGTGGCCGCGGTCCATGTCGTGGGTCCGGGCCACGAAGGTGGCCTCGGCCCCCAGGGCCAGCGACACGGGGTTGAAGGGCGTGTCCACCGACCCGAACGGAGTCGACTTGGTGACCTTCGCCACCTCGGACGTTGGTGAGTACTGGCCCTTCGTCAACCCATAGATCTGGTTGTTGAACATCAAGATGTTCAGGCGCACGTTGCGGCGCAACGCGTGGATCAGGTGGTTCCCTCCGATGGACAGCGCGTCGCCGTCACCGGAGATCACCCACACGTCGAGGTCGGGCCTCGTAGTGGCCAACCCGGTGGCGATGGCCGGGGCACGCCCGTGAATGGAGTGCATGCCGTACGTGTTCATGTAGTAGGGGAAACGCGCCGCGCACCCGATCCCCGACAGGAACACCGTGTTCTCCCGCCGCACGCCGAGGTCGGGCATCAGCATCTGCACGGCGGCCAGAATGGAGTAGTCCCCACACCCCGGGCACCACCGGACCTCCTGGTCGCTGCTCCAGTCCTTGCGTGTCGTCTCGGGCACGGCAGTGGCGGTGGCACCCGACGCGTTGGCGCGACCGTTCGACCCGCTCATCACTTTCCTCCCAGCAGCGCGGTGATCGCCGCCTCAATCTCGCCGACCCGGAACGGCACGCCCTGCATCTTCGACATGGGCTGGGCATCGACCAGGTACTCGGCCCGCAGGATCCGGCTCAGCTGGCCCAAGTTGACCTCTGGGACCAGCACCTGGGTGTACCGGGCGAGCACCGCACCGAGGTTGGCCGGCATGGGGTTCAGATGCCGCAGATGGACATGGGCGACCTTCATGCCCCGGGCACGGACCCGTTTGACGCCCGCCGCGACCGCGGCGTAGGTCGAGCCCCAGGTCGCCAGGAGCAGCTGCGCGTCGCCGGACTCGTCGTCGACCGCGACGGGTGGGAGGTCGCGGGCGATCCCGGCGATCTTGTCGCGGCGGAGGTGGACCATGCGCTCGTGGTTGATCCCGTCATAGGAGACGTTCCCGCTGCCGTCGGCTTTCTCGAGACCGCCGATCCGGTGTTCCAGACCGGGCAGACCCGGCGGAGCCCAGGGACGTGCCAGCGTCTGGGCGTCGCGGACGTAGGGCCAGAAGACCTCGCTGCCGTCGTCGTCGGTGTGGTTGGGCGCCGCGGCGAAGTCCGGTTCGATGGGTTCGAGCTCACCGAGCTCGGGGAGTCGCCAGGGCTCGGCCCCGTTGGCCAGGTATCCGTCGGACAGGACGATGACGGGCGTGCGGTACTTCACGGCGATCCGGGCCGCCTCGATCGCCGTGGCGAAGCAGTCGCTCGGGGTGCAGGGAGCCAGGATCGGCAGCGGCGCCTCGCCGTGGCGCCCGTACATGGCGTGGAGCAGGTCGGCCTGTTCGGTCTTGGTCGGCAGTCCGGTGGACGGGCCGCCGCGCTGGACGTCCACCACCACCAGGGGGAGCTCGAGGTTGATGGCCAGGCCGATGGCCTCCGACTTGAGGTCGAGTCCCGGTCCGCTGGTCGCCGTCACGCCGAGCGCACCGCCGAAGGACGCGCCGAGCGCGGCGCCGATGCCGGCGATCTCGTCCTCGGCCTGGAAGGTACGGATCCCGAACTCCTTCCGCCGGCTGAGCTCGTGGAGGATGTCGGAAGCCGGGGTGATCGGGTAACTGCCCAAGAACAGTGGGAGGCCGGCCAGACGGGCGGCGACGATCAAGCCCCACGCCAGCGCCTGGTTGCCTGTGACCTGGACGTACTCGCCCTTCTCGAAGGACGCGGGGCGGACCTCGTAGTTGGATTCGAAGAGCTCGGCCGTCTCGCCGAAGTCGAAGCCGGCCCGGAAGGCGCGCGTATTGGCTTCCACCACCTGTGGGCGACCGGCGAAGCGCTCGGCGATCCACTCCAAGGTGGGATCGACCGGTCGCGTGTAGAGCCAGCTGACCAGGCCCAGAGCGAAGAAGTTCTTGGAGCGCTCGGCGTCCCTGGGCTTGACCCCCGCCTCCTTGCAGACTTCCTGGGTGATGGAGGTCATGGGAACTTCGTAGACGGTGTACGCCTTGAGCGAACCGTCGGTGAGCGGGTCGCTCCCGTATCCGGCCTTGGCCAGGCTGCGTTCTTCGAAGGCGTCGCGATTGACGATCAAGACGGTGCCCGGTGCCATCAGGTCGATATTGGCCCGCAGCGCCGCGGGGTTCATGGCCACCAGCGCGTTCGGCGAGTCTCCGGGCGTGAGGATGTCGTGGTCCGAGATGTGGACCTGGAAAGCCGACACGCCGCTCATGGTTCCGGCCGGTGCCCGGATCTCGGCCGGAAAGTCCGGGAAGGTGGACAGGTCGTTGCCCAAGAGCGCGCTGCTCGTGGTGAACCGGTCGCCCGTGAGCTGCATGCCATCACCGGAGTCACCGGCGAAACGCACGATGACCTGGTCCAACTGCTCGGTCGTGTGTCGCGTTCCCGAAGCCACGTTGCCTCGTCTCATGTCGTGGAAGCACCCCCGCTGGCGCGGCACTCTCACGTCCGAATCGGTCGTTCGGCTGAATCCTACTCGGCCCCGGGGAGCCGAAGTCAGGCGATCGTCACCTCGGGGTCGAGATACACGTCTTGAATCGTGCGGATCAAGGCGGCACCATCGGCCGTGGGCCGCTGGAACGCCTTGCGCCCCACAATGAGGCCGATGCCGCCGGCGCGCTTGTTGATCACCGCCGTGCGGACGGCCTGCGCCAGGTCGCTGTCCCCCTTCGATTCGCCACCCGAGTTGATGAGCCCGATCCGGCCGGCGTAGCAGTTCACCACCTGCCAGCGGGTGAGGTCGATGGGATGATCGGTCGTGAGCTCGTCGTAGACCAGAGGGTCGGTGCGCCCGAACCCGATGGCGGTGTAGCCGCCGTTGTTCTCGGGCTGCTTCTGCTTGATGATGTCCGCCTCAATGGTCACGCCCAGGTGGTTGGCCTGTCCCGTGAGGTCCGCCGACACCTCGTAGTTGACCCCGTCCTTCTTGAAGGCGGGGTTGCGCAGATAGCACCACAGCACGGTGAACATTCCCTGACGGTGTGCTTCGGCGAAGGCCTCGGCCACCTGCTGGAGCTCGCGGTCCATGTCCGGGGAGCCGAAATAAATGGTCGCACCGACGCCCACCGCGCCCAGGTCGGCCGCCTCGCGCACCGAGCCGAACATGATCTGGTCGTAGGTGTCCGGGACGTGCAGGAAGGCGTTGTGGTTGAGCTTCGCGATGAAGGGGATGCGGTGCACGTAGCTGCGCGACGCCAGGCCCAGTGTCCCGAGCGTCGTCGCCACGGCGCTGCACTCACCGGCGAGCGCGAGCTCCAAGAGGTTCAGCGGGTCGAAGTAGGCCGGGTTCTTGGAGAAGCTGGCCGCGGCGGAGTGCTCAATACCCTGGTCCACCGGCAGAATGGAGAGGTATCCGGTGCCGCCGAGACGCCCGTGGTTGAACAGGGTCCCGAGATTGCGCAGCACCGTGGGACTACGGTCGCTGTGGCTGAAGACCCGGTCGAGGTAGTCGGGCCCGGGGAGCGTGAGGTTCTCGGCCGGGAACGCCTTGGCCGTGTAGCCCAAGAGAGCGTCCGCATCCTCGCCGAGGAGCTCGCGGAGAGTGCTCATGGCACGAGCCTACCGGGGTCTCGGCAAGGTCACCGAGAGCCCGAGGACCGGGTCGAGCGGGGACGCGACCGGCGGATCTGGCTCGCCCGGCGCGCCGTGCCCCTCGAGCCCAGGGCGCCCAGGCGGGCCGCCACGTCGTAGGCCTCGGGCTCGGCCTTGCCGACCCGCTCGAAGTACTGGCGGGCCCGCGGGACGTCGCCGGCGCGCTCGTACAGGTCGCCCAGGACGTACCACTGGCGCACATGGCGCTCCGACGGGTTGCGTAGGGAGCGCGAGGCGCCCGAGTTGGCCAACATGACGATGGCACCCTGGAGGTCTCCGGAGTCGGCCAGGGACGACGCGGCGACGATCCGACCTTCGGCCAGGACGTCGGGATCGGGTGAACTGTGCCGCAGTTCGGCCCAGAGGTCGGCCACCTTCCGTGGCTTGTGCAACGCCCGCTGGCAGTCCATCAGCACGGGCAGGTGCTCGGAAGAGTCCTCGAGCGTCCCGAGCGCTTCGAGGTGGCGCGCCGCCTCCCGCCAGCGGGCGGCGCGGTAGGCCGAGAGCCCGGCCAGCTCCCGCACGGCGGCCACGCCGGGTGCCTCGGCGGCCACCGGTTTCACGAGCCGCAGCGCATCGGTGTACCGGCCGCGCTCGTACGCGGCGTAGGCCTGTTCGGCCTGCTCGACCAGGCGTTCCTTTTGGCGCGCGGTGGCGACGTCGGCGGCGTTGCGGATCTCGGTCGCCACCTCGGTGGGGAGGGTGACCCGCCGACCCAACCTCGTGAGTGCTTCCCGGGCACCCGTCCCCGAGCTCCGTGCTGCCCGACGGGCCGGGCCAGTGGCGTCTTCGAATTCCCGCCCGGCGCCGTCGTCACGGATCCACGGCCTCGGGTCGGCCCGCCCGTCCGGCTTGGCCCGGTCC
The DNA here is from genome assembly GCA_963787485.1 of uncultured Acidimicrobiaceae bacterium. Lineage (GTDB taxonomy): Bacteria > Actinomycetota > Acidimicrobiia > Acidimicrobiales > RAAP-2 > Bog-473. The sequence continues at coordinate 2,506 of CAWBDF010000003.1, read as the reverse complement.
CCATGGTCGTTGCGGTCCCGTTTCGCGCCCGTCGTCGAGGGTCGGCCCACCCCCTCGGCCGGCCGAGGCAACGCGCGTGCGCCGCGGCGAGCCACGTTCCCCCACGACGTCGTCGTTCCGCGCGAGCTCGGCGGCGAACTGGGCCCGATCGGACCGGCATTCGTTCGCGTGCCCGAGGCCTTGGACCCGGCGTCCCGCGGGCGATTCGGCCCCTCGCGACGTGCGCTGGCGCCTCCGGCGCTCCCTGTTCTGCTCGCGCTCGTTCGTCCGGCGCCCGAGGACCGCCCGGCTCGCGCCGGACGCTCCGAGCTTGCGGCTCGGCCCGTGCTCGACGAACGCCCGCCCCCCGACGGCCGAGGGGCGCGGCCCTGGCGCGGTGCGGTGGCGCGACGATCAGGGCGCCGGGGGCTCTGGGGCATGTGGCGATTCTACGATGCGCCGACGTCGCTGCCGTCGGCGACGGCCCGAATCGGCCCGGAACGACGAGATCCCCTCGAGCCGAAGCTCCGAGGGGATCGTCGTCATGCGAAATCCCGGCAGCGACCTACTCTCCCAGGGGGCCTCCCCCCAAGTACCATCGGCGCGGGCGGGCTTAACTGCCGTGTTCGGAATGGGAACGGGTGTTTCCCCGCCGCCATGGCCACCGGAAACTGTGCGCTCGGCAGGGCGTCCGCCCCACAGGGCGGCGCCACACCTCCGGGCTGCGTCTCCGCAGACCCTGAGCGTTCCAAAGCGAGCACGAGCGAGATAGATCTCCAAGCCCTCGGCCGATTAGTACCGGTCGGCTGAATGCATTACTGCACGTACACCTCCGGCCTATCAACGTGGTCGTCTAGCCACGGGCCTTACCAGGTTAACCCTGTGGGAGATTTCATCTCGGAACGGGCTTCGCACTTAGATGCTTTCAGCGCTTATCCCACCCGTAGGTCGCAAACCAGCCGTGCCCTTGGCAGGACAACTGGCACACGAGAGCTACGTCCGTCCCGGTCCTCTCGTACTAGGGACAGCCTTCCTCAAATCTCCTACGGCTGCATCGGATAGGGACCGAACTGTCTCACGACGTTCTAAACCCAGCTCGCGTACCGCTTTAATGGGCGAACAGCCCAACCCTTGGGACCGGCTTCAGCCCCAGGATGCGACGAGCCGACATCGAGGTGCCAAACCTTCCCGTCGATATGGACTCTTGGGGAAGATGAGCCTGTTATCCCCGGGGTACCTTTTATCCGTTGAGCAACGGCGCTTCCATAAGCAACCGCTGGATCACTATGCCCTGCTTTCGCACCTGCTCGACTTGTAGGTCTCGCAGTCAAGCTCCCTTTTGCCATTGCACTCGACAGCTGATTGCCAACCAGCCTGAGGGAACCTTTGGGCGCCTCCGTTACATTTTAGGAGGCGACCGCCCCAGTCAAACTACCCACCTGACGCTGTCCCTGATCCGGATCACGGACCGAAGTTAGGGTCCCGGCACTAAAAGGGTGGTATTTCAAGGTTGACTCCACACTGGCTGGCGCCAATGCTTCAAAGTCTCCCACCTATCCTACACAAATAGTACCAAAACTCAACATCAAGCTATAGTAAAGGTCCACGGGGTCTTTCCGTCCTGATGCAGCTAACGAGCATCTTTACTCGTACTTCAATTTCGCCGGGTCTGTGGTTGAGACAGTAGGAAAGTCGTTACGCCATTCGTGCAGGTCGGAACTTACCCGACAAGGAATTTCGCTACCTTAGGCACATTTGTTACTACTCGAACCGATGAAGACCTCTCACCTTTCTTGCTCGAGCGGCCAGGTCATTTCTGCCTAGCTCCTCATATCGCCATGAGGGTCGGACTGTATCTTCGTCACTCGCCGGCGGACAGCTGCCGACGCGTGAGCCCCCGCGTGCAGTCTCTGAGGAGCCTGTCAGAACTTGCTCCAACGTTCTGGCGCGCTGCTTGCCGTTGGCATTCATGCCGTAGGCGATGCGCACCAGCTGCTCGAAACCCACATGCGACAGATGCTCCTTCCGCCGCATCGACCGAACGATGACGGCGAACGCTTCAAAGTCGCCACGCTTGACCACCGGCGGATGCCGCTCGAAGAACGGTAAAACGGATTCCTCCAGGCTTCGGAGCCCGTCGACAGCGAAAGTCCAGACGCTGCTGTTGGGGCCTTTCGGGCGTATTCGCCCGCAACCGAAGACTGGAATCATCGCCTCGAGGACATCTAGATGATCGTGATGTTGGTAGATGTGGAAAGCCGGTTGGAGTTGCCATCCTCTGTGCCGGTGCATCGCTTTGGAACTGATGAACGGACACGGAGAAACAACCTTCGCCATCCACAGACCCAACGATCCAGTTGGGATCGAGCACAATGCAAGAACTCACAGTTTCCTGCTGATTGTCCGCACCGGACGGATTTTTACTGTCCACATCACCACTCAATCAAAGGGCTGTGACACGAACGAGTACCGCCGGATTCTCGGATGTTCCAGCATATAGCGGGGTTTTACAACAGCCAGGTATCAA
>CAWBDF010000002.1:0-638106 GCA_963787485.1 uncultured Acidimicrobiaceae bacterium | reverse complement strand
GAAAAAGAGCTATTCGAAGTATTCCAAGTATTCAAACCGTGCTCCGGGCCCTGGAAGGCATCCTTCTCGAGATAACGTCTTGTTGGCTGCCGCCGAGCTTTCGGCGATCTACTTGTGTTCGGACCTCGATCCCGTTCTCGGCCAGCGGTTTGTCAGCCGACTTAGCTCAGTGCTCAGCAGCGAACTGGTTGCAGGCCAATCCTTCTGGCCCGGATGGTCTCGGTGGACCTGAAGCTTTTGTAAAGCTCTGACACCCTGCCAGCGTAGCCCGCTTCGCCAGCCTTGCCGCCCATGAACTTGATCACCGCTCGACCAACTGCGGAGCCTTCAGCGGAGGCCATCATCGAGCTTTGGCGGTTGGCAGCGTAAGCTCGGACGAACTCCCATTTCCCGAAGCCCATTGCTCGGCAGCCCGCTTCCGCGAACCGCTCAAAGTCCATGAGCCTGGCCGGGTCCGCGACCTCGATCCCCGCCAACCGCGCATCGCGCCAACGAGGCCGTCGAGCAGTGCACCGAATACCCCCGGCCACACCCGAAGAAATTCCTCTTCAAGATCGGCTGGACCTCGCCGCATGGCGATGCTGGAACTTGCAGCTTGATTGTCCTACTCGCGAGGTCGCTCCGCTCGATCAGGTTGCCAGCGATGCCGTTGAAGAGCATCGGGCGCATCACCTCGTAGACATGCTCCTCGTCGTTGGTGTAATGCGCTCGGGTCCCGGAGGCGATGCCAGTTGAGATCATACAGAACGTATCGCTCGCCTCCGCTGTCATCCAGCTCATGTTGTCCAGGCCGATGATCCAGTTGTTCTTCGCGGCGAGCAGCATGTCTTCGACCTTGCGGCTTGGCCTCCTTAGCCCAGCCGAATTCGGATCAGTCGCCCTCAGGAAATATTTGCTCGTCGTTGACTTCCCAGCCTCCGATGCACCGCAGACGTTGACCATCGGGTAAGGGCCAATTGGATTAACCGTTGCAGATGCCAGCCTCCGGCCAGCACCAAATCCCCCGGTTGAGGTTCAGCACCCTGCCTAGCATCTGATAGCGGCCTCCCCTTGTCGGCTCAGGTAGCGCCTGCATCGTGCCGCTCCGTACGAACGCTACCTCTGGCCCGGTCACGATGTCCCAGCGCTCAGTGGTCACTCGCACCGCCCGCCAATCCTCTCCGCCGAGATCAATCCAAATCACTTCGTTATTTCCGCCAACCCGGATCGCTGGTTCACGTACCACGCCCCGAAACTCGGCAATCCCGTCGAGATTGCTTATCGCATCCTTGACCGCACCAGCTCCCGGCACATGTGGGATCATTCCATCGACCAGTACCTTGTTCTGATCGCCGTACTCGCTACGAAGCCATCGCTCAAACGCTCGACTACCGATCCGATAATTCTCCCGGTGGCCTCCTGTCAGCACAGTGGCGTAGCTGTCACCACTCGGCGATTGCCAAAGCTGTTGCTGCATGCCCACAGCCACAAGCTTCGTTGCCAAGTTTTGCTCGCCAGCATCCGTCCGCTTGGCAAGGATCATCTTCACCGCTTTGTCGACCGCGAGTACGGTTGTGAAAGCCGCTTCGCCCAATCCTTCCGGCCTTCCGCGTACGCGAGGGGATCACTCTCATAGAGTCGGCCAGCTCCTCCAGCGCTCGGTTCTTATCCTCGATCGTTGGCGGCGCAGGGCCTTCGGAGCTTGATCGCTGGGATCGAACTTAATCTCCGGCTTCGGCTCCGCAGGCAAAGCTTTCGCCTCGGCCAGCTCCGCAGCGATCTCAGCTCCCCTCGCCACGGCCAACTCGACCCTTGCTTTCGCGAACGCCGAAGCCCAACGTTGATCGAAAACCTCTGCATCAAAATCAGCCCCTTTGCGGCGGGGGTGGTTGATCCAGCCACCCCGGACTTGATCGGGTCCCCGAGGATGGCCCACGCCGTCGGCAAGCCATCCCGTCGTCTCGGCGATCATCTCTAGCGTTAGCTTATGCGTCCCGGCAACGGCCTCGTCAGAGCCATCGGCATACAGCGCGAGCAGTTGCGCAACAGGCCCCAGCTCCTCAGCCTTCGCACTTCGTGCTGCCTCATCCGTCTTTCAGGTCTCCGTAAGCCGTCGAGCGGGTTGTACTCATGCTGCGCCCCAGCCGAGGCTTGGTAACCGTTGTGATACTCACGGATCGACACTTCGCCGGTAGCGCAGTCCACATGGCGGGCACGCGAAACCCGCCCCGCTTCGTCCACTTCAAGCGGGTGAACGATCTTGCCTTACGCGGACCCGCTCAAGTACCGGGATCGCGTCGTCCCGAACCGTACTGATCCGAACGCTCTCAGGTCGGGCCCGCGCGCGCTCAGCAGTCTCCTCCGACACTGGCAATACCAGCTTGGACTTTGCGGCCTCTTGCGCTGCCAGCTTCTCGGCCTTCCGCTGCGCTCGTAGCTTGGCAAGCCTCGCGAGGAATTCCTCGTCGCTTTCCCAATGTTCATTTGCTTGCATCACCCGTCCTCCTTTGGCTTCGCCATTCTCGCGTCCAAGAACTTCACCATTGGGCGAAGCCTTTCCAGCTCCGCCTTTCGAGCAGCGAGGCGAGCCGCCTTGGACTCTTGCGCGCCTTGCTTCAACACTCCGCTCAGCTTCAGCCCGTCGGGCTCGGGTCGCGGCAAGTCGAGCTTCCCAAGCGCGAAAGTCAGCTTCTTCATCCTCCTCCTCACTCACCCCCCGAGCACCCTTCGGAATTCGGGGTTCTGCGAGAGCAGCTCCCCCTGTTTCGTAGGCGTTAGCTTTTCCCAGTCGGCCCTCAGCCGCTCGACCCGAGCCGAAGGGAGGAAGTGATCCGCCAGCTGCGCCATGCGATCCTGCCCCATAGGCGGCGCGAGGGGCTTGGCTCAGGCCCCAACCCCGCTCCCCGTCGACCACAGTCGGCGCACCGGCAACCCTCACGGGATCAGCAGGCGACAGGGCGTTGGGGTTGTGTCTCGCATCGCGGCCAGTTACCCCGGCCATTGCTACGCTTATGCCCCGCTGGATATCCGCCTCGGTAGGCGAACCCCCACGGCCCATGCCGAGCAGGCCGAGCTCTGCGGTGCCTAGTTGATCGTTCTTCGCCATTACTTGCCCTCACCCTTCGGCATCGAGCCGTGATGCGCCTTCACATTGCCGGTGGAGTGGATCGTGGTCGAAGTTCGCCGCTCGCCTGTGCCGGTTGTGTAGTGGACATCGGCGGTGGAGTGGTCGTTGGAGGTCTTCTGGCGATCAGCGATCCGCTTTTCCATCGAGCCCTTGCCCGAAGTCAGCTTTGGTTCGTGAGACATGATTGGTTCTCCTTATCGCTTGCCAGGGAAGCCAGGGAAGATTTCGCCCTTGGACGGGCCGAGGGTTTGAGGCGAGACGCCGGTTTGGGAGCCACAGCGGCTCACCGATCTGCCTGCCCCTGGCCCTTGGCCAGCTTCGAGGCTGGTTTGGTTGCCGAGGGGCCCCAAGCCGATCCCGCCCATAGCGCCAGCCCTGACAGGCTCAACCGGGTTTAGCTTTTTGCCACCGCTCGACATGCTGTGGTTCCCCAACGACTGACCGATCTGCGAGACGCCCTTCTCGTTGATGCGTCTCGCAGGTTGGCCGGTGAAGTAGGTCGTTGGTGCGTTCATGGCCTTCGAGCCAATCCCGCCGCCTTTTTTATTTCCCATCTTTCAGTTCCTTTCAGTGGGCCTCAGGCCCGGTTATCGGTCGAGTTCGTATCGAGCGAGGGCTTCGACCACGCCCTGCGCTAGCTTTTCCAGCTCCCCGAGCCCGTCAGGCAGCTTCTCCTCGTGGAAGGCTGCCGCTCTTCGCGGAACCGTCGCTGAGCTGGGCTCAACGTGATCCCAGGATCGCCTTCAGGCATCGCGGCCCCCTACGCTGCGCAGCGGCACCCGGTCGAGAAGCTCCTTCGCCCTCGCTGCTGACTTCTTCGCCACCGCAGCGCGGCACTCTTTGCCCAAGCAGAAGTGAGACCAGTCCCCATCGTCGCGAATGATCCGCCAGCCTCGGTGTTTGATCTCGCTGACGCAGGTCATGAATGTGCCAGGGCCTCCACGTTCGAATTGGGCCTCCAATCCGCAGCCGTCGCAGGAGAAGACGAAACAGTCCTCGTATTCACTCATTGACATAGGGTAGCTCCTTGTTTGGTGTATAACTCCTATTGGAACCCAGAAACGCCAGATCAAACATTGGCTTGCTTCCTCCGCTCCAAACTGTCCCAGTGCCGTCCGATCTTCTTCGCGTCGCCGCCATAGGCTGGATCGGCAACGCACCACGCGATGAAGTCTTCGCGGGTGATGCCACAGTGGAAGCAGCGGACCATGAAACGAAACCATCTGTCGTAGTCGCGGAAATCCTCAGGATCGGCCTTACTCAGGTCGGGGCGATCGTCGTGGGCGTTGGAGAGAATGTCACTGAAGGCGGGCAAGCAGGGCTCCATCGGTTCAATCAAACGTACTAGGCGGAGGCACAGGCGGCAGCGGCATCAGCAAGGGCGGGAAGCCACGAGCCATCCACGCGGCGTACTGAGCCTGATTCGTCCCCGCATCCAGAGCCTGAGCAGATAGCAGGAGAAACCCGACTCCAAGAGGCCCAAAGCGTCGATATAATCGAACAGGTCAGGAAACGGGCCCTGCAAACTCGGGCCAGGGCTGGTCGCGCCAGGGACGACGACGAGGCCAGCAGGGACAAGTACGCCGCCGATAGGCGAAGGTTGGGTGAGGATATAGGTGTAAGTGGTCATCGCCTCAGCCTCAGCCTGAGTAATAGCCCGATTGATCCGTCAGGACGTACAGCCTGATCAGATCGAAAGGGGTGATAATCGAAAAGCTGGCGAGGCCATCGATTAGGTTGCCATCGAAAGGCTGGATCACAATTGGATTAGCCGCGCTGGCAAAGCCCCCGAGGTCCTTAACCCAGATCGCCTGTCCAAACACCGGCGATGGGGCCGGGTTGGCGCTTGTTGAAACAGGCTGGCGACTGAAGGCAACGCGATCGTCACCGCGCCGTTGAAGTTCACGAGCACAATTGCAGCACCAGGGAAGGGTTTTCGTGCCGCCGCTTGTCACGAAGAATTCAGGTGACACAACTTGTCGCTGCCAACCCAGCGAAGGGCCACAGGCAGCAAGCACTTGCTGCGCTAGGTTCACTCCTCCCTGATCGTGATCGATCATTCCCTTGCTCCTAATAGATCGAATAGCTGATTGAACCCGGCGCGGCGGCGGTGGCGATCGTCACGCAGAGTGAGTTGCCAAGGCCGAGTACCCAAACCGCGCCGTTGCCTCCGCCCTTCGAATAGGTTTGGGCCAGCGGCGAAGGTGAGTGCGCCGGTCAGGTTGCCAGTGGTGCCGCTTGAGCAAGCCGCGCCAGTGCCCTGAGTGAACGTCACAACGCTGGTTGCCACTGGAACGAGATCGACCGAGGTCACGTAGATGCGTTGGCCAGCGACGCCAGCCACCAGCACTGACGCGGAGGCAACTGTGTGCCGACAATCGGCAACGAGGCTTGCGTAGCAGGGACCGGGAAGAGCTGAGCCCCTGCTGGCGCAGCGATCAGGGCGACCGCAGCGGCGAGAGCAATGCGCAGCTTGATCATTTGCGCCCCCGGCCTTTCACACCCCGCTTGGCCAACGCACCAATCGCTGCGCCGAGAGGGCCTGCGGCGACCAACGCTGCGGAGGGGAGATCCTTGATCTCGATCATCGCCCTCGCCTCGCCAGCTCGGCTTTTGCCTTGGCCTGATTGCTCTCTTGCAGCTGTCGTAGCCTGGCCCACGCTGGCGCGAGCCGTGCTTCAATCCTCTCTTGCTCCGCAGGCGAAGAGCCCATCCACAGCAGGTTCAGGTAAGTCCAAATCCGATCCTGCGCCTCGGATAGCACCTCGATCCCAAACCCTGACCCATAGGCGAGGTCGGCGTCGTAGTGCTTGAAGCGCGCCGAGACATCAGGAAGGACGTTCGAGAGGAAGCTTCTGCGTATTCGCGCTCTTCGTCATAACGGGCGCCGATCGGGAATGGCTTTCGCTTGCTCATATCTTGCGTCTCCGAACTTGCGGCACAGCCCTTCGGAAAATCCGCGGCTGCGCATCAGGTCTTGCAGACGAGAGTGCGCCTCAGCCTCTGTGAGATTGGTCCCGTCACCGAGCGTCACCGCTGGGACTTGGGGAGCTACAGATGACGGGAGAGCCCTCGTCGCAGAAGGAGATGAAACTTCTGCGAGAGCCTCTCGCGCAACGAGCACCTCGGCAGCGCGGATCACTTCGTGGGGTTCGCCGACGACAGGTGCAGGACCCAAGGCTTCGCCAAGCGGGGGCTCAATCCCTGGTTGGGGACCACTCCAAGGCCGGACGACGCTGCGGGGTAATCAATCGTCGGCCCTGCGCCGATCACAGTCGGCCTCCCCTCTCTGCCCCGCCCTTCAAGCTGCTCGGCTATCCGTGCTTGGTCGAAAAAGGTGGAAGGCTCCCGCTGGACTTTCACGGAGCAGCTTTGCGTTGTGCAGGGCGAGGAGCTTCTCTATGTCAGAGGCAGAGTTGGAGAATGGTTTGTCAATCATGTCAATTCTCCCCTTCAGGGATTAGCTTGCGCCGTTTCACTCTCAGCTCTTCCTCGTCACGCATCGCTGCGCTCTCCTTCAAACATCGGCCTTCTGCTCTCACGCCACAGCCGTCGCGCTGCTCGTTGCTCTTCGGCCTGTCCTTCGGCTCGACAGGTCGCGTCGCAGAACCGCTTTCCATAACGGGCCCCCTGCAATGGCTGGCCACAATAGGCACAGTTGGAATGCTGGGACAGTACAAACGCGGTATTTGTTGGCACCATCGATACCTCCGGCTAAGGTCTTTTGAATGAATTAATTATGGCTTTCGAGTAGATTTTTCCCGGTTCCGGAAGACCATCCTGCGGGGAATACTCAAATAGCAAGCGTTAGCTATTTCCATTTTGTGAGGAAATACTTGGCGAATACTTGACACGCGTGTCAAACAAAGAGGGGCGGCCCCCGGCTAGAGGCTGCCCCCCGCTGGCGCGCCCACCCCTCGATCTTGAGACCGTGCTTTCCTGACTTCTTCGCCTTTGACGTTCTCTGCCAGTGCATTGATCGTCTTCTGTGCGGCGGCCTCGGCGGTCTCTGGGTTCTGCTGTTAGACTTTCAAGCAACTGCTTCTCGATGGCGTCATAGTCATCGTTGTTCTTGCCAGTCGCCATTGGCTTTCTTCTTGATGCCCTTCAAGGTTTCCACTGCCTTGACAAGATCGTTTTCGTTCGCGGAGAGGAGTGCTTGCCTTTCCTCTGGCTTCTTCTCCGCGAACTTAATCGCCGTCGAGACTTTCACCTTGCCTTGCTCAGCCGCCGTCACAAGGTCGGGCATGTTAGCCTTAGCCAGCTTGGCAGCACGTTCGACGGTGCTAACGCTCACGTTGAGCACTTCAGCCGCCTTCGCCTGATCAATTCCCTCTTTTGAAGGATTTGCTTCCCGTCCGCCGCATCGCATGTTCGCCAGCCGATACGCGATCATGCCACGTTGGGTCTCGTTTAATGCCGACGATGCAGGTTGGCGGAGATCACGAACGCTAGCGGATCAACGCCGCTCGGCAGCTCTTACCGTCTTCGGTTCGACATAAGCCTTCTTACATGCGAGGTAGCGATTACGTCCGTCAAGGATAAAGGCCCTGGATAGAGCGTAATCGGTTCTTGCTGGCGGTTGCGGCCCGATGTCGTCGGACAAGACCTTCAGCTCAGCCTCGGTCATAGGCGGGAAGATGTTAGCAAGCGGATGAAACTCGTACTCGCCCTTCGGCGACGGCGTAGCAGGATCAGGGGTTTTGGTCGGACCGTTCATCACTGCGCCCTCCCCTCAACCATTCGCCGAAGGCTGGCTTCGACTTCGCTGCGGAGCCAGCGGGACAGGGCGCCGACCTTTACAGGACGAAGCTAATCGTGCCAGCCCTCACGTGGCGATAGAGCGTTGCAGGGTGGATGCCGCCGAAGGCAGCGCAGACTGCTCGGCGGTCGAGGAGTTCAAGATCAGAAGACGTAGAAGACTCCATTCGTTTTCGGTTGCGAATGGAATGCTCATTATTCACACGGCGAGCGACGTGTCGCTTATGACAACGAAGCCATCGCCCTTCGAAGGATATGTCCACAATGTCCTATTTCTGGCCCCCAACCCCTTGAACCAATCCTCATGATTTGTCCTGTCGCCAAAGCCCCGGGGGGTTCCTCGACGCCAGATTGCAGAAGCCTCGCGGACACGGATCGCAGAAGACTTTCGGCCCAGCTTGCGAGGAGGGTGTGCCCTCGACAATCATCGCGTCCTGATTACTTCCTCTTTCCGCGGACAACTGCAAATCCGTAAGAACCAGGTCAACAAGCCAATCCACGAAGGTCGTCGGCGTCAATGAGTGCTAGCTTGCCGCTGAAGTTGGCAACGGTGAGATCATCCTCTTCGAGGAGCTTCGCCGGTGGCGTCCGTACCCATCGAACATCGCCGGTAGCGCAGAGGCCATAGAGCGTCATCATCGCCACTGCGTATGGGATGCGAAAGGAAGAGCTTCGGCGATCTCCTCGGCGGCGGCCCTTAACGCGAAGATGCGAGAACCGATAGGCTGTCCGCTGAACGTTCGCAACAAGGGCGGCTCAGGTCGGATGATCTTTGCTCTTGCCGGTCATCCCTGCCCCGGATCGAGACGACGTTCGGCTGCGGATCGACGATCTAGGGCGCGGCGGACAAGCTTCATATACGCCAGCAACTTCTCCTAGCCTATGGTTGCCTGTCGTGACTTTTCCGAATGCCTGGCAGCACGTGGCCTAGACAAAGTTCGGCGATGTCTGAAGGGACGCCAGCGCGGCTCATCAAAGACCGGCTTGTGCGGCGCAAGTCGGTGTTCCTCGAACACAGAGTCGAGGTGGCCGAGCGTCGCCGGAAGCCAGTCGCCCCGGATTTCGGTCATCATCACGCGAAGCTCCGGGTGCCGATCGAAGACGCCACCCAACATGAGCTGGCTCATCGCACGGCGGCTCCGCAGGTCGACGAAGAAGTCTTGGTTGAACACCTTCGACAGCTCCATCACGAGATCCAGCTCGGAGCCGCCCGCGGCGCGCTGCTCCGCCTCCTCCATCGCTCCGTGGACGAACCCCTGGTCGAGCCCGTACCCGGCGTGGACGATGACGACGAGACCGAGGCGCGAGTAGGTCGCCCATACGGGGTCCCAGTACTCGTCGTAGAGCGGGGGGAGCCCGGGCACCCCGTTGAAGCCGGGTGCGTACGTACCGACGAACCCGTGGTCCGCCACCCACTCGAGCTCCTCCACGAGAGCGGCAACGTCGGCGCACCCGCCGATGCCACCGGAGAGCAGCAGGCGATCGCGCGCCGTCCCGAACGCGTCGAAGGCCCAGCGGTCGTAGGCGCGCGCGCCAGCGTCCAAGACGTCAGGCGGATATGCGGCGTTCATGACGTTGTGGAACAGATCAATGGTGCGGTAGTCGCCGAAGTAGACGAGCTCTGCCGCGATGCCCTCGCGATCGAGCTCGGCCAGACGGACGTCGCGGTCCCACAGGCCCCGCCAGCGCTCGTCGGCGAATGCACCGTCGCAGTCGTAACGGTCCTGGCCGCGGTCGGCGAACGTGATCAGGTTGAGCGGCATCATCGCCTTGCGATAGATCTCGAACTCGGCCCGCAGCCGCGGCAGGTACTGGTGATAGCTGGGTTCGAGGTACTCCTCCCACAGCTCGGGTGGCATGGAGGCGTGCCCGTCGGCTGACATCACAATTACCGGTTCCATCGGTTCCCCCTTTCGGTCTGGCTCGTCGTCCGGCTCCCCACCAGCTACCCCGAGCGGCTCTGGACCGATACTAGGTGCTATCTGACTTCCCCAGCATCTCGTCCTGGACCTCGCGCGCCAGCAGCATCATGTCGACCACCGTCGGGAACCCGACGTAGGGGCCGAGCTGCAGGATGCCCTCGGCCACTTCCTCCCGTGAGAACCCGAAGCTGAAGTTGGCCTCGAAGTGGCCGCGCAACTCCATACGGCGCCCGAGGACGATCAGCCCTGCTGTCGTCCGATCAGTTCCACTCGCACCCGGACCTCTGGGTAGACGCGCACCATCAGCATGCTCGGCGGAGTCATGCCGAACGTGCGGATGTCGAAGGTGTCGTCCCCGGTCAGCCTCACCTCCCCACCGACGATGTCGATCTGCATTCCGTGCTCGAACGTCAGTGTGCGGCCGTGGAAGGTCACGTCGCCGGTGACGACGTAGGAGGGGTGTGGCCCGTCGGCCACGACCCGACTGAGCCTCCCCACGATGGTGGGGTAACGCGCCGCGTCAATCCGGCGCTGCAGCTCGCGGTCGTAGAGCCGGTTGCCCGAGGTCAGGCGATCCACGGCCAGCTCCAACTGGCCTGCCACGCCGTTGTCCAAGCGGATCGCGCCGTCGTCGCCAAGCGATGCCTCGAACCACCCGGTGATGCCACGCGTCTCGGTGTTGATCGGGTGGAGGCTGGAACGCCCGCTCACCCAGATGCACGAGCGATCGGAGTCGAGCGTGTATCTGGTCGGAGCCATGTCGGGGTGGGCCATGTGGGAGGTGCCGGAGTCGGACCTGGCAGAAGTGCAGTCGGCGGCGCGCTGACATGTGCCGTCCTGGCCCGCATACTGGCACAACAGAGGATCGTGAGACCCCACCTGAGGTCACAGCAGAAGCACAGCTGGCGTTGCGAGGGGGACGAAGCCGACGTGGTGGTATCGAGACGTCCCCCAACCGAGAGAATCCGACCATGGCATCCGCCCACCAAGCGCACCGTGCGCAGAGCAGGGAGCAGGCACAGTCCCGGTTGCGCTTCCTGACGAGGGGCGCGATCCTCGCCGCCGCCGGCGCAACGGCCGTCATCGGGGTCATCGTCTCGCGGGAGCACCCAGCCGGTTCGTCGTCGTCGAAGGGGGTCTCGGGTTCCGCGGCAACCACCACCGTGCCGACCACCGGGAACACGGGGAACAGCGGAAATACCGGCAGCAGCTCGGGCAGCTCCAACACGAACTCGTCCTCGTCGGCGCCGACGCAGAGCTCCTCGAGCCCCACCGTCACCTCAGGCGGGAGCTCGGCCCGATGAGCGCCGTCCACCTGTACGAGCCCGTGCTCACGAAGCGCTCCTTTCGAGCGATCGGGACGACGGCGACCGTGGTCTTACAGGGCGCGGACCCGGACGTGGCGGATCACGCGGAGGACCTGCTCGCCACCGAGCTGCGGGCCATCGACCTGGCGTGTAGCAGGTTCCGTCCCGACTCCGAGCTGCAACAGGTGCACGCCGGATCGGGGCAACCGGTCGCGGTGAGCAGCCTGCTCTTCGAGGCGATCGAGGTCGCGGTCGATGCCGCTCGACGCACGTCCGGTGCCGTCGATCCCACCATCGGAAACGCCATCGCGGCCCTCGGCTACGACGCCGACCTTGCCGAGGTGATCTCCCGTGCTCCCGCCCCCCCGCAGGCCCTCGGCCCCGTGGCCGGGTACGCCCACGTCCAGCTCGATCCCGTGCGGCGCACCGTGCGTGTCCCGCGCGGTGTCCGTCTCGATCTGGGCTGCAGCGCCAAGGCCCTTGCGGCGGACCGAGCCGCGGCTCGCATCGCCGCCGCAGTCGATGGCGGCGTCCTCGTCAGCCTCGGTGGCGATGTCGCCGCAGTCGGGCCACATCCCCACGGCGGGTGGGCCATCGGTATCGCCCGAGAGTCCTCGACGCCTGCCGAGGGGGTGGATCAGGTGGTGGCCATCGAAGGTGGCGGGCTGGCCAGCTCGGCGACGTCGGTGCGGGAGTGGCGCTCTGGTGACCGTGACGTCCATCACATCGTGGACCCGACGACGGGGGACTGCGCGGCGCCCTACTGGGCGCTGGTCTCGGCCACAGCCGCCAGCTGCGTCGAAGCCAACGTCATGACCACGGCCGCCATTGTGTGGGGAGAGGGGGCGATCGACCGACTCATCCCGTTTGGGGAAGCGGCCAGGCTGGTCCGCCACGACGGAGAGGTCTTCGTCGTGAACGGTTGGCCGAAGGGGGGGTCATGAGCTCGACAAATCTCTGGTACGCCACGCGGGCCAGCGGGCTCATGGCCTTGGTCCTCCTCACGCTGACCATGGTCCTCGGTCTCACGACGACCACCCGGGCCCGGGCCCGCAACTGGCCCGGATTCGCCCAACAGGAGATGCACCGTCGCATCTCCATCCTCGCCGTGGTGTTCCTCGCGATCCACGTGCTCACCAGCGTGCTGGACACCTACGTGCACATCGGCTGGGCTGCCATCGTGGTCCCGTTCACCTCCGGGTACGCCTCTTTCTGGGTTGGAGTTGGAGCGGTCGCGCTCGACCTCATGGTGGCCGTGTTCGTCTCCAGCCTCTTGCGGGCACGGATGCAGCCGCGCACCTGGCGCGCCGTTCACTGGCTGGCCTATCTCAGCTGGCCGGTGGCGGTGGCCCACACCTTTGGGATGGGCACCGACGCGCGTGAGCATTGGGTCGTGGCTCTGGGCGTCGCGTGCGGTGTGGCGGTCGGGGCGGCATTGGCCTGGCGTCTTCGTGCTGCCTCGCGCCAGTCCGCCATCCGTGCCATGCATGCGGTCGGCGCCGTGCCCCCACCCAAGCACCTGGCCCTCTCCGGGCGCCCTCAAGGAGATTCCCGCCGTGCCTAGCCTTTGCGAAGTCGTGCCCACCACCGACCGGTACCGGCTTCTGGGCTATCCGGCCGATCTCGCCGCGCACCTGGTTGCCCTGGGACCGGCGCCGTTGCCACGTTCCGGCGACAACGATTGGCGGTCGAGATTCATGTCCATAGTGGAGGAGTCGGGCCTCACCGGACGGGGTGGGGCCGGGTTCCCGGCAGCCGTGAAGCTCTCCACGGCCTGCTTCGCCGGTCCGGGTGGGACCGTGGTGGTCAACGCCATGGAGAGCGAGCCGGCCAGCGACAAGGACAAGCTCTTGTTGCTCCGGTCCCCGCACCTGGTGCTCGACGGGGCCCAGCTGTTGGCTGCGGCCACCGGCGCTCGGCGCGTCACGGTCTGTGTGCCTGAAGGCCGCGAGCAGGTCGCCTCCGCCGTTGTCCGGGCCATGGCCGAGCGCACCGCAGCCCGCTGCGCTCCTGCGACCGAACAGTTGGTCCGCCCCCCGGACCGCTTCGTCGCCGGCGAGGAGTCGGCCCTCGTGGGCTTTGTCCAAAGGAAGCAGTCACTGCCGTCGTTCCGGCCCGACAAGGGAATCCCGCTGCGCATCGCAGGACGGGCTGCGCTCGTGCACAACACCGAGACCCTCGCGCACCTGGCCATGATCGCCCGGGTGGGTCCCGAGGCGTTCCGGGCCCGCGGCATCCTCGAGGAACCGGGCACCTCGCTGGTCACCATTTCGGGCGCGGTCGAGCAGCCTGGCGTGGTGGAGGTCGATCGGGGAACACCGCTCGTCGACATCGTGCACCGGGCCACGCCAATGGGTCCGCCCCGGGCCCTCCTCGTCGGCGGCTATGGCGGCGCGTGGGTGGGCCCGGGTCATTTCACGACGCCCTACGCCTCTCTCTCACTGCGCGCCATTGGCGCCAGCGCCGGAGTAGGGGTGGTGTGGGTGCTCGGCGACGACGCCTGCGGCCTCATGGAGACGGCACGCCTCGCCTATTACCTCGCATCGCAGAGTGCCGGTCAGTGCGGTCCGTGCATCTACGGTTTGCCCGCCATTGCGGACGACTTGGCCCGTCTCACCCGTGGCGACAGGGACCCGAGCCTGATGCCACGCCTCGACCGCCGGTTGGGTGAGGTGGCCGGGCGGGGCGCGTGTCGCCACCCCGACGGCGCGGTCACGCTCGTGCGCAGCGCGCTCACGGTATTCGCCGACGACGTCGCCTCTCACAGCCGGGGCACACCGTGTCCGCACTGGAAGCGACCGTCGCGGTTGCGCCTTCCCACCTCCCCCGGCGCGGTGATGTCATGACCCGGATCGTGATCGATCCCGTGGCGTGCGATGCCTACGGCTTCTGTGCGGAGCTCCTTCCGGAAGCCATCACCCTCGACGAGTGGGGGTACCCGATCGTCGACGGAGCCCCGCTCCCGTCCGAGCTGGTCGAAATGGCCAAGCGAGCCGTGCGGGACTGCCCCCGACGCGCCATCACCCTGCGAGTGAGGGTGCTTGACCGGCGAGCTACTTGACAAGACCACGTAATCATGTAATCTCGTAATATGAACCAAGAGCGGGATGACATCAGGGGTAGTCGGCACCGGAGAAGGCGCACCACCGCCCCGCCGCCCTCCGGACCCGAACAGGAGCGGCTCATCGCCGCCTGGTTCGCTGGCCGGGTACCGGAGGGATGGTTCGAGGACAGTCCGAGCATCACGATCGACAGTGACGAGATCCAGGTGGTGGGCACGGTTGCCCCGCCCCGACTTCCTGACGGGTCCGGCGAGGACGAGCTCCGGGTGGCCGAGCAGTCGCGCATCACCGGGTTCCGCGAGGAGAGCCGGGCCACCCGTATCCAGATCGCGGACGAGGCCCAACCCGCCTTCCGACGAGCGGTCTCGTGGGGGGCTCGTTGTGGTGGGACCAGCGTCCTTTTCACCACCGCCGGAGTTCCGGTGATGACGCGTCTCCGCATGGGCGACCGTCAGGTGCTCGACACACTGATCGACGCCGGAGTGGCACGGAGCCGGAGTGAAGCATTGGCCTGGTGCGTCCGACTCGTTGCGGACCACGAGAGCGAGTGGATTGATGAGCTCCGTGACGCCATGGCGGGCGTGGAGGCCGTACGCAACCGAGGTCCGAGGAGCAGCAACCCGGACCCCGGCTGAGCCCGGTCGGGCTCCGCCCCGGAGCATCCGGCGCCCTCCCTACACTGCGAGCCATGTCCGCTCGCCTCCGCGCGCCCGGCGCCGGTGGAATGGTCTTCGCCACGGTGTCGAACCGGCCGCCCGGCGAGGTCCAGGTGGCCTGGCCCTTCGGGCGTCGGTCCTCCGCAGGGTGCACCCTTCGCACCCAGTACCTCTCCATCGGTGACGCCGGCGCACACGCGGCGTTCCTTTCGTGTTCCACGTGGCAGTGGGGGGCCCGCCACGGTGTCAACGAACACGGGGTGGCCATCGCCAGCCGACCCGGCGCGCGCCGCGTCGTCGGCGACCACCCTGGTCTGATCAGTGCAGACCTCGTTCGTCTCGGGCTCGAACGGGGGCGCACGGCCGAGGAAGCTGTCGAGGCCATGACCCACCTGCTCCAGACCTGTGGTCCGGATCGGGCCTCGGATACCGGCGGGGACGAGACCGCGTTCTTGGCGGCCGACCCGAAGCAGGCCCTCGTTCTCGGCGCGGAAGGGACAGTCCGAGCATGGGGGTCGTTCCTTGACGGGGTCGCCGTCACCGAGGGCCTCGCGCCGACCGCCGCGGCTTCACTCCTACGCCAGAGGCCCGCGGGACCCCCCGGAGCGGGCGTGCCCGCGGCGTCCATGATCGCCGAGCTTTCCGGGGCGATCGCCGAGGGCGAGCCGCTCCGCGTCTACGTGGCGCCGGGCAGCCCGACCAGCAGCATTTTCGTGCCGGCGTTCCCGCGCACGGCGGGCGGACCGCCGCCGTGCATCCCCGTCGAGCTCTCGAGCGAGGAGCTGTGGCATGCCGCTGACCAGTTGCGGGCCGCCGTCGAGGGCCGTCCCGACGCCCTCGCCGAGGTGATCGCCTCGCTCCAGCCGGTGGAGGACGAGCTGTGGGCCGATGCCGACGAGGTGCTCCACAACCCGGCGAAATGGGTCACTGCGGGGGCCTCATGGGGCAGTCGGGCTCTTCATGCATTGCGTTCGTGCATCCCCTCGCCGGGCTGAATACGGCAGTACGCTGCGACGGAAATTGGAGCGTTCCTACTCGCCAAGGGGGAAGTCATGTCCATGACCTATGAGCTCACCGACGACGATGTGGCCGTCGGCGACGTGCTGAGCACGCAACTCGAGAAGATGTGGGGCTGGTATCTCCTCGGGGGCATCCTCGCCATGATCTTCGGGTTCTTCGTGATCAGTTACCGCCATGCCAGCGTGTACGCCGTCGTCTACCTGGCCAGCGGGTTCTTCATTGCGGTCGGGCTGTTCGAGATCGTCGGCGCCGTGCAGGTGGCCAAGCAGCGATGGCTCCATCTCCTCTTCGGGGTCATTTGGATCGGTGCCGGGATCGCGGGCTTCGTGTGGCCCCACATCACCATCTACATCGTGGCCGTGCTGGTCGGATGGGGGTTCCTCGTGCTCGGCATCTTCGACATTGTCAACGCAGTGCGTTACCACTTCCTGCCTCGGTGGTGGGCCTACCTGGTGCGGGGCATCATCGCCGTCGCACTGGGGTTCCTGTGCCTCCGCCACCCCGGCGCGCCCCTCACCGCATTGGTGGTGCTGATCGGGATTTTGGCCATCGTGTTCGGCGCCGTCGAGATCATTGGAGCGTTCTCGGCTCGCCACGCCACGAAGTATTGGGAGCACTACAAGGCTGAGCTGAGCTGAGCACGAGCGGGAGAGCGGTGCGCCTGGCCAGCTTCTCTGTCGCGGGCGAGGCACCGCGGCCCGGCCTGATCCTCGGTGACGAGATCATCGACCTCAGCCATCCCTCGGCGGAGCTCCCGACCACCACGCGAGAGATCCTCGCCCTCGGCAAGGAGGGACTGGCCAAGGCCGGCGCGGCGACGCTGACGTCGGCAGCGCGTTACGAGCTCGCTGGGGTGCGCCGGCACGCGCCGGTGCCCGATCCACCGGCCATCTTGGGTATCGGCATGAACTACCGGGCCCACGTCGCCGAAATGGGCCGGGAGCCACCCGCCTGGCAGTACTGGTTCAACAAGCAGCGCACCGCGATCGCCGGACCCGGGGACGCCATTCTCATACCGTCTGCTTCGGACATGGTCGACTACGAAGGGGAGCTCGCCATGGTCGTCGGGCCCCGGTGCCAGCATGTGCCCGCGGCACGGGCACTCGAGGTGGTGGCCGGATTCACAGTGGTCAACGACGTCAGCGTGCGCGACTGGCAGTGGCGCACGCCCACCTTCACGATGGGCAAGTCCTTCGATACGCACGCACCGTGTGGGCCCGAGCTGGTGACGGGCGACGAGCTGGGTGACCCGGGCTCGCTCGCCATCCGGACGTGGGTGAACGACGAGCTCCGCCAGGACTCTTCGACGGCCGACATGATCTTCCGGTGCGCGGACATGATCGAGTACCTGACCTCTGCTTTCCCGCTCGAACCGGGCACCGTCATCGCCACCGGGACCCCCGCCGGCGTCGGGGCCGGGTTCGACCCCCCTCGCTTCCTCGCCCCCGGGGACACCGTGCGGATCGTGATCGAGGGGATCGGCGAGCTGTGGAACCCGGTCGAACGTGGCCCGGCCCCCGTGCCCGCGGGTCTTGTCTGACCTGCGGGTGACCCTTGGTGACCCTGGCCCACTGGGGTTGGCGCGCTCGAGGCACGCCGGCGACACGGCAGAATGGGGTGATGGCCGAGATCGCCGAAGGGCTGAGTGACGCTGAGCGCGCTGAGCGGCTCGAGCAGCTACAGAGACTTATGGAGCTGATGCGCCCTGCCGTCCAGGCGGACGGAGGAGACCTGGTCCTCATCAGCGCCGACGTCGAGTCGGGCGTGGTGGAGGTCCAGCTCCAGGGAGCGTGCAGCTCGTGCGCGGTCAGCTCGGCGACGCTCTCGGGCGGGGTGGATCGGATCCTTCGGGAGCGCCTTTCCTGGGTCACCGACGTCGTCGGCGGGTTGGACGACTCAATGAGCTTCGAAGAGAGCTTCGCCCTCGGCGGCGGCGGATACGTCCCGGATTTCTAGCCGCCGCCCCGTCGGCCTCCGCCCTCAGGCGGGGTGCATGACTTCTTGAGCCACCGGTGTCATCACGGCGCCGAACTGGACCACGAGGCCAATGAGCAGGTCGTCCACCGAAATGATGCCGGCGAGCTCCCCTTCCTCGAGGACCGGCAGCCGCCTCGACGTCGCGGTCTTGAACACGGAGAAGGCCTCGAACACGTCGGCTGAACCTTGGATCGTGACCGGGTCTGGTGTCATGACCTCGCGCACCGCAGTGGTGACGGGCCTGCCCTCACCCGTGCCGCGCACGGTGATGTCCCGGTCTGTGACGATGCCGACGAGCCGGTCTCCGTCGACGACGAGCAACGACCCGACGCCGTGGCGGCCCAGCAGGCTTCCCGCTTCCTCCAACGTGCAGCCGGGCGGGACCGTCACCGGCGCACTCCTCAGGCACTCCCTCACTCGCATGGCTGCTCTCCGTTCGGACCGCAGCGGCCGGCGGCCGGCCGCTACCGGCCCTGATCTTCGCCGGTCGTCATCAGGCGCGCCAGGGCAGAAGGTCCCCGCTGAGCCTCGCTTGCACTGGACCAGGGGTTCGGAGAGGCTATGCGGGAATGGTGGGCAGTGTCGGGACATCGGGTGCCTAGAACGCCCCACCAGGTCTGGACAGAGACGCAAGAATCGTGGGAGCGCTCTCGACAGCTCGAGGTTCCGGCTCGAGTGCCGGCTGCTCCGGCCCGGCCCGGCGGGCGCAGGGTGGCCTTTCTCATCTACCGGGGGAATCCGCGCTGCGGGGGCCAGGGCGTCTACACCCGCCATCTGACCCGTGAGCTCGTGCAACTCGGCCATTCCGTGGAGGTCTTTGCCGGGCCTCCCTGGCCCGAGCTCGACGACGGAGTCGGGTTCACGCCGGTCCCCGGGCTCGATCTGTATCGCCAGCCCGATCCGTTCCGCATTCCCCACCCGCGCGAGCTGCGGACCACCGAGGACTGGCTGGAGTTCGGCATCATGTGCTCCGCGGGTTTCGGGGAACCTCTCGCGTTTCGCGCCGCGTCCGACGTCTGCTGAGCGACCGTCGCGACGACTTCGACGTGGTCCACGACAACCAGTGTCTCGGAACCGGCATGATCGGGATGGTCACCGACGGGTGGCCGCTGCTCACCACGCTGCACCATCCGATCACCGTGGATCGCCAGCTGGCCCTGTCGCACACGACGGGACCCTGGCAGCGGTTGACCACGCGGCGGTGGTTCGGATTTCTCGGCATGCAAGTCCGGGTGGCTCGCTCCCTGCCGGCCGTGGTGACCGTGTCTCAGAACTCTCGTCATGACATCGCCGAGCAGATGGGCGTCCATCCCGAGCGCATGACCGTGGTCCCGGTGGGGGTCGATCACACGGTCTTTCGTCCGTATCTCGACCTTCGCCCGGCGTCGGGCCGCATCATGGTCACCTCCAGCAGCGACGTTCCCATGAAGGGGCTGGTACCGCTTCTCGAAGCGGTCGCCAAGTTGCGCACCGAGCGCGAGGTCGAACTCACCGTGATCGGGCGTCCCACCAGGGGAGGCCGGGTGGACCGGGCCATCGCTCGGCTCGGCCTCGGCGAGGTGGTCACCTGCGTGAGTGGGATCAGCGACGAGGAATTGGCTCGGCTCTACGGTCAGGCCGAGGTCGCGGTGGTGCCGTCGCTCTACGAGGGGTTCTCGTTGCCGGCCATCGAAGCCATGTCATGTGGCGTTCCGGTCGTCGCCACCACGGGCGGAGCGCTTCCCGAGGTGGTGGGCCGCCACGAGGAGACGGGGCTGCTCGTGCCGCCGGACGATTCGGGTGCGCTGGCCTCCGCGATCGGGCGCCTGCTCGAGGACCGATCCCTTCGGGTCCGCCTGGGCGCCGCCGGGCGCGACCGAGTCGTGCAGCGTTTCACCTGGCAGGTGACGGCGGCCGGCACGGCGGCCTGTTACGAAGCGCTCTTGGCCGGGCGCCCACTCCCGGGAGCCGGGGCCGGTTCGGCGGCCGGGGAGGTGCCGCCGTGCTGACGGTCGACTACGACCGACTCGGCGTTGGGCGCGGCGATCGGCTGTTGGATTTGGGCTGTGGGTTCGGCCGCCACGCTTTCGAAGCCGCTCGGCGCGGGGCGTCGGTCGTGGCACTCGACGCCGGAGCGGATGAGGTGGCGAAGGTGCGCGCCACCCTCGGGGCGATGGTCGACGCCGGGGAACTCGACGCAGATCAGCCGGCCGGAGCGGTCCGAGGCAATGCCCTGGCCTTGCCGTTTGCCGATGGCACCTTCGACCGCGTGATCGCGTCCGAGGTGCTCGAGCACATTCCCGACGACTGCTCCGCCATGCGAGAGCTGGCCCGCGTGCTGCGTCCCGGAGGCACCATGGCGGTCACGGTGCCGCGCTGTGTTCCCGAGGCGGTCAACTGGGCCCTGTCGGACGAATACCATGACACACCCGGAGGCCACGTCCGCATCTACCGACGCTCCACGCTGGCTCGTCGGCTGCGCGAAGCGGGACTCGTCCCGACCGGCCATCACCACGCCCACGGGCTCCACGCTCCGTACTGGTGGCTGCGGTGTCTGGTCGGTCCGACCAACGACAGCCATCGTGCCGTCAGGGCCTACCACCAGGTCCTCGTATGGGACATCGTGAGAGCTCCCCTGGTGACCCGGGTCGCCGACCAGGTGCTCAGTCCCCTCATCGGCAAGAGCCTCGTGCTCTACTTGTCCAAACCCGCTTCCGAGGTCAGAGACCTGCCCGGGGCTCCGTCCGGCGAAACGGGGCCGCACGGAGTGAGCGGACAGCGCGAGTCAACAGCGCCCACGCGTGGGGAGGCAGCTTGAGCACCGATGAGGTCCGCGCCTCCGCCGTTGTGCCCGAGGTGTCGGGCATCATGTCGGCCCCCGAAGTGCTGGCGACGGCGAGGGCCATCGCCACCGCGCAGCGCCACGACGGCATGATCCCGTGGTTCGAGGGTGGACATTGTGACCCTTGGAATCACGTCGAGGCCGCCATGGCGCTGTCCGTGTGCGGAATGGTCGACCAGGCGGTGGCGGCCTACCGCTGGCTGGCCCAGCGGCAACTTCCCGACGGCAGCTGGTTCAACTACTACCAATCCGACGTCGTCAAGGACCCCCGGCTCGACACCAACGTATGCGCCTACCTGGCGACCGGCGCATGGCACCACTATCTCATCACCGGAGACGTGGAGTTCCTGGGCGAGCTCTGGCCGAGCATTGAGAAGGGAATCGATTTCATCCTGCGCTGGCAACAGCCGGACGGATCGGTCCTGTGGTCGCTGGACTCAGGGGGTCGGACCGAGTCCTACGCACTTCTGACCGGGTGCTCGTCCATCTATCACTCCATGCGGTGTGCCGTCGCCGTCGCGGAGTGCCTGGCCAATGACCGTCCGGACTGGGAGCTGGCCGCCGGGCGACTCGGCCATGCCGTTGCTCACCACCCCGGCGCGTTTGCACCGAAGGTGGAGTTCGCCATGGACTGGTACTACCCCATGCTGTCGGGTGCGGTCGAAGACGACGTCGGTCGCCGGCGCATGGCCGAGGGCTGGTCCACCTTCGTGCTCGAGGGCCGCGGCGTGCGCTGCGTGTCGAGCGGCGACTGGGTCACTGCCGCCGAGACGGCGGAGTGTGTGCTGACGCTCGACGCGCTCGGCATGGGTCGGGAAGCCGCCGAGCTGCTCGCCGCGGGGCAAGACCTGCGATTGCCCGACGGATCGTACTGGACGGGGGTCGTCTATCCCGAGGGCGAGACATTTCCGAGTGGTGAGCGGACGACGTACACCTATGCCGCCATGGTTCTCGCCGCCGATGCGCTGTCGAACGCGACACCTGCCGCCGGATTGTTCCGCGGCGATTGTCTCCCCGCTGCATTGGACCTGGCCGAGCCACACTGCGGCAACGCCACCGACGGGTGCACGGCGCCCGAGCTCTCTGGCCGATAGCGCGAGCCTCAGTGCTCGGCCCGCTCGGCGGGCCGGACCCGCCGCAGCACCCGCAGGCTCCCACGGGCGTCGTCCTCCTCGAACTCTCCTGAGCGCAGTGCCTCGAGGTACAACTCGTAGGGGGGGCGCCCGCCGTCGGCGGGATCGGGGAACACGTCGTGGATCGCCAGCAGGCCGCCGAGAGCGACGTGTGGCGCCCAGCCGCGGAAGTCGGCCCGTGCGGGCGCCTCACCGTGTCCCCCGTCAATGAAACAGAAGGCCAAGGTGTGGCGCCAGCGGGCGGCCAGGGTCGACGAGTCGCCGACGACGCCCACGACGGACCCCTCGAGCCCGGCGCGTTCGATGGTGCGGCGCCAGTGGGGGAGCGTGTCGATGCGACCGCTCTCGACGTCTATGAGGTCGGGCTCGTGGTGCTCCCAGCCGGCCTGGTTCTCTTCCGAGCCCCGGTGATGGTCGACGGAGACCAGGAGGGCTCCGCTGGCCTCTGCTGCCGCGCCGAGATACACCGTGGACTTGCCGCACCAGGCCCCTATCTCCACGAAGGTGAGGGGGGAGGTGTCGCGGCGCTGCTCCCGGCCGGCCCGGTCCGCCGCGGAGAACAGCGCCTCACCCTCGTCGTCCGGCATGAAGCCCCGCGTGGCGCGGGCTGTTGCCAGAAGTGCCAGCGTGCGGGGCGAGGCGCGGATCTCCGTAGGGGGAGACGCCGGATGCATCAGGTGGTCGTCGCGATGACAGCTCGAAGCGACCCGCTCAGAATGGGGCGCTCGCGCTCGACGAAGGCGACGTTGACCATGAGCCGCTCGACCGACTGGTTCACGCGTCGTTGGCCCGACATCAACGGGTGGTCGTGCATGAATGAAATGGCGCGCTCGGCGAAGTCTGCGTCGGCGCAGAGAGTCGGAAGCGTCTCGACGATCCGCGGCATCGTGTTCTTGGGTAGGCGCTCGGCCACCGCATCCCAGGTCTCGGTGATGCGGGTCCATACCGCCTGGCTGGCGACCGGATTGGCCATCAGCGCGTTGATCACCAGGAAACCGTTCTGGCTGCGGATCTCGGTCATGACCAACCCGAAGGTGCGCAGGCACAGGTCGACGTCCGCAAATGCGGTCAGGGCGCTCAGCGCACGCATCTCCGCCTGAGGGGTCGACGCCGCCCGATAGCCCGCCAGCAACGTCTCGTAGTCGCCTGGGCGGACGAGCTGCCCCACGACGGCCAAGGTGGCGGTCTCGATGTCGGCGGGAATGGGTTCCCCCGTGCCGCCGCCCATGGGGGAGTCGTCGAACCTTCGGGCTGCCTCGGCTCGGACCGATGCATCGGCCCCGAGCGTCCCCATCAGGTTGATGGCGAGTGAGCGGAGCGTCGGTGTGCGGTCTCGCTCTCCGACGTCGGCGTCGAATCCGAGACGTGCGTGAATGGGGCCGACCAGTGCGGCCACCGCACCATGGAGGACGTCTCGTTGCTCGGACGGTGTGAAGCGGTTCACTAGGCCGAGGGCCGCCGCCAGGGGGGCCCACGGGGCAGGGTCTGGTTCGAGACCCAGCCGGGAGGCCAGGACCAGGAATTCCTGCAGTGGCGTATGACCCGCCAGAGTGGTGGCCCAGGTGTCGGCCAGCAGGTTTGAGCGCTCCAACAGGGTCAGTTGGCCGAGTTGCTCGGCCAGGGCCACGCGGTGGGCGTCCTCGTAGCCCACCCGGAACATTCCCCAGCCGCCCGCATTGACGACCAACAGTCCGTCGGCGGCCTCCGCCAGCGGCTGGGGGTCATCGTCCAGGACGAGGTGGCGCGTGGGAGTACCGGGGGCGTCGGGGGTGGCCAGGGCCCGGACCGCCACCGGCACCTTCCACGCGGACCCGATGGACGACGTGCAATCGGGTGGTACCGGACCGAGCGCGAAGGGCTGCTGGCGGAGTGTGTCGCCCCGCAGCGACACCAACGGATGCCCACCTTGGAGGATGAAGGTGTTCATGACGTCACGGACTGGAGCGCCACTGGCCTCTTCGAGCGCGTCCCACAGATCGGTGGTGACCGTGTTGCCGTAGGCGTGCGTCTTGAGGTACGCCCGGACCCCGTCGCGAAACACTTCGGGCCCGATGTGCTGCTCGAGCATGCGCAGGACTCCGCAGCCCTTCTCGTATGTCAGGAGGTCGAACATCCCCTCGGCCTCGTGCGCCGGCCCGACTGGGTACTCGATCGGTCGTGTGGAGTGGAGGGCGTCGACGGCGAGCGCCGCTTCCCGCGAAGGGGCGAAGCCGACCCAACGGTCCCATGACGGTCGGAAGGCATCGACGCAGAGAGTCTCCATGAAGGTGGCGAAGGCCTCGTTGAGCCAGATGCCCTCCCACCACCCCATGGTGACCAGATCACCGAACCACATGTGGGCCAATTCATGGGCGATGACATCGGCCACGCGTTCGAGCTCGGTGCGTGCCGCGTCGGCTTCGTCGACCAGGAGGGCGGTGTCACGGAAGGTGATGCAGCCCAGGTTCTCCATGGCGCCGGCCGCGAAGTCGGGGATGGCGACGAGGTCGACCTTGTCGCCCGGGTACGCGATGTCGAAGTAGTCGGCGAAGAACCGCAGCGCGAAGGCCCCCACCTCCAGGGCGAACCGGCCCAGGTGCTTCTTGCCGGGCGTGCAGGCCACGCGGAGCGGAATGCCGTCGACGGTGACGGTCTCGGTCGTCTCGAGCTTGCCGACGATGAAGGCGACCAGGTAGGTCGACATCTTCATGGTGGGCGCGAATCGGACCCGGCGTTTTTCACCCTCGTGGACCGTGCTGACGATGGGCGAATTGGAGATGGCGTCGACGTCGGGTTCCACGATGAGTGTGATCTCGAACACCGCCTTGCGGTCCGGCTCGTCGAAGCACGGAAAACATCGGCGGGCGTCGACCGATTCGAACTGCGTCGTGGCGATCGATTGCGTCTCACCGTCTGGCCCGGTGTAGGTCGAGCGGTAGAACCCACGCAGCTTGTCGTTGAGCGTTCCGCTGAAACGGCAGGTCAGCGTGTAGGGCCCTGGAGCCAGCTCAGCCTCCGACTCGAAGTGGACCTGTTCGAGATCGTCGTCGAAGCGCACGGCGCAGGAGGTGGTCGACCCACTCGGAGCCCGGACCTCGACGTCGGACACCGCCAGCTCGGCCGCGTTGAGCACGATCTCGTTCACCGGCTCGTGCACCAGGACGTCGATGGACACGGTTCCCGAGAAGGTGGCCGACCCGACATCGGGCTCGATCTCCATCCGGTAGGTTTCCGGTTCGACGGTCCGGGGGAGGCGATAGGCCTCCGAGCCGGGCGCGCCGTCAGGCGTTGGCTCAGCTGGCATCCGGTGAAGGCTACCCGCAGGACCGCGGGTAGCGTCTCGCTCCGTGTCTGCTCCCGACCGCTCGGACCGATTCGACGCGGCCGGCGTCTCCGGGCCGGGCCTGGACGTGGTGGCCATCGGTTCACCGCTCCTCGACGTGATCGAAATGGCGACGGACGAGCAACTGGCCCGGGTCGGTTTGGAGAAGGGCTCCATGACCCTCATCGATCTGGTGACCGCCAACGCGGTACAGGAGTTCATGGGCAGGCCCCGTTACGTGTCGGGCGGATCGGTGGCCAACACCACCGCGGGGATCGCCGAGCTCGGCGGGACAGCTGGCTTCGTCGGCGCGTTGGCCGACGACGAAATTGGGCGGACCTACACGGAGAACCTCCGGGCCGCCGGGGTGGAATTCGAGCCGCACTACAGCGAGTCGGCCGCGGGGGAGGGGTTGGGGACCGGCCGCTGCATGGTCCTGATCACGGAGGACGCGGACAGGACCATGGGGACGTACCTCGGGGCGGCGTCGACGCTCTCGCCCGAGGGTGTCCCGACGGAATTCGTCGCCAGGGCCGCCGTCGTGCTGCTCGAGGGCTATCTCTGGGACGTCCCGGCGGCCAAGGAGGCCATGCGCCACGCGGCCGCGACGGCCCACGCGGCCGACGGGTCGGTCGCCCTGTCCCTGTCGGACCCATTCTGCGTGTCGCGACACCAGCGGGAATTCCTCGACCTCCTCCTCGATCACGTCGACATCCTGCTGGGCAACGAGGAAGAGGTCACCATGCTGTTCGGCACGTCGTCCCACGAAGCGGCCGTAGCCGCGGCGCAGGAGACGGGGCTCCTGGTGGTGGTCACCCGGGGGCCCCGCGGGGCCACGGTGCTGACCCCCCATGGGCCGAAGGACGTGCCCGCCACCGACGCTCCCCGTGTGATCGACACCACAGGTGCGGGTGATCTGTTCGCGGCCGGCTTCCTCTACGGGCTCACCCACGGCATGGGGCCCGAGGACA
Source organism: uncultured Acidimicrobiaceae bacterium (assembly GCA_963787485.1). GTDB lineage: Bacteria > Actinomycetota > Acidimicrobiia > Acidimicrobiales > RAAP-2 > Bog-473. The sequence goes on along the minus strand of CAWBDF010000002.1, from coordinate 612,069 downwards.
GCACTCGGCTCGGTGGGCTGTGCGCCGCCGAGGTGATCTCCCACACGGGAGCGCGTCCCGAGGCGGACCTGCGGGCCCTCGCGGCCGGCGCCGGCCTGCTCGTGGGCTGACGTGAGCCTGTCCATCGGGATCGTCGGACTGCCCAACGTGGGCAAGTCGACGCTGTTCAACGCGCTGACCCACAACGAGGTCCTGGCGGCCAACTACCCCTTCGCCACCATTGAGCCGAACGTGGGCGTGGTCGCCGTCCCCGACCCGCGCCTGGCCACGCTGGCCGACCTCTACGGCGGCGCGCCGGTGGTCCCGGCGGCGGTCACCTTCGTCGACATCGCCGGTCTGGTGCGCGGGGCGTCGCGGGGCGAAGGTCTGGGGAACCAGTTCCTGGGCGCCATCCGCGAGACCGACGCCATCTGCCAGGTCGTGCGTGCCTTCCACGATGACGACGTGATCCACGTCCATGGCCGGGTGGACCCGGCGGGCGACATTGAGACGGTGCACATCGAACTCGTCCTGGCCGACCTCCAGACGGTCGAGCAGCGGCTGCCGCGGCTGGTCAGGGAGGCCAAGGGCGACGCCACCCTCAAGCCCTTGGTCGAGGCGGTCGAGGCAGCCGGGCGCATCTTGGGGGAGGGACGCACGATCTCCGCCGCCGCCGCGGGCGGCGAGCTGGATGCTGCGTTGTTGCGCGAGCTACACCTGCTGACGGCCAAACCGTTCATTTACGTGTTCAACGTGGACGAGGGAGCGCTGGGTGACGCGGCCTCGGCCGCCGACCTCGCAGCCGTGGTGCGCCCCGAACCGGCGGTCGTCTTGTGCGCGCAGATCGAGGCCGAGGTGGCCGCGCTCGACCCCGACGACGCCCGGGAGCTCCTGGAGAGCTACGGCCAGGACGAGTCTGGGCTCGAGCAGTTGGTGCACGTGGGCTTCGCCACGCTCGGGCTCCAGACGTTCCTGACGGCGGGGCCCAAAGAGGCCCGAGCCTGGACCATCCATGCCGGCGACACGGCACCTCGGGCGGCGGGCGTCATCCACACCGACTTCGAGCGGGGATTCATCCGGGCCGAAGTGATCTCCTTCGAAGACCTTGTGGAGGCCGGCTCGGTGGCCGCGGCGCGCAGCGCCGGCAGGGCGCGCCTCGAGGGAAAGGACTACGTCATGCGCGACGGCGACGTGGTGGAGTTCCGCTTCAACACCTGAGCGGGGCGGGAGGCGCTGGTCAGGCGCTAATGCTGCGCTGAAGTCCGCACAGAGTCCGCAGGAGCGCCAGCGGCCGTCTGCTCGAGCAGCCCCTCGGCGGCGCTTCGAGTCCGGTCCTCAGCCGTGGGCCACAGGTGGCTATAAGTGTTGAGGGTTGTCGTGGCGCTGGCGTGGCCGAGGGCCCGTTGGACGGTCACGACGTCACAGCCCGCGGCGATGAGACCGCTGGCGTAGAAATGGCGCATGTCGTGAAGCCTGATCGGACCGACGCCGGCCCTGGTCCTCGCCATCCTCCAGCGGTGGTTGACGGTGTTTACTTTTACGTCCCAGCGCCTGCGCGCCTGTTGGTGCGCTCCTTGGCGAAGGCCCGCACCCCACAACGTGGGCATCGCACCAAGTCGACCTGGCGCGTCGCCTCGGCGCCGGCGCGCAGCGTGAGGACCGCTCGGGCCGAGACGTGCGGCGATCCCTCGGTCCAGGTCCTCTGCTCGCAGTCGAGATCGAGGCACTGCCACCGGCGCTTCATCCAGATGAGCCGGGCGATTCCTCCGTGTGGTGATTGTGCGTGGGGTCCCACGCAGGCGCTACCATATACGTGCGTGGGACCCCACGCAACAACTGTCGATTCGAGGCGCTCGGTTAGCTTTCCGGCGTGGTCAGGAGGGTTCCGGTGGATCAACTGGTGGGTGCGGCGGAGATCGCCAAGCGCCTAGGGGTAAAGCGCCCCGGCGTGGTCCATGACTGGCGCAGGCGGTATCCGGACTTCCCTCAGCCCGTGACCACCCTCCAGGCAGGGCACGTGTGGGCCTGGCCCGACGTCGAGCGCTGGGCGAAGAAGACGGGGCGGGCGGTTCATGGCCCGGCGTAAGTCCCTCCGCAGTCAGCTCTACCGAGCGGCTCGAGACCTCGGCAACGTCGAGGCGGCCGAGAAGGGTCCGACGAGCTACGGCAAGCGCGTCGTTCGGCGCAAGGTCTACCGGTCGACCAACTCGGTCACGGGTCGGTTCCTGCGGAAGCTCGGGCTCTAGCCCGCGTGGCCCAGCCCCGGGAGAACACACAGGGCTGAGCCGGGCTACCGCCTGGGCCGCCGATTGGCGCAACGGCACAGTCGCCCAGGATGTCGAGCTAGCACCGATGTCGCTTGATACGCGGCCGTGGTCGGGTCCACCCGCGAGTCATCGCCAGACGCGATGAGGCGCCCCGAGGTCGGTCGGAGCGCCCCTCGCCGTTCTCAGCTCCGGGGAAATTAAGCTGAGGCGAAATAGCGGTCGGGGCTTATCTCCGCCCCGACGTGCGCAGACCATTTGCGTTCGCATGGGTTGCTTTGTTTAGAGCCCTCAACAGTGCGACGGCTGCGCTCGCCGTGGTAGCCGAGCCATCGAACTCGACTCCGGCTCGAACCAAGCCGGGCTTGAGCATCTGAACATTCTTGATCTCGCCTTTAGTCTGAAGGCTGTGCCGATCATCATGGCCGGTGGGAACCTCTACGGAGATCGTGAAACCCCTCAACTCGTAGAGGCGAGCGTCATGGAATTTGATTCCGACGCCGACCTCTGAGAGATCGATGACCCGGCATTCCCGCCATCCGATGACAGTTGGATCACCTTCAAGGAGAAAGAATCCTCGTAGATCTACATCTTGACGTGGTGCACGGCGGCGAAGCCTCAATTGCGCCCTTCCACTTTCCGGACCGACGAGGTTGGTTAACCCTGTGCTAATGCTTCATGCTCAGACTTCGGCAGGACTCAGGGCCTGAGTAACGCAACGCCGACACATGTTTTAGTGAGATCAAGCGAACGGTGGTTTCGATCCGCCCGCGTGTCGTCGCTCCCCTTAGCCTTAGAGCTCGATGGACCTGCTCTGGCGTCTCACCGACCACCTCTTGCGCTACGAGAGCTGGCGGGAGGGGTGGTAGGAGTGGGTGTGTTGCATTTCTGCGGCGGTTCCGCGCTCATTTAATGCGTGTCGGTGTTGAGGATTCTCAAGCACCACCCGACCCTCGTTCAGCTGGCTGATGGCCGCTACGAGGTCAGGTGTCGGGAGTGCCGGGTAGGTGGGGAATCGGCTCCTATTGGAATCGGTGTGCCCATCAGCGGTCGCCTTGAGGCTGAGGCGATTCTCAAGAACCACGCGGGGTGATCGGCCCGCCTAGACCGCGCTTGTGCGAAGTAGGCGAGGATGTGTGGGTGGTGGACGGTGAGATCGGTCCAGAAGCAGTCCGGCCCCTCGTGGGGCCAACATGGCACCTCGTGGACGCATTGCGCTCCCTCATCCTCTGCGGACAAGCGTTCGGTTACGGCGCTCGAACCAGGCTGTGGGCTGAGACCCCCGAAGAAGATCGCTGCCTTCTCTGTCTCAGGCGGATTCGCCTGGGTTCGGAGCCGAGTTAAGGGTTCAGGTTTGAGGTCTCATATGCAAATTTCTTTTGCCAGCGACGAGTGCGATGCAGAGCGCCCAACAGGGCGACGACCGCCCGCTCGGCACTAGCCGACCCATCGAACTCGATGCCGGCCCGAACGAATCCGAGCTGAAGCATCCGAACATTCCTGATCGCACCCTTGGTGCGGACGCTGTCCGATTCACGCGCGGAGGGGACCACGACGAGGATCGTGCGACCGATCAGCTCGGATGGTCGAAGATGATGGAACGTGATCCCAATTCCGAGTGTCGAGAAATCGCGGATCGCGCACTCTCGCCATCCGACGGCGGTCGGCTCATCTTCAAGAAGACAGAGCCCTCGAAGATCTACCTCTTGACGTGGTACGCGGCGGCGCGGCCCCATTGCGCTTCCTCCCACTTCCGCACCAAGTCCTAGTGCCCCATTATCGTTTCGGCGCGATCTGTGGCCGGGTAGCACAACTCAGACACAACGTTTGAGCGAAGTCACGTGAGTTGGCGAGAGGGTTCGGGGCGCCGTCGTAGAGGTCCCACCGAATGCATGGGGTACGATTACCCTTCGTCCGCAGGTCGACGCCTGCTCGCCAAGGCGCCGATCAGCCCCCGTTCGGCGCGCACCCGGCGGGGGCACTCGGCAGGGATCTTACGAAGCGGCCCCTCTCAGCTGTCGGGAGGGGCCGCTGTTCCCACCCCTGGTCTCGTGACTGACGTAGGCGTGGTGTCCTGAATATATGGTCCTGGTCGGATCCTGTGAGCGCGATCCGGCGAGGATTGGGGTGGCGTTGCCCGGATCGAATCCCGTCAGGGGCTCCGCAGCTCCGTCAGCCCCTCGAGGTGATCCGGACAGGCCCACACAACCCACCAGCGGTCGCCACGGGGGGAGCGCCAGCGGCCGGTCCATGCCGGCCTCTCGGGGCAGTGGGCGGCCTGCAGGTTGCGGTCGTAGACCATCTGCCAGCACCGGCCGGGCTCGACGACGAAACCGGGGCAAGGGTCGCCGGGTTGAGGCATCTGGGCTAACTCGGCAGTCCCCACGTGGCGCCCTTCTTGAAGTTCTCGATGTTCTTCTGCGAGACCCTCTGCCACTTCGACTCGTCTCGAGGTTGAGCGCCCATCTCAACGGCCAGGCGCAGGACGTCTTCGATGAGGACCCTTCCGGTGGGGTAGTGCCGCCGATCCCGTTCGCTGTAGACATGCAGATGGGGGAACTGAATGTTCTCGTCGAGCTCCGGGTGCCAGTGAAGGTCGATTACGGACTCCTGGCGTCGATTGAGGAGAGAACGAGCCCAGCCCGTTGTGTGAACCTTCCATGGCGTCCGCTCGATACCGGACTCCACGATGGTGTATCTCATGCTGACGAAGAGGTGGGTCCAGCATCCGTTCAGCCGGACAGCGTCACCACGTTGAACTGGAGGACACCTTCCTGGGAGGGGTCGTCGCTATCGACCTGGACGTGCCCGTCAGCGAAACAGGTCAGAGCGGTTTGGATCGGGTCGATGAAGGCCCGGACTGCTCTTGGCGGAGTCTTACCGGCCACTCGGCCGGAGCATCAGAACTCGCATGAGCTCCGGCGTGCGTGAGCTCTCAAGTTCTCCGGCCTCCCAGCGTCGCACCAACTCGTCCCCACTCATGTTCAGTAGGCGCAGCGCTGCGGCGTCAAACACGCTCCAAGATTCGTCTGTGCTGATCTTCTGTGCCGTTGGCGTTGACATTTGGGGCCCCGTCGCTAGCTCCGATTAAGACCTTATCGGTATACCGGGGGGGTGCGACAAGCATCCTTGCCTATTCGTTGTGTCAACCTCGTGTCACGCGCCTGGGCTGGTTAGCGCCTGTGAACCAGGTCGTGACGGTGAGCCGGCCTGTAGGCGAGATTCTGTCAATGCCAGGACGGCCCTCGGTCCGCGAAAAGTCCGCAGGACGTTCCAAAAGGACCGGAAACAACCAACGCCGGCCGAAGGCGTTAGACCAGGTCAACTACAACAATCAGAAAATGCCCAAAACAACCGCTCACGCCTGAGGAGTTCCGCTTCAACACCTGAGCGGGGCTCATGACCGAGCGTCGCCCGCCTACGAGGCGGGCGTCACGGAGAACCCGGTGGTCACCTGCTTCCCCCGAGCATCGACCACGTACCAGAGCCCGCCGTCCTGGTCGATGCCCTGTCCCATGACCACGCCGGGTGAGACATCGAGATTGTAGGTGTAGAGGGGATGGCCACCATAGGAGATCTGGGTCGACCCGTCGGGTCGTTTCAGCGTGCCGACGAGCGAGGGGTTGACGTCCTTGCCTACCCGAATAGGTCCCGATTCCACGAGCGGCGGCCATCCGAAGACGCACGGGTCGTTGACGCACGCGCTGTGCGTCGCGGTGTCAGGAACGAAGTCGTAGAGCGTGTCGCCTCCACCGGTGGCCAGAATGGGCCCGACGGGGGAGCGCTGCAGTGTGAGCGTGAGAGATGGATCGGTGGTGGGCGGGGACGAAAGCGTCGTCACCCCGGGGTCACCGCAGGCGACCAGGGTCAGAGCGAGGCCGACCAGCACCGCCGGGACGGTGAAGGCAGCCCGGTGCCGGTCAGCCGCCCTCACGAGCCCGATGTCGGGATCGCGGTGTCGAGCAGCCAGCCAATCGACGCCAGTGCGTCGGACGTGGTCCAGGTGGGGCCCTGCGGGTGGTTGAGGTCCGCGACTCCGCCCTCGTCGAGCAGCGACGACAGCGTGGGGCTGAGTCGACCTCGCATGTTCGGGGACGCGGCGTCGACGAAGCGCTCGCGGCCCCGCTGGTCGATCAGGATGTAGCCGTCGGTGTGCTCGACGTCGTAGGTGAGCGGGGTGCCGGTCCACCAGTCCGCCTTGGCCGGCTGACCCTCGGGGACCTTCTGGTACTCCACGCCGAAGGGCTTCCAGAAGGCGGCCAGGGTGGCGGGTGCGCCGGTCCAGAGCTCCCAGTCGGCGCCGAACTCTTTGCCGTAGGCCGCCAGGCGGGCCACGGTGTCCCGATCGGGGTCCACCGTGGCTTCGACGAAGACGACCCGGTCGGAGAGATGGGCCGCGTCGAGGTCCCGCTGCAGCGAAATGAAGGCGCCAGTCACGAGTGGACATTCGTCCTGGCACAACGAGAGGAAGGGCGCCAGCACCACGACCTTGCCGCGCAGGCCGGCCAGCGACACCGGGCGGCCGTCCTGGTCGACCATTTCGATACGCTGAGGCGTCGGGCGGTCCAGCACCAGCCCCTGGCCGGTGGGCGGTGCCCCCGGCGCCGAGGTGCCGCACGCCGTCGCGCCCAGCCCGGCCGACGACACCAGGAGCGCAACGGTGGCCACCCGCCGGAGACGGGCACGGAGACCAAGAAGCCTCAGTCGTCGTCCTCCCCGGGCGGCAGGAACGTGAAAGGGAGGTCGGCCAGCGAGATCAGCGTCGAGGCGATCCACCGGGCCATTGCGTCGAAGGTGGGCTCCAGCGTGGAGGGATCCTCGAGTTGCGTGTCGGTGAAGCGGAGGGATCCCTCATAGGTGGCCTCGACGGCCCAGCGCAGGGGACGGGCAGCCGCGCCCTGCGCCGCTCCGGCGACGGATCCCCAAGTTCCTTCGTCCCTCGCCGGACCGTCGGCGGAGGAATGGACCTGCTCGATCGTGGTGGCGGTGCGCACCAGGTCCATCGGGTCCCCCACCGGCCCGGTGGCCGGCAGGGCGGCCATCACCTTCTCGGTGTCGGGCGGCTCGGCCATGCGTTGCACGCGCAGCGCCACCTCAATGACGACCTCCGGGAGCTCGTCGGGCGGTTCGCCGATGGACCAGCTGCGATACGAGGCCTGGCTCCACGTGGGCCAGTCGATCGAGACGTCGACCCGGACTCGGGGCGGTTGTTCCTCCCCGGGAAGGCTGTAGGACGTCTCCCAGGAGACGTCGCCCAGGAAGACGTCGACCTGGAACCGCTCCTCCACGGCCTGGCGCTGCAGCAGGGCCCGGTCGAAGGAGGCACGGATGGAGCCGATGACGTCGACGAGGAGGTGGTCCAGCACGCAGCACGAGGATAGGCCCCGGCGCGACGGCGCCGACCGCGGCCCACGGGACCGCGATCGGCGACACGGCGACTGTTACCGTCGGCCCGGTGAGGGGGAGGACCACGGCGTGTCGGGCATCGTGACGGCGCGGTGAGCGATGCGGGTGTCTGGCTCGAGCGCCGGGTGATCGCCTACGCCCACCAAGGTGGCTCCTGGGAGGCGCCCTCGTCCACGCTGTACGCCATGGAGCGCGCCCTCCACGTGGGAACGACCGGCCTCGAGCTCGACGTGCACGCCACGGCCGATCGTGAGCTGGTCGTCTGCCACGATGCCACCCTCGACCGCACCACGCGCTCCACGGGGACGATCGCCTCGCACACGCTGGCCGAATTGCGGGCGTTGGACTTCTCTTTTTGGTGGATTGCCGGCGCCGACGTCACGCCGGACCGGCCGCCCGGCGAGTACCCCATGCGCGGCCGAGCGCCGGGGGACCCGCGCTTCGGGATCGCCACCGTGCGCGAGGTGCTCGAGCGATTCCCCGGAGTGGTGCTCAACCTGGACATCAAGCAGACGTCCCCGATGGTGGAGCCCTACGAGGAGGCACTGGCCGGCCTGCTGGCTGAGTTCGGCCGCACCGATGACGTGATCGTGGCGTCGTTCCTGGACCCCGCCCTGGAGGCCTTCCGTCGATATGCGCCCGCGGTGCCGACGTCGGCCGGGACCCTGGCCACGGCCGAGGCGTGGCGGACGGCGCAGGCCGGAGAGGAGCTGCCCAACTCTCCATTCGTCGCCTTTCAGGTGCCGGCGCGCCAGGGGGATCTGGTGGTCGTCGACGAGCGTTTCGTCGCCGCGGCGCACCGGGCCGGCAAGGCGGTCCACGTGTGGACGGTCAACGATCGCGCCGCGATGGATCGGCTTGTGGACCTCGGCGTGGACGGCATCATTTCGGACGTCCCGACGACGCTGTGTGGCGTCCTGGCGGAACGGGGCGTGGCCTGGCGCCCCAACTGAAGTGAGCGCCGGGGGGTGTCAGCCCCGGCCGCAGTTCGGCTTCTTGCCGTGGTTGGCCTTCTTCTTGGTCCTGAGCTTGCGCTTGACGGTTCGCTTCGACACGGAGCCGAGAGCATAGTGCCTCGGCGACGACGGTAGCCTCGGGTGGATGCGGTCCGGATGGCTGCTGCGGGACGACGTCGTGGTGTGCGCGCTCGAGATGACCGATTCGGCAGCCGAGCGGGGCGTGCTGCGGGGTCGTCCCGGCTGCGAAGGGGCTCTGCATGTCGAAGGTGTCCGGACCGTGCACACGGTAGGCATGAAGTTCCCCGTCGACGTGGCCTTCTTGTCCGACGATCACACGGTGGTGCGCGTGGCGCGGCTCAAACCCTGGCGCCTCGCCGTCGGCGGCCGCGCCGCCCGCAGCGCGGTCGAGACCGAGGCCGGCGCGCTCGAGCGTTGGGGAGTGCGCGTGGGGGACCAGCTCGAAGTGCGCGAGGCCGTCAACGGCGCGAGCTCGCGGCCTTGACCACGGCCGGAGCGGGCCGGCTCGTCCTGGTGGCCACGCCGATCGGGAACCTCGGGGACCTCTCGTCCCGGGCCAAGGAGGTGCTGGCGACGGCAGACCTGATCTGCTGCGAGGACACCCGCCGCACCCGGGCCCTGCTGGCTGCCGTCGGCGTTCCAGCCGGCGGTCCCGGTGGCGATCGGCTGTTGTCGTTGCACGGCCACAACGAGCGTTCGCGGTTCGACCGGGTGGCCGGGGCCGTTGCCGGCGGGGCCGTCGTCGCATTGGTGAGTGATGCGGGGACGCCGGGTATCTCGGACCCGGGAGCCTGGCTGACGGCCCGGTTGGCCGCGGCGGGCCACACGGTCACCGCCGTGCCCGGGCCCTCGTCGGTGCTCGGTGCGCTGGTGGTGAGCGGGCTGGCGATCGACCGGTTCAGCGTCGAGGGATTCCTGCCCCGTAAGGGCGCTGAGCGCGCACGTCGTGTGGCCGCCCTCATGGCCGATGACCGGACCGTCGTCGTGCTCGAGGCACCGGGGCGGGTGGCCGCCACCCTGGCCCAACTCGCCGAGATGGACCCCGACCGACGGGTCGCCGTGGTGCGGGAACTGACCAAGCTGCACGAAGAGGTGTGGCGTGGGTCGCTGGCGGCCGCGGCCGCCGCCTTCTCGTCCCGTGAGGTGCGGGGCGAGGTGGTGCTCGTCCTGGGCGGAGCGTCGCCGGCCGACCCGGCCCTCGACGCCGACATTGAGACCGCCGTGCGGGCGACATGGCGTGACGACCCCGACGCCGGACCCCGCCAGGTGGCCGACCGAGTTGCCGCCTCGTTGGGCGTGCCGCGGCGACGTGGCTACGAAGCCGCGTTGCGGGTGCGCCAGGTCGACGGCGCTCGCGACGGTGGGTGGTCGGGACCGGACTGATCCCGGCCGGGCCGCCCGGGCGGCCCGGGCACCGCCGGTACGCTACCGGCGGTGCCGCCCTACTACCTCACCACGCCGATCTACTACGTCAACGACGCGCCGCACGTCGGCACGGCGTACACCACCGTGAACGCGGACGCGCTGGCCCGCTGGCACCGGCTCCTGGGCGACGACGTGTGGTTCATGACCGGCACCGACGAGCACGGCGCCAAGATCGTCGAGGCGGCCGAGGCCAACGAGACGACCCCCCAGGAGTGGACGGACCGGACCTCGGCACGTTTCGTCGAGGCGTGGCAGCGCCTCGAGATCACCAACGACGACTTCATCCGGACCACCGAGCCCCGCCACTACGCGGTGGTGCAGGAGTTTCTGCAACGGATTTACGACAACGGGTACATCGAGCTGGGTCAGTACTCTGGCCTCTACTGCATCTCCTGTGAGGACTACTACACCGAGGACCAGCTCTTGGAGGGGAACTGCCCGGTTCACGGGCGACCCGTCGTCGAGATGCAGGAGGACAACTACTTCTTCCGGCTCAGTGCCTTCGAGCAATCCCTGCTCGATTACTACGACACACACCCCGACTTCGTCCGACCCATCTCGAAGCGCAACGAGGCCCTGGGATTCATCCGCGGCGGCTTGCGCGACGTGTCGATCACCCGGACCTCCTTCACCTGGGGCGTCCCGGTTCCCTGGGACAGCGGACACGTCTTCTACGTGTGGTACGACGCGCTGATCAACTACCTCACCGTGGCCGGCTACGGCCGTGACGCGGACACCTTTGCGCGCCGTTGGGGTGCGGCTCACCATCTCATCGGCAAGGACATCTTGAAATTCCATTGTGTGTGGTGGCCCGCCATGTGCCTGGCAGCGGGAATCGACCCGCCGGCGGAGATCTTCGTGCACGGCTACCTGCTCATGGGCGGGCAGAAGCTGGGCAAGTCCATGATCGCCGCGGGTGTCGCCGGCCCGAAGGGCGGACGACCCCTGCGGGTCACCGACGTGTCGCCGCTGGCCCTGGCCGACGACATCGGGGTGGACCCGTTGCGCTACCACCTGCTGCGTGAGGTGCCGCTCGGGGGCGACGGGGACTTCTCCTTCGAGGGCATCGTGTCGCGTTACAACGCCGACCTGGCCAACAACCTGGGCAACTTGGTGTCGCGGGTGACGACGGTGGTGCACTCGAAGTGCGACGGCGTGGGTCCGGCCTGCGACCGCGACAGCATCTTGGCTACCGTCGCCTCCGCTGTGCTCGACGCGGTGTCCGATGCCTGGAGCCGCTGGGCGCCACACGATGCGCTCGAGGAGACGTGGCGGCTGATCGGATCGGCCAACGCCGAGCTCGAAGCGGCCGAACCCTGGAAGATGGAGCCCGGTCCGGCGGTCGAGGTGGTCCTGGGAGACGCCCTCGAGGTCCTACGGATCGTCGGAATCCTGGTGGCACCGGCCATGCCCTCGACGGCGGCCGAGGTGTGGCGTCGCATCGGTGTCCCAGGTGACCCCTCGGCGGCTCGGCTGCCCGGCGATGCCGCCTGGGGCGGGTACTCCGGCGGCACCCCCGTGGTCAAGGGGGACCCGCTCTTCCCACGACGCAAGGTTTGAGGGCACGCATGGGCATGGGCGTAGTCGTGGAGGCGTCGGGCTGGTTCGACTCGCACTGCCACGTTCAAGAGGCGTATCTGGAGGGGGGGAGGGGAGCGACCCCGAGGCCCACCTGGGCTCCGTCCTGGCCGGGGCCGTCGCCGCTGGCGTGGACCGGCTCGTCTGCATCGGGACCAGCGTCGCGACCTCCCGACAGGCGGTGGCCTTGGCCCGCGCCTCCCGCGCCACCGGCTCGTCGCCGAGAGCCTGGGCATCGATCGGGCTGCACCCGCACGAGGCGAGCGACGGTGTCGACGACGTCGCCACGTTGTTGGCGACCGAGTGTCGCCGGGGTGACGGCACTGTGGTGGCGGTCGGTGAGTGCGGGTTGGACTACTACTACGAACACTCCCCACGAGCCGTTCAGCGCGAAGCGTTCGCCGCGGAGATCGCGTTGGCACACGCACACGATCTCGCGCTCGTGATCCACGCGAGAGACGCGTGGTCGGATCTCTTCGACGTACTGGACGCCGAAACCGTTCCGGACCGTGCGGTATTGCATTGCTTCACCGGTGGTCCCGACGAGCTCGACCGATGTCTGCGCGCCGGTCTTTACGTGTCCTTCAGCGGGATCGTCACGTTCAAGAATGCTGCCGACGTGCGTGCTGCGGTCGCGCGGTGTCCATTGGACCGCATGCTGATCGAAACCGACGCGCCATTCCTCGCTCCAGTGCCCCATCGCGGGCGTGCCAACCAGCCCGCCTATCTGCCTTTGGTGGGCGAGGCCATCGCGTCGGTCACCGGCCACCCAGTGGCGGAGATCAGAGATCGCACGGCGGCCACCGCAGCCACTGTGTTTTCGACCAGAGGCTGAAGGTCACGCTGTTGTAAGGAATCTGAGAACCTCCTGACCAGGGTGTTTCACGTTGAAACCGGGACAATTGTGCCATTGAGCTGGGCTTCTTGGTCAATGTACTCCTCTTTGACGGTGGTGACCTGGGAAAAGAGCTCTGGAAAGGCCGAGACTCATTTCTGGTTTGCACAAGCTGCGACCACTTCTCTAACGTCTCTCGAAACCCCTCGCCCACCCGTGTGTGTCGGCGCGGGTGCACTGCGTCCCAGAGAAGGGTGGAGCCCTGCGGAACCAGAGCACTGGGGGGAGGCGCCTCGGCGTCGCTGCAGCCATCTGCGGCGTCGTGTTCGGCGCGCCTCTCCTGTTGTTGCAGAACATGTCTGCGACGGTCCATCACGTGCCCTCCTCGGCGCGCGGTCGGACCGCGCCAGGAGTCAACGATCGCGGTGGTCGCGCCGGCGCGAACGACGCGGCGGTGGGATCGGCGACGGGCGCCGAGCGCGTGAAGCTGCATTCGCACCTGGTCGCGTACCAGGCACCGACCACGACGACCACGATCGCTCCGGTGACGACCACGACTGGCGCGCCTCTGGCATCGACGACGGTGCCCCAGGTGGAGACGCGAGTGACGCCCGCGACAACGACGACACTGCCGCCTCCCGCGATCGCGACCACCACCACTACTGCGCCCCCGCCAGCGCCGACGGTTGTTGCCGGGGCGACGAACCACGAGACCGGTGAGGCCACGTGGTACTCAGGCGCCGGCCCCGGGGGCTGTGCGAGTCCGACCCTCCCGTTCGGCACCGTGCTCACGGTGGCGAACAACGCGACCGGTGCCTCCACCCAGTGCACGGTGGACGACCGCGAGCAAGCCGGATACCCACGAGTGGTCGACATGTCGCCGGAAGGCTTCTCGGAGATCGCCAGCCTGACGCAGGGAGTGGTGGACGTCACAATCTCCTGGTGACGCATTCTGGCGCGGACATCGCAACGCTCCTCGCCGCGCACGGACTCCGTCCGCGCAAGGCTCTGGGACAGAACTTCGTTTCTGATCCCAACACGGTCCGCCGGATCGCGCGCCTCTCGGGGGTGGGACCCGGCTCCCGGGTGCTCGAGATCGGAGCGGGGCTGGGGTCCCTCACGCTGGCCCTGGCCGAGACCGGCGCAGAGGTCGTGGCCGTGGAGGCGGACAGCGGCCTGGTCCCCGTGCTGCGCACGGTGGTCGAGCCGGTGGGAGTCGAGGTGGTCGAAGGGGACGCCCTCGCCCTCGATCTGGCGCAGCTGCTGCGGTCGAGGGGTGGTCCACCATGGAACCTGGTTTCCAACCTCCCCTACAACGTCGCCACGCCCCTGGTCCTGCGGACGCTGGTCGAGGTCGAGGAGGTGGTGCAGCTGCTCGTCCTCGTCCAACGTGAGGTTGGGGAGCGGATGGCGGCGATGCCGGGCGAGGAGGCCTACGGGGCGGTGTCGGTGCGGGTGGCCTATTTCGCCCGTGCGGCGGTGGTCGGACGGGTCCCGGCATCGGTCTTCGTCCCACGGCCTCGGGTCGAGTCGGTCCTCGTGCGCCTCGAGCGCCGCACCGCGCCGGCCGTGGACCCGGCGTTCGTCTCCTACCGTCGTCTCGACGCGGTGGTGCGGGCGGGTTTCGCCCAGCGACGCAAGATGCTTCGGCGTTCCCTGGCGGGCGTCGTCGAGCCCGAAGCCTTCGTCCGCGCCGGGATCCGGCCCGACGCCAGGGCCGAAGAGCTCGGTGTCGAGGAGTGGGGGAGGTTGGCTGCCTCATGAGGAAGCCCGCGCAGGGGGTTGAGCACCGCGGCGAGTTCGGTGGCCTGAAAAGGAGCCGGGCCCAGGGCCCCGGCGTATACGGGCCCAGGCGTAGACGGGCCGGAGATATCGGTCAGCCGAAGGGTGCGTCGGTGAGGTCGTCGCGATGAAGGTCCTGTTGGCTCCGGCCAAGCTGACGGTGTCCCTGCGGGTCGGACCCGTCCGAGCCGACGGCTTTCACGAGATTGACGCCGAAATGGTGACTCTCGATTTGGCCGACGAGCTCTTGTTCGACGAGAGCGGATCCGGTCTCACGGTGAGGGCGGAGGACGGTGTGGGACTCTCCGACTTTCCGGAGCCGACCGAGAACCTCGTCGCTCGGGCCCTGGCCTCTTGCGGCCGCACGGCCGAGGTACGCCTCACGAAGCGGATCCCCTTGGGTGGTGGCCTGGGCGGCGGATCGACCGACGCCGCGGCCGTCCTGCGTTGGGCCGGGTGCACCGATCTGGAGGTGGCGCTCCGGCTCGGCTCGGACGTGCCCTTCTGCGTCGTCGGTGGGAGGGCCCGGGTCCAGGGGATCGGGGAGCGCCTCACCGCCCTTCCATTCGTCGACCGTCGGTATCTGTTGCTGCTCCCGCCGTTCGGCGTTGACACCGGCGAGGTCTACCGGGCCTGGGATCGTCTCGGCGATGGTGGCGCGATGGACGCTGGCGCCATGGACGCTGGCGCCAACGCCCTCACCAGGGCTGCGTTGGTCGTCGAGCCGCGCCTCGCGATGTGGCGCGAGGCCCTCGGCGAGCTGGCCGGCCGCGAGCCGACGTTGGCGGGCAGTGGCTCGACCTTGTTCGTCAGCGGAGGCCCGATCGACGCCGGCACTCCGGCGATGCCGGTTCTCCGACTCGGGAAGGACTCAGCCCGGCTGGTGAGGGTCCGAACGGTTCCCGCTGGCTGGGACGGGCACTGACCCGGGCACGACGGTGGGACCAGGTGGGCCGGTTACTTGCCGGCCCGGCGCTGCCAGCGGGTCGCCTTCAGCATCTTCTTGTGCTTCTTCTTGCGCATCCGCTTCCGGCGCTTCTTGATGAGTGATCCCATGCCGTGCGGCAGGCTAGCGGTCACGGGCCACGACTGCCAGGTCGGGGCGTGGCAGGACCCCCTGTGACGTAGCCAAGGAGCCGCGTTGGAGAGGGGGCGCCGGCGGGGAACCTGGGCGTGACGTCCCCGCCGGCGCCGGCGGCGGTCGGGTGGGCGGAAACCCGTCCGCCGGGGGTACGTCGATGATTGTGAACTTCGTATCTTGGCGACAGGTGAAGGTTCCGTAAGAAGCGGCGAAGAATATCTAGTCGGAGGGACGATCACCGTTCCGGGGCGTCTGGGGCGTCCGGGGCTTCCGGGGGGTCCGGGGCGTCCGTGGGGATATTTACCTCGCAGAAGTAGCCGGCTCCCGGTCGGCCTCGGTGAAGGGTGGGTACACAGTGGTCGAAGAAGGCGTGACCGCGGGGAGCGTTCGCAGTGCCTGGAGTGCGCGGGATCGTCAGACGAGCTGGCCGTTGCCAGTTCGCAGGCTGATGTGCTCGGTGCAGCCTGCGCTTGCCCACTCGTGCCGTTACCCGACGTGGACGGATAGGGGTAGGTGCAGATCCGTGTGCCGGCCCGACTCGGGATCGAGCACGTAGAGTATACACGCCGACCCGTCGGTCCTCCTTGACGCAGTCGAGCTGACCACCCCGGAGTCGACGAGCGGTTCTTCGCACTGAACACCCAGGCGAACTCTTGGTCGCCACGATGGCGACGACCCCAAACCGCCCTTCGGCCTCAGCCGCCTCGAAGTAGGCCGGACATGGTCGAGCTTGCGGTCTTCCCAACGCTGACCTCGGTGGTGGGCGCCCGGGCGGCATCGGAGTCGGCGTGCTCGGGTATTGGGGCGCCGCCATCTGGGGAAGGGCCGGGCAGGGCCGGGAGGGTCAGGGTCATGCGGGCCCCCCCGCTCGGATCGTTCTCGGCCGTGACGGTCCCACCCTCCGCCTTGACGACCTGGGCCACGATGGCGAGCCCGAGCCCAGATCCGGGGAGCCCGCGGGCGGTCGGGCGCCCGGTAGAAGCGATCGAAGACGTGTGGGAGGTCCTCGGGCGCGATGCCCGGTCCGTGGTCGTGCACGACGACGCTCCCGTTGCGGCATTCGACTTCGACCGACGAGCCGGCGGGGTTCCACTTCCGTGCGTTGTCGAGCAGGTTCCCCACCGCTCGACTGAGGCCTGCGGCATGGCCGTCGACCCAGCAGGGTTCCGACGTGAGGGCGAAGGCGACGTCCTTGGTCCGCCCGTGGGTGTTCTGTACGGCGACGGCGTCGGCCACCAGGAGATCCAGGCGCAGAGGCTCCTTCGGTGTCGGCTCTTGGTCACCGCGCGCCAGCTCGGCCAGGTCGCCCACCAGGTCGGTGAGCTCTTGCAGTTGGACCAGCACGTCGTCGACGAGCACGTCGCGGTCGTGGGAGCTGAGCTCCTCGACCCGTCGGAGCACCTCGAGGTTCGTGCGCAGGCTGGTCAAGGGCGTGCGCAGCTCATGGGAGGCATCGAGCACGAGTTGGCTCTGGGCTCGACGCGACGCCTCGAGCGCCTCGAGGAGGCGGTTGAACGTTCGCCGGAGCCGTCCCAGCTCGTCGGGACGGCCGGGGGTGAGCCGCTGGGTCACGTCGGTGGTCTCGGCCAGGCCCTCGACCGTCTCGGTCAGCTCGTCCAACGGCACGAGGGCGGTCCGTGCCACCAGTCGGCCGAGGACCATGGCCAGGAGTACGCCGATCAGGGCCACGATCCCGAGGAGCAGGGCCAGCGTGTTGAGCTCGGAGGCCGCATTGAACAACGTCGCCACCTGGAGGGCACCGCCGGTCGTCAAGACGCCGTCCTCGACGGGAGTGCCCGGGGGCAGGTGCTCGACGAGCTCGCGCAGCTGATTCCCGTCCACCGTGACCGTGGTGAAGAAGGTGGGCGCCAGTCCCACGGCCACCAGCCGTATTTGGCCGGTCACCGGGAGCCCGCCTCCTGACACCACCGCACCGCTGGTGTTGATCACCTGGCCCACGGTGGCCGTGGTGGATCCGATCTGTTCGCCGGCCACGATCTTCTGCGCCGCCATGGTCAGGGAGTTGTCGGCCGCCTGCAGCAGCGTGTTGCGGGCGACGAGGTAGGACGCCAGCGATGCGGCCAGCACGGCGACGACGACGGCCACGGTGGTCGCCAGGACGAGCCGGGCCCGGAAGGTCACGCGTCCCGCAACACGTAGCCCACACCTCGCACGGTCTGGATACAGCGGGGCTCGCTTCCCTCTTCGAGCTTGCGGCGCAGGTACCCCACGTAGACGGCCAGTGAGTTCGTGCCCGAGTCGAAATCGAAACCCCAGACCCGGTTGAGCAGGACCTCGCGGGTCAGGACCTGGCGGGGGTGGCGCAGGAACAGTTCGAGGAGGTCGAACTCGATCCGCGTCAGCGTGAAGGTCCGATCACCTCGCTGTCCCTGGCGCGTCGAGAGATCGAGCGTCAGGTCGCCCACGCGAAGCAGCCCGCCTTCGCCCTCGAAACGACGGCGAAGAAGGGCCCGGAGCCGGGCCAGCAACTCCTCGAGGGCATAGGGCTTGACCAGATAGTCGTCGGCTCCCGCATCGAGGCCCTGGACCCGGTCGGCGACGGCGTCGCGCGCCGTCAGCATCAGGACCGGCGTGTCGTCCCCGGAGGCGCGCATGCGCCGGCACACTGCGAGGCCATCGACGTCGGGCAGCCCGAGGTCGAGGACGAGGGCGTCGGGCGGTGTCTGCGCCAACGCCTCGAGGGCCTCGCCGCCGGAGGGCACGGTGGCCACGTCGTATCCCTCGAGCCGAAGCGCCCGGTCGATCGACCGCCGGACGGCGGGGTCGTCGTCCACCACCAAGATACGCACGGGCAGAGAACCTACCGCCGAGACGCCGCACGATCGGTCTGCCCGTTCGTGTACCGGGCCTAACCTCGTAGGGTTTCCACGCCGATCCGGGGTAGTTCAATCGGCAGAACGTCGGCCTTTGGAGCCGGATGTTGGAGGTTCGAGCCCTCCCCCCGGAACTCGGTCCTGATTTCAGGGCGAGGCGGCCCTGTCCGCTCGGCCGTCGATGACTCCCAACGCGCCTCTCGAATTGGGAATGATCTGGGAAGGCGAGCAGCCTGCGGTACGTTTGCGCTCCATGGCCGTTCCGCAAGAGGGCGCGACGACGCCACCACACCACGCGGTGATCACGGGTACCGGGCGTGCAGGCACCAGCTTCCTCGTACGCTTCCTCGAGGCCTGCGGTCTCGAGGTGGGAAACGACGGTGCGTGGTTCGAGCGGCCCCGAGCCGGCTTGGAACACTCTCTTCTCGCACGGGACCTTCCCTATGTGGTGAAGGACCCATGGTTGTTCGGCTACTGCGATGCCGTTGACCTGGAGAAGATCGCCATTGACGCTCTCATCATCCCTCTGCGCGAGCTCCTGGCGGCGGCGACGAGTCGAGTCTTGCAAGAACGTGTGGAACTCGCCGAGACGGAATGGCGCAGCCGACCCCTCATCGACGTGAAGGGTGGGGCCCCAGGGGGAGTCATCTACTCGCTGGACCCCGTTGACCAGGCACGCATCCTTGCGGTTGGGTTCTACCGGTTGGTCCACTGGGCGACTCGCCATGAGATTCCCGTGTTCTTGCTTGCGTTTCCGCGGGTCGTCGAAGATCAGGCGTACCTCTTGGAGACCCTGTGGCCCTGGCTCGGAGAGCACTGCAGCCCCGAACGGGCTCAGGCCGCCTTCTCATCCACGGCAGACCCGGCGAACGTTCGGATCCGCACCGAACGGGACGGAATTCTCGATCCGGTGGGGACCCTGCGCCTCCTCCAAGAGGGCGAAGCGCCGGTGAACGCCCGGCTCGATCGGGAGGCCATGGCCGTGCTGTTGGGCGAGCGCGAGCGCGAGCTCGAATCGCGGAACGAGGAACTGGCTTCACGAATTCAAGAGCTGCGTGGCCGTGAGCAGGACCTGCGCGACCAGGAGCAGATGGTGGTCGCACGTGACCGTGAGCTCGCAGAGCTGCGCGCCGCGCTCGGGGGCCTGGAGCGGACCGGCACCGACCTGCACGAGAGGCTGGGCCTGGTCGAAGGACTGCTGGCAGATTCCCGTGAAAGGTTGGCGCAGACACAGACGCAGCTCCAGCAGGCGCGGGACGAGCACGTCGCGTTGCGCGAGACGGTCAGCTGGCGCCTGACCAGGCCATTGCGCTCGCTGCGGTCACGTGTCGGCACCCCGCGCCGGGGGGACGGGCAACCCAGCCTCGACTCGATCGAGGGCTAGGGAGTCTCCAGGCCTGCCTCCATGGTGGGTCAGCGTCCCGCCGCGCGATCGCGCTCGGCCAGCTGGGCCAGGTACTCGTTGTAGGCCGCCAGTTCGGCGTCCTCCTCCGGCGCGGTGCCGTCCACCCCGCCGGCGACCGGCCCGGCGGAGAGGGGCGGCGCGTCCTCAGTGGTCTCGTGGACGAGACGCCACCACATGTAGACGGCGTAGCCCGCGAACAGCGGCCACTCGAAGACGTAGGCCCAACTGAGCTCGTTGCCGCCCAGGGCGCGGCTCAGCTGCCAGGCGCCCATGGCGAGGAAGGCGGGAACGACCACGAGCAGCACCGCGTGCAGTCGCAGCGCCCGGTGCGAGAGCCAGACGCGTCGGTCCATCAGCCGATCCGGGCCGAACCCTCGCCGCTCGGGAGATCGCCGCCGCCGAAGAGGAAGCTGTCAAGGATCCCGGCCAACTCGAGTGGCCGGTCGCCCTGGACGCTGTGACCCGCACCCTCGACGCCGACGATTGCGGCGGTCGGCTGTCGGCGCAGCAGCTCGTCGACGTCCGCGTCATCGACCACCGACCACGCCAGTGCGCGCACGAGGAGCAACGGCACCGTGATGGAGGAGATGGCCTCCCACAACGCCGAGTAGTCCGGGACGGATCGAGTGTCGCTCGAACGATGGCGCGCGTAACGCCACACCCAGGTGCCGTCGTCGCGCTGGACGGCGTTGTGAAGGATGCCGCGGCGCAGCGAGGACTCCGTGCGCTCGGGGTTGTGCTCAATCGTACGGGCCAACAGCTCGTCGAAGTTTTCGAAGCTGGCGGGTCCGTCGACGAACGCGGTGATGCGCGACGCCTTGCCGGCGTTGACTCCCGGCGTGACGTCGACGAGCACGAGGGCGCGGACCAACTCGGGCGCAGTGGCGGTCAACGCGATGGAGGACAGGCCGCCGAGCGACATGCCCACCACGCCACGCGCGTCGGGCGCCAGTTCGGCCACCACGGTGGCGAGGTCGGGGCCGTTGGAGAACGGCGACGCCGGACCCCCGGGACCGCCGTCGGAATGGCCGTGTCCGGGCAGGTCCACCGCCAGGAGGGGACGCCCGAGGGCGAGGGCCACCGTGTCCCAGGTGTGGGCGTTCTGCGCGCCGCCGTGGACGAGGACGAGCTCGGGCGGCCTGGACGCCGCTCCCCACAGAAGGCTCGAGACACGGCGGCCGTCACCGACCTCCATCTCCACCCGTCGCACGTCAGGTGGGCCGCCGTAGGGCAGCCCGTACTCGGCGGCGTTCTCGTGGAAGAGGCCGAACTCGTCATAGGGGACCATCTCGGGCACCGACACGAGTGTCCCATACCTCGGTCGGCCGCTCCGGCGGGCTAAGAATGCGCCCATGCTCGAGCGCCGTCTCTCCGCCGTGGTCCTGGCTGCCGGGGAGGGGACCCGGATGCGCTCAGAGCGGCCCAAGCCGCTGCACCTCCTGTGTGGGCGCCCCATGATCCTGCACGTGCTCGACGCCATGGCCGAGATCGACGTGCGGCGGGTGGTGGTGGTCGTGGGCCATCGCGGTGAATGGGTGACCAAGACGCTCGTGCAGCACGCTCCTCCCACCATGGAGATCGAGTTCGTCGAACAGCTGGCACGTACCGGCACCGGCGACGCGTTGGCCGTCGGGCTGACCGGTCTGCCCGACGACGACGACGAGATAGAGGATGTCGTGGTGCTCCCGGGGGACACGCCCCTGCTGCGCCCTCAGACGCTGGCCGCGCTGGTGCGAGCGCACCGGGCCGAGGACGCCGGTGCCACGCTCCTCACCGCGGTGGTGGACAACCCCACCGGATACGGCAGGGTCGTCTACGGCAAGGACGGCGACGTGACGCGAGTGGTGGAGGAGGCCGACGCCACCGACGAGGAGAAGGAGATCGACGAGGTCAACACGTCCATCTACTGCTTCCGGCGCAGCATTCTGGCGGCGACCCTGCGCCGGCTCAGCCCGGCCAACTCACAGGGCGAGTACTACCTGACCGACGCCGTGGCGGTCTTGCAGAGCGCCGGGTATGCGGTCCGCTCGCTGCTGCTGTCCGACTCCATGGAGGCTGCAGGCGTCAACGACCGGGCCCAGCTGGCGGTGGCCGAGGCCGAGCTGCGGGACCGGATCAACGAGCGCTGGATGCGACGCGGCGTGACCATGTGGGACCCAGAGCGCACCTACATCGACGCCGCGGCGCGTCTGGAGGCCGACGTGTCGCTCCTGCCCGGTGTGGTGCTGCGGGGCGGCTGTGTGGTCGGGGCGGGCTCGGAGATCGGACCCAACGCGGTGCTGACCGACACCGTCGTCGGATGTCGTGCCGTCGTGGCCGAGAGCGTCTGCACCCGGGCCACCATCGGCGACGACGCACGCATCGGCTCCTACAGCGTCCTCGAGCAAGGGGCGGAGGTGCCCGAGGGTGGGGTGGTCGGGCCGCACTCGGTCGTCCGGGGCCCCGAGTCCTGAGCCTGATGGAGCCACGACCGGCGCAAGCGGGGGAGACACGACCGGCGCAGGCGGGGGAGACCGGGCCGGCCCGAGGCAGGCGAGGCGGCGGCGCAGTAGCGTTGGGGACTGTGGAGCTGATCCCGCGGCGCCGGCTCGAGCTGATCTCGGGGCGCGCCCACCCGGCGCTGGCCGACGACATCGCGCGGCACCTGGGCGTCGAGCTCGGTGAAGCCAACCTTCGTGAGTTCGCCAACGGGGAGATCTACTGCAAGTACGACATCTCCATCCGAGGCTGTGACGTCTTCATCGTCCAGACCCACGCCAGCCCGGTGAACGACTCGCTGATGGAGCAGCTGATCATGATCGACGCTGCCAAGCGGGCGTCGGCCAAGCGCATCACCGCGGTCTGCCCCTACTACGGCTACTCCCGCCAGGACCGCAAGTCGACCGGACGCGAGCCCATCACGGCCAAGCTGGTGGCGGACATGCTCTCGGCCGCCGGTGCCGACCGTGTCATCAGCGTCGACCTGCACTCCGGCCAGATCCAGGGCTTCTTCGACACCCCCTTCGACCACCTGGTGGCGGCGCCGGTGCTCGAGGCCTACATGAAGGAGCACTTGGGCGACGACGTGGTGGTGGTGGCCCCCGACGCCGGGCGGGTGAAGGTGGCCGAGCGCTACAGCCAGCATCTTGGCTGCGACCTGGCCCTGATCCACAAGACCCGGCCCCGGGACACGTTCAACGAGGTCAAGGCGCGCCACGTGATCGGCGACGTGCAAGGACGCCGCTGCGTGCTGATCGACGACATGATCGACACGGCGGGCACCATCTGCGCCGCGGCCGAGCTGCTGGCCGAGGCCGGTGCGGCGGACATCTGCGCCATGGCCACGCACGGGGTCCTCTCGGACCCCGCCGTGGACCGGCTCAAGGCGGCGCCGGTCTCCCGAGTGGTGGTGACCGACACCTTGCCGGTGGCCGACGGGCTCGCCTTCGACAAGCTCGAGATCCTCTCGGTGGCCAAGATCATCGCCGACGCCATCGACGCCGTGTTCGAGGACACCTCGGTCTCGGAGCTCTTCGGGGGCGACAACCTGGTCTGAGGACGCCCGTGCCTGGACGACCCGCGCCGTGGTGGTCCAGGGGACCAGGTCGCGGCTACCCTGGAAGGCCGTTCGGCGAGGCGCAATGCGCCCTCCCGACCACCGCCCTGTCCCACCCGAGGAGATCGCCATGGCCGAAGTCGTACTCGCTGCCGAAATCGGGCGTCCGACCGGCAGCCGTGCCGTGCGCCGACTGCGCCGGGAGGGCAAGATCCCCGGGGTCATCTACGGGCACGGGACCGAGGCCCTCCCGGTCGCGGTCGTGGCGCGGGACCTCAGAGTCGCGTTGAACAGCGACGCCGGGGCCAACCAGCTGCTCTCGCTCGACACCGCCGCGGGCACCTACCTCGCCCTGGCTCGTGAGATGCAGCGGCACCCCGTGGCTCAGACGGTGACGCACGTCGATTTCGTGATCGTCCGACGCGACGAGGTCATCAGCGCCGACGTGCCCGTCACGCTGGTGGGAGAGGCCACCGAGGTCAACCACGGTGACGGCCTGGTCGAGCAGCAGATGTTCAGCGTGGCCATCCGCGCGGTTCCGGCGAACATCCCCACCGTGCTCGAGGTCGATATCAGCGGGCTCACCATCGGTGGCCAGGTGCGCGTCTCGGACTTGGTGCTGCCGGCCGGGGTCACCACCGACATCGACCCCGAGTCGGCCATCGCCATGGGGCAACCTCCGAGGGTGGCCATGACCCCCGAAGGCGGCGAGCCCACGGCCGAAGGCGAGGCAGGAGCGGCGGAGCCCACCGGGGGGTCATCCGAGGCCACACCCGAAGAGGGCTAGGCCCTGCGGCGCCCCTTCGCCCGACCCGAGCGCCGGGGCACCCCGGCCGACCTGCTCGTGGTCGGACTGGGCAACCCGGGCGCGGAGTTCGCCGGGAGCTTGCACAACGCCGGGTCCGACACCGTCGAGCTGCTGGCGTCCCGCCACGGGATGACCCTCAGGGCGGAGAAAGGCGTCCAAGCCCGGGCCGGCGTGGTCACGATGGGGACGAAGCGGGTGGTCCTGGCCGTCCCCACCACCTACATGAACGACTCCGGCGCGGCCGTGCGGGCTCTGGCCCGGCGGTTCGGGGTGGCCGAGCCGACGTCGGTGGTCATCGTGCACGACGAGCTCGACCTGCCGCCGGGCGCCGTGCGCCTCAAGGCGGGCGGCGGACTGGCCGGCCACAACGGGCTGCGCTCGGTGCAGGCGCACCTCCACTCGAGCGACTTCCTCCGGGTCCGCATCGGAGTGGGCAAGCCGCCAAACGCCGCCCAGGGGGCGGCCCACGTGCTGCGCCGGCCTTCGGCGGCGGTGCGCCAGGCACTGGAAGTGGCGGTCGAGACGGCCGCCGACGCGGTGGAGCGCCTGGCGACCGACGGCATGGACGCGGCGACGCTGTGGTGCCACTCCCTCCCCTCGTGAAATCGCACCGATGACGACGCCACTGGGAGCCCTGCCCCGCCTGCTCCGGGGGGAGGCCGTCCTGGGAGCCATGTTGGGCTCCGCCGACGCCACTGTCGCCGTCCCCGAGGCGGCGCAGGCCGTGGCGGTGGCCGCGCTGGCGGCCTTCTCCGAGCGGGCGCCGCTCCTGGTGGTCACGGCCACCGGGCTCCATGCGGAGCGTCTGGGCGACGACCTGGCCTGCCTGGTCGCACCCGCGGGAGATGGTGACGGCTCGGAGGCGGCCGCACGGGTGGCCGGCGCGTTGCGCGGTCCGGTGGCCGTGCTGCCCGCATGGGAGACGCTGCCCTTCGAGCGGGTCAGCCCCGAGGTCGAGACCATGGGGCGGCGGCTGGCCGTGCGCCATCTCCTCGAGACGGCCGCCGGCTCGGGCCCCGCCGCCAGAGAGACGGCAGGAGCGGCCGCCGCCCTCCCGGCCGGTGGTCCCCGGGTGATCGTCGCTCCTGTCCGCGCCCTGCTCCAGCGACTCGGACCGGCCGACGCAGCTGCGCCCGTGGTGGTCAACCACGGGGACGAGGTCGACGTCGAGAGACTGCTCTCGGCCCTGGTCGCCCGTGGCTACCGGCGGGAACACCAGGTCGAGCACCGCGGTGAGTTCGCGGTGCGCGGGGGCATCGTCGACGTATTCCCCTCCACCTCCGACGTGCCCGTGCGCATCGACCTCTGGGGCGACGAGGTCGACCGCCTGACGGCCTTCGCGGTGAGCGACCAGCGTTCGTCGGGCGACCTCGATGCTGTCGTGCTCTTCGGGGCGAGGGAGATCGTGGCCACCGAGGAGCTGCGTACCCGGGCGGCGGCCCTGGTGACCCGCCAGCCCTGGGGCGCCTCGGTGTGGGAGCGCCTGGCCGCGGGCGAGCTGTTCGACGGCATGGAGTCGTGGCTGCCCTTCGTCGACCAGACACCGGTGGTGCTGCCCGACCTGCTGCTCCCCGGGGCGCAGGTGGTACTGGTCGAGCCGCGGCGTATCAGGGACCGGGCGGTCCAGCTCCTCGACGAGGAGGCCGCCTTGGCCGAGACGCTGGCGGCCACCTGGGGCGCCGGACATTCCGGTGCGGACGATGGCGGAGACGATGGATTCCCGCGTCTGCACGTCCCTTTCGAGCGCCTGTTACGCGACTGCCCCTCCGGCGTGGCCGCCGTGCCGCCGGTCCCAGAGGGGCCCTCGGTGCCGGTGCTCGGCGTTCGACGCTTCGAACCCGTCGCCGGAGACCCGACGCGGTTGGCCTCGGCGGTCACGCGACTGGTGGGCGAGGGCTACACGGTGACGCTCTGTGCCGCCACCGAGCCCGGGACGGCTCGTCTCTCCGCCGGTCTGGGTAGCGAAGGCGTCCACGCTCCGGTGCGAGACGTGGCACCCGGGACGCCGGGTGCCTGTGTCGTGACGGCGCCCCTGGTGTACGGGTTCATCCTTCCGGACTCGAAGGTCGCGGTCCTCTCGGAGACCGACGTCACCGGCCGGCGGATGCCGCACCGGCGGGCCCGGCCCCGCGCTCGTGCCGCCGACGGCTTCTTCGACGACCTGGTGGCCGGGTCCTTCGTGGTGCACCGCCAACACGGCGTGGCGCGCTTCGACGGCGTGACGACTCGCACCATGGGTGGCGCCACCCGCGACTACCTGATCCTCCAGTACCGGGGCTCGGACCGCCTGTACCTGCCGGTCGACCAGATTGAGGCCATCACCCCCTACTCGGGAGGAGAGTCCCCCGCGCTCTCGAAGATGGGCGGGGCGGACTGGCAGCGGACGAGAGCCAGGGCACGGGCCGCCGCCAGTGAGGTAGCCGCCGAGCTGGTCCAGCTCTACCGTCGCCGGCTCGCGGTGCCCGGTCGCGCGTTCGGACCCGACACGCCCTGGCAGGCCGAAATGGAGTCCTCGTTCGGATACGTCGAGACCGAGGACCAGTTGACTGCGATCGCCGACGTGAAACGGGACATGGAGGAGCCCAGGCCGATGGACCGCCTCGTCTGCGGCGACGTCGGCTTCGGCAAGACCGAGGTGGCGTTGCGCGCCGTGTTCAAGGCGGTCCAGGACGGCGCGCAAGCAGCCGTCCTCGTCCCGACCACGCTGCTGGCGAGCCAGCACGCCCAGACGTTTGCCGACCGCTTCGCGCCGTACCCGGTCCGGGTGGAGCTGCTCAGCCGGTTCCTCTCGCCGGCGCAACAGCGAGAGGTGGTGCGGGCACTTGCCGACGGGACGGTCGACGTGGTCGTCGGCACCCACCGGCTCCTGGCGCAGGACGTGCAGTTCAAGGACCTCGGGCTCCTCGTCGTCGACGAGGAGCAGCGGTTCGGGGTGACCCACAAGGAGGCGGTCAAGCGCATGGCCGAAGGAGTCGACGTCCTGACGTTGACCGCCAGCCCCATCCCGCGCACGCTCGAGATGGCCCTCACGGGCATCAGGGACCTCTCCATGGTCAACACGCCGCCGGCGGACCGCAGACCGATCCTGACCTACGTCGGCGAGCGTGACTCCGCCGCAGTGAGCGAGGCGCTGCGCCGTGAGCTGTTGCGGGAGGGCCAGGCCTTCTTCGTGCACAACCGGGTTTCGGACATCGACACGGTGGCCCGCGACCTGCGAAGTCTCGTCCCTGAGGCTCGTGTGGTCGTGGCACACGGCCAGATGGACGAGGGGAGCCTCGAGACGGCGGTGCTCGACTTCTGGGAACGGCGCTACGACGTCCTGGTGTGCACCACCATCATTGAGTCGGGCATCGACATGCCCTCGGTCAACACGCTCATTGTCGACCGGGCCGACCTGCTCGGGCTGGGGCAGCTGCACCAAATCCGCGGGCGGGTCGGCCGGGGGGGTCAACGGGCCTACGCCTACCTGTTCCACCCGGCCGACCGTGTCCTCTCCGAGCAGGCCTACGAACGGCTGCGCACCATTGGCGAGCACACCGAGCTGGGTTCCGGGTTCAAGATCGCCATGCGCGACCTCGAGATCCGAGGGGCGGGCAACCTGCTGGGCTCGGACCAGTCCGGGCACATCGCCGCGGTGGGCTACGACCTGTACGTCCAATTGGTTGCCGAGGCAGTCGCCGAGGCCAGGGGCGAACCTCGGCCGGCGCCTCCCAGCGTGGCCATCGA
This sequence comes from uncultured Acidimicrobiaceae bacterium, assembly GCA_963787485.1. Classification (GTDB taxonomy): domain Bacteria; phylum Actinomycetota; class Acidimicrobiia; order Acidimicrobiales; family RAAP-2; genus Bog-473. Next base: position 584,434 of record CAWBDF010000002.1, on the reverse strand, counting down.
CGTCCCCGGCGACGCGCACCTGCCGGGAGATTACGTGGTGGCCGAGGACGCCCGGCTCGAGGCCTATCGCCGGTTGGCCGCCGCCACCACGCTCGAGCAGGTGGACGACATCGGCGTGGAGTGGGCGGACCGCTACGGCCCGGTCCCGTCGACGGCCCGGGCCCTGCTCGCCGTGGCGCGCCTGCGGACCACGGCGATGGCGCGCGGCGTGCGCGAGATCGCCATGAGCTCGGTGCGCCCCGGCGGCACTCGCCGCCCCGTGGCCCGGGTGGAACCGGTGGTCCTCCCGGCCAGCGCCCAGGTGCGGCTCCACCGCCTGGCACCGGGTGCGACCTACAAACAGGACGCCGCGCAGCTGTTGGTGCCGCTCCCCGAGGGTGGTGACGCCGCAGACGCCGTGCGCGCGCTCATAGAAGAGCTGCTGCCGCTCGCCGACGCCGGAGCGACCAGGGACACCTTGTAGCATGCGCGGCGCGTGAAGCGGTTCCTCGTTCTCCTCGTCGTGGTCGCGGCCGGCCTGACCGCCGCCGCGTTCGCGGTGCCCAACGACGCGGCGAAGGTGGATGGCGCGTCCATCAGCCAGTCGTCGCTCAATGCCGACGTCGACGCCATCGCCTCGAGCGCCCAGTACCAGTGCTATCTGAACGCGCAGCAGTACCTCTCCTCGGGTGGCACCTCGGGGGTGCCTCCGGTCACTGGCGCGGGCACGGGCCAGGGTGGCGGCGCCCATCCGACGGCCACCAGCTCGTTCGTGGCGACGTATCTCGATACGGCCATCGGCCATCAGCTCCTTCTGAACGCGGCCGCGGGCCGCGGCGTGGTGGCCTCGGCGTCCGAGGTGGCCCGGGCTCGGACGGGGCTGGAGAGTCAGATCTCAACGGTGATGACGGACATCCTTCAGACTCCCGAAGCCCAGAACCCCTCCTTCACCTGCGGCGTCACCGGGCAACCCCTCACCGGTGCGGAGATCCTGTCGACGATGCCCAGCTCCTTCGTGGACCAGCAGGTGCACTTCTACGCCACCGCCGGCGCCTTGCAGGACGACCTGGCTCCGTCGGGCCTGAGCGATGCCGGTCTCCGGTCCTACTACCAGCGTCACACCGACGCGTTCGACGCCGCCTGCTTCACCGCGGCCGCCTACGAGACCCTCGACGCGGCCAACGCGGCGCGGGCCGAAGTGGCCGCGGGCACGCCCTTCTCCAAAGTGGCGGCCCAGGCGACCCAAGGCGGGCCGCAGGGGTGTCCGGTGTTGTCGGCCCTAGCCGGACAGTTGCCGTCGAGTGCCCGGATCGAGCAGTTGGCGACCGGGGACGTGTCGCAGCCCATCGCGGTCAACGGGGCCTACTACCTGGTGCAGATCACGTCGCGCACCCCCACGGCGTTCGAGCAGGCGAAGAGCGACGTGTCGGAGGCGGTGCAGCAGGCCGGCGCGGCCGTCGTGCAGCGGGCAGTGCAGATCGCGGCGCGGCGGGCGTCCATCAACGTCAACCCCCTGTACGGCACCTGGGTGCCCGACTCCGCCGCCGTCTTCCCCCCACTCGTCCCGCGACCTTCCAACGTGCTCAATGCGTCGGCCAACGAGCCCGCCACGTCGGCGACCTCGGCCGCGTCCTCCGGCGGCTGACCGCGGGCGGCACAGAGGTGTCCGATCCCCGTCCTCGCGTCACGGTGGTGGGCCTCGGACCGGCGGGTGCGGACCTGGTTCCGCAAGCCGCGGCGGCGCTCCTCCTCCGATCGCCCGGGCGGGCGTACCTGCGGACGGCTCGCCACCCGGCCGCGGAGCGGTTCGCCGACGCCCATTCGTTCGACGACGTCTACGACGCCGCGAGCACCTTCGACGAGGTGTACGCCCGGATCGTCGACACGCTGGTCGCGGCGGCACGCGACGCCGCACCCGAGCCCGTGGTCTACGCCGTTCCCGGGTCGCCGATGGTCGCCGAACGCACCGTGGTGCTCCTGCGAAGCGACGAGAGAGTGGTCGTCTCGGTCCTTGCGGCACCCTCCTTCTTGGACTTGGCCTGGGCCGTCCTGGGCATCGATCCGCTGGCTGAGGGCGTCCGGCTGGTCGACGCCGCCACCCTCGGCGAGGTCTCGGCCGACGACGTGCCGCTCCTCGTGGCCCAGTGCTGGTCTCGTCACCTGCTCTCGGAGGTCAAGTTGGCACGGTCCGAGGACAGCGAGGTCCCAGCGGCGCGGCCGGTGATCCTGCACCACCTCGGCCTGGACGACGAGATGGTGCGAGAGGTGGAGTGGTGGGACCTCGATCGGAGCTTCGAGCCGGACCACCTGACCTCTCTGTACCTGCCGGTGGGTCTGGGCCGCCCATCGGTGGGATTGGAGGTCGCCCGCCTGGCCGAGCTGATGGACGAGCTCCGTGAGCGCTGCCCGTGGGACCGCGCCCAGACCCATTCGTCCCTGCGGCCACACCTGGTCGAGGAGTGCTACGAGGTGCTCGAGGCGTTGTCGGGAGTCGGCGGGGGGTACGGACGTCGGCGGTACGGACGTCGGCGGTACGGACGTCGGCGGTGGTGGGGAGGCGTTCGCCCATCTGGAAGAGGAGCTGGGGGACCTCCTGTTCCAGATCGTCTTCCACGCCAAATTGGCCGACGAGGAGGGCCGTTTCGACCTGGCCGACGTGGCGCGAGGCGTGCACGACAAGTTGGTCCGTCGTCACCCCCACGTCTTTGGCGACGTGGAGGTGGCGGGCGCCGCGGACGTCGTGTCCAACTGGGAGGCGATCAAGAAGGACGAGAAGGGGAGGAGCAGCGTCACCGAGGGGATCCCCCGGAGCCTGCCGGCACTGATGCTGGCGGCGAAGTTGGCCCGCAAGGCGAGGTCGCTCGGCGTGGAGCCCGGTGAGGTGGACGAGGTGAGGGTCGTCGAGCTGTGGGCGTCGCTGCGAGCCCGTGCCGCGGGCAGCCACCCGGGGGCCGACGATCCGCTGCGAGCCCCAGACGCCGATCTCGAGGCCGCATTCGGGGACCTCCTCCTCGGCGCGGTGACGATGGCGCAGCGTCTCGGTGTCGACGCGGAACAGGCACTGCGCGCCCGCGCCCGGACCCTGCGCGTCGAGATCCTCGCAGCCGAGGGCGTCCCCGACCCTCAGTTGGGCAACCGCTAACGTTGAGACTTCGGCGTCTTGCCAGGGAGACGTCAAGGAGAGATGTCGGTGGGCACCATTGAGCAGGTGATCGGGCGCGAGGTCCTCGACTCCCGAGGCAACCCGACCGTCGAGGCCGAGGTGCTGCTCGACTCGGGTGCCCGGGGCCGCGCCATCGCCCCGTCGGGCGCATCGACGGGGATCCGCGAGGCCGTCGAGCTGCGTGACGGTGGAGAGCGCTACTCGGGAAAGGGCGTCCGCCGCGCCGTCGAGCATGTCAACGGCGAGATCGCCGAGGTGGTCACCGGGTTGGACGCCCTCGACCAGCGTGCTGTCGATCGGGCCATGATCGACCTGGACGCCACGCCCGGACAAGAGCCGGCTCGGCGCCAACGCCATCCTTGCCGTCTCGCTGGCGTGCGCCAAAGCACTGGCCGACGACCTGGAGATTCCCCTCTACCGCTCCATCGGGGGAGTGGCGGCGCACGTCCTACCGGTGCCCATGCTCAACGTGCTCAATGGGGGCGTGCACGCGAACAACTCGGTGGACTTCCAGGAATTCATGATCATGCCCGTGGGTGCGGCCTCGTTCGCCGAGGCGTTGCGCTGGGGCGCCGAGACGTACCACGCGTTGCGCGCGCTGTTGGCAGAGCGGGGAATGTCGACGGCGGTGGGCGACGAGGGCGGATTCGCTCCGGACCTGGCCCGGAACGAGGACGCCCTGACGCTCCTCATGGAGGCGATCGAGCGTGCCGGGCGCGTCCCCGGTGAGGAGATGGCCCTGGCCATGGACCCCGCCACGAGCGAGCTCTGGAAGGACGGCTCCTACGTGTTGACCGGCGAGGGTCGCTCGCTGTCCTCGGCGGAGCTGGCCGACTACTGGGTCGACCTGGCGAACCGCTATCCGATCGTGTCGATAGAGGACGGAATGGCCGAGGAGGACTGGGACGGTTGGGCCGGGTTGACCAAAGCCCTGGGGGGGCGCCTCCAGCTGGTCGGCGACGACCTCTTCGTGACCAACCGCGAGATCCTCGAGCGGGGGATCCGCGATGGGGTGGCCAACGCCATCCTGGTGAAGCTCAACCAGATCGGGACGCTCAGCGAGACGCTCGACACCGTATCCATGGCGGGCCACGCCGCCTATGCGTGTGTGATCTCACATCGCTCCGGCGAGACCGAGGACACGACCATCGCCGACCTCGCCGTCGCGGTCGGCGCCGGGCAGATCAAGACCGGAGCGCCCGCCCGTTCCGACCGCGTGGCCAAGTACAACCAGCTGCTGCGGATTGAGCACGATCTCGGCGAATCGGCCAGTTTCCCCGGGTTGGCTGCGGTGTCACGAGCCGGAGGAATCGCCCGCGGTGGCAGCTGAGCGGAAGGGGTCTCGCCGCCCCCGGCTGGTGCTTCTCGGAGCGCTGGCCGTTGCCGCCGTGATCCTCTTCGCCTGGTTCCCTGCGTCGTCCTTGCTGCAGCAACGTTCCGACCTGGCCAGTGCCCAGGCGCAACTGTCCACGCTGCACCAGCAGGACGCTGCGCTGGCGCAGGAACAGAAGAACCTGAGCGATGTCGGGGAGGTCGGCCGGATCGCCCGGGAGCAGTACCAGCTGGTGTCCCCGGGCCAGCAGGCATACGAGGTGCTTCCTCCCTCGGGTGCCGCCGCACCGGGCACGGTGTATTCCGGCGACCCCGGTCTGCAGGGACCGGTGACCCCCTCGGCCATCCCCGAGCTGCTGCCGGGGGGCCACGCCACGGCGACCACCGTTCCGTCCTCACCGGGCACATCGTCGGCGACGAAGTCGGCGCCGGCTGCTCCGGGCGGTCTGTTGTCGCGCATGGTGCAGGCCCTCGAATTCTGGCGTTGACGCACGACGGGAACTCGGGGAGGCGCCGCGCCGACGACGCCACCGCGGTGGCGACCAGGTTGGGTCGCGATCCGGACGGGGCGTACGTAGTTGCGGTCCGGGACGCCGGCGGAGCGCCCGTGGTCATCGCCAACGAACCCTTCCTGCGGGACGGGACGCCCATGCCGACGCGGTACTGGCTGGTCGATCCCGAGCTGCGGGCACGGGTGAGCGGACTCGAGGCGGAAGGAGGTGTGCGCTCCGCCGAGGCCGAGGTCGATACCGGGGCGTTGACCTCGAGCCACCGTCGATACGCAGCCGAGCGGGACGCGCTGATCCCTCCGGGTTGGACCGGGCCGAGGCCGAGCGGGGGCGTCGGAGGCACCCGGCAGGGAGTGAAGTGCCTCCACGCCCACCTGGCCTGGTGGCTGGCCGGGGGTGACGACCCCGTGGGGGCATGGGTGGCGGAGCGTCTCGGCGTGCGGGCCTCGGACTTCGTGGTGGAGAGTGGAGCTGTGGAAGAGCATCGGGGTCCGGTGGCCGTCATCGATTGCGGCACCAACTCGACCCGGCTCCTGGTGGCGTCCGCCGGTGGAACCGTGCTTCATCGAGAGATGCGTGTCACGCGGCTTGGAGAAGGGGTGGACGCCACCCGACGGCTTTCGCCCCGGGCGATCGAACGAACGATCTCGGTCCTGCGTGACTATCGCAAGACGATCGATGCCCACCGCGTTGCTCGGGCCCGTCTGGTCGCCACCTCGGCCGCGCGCGATGCCGACAACGCGGGGGAGTTCATGGCGGCGGCTTCCGAGGCGACGGGAGTGACCCCTGAAGTGCTGTCGGGGGACGAGGAGGGACGGCTGTCCTTCGCCGGCGCGACGGCACATCTGTCCCGCGACATGATCGGAGAGGGCCCGGTGCTCGTCGTCGACATCGGTGGAGGTTCAACCGAGCTCGTCGTCGGACACCCGGGCACCTTCGGCGCGCCGCCGGTGGCGATCAGGTCGCTCGACGTCGGGTGCGTGAGGATCACAGAACGGTTCTTCCTGCATGACCCGCCGCGACGCGAAGAGGTCGGACATGCCCGTACCTTCGTGACCGAGCTGGTCGCGGCGGCTCGGGACCGGCTCCCAGAGCTCCCACCCGGCGGTGCACTCATCGGGCTGGCCGGCACGGTGTCCACGCTGACGTGTCTGGAGCAGGGTCTGGTTGCCTACGAGCGGGAGCGGGTGCACCACGCCGTCCTCCAACGGAACACCGTCGAAAAATGGCTGAACGTGCTCGGGCGCGAGGGATCCCATGACCGGGCAGACCGCGTGGGCATGGTCGAGGGCCGGGAGGACGTCATTGTCGGCGGCGTGCTCATCTTGGCCGTGGTCATGGAGACGTTCGCACGCCCGTCGTGTGTCGTGTCCGAGGACGATATCCTCGACGGTTTGGCGGCCGACCTTCTGGCCTCGCGTTGATGTCGGTAGTCTCGTCGGCTATCCATGGGACACCCGACAAGAAGTCTCGTCGCTGTCGGTCATGGTCATGTGTTGACGCCTGTCCTTGACGAAGAACTGACGTCGTCGGGGTCGCGCTCCCGGGCGCGCCACGCAGCGACCAATAGATGGCTTCCACCCGGGAGTGCTCGGGCCCGTTCCATCATGGCCATCGCAGGGGTGGTCATTCTGGCCAACGCCACCTACCTGCTGGGAATTTTCAATCCGAACCCAATCAACCAAGTGAGCGGCCTCGGACACATTCTCACACCTGGCCTCCTGGCTGGTCAGAACAACATCGATCCCAACATTGGATTCACTGCGCAGGCCTTCGGACACCTCGCGGCGATGGACTGGTTGCACGGGCACATTCCTTGGTGGAACCCGTTCGAGGGGATCGGTGCCCCACTTGCCGGTGAAATGCAAGGAGCGGCCCTCTTCCCGCTGACTGTGTTCAACCTGATGCCCAACGGGCAGGTGTTCTTTCGTCTCGCTCTGGAGTTCCTTGCGGGACTCGGTGCATATCTGTTGATACGGCGCTTCACTGATTCGGAAACGCCCGCAGTCGTGGGTGGTATCGCATTCGCTCTGAACGGAACCTTCGCCTGGATGTTCCACGCACCGGGTAACCCCGTGGCGTTTCTCCCCTTCATGCTCCTGGGAATCGAGTGGGCCCGTGAAGGCGCCTCCGAGAATGTTCGCCGCGGCTGGGCGTTACTGGCACTGGCGCTGGCCCTTGCCATCTACGCGGGGTTCCCAGAAGTTGCGTTCATTGACGGACTGTTGGCGTGCGTATGGCTGATTGTGCGGGCCTCGTCGCTGCCGCGCACAGCCTTGCTGACTCTTGCAACGAGTATCGGAATCGGGGTTGTCGTTGGCCTCCTCCTTGCCGCACCGATCCTCGTAGCGTTTGTCGGCTATCTGCCGTATGCCGACGTCGGAGGTCATGCAGGCGCGTTCGCGCACGCATCGCTGAGTTCCACGACTGCTCTGCCCGCGCAGATCATGCCCTATCTGTTCGGTCCGATATTCGGATTCACGTCGCAGAACCCGACTCAGCTCATGGATTTCTGGGGAAACATCGGCGGGTTCCTCGGTGTATCCATGACCACGTTGGCCCTTATCGGCGTGGTCGGAAAGAGCTATCGGTCATTGCGAGTCGCGCTCGGTGTCTGGGTCACTCTGGGTCTGCTCCGCCTCGTGGGCGTCAACTGGGCCCTTGACATCGTCAACGCGATTCCCGGAGTGAAGTCGACGGCCTTTTACCGGTATGCCCCACCCTCTTGGGAGTTCTCGGTGACCGTCCTGGCGGCGCTGGGCCTGAACGATCTGATTCGGAGGAGAACGTCCAAACCGGTTGTGATCGGGAGTGGCGCAGTCATGTTCGCCCTGACGCTGGTGAGCTGGCACGCCGCACAACCCGTTTTCCGAGGTCTGGTCGGAGTTGCGCACAACCGTGCCTGGGCGCTGGCTTCACTCGTTTGGGCGTTGGCCGTCACGTTGGGGATCGTGGCACTGGCCTTGGTGCCGGCGGCGATTCGTGGCCGAGGCCAACTCGACGGCCTTCGGAGGGGAGCCCTGGCAGGTCTCGTGCTCGTCGACGTCTTTGCGATGTTCGTGGTCCCGCAATTCTCAGCACCGCGCCAGGCCGCGATCGACACCAGGCCGGTAGCCTTTCTGCAGCACCATCTCGGTCAAAGCCGGTTCTTCACGTTGGGCCCGGTCGCGCCGGACTACGGGTCGTATTTCGGGATCGGTTCGGTGGCAGTGAACGACGTGCCCCTTCCGAATTCCTACGCGAAGTACGTTCAGACGCAGCTGGATCCCAACGTGGACCCGTTGGTGTTCACCGGGACAGTCGCTCGCGATCCGGCCGGACTTACACCGGCACAGGAGCTCGTGGTTCATCTGCCATCCTATGAGGCCCTAGGTGTCAAGTACGTCGTCGTCGGCTCCGGAACGGCACTTCCCGGGCTCCATCTGAAGAAGGTGTTCGAGGACGCCACAGCGCGCATCTTCGAGCTCCCGCACCCGGCGTCCTTGTTCAGCGAGAGTGGAACGCCTCATACATGCACCGTGCGCGTGGTGGCGCAGACGACGGCGGATGTGGACTGCAAGCGGCGAGGGGTGTTGGTCTACCGGGAGACGTCGATGCCAGGATGGTACGCCACGGCCAATGGCCATCCGCTGGCGATTCATTCGGGATCGTTGTTCCAGTCTGTCACGGTGCCGGCAGGACGTTCGGTTGTCGTGTTCACGTATGCCCCGCCTCATGTGGATGTTGCGTGGGTCGCATTTGGCCTGGGCCTCGCGGTGCTTTTCGTCGCAGCACTGCGGTTCAGAGGTTTACGGCGTGGACGTCGTGGCTCGCCAAGGCCGAGGTTCTCCGGCTTATAGCCATTGACTTCACCAACCACAGGTGTTGGCGCATCGAACTCGATCGTGGCAATGACATCTGGTCAGATGCCGTCCACTTTCCTAGGACGAAGCCTTCGGGCGCGGCTTGACCGGCGGAAGCCCAAACGACGATGTTGTCGCTTGGTAACGTTCGGCATGACAATGCATCAAACTTCGCCGTCGCAACGGATTGCGCTCTGTCACGAAGCCACTCCCGATTCGTTTGATGAAGAGACGTACGCGTTGGTAAATTCTGACGTTGTCAGAGCGAGTGGTGGCGATGCCGAGTTTTTGCGGCAACATTTCTTCTCTTGCGGACTGAACGAGGGCAGGCGCCAAATCGACAAGAGCGTCCTCCATGAAGTTGAGGAATGGCGCGAGCAGAAGCTCCGGCGGCTCGCGCTCGGTCTGCCAGTCCACAAGGTGGAAGTGCTCGGCACAGCTATGAAGATGGCGATCGCTCGCGACGAGCGACTGCCGGTTCCGTTCGAGCGCGTGAGTTCGAACGAATATGACGCAGAGATCGCAGAACTCTTCGATGGCGACACCGACGAGCTCTTCTTGGATCTAGGCGCCGGGCTTCGCTCTACCTACCGCGCGAACGTTGTCTATACCGAAATAGCAGATCTCCCGTCCACCGATGTGCTTGCCTTCGCTGACTCCCTTCCGTTCGATACGGGAACGTTCCATGGAGCTGCCTGCCTTGCAGTCCTCGAACATATTCGAGAGCCTTGGAAAGCCGCAGCGGAGTTGATGAGGGTTGTAAAGCCGGGTGGAAGAAGTAATCGTCGATTGGCCCTTTCTTCAGCCGGTCCACGGTTACCCCCACCACTACTTCAATGCCACTGAGGAAGGAGCTCGATCCACCTTCGAATCACTGGGTGCCAACGTTGAGTCCTACGTCCCACCCTGGTTGCACCCCATCTTTTCTCTTCGGTGGGTCCTCGACGAGTGGCGGGCTGGTTTGGATCCATCACGACAGGAGGAGTTTCTCAACCTGACCGTTGCCGAAATTTTGGAGAAGGATGGTGCTTCACATCTGCGCTCGAGCCGCTGGGTTGCAGAACTTGTTGAGGGGGTTCGGCCGACTATCTCTGCTGGTACTCGCTTGAGGATCACGAAACCGACTCACCTATGAGTTGGACGATTCGATGTCGTCGCGAGGTGGCACTCCTCACGTTCGACTGAGAGCCGATTCTCCAAGAGCGAACATGTAGGTAGATGCATCGAGCGCCCGGTGTGCGGCCGATCAGGACCCTCCACGTGATCGCAGGGAGCGAAGGCCGTCGCGCGTGTGCGCCGCCAATGTGCGTGCATCTCCACGCAACTGGTGGGCGAGACGCCGGCAGAGCTCTGAGGTCGTTGGTAGCGCGATCTCCGGCGCAACCTTCTCGTCCGCAAGTGGTGCAGCCGGGCCCGGGGCGGCTCCGACGTGCTGGGCGAAGGTGAGAGTCGATAGATCAGATCGAAGAAACGGCTTTCCCGTCCCTTTACTGAAATGGACGAGGAAGCTCTTTGACTCCATCTGGTATGTGATGTCGAGCTCGTCCACTCCGATGACGCGTGAGAAAAGAACGAAGAGCTCGTCGAAAGAATAGTAGTGGTGCCAATGAGTTGGAACGTTGCGGACGTGGTTCCAGCACTCCTCGCGATAAGAGGTCACACCTTCCGGGATGTGGTCCACCGACAATAGGTGGACGACCGCATGGCCGCCCACGGAAACAACTCGGTGCAGCTCTTCAAAGAGTAGGAACGCGACGTGCTTCTCGATGTGTTGCATGGCGGCGACAGAGTAGATAGTGCCAAAGTGATTGTCTTCGAATGGCAGGTGGAAGCCGTCATACACGACAAATCGGGCATTGGGATCGGAGAAACGCTCTTCGGCTCGCTTGACCATGTTGGCGGATATGTCGACCCCGACAATCTCACGTACTGGAAAACGCTCGAGGACCGCTTCCATGATCCATCCCACGCCGCTACCCAACTCCATGACCTGCGTCTCGGCGTCAGGTCGCGCGGACGGGTAGGTATCGAACAGCCAGTCCCGGTAGCCGCAAGCCCGCTCCATGAGCCGGTCTTCCGGCACGCCGTCATGGATACGGCGGCTGATCGACTCCAAGCTCTCATCGGCCAGCCATGTTGCGGCGTAGGAGTTCGCCGCCGTCATCGATTCCTTCTCGGTTGATCCGGTCACGGACGCATCGTCCTTGGGGATCTCAACCAGACGCCCGCAGTCCGGCCAACCGGTTCCTCAGGGCTGCATCATCGAACTCCGGATTGGAGACATGCGATGGGAAGTCGATGAGACCTTGTTCGGACTCGGCCTGGGTTGGCACGGGTTGTGGGCCATCACCGGGCACGCGCAATGGTGGTTTAAAAATCCACCAGCCAGTTGGACCAGGTCTGAGGTCCCATGATTTGGTCTCACAATCGGTTTGGGTCCAGTAGTGGGTGACCAGGCTTTGCCGAGTGAGTGACGGGTTTTCGATCTTGCTCCCGCCATGAAGGAGCAATGCGCTCCAAATGAAAAGGTCACCCTTGCGGGCGAGGAAGTGGTTCTTCTGCAGGCCACGACGATCGACTTGGTCAGCCATGTAGTCGCACCATTGAGGCATCTCCACCTCCGACACGTGCATCGTGCCGTCGGAGAACCGATACGGGTCGATGTGGTGGCTCTCGGGGTAGTAGGCAAGCGGACCGGCGTCCGCCGCCGTGCCTTCGAGCGCGATCCACGTGGCGGCCAGTCCCCGTTCTGATGCTGGAGGCGTCATGTAGAGCGTGTCGAGATGCTCAGGTTGCTGGCTGCCCTTGTCGAAATTGAGCGTATTGCAGACGGCGGGCTCATCGCCGAGCAGTTCCTCCAAGATCATGGTCAGACGCTCAGAGAGAATCACGGATCGCAGCGCGGGCTCGGTCAGGTACAAGTCGTTGACCTTGAAATGGTGACGACGCTCCGCATCCCCGAGGTCCCGGATCCTGCACCGTTTTCCGGTGACGAGGTCGTCCACAACGACCCATGGAGGTTGGTCAAGCCAGGTTCTATCGTAGGTCTCGGAGATGGAGTCGATCTCTTCATGGCTGAAGAAGCCAGGAAAGACGAGGAACCCGTTTTCCTGCCAGAACCGCATTCGCTGTGATCCAATTACGGACGCGCTCACTTGGCAGGACTGAACGTGAATCGCCTGAGTGCCACCCTCATATGGAGCAAAGCTTACCATTGGACTCTGGGAAACCAAGGATCGACAGGAGGCTGATTTTGTCGCCAGTCCGCTGGCAGGACCTGCCGGCAACCTTCGAGGTCGGAACAGACGTTACGACCGGAGCGCGTCCAACGCCGCCTTGAGTACGTCTCGCGCCAGCTCGAATGGCGCATTGCAGAGGCTGACCGACTCCGGGCCCAGGCGGACGAGACACAAGCGCGACTCGACATGGAGCGCCAGCGGCTCGATGTCCAGAGCCGTGAAACTCAGGTATGGCGGAGTGCATACGAGGCGATCATGCGTACAAAGACCGTGCGCGCCGCCCGGGTGCCGCGGGCGCTCTACGCTCGGATCCGAGGTCGGCTCCACTGAACCCCGAGCAGTGGGGCCAGGTTGGGAAGCGGCCACACGATCCCCGGCAAGATGGCCGGTGCTATCCTCGTATCCGTGCAGGCGGGCGCCCGATGACCGCACAGCGTATCGAGGTGTTGGACCAATCGGATACCACTTCCTCAGCGATCGATGGGATCTTCGTCGTCGGGATGTTCGCGAGCGGTCTGGAGGTCCTCGACGATGCTCTGTCCTGCTTGGGACTTCGATCGCTTAGCGAGGTCGACCACCCGTCTCTTCAGACACTGGCCGAGCTGAACCGACGACTGCTGGCCGTCGCAGGAGACCCTCCCACCTTCGCTCCCCTCGAGCTGGCGCGGTCACTGGAGCAGACGCAGTCGGCGGAAGAGGCAAGGCGGGTGCTGGAAACCGCGTTGAAGCAAGCGGAGGTATACGGCCCCGGATCTCCATGGGTGTGGGCGGACTGGCGCCTGAGCTTTCTTGCCTCCTATTGGACCGGTGTCGCGGCGTTGCGGCCCGCAGTCATCCTTATCCATCGAGATCCCGGAGGCGTGGCAAGTGCGACCGTGCCGGAGTCGGAATCCACAAAAGACAGGCTTGGTTGGTGGGACCGGTGCAATCGCTCGGCCCTCGCGCTGTGTTCGAAGTATCCGTCCCTGGTCGTCAGCTATCGGGACTTTGTTGGTCAGCCGAACGCGGTACTGACGGAGATCGTGAAATTTCTGGCGGATCTCGGTGTCACCACTGCAGGCGAACTGGACCACGTGGTTGCCCGACTCGAGACACTGGTTCCGGAAGAACAGTCACACGCAGCACCCGAAGACATCGACCCGAACCATCGGACGTTGGACCGCGTCTTGGAAGCACTGGATGGACGCCGCGGAGAGCAAATTTGGGGCAGCGACGGCCTCGCCGAGCTTACCGAGGTCACAGCAGATTTCTACGGCGAAAACTACTACGAGTACGCCTGCGACAAGGGAGGCGTGCCTTACTCAAGATCAGAGCCCTTCTGGTTGGAATTCTTTGGATCCGTGGCGGAACAGCTGGTCAAGACCTTGGAGCCAGGTTCGGTTCTCGATGTGGGCTGCGCACTTGGCCTGCTTGTCGAGGCCCTTCGATCACGAGGCGTCGACGCACGGGGCATCGACATCTCTGCGTGGGCGATCGAGCAGGTGCCCGCACATCTCCGACCGTCCTTCGACGTCGCGTCTGTCACGGAGGAGCTCCAAGGTCAGTACGACCTCATCACATGCATTGAGGTGCTCGAGCACCTACCTCCGTCCTTGGCTGAAGCGGCAGTGGCAAATCTGTGCCGGCACGCACAGACAATTCTGTTTTCATCGACGCCGGACGACTTCGAAGAGCCCACCCACCTGAATGTGCAGCCCGGCGGGTATTGGGCGGGGTTGTTTTTCCAGAATGGCTTTGTTCGGGATTTCGATTACGACGCATCATTCCTCTCACCTCAGGCGATTCTGTTTCGCCAAGGGTCGGTCGACGAGGAGACTTTGATCGATGGCTATGAACGCGCGCTTTGGCGACGTCATTCAGACCTGAATGGGCGCCTTGTCAGCGCGGTGCGCGAGCATGATCGGCTTGCCGAGAGATTCAACCAGGCGGCTGTTGTCCACGACGAACTGAGCAGCGCGTACCAGGACCTGCAGGCGAGTTCCGCCGAGGTGGTAGCGATCCGTAACGCCTCGCAAGAGCAGGTGCGGCACCTTTCTGAAACAGTTGACAATGCAGAGCGTAGGCGAGCGGCCGAGAGTGCGGCGGCGTACGAGATGGTTCATCAATTCGAGTTGGGCCAACGACGCCTCGCGGGAGACCTCGCGGTACGTGACGCAGAACTTCTGGCACTCCGCAATACCAAGACCTTTCGATATAGCGCCAAGCTGCGCGGTATCTACGGTCTTTTCCGAAGGCGGAGGGCACCGGCAGATGGTGCCGGCCTATCGATCCTCCCGGCGGACGGGACCTATCAGATGTGGATCGATTTCTTTGACACGCGGGATGACGCGGCACGACTCCGACTCGAGAAACGGGTTCACGCGTTGGTCTCGCCGCCCAAGATCTCAGTGATCATGCCGGTCTACAACCCACCGGTTGACTTATTGCGGTCTGCGATCGACTCGGTGCGAAACCAGATATACCCAAACTGGGAGTTGTGCATCTCTGACGATTGTTCGACTGATCCCGCCATAGCGCCGCTCCTAGAGGAGGTCGCCGCCACCGATGACCGGATAAAGGTCGTCCGGCGCGAGGTCAATGGGCACATCTCGGCCGCGTCCAATTCTTCCCTCGCAATTGCGACTGGCGAATGGATTGCTCCGCTCGATCATGACGACCTCCTGGCCGATCATGCGTTGGCACTTGTGGCTCTGACCATCTCTGAACACTCCGGCGCTGGACTTCTCTACAGTGACGAGGACAAGGTCGATGAGTCTGGTCAGCGGCGAGATCCTTTCTTCAAACCGGACTTCGACCCATTGTTGCTCGAGGGCCAGAACTACATATGTCACCTGAGCGTGTTCCGAAAGGATCTGGTCGACCGTGTGGGTGGATATCGGCAAGGTCTCGAAGGCAGTCAGGACTGGGACCTGACCCTCCGCATTTCCGAGTTCATCTCGCATGAGCAAGTCGTCCACATCCCACATGTCCTGTATCACTGGCGAGCACACCGCGACTCGACGGCTTCACTCGTGTCGACGAAGCCATACGCGATGGAGGCTGGGCGGCGAGCCGTCGAAGACCATCTCAATCGGATCCGTCGATCTGCTCGGGTCGTCCGGATGGGCAGATTGGGGCACAATCGAATTATCCTGGGACCTACGCGAACCCGTTCCACGAGTGACCATTATTGTGCCGACCCGGGATGGACGTCTCCTGCAACGGTGTCTCGACAGCGTTCTGGATTTCACGCAGTACCCCAACTTCGACGTCGTCGTAGTGGACAATTCCAGTCGAACGTTTCCTACGCTTTCGTGGTTGCAGGGAAATGATGACCGAATCACCGTGATTCGTGATGAACGTCCGTTCAACTACGCGGCCATCAACAACAGCGCGGTCCAACACACGTCGGGAGAGGTCATCTGCCTTCTGAACGACGATACCGAGGTGATCTCAGGAGAGTGGCTGACGGAAATGGTCAGCCAGTTGATGCAACCTGGTGTCGGTGCGGTTGGCTCCAAGCTGCACTACGGAGACGGGCGTATTCAGCATGCCGGTGTCATACTCGGGATCGGGGGGGTAGCTGGGCACGCCCACCGGATGGCCGATCGTGCCTCAGTGGGCTACTTCGGAAACCTCCAACTTGCCCACCGAGTGTCAGCGGTGACCGCGGCGTGCGCCGTCGTTCGCCGCGAGGCATGGGATCAGATAGGCGGGCTCGACGAGGTGAATCTTCCGGTCGCCTTCAACGACGTCGATCTGTGTCTCCGACTCCGTGAGGCGGGATGGGAGATCGTGTGGACTCCCTACGCGCAGCTCTGGCACCATGAATCGATCAGTCGGGGACCCGACGATCAAGGCCCGCGTGCCGGGGCTTTCGCCGAGGAAGTTCTCTACATGGAGAAGCGTTGGGGTTTTGAGAAGCTTCGCGAGGACCGCTATTACAATCCAAATTTGACACTCAACGCGGAGAATTTTTCTCTTGCGTGGCCGCCGAGAGCCTCCTACGACTCCGGCCTTTGACTTCGAACGCGGCTCTCCGCAGGGTTCTTCTCACGCGGGATGGAGGATTCTTCTCAGGCGTTCGATAAAGCCCGAGCGATCTCCGTAATGAGCATCAGCGTAGGAGCGGGCACGTCCGGAGGCAATGGAGCGGACTTCCTCGTCTCGCATATTTGCGGCTGCTCGCAGTAAGTCCTCCGGGTCGGAGTAAACAGACCCCCCGCTGACGGTCGCGTGAACGGCTGCCGGGTCGTGACCGTAAGGGACGATGATCGGCGTTCCAAACCGAAGCGATTCGATGCACTCACGAGCGAGGAAGGGACCCGGGGCGAGATCGATGCACACACGCGCGTGGGCCATAAGCCTCCAAAGGTCCATGCGCGTGTCCACGGTCACCGTCCCGCGGAGAGCCCGACCCTTCCAGGCTGATGCCACCCCGTTCTCCACGACGACCACGTATTCCTCGGGGAGCCCGGAGGTCAACCACGCCGCGGCTGGGGGAGGATCTTGCCGGAGTCCGCGCGCTCCAGACAGTACAAGCGTGTATCCGACGAATCCGAAGCCGTTGTGCCGATGCTGCAGCGCGAGGAGATTGACCGGTACGTACAGACCGAGGTGCGGAGCTCCGGGGCTCGACGGCACCACGGACAGGCGCTGCCAGGGAGTGAGACCCGTCAGCTCTGCTGCCGCCAGGTAGAACACGGACCGGGCATCGAGTGTTGACAGATACGTCACGATCTCCGGTACTGGGTCGTCGACGACCACCGGGCAGTCCGGTGACTGTATGGTGGGCCAGAGGTCGCTGTCTTCCTCGCCGATGCCTTCAAGATCGAATGCCCCGTCGGGGTCTCTTTGATCTCTGACACCGCGCGTGAGCACGGTAACTGATGCCCACCTGGTCGCTGCCGCCGCAATCGAACGGGTGAGAAACGTGAGTTCCGTCTGCCTCGAGCGCCAGTGAAGTCCGACGACGAGGAGCTGGCGTTCAGTCATTCGACGGAGGTGGTGATTCGGCCATGAGCCGCCTCACGCCTTCAACCTCCGTTCTAAGGCGGGTGAGCTCCTCGCCAAGCACGCTGACGACATCGGCAACCTTGGACTCCTGGGTGAGGAGCCTGTCGGTGAGCTGGTCGCAGTGGTCTGCAAGCGCTGCTGTGGCACCCGCCACGGCGAAGAGGAGGTGACGATTGGAGCGCCCACTCATTCGTCCGATGAACGATCGAACCGATCGAACCTTCCCGCTCGGCCTCACATTCCGGGCCGCCCACAGTTGTCGAAACGCGCTGATGGATTCTCTGCCGGGCACCTCTGAAGGGGGTGAGGATTCAATCGGTTGGTGGAACATCGTGGGCGGTGGCACACCGAAGTCGTCGAGCCGGTCGGTCGTCACCTGGCGAGATCCTCCTGCCATTGGTTCCATTTTTCGTCATCTTCGGATCTCCTCAGCCCGCACGACGGGTCGGCACGGGTGAGGCGGGGGTTGAAGTACGGATCGCCACTCGAAATGTAGTGCCTCCACCTTGCAACGAAGCTGAGGACATCACCGCTCCCTCCCGCAGTACCCCGGCTGGGCGACTCGTGGTGAGTAAGCTCGGCCGCGGGCTCGAAGATGGTCCGGTAGCCCGCCTCTGCGGCCCGAAGGCAGTAGTCGACGTCATTGAGGTCGATGCCAAGCGTTTCGTCAAATCCGCCGAGTGATTCGAACACGGTTCGCGATGTGGCCAAGCACGCGCCCGTGACCGCTGCACACTCCCTGGTGACCAGCGCCATGTTCAGGTAGCCGCCTCCCTCATAGTCGAGCCCGAGGAGGGGGTGACCCGCCGCCCCAGTCATCCCGACGACAATTCCACAGTGCTGCAACCGACGATCGGGGTAGATCAGGCGGGCTCCGACGGCGCCCACGTCGGGCCGAGCAGCGTGCGCGACCAGCGGCGCGAGCCAATGTGACTGGTGGGCCTCAATATCGTTATTGAGAAAGACGAGAATGTCTCCTCGCGCGGACTGCACTCCCCGGTTGTTCAGTTGGGGCCAATTGAAAGGCCGGTCGTCGCGCAGGACCCGTACGTGAGTTCGGAGGGCGAACCGCTCCAGGAGGGTCAGGGTCTCGGGGTCAGATGACCCGTTGTCGATAAGGAGGATCTCCACATCGTCGTGGCGCGTCGTCGCGGTGATTGAGTCGACGCAACTCCTGAGGAACCGAGGTTCGTCTCGTAGGGGAATCAGGATGGTTGCGGACCTCCCTTCGGCCTGACGCAGGACCGAGAAGGTGCCAGTCGCGGTTCCCATCCTCACTTCCCAGGCGTGACCCTGGCGGCGCAATGACTCTTCGATGTGTGATTTCGAGTATCCAGTGAACGGCGAGTCCTCACTGGCCTCCGAGCGGTGGCACAGGACTTCCGGGACGTGCGTGACGGTGTGCGCGGCGGCACATGCCGAGAGGGCAACCTCGTGCTCGAGGGATCCGATGTCGTCGGCTACGAAGGAAGGCATTCTGTCGGTGATGTCTTGGCCAAACGCCAGAGGACGCCCGACGTAGGGCGATGACAGGAGGAAGTCGGGCGAGAATTCAGGCTTCAACCTTGGATATCGGTGGAATCCATCCGCACCGACCACATCTTCGTCGGCGTAGACGACCGCCCTCGCCGCGAGTGCCGAACTGAGGATGGCTACCGTGTCCGTGGCCCAGACATCCCCCGGAAAGATCAGGGCGGTTGCCTTCCCTCGGTTGTTGGCGAGGCCCTGTGCCAGGAGGTTCCGGGCCGGGGTTTCTTCGGCGTCTACGATCATCCGGACGCGCCTTCGCGCCCATCGGGGCAGGGTTGCAACGAGTTTGACCACGTCGTGCCGCCATGGGTCAGTGACTGCGATGGTCAATGACCAGCGACGGCTCGTCTGACCGCGTAGGGCGCGCAGTGACCGCTCGCAGGCTTGCGGCGGTCCGGGCAGGACCATGATGAGACCTAGATCCGGGTACTGAGCGTGGGGACGTGTCGACACACGCTTGGCTTCCCTGTCGGTGGTCCATGCGGAGTAGGCGGTGGGATCCTGCGAGACGTCGGGTCGGAGCGGTGGCGCCGCCCTTGGTGCGAAGAGCACCCGTTCCACGCAGGCAATCTAGCGAATGCAGCGGGTGCAGCGTGGCGCGTTGGCACGGGTGAGCGAGGACCTGCCACGATGCGCCGGTGGGGAACACCGACCGCCTGCTCATGGGACCGGGGCCGTCCAACCCATACCCCGCTGTCACGATGGCGCTCGGTGCGCCGGTACTCGGTCACCTCGATCCGGAATTCCTCCAGGTGCTCGACGAGACCAACAACCGTCTCAGGCGTGTGTTCTCCACGTCGAACGCGTTGACTCTGCCGCTCAGCGGAACCGGGTCAGCCGGGATGGAGGCGTCCTTCGTCAACTTCGTTCGACCGGGTGACCCGGTCGTGATCGGCGTCAACGGCGTGTTTGGAGAACGGATGTGCGACGTCGCGGCGCGGCATGGCGCCGAGGTGGTGCGGGTCGACGCGACTTGGGGAGAGGCGCTCGATCCGGAGCGGCTGTTGACGGCGCACCCTTCCCCGGCCATGATCGCCGTCGTTCACGCGGAGACTTCGACGGGCGTGCGCAATGACATCGAGGCGGTTGGTCAAGGAAAGGGAGATGCGCTGCTGCTGGTCGACATGGTGACATCCCTGGCCGGCCTTCCGGTCGAGGTGGACGAGTGGGCTGTCGACGTCGCGTACAGCGCGACACAGAAGTGCCTCGGCGTCCCTCCTGGCCTTTCTCCCTTCACGGCCTCGGAGCGGGCTCTGGCCCGTCGAGTGGAGCGCCCGTCAAGCTGGTACCTGGACCTCGGGCTCCTGGCGCGCTACGTCAACGATCCGACCGGTGGAGGCCGCGTCTACCACCACACGGCGCCGGTGACCATGGTGGGCGCGCTGCACGCCGGCCTGGGTGCCGTCCTCGCCGAGGGTCTCGAATCTGTGTGGCAACGTCACTCCCAGTGCGGGACGGCCCTCCAAGCCGGGTTGGTCGAACTCGGACTGGAGCTCTTGGTCGCTGCCCCATGTCGTCTTCCGCAGCTCACGACGGTCGTGGTCCCCGAGGGAGTTGACGAAGCTGGGGTTCGGCGCCAGCTCCTCGAGTCCTACGGCATTGAGATCGGGGCCGGAGCAGGGCCACTGGCCGGCCGGGTGTGGCGTATCGGGTGCATGGGCCACGTCGCCCGTCGGCGGAACGTGGTCACCCTGTTGGGCGCCCTGGCGGAGGTGCTGGGTCGATGAGCGCCGCCCGGGCACTGCGCCATGCCGCGCTCGAGCTACGCGGGAAACGGGTGGTTCTGCGTTCGTTGACCGAGGACGACTTCCCGGCGTGGCACGAGGTACGCACCCGGTGCGCCGAGTGGCTGCTCCGCTGGGAGCCCCGCCCAAAGGGGGCGCCGATGCCCTCCGAAGACCGCCCCAGCTTCGCGGCGCGATGCGGCATTCGTGAGCGCGAGCGCCACCTGGGCACGGGCTACGGATTCGGGGTCTTCGTCGGGGAGCGCTTCGCCGGCGAGGTCACCCTGTCGTCCATTCAACGCGGGCCGTTTCAGAGTGGGTTCATCGGGTACTGGATCGACGAGGCCCTGGCCGGCCGGGGGCTGGTTCCCGAGGCGGTCGTTGTGACGCTGCAGTTCGCCTTCGAGGCGATCTCGCTGCATCGTGTGGAGATCTCCATCATCCCGCGCAACCACGCCAGTCGCCGCGTGGTTGAGAAGCTCGGGATCCGCGAGGAGGGGGTCGCGCAGCGGTTCCTCGAGATCGACGGCGTCTGGGAGGACCACGTGCGCTATGCCATCACGGCCGAGGAATGGGCCGAGCGCCAGCACACCCTCGTTGCCGAGTGGCTCGCTCAGTGAATGTCGGGTGAGGTTGGATTGACCACCGACGGCGAGTGGCGAAAGAACTGCTCGACGTCGTGCTCGTACCGATAGGGCGCGACGACGCGTCCAGACTGGCGCCGCACCCGGAGTGCCCTGATGAACGCTTGGACGGCGCCGGCACTGGTCGAATGGTGCGAGAAGCCGGTCGCCGCAAAGCGGCGGGTCTCCACGCCACGGCCGTATCTCAGCAGGTCCTCGAGTTCCTCGGGGAGGCCGAACAGCCGGGCGAGCGGTCGCACTTTGAACGCGCTGTAGGGCGAGATCGGCACCAGCCTGCTCCCGCACATCGCTGCGACCTCGCTCCAGGTCAACCGTCCTTCTCCCGCCACGTTGTACAGCCCTGGGATGCTCCCCCGAGTGACGTGGAGAAGGGCGCGTACCACGTCATCCTCTTCCACGAACTGAAGGAGAGGGTCGAATCCGAAGATCGACGGGCACACCGGACGGGACAGGAGACGGCTGATCGGTGTGGTCAGGTGGGTTCCGAGCACGTTGGCGAACCGCAACACGGTGACTCGGGTGGCCGGATTGTCGTCGGAGAAGTCCCGGACCAGGCTCTCTGCCTCCACCAGGGCACGCTCCACCGCGTTCCTGGGTGGGCTCGAGCGGGGCGTGTCCTCGTGGAACGTGTTGGGATCCCCGGGCGCGGACCCGTAGACCAGCGTGGAGGATTTGACCACGATCTGCCGGACGGACGATCCGGCTGCTCCGGCTGCGGCCAGGAGGTTCATGGTCCCGATCACGTTGGTCTCGTGCATGGCGCGCCGCTGAGCAGCGGCAGAATTGGTGATCATGAAGGTATGCAGGATCGTGTCCACCTGGGTGGCCATCACGATTCGGTTCAAGATGGAGTAGGTCTGGTCAGCGCGGACGAATTCGGCCCGTTCGAAGCGCACCGTGGGCGCGAACGTCCCGAGTCCGAGGATGACGTCCATCCCCGACTCGGATTCCAGCGCTTGCACCATCCGTCCGCCCCAGAAGGTGTCGGCACCGGTGACCAATATCCGTCGGCCCATGGGCGCCTCAGCCGAACCAGACGCTTCGGCGGTCTCGCAGAAGGTCGTAGACGGCCTCCTGCAGCTGTGACCGCACTCGCTCGGACTCCTCCATGATCCGACTCTTGGAGTACCGCTCCTGGTCGGCGGGCACCGAGAAGTGGATCGGGTCCAGCACGCGGAGCTTGAATTTGGCCGGGAAGGGAACGACGGCACCCACTGGCCCGAGGGCGAGGAGGTTGGCCGTCACGGGGAAATAGGGGAGTCCGAGGACGCGGGCGAGAGCGGGCACTCGCATGAGGACCGGCATGGTCTCCTCGGACCCCACCACGGCGATGGGCACCACCGGCACTCCGGCGCGCATGGCGATCTCGACGAATCCTCCCCGACCGAAACGTCGAAGCTGGTAGCGCTCGGAGTAGGACTTCGACGGACCCTTCGTCCCCTCGGGGAAGACGAGCGCGAGCTGCGCCTGCTCCTTCAGCAACCGATATGCGTTGGCGGGACGGGCGGACACTCCGCCGGCTCGTGCCCACAGGGTTCCGACTACCGGGATGGTGCGAAAGAAAGCGTCGGCCAGTCCGTAGACAGGGCGGCCCAACTCCTTCTCTATTCCGTGCATGATCACCGGGGCATCGGAGGGAATGGCACCGGCATGGTTGGCGACCAGCAGGGCCCCGCCCTCGGTCGGGATCTTCTCGAGACCCTCCCACTCGGCGCGGAACCACTTGGCGTAGACCGGTTCGTACATGGCCCGTGCCAGCGCTCTCGTTCGCTCCGATCGACCCCACTCGTCGACATCCG
This sequence comes from uncultured Acidimicrobiaceae bacterium, assembly GCA_963787485.1. GTDB lineage: Bacteria > Actinomycetota > Acidimicrobiia > Acidimicrobiales > RAAP-2 > Bog-473. The sequence continues at coordinate 561,678 of CAWBDF010000002.1, read as the reverse complement.
ACAGGCGGTTCGGGCCCGGTGGGTCGGTCTCAGCCACCGGAATGCGGATCGGCACGACCGCGGTCGAGGGTGGTTGCTCCCCGACCACCTGGCGGGCACCGGTCACGGCGCCATCGTACCGACGTGTGGTTCAGGGGCGGGCGGCCCCGATGAGGCCTTCGGTGAAGATCGGTGAGTAGGACACGGTTGCGCCGGTGAAGGGTGCCTGAATCACGGTGTCGGTTCCGTAGGCGCCCGAGCCCACGTACATCACCACGTGATCGACCTGGTTGTCCTCGTCCAGGTTGTAGTAGAAGAGCAAATCGCCCGGCTGGAGCGCATCGAGCGACACGTGGGTGAGCGCCGGCCACTGCGTTTCGGTGGTCCTCGGCATGGACACGCCAGCCTGGGCCCAGGCCCACTGCACCAGGCCGGAGCAGTCGAAGCCGACCCCGGGTTGCTCGTCACCCCACACGTAGGGGACACCGAGTTGGGTCTCCGCAGCCTGCACCGCGGCAGACCCGCCCGCGCTTCCCGATGCCGATCCGGCGACCGCGACGGTCGTACCCGCCGCCTGATTGGCTGCTTGGGTTGCCGCTGCACCACTACTGGCGCCGCCGACGGCTCCGGCCACGGTGGCGGCTGCTTCTGCCGCGGCCGTGGCCCTTTGTTGTGCAGCGGCGTTGGCTGCCCGTGCGGCCGCCGCCGCCTCCTGCTGCGCCTCTTGGATCGCAGCCTGCGCGATCTCCTGGGCCAGCTGACCTTGGACCTGACCGAGGGTCGTCTTGGTCGCGGCCGCTTCCTGCGCGTTCGCCTGGGCCAGCGACTTGGCCTGCGAGGCCTCCTGCTGGGCCGTCGTCTCCGCCGCTTGTTGCTGCGTCTCCTCGGTCTGCAGCTGCGACTCGGACCGCTGCAGCGCAGCCTCGTCACGAGCGAGATTGCCCACGATCTGTTCGGTGTACTGGGTTCGGGCCTGGCCCAACGTCGCCGAGGTGTCGAAATACGAGGCCAGGCCCGTCTCGGGAGTGCCGAAGACGTAGGCGGCGACGGCATCAGTCGTCACAGCGCGCCGGTCGGCTTCGACAGCGGAACGGGTCTTGGAGAGGCTTGCCAGTATTCCCTGGAGTTGGATCTGCGCGTTCTGGAGATTCTGGACCGCGGTGTTGTACTGGTTGTCGAGGGCGGCACCCTGCTGCTCCTCCTGGGTGAGGGTTCTCTCAATCTGTGCCGCTTGCGACTGGGTCGCGTTGATCTGCGATTGGTTCGGAGTTGGACCAGGGAGCGTCGTCGACGTGACAGCTCCGGCACCAGGAGTCGAGATGGCAAAGGCGAGCGGGGCGAGGAGTGCGCCGACGATGGCCATCGACACCCCTTGGATCCGCCCACGGACGGTGGCCCGACACGTCACTGCGCCCACCGCAAAGAGCGTAACGCCTGCATGATGGCAAATTCGGCACCTTTCGCCGTTCGGTTGACCATCTGCCGACCCCTTCGTAGGGTTCAGACGCGTGAGAGGAGTGGTGTCGGTCGCCCAGGGAAGGCTCAGGGGTGCCTGGCGGGAGGATCAGTGGTCCTTTGCGGGCATCCCGTACGCCAGGGCACCTGTGGGGGAGCTGCGTTGGCGGCCGCCCGTTCCCGCCGACGCGTGGACCGGTGTGCGGGACGCGTCGAAGTTCGGGCCCATCGCGCCCCAACGCGTCGGCGTACCGGGGATGACGAGTCCGGCTGACCCCAGCAATGCCGACGTGCAGAGCGAGGACTGCCTTTCGCTGAACGTGTGGACGCCGGAGCTGCCAGAGGAGCCCACGAGACGGCCTGGACGCGGGCGTCCTGTGATGGTGTTCGTCCATGGCGGAGGTTTTACCTCCGGGAGCGGCTCAGTTTCCCTCTACAGCGGGGGAAATCTGGTGCGCAACGGCGACGCAGTCGTCGTGACGTTCAACTACCGCCTGGGCGCGCTCGGCTTTCTCGGACACCGTGGGCTCGAGGATCCCGACGGGCTTGTCGGAAATTGGGGGATCCACGACCAACTGGCTGCCTTGACCTGGGTGCGCGACAACATCGCGGCGTTCGGGGGCGACCCCGCAAACGTCACGGTCTTCGGTGAGTCGGCCGGCGCGTTCAGCGTCTCGGTGCTCATGGGAACGCCTTCGGCCAAGGGGCTGTTCGGTCGCGCCATCGTGCAGAGCGGTGGCGTGCACGTGCACACGCTCGAGGAGGGGGAGCGGGCCGCCGAACGCGTCGCTGGCGTTCTCGGGATCCGCTCAGGCGATCGAGCGTCATGGCTCCGCGTACCGGCGTCCGAATTGGTGGATGCGACGGCAGAGGTCGGCGTCCGGCGCCCCGATCCTGGGACCATCCCCCTGCCGTTCCTCCCGGTCATTGACGGGGTCTTCTTGCCCGAGCATCCCCTGACGGCCGTCGCCAACGGCGCGACGGATCCCTTCGACCTGCTCATCGGGACCAACCGCGACGAGCTCACGCTCTTTGGGATCGGGAACGCCGAGATCCTGTCGCTCGACGAGAAAGGCGTGCGGCGCTGGGTCGCCTTGGCGTTGCCGGGCGCGCCGCCCGACGAAGTGCTCGAGACCTACCGGGCAGCTCGTCAGGCCCGTTCGGAAGGTGTCGGTGCCACCGAGATGTGGGTCGCGGTGGGAACGGATCTCGTCTTCCGATGGCCCAGCCTGCAGCTCGCTGCGGCACACGCTGCCCGCGGTGCCCGGGCGTACGTGTACCTCTTCGAGTGGGAGTCACCCGCATTCGGAGGGATCTTCGGATCGTGCCACGGCCTCGAACTGCCCTTCGTGTTCGGAGCGGTCGACAGCCCCGAGGTGCAGGTCTTCACGGGCAGCGGCTCGGCCGTGGAGCGGCTTTCGTCACAGATGCAAGGTGCATGGCTCAACTTCGCGGCAACCGGGAACCCCGGCCACGAGGGCATCGGCCAATGGCTCCCCTGGCACCCGACTCGTCGTGCCACCATGGTCTTTGGAGAACAGTCCGGCCTGGTCGAGGCACCACGAGATCGTGAATTGGAGGTCCTCGAACGATATCGGCCTCTCGCGCCCCTCGGGTCCCGCGGATCCGTTGCGCCGGGCCCGGAGGGCGACGAGACCTGACGCGGGGGTGTAGCCCAACAGGCAGAGGCAGGGCGCTTAAACCGTCCCCAGTGAGGGTTCAAATCCCTCCACCCCCACCAAATGGCCTGAACCCCGTTTGGGAAACCAGGTGGCCTGAACCCCATTCAGTGCACCAGGGAAGAGTTGACCCACAGGCCGGACAGACGACCGTTCTCGGGCATGGTCCAGCTCGCCCTCGAGGGTGTCGAGCTCGCCGTGCTCGGCCCGGTGGTCGTCCGCGGTGCGGCCCACCCGTTTCGCCGTCCCGCCGCGCTCGATCTCGCCGTCTATCTGTCGTTCCATCGGCGAACCGTCCGCCACGCCGAGTGGTCACTCGCCCTGTGGCCCGACAACCCGGTCGCGCTGGCGACCGTGCACTCTACGGCCTCCGACTGTCGACGCGCCCTGGGCGTCTCGGCCGACGGGATTGCTCGCCTTCCCCGAGGGTCGCACCTGCAGCTGGGGGACTCGGTGACCACCGACGTGGAACGCTTCGCGGCGCTGGCCGACGAGGGCGACGCCATCTCGGTGCTCCGAGCCATGGACCTGGTACGGGGCCCACTCTTCACCGGTCTGCGGCGTACAGACTGGGCCGTCCTCGATGGGACCCAGGCACGGGTAGAGGCCTTGGTCGTCGAGACCGCGCTCGAGGGATCCGCCGAATGCCTGCAGCGTGGTCGGGGAAGGGACGCTGAACGGATCGTTCGCCAGGCGCTGCGCCTGTCTCCCTACGACGAGAGGCTCTATCGGATGCTGCTCCGTGCAACGGATGCCCAGGGAAATCGGGTGGGACTGCGCGCTGCCATGGCGCAGCTGCGCGCGTTGACTGACGAAGGAGATCCCGGCGCGGGCGCGGCACGCCCTTCCGGCGCCGCCCGCCCGAACGACTGGCTGCATCCCGAGACGACCGCCCTCTACCGCCGCCTGCTTGGGGGCGCGCCTGCCGCGAGTGGGCACCCCGCGAGCCTGTAGGGTTGCCACCCGCCATGGCGAGAAGCTCCTCGGGAAGGTCGGTCGCACGCGCCGCCGCGACGGGCGGCGGCGCCACCTACCGCGGGCAGATGCCGGTGAACTGGTACGCCGCGCTGGTCGTGATCGTCCTGGTCGGGTTGGGTTCGATCGCCTGGGCCAAGTACCACTACGACCAGACCTCCTCCGCGGCGGAGCCGACCGTGGGCACGTCGTGGCACGCCGCCCTTGCCTTCGACGTCTGCGGGACGGTGCAGCCGGCATTGCCGGCCTCCCCGTCGACGGCCAGCACGGGACTGACGACCAGCGGCAACGGGGTGCTGGTGGTGGCGCCCAAGACCGACAGCGAGGCAGGGAGCAACGCCACGCTCGGCAAATTCGCCGACGGCTACAGCGGCCTCACCCTGACCAACACCACGCTCAAGTACCCCTCGGCGTCCGTCCCCGAGTACCGCAGCGGGCAGAAGTCCGCGTCCGGGACACCCGACGCCGGCAAGGTCGGCGAGGTCCAGGCTCGCTGGTGGCTCCTCTCGACCAAGACCGGCAAGAACGGACAACTCGAAGAGTCGGGTGGTGTCACCTCGCTGAAGCCCGCCGACCTCAAGCTGCTCAACCGCCAGCTGATCACCGTGGGGTTCGTACCGGACGGCGCGGCGCTCCCCAAGCCAACGGCATCCATCTCCCCGCTGCTCCAAGTGCTGTCCGGGGGAAGCAATCCGGTGACGACGACCACGGTGGCCGGTCAGACCACCACCACGGTGCCCGCGGTGGTTCCTTCGACCTCTACGTCCACTTCAAAGCCAGCGACGACGACGACGAAGTAATGAAGGCTGTTGTCCTCGTCGGTGGCGAGGGGACGAGGTTGCGACCTCTGACGCTCTCGTTACCGAAGCAGATGCTCCCCATCGTCGGCGTGCCCATGATTGAGCGAGTGCTCGGCCACCTCGCCGCCCATCACATTGAGGAAGCTGTGCTGTCACTCGGGTACCTGCCCGACACTTTTACCGAGGCCTACCCCGACGGGAGCGCGGCCGGTGTGCGGCTCGCGTACGCCGTCGAGCCCGAACCGCTCGACACCGCGGGGGCGGTTCGCTTCGCAGCCAGCCACGCTGGCATCGGAGACACGTTCGTCGTGGTCAACGGCGATGTGCTCACCGACCTCGACCTGACCGCGTTGGTCGCGTTCCACCACGAGCGCGGAGCCGAGGGCACCATCGCCCTGCACCCGGTGGCGGATCCGTCCGCCTTCGGGGTCGTCCCGACCGATCGGGACGGCAGGGTCACCGCCTTCGTGGAAAAGCCGCCCCGGGACGAGGCCCCGACCAACGAGATCAACGCCGGGACGTACGTGCTCGAACCCTCGGTGCTGGCCCGGATTCCGGCGGGGGGTCGGGTGTCGATCGAGCGCGAGACGTTTCCGGCCATGGTGCGCGACGGGAGCCTCTATGCCCGCTCGGACGACCGGTACTGGCTGGACACGGGCACGCCGGCGGCGTACCTCGAAGCCAATTTCGCCTACGTGGAGGGCAAGCGGGGCCCCGTCGTGGCACCGGGACTCGTCGACCGGGGAGATGGTGTGCTGCTCGAGGGCGAGAGCGACATCGAGGGGGACGTCCTCGGCCAGTCCGTGGTGTGGTCGGGCTGCGTGGTGGAGCCGGGAGCACGGGTGGAGCGGAGCATCCTCGGCCGCGGGTCGGTGGTCTCCTCTGGGGCGGTGGTCCAAGACTCGGTGCTCATGGACGGGTGCCACGTGGCGGCGGACGCCAAGGTCGTCGGCTCCATCATGGGACCGCGATCGATCGTGGGCCAGAGGGCCGACGTCCGAGCCGTCTCGGTCCTGGGGGCCGATGCCGTCGTGTCCTCGGGCACCCTGGTCGACGGTGAACGAGTGGCGGGGTAGAAAGTCCGGCGATGCGCACGTTGGTGACGGGAGGGGCAGGGTTCATCGGCTCCACGTTGGTCGACCGGCTCCTCGTCGAGGGCCACGAGGTCGATGTGGTCGACGACTTCTCCACGGGATCTCTGTCGAATCTCGCCGAAGCGCGCTCGAGCGCGGGCCGGGCGCTGACGATCCACCATCTCGACATCAGCGCACCGGCGGTGATCGAATTGATGCAGCGTCGCCGTCCCGAGCTCGTGTTCCACCTGGCGGCCCAAGCCGACGTGCGGGTCTCGGTGGCCAGGCCGGCCTTCGACGCGACCGTCAACATCGTGGGCTCGCTCAACATTTTGGAAGGAGCGCGTCAGGCCGAAGCCGAACGAGTGATCTTCGCCGCCAGCGGAGGCACGCTGTACGGAGAACCCGCGGCCGAGGACCTTCCGGTGCGCGAGTCGCATCCCCAGCAACCGTTGTCGCCGTACGGGGTGTCCAAGAAGGCGGTGATCGACTACCTGGTGGCCTATCGGGAGCTGCACGCGCTGGAGTTCTGCGCGCTGGCCCTGGCCAACGTCTACGGGCCCCGTCAGGATCCGCACGGCGAGGCGGGAGTGGTGGCCATCTTCGCCGAACGGATCCTGCGTGGGGACCCGGTCAAGGTGTACGGCGACGGCGAGCAGACGAGGGACTTTGTGTACGTTGACGACGTGGTGGACGCATTCGTGCGCGCCGCGACCCGGGGGGGCGGGCTCGTCTGCAACATCGGGACCGGACGGGAGACATCGGTCAACGAGTTGCTGGGCACCATGACCGTGCAGTCGGGTGCCGCCGTGACCCGGGTCGACGTGCCGCTTCGCCCCGGGGAGTTACGTCGCTCGACTCTCGACGTGGAGCGAGCGGCGATCCAGCTCGGGTGGCGGCCGTGGACCCAGCTGCCCGAGGGCACGCGTGCCGTGCTCGAATTCATCGGTGCACGGCTGGCCTGATCCGCGGCGCCCGCCCGTCTCTCCCAGGGAACCCGGACTGAGCGATCAGCGAAACAGGTCCTCAGCCGGAGGCCGGACGATCTCCGCCGCCACCGACCCGTCACGCAGCCAGGCCTCGGGGACCCCGCGTACCACGGCCACCGGAACGTCGCGGTCCTTACCCATGACCAGCTCGGCGGCCGAGGCCAGCTCGTCCGCGACGCAGACCTCGGTCACCACCAGCTCCCGGCCGGCGGCGTCCCTCGTGCCGCGGAGGTCGACGACCGCGGCCACGCCCGCGCAGCCGATGGCCACGTCGGTGACTCCCCGCCGCCAGGGACGGCCGAAGGTGTCCGAAATGACGACACCCACCTCCACGCCCAAGGCACGCCGCAACCCTGCCCGGATGCGGCGGGCGGAGCGATCGGGGTCTTCGGGGAGCAACGCCGCCGTCCCGTCGGCCACGTTGGAGAGATCGACTCCCGCGTTGGCACACACGAAGCCGTGCCGGGTCTCGGTGATCACCAGGTCGCCTCGGCGACGCAGGACGCGCACGGACTCGTGCTCCACCAGCGCCTGCTTGTCCCATTCCTCAGGGCCGGCCCCGAGGGCCACCAGCCGTCGTTCGGACTTGGACACGATCTTCTGCGTGACCACGACCACGTCGCCACCGTGCAGCAACGGCCCCTCGGGTCGTGCCGGCGCCACGCAGGCGGCGATCAGTGCCGCCACGTCCGCACCGGGCGTCACCTCGACCATGCCCGTGACCGGGAACACCGCGATGCCCTCAGACTCGGGCATCCACCACCACCTTGGCCAGGTCCGCGGCGCGCTGGGGCGAGCTCATCACCGTCGGTGCCACGATGCACCGGACACCGAGGGCTTTGACATCAGCTTGGAGCCCGACGTCCGCCTCGTCGATCACCAGGGTTCCCGTCCAGGGGGCATAGAGCCGAGCGACTCCCACGGCGGAGGGCTCCGATCCCAGCTCGGCCAGCAGCCGATCGGCCGGGCCCTTCAGGGCGGAGCCGGCCACGATCGGCGACACTGCCACCACGCGGTCCCGGCGCGAAGCCAGAGCGTCGGGGATCCCGGGGACGGCGAGCAGGGGGGCGATGGAGACCACCGGATTGGAGGGGCAGACCACAATGACCTCCGCGGTCTCGAGAGCCTCGAGCACTCCGGGCGCGGGCCGGGCACGGCGGGCGCCGTCGAAACGGACCGCGCTGACGGCGACGTCGTGGCGCAGGCGGACGAAGTAGTCCTGGAACCCGACCTCGGTCCCCGCCGGCCCGAGCGCGGTGTCCTGCGCCAGCGTCACGCGGGTGCGGAGCGGGTCGTCGGTCGCGGGGAGGAGTCGGACCCCCACCCCTCGCCGACGGCACAGAGCGGCGGTGACCGCGCTGAGCGGCTCACCGGAACGGAGCCGCTCGGTACGGAACAGATGGGTGGCCAGGTCTCGGTCTCCGAGCCTGAACCAGTCCTCTCCGCCCAAGGTCGCCAGCTCGTCCATGACGCGCCAGCTCTCGTCGGCCACGCCCCACCCGGTCTCCCGATTGTCGAGGCCGGCCAAGGTGTAGGTGACCGTGTCGAGGTCCGGGCTGATGTGGAGCCCGTGGAGCACCATGTCGTCACCGACGTTCACGATCGCCGTGATCTGGGTTTCCGGGACCACGCGCACCAGTCCCGAGAGCATGCGGGCCGCCCCGACGCCGCCGCACAGAGCCACCAGCACACCGCCGAGCATAGGAGCGCCGTCCCGGCCGGACTCCCGTCTTCGCCACTGGTACGATCGCCGGCCGCGGGCGGCCGGTCGTCGCCGAGTGCCCGGGGTTCCAGGCAGTGGCCCGACCGGTGCCGGCGACCAGAAGGAGCGTCCATGAGCCCACGACGAGCGTCGGGGGCCGCCGTCCCCTCCCAGGCGGCCTTGCGCGTCGCGCTGGACGCGACGCCGCTCCTCGGCCTTCCCACCGGGATCGGCGCGTTCTGCACCGGAACGTTGGCCGCCCTGTCCCTCCGCACCGGCTTGGACCTGCGCGCCTTCGCCGTGAGCTGGCGCCGGCGCGGGCGCATCGAAGCCCTGCTGCCCGAGGGCGTCTCCGCCCACCAGCGAGCGATGCCGGCAAGACCCCTCAACGCGCTGTGGGGAAGAACCAACGGTCCGCCGCTGGAGTGGTTTGTCGGTCCGGTCGACGTGGTCCACGGAACGAACTTCGTCGTCCCGCCCACACGTCGGGCCGCCGCCGTGGTGTCGGTGCACGACCTGACGCCGCTTCGCCATCCCGAGCTCTGCGACGCCGCCACATTGGCCTACCCCAACCTGATCCGCCGCGCCATCGCCCGGGGTGCGTGGGTCCACACCGATTCCGCCTTCGTGGCCGACGAGGTCGTGGACGTGTTCGGTGCCGACCCCCATCGCGTCCGGACGGTGTGCCCGGGCATCCCCGATCTGCCGGCGACGTCGGCCGCCGACGTGGCCGACATGCGATCCCGCCTGTTGCCCGCGGAGACCGACCGCTACTGCCTGGCGGTGGGCACGGCCGAGCCTCGCAAGGACCTGCCGGGATTGGTGCGGGCCTTCGGCCGGGTGGCGGCCGGGTGGGAGGACGTCTCGCTGGTCCTCGCCGGACCCGCCGGGTGGGGCGAAGCGGCACTTGCCGGGGCCGTCGAGTCCTCACCGTGCCGGAATCGGATCGTTCGCGCCGGCTGGGTCGACGAGCGCGACCTGGCGGCCCTGGTGTCCGACGCCACCGTGTTGGCCTATCCGTCACTGTACGAAGGGTTCGGGTTCCCGCCGCTGCAGGCCATGCGCAGCGGCGTCCCGGTCGTGGCGTCCAGGGCCGGGTCACTGCCCGAAGTCCTCGGCGATGGCGCACTCCTGGTGGAACCTGGGGACGAGGACGCGCTCGCCGGCGCCCTCCAGGATTGTCTGGCGGACGACGGGCTGAGGGCGCGGCTGGCGGTCGCCGGGGTGGAGTGGTCGGCGCAGTACTCGTGGGAGCGCTGTGGCGCCGGGCTCGAGGCCTTGTACCGCGAGGCCGCCCAGGGGTCGGCCCATGGCTGAGGCCGCCCAGGGGTCGGCCCATGGCTGAGGCCGCCCAGGGGTCGGCCCATGGCTGAGGCCGCCCAGGGGGTCGGCCATGGCTGAGGCGTCGGTTCGCGTGCTCCTCGTCGTCGAGCAGCTCCGACGTTCCGTTCCGGGCGGCATCGGCGCGTACACCCGGGGCCTGCTCGACGGATTGGCGCAACTCGCGGGCGAGGGCGAGGGCGTCGACCTGACGCTCCTGGCCAGTCGTCCCCCGCGCTCGGGTGCCGACCCGGTGGCCGCCCTGGGTCCACGCGTCGTCACCTCACCGGTTCCCGGACGCCTGCTCACCCGAGCCTGGGACCACGGCCTGCTCCATGCTCCAGAAGGGTTCGACGTGGTGCACTCGGTCTCGCTGGCGGTGCCGCCGTTGCGCCGGGGCAGTCAGAGCCACCAGGTCGTGACGGTGCACGACGTGGCCTGGCGGGTCCACCCCGGGGCCACCACGCGGCGCGGTCGGCGCTGGCACGAGGCGGCCCTCCGACGCGTCGATCGGAGCGGAGCATCGCTGGTCACCCCGTCGCGACTCGTCGCCGCCGACCTCGGGGCTGCCGGCATCGACCCCGAGCGCGTCACGGTGGTGCACAGCGGCGCAGACCATCTACCGCCCGGCGACCCCGCCGCGACCGAGCACCTCCTGGGCCGGCTCGGCGTGAGTCAGTCGTTCTTGCTCTCCGTCGGCACGCTCGAGCCGCGCAAGAACCTCGTCCGACTGGTGCGGGCGTACACCCGGGTGCGCGCGTCGCTGCCCGAGCCCTGGCCCTTGCTGGTGGTGGGACCCGCCGGATGGGGCCGGTCACCGGCGGCGGAGGGTCAGCCAGAGGGAGTGGTCTTCGCCGGCGCGGTGGCTCCCGCCGTGTTGGCCGAGCTCTACCGACGCGCCCGTGCTTTCGTCTACGTGCCCTTGGCCGAGGGCTACGGGATGCCACCGATCGAGGCCATGGTTGCCGGGACGCCCACTGTCGTGTCGGTGGGTGTCCCGAGCGTCCACGACCTCGGCGCTCCTGAGCCCCCGCCGGCACGCCTGGTGGACCCGCTCAATGTCGAGGACATCGGGGCGGGGCTTCTCGAGGTGCTCGCGGACGAGCCGCGTCGGGCCGAGCTGTCGCTGGCGGGCGCCGCGCACGTGCGGACGCGCACCTGGCGCGCCGCGGCCGAACGCTACGTGTCGCTGTGGGAGTCCCTCAAGTGAGCCCGCCACTGGCGCTCTCCCTCGATGTCTCCGCCGTGCCGACCCGCCCCGGTGGCGCTGGTCGCTACACCACGGCGTTGGCGCACGGGCTGGCTCGACGCAGCGACGTCGACCTGACGTTGGTGGCCCGCACGGAGGACGAGGCACGCTGGTCCGCCTTGCGCGGCGCCTCCGTGCGCGCCGCCGTGCCGAGTTTTCGGCCTGGGCGGTTGGCCTTCGAGCAATTCGGGCTGTCGGCCGTGTTGCGGTCCGCGGGGGTGGACCTGCATCACGGACCGCACTACACCATGCCCGGACGCTCGCCGGTGCCCTGTGCGGTGACCGTGCACGACTGCACCTTCTTCGACCATCCCGAATGGCACCTGAGAGCGAAGGCGGCCTTTTTTCGTCGGGCCATCCGGCGGGCCGCGACCCGGGCCGGCGTCGTCATCTGTGTCAGCCAAGTGACCGCCGACCGTCTGCACGCCGTGTGTGCGGTGCGCGTTCCAGTGATGGTCGCCCCGCACGGCGTCGACCACGACCATTTCTCGCCCCATGAGCCGGCTCCCGGGGCCGACCGCGAGCTGCTCGACGCCCTGGGGGTGCCGACCGACCGGCCGACGGTGGCCTTCGTCGGGACGCTCGAGCCGCGCAAGGGTCTGGTGCCGCTCGTGGCGGCGTTCGATCTGTTGGCCGACTCCGAGCCCGATGCGGTGCTGGTGTTGGCCGGCCAGCCGGGTTGGGGCATGACCCAGACCGAGCGTGCCCTGGCGCAAGCCCGGCACGCGGACCGGATCGTGCGCACCGGATTCCTGCCCGACGACGCCGTGCCCGCCCTCCTCCGGCAGGCCGCGGTGGTGGCCTGTCCCGCGTTCGAGGAGGGGTTCGGGTTGCCTGCGCTCGAGGCGCTGGCCTGTGGCGCGCCGTTGGTCACCACCGAGGGCACAGCCATGGCCGAGTTCGCCGCCGGTGCGGCCCTGCTGGTGCCACCCGGTGACACGGCCGCACTCGCCGGAGCACTGCGTGCTGCTCTCGAGGGTGGCCGACACAGCGCTCGTCGCCGTCTCGGCTTGGACGTGGCGGCGCGGCGCACATGGGACGCCAGCGTGGAGCGCCACCTCCAGGCGTACGCGCTCGCCCGGACCGACCCGAAGTAGGGTTCCGCCGATGCGCGCGCTCGTGACCGGCGGCAAGGGTTTCGTCGGCCAATGGCTGGCGACCCACCTGAAGGAACGGGGTGACGAGGTCGTCGTCATCGACATTGAGACCGACGTGGCCGACGGTGCCGCGGTGCGCCGGGTCATGCACGAGGCCAGGCCGGACGCGGTCTACCACCTGGCTGCCATGACCCACGTGGGTGAGAGCTGGGAGCACCCCTCCCAGGTGCTCAGAGTCAACGTGCTCGGCACTGCCGAGGTGCTTGCCGCGGCCCGCACCATCCAGCCTTTTCCGCGGGTTCTGGTGGTGAGCTCGGCCGAGGTCTACGGGGTCGTCGGGCCCGAACAGCTCCCCCTGAGCGAGGACGCATCTGTCCGTCCGGCCACTCCGTATGCTGCCAGCAAGCTGGCTGCCGAGGCGGTGGCGCTGCAAGGCTGGCGGGGGTACGGACAGCCGGTCGTGGTCGTCCGGCCGTTCAACCACATCGGCCCGGGGCAGTCGCCGACGTTCTTCGTCCCCGCCATGGCCAAGCGGATCGTGGAGGCCCGGAGGGCCGGCGCCTCGTGGTTGCCGGTGGGAACGCTCACCACCCGGCGAGACTTCACCGACGTGCGCGACGTGGTGGTGGCCTACCGCCTGCTGATCGAACGCGGCCAGCCGGGAGAGATCTACAACGTCTGTTCGGGGACCGACGTGGCCATGTCGGACATCGCCAGGTTGCTCCTCGAGTTGACCGGAGCCGACTTGTCCTTGCGCACGGATCCCGAGCTCGTGCGGCCCGTCGACGTCCCGGTCCTTCGTGGCGATGCCGGGCGGCTCACGCTCGCCACGGGCTGGGCTCCGGCCATCCCACTGGTGACGACCCTGGCCGACGTGCTCGCCTCCTGGGAATCGGGTTGAGAGGGTGCGACTGCCGCCCGCGGGCCCCGGTCACGGGCGCGGGCCGCGCCGGATCCGAATCCGCACGCCCCGCGCCTGGTCTCGCACGGCCGCGGAGAGGGCGGTGACCGAGCTCGGGAATTTCTCCTCGAGCGGGTGCAGAGTGGTCCCCACACGCTGCATGGCGGTCCCGGCGACGTCCAGGCGCGCCATGCCCTTCGCCGCGCTGTCAAGGCGCGCCATGCCCTTCACGGCGCCGTCGCGAATGTCGCCGAAGCGCTGTTCGAGTTCGAGGTCGCTTGCGAGGCGCCGCTGCAGCTCCACCCGGCGCACCTGTGCCCGTTGGAGGCTCATCACGCCGAGACCGACCGCCACGTAGGCGGCGTCGCGGGCGAAGCCGGTGACGCCTTTGGAGAGTGCGCTGAGGTTGGAGGTCACGTCGGCCATGGAATTCTCCCGTCGTGAAGGTATATACAACAGTATCACCTTGCATAAACAAGAGCAAGCATCCATAACCCCTGTTCCTGGCGCTGCGAGGGCCCATTCGCGCCCCTGGATGGGCCCTTGGACCCGATAGCCTCGGCGCTCTGATGGACGCCCAAGTGCCCGCGGTGGTCGCGGTCGTCGTCACGGCCGATCCGGGGCCCTGGTTCGAAGAGGCGCTCTCCTCGCTGGCGAGTCAGGACTACCCGGAGCTCTCAGTGCTGGTGCTCTTGAGCGGCGACGATCCTGACGGCACGACCGAGCGGGTGGGCCGAATTCTGCCGGACGCCTTCGTGAGGCACCTCTCCGGACGGCCGGGGTACGCCGCGGCGACGAACGAGGCCTTGGGGATGGTCGAAGGAGCCGCCTTCTACCTGCTCTGTCACGACGACGTGGCGCTCCATCCTGACGCCGTACATCAAATGGTGGAGGAGTCCGTGCGTTCCAACGCCGGGGTGATCTCGCCCAAATTCGTCAACTGGGACGACCCCAACGTGTTGTTGCACGTGGGGATGAGCTGCGACAAGACCGGGGCGGTCGTCGACCGGGTGCTCGAGGGCGAGGTCGACCACGGCCAGCACGATGCCGTCCGCGACGTCTTCGTGGCGCCGGGGGGCTGCATCCTCGTGCGGGCGGACCTCTTCGCGGAGCTCGGCGGCTTCGACGCGGGGATCCTGGCCATGGGGGAGGACCTCGACCTCTCCTGGCGCAGCCAGGTAGCCGGCTCGCGAGTGGTGGTCGCCCCCGACGCTCTGGTGCGCCACCGCGAGGCGGTCGCCAGTGGCATCGAACCGCTCAGTGCGGGGTCCGACTCCGAGGCCCGGCATCCGGTCACCATGCAGATGCTCCAGCGCCGGCACGAGCTGCGAGCCGTCCTCAAGTGCTACTCGTGGCTCCATCTGGTGCGGGTCCTGCCCCAGGCCGCGCTGCTGGCCCTCGGCGAGACGTTCGTCGCCTTCTTCGCCCGGGACAGGGACCGGGTGCGCGCCGTCGCCGGCGCGTGGCGCTGGAACCTCCGGCACCGCGCCGAGATCCGCGTGTTGCGCCGGGAGCTGGCCTCCCAGCGGCTCTTTCCCGACTCCGAGGTGCGCCGCCTCCAGGTCCGGGGGAGCGCTCGACTCTCCATGTACCTCAGTCGTCTCTCGCACCAGGGCCTCCAGGCGGCGAACGCCGTGGCGGCTCGTGGCCGGTCCGATCGCGAGACGGGTGGTGAGGTCGCCATCCTCACCGGCAGCGTCGGCCTGGCCTTCAGCGAGGACGCCGATTTCGACGAGCTCGACGACCTCGGCCGGCGAGCGGGCCGAGACCGGTTCGGGCAGAAGGTGGGCGTGCCGCTCCTCGGAACCGGCCGCCAACGGGTAGTCGCCGTGGCGCTGGCACTGGCGGTGGTCGCTTTCGGGACCCGCGAGCTCTTCTTCGGATCGCTTCCGCTCTTGGGCCAGTTGGCGCCGCTCCCTTCGTGGTCGTCGAGCTGGCACCACTTCTTCTCCGGGTGGCAGTCGACGGGAGTGGGGACGACCGCGCCGTCGTCACCCGCCTTCGGCCTCCTCGGGGTCAGCGGAACGGTCCTGTTCGGTGCCATGGGCGCCGTGCAGCGAGTGCTGCTGCTCGGCTGCATCCCCCTGGGGGCCTGGGGCATGTCTCGCCTCATGCGCCCCATGGTGTCGGACCGAGCCCGCGTGGTCGCCGTGGTCTGTTACCTCGGAGTGCCCCTCCCGTACGGGGCGTTGGGCACCGGCCGTTGGGACGGCTTGGTGGCCTATGCCGCCTTCCCCTTCGTGGCGCTGGCCCTGGCCCGGGCCGCCGGGGTGGCCCCCTACGAGGTGGCGCCGGGCCCTCGCTGGCGCACCACTTCGGCGGGGCGGGTGGCCGTCCTCGGCGCGTCCATCGCCGTCGGGGCCGGCTTCGCGCCGGCCTTGGTCCCCATGGTGCTGGTGACGGCCCTGGCCTGGGAGGTCGGCGCGTTGCTGGCGGGACAGCGCACGGGGTCCGGTCGAGTCCTCCTGGCCTCCTTCAAAGGGGTGGGCGTGGCGCTCGTGCTGTCGGCCCCGTGGGTGCTCGGGACGCTCCTGGCCGGCCGGGCATCCGTCGGCATCTTCGGTCTCCCCCTCTCCGCCACCTCCGTACCCGGGTGGGGAGAGATCGTGCGCTTCGCCATCGGGCCCGCGGCTCGCTCCCCGATCACGTGGTTGCTCGTGGTCGGGGCAGCTCTCCCGCTCGTGGTCGGTCGGGGGATCCGCCTGGCCTGGGCGGCGCGGCTCTGGGCGGCGGCGTGTGCCTCGTGGACCCTCGCTCTGGTCACCTCGCGGGGCGACCTGGGCGCCTTCACGCCCTCGGAGTCCGTGGTGCTGGTCCCCGCGGCCTTGGCCGTGGCCGCCAGCGTGGGACTCGGCATTTCTGCGTTCGAGAACGACCTGGTCGGGCGAGAGTTCGGGTGGCGCCAGGTCGCCTCGGTGAGCGCCCTCGTCTTCGTGGCCGTCGGGCTGCTCCCCGTGGCCGTGGCCGCCGCGGGCGGCCGGTGGGATCTTCCGGCGCAGGGGCTCGAGGACCAGCTGAGCTTCCTCGGCCCGAGCCCGAGCACCAGCGCCAGCCCGGGCGTGACGAGGGTCCTCTGGCTGGGCGACCCACGGGCGCTTCCGGTGGGGGGGTGGAGCGTCGGCGCCGGACTGGCCGACGCGCTGACACCCGAGCACCGGCCCGACACCGAGCAGGTGCTCGCGCCCGCCGGTCCGGGACCGGCCGGTCAGGTGGGCGACGACGTGCGGCTGGCCGAGTCGGGCGGGACGGTGCACCTGGGCCGGTTGCTCGCCCCGTTCGGTGTGGGCTACGTGGTCGTGGTGGACGCGCTGGCCCCCTCGCTGGTGGGAGTCGGGACGCCCTCGGTCAGCGCGCCGGCTCCGGCCGGCCTGGTGGCCGAACTCATGGCCCAGGACGACCTGCAGGTCAAACCCGGTCCGATGGGGGTGCAGGTGTTCGAGAACAGCGCGGCCATCCCGGTGACCGCGCAGCGTTCGCTCCCGGTGCCCGAGCGAGGCGAGTCGTCCGCCGCCGGCGCGGCGGATGTCGTCGGATGGCACCCGGTCCTCGGCTCGTTGGCCGATGGCGACCCCGGCACGGGACGCGTCTCTCCGGGCACCGTGTACGCCGGGTACGCGCCGGCGGGCAGCTTCGCCCTCTCCGTCGACGGACGGGGCCTGACCTCGCATCCCGCGTTCGCTTGGGCGGCGCAGTACGCCACCACCAGAGGGAGCGCCTCCCTGACGCTGTCCCAATTCCCGCTGGTCCCACTGGCCGTTTTCGTTGAGCTGGCCGTGTGGATCGCGCTGGCGCTGGCGCTGTTGGGACGACGGGGATCCCCGTGAGCCCGGCCCACCGCGTGCCCGAGCATCGGTGGCGGGTCATCGCCTTCGTCGTCCTCGTCGTTGCCGGCGTCGGTATCGTCGCCGCGGCCAGGGGGGCGACGGCGCCGTCCACGGCGCCCACTCCGGCGGTGCAGGTCGGCGCGCCCAACGCGGAGTCGACGGCGTGGTACTGCACGGTCCAGTCGGTGGGAGCGGGCGTGGACCAGGGCTCGCTGCTGCTCACCAACACCACGGGACGTCCGGTGGCCGCCGCCGTGACGGCAGTCACCGACACCGGCTCGACCGCGAAGGTCGGCCTCACGGTCCCTCCCCACGACGTCGTGGCGCCGGACCTCCCCTCGGCCGCCTCCGGCACGTGGGTCGCCCAGACGGTGGCGCTCGGCGGCGGAGGCGTGGCGGTCACCCAAGTCGTGCACGACGCGACGGGTTGGGCCGAAGCCCCTTGCCTCGGAAGGACCTCGAGCCAGTGGTACTTCCCCGTTGGCTCCACGTCGGGATCCGATCAGCTCTTCGTGGCCCTCCTCAACCCCACCTCGACGCAAGAGGTGGCGGACCTCAGCTTCGTCACGCCCAAAGGCGTCGTGCACCCGATCAACTACCAGGGTCTGGAGGTGAGCCCCGGGCAGCTGGTCGTCGAGAACGTGGCGTCCGAGGTGCAGCAGGTCTCGTCGGTGAGCACCGTCGTGTCGGCCCGTACCGGGCGGTTGGTGGCCTCGGAGGTCGAACAGGTCGCGGCCTCCGGCACGACCGGCGCCGGTCTGTGGATGGTGCCCGGTGCGGCCGCTCCCGAGCAGGGCTGGACCATCCCGGAGTCCCGCGAGACTGGCGGCGGCTCGTCGGAGATCGACGTGCTGAATCCCGGAACGACACCCGAGGCGGTGACGGTGCAGTTTCGTCTTCCCTCGGGTCCGTTGGCCCCCTTGAGCGCCCAGGTGGCGCCCGCGTCGACGTGGGTGTTGACCACGAGCACCCAGACCCGGATCCCCGCCGGCGCCTCGTACACGGCTCAGATCTCGTCTCGAGGGGGGCCCGGCGTGGTGGTCGGGCGCCGCGTCTCGCTGCCCGCGGCGGCGACGTCCCCCCAGGATGGCGCGGCGGACGCCGTGGGTGCGTCGACGAGCGCGGCACCCTCCGGCCAGTGGGTGCTCCCGCCGCCTGGCACGAGCACGACCACGGTGGTGAGCGGCGCGGCGCCGGCGTCCCTGGCGCTGCGCAACCTGTCCGCGGTGCCCGAGAGCTACCGCGTCCTCGCCACAGCGGGAGCCTCCGTGCGAACGCTGGCCGTCGGCGCGGTGGCGCCGGGGTCCACCGCCATGGTCTCGGGGGCGCCCCTCGCCGCGGCCGGTCTCGGTCAGATCGACGTGAGTGCCGGCGGCCCGATGGCGGTCAGCGAGGACGTCGGGCCCTCCGGCGGCGTCGGGGTCGTGACCATGCCGGGGATCGCGCTGGCCGCTCCCATCGGCGGCGTTTGAGCCCTTCTCCTCGCGCGGTCTCGCAGTACGCGGGTCAGAGCGTGTGGCGTCGGTAGCGGCGCCACAGGGCGCGTCCGCCGATGCCGGCAGCCGCCAGGCAGAGGAGTGCGAAGAGCAGCGGACCGGCCAGGCGGACCAGTCCCTCCAGGCCGGCCACGAAGCCGCCGATGCTGTCGTGCCAGGCGCGCACCAGTCCGGACTCGGGGAGCGGGCCCGGACGCGGGGGTGGCGAGCCCTCGCTGACGGTGACCGAGAGGGTCGAGTACGACGTCTCGCTGCTGAGTACCTGGAGCTGGCCCTGCAGCTGCTCGATCTGGGACTGAATGCTGTCGAGCTGCGACTGCACGGCGAGGACGTCACCCACCGTCGTGGCCTTCGACATGATGGTCAGGTACTGCTGGCGACTGGCCTCGAGCGAGGCGATCCTCGCCTGCAGGTCGACGTACTGGCCCGTCACGTCGGTGGCCTTGGTGGACACGCTCGTGGTGCGGCCCAGCATCTGGGCTTGCTTCAACGCGGCCTCGAAGCTCGCCACCGGGACCTCGAGGGTGACGCTGCCGTAGGGCGCTCCGCCGGAGTCGCTGCCCGACTGGCTCTGCGAGCTGGCCACGAAGCCGCCGTTGGCCACCGCCACCGCCGCGAGCCCGTTCACCGTGCGGCCGAGCTGGCCCCGTCCGACCGAGATCCCGAGCGATCCCGTCTGCTCGATCTTGGCGTTCTGGTTCACGGCACCGCTGGGCAACGTCGGGGCGGACGGAGTCGTCGTAGGGGTGGTGACGACGGGGCTGTGGGAGGGCGATCGGTTCGGCGAACCGGGAGCGAGGAGTCCAAATGGCGGTGTGGTGACGGCGTGTTGCGGTCCCGCCTTGTGCGGGGCAGTCGGGGTGAGCGTCCGACCCGGCAGTTTCGCCGCCAGGTTCGACGTCCCGCCCGGGCGCGACGGGCTGGAGACCAACGCCCCGATGCTGCCCGCCACTGCGAAGGCCAGCACCACGCAGGCGGCCACCGACAGCACACGGTGGCGCCCCACCACCTGGACGAACCGGCCGAGAGTGTTTTGCCCGGACTCCGGGGGATCGTCGACCGGGCCCTCCTCGTCGGGTCGCGGATCGGCGACGGCGCGGGCCAAGAGGTCGTGCGCGCCCGACGGCGGGACGTCGAAGGACTCTCCGGCTCGGGCCAACAGCGCGGCCAGTCGGTCGTCGTCGAGCATGGTCATGCCTCGGCACCTCCGGCCCCGCGCACCTCGTTGGGGACATCGACCTCGTCGGCCTGGTCGCTCAGCACGTCGGGGGACAATCCTGCGGTCCCGGCGAGGGCGGACAGGGTGGGGTCGGCCGCCAGCCGGCGCCGCGCCTCGTGGAGACGGGACTTCACCGTGCCCGGGCGACGTCCGATGGCCCGGGCGATCTCGCGCTCGCTCAGCTCCGCGTAGTAGCGCAGGACGACCGGGACGCGCAGGGACACCGGCAATCGCTGCAGGGCGGCCACGACGGTGCCGGCTACCTCGTCCTGCTCGGCGCGGGCCTCGGGGTCGGCCACGGGCCCCGGCAGGTGCGCCAGCGGCTCGTCACCGGCGCGCCGGTCGCGGTGGGGGATCTCGGTGCGGAGCTTTGAGTAGCAAGCGTTGACCACGACCCGCGACAGCCAGGGCCGGATGCTGGCCACGCCCGAGAGCGAGTCACGGAAGCGCCAGGCGCGCAGAAAGGCTTCCTGCACCGCCTCCTCGGCGTCAGCTGGATTGCCCAGGATCAGGCAGGCGGTACGGAACGAGGTGACGTACCCCTCTTCGAGCCAGTCCGCGAGCTGGAGCTCCACCATCCCCCCTTCTGACGCACGGGGCCCCCGTTCGGTTCGCTCCGAGCGTTCCCCGGGCCTTTGCCCGGGCTACGTGCCCGAACCGTCGGGGAGGACTTGGCGACTCCGGCCGGGCCTAGTGGCTCGAGCCCTGGGGTGCGCCGCCCGAGGGGTTCGGCGGCGGGGGCCACGGCGGCGGGGGCCAGGACGCCGGCCCCGGTTCCGGCTGGGCCGGGGTGCGGGGTGCGGCGGGGGCCACCAGGTGGCCGCTGCGTGCGGGCTCGCTCGATCCGTTCGGGGCGTGTCCGTTGCCGGCACCTCCCGGGGCGGCAACGGCGGCGACCGCGGGAGCCGCAGCCGCCGTGGGCGTGACCGGGGCCTTGATGGCGGCCGCGTGGAAGTGCGGCACGGACTTGACGCCATCGGCGTGGACGGGGGATCCGTGCGCCTCGTCGACCAGGCGGGCCACCTCGGCGCCGTCGATGATCTCGTTGTCGAGCAGGGCCCGGGCGATGGCGTTGAGGCCGCCCCGGTGTTTGGTCAACACCTCCGTGGCACGCTGCTCCTCGGCCCGCAGGATGCGCTCGACCTCGTCGTCGATGATCTTGGAGGTGTCCTCGGAGTAGTCACGGGTGTGCATGAGGTCCTCGCCCAGGAAGACCTGGCCCTGCGAGCCCCAGGCCATGGGCCCGATGGCGTCGCTCATGCCCCATTCGCGCACCATTTTGCGGGCCAGCTCGGTGTTGCCGACCAGGTCGTTGGCCGCGCCCGTCGACAGGTCGCCGTAGACCAGGAGCTCGGCGCAGCGCCCGCCCATGCGTACGCAGAGCGCGTCGTCGATGTACTGGCGCGGGTGGATGTGGCGCTCCTCCATGGGGAGCTGGTGGGTGACGCCGAGGGCCATGCCCGTGGGCAGGATGGTGACCTTGTGCACCGGGTCGGCGTGCTCGAGCACGTAGGCCAGGACGGCGTGGCCTCCCTCGTGGTAGGCGATGCGCTCCTTCTCGGCTTCCGAGAGGACCATCGACTCACGGCGCTGGCCGAGGAGCACGCGGTCCCGGGCGGTCTCGAAGTCGGCCATGGCGATCTCGGGGCTGCCTCGGCGAACGGCGTGCAAGGCGGACTCGTTGACGAGGTTCGCCAGGTCGGCGCCGCTCATGCCCGGCGTGCCCCGCGCCACGACGCTGAGGTCGACGTCGGGCGCGATCCGCTTGCCCTTGCAGTGCACCTGCAGAATCGGCAGGCGTTCCTCGAGGTCGGGGAGGGGGACGACGATCTGTCGATCGAAGCGGCCCGGACGCAAGAGCGCGGGGTCGAGGATGTCGGGCCGGTTGGTGGCCGCGATCATCGACCACACCTTCGGCCGGGTCGAATCCGTCCATCTCGGAGAGCATCTGGTTGAGCGTCTGCTCGCGCTCGTCGTGCCCGCCGCCCAGGCCGGCCCCGCGCTTGCGCCCGATGGAGTCGATCTCGTCGACGAAGACGATGGCCGGCGCCTGCTTGCGCGCCGTTTGGAACAGGTCGCGTACCCGGCTGGCCCCGACGCCCACGAACATCTCCATGAAGTCCGAGCCGCTCACCGACATGAAGGGCACGCCGGCCTCACCGGCGACGGCCCGCGCGATCAGGGTCTTGCCGGTTCCCGGCGGTCCGACCAGGAGGACGCCCTTGGGGATCTTGGCTCCGATCTCCTTGAAGCGCGCCGGGGTCTTGAGGAAGTCGACCACCTCGCTGATCTCCTGCTTGACCCCCGAGTACCCGGCGACGTCGTCGAAGGTGGTGGTGGGCCGGTCACTGCTGAAGGTCTTGGCCTTCGAGCGGCCGATCGACATGATCCCTGACATCTGCCCCCGGGTCTGGCGCCCGATGAAGTAGATGAAGGCGGCGCCGAGCCCGATGATGAAGAGGTACGGCAGCAGCGCGCTGAAGATGTTCGACGACGAAGGCGGGAAGCTGACCGCGACCCCGTTGGAGCGCATTTCCGACACGTCGTTGGGCAGCGACGGGCTCGGTCCTTGCACCTGGTAGCTCGACCCGTTCTTCAGCGTCCCGGTGATCTCGCCCGAGGAGTTGGAGATCTTGGCCGTCGAGACCTCCTTGGCCGCCACCTCCTGCATGTACTTGGTGTAGGTGATCGTGTTGGAGTTGGTGGTCTTGATGGTGCCGACCGCCAGCAGGATGGCCACGATGCCGATGGCCAGCACCCCCCACAGCCAGCGCCAGTTCTGCCCGGTCGGCCCGCTCGGCGGGGCGCTTCCCTCGCCGTTCGCCGGCGGGTTGGGCCGGCTCGAGGGCTTGTCGGTGCGCGGAGGGGTCACCCTTTCAATGCTAGGCGCCGCACCTGTGCGACGGTAACCGCCCCGCTGGGGACCGCCTGTCCCTCGGCTCGACGTCAGGCTCGTCTCCGCTGCCGGTGGCGGCCCCGTGGGCGCCGGTATCGTCTCAACGATGACCGACACCGAGCCCGGTGGCGCGCCGGTGCGTCCGGTCCCACCTCCACCGGAGCCTCCGGGCCCGATCCCGGCCGGGTACGTACCGGCCGAATGGCTGCGTTGGGGCCGGCCGCCCCCCGGTCCAACTGCCGCCACCCACGGCATGGCCGGATCGGAGCCCTCCGACGGCCCGTTCCTCGATACGCCCTGGGTCCCTCCGCAGACCAAGCGCCAGGCCTGGGTCTGGCTCGTGTACGCCGCGGTGGGGTTCGTGGTGGGCCAGATCGCCGCGCTCATCTTCGGACTGGTGGCCGGCGCCATCGAGGGCAAGACGGCGTCGGAGATGCAGTCGATCGCCACCCAGGCGGTCCCGCCCGAGTGGTACGTGGTCTCCACCCTGCTCGGCCTGTGGATCGGTTTCGTCGGGGCGCCCTGGCTGGCCAGCCGCACGCAGGGCACGCGCCACTTCGTGCGCGACCTCGGTTTGCGCTTCCGGCCCATCGACCTGGTCGGCATCGCCATCGGTCTGGGTGGGCAGGTCGTGGTGGCGCTCATGTACGCCCCGTTCCAACGCCACATCCACGACTTCAACGCGCCCTCACAGCGCCTCACCGGGGGGGCGCACGGCGGTGGATTCGTGGTGATCGCGCTGGCGACCGTGCTGGTGGCTCCCTTCATGGAGGAGTTGTTCTTCCGAGGCCTACTGCTCAAAGCCTTGGTGCGGTTGTGCTCGCCGCTGCGGGAGGCCGGCCGCGCCCGTGCCGCCGGAGTCGTGGTGGCGGTGATCATCGACGGGCTTCTCTTCGGACTGGCCCACGGGGAGTGGGTGCAGCTGGCCGGGCTGGCCACCTTCGGCGCCGTGCTCGCCGCCGTGTCGTACCGGACGGGACGTCTGGGGATGAACATGGTGGCGCACGCCTCGTTCAACTTCTGGGCCATTTTGGCCATCGCCCTCTCGAGCAGCGGGATGGTGCGCTGAGTTCAGGCGACGCCATCCGCCCCCTATGGTTGGGCCCCATGAGCCCGACGAGCACCACGGAGCCCACGAGCAGGATGCGCCGGGTCTTCAAGGCCTACGACGTCCGAGGCACCGTGCCCGATCAGCTCGACGCGGACATGTGCCGTTCCATCGGCCGGGCCTTCGCCCGTTTCGCCGGCACCCCCGAGGTCCTCGTGGCCCGCGACATGCGGGCGTCGGGTGTCGAGCTTTCGGCTGCCTTCTCCGAGGGAGTGCGGGCCGAGGGCGCGATGGTCACCGACCTCGGGATGGCCTCCACCGACTTCTTGTACTTCGCCTCTGGCCACCTCGACGCGCCCGGCGCCATGTTCACCGCCTCGCACAACCCGGCGCAGTACAACGGCCTCAAGCTCTGCCTCTCCGGGGCACGTCCCGTCGGCGGCGACACGGGTCTCGACGACATCCGGGCCGAGGCCGAGGCCTTGTCGGGCGAAGCACTGCCGCCTCTCACGGGAGGCTGGCGCCAGCTCGATCTCCTCGAGGTCTGGGCCCAGCACGTGGTGTCATTCGTCGACCTGGCCTCCTTGCGCCCGCTCAAGGTGGTCGCAGACGTGGCCAACGGCATGGGCGGCCTGGTCGTCCCGATCGTCTTCGAGCGGCTGCCCTTCTCCATCGACGTTCTCTACCCGGAGCTGGACGGATCCTTTCCGAACCACCCGGCCGACCCGATCCAACCCGAGAACCTGGTCGCCTTGAAGCAGGCCGTAGTGGACCAAGGGGCCGACATCGGCCTCGCTTTCGACGGCGACGCCGACCGCGTCTTCCTGGTCGACGAGAAGGCCGAGCCCGTGTCGGGATCGCTCACTACCGCGTTGGTGGCCGCGTCCATGTTGACCAAGCATCCGGGCGAGACCATCTTGTACAACCTGATCTGCTCGCACGTGGTGCCCGAGACCATCGTCGAGATGGGCGGGACGGCGGTGCGGACACGGGTGGGCCACTCCATCATCAAGCAGGTGATGGCCGAGACGGGTGCGGTCTTCGGCGGCGAGCACTCCGGTCACTACTACTACCGGGACAACTTCCGGGCTGACTCGGGCATCATCACGGCGATGGTGGTCCTGGAGCTCTTGAGCCAGAGCGATCGACGGCTGTCCGAGATGCTCCGGCCCTACCAGCGCTACGCCGACTCCGGCGAGATCAACACCGAGGTGTCCAGTCCGACCGACACCGTGGCGGCGCTGGCCGACCACGAGCGGGCCGCCGGCGCCTCCGTCGATCTCCTCGATGGCCTCACCGTGGAGCACGCCGACTGGTGGTACAACGTCCGGCCGTCGAACACCGAGCCCTTGCTCCGGCTCAACGTGGAAGCGCGCACACCCCAGGCGTGCGCCGAGCACGTCGCGGCCGTGCAGGAGCTGATCCGCACCTATGCCGGAGCACCGCCATGAGCCTCGACCCCTTCCTGCTCGACGTCCTGGCCTGCCCGATCGACAAGGGCCCGCTGCTGTGGTTCGAGGACGAAGGGATCCTCTACAACCCTCGCCTGCACAAGCGCTACACCGTGGCCGACGGCATTCCGGTGCTCCTCGCTGACGAGGCCGCTGAGGTCTCCGACTCCGAGCACGCGCGACTGATGGCCAAGGCGGCGGACTCCGGCGTGCGGTCCACGGGGCCGGATCCCGAACCCGCCGGCGGGTGAGCGGTCCTGGAGCGGACGACCCGCGGGGACCGTTCAATTTGCCCAACTCGCCAGACTCGCCGCGTCCGTCCGGCGCGATCGACCCGCTCGACTCTCTCGGACTGTGGCGGGCGGCGTGGGCATTGCCCGAGCAGATGCCGGGGTTGCTCGACGGAGCGCGCCGGGCGCTCACCGAGTCGGCAGCGCTCGCGACAGGACGCTCGAAGGGAGCCGGGCTTGAACCACCGGACCTGCGCGCGGTGGCCGCCTGCGGGCTCGGCACCGACGCCATCGCGGCACGGGGGGCGGCCGCGCTCTGTGCGCCCCACCTGGCGGTGCCGTTCTGGGTGGGAGAGGATTCGTCGGTCCCGCTCTTCGTCGACGAGCGCACCCTGTTCGTTGCCTTGTCGTGCCGGGGTGACACCGAAGAGGTCCTGTCGGCGGCCTCGGAGGCGGCGTCAAGGGGGGCGCGGGTCGTCTCGGTCGGGGGCGACGCCGGGTCGCCCTTGGCCACGCTGGCCGAGGAGGTGGGGTTCTCGTGGTGCCCGCTCGCTACGGGCGGACCCGCCAGGCAACCCGGCCAACCCGGACAGCCAGCACAACCCGGACAACCCGGGCCGCGAACGGTGGGGGCGCTGGCCGCCGATGTCCTCGCCGTGCTGGCGATCCTCGCCCTCGCTGGCCTGGTCCCCGACCCCGCGCCCGCGGTGGAGGCCGCCGCGTCGTCGCTGGCCCGCCGGCGTGACCACTACCTGGCCTCGGGTGGGCTCCCGGCCGAGCTGGCCAGGCGCCTGGGGCGAACGATCCCCGTGGTCTACGGCGCCGAGGGAGTCGGATCCGTGGCGGCCCGATGGTGGAAGTCCCGTGTGAACCTGAACGCCAAGGCCCCGGCGTTCGCCGGGGTCCTCCCCGCGGTCAGCCACGACGAGGTGTCGGGGTGGGGGCAGGGCGGCGACGTCACCCGGCAGGTCGTCTCACTGGTGCTGTTGCAGCGGGCCGATGAAGCCCCGGCCCTGGCTGCCCTCTTCGCCAGCGTGCGTCAGGCGACCGACGAGGTCATGGCCGATGTGCTCGAGGTGCACGCCACGGGTGAGGACGACCTGGCGCAACTGTTGGACCTGGCGCTCTTGGGCGAGCTGGTCTCGCTGCACCTGGCCGCTCGAGAGGGCGTCGATCCTGGTCCGGTCCCGGCCGTCGAGGAGTCGCACGAGGCCGCACGCGGGGCGTAGTCGCGGGCCCGAAACGTCGTCGCGCTCGGGTCGGATCCCACCCGTTGGATCACGCGTGGGTGTTGGCCAGTCCCAGGCCGTAGCCGGCCAAGAAGGTGGCCGCCTCGTCGTGGTGCGGGTAACGAGACGCCAACCGGTGAAAGGCCGCGGAGTGGTCCGGGTGCGAGAGGTGGGCCACCTCGTGAACGAGCACCGAATCGAGCACCCAGGCGGGCACAGTCTGGAGCCGGTGCGAGACCCTGATGCGGCGCGATGAGTACGAGCACGACCCCCACCGCGCCGACTGGTTCGTGACCCAGCGAACCGATTCGGGCCGGGCGCCGACCAGGTAACGGTCACTCAACGCGACGGCGTGCTGCAGGAGCTCGTGGTCGCCCATGGTCGCCTGGGGGCGGTGACGCTCGAGCAGTCGGCCAACGAGCCAGTCGACGGTCCTCCGGCGGGTGTCGTCGCTCAGATGCGATGGCACGCACACCACGATCCGATCGCCCACCCACCGGGCCTCGGACGTCTTCTTGCGGCGCGCACTGATCCGCACCTCGACCACGGGGGAGGAGATCGGGGCAGCGCTGTCGCCCCCGGGATGGGGCGCCAGCGGCTCGACGGCGCAGAGCGTCATGTCGGCATTGTGTCCGATGGGCATGACGGATCCGCGAATACCCTCACGACCACCCGGGACGCGCTGCGTGTGCCCGGCCGCAGCACGGCCGAAGTCCTCCGCATCGTGACAACCGTCAGGCCGTCAGACCGTCAGACCGTCAGGTCGTCAGGTCGTCATCGTCAGCCGTGGCGTGAGCGGCCCGCACCATGATCTCGGCGGCGATGATGTCGGCAAGCGTGTCCCGACCTCGCCATTCGGAGAGCTGCGACTTCTGGACGGCCCAGGCCCGCATCGATCCTTCGCCGGTCGTCTCGATACGCAGGCCGTACATCCCGGGCCTGGCGTCGCGGATGTCGGCGTACCGGGCTGAGCGCTGGACGAACGCGCCCTGGACCACCAAGGCGTCGTGGGCCAGCCCGATGTAGGGCAGGAGGTACCAGCGCCAGACGGTGAGCAGGATGAGCAAGACCAGCAACCAGAGGCACAGGGTGCCCGGCACCGTGATTCCGATGGCCGTCAGGATGGCGGCGAAGGCGACGAACATCACGAAGATGACGACGGCCAACTTGCGCACCGATGCCGGCACGCGCCACACGTGAGTCAGTTCGCCGTCACCGTCTGCCGCCTCGACCCGGGTCCCCACGCGCAGGACACCGTACCGTGGCGCGACTCAGCCCGCTCCGCGCGTCGATGGGATGTTTGGCCTACGACTCGAGCGGCCCCGCGTGGGCGAACCCCTGGCGGATGCCCTGACCGGCACGGGCCGTGAGCTGCTCGGGTTCGTAGAGCATGAGAAAGGCGTTGCGGGCGTGGTCCCGCGAGCGGTTCTTGAACACCATGGCCAGCGTGGCGGGATCGTCGGCCTCGTCCTCGTGCACGAACACCTCCAAAATGGGGGTGTTCGTCATGAGCTGGGCCATCATGATCCCCGTCGAGGCCTCGTGGGCGCAGACCTTGTCGATCTTCGCTTTGCCCGGCATCCCAAGGGCCACGACGATCCGGCACCCGTCCTCTTCGATCAGCTTCTTCGCCGCCACGGCCAAGTCCTTGAAGCCGGGCACGGTGCGCCGCAGGGTGGTGAACCGGGTGCCGTGGCCCGGACAGGAGGCCAGCTCGTCGAGGGCTTCGGCTCCCATGTCGTAGCGGGCGAACATGGTGTCGACGACGCCGATCCGGTCCATGATCCATTCTCGCGCGGCGAGTCCATTGGCCGGACCGGGCACGGGGGTCCAGAATTGCCCGGTGAGCGACACCGGCCCGAGGTCCCCGACCTGGGTCGAACGCGACGCCGGGGTGGTGTGGCACGGCTTCACCCAGATGGCTGCCTACAGCGACAACGCGCCGATCGTGGTTGAGCGGGCCGAAGGTCGAGAGCTCATCGACACGGACGGGCGGCGCTACCTCGATGCGATCTCGTCGCTGTGGGTGAACACGCTCGGGCACCGCGTCCCCGAGCTCGACGCCGCGCTCGCCGCCCAGGCGGGCAAGGTGGCTCACTCGACCACGCTCGGCAATGGCAACACGGTGGTGGTGGAACTGGCCGAGGCGCTTGCCGAGGTGGTGCCCGTGGAGCGGCCCCACTTCCTGTTCGCCGCCGACGGAGCGGTGGCAGTCGAGCAGGCGCTCAAGATCGCCTTTCAGTACTGGGTCAACCAGGGCGTCGCGGGACGGACGCAGTTCCTCGCCCTCGGCGAGGCGTATCACGGCGACACCATGGGCGCGCTGTCGCTCGGCGACGGCGGGGTGTTCAGCGCGGTGTTCGAGCCGCTGTGCTTCCCTGTCCGAAGGACTCCTGGATACGCGGATCCCGGGTGGGCCGCCAAGGCGGTCGCCGCGGTGGAGGCCCACGCCGACGAACTGGCGGCGGTCGTGCTCGAGCCCCTGGTCCAAGGGGCGTCGGGGATGTTGTGCGCGTCCGCGTCCGACGTGCGGCGGATCGGCGAGGCGTGCCGCCGGGCCGGCGTCTTACTCGTCTGCGACGAGGTGGCCACCGGTTTCGGGCGGACCGGGACTCTGTTCGCCTCCGAGCAGTGCGGCCTGCATCCCGACCTGCTGTGCCTGGGCAAGGGACTGACGGGCGGGTATCTCGCCATGTCGGCCACGGTGGCGTCCGCCGAGGTCTTCGGCGCCTTCCTCGGTGCGGACCTCGGGCCCCGGACCTTCTACCACGGGCACTCCTATGGGGGCAATGCCCTGGCCGCTGCGGTGGCGTTGGCCCACCTGCGCCTGCTGTCGTCCGGTGAGATCCTGGCCAACGTGCGGGCACGGGCAGACCAGCTGGCCGTTCTGCTCTCCGAGCGGTTCGGCCCGGGCCGGCCGGGCGTGCGCGAGGTGCGCCAGCGCGGGCTGATGGCCGCGGTGGAGCTGGCCCCACCGGCCTCGGGATTGCGGTGGGGTCGTCGGGTGTGCGCCGGCGCCGTGGCCCGCGGGGTCCTCCTGCGCCCGCTCGGCGACGTGATCGTGCTCGTGCCGCCGCTGACCATCACCGCGGGCGAGGTCGTCCGGATGGTCGACGCGCTCGATGCGGCGTTGACCGATGTCGCCCGGGACACCGCCCGACGGTCAGCGAGGACCCCGTGAACAACACATGAACGAGAAGCGGACGAACGAGGAACACCGAGCCCGCCGGTGGTCCGATCGCATCGTCGATGACCTCGAGCGGGTCGTCGCCGAGGGCCGGTGGCGGGCACCTCGTGTGTTCGACGCCGCCGGGCCCACCGGCAGGCTGGGAGCGAGCGACGGGAGAGAGGTCGTGTCCTTCGCCTCCAACGACTACCTCGGGCTCAGTACTCATCCCGAGGTGGTGGGTGCGGCGCACCGGGCGCTCGATCGCTGGGGCGCCGGATCCGGAGCCTCCCGTCTGGTTACCGGCACCCGTCCTGTCCACGCCGAATTGGAGGCCGCGTTGGCCGAGTGGAAGGGAACCGAGGCGGCGGTGTGCTTCCCGACGGGGTTCGCGGCCAACCTGGGTGTGTTGTCGACCCTGGCCGGCCCCGACGTCGCCGTGTTCTCCGACGAGCTGAACCACGCCAGCATCATTGACGGCTGCAGGCTCTCGGGGGCGTCGGTCACCGTGTACCGCCACCGTGACCTCGAGCACCTGGCCGAGCTGCTCGGCGTGGCGGCGTCAGCGCGCCGGCCCGCACTCGTCGTGACCGACACGATCTTCTCCATGGACGGTGACGCGGCGCCGCTCGACGACCTGGTGGTGCTGTGCGCCCGCCACCAGGCCATGCTCGTACTCGACGAGGCGCATGCCGTTCTCGGGCCTCACCAGCTAGCGCCTGGGAACCACCAGGGCGCTGCACCGATTGTGCGCGTGGGTACGTTGTCGAAGACGCTGGGCTCCCTGGGCGGCTTCGTGGCCGCCAGCCGCGACGTGGTCGACCTGTTGGTCAACCGGGCCCGCCCGTACATATTCTCGACCGCATCCTCGCCCGCGGACGCCGCGGCCGCGCTCGCCGCCTTGCACATCGTGTGCTCAGCCGAAGGGCGCGACCTGACGGCTCGCCTCGCCGCACTACTCGACCGGGTCTCGGAGGCCGGACTGGCTCCGCCGGACCACCCGAGCCCGATCGTCCCCATCGTGTTAGGAGAAGAGGAGCGGGCGCTCGAAGCGTCGGCGTGGCTGGTCGAGCAGGGCCTGTGGGTGCCGGCCATCCGACCGCCGACCGTGCCGGCGGGGACGAGCCGGCTGCGCGTCACGTTGTCCGCCGCGCACCGCGACGACGACGTCGAGCGACTGATCGGCGCCCTCTCCCCGCTGCTGTGCCCGGCGCCGGCGATCAGCTGAACCGCGCGCCGAGCGGTGGGCGCGGCGCGCGCCCGCACCGGCTGGTGGTGGTGGTCGGCACCGGAACCGGCGTCGGCAAGACGTGGGTGGGGGTTCGCTTGCTGCGCGGGTTGGTGGGGGAGGGAGCGCGGGTGGCGGCCCGCAAGCCCGTGCAGTCCTTCGACCCGGGAGACGACCCGGCCACCCTCGATGCCGCCCTCCTCGGTGCGGCGAGCGGCGAGCGAGCCGAGACGGTGTGCCTGCCGCACCGGGTGTACGAGGTGGCCCTGGCACCGCCCATGGCTGCGGCCGCGCTCGGGCGTCCGCCGATCCACCTGGCCGACCTGGTCGGCGAGCTCGAGTGGTTCGAGCAACCGGTCGACGTGGGGCTGGTCGAGACAGCCGGCGGCGTGCGGTCCCCGATGGCGGTCGACGGTGACGCCGCTGCGCTGTGCCGAGCCCTCCAGCCAGACCTCATCGTGCTCGTGGCGGACGCCGGTCTGGGCGCCATCAACGCGGTGCGGCTCTCGGCGGCCGCGCTGAGCGCGCCTCCGCTGGTGGTGCTCAACCGCTTCGACATCACGGTGGAGGTGCACCGCGCCAATCTCGAATGGTTGCGCCGGGTGGACGGCTTCCGCGTCGTCACGCTGCCGGGCGATGAGGCAGAGCTGACGCAGATGGCGCGCGTCAGGCCGAGCTGAGTTCCCGTTCCGGGTGGTGCCGGCAACGTGCCACCCAGCCCGTCGGGACGATGCTCACCGTGAGGCGCCGCCCACACCGCGGGCAGAACCGGGGGGGGTCGAGCGGGCGGGTGCAGCCCGCGCACGCCGCGACCGGACGACCGCATCCCGTGCAGTACTGGTCAGCCGCCGACGCCTCGTCCGACATGGCGCAGCTCAGATAGCGGCGGAGAGCGTGCCCACTGGCATGCGGAGGTCTTGGAGCATGCGGAGATCCTCGTCGGGGGAGCGGCCGAGGGTGGTCAGGTAGTTGCCGACGATCAAGGCGTTGATGCCGGCCGTCATGCCCATGGCTTGCAGCTCGCGCAGCGTGATCTCGCGTCCGCCCGCGTAACGGAGGATCACCCACGGCAGAGCCAGCCGGAACAGGGCGATCCAGCGGACGGCCTCCCACGCGCCGAGGACCGGCTGGTCGGCCAGCGGGGTGCCCGGCCGGGGGTTCAAGAAATTGATCGGCACCTCGGTCGGCTCGAGCTCCTGGAGCTGGACCAACAGCTCGATCCGCTGGGCGGTGGTCTCTCCGGTGTTGATGAGGGCTCCGCAGCACAGCTCCATGCCGTGACGACGCACGAGGCGACAGGTCTCGGACCGCTCCTCCCAGCTGTGGGTCGACACGATGGACCCGAAGTGCGAGCGCGCCGTCTCGATGTTGTGGTTGTAGCGGTGCACACCGCCTTCGGCCAGACGGCGGGCCTGGCCATCGCTCAGGATCCCGGCGCTGACCGCCACGTTGAGGTTCGCCTGCTCCCGGATCAGCGGCACCAGCTCGAGGACGCGCTGCATGGTGCGCTCGTCTGGGCCCCGCACGGCGAGCACGATGCAGAACTCCGATGCGCCGAGGGCCGCCGTCTCGCGGGCGGCGGCCAGCACCTGCGCCGTGTCGAGGAACGGAGTGGCCTTCACGGGCGTGTCGAAGCGCGACGACTGCGAGCAAAAGTGGCAGTCCTCGGGGCAGCCCCCGGTCTTGGCCGACAGAATGCCCTCGACCTCGACCTCAGGGCCGCACCAGGCCAGCCGAACCTGGTGGGCCAGGGCGGCCAGGGTCATCACCGCCCCGTCGGGCAGAGCGGCCAGCGGCGTGAGCTCGTCCGCGGTGAGCAGCCGGCGCTCGTCGAGCAGCGCGTGTTCGGCCCGGCCGATCACCCCCCGTTCCTCGATGCCCAGGGCCACCTGGGGCGGCGGCGGAGGCGCATCTTGGGGCAGACGGTCCTGTCGGGGGGCGGTCCGGAGGGCGACGTAGCGGGTCTCGGTCACGGCGCTCCACGGTAGTGGCACGCCTCCGGGGAGTCCGGATCCGCATCTTCGGCCCGGCGGGTATGCACAGCCCATGCATAAGTATGCAGTGGCTGGTGACGCCTGTGGACCCATCTCGGGCGTATACGGCTCCCGCTCCACACCGAGGAGTGAAGCTCCCGCGAGGCTGGACCGCACTGTGCCTGCATGAATATGCAGAGGGGTGCATCACCCACCACGCTTCCGCGGGGTCTGTGCGACGCCTGCCTCGCCGGCGCCGCCCTCGCCGGCGCCGCCCTCGCCGTGCTCGGGGCCGCTACGCCTCCACGCGCTCCTCGTCCGTCGTGGAGACCCTGAACCCCCGATCCTCGTCGGGCCCATGCTGGAACTCAGGATCGTCGAACATGAGCGCCAGCTCGGTCTTCTCCTCGGCGGCGTCGTGCGGCGGCACCGGGACACCCCAGCGGGCCATCCCGTCCTCCATGCGACGGATGACGGTCTCGATCACCTCGACTCGCCCGTTGCGTTTGTTCTCAGAAGAGACCACGTCCCACGGGGTGAGCGGGCCGTTCGTGAGGCGGAGCATGTCCGAGACGGCGGAGTCGTACTGACCGCGCTTCTCCCGGTTGCGCCAGTCCTCGTCGGTGAGCTTCCAGCTCTTGAGGGGATCGTCGCGGCGGCGGACGAAACGGCGGAGCTGCTCCTCGTGCGACATGTGCATCCAGAGCTTGATCACGACCATGCCCTCTTCGGCCAAGGTGTGTTCGAAGTCGTTGATCTCCTGATAGGCCCGTCGCCACTGGACCTCGTTTGCCAGGCTCTCGATGCGTTCGACCAGGACCCGCCCGTACCAGCTGCGGTCGAAGATGGTCATGCCGCCCCATCCGGGCAGCGGCGGCCAGAAGCGCCACAAGAAGTGGTGGCGCAGCTCGTCGGGCGTCGGGGCGGCGAAAGGAGCGACGTGCACGTGTCGGGGGTCGAGCGGCTCGACCAGGCGCTTGATGGCGCCTCCCTTTCCGGCGGCATCCCAGCCCTCGAACACGATGCAGACCGGGGGTCCCAGTCGGCCGTCGTTGAGCTGGCCACCGTTGATGAGCCGGAGATGGAGCAGGCGACGTTGCGCCTTGCCGAGCCGTTTCGATTCCTCGTCCTTGGAGACCTTGCGCGACAGGTCGCAGTCTTCGAGCCGCGGGTAGTCCACCCCATCGGCAGGGCCCGACCCGGCACGGTCGTGCTTGCTCACGTTGCCTGTTGTAGTCGATTCATGGTGGGTACCGGGTCGAGGAGGCCTTCGGGGGCGGGATCCGCGGCCGCCGGCACTCCTGACCGGGCTCCGGCGGCGCCCGCGGCCGGGGCGCCGTCCACCGCCTGGACCACTCGGCGCACGGTCGACCGATCGCCGGCGACGACCAGCAACTCTCGGTTGGAAAGATGGCCCACCCGGCCCACCTTGCGTCCGGAGGGGTCGAAGATGCCGATACGGGCTCCCACATACCGCGACGAGTCGAAGGCGACCGTCGCCACGGTGCCCCGGACACCGCAGATCGCCTCGAGCTCCTCGAGGGAGAGCCACGACTCGTCGTTGTAGGACAACACGAGCAGCTCACAGTCGAGCGAGCGCACCACCGACGCCAGGGCCGCTGGCATGGTCCGCTTGGAATTGAACACCGAGTGCGTGGACGGGTCCCGAGCATCCACCCGCTTGCGTGCCACGCCGTACGCCTCGGGCGCATCCCAGGCGACCAGCGTTTCCCACACGTGGTAGTTGGTGAAGTACCGGTGCTGGTTGTAGGGCGGATCGAGGTAGACCAGGTCGAAGGACCCCAGCGACGCCCCAGCGATCCCCGGACGTGGGCCGAGGGTCAGAGACGCCGCATCTCCGTGGATGGCGCGGCCCGGCCCGGCGAGCAGCTCGGGCACGCGCAGCTCCATGGCGTTGTAGGAGCGGGCCGCCCATTGCTTGACATAGGCCATCTGCACGCCGGTGGTCGAGTCCACCCGGTCGGCGGCCTCTATCAGGGACGTGAGCAGGATGGGGAACAGGGGTGACCCCGCATACTCGGACTCCAGGGCGTCCCGGGCGGCGTCGATCCGGTTGGCGTTGTGCCGTTGGAAGAAGCGGGCTTGGCGGCTGAAGGTCTCGGTGACGTAGCCATCGGTGCCGGGGAGGGCGTTGAGGTGGTCGACTGCCTTCTGGAGGGAGCCCGCATGGACCGCGGCGGCATCCGTTTCGACATACGTGCGAGCGAAGGCGTGCGCGTAGCGAGCGCTGTCGACGGCCGTCACGTGGACGCCCTGGGCCTTGAAGGCCTGAGCGACACGGGTGGTCCCGGTGAAGAGGTCGAGGGCGGTTCCAGCGCGCGACGCCTCACAGACCCGGGCCAGCACGGGGACGAGCCGTCGCTTCGATCCGAGGTACTTGATCACGTATGGAGGGGCGGCCCGGATGGGAAGTGGACGCTCATCGGGCCGGGGGGCGTCACCTGGCCCACCCTACGATGGCGGGACATGGCGCCCGCGGACCACGCAGATTTCTCGGGCTCGCATCGATCCGCCAAGTCGGACCGGTCCGCCTCGCCATGACGTCTGGCGCACGACCCGATCGGCATCACCTGCACCCGGCGGAGATCGTCTCCATGGCCTGGCGCACCATGGTCGAGGAGCCCGGCCGCGTCATCGTCCCGGCCCTGGTGATCTTCGGCCTCGACGCGCTGCAGGGGACTCTCTACACCGAGATCGCCGTGGATCGACTCGGCTGGGAGTCGCTGGCCGGGGTGTTCGTGTTCGGTGCCTCGACGCTCGGACTCACCTTCTACAGCGGCATGCTCGAGCGGTTGGTCGGCTCCGTCGAGCGCGGCGAATCTCCGCAGCCCATCGGCGAGGTCCTGCGGACATTGCCGTGGCTGCGACTCCTGTGGGCCGATGTCATCCTCGTGTTCATCGGTGGCGTGGCCTCGCTGCTGGTCGTGGTGCCGGGTTTGATCGTGGACACCTTGTTCGCCCTGGTCGGCCCCCTCATCAACCTTTTCGATGCCTCGGTGCCCGAGGCCCTGCGCAAGTCGGTGCGAGTGGTGTGGCCGCACTTCGTGCTCGTGTTCTGCCTCATCTCACTGCCGTTGGCCATTGAGCACGAGGTCGTGGTCCTGGTGGCAGATCTCGTGCCTCACGAGAAGATCTGGCTGGTCTTCCTGACCAACTTCGTGCTGGGCGACCTCTTCGGGATGGCGCTCGGGCTGACCGAGGTCACCCTGGCCGAGCGGCTGGTCCGCGGAGCCCACGGTCCCGGGCACGGCGTGGTGTCCTCGGACGTGGAGTTGCTCGGTCCGCTCGGGCCGTCTGATCCGACCTGACCGGGTCCGACCTGACCGGGTCCGACCTGACCGGGTACGACCGGCGCAGGCCGCTCAGAGGGCAGGATGGGTACACCAGAAGAGGAGGTCACCATGGAAGAGACGATCCACGGCACGACGATGCCGGTGCTCGAGCTGTCGCTCCAGGCCGGCGAGTCGATCGTGTCAGAGGCGGGAGAGTTCAGCTGGATGTCCGACGCCATCACCATGGCGACCAACACCGGCGGCGGCATGGGCGGCAAGGGGCTCATGGGTGCGGTGAAGCGCGCCGTCTCGGGCGCCACGTTCATGATGACCACCTACACCGCGCAGGGTGGGGCAGGGTCGATCGCCTTCGCCTCGAAGGTGCCGGGCCACATCCTGCCCATCGACGTGGCCCCGGGGAACGAGTTCATGGTGCATCGGCACGGGTTCATGGCGGGAACGCCGGGGATCGAGCTGTCCATGGGGTTCCAGCAGTCGTTCCGCGGCGGCATCTTCGGAGGCGAGGGGTTCGTGCTCCAGAAGATCGGAGGCACCGGCCGGGCCTTCATCGATCTCTCCGGCGAGGTGATCGTCTACGACCTCCAGCCGGGCCAGACGATGCGGGTACACCCGGGCCATGCCGGGCTCTTCCAAGCCTCTGTCACCTTCTCGGTGCAGAAGGTCCCGGGACTGGCCAACCGCTACATGGGCGCCGACGGCCACCACTTCGCCGTGCTGACCGGGCCGGGCCGGATCTGGCTGCAGTCGATGCCGATCGCGTTGTTGGCCGGCGTCATCGGCGAGTACATGCCCGACCGCGACGGGCATCCGGTCGAGACGGGTGCGGCCGCGGCGGGGACGGCCAAAGTGCTCGGCGATCTGTTCCGTTAGGACCCGGGCTGATTTCAGGATGAGGCCATGATCCCCACCATTGGCGCGTTGAGCCTTTGCCCGCCCATGGACCCGAGGAAGGGCGCGTCCCCGAAGGTGAAGATGCCGCCGTCCGCGCCTTGGAGCCAATAGCCGCCCCCGTCGGACGTCGGAGCCATCCCGACGATCGGGGCGTTGAGTGGAATGCCGAGCGCGGACCCGTACGTCGGGGCGTTGCCGTAGTCGGACACGTCCCCGTTGGCGCTGGCCAGCCAGTACCCGCCACCGCTCGGGGTCAGCGCCGCCCCGACGATGTGGAAGCCGTAGGGCGCCGTGGAGGGTCCACCCTTGTAGGCGGCGTCGCCGTAGGTGTACACCTGTCCGTTGGAGTCCACGATGAAGTAGCCGTTTCCGTCGGGCGCGCGTGCCGCGGCCGTGACGGGGAACGCAAGGCCGGCGCCGCCGGCTGACCCGTAGAACGGCGCGTCACCGAAGGCGAAGACCCCGCCGTCGCGGGCGAAGAGCCAGTAGCCGTGGCCGTCGGAGGTGGGGATCATCGCCACCACCGGCTGGTTCAACCTGATCGATCCCGTGGAGCCGTAGAAGCCGGCGTCACCGAAGGCGAAGACCCCCCCGTCACTGGCCACCAACCAGTAGCCGCGGTCGTCGGAGGTGGCGGCCACGCCCACCACGGGCTCGTTGAGCCGGATGGAGCCGGTCGAGCCGTAGAACTGGGCTCCTCCGAAGGAGAAGACGCCGCCGTCCGAGGCGACCTGCCAGTAGCCCGGCGGAGGCGGCGGCGGGAGGGGGCAGAAGGGGCTGGGGGCCGGGGGGCCGTCGATGGCGGGCGTCAGCGACGGCGCTCCACCGCCGGAGGGCAAGGTGAGGTCGGCCACGTACACGGCGCGCCACCCGCAGTTGGCGTACCCGACGGTGTTGCCCTGCCAGGCGGCGAAAGCCAGGGCGAGCTGGCCCGAGGCGAGGTGGTAGACGTCGGGACCACCGGGCCCGGACATGCCCGGCGACGACGGGGACGTCCCGAACCAGGGCGAGGCGGTCGACTGGTCCTGGCAGGGGCCCGACGGGCCAGAGGGACAGCTGGCCCACCCGATGGCGTAGGAGGAGGTGTACACGTCGTTGCCGGCGTAGAAGAGGTCGTAGGTCCCCTGGTTCTCGACCATGTCCGGACCCTCGATGACGCCGTCCTGCCAGGCAGCGGTGCTCCCCAGGAGCTGGGTGGGAACGGTGGAGGTGGGTGTGAGCAGGTTGCTCGACAGGGGCACCGACCAGATGATGGCGTTCTCATCTAGGTGGTTGCCGTCGCTCTTCCACAGCAACCACGAGTTCCCGTTGGAGTCGGTGAACACGTCGGGATCGATGCTCCCGCCGTAGTCACCGTTGTCGACGGTGGGCGCGACGTCGAAGCTGTTCTGGCAGACGGCCGGGACAGCCGAACTGTCGCGGTAGGGCCCCGTCGGGTCGGCGGCCGGCGCCGTCGCCACGCCGATGCACTGGTCGCCTGTGCTGGCCTCGGTGGCGACGTAGTACATGACGAAACGGTTGTCGGTGCTGTCGTAGGCGACGCTCGGTGCCCACGTGTTCCCCGCCTTCGCCCACGGAGGCAGCGTCGGCAGTGCATCGACGTCGGGCTCGGGCGCCCAGTGGACCCCGTCGGACGAGGTGGCCACCTGGACGTTGACGAAGCCAGCGTTGCGAACGGATCCCTGGGTGCCAAAGGCGTAGTACGCGCCGTTCCAGTGCAGGACGCTCGGGTCAGGGAAGTCGTTCGGATCGGACGAGGCCCAATTGGCAGCGCTCGCGGGGGCCGCGGCGAGGCCCAGGAGGGACACGACGGTGGTGACGAGCGTGGTGACGGTGGCGAGGGTGCCCACCACGGCGACGACGGAGCGGACGGCGTGACGCAGGGGGGACCTCGGCGTCGTCCATGTGGGATTGGCCATCGACTCCTCGTTGGTGTCGGACTCCGCGTTCCCCCACGTCCCGACGGCGCGGTCCGCTCATGGTATCGAGGCACCTCCCCGCGGCAGTGCGCGCGCTCGCGAAGTTCATCCCCGTGAAACCCTGGCGTCGCCTTCGCTAGCGTCAGTGCCCGAGAGTTATCGCATGGACGGACGAATCAGTGCCGAATGGCGTCAGCGCGTCGTCGACCTGGGGTTCAGGGCGTTGCACCTCACCCACAAGGCCGTGCTGCGAGCGACGGGAGGCCGTTGGCCTCGGAGGCTGGCGGGGATGGCCGCCGTCGAGCTGCGCACGACCGGTCGGCGCTCTGGCCTTGTCCGCTCGACGATGTTGACGGCGCCCCTGGCCGACGAGCACCGGGTGATCCTCGTCGCTTCGAAGGGCGGCGACGACCGCGATCCCGAGTGGTACCGCAATCTGGTGGCGCACCCCGACGTCGAGATCACGATGGCCGGTGAGCGCCGCGCCATGCACGCCCGGACCGCCAGTCCCGAAGAGAAAGCCGCCTTGTGGCCCGACATCGTGGCGGCTTACCGGTCCTACGACAGCTATCAGCACCGGACCGGTCGCGACATCCCGGTGGTGGTCTGCGAGCCGCAGCTTCAGTGGCGCTCAGCGATATAGGGGCAGTGCCGGCAGCCCGACTGGCAACAGCGGCCACGGCGGGCCAGGTACGCCGCGGTCAGCACGGCCAAGCCCGAACGGGGATCGCAGTAGGTGTCGGTTCCCGCACGCAGTGCGTCGTCGTGCGCCCGAACGATCTCGTCGTAGTCCGGTTCCGTCGGTGCCAATCGCTCGGGGTGGGGACGCGAGAGCGGCCGCGGCGCCAGTGTCTCAGGCTCCTCCCGGGTGCCCACGCCGCCTTCGACTGGACCTCGGATCTATCTCTTGGCCGCTTTCTTCGCCGGCGCCTTGCGGGTCGCGGCCGTCTTCTTGACCGGCGCCTTGCGGGCCGTGCTCGCCTTCTTGGCCGGGGCCTTCTTGACCACCGTGCGTGAGGGCGCCTTGGCCGCCACGGGCGCGATCGACTTGCCGGCGGCGGCCACGGCGGCGTCGACCGTCGGGTAGGCGCCCTTCACGAGCTTGGGGGCCTTCGCTGGGGCGAGCACGGCGTCCTTGAAGGCCTTGACCGGCGTAATGCGGGCCTTCTTCGACGCCTTGATCCGGATGGCCTCACCGGTCGCCGGGTTGCGGCCCATGCGTGAGGGACGGTCCACCTTGACGAATTTGGCGAAGCCGGGGACCGACACGGGCTCGCCCTTGGAGACGACGGCGGTCACGACATCGGTGAAACCGTCGATCACGGTGACGACCGTCTTCAGCTCCACGTCTGCTTGGACCGCGACAGCTCTTGCTAGTTCTCGCTTGTTCATGGGCCACATTGTGACCGACGCGGCCCGAGAATGCACATTTTCAGCGGTGATTGCCCGATTTTCGTCGACCGGAACGGCTGATCCGCCCGCGAGTCACGTCCAGCGAGCGATCTCGTGGCGCAGGCGCTTGGTCCAGTGCCGGGCGTACACGCCGAGCCGGCGCTCCGCTTTTCGGCCCGCGATGATGCCGAAGAACACCAAGGGAGCGGCCCCGGCCGACAGCGCGCTCAGCACCACCACGCGGAGGCGACTCGATAAGGATCTGGTTCCTGTCATCTCTGTCCCACTTTGCTACACCCTCGGGCATGTGTGCGCATCGATCCCGTTTGGGGCTAGGCATTGGGCTGTGAGAGGGGCGAGATGAGCGCCACGGAGTCCCCGCAGGCCGAGCCCGCCAGCACCGGGTCCGACAGATCCCCCAAGCCCCGCGCCGCCCGTACCCGCCGCATCGTCGCCTGGATCCTCGTGGTGCTGGCCTCCTTGCTCATCCCCGTCTCGGTGATCTCGGTGTGGGCGATCCGTACCGTGACCGACACGGACCAGTACGTCTCCACGATGGCTCCCCTGGCGCGCAACCAGGTGATCGTCGACCACCTGGCCACGAAGGCGACCGACGCCCTCTTCTCGACGCACGTCGTGCAGAACAAGGTCACCGAGGCGCTGCCCCCCGCGGCCAAGCCGATCGTCGCGCCAGTGGTCAACCAGGTGCACCAGTTCGTGCACGGCTTGGCGCTGCAGTTCTTCGAGAGCCCCAAATTCGGTCAGCTGTGGGACCGGCTGAACCAGCACACCCACGATGCAGTGGTCGACATCCTCACCGGCAAGCAGTCGGCGCTCACCAAGCGGCTCGAGAAGGGCGGCCAGATCGTCCTGAACGTCACCCCCGCCATCAACGACGTGATCGCCAAGGCCAACGCGCGCGGCGTCACGCTCTTCAATCCGCTGAAGCCGATCTTGACCACGGGAGACAGCCTGGGCGTCACCATCGTGTCCAAGGACCAGGTGTCGAAGTTCACCGGGTGGTTCAACCTCATCGTGAAGCTGAAGTGGGTCATCCCGGTGGTCGCGCTCGTCCTCGGGATCCTGGCCATCGTGGTGGCCCCGGAACGTCGCAAGACGCTGTTGCGGCTCTCGGTGGGCGTGGGCCTCATGACGCTGCTGGTGCTCGCCGGCCTCTCGCTCGGTCGCATCACGTTCCTCAACCAGGCCTCGGGGCACAGCTATAACCGAGACGTGGCGGCCGCGGTGTGGGACACGTTGCTGCGCTACTTGAAGACCGACCTGCGTTGGACCCTCCTCGTCGCCGGGCTCGTCGCCCTCGGTGCATGGGTGGCCGGACCGGCGCGCTACGCCGTGTGGATTCGCTCCACCTCGTCCCGGGGCGGCCGGTGGGTGGCTGCGCAGGCCCGCTCGCTCACCGCCGGGGCCGGCCGGGCGGCGGCGGGCTCCGAGGGGATGCGACGGTCGGGGGGATGGATCCTCGAGCACCTCAAGGGCCTCCGCATCGTCGGCGTGGTGGTGGCGGCGCTGTTCATGGTCTTCGGCGGGAACCTGACGGGCTGGACCCTGTTCGTGATCGCGGTGGTGCTGGCGGTGTATCTGGGTCTGTTGCAGGTGGTGGCCTCCTGGGCCCGCCGGGTCACAGAAAACTCGGCTCGAGCCGCCTGACCCTGTCGGTCGCCCCGAGGGACCCGGTCTTATCCGCCATTTATCGGGGGCGTTTACCCTGATGACCGTGCGCTTGCCTCGGCTCATCCCGTTGGTGGCGGTCCTCGCCGCCGCGGTCATCGGCGGCCTCGTGCCGCACGGAGCCTGGTCGCCGGTCGAGCGCGTGGCAGCCCAGGCCGTCGAGGCGGGACAGACGCTCGTGCCCGAACCGGTGCATTGTGCAGACGCGACCTGTGGCAAAGGGAGTCCGGCGCCCGGCGCCCCAGCCTGGGCGGGCGTGGCGGCCGTGACCGTGGCCGGCGCCGTCGCCGCGGCCGCAGTGCTCTGCGCGTTCCGGCGCCGCCGGGAGCAGCTCGTCGCGCTGCCGTCAGGCTCGCCCGACGCGCGCTTCCACCCGCCTCAGTTCTCCTAGCTCGAACTGCGATTCCGGCGCGCCCGCCACGGGGTCTCCGCGTGCGGCGTCGTCCCTCCATCCACCATCAGTGAGGCCGTCCGGGCCGGTGCACGGCACCGGCACCGGCCTCCGTGTCGAGCTCGCGGCGTCGCCGAGCAGCTCACACGAGCAATTCACGAGCAATTTCAGGAGAACTCTCACATGTCGAAACTCATCACCAGGCCATTGCCCTCGGCGCGGCCGACATTCCGCTCCCGCCACCCGCTGGTGGCCGCGCTCAGCCCCGTCGTCGTTGTGGTCGTCGCCATCGCCACTCTGGTCGCGGTGAAGGTGGCGGACACCCCCGGCACGACGGGCACTCCCGGTGCCTCGCCGGGGTCGGTTCCGACCGCGTTGGGTGGGGCAGGTGCCGCTGCGGCCGAGTCCGGGACGACGCCCCTCCCGCAGAGCGTCGTCTCGGCGTTGTCCGTCGCACCGTCGACGCTCGACGCTGTCGGGACGCCGGGCTCGGTGACCGCGCCGAACCGGCTTGCCGGCTCGAGCGTGGCGCGCGGAACGGACGGAAAGCCGGTGGTGACCTACATCGGCGCCG
The DNA here is from genome assembly GCA_963787485.1 of uncultured Acidimicrobiaceae bacterium. Taxonomy (GTDB): domain Bacteria; phylum Actinomycetota; class Acidimicrobiia; order Acidimicrobiales; family RAAP-2; genus Bog-473. Next base: position 518,529 of record CAWBDF010000002.1, on the reverse strand, counting down.
AGTACTGCCCGTACTGCGCCGCCGAGCGTTGGGCCATCGCCGTGGCGCTGTCTCGCTTCGGGACGTTCTCGAACCTGGCGGGCACCCGTTCGTCGAGCTCCGACGTCTACCCCGACACGCAGACCCTTTCCTTCTACGGGTCGACCTACACGAGCGCCGACCTCGACTTCCGAGCCGTCGAAGAGACGACCAACCAGCGATCGGGTGCGGGGTACCAGCCCCTCGAGTCTCCGACGTCCGGCGAGCGCGCCCTCATGGCCAGTGAGGATCCGCTCGGAAGCATTCCGTTCCTCGATATCGCCGGCACATACGTGGTGACGGGAGCGAGCTTCTCACCCCAGGTTCTCGCCGGGCTGTCGCGCAACCAGATCGCGGCGCAGCTGGGCGACCCGTCGAGCGTCGTCGCCCAGGACATCGACGGGACGGCCAACTACCTCACGGCCGCCATCAGCAGGGTCACGCAGGTGCAGCCCGCCAGCGTGGCCGATTCGCCGGTCATCGCAGCCATCGCCAAGGGGTTGGGGGCATGACGGCGCCGGCATCGACCGCCGCCCGGCGAGCGGTGGACACGCCCGGCTGGGCTATGGCGGCGTCGCTGGGCCTCTCGTTGACCGCCATCGGCATCGCGTCGTACCTGACCGCCGCCCATTTCTCTGGCACGGCGGCCCTGGCCTGTCCGGACACCGGGGTCGTCAACTGCGCCCTCGTGACGACGAGCTCGTGGTCCGAAATCGCCGGCGTTCCCGTCGCCGTCCTCGGACTGGCATGGGCACTGATCATGACCGGACTGACCGTGCCACGGGCCTGGCAGTCCTCCCGGGTGCTCCTCGTCCGGGCGCGCCTGGCCGGGGTGGCGTCGGGCGCCCTCGCGGTGGTCTGCCTCGTGTACGTGGAGCTCTTCCAGATTGGGGCGATCTGTCTGTGGTGCACGGCCATGCATGTCACCGCCGTGGCCCTCTTCGGCGTCGTCCTGGCCGCTCGGGCCCACGGGCGGGACATGGCCACGCCGTGACATTCGTCGGTGCGAAAGGGGGCCCTTTCGGCCCTACTGGGCCGTTCGCTCGCTGTTCACAATGTGCGCAGGGTGGTGTGCCGGTGCTGGGTGGCGACTCGGCGTGGTCGCGACTGCACACGGGCGAGGAGAGCGGGATGCACAAGAGGGAACGCCAGGCGATCGGCAGCAATGTCGTCGGTCAGGAGTGCGAGGCGTTCCTCGAGGGCACCCTGGCGGAGTTCTGGGACGACCGCGGAGTTGTCGTCCCGGTATGGGCATGGACCAACCTGCTGGCCCATGCCGCCGAGAACCTCATCACCGAGACGGTGGCACGGCCCTACCGGAACCGTCGGGTGACCCGTAGTTGGCGCATCGCCCGCTCCTATCTCGCCTATGAGCTGTTTGACCTCATCGACCCGGAGTTCACGCTCGACGACATACAGGCGGCCGTGCTCGTTCCGATCGAGCTCCAGATGGCGGCCAGTCCCGAAGTCAGCCGGTGGTCGCCGCGCCAATGGGTGGAAGTGGTGGACGATGCCATCCGCAACCAGCACTCGACCCTCGAGCTCTAACCCCCGGCCCCCTTCGACCGGCGGGCCCTGGCGCGGGTTCGGGCGCCGCCGCCGCTCCTTGACACGTCCGTTAGAGAACTCCATATTTGGATGACAAAGTATTTCCGAAACGGGAAGGGGGAACCGGGGGCCATGCAGACCACCGCGCCGTCCTCGTCCTAGCCGCATGCCCCCCGGGAGTGGGCACGAGCCGACGCCGGTACGCGCGCCAGGTCGCGCTGTCCTGCGTGGCTCGACGTTGGTCGACGGCACGGGTGGGCCGGCGCGGCGTGCCGACGTCGAGGTGGCTGGCGACACCATCGTGAGGGTGGGCAAGGTCCACCGTGACCCCGGCGTGGCCGAGGTCGACCTCTCGGGCCTCGTCCTGTCGCCGGGCTTCATCGACCTGCACACGCACTACGACGCGCAGGTGTTCTGGGATCCCGCCCTCTCGAGCTCGACCCAGCACGGCGTCACCACGGTCGTCACGGGGAACTGCGGGTTCACGATCGCACCGGCCAGGCCGCGCCACCGGGAGCGTCTGATTCGCATCCTCCAGGCGGTCGAGGGCATGTCGCCGGACGTCCTGAGGGCGGGGATCCCCTGGGAATTCGAGACGTTCCCGGAGTACCTGGGCGCCCTGAGTCGGCTCCCGCTCGGCGTCAACGTCGGCGCGCTGGTCGGGCACAGCGCGGTCCGCCTTGACGTGATGGGCGAGCGCGCGCTGGACTCCCTGGCCTCGGGCGACGAGACGGAGGCCATGGCGTCGATCGTCACGGGGGCGGTCCGAGCTGGTGCCATCGGCTTCTCCACGTCGCGGAGCCCGAGCCACCACGACGCCGACGGCCACCGGGTGCCCAGCATGGTCGGCGACCCCGTCGAGGTCTTCGAACTCGCACGTGCCGCGGCCAAGGCGGGCGGCACCATGTTCGAGGCCATCGTGGGGCCCGACCTGAGCGTCGAGGACCTGGCCGGGTTGGCCGAGGAGACCGATCTGCACGTCTCGCCGACACCGCTGATGACCGGCGTCGTCTCCGTGCAGCGCCAGCACGAGATCCTGGCCTTGACGGACTCGGTTCGAGGCTGCCTGCGCCCGCAGGTGATCTGCGTCCCCCACGTCGCCCAGGCCACCCTGGCCACACCCGGGGACTTCGCATTCTTGGGCGAGGCGTTTCGCTCGCTCGTCGGACTCGACGCCCGCGAGTTGCTGGCCCGCTACCGCTCGGCCGAGTGGCGCCAGGAAGCCCAGTGCACGCTCACCGAGATCGGAGCGCAGGCCTTGGCGGGGGCGACGCTGGCCGAGTCGGAGGTCAACGAGAGGTTGATCGGCCAGAACCTCGCGGCGATCGCGGTGGACCGCCGTACCGATGTCTTGACGGCGCTGCTCGATCTGAGCGTGGAGGACGAGCTGCGCAACCGGGTCATGTTCGTCTACGCCAACGGGAACGACGACGAGCTCATCCCGCTGTTGCGGGACCGGCGCACGATCTTCGGCCTGTCCGACGCCGGTGCCCACGTCGATCGGACGTTCGATGCCCGTTTCCCCACGCACCTCCTCGGACACTGGGTCCGGACCCGAGGCGTCCTCGACCTCGAGTTCGCCGTCTGGCGGCTCAGCGGGCAGCCGGCGGAGTTCTTGAAGCTGGGGGACCGGGGGGTGGTGAAGCCCGGGTTCCGGGCCGACCTCGTCGCCTTCGATCCCGAACGGGTCGGCGATCTTCCCCTCCAGCGCCTCTACGACCTGCCGACCGGCGGGGACCGACTGGTTGCGCCCAGCGTCGGAATCGAGCACGTGTGGGTCAACGGGGTGCCCGTGCGGCGCAACGGCGAGGTCGTGGACAACGCGGCCGGCGTCGTGCTCGGCGTCCCACCGATGAGCCATTGGTCATAGAGTCTGCCCACGGGAGATGCGAGTGGGGGTGTCCGCGGTGTCCGCTGAGTCCACGTCGGTGCGTCCGATCATTTCCGCCGATTCACACGTGATTGAGCCACTCGACGTGTGGGACGGCCTGATCCCCAGGGAGTGGTGGGGCAACCTGCAGAAGAGCTTCGGGGAGCGCCCCGGGGGATTCGACCCCAAGGCCCGCACCGACGAGATGGACGTGGACGCGGTGTCGGCCGAGGTCCTGTACCCCTCGCTGGCGTTGAAGCTGTTCGCCGAGGAGGACGCCGCACACCAGGCTGCCTGCCTTCGCCGGTACAACGAATGGCTCATCGACTACTGCTCGGTCGCGCCCGACCGGTTGGCCGGGATCGGCCAGGTGGCGACCTACGACATGGATGTGGCCGTGGCCGAGGCCCAGTGGTGCCACGACCACGGCCTGTGCGGGGTGGAGGTCTGGATGTCCCCACCTCCCCACCTCCCCTTCAACGGGAGGCACTACGAGCCCTTCTGGGAGGTGTGCAGCGCGCTCGGTCTCCCCGTCAGCCTGCACATCCACTCGGGCTTCGACTACAGCAAGGAGATGCTCGAACACCCTGACCCGGTGAGCACGGGGGACCAGATCTTGAAGTGGAACATCAATCAGAAGCTGCTCGCCGTGACCGATGCCCTCGTCGAGCTGATCTGCTCTGGAGTGCCGGACCGGCACCGGGGGCTGCGGTTCGTCCTGGTCGAGAACGAGGTCGGTTGGCTCCCGTTCTTCATCGATCAGCTCGACTACTACTACCAGCGCGGGCAGCGCCACGGGAGTCCGGTGCAGCTCGACCGCCTGCCCTCGGAGATCTTCACGGATCAGGTTGCGGCCACGTTCTTCCGGGATCCCGACGCGGCGTACGTCGCGACCCGCTTCGGCGGGAGCAGCATCATGTGGTCGAGCGACTACCCGCACGGGAACTCGACCTGGCCCAACTCCCAGGAGGTGGTGGCCGAGCACCTGGGCCGGCTCCCCGACGACGTCGTTCGGCGGGTCGTGTGGGACAACGTCAAGGAGCTCTACGGACTGACCCTGGCCCTCACGAATCCCTAGGCCTCCCCGCCAGCGACCCGACGCTGTGGCTGGCGCCCTCATGCGAGCCGTTCCACCAAGGAGTCAGATGGACAACACGTTGCATTCCATGGCGGTCTTCGCCTCGAAGACCGAGAACTCCTCGATCCCGCCCGCCGTGGTCGACCTGACCACGCGACATCTCGTTGACGCCGTCGCCTGCGGGGCCGGGGCCTTCTCGGTCGAAACGGTCCGCAAGATCCGCCGGGCCATCGGCGCGGTCAGCCTCACCGCCGGCGCCGCCACCGACGGCGCGTCCGCTTACGGCATCGAGGCCCCGACCCTGCCCGAGTTCGCCGCGTTCGCCAACGCATCGACCAACCGATACCTGGACTTCAACGACTTCGGGCCCGCCGGCCATCCTTCGGACATGATGCCCTCCCAGTTGGCCGTGGCCGAGAGCGTGGGCGCCACCGGAGCCGACGTCATCAGGGGGATCTTCGTGGCTTACGAGGTGGCCACCGCCCTGGCCGACGCCGTGCCCTTCACCGAGGTCCCCTTCGACGTGGGGCTGTACTACTCAGCCGGCGCGGCGGCCGGGATGGCCACCATCATGGGGATGAGCCCCGAAGAGATCGGCCATGCGATCTCCCTCTCCGTCGTGCCCAGCCTCCCGCTGCGGATCACCCGGAGGAGCCCGATCTCGGAATGGAGGAGCTCGGCCACGGCCCACGCTTGCATGGCGGCGGCGTTCGCCTGCCGGCTGGCGGCCTCCGGGCTCACCGGTCCTCCGGAGCCGTTCGAGGGTGAGGGCGGGCTGTTCGAGATGCTGGGCCACGCGCCTTCGTCCCCGCCCGCGCTGGCGCTCCATCACGACGGCACGGCACCCTCGGCCATCGAGCGCGGCAGCCTCAAGCGCTACCAGGCCTGCTTCCTGGCACAGAGCGCCATTGACGCGGCACGCCGCGTCCGCACCCGGGTCAACGTGCCGCCAGAAGGCATTCGCCGGGTCTCGGTCGGCACCACCCGTGACACGTGGTGGTACGTCGGCGGTGGCGCAGGAGACGAGCGGCAGAAATGGAGCCCGACCACGCGCGAGACGGCCGATCACAGCATTCCGTTCATCGTGGCCAACGTGCTCCTGAGCGGCGACATCGACTTCGACTCGTATTCGGAGCACGCGTTGCGCACGCGGGCCTGGGATCCTTTGATCGACAAGATCGAGGTCGTGGCCGACGACCTCCTGACCAACGGTCCCGACGCCGGGCTGAATCCGGCACGGGTCACCGTCGAGCTGGCCGACGGCGGGGTCGTCTCCGAGCTTTCGACGTTCCCCTACGACGCGTCGGGCCGATCGGTGCTCAGCGGAGCCGACGTGAAGCAGAAGTTCTCCGAGCAGGTCCGCCGTGTCCTCCTCGACGACGAGGCCGACGAGCTCTCCGAGTTGCTCCACCAGCTCGATTCGATCGGCGACCTGGGTCGGATCGGCCGCTTGGTGCGTTCCTTCTCCGACAGGACGCGCTCCGACAGGACGCGCTCCGACGCGACGCGCTCCGACACGACGCGCTCCGACACGACGCGCTCCGACACGGCACGGTGAGCGCATGAAGTTCCTCACCACCATGCCGGGGATCGTGCGCTTCCCGCCGAGCGAGTTCGTTGACGGGGCCGAGCACTGGCAGGCCCAGCTCAGCGGGGAGGACTTCCAACGAATCAGCCGCACGGCCGACGACCTCGGATTCGACGCCCTCGCCGTATCTGAGCACCTGGCCGTCCCTGTCGAGCTGGAGAACACCCTGGGCGGCCACTATCCCCACGCCCTCACTGCCATGGCCTTCGTCGCCGGAGCCACCACGTGCCTCGGGGTGAACTCCATGCTCGTCGTGCTCCCCACCCACCACCCGGTGACTCTGGCCAAGGCCATCTCCACGCTCGACGTCATGTCGGGCGGTCGGGTCACCGTGACGTTCGGCGTGGGCATGGCAGAGGGCGAGTTCGCCGCTCTCGGCGTTCCCTTCGCGGAGCGTGGGCGGATCACCGACGAGTACGTCGACGCCATGAAGCTGCTGTGGTCGCAGGACCGTCCCGAGTTCGAGGGCCAGTACGTGCAATTCAAGGACATCGTCTTCGAGCCCAAGCCGGTGCAGCGTCCTCACCCCCCGCTGTGGTTCGGCGGTCGTTCGCTGGCGGCAATGCGACGTGCTGCCCTCCGGGGGGACGGGTGGGCACCCTCGGGCGGCCAGTTCGGCAAGGGCCCTTGGTTCGAGCGGCCCGAACAGCTCCCTTCTCTGCTGGCCGAGATCGACGAGATACGGGTGAGCGCGGGCAACGAACGTCCCTTTGACCTTTTCGTCTCGGTGCTCCAGCACCGCATCGGTCCGGGGCACGTCGTCCAGGCGGAGCCCGACGCACCCCGGTCGGCCGAGCAGCTGATCGACGCCGTCGGTCAGCTCGGCGAGCTCGGGGTCACCTGGACGAGGGTGACCCGCCCCGACGCCGAGGAGGGGTCGTTGGACGCGTACCTCGACAACCTGCACTGGGTGGCCGAGGAGGTCGTGGCGGCGTTCCGCTGAGATGCACCGGTACCCGGACGTCGAGTCAAGACGTCGGTACCATTACGAACGCGGAACGAATACTTGACAGCAACGACGCGGAAATGAATAGTTCTCCGTGTCAACTGTCCATGGTGGACAAATGTCACGGCAGTTTCAGTGATGGTCGGGGTGGCAGCGGCTTCTCGGCCATTTGAAAGGGGGGATCCGTGCGAATCATTCGTCACGTCGGTCGCAGTGTGGGTGTGCTGGCCCTGGTAGTAGGGGCGTTGGTCATCAGCCCGTTGAGTGGGGTCAGCGGGGCGAGCTCGACGCCAACGGGCACGCCGATCAAGATCGGGTACATCGCAGACCAGACGGGTGCCGAGGCATCCACCGGTTCGGGCAGTCAGATCGGAGTGACGGCGTACATCGACGCCGTCAACAAAGACGGCGGCTACAAGGGCCACCCACTCCAGCTCATCTCCGTGGACGACGCTGTCCACCGCGGCCGGTGCGCAGACGGCGACGAACCTGCTGATCAGCGACGGCGTGTTCGCCATCATCTCTAACTCCCCGTTCTTCTTCACGGGTTACATGGCGGCCTACAAGGCCGGCATCCCGGTGATCGGCGCCACGACCGACGGGCCCGAATGGGGCGAGCAGCCTTACACCAATATGTTCAACCTGCGCGGTGGGATGGACGCCGCGCATGTCGGGCTGGCCGACATCGGATCCGTCCCGTTCTTCAAGAGCATCGGGGTCAAGACCGTGGGTGGCCTCGCCATCGGGGTCTCCCCCTCGTCGAAGCAGACCATCGAGGACTTCAAGGTGGCGGCGGGCGAGCACGGGATCTCCATGCCCTACGAGAACCTCTCGCTGCCCTTCACGTCCTTCGACGTGACCCCGCTGGTCCTCGAGGTCAAGAACGCCGGGGTCCAGGCAGTGATCTGCTCGTGCGCCATCACGACCTACCTCAACATCGTCACCGGTTTGAAGCAGGAAGGCGTGCACGTCAAGGCGTTGGTGTTCAACACGGTGGACCCGACTATCGACACCAACCCCACCTACCTGGCGGCGTCGCAAGGTGCCTACCTCTTCGGGGGCATGCCGCCGCTCACCTCCCAGCCCTCGTTGACCTTTGAGCACGCGCTGAAGGCGGTCGACCCCTCGTACAAGGTCGGCACGTACACCAAGTTCGACACCGTCGAGGCCTATCTGGGGGCCGAACTCATCGACAAGGGGCTGCAGCTGACGGGCTCGGCCAACCCCACCGAGCCGGAGTTCATCAGCCACCTGAGCAAGCTCAAGGACTGGACGGCCAACGGCCTGCTGGCGTACCCGGACAGCTTCACCCACTTCGGGACGTCCGAGCCCAAGTACTGCGAATTTGTGGTCCAGGTGGAAGGGAAGAGCTTCAAGTCGCTCAACGGCGGGCAGCAGTACTGCCTGGCCACGCCGGCCGCCCTCAAGTAGTCGCCGGGCTCCGGGGCGCCACGGCCGCGGGCCGAGACCCGGTCCGCGGTGGCGCGTCACTCTTCGACCCCGTTGAGCGACTCAGGAGCCAAGGCGGTGGCCGAGGTCGTGCGTCGAGCCTCCCGCTAGGTTCGGACCCGCCGGTCGCCATCGCCGAGGAGGAGTGAAGGAGTGACATGTACGAGATCCTGAGGGGTGTCCGCGTCGTCGAGGTCGCCTCCTTCGTCTTCGTTCCCCTGGCCACCGCGGTCCTGGCCGACTGGGGTGCCGAGGTGGTGAAGGTGGAGCATCCGTTGACGGGCGATCCGTATCGAGGACTGCGGACCGCGGGGATCACGGCCACGGTCGACGGCATCGACTTGGCCTTCCAGTACGCCAACCGCGGCAAGCGGTCCATCGGGCTCGACCTGACCAAACCGCAGGCGCGTGAGGTACTGCACCAGCTGGTCGCCCAGGCTGACATCTTCGCCACCAATCTCCGGCCCGGCGTGCGCTCCCGGCTGGGCCTCGAGCTCGAGGCCATCCGGGCGGTGAACCCGCAGATCATTTACGTCCGCGGATCGGGCTACGGCCAGAAGGGTCCGTTGAGCGAGACGGCCGGGCTCGACGGCACGGCCTACTGGGCACGCGGGGGAGTGGGCGGTGCGCTGACCCCGCCCGGATCCGAATGGCCTTTGACCCAGCGCCCGGCCTTCGGGGACGTCATGGGAGCCATCACACTGGCGGGCGGGGTGGCAGCCGCGTTGTACCGTCGTGCCGCCGAGGGGGAACCCTCGGTCGTCGACGTGGCCTTGTTGAACGTCGGGATGTGGCAGATCCGAGCGCGACATCCTCAACGCGCAGTTCGACGGCCCCGATCCACCGCAGGTCACGATCACCCGCGCGCAGCGCAATCCGCTCACCGGGTCGTACCGGACCAGCGACGAACGGTTCATCTCCCTGGCCGTGACCAACGCGGACGTGTATTGGAAGGAATTCTGCGAGGTGATCGGCCGGCCGGACATCGTCACGGACGAGCGGTTCGCCAACATGGAGATCCGTCAGAAGCACGGAGAGGAGTGCGTGGCGCTGCTCGACGAGGTGTTCGCGTCGAAGACCTTTGCCCAGTGGTGCGAGGCGTTCGCCGACTTTTCCGGCGCGTGGGCGCCCGTCCAGAAGGCTCACGACGTCCGCCAGGACGCACAAGCTCGCCTCAATGGGTTCTTCACGGAGATCGAGACGCCCGGCACCCCCCTCGACGTCGTCTCGAGCCCGGTGACCTTCGACGACTACGACGGGGCGCGGCGCGTGGCCGCCGCGCCCGAGGTCGGGCAGCACACCGAGGAGCTCCTGCTCGAGCTCGGCCATTCCTGGGACGACATCACCGCGCTCAAGGAAGCCGGGGTCGTCAACTGACGGGGTGCCGACGGAGACCTCCGGGCTCGGGTTGAACCGGTGATCGTCGACGCCCACGTTCATGTGGCGTGCCCCGACACGTCGCGTTACCCCCGCCAGCCCTCCGGACTCGGCAGCGAGTGGTGGAAGACGAGCGGCGGTCCCGACCAGCTGACGCAGACGCTCGAGGACAACGGCGTCGCCAAGGCCGTGGTCGTGCACGCCGGCGGCTTGTACGGCACGGACTGCCGGTGTGCCCAGGACGTGGTGGCCGCCGACCGGGCGCGGTTCGCCTTGGTGGCCGGGCTCGACATGAACGGACCCGATCCGGCGGCCGGACTCCTGGCCGCGGCCGAAGCCGGGGCGACGGGGGTCCGGGTGTCAGGCGTGGGGAAGGCAGAACCGTCCTGGTTGGCTGACGGCCGGGCGTCGGCCGTGTGGGCCGCCGCGGCCGAGGCGCAGGTGGTGGTGGTGGCCAACTTGCGTCCCGAGCACCTGACCTCTCTGGCGGTACTGGGCGCCGAGGTGCCCGGGGCCGTGGTGGCCCTCGACCACTGCGGGTTCGTCCGCCACGGCGGGCGACTGGGTGACGACGCCGATCTGATGCGCCTGGCTGAGGTGCCCGGCGTGCACCTGAAGATCACCTCGCTCAACCTCGTCGGGGAGGGCGCCGGGGGCTGGCTCGGGGGTCTGGTCGACGCCTTCGGCGCCGCCCGTCTTTGCTGGGGGTCCGACCATCCCCAGATGCAGGAGCTCTCCTACCCCGAGATGCGCCGGGTGTCCGAAAGTGCCGCGGCGGGCCTGTCGGCGTCCGACCGTGACGCCTTCCTGGCGTCGACCAGCCTCAGGCTGTGGTGGCGGGATCGTCCCTGACCGAGGGCGGTCGTCCTCCCTGCCCGGCACCCGGCACCGACGCTTCGATGCGGTCCAGTTGATCGCCCGAGAGGGCCGGTCGTGGCGCGTTGGCCGAGACGAACGCCACGCCCGGCGGATCGACGGCCCACGCCGGAGGGTCACCCCACTGTTCGCCGTACACCAATTGGGCCATCGGCCACCGACGTACCGGACCGTGATGTCCAACCGGCTTCCCGAGGGTGATCGTCCCGACGATGGACGCTCCTTCTGGCACGTGCAGAAGATCCCGCAACTGCCGGTCGACCACGTGGTTGAAGCCCGTGTAGACGCCGCCGTACCCGAGGGCCCGGGCGGCCAGCAGCACGTTCTGGCACGCGGGATAGACCGACGCGGCCTCCGGACCCGCGCCCGGGGCCGCCCGGTCACCGACGTCGGGTTGTGACGCCATCAGGGTGGGGACGACGCAGGGAAGGATCACCACCGGGACTCGCTCGAATCCGTCGACGAACTGCTGCATGGTCGACGTCATGCGAGCCTTGGGCGAATCCGAGACGGCGCCCGAGCCGGTGTCGTATCCCTCCTGGGATCGCTTGACCTGCCACATGGCGCGAGCACCCTCGCCCAGCACCCGCTTCGCGGCCTGCGCGATCGGGCCGTCGGTCAGCACGACGAAGCGAAACGGTTGGCGGTTGGACCCGCTGGGCGCCCGCGTCGCCGCGAAGAGGATGGCGCGCAGAGCCTCCGGCGGCACCGGCTCGTCACGGTAGCGGCGGATGGCCCGGGTGGTCGTGATCCCCTGGAGCAGGCCGACGGTGTCGGGCGGAAGTGGTTCGGCGGCCAGTGCCGCTGGGCCGTGGGCCGAAGGTTGCTCTCGACTCCCCATGACGACCACCCTCCCGGCCGGCGGACTCTTCTCGGCGAAGCCAGGTGTACCCGGCGGCGCGGTGAGTCGCAACCCGACAGGGCCGAGGCGGTGGCCGGGCATGATCGGCGCCCCCGGGCTCAGACGCCCAAGGCGGGGGTGGCGGGGCGTGCCGAGCCAGCCACGCAGAGCCCGACGCGCCGTCCGGCTTGAGCGGGCGAGCGTACAGGGCTCAACGCGTGAAAGAGTCCCGGGCGTGACAGACGTGGAGGTGGCCGTCATCGGCGCCGGCGCCGTCGGCGTGAGCACCGCGTTCCATTTGGCCCGGGAGAACGTGGACGTCCTGGTGCTCGAGAAGGAACCCGGTCCGGCCATGCACCAAAGTGGGCGGAACTCCGGTGTCATCCATGCCGGCTACAACCTCAAGCCCGGGTCACTCAAGGCGCAGTACTGCGTGCAGGGGAACCGTGAGCTGCGCGAGTACTGCGCCGAGCGCGGGGTACCCGTGAGAGAGGGCGGGATCCTCGTGGTTGGCCAATCGGACCGGCAGCTGGGTGTGCTGCGAGAGCTCCACACACGCGGCCAGGCGAACGGAGTCCAGGTCAAGCTGCTGGGCGAGGATCAGATCAGGGACGTCGAGCCCCACGCGAAGGGGATCGGGGCCCTTCACGCCCTGGACGGGGCCTCCTTCGACGCCCGCTCCTACGTGCACGCCCTGGCCAGTGATGCGGTGAGGTCGGGGGCGAGATTCTTCTTCGATCATCGGGTACGGGCCGTAGTCGAGACGGACGGGGGTGTGAGCATTGAGACGCACCGGGGGCGCGTGTCCGCCCGGGTGGTGGTGAACGCCGCCGGGCTCTACGCCGACGTCCTGGCCGACGGCATTGCCGACGACATGCGGGTGGTCCCCTTCAGGGGGTACTACGCGGAGCTCAAGCCCGAGAGAACCGGACTGGTGAAGAGTCACATCTATGCGACTCCGGATTTGAACTTTCCCTTCCTCGGAATCCACCTCTCGAAGCGGGTCGACGGCCGGGTCATCGTCGGACCGGGCGCCATGTTGGCCTTCGGACGCGAGGCCTACCGGTTCGCCAGTGTCCGCGGGGGCATGCTCGGCAAGACGCTGCGCTGGCCGGGGTTCTACCGGATGCTGTGCACCCCCGAGTTCCGCGGCCTGCTCCGGAGGGAAATCAGGAAGTCTCTGGCCACGCGTCACATCGCCCGCGAGGCCATGGCGCTCGTCCCCGACATCGGTGAGGACGAGCTCGTACGGTCCTTCGCGGGCAACCGTGCGCAGCTGGTCGACCGGCAGGGAAAGCTCGTCGACGACATCGTCGTCCGCGAGACCGCGCACGCTGTGCACGTGCTGAACGCAGTGAGCCCGGGGTTGACGTGCTCACTTCCCTTCGGCAGGAACCTCGCCAGCGTTGCTGCTGACAAGCTCTCGGCCACGTGAGGGTCTGTGCTCACCGACTTGCCGTTCCTTCTGTTGGACCGATGAGTACGGCCGCCGTCTCAGGTCAGTCTTGACATGGCTACTCTCGAACCTCGAGCGAAGAACCTCGCCGACCTGTACGACCTCGCCCCGCTCGACTGGGTGGATGTGCGCCTGACGCTCGAGACGAACCTGACTCAGGAACCGGGCACCGGTGGACCCGGCCACCACACTTTCTGGTTGTCGACGATCGACGCCGATGGCCGGCCCCACATGACCGCTGTCGGCGCCTTCTGGCTCGACGACCGCTACTACTTCTGCGGCGGTCCGCGGACGCGCAAGATCCGCAATATCGAGCGCGACCCGCGTTGCGCCTTTGGCGTGGCCATTCATGGCTACGACGTGACGCTCGAAGGCCGGGCCGCCAGGGTTACCGACGACGAGCTGCTGCAGCGCCTCGCCGACGTCTTCGCTGAGGGTGGCTGGGCACCGACCGTGGACGGTGGCGGCTTCACCCACGAGTACAGCGCTCCTAGCGCCGGTCCACCACCGTGGTACGTCTACGAGTTCATGCCCGAGGATGCTTATGCCGTCGCCACCAAGGAGCCTGGCGGTGCGACCCGGTGGACCTTCGGTGCTGGACGGGTGGACCCCGCCGGATGACCGTTCCGATCAGCCGCCTGAAGGGTCCACGACGACCCGGACGGCGCCCGTCGTCTTGTCACCGGCGACGCGGAACGCTTCGGGTGCGTCATTGATGGGGAAGCGGTGGGTGATCAGCACGTCGACGAGGTCCGAAGTCGAGGCGAGAAGTCGTGCCGCGTGGTCGAAATCGCGACCGTGTTCGTGATGGGAATACCCCACCGATGGGAACGTCCGAATCTCCTTCAATATCCAGGGCCAGTACGGCCACTCGGTCGCGGGATCGAAGAGGCCCAGCACACCCATCGCTCCGCCTCGTTCGACCAGCGTCATCGCCCGTTTGAGGGAGCTGGCCGACCCGGCCGCTTCGATCACGACGTCGTAGCGACCGGATGGTTGGCTCGCACCAAGGCGCTCGCCCCGTTCGATCTGATGCGCGTAGCGCGCCTCGAGGGAGACCTCGGCGGCACCTTGGGCGCTTGCCGCCGCCAACGCCATCAACCCGAGCGCGCCACCCCCCACGACCGCGACGCGCGCCCCCTCGTGGATTCCCGCCAACCGGCACCCATGCCAGGCGACGGCCATGGGTTCGACGAGGCATGCATCGCGGGGGTCGAGCCCTGGGGGGAGTTCGATCAACGACCGCGAAGGCACGCGGAAACACTCGCTCATTCCCCCGTCCATGCCAAGACCCAGCTGCATGCGTCCGGTCGTCGGGCACAAGTTGTAACGCCCCGCACGGCACAGCTCGCATTCGCCACAACCAAAGATGGCTTCGATGGCCACGGCGCGTCCGTCCTCAGTCACACCTGCCAGCTCGTGGCCGAGGATCGAGGTGCTTCCGTGCGCAATGTACTTGAAGTCGGACGAGCAGATGCTCGCGGATCGGATCGCCACGAGCTCCCCAGGGCCGTCCGGCACGTCGATGTCGACGACGCTGACACCGGGTGGGGCGGACCGTACCGCACGCATCGGCGAACCTCCTTCGACGAGTGGGACATCATCATCCATCATGCCGCGGCCATTGGCCAGGAGGCATGCCCCGATCTGATCAATCTTGCTGGTGGCGGCTACATTGAGACGTCCCCTTCGGAGACTGGCGCACTGCCACCACCTGGTCGAAGGCCACGATGTCGCGACGAAGCGGAGTCATCCATGTCCACACCATTCGGCCGAAACGACCTCGTCCTGTGCGCGGGAACGGTGCGGACGACGCCGTTCCTCGAACGACTTGAACCGGCGCGTCGAAATGGTTACCGAGGAGTCTCCATTACGAGCTATGACCTGAAGGCCGCACAGGCCAGCGGAACATCGGTCCTTGAACTGGCTCAACGGGTGGTGGATGCAGGCCTCGCCATTGCCGAATTCGAAGCCATCACGTCCTGGCTCGATCTCCATGTGGACAGCGAGGCGAGCGGACGTCCGACTCCAATGCGCGGAAACACCGCTGAACGGGTTTGCCCGACCGCGGCAGCGGTCGGAGCGCCCATCGTCACTCTGGTCGAGCTCATGGGGGCCGACATTGACGTCGACGTTGCAGCCGAGGGCTTCGCACACGTCTGTGACGTCGCGGCCGAGCACGGCCTCATCGTTGCCCTCGAATTCCTGGGGTGGGCCGGCATCCCGACCCTCAGTCGAGCGGTTGACATCGTCCGGGTCGCCGGGCGGGCGAACGGGACCGTACAGGTGGATTCGTGGCACCTTTTCCGATCCGGCTCCAGCCTCGACGATCTGGCGGCTACACCGGGAAGCCTCGTCGGCTCCGTACAGATCGACGACGCCCCTGCTCAGGCAGAGGAGGACGCCTTCCAAGAGACGATGCACCGTCGGCTCATACCCGGTGCGGGCGAATTCGACCTGACCGGCTTCGTCCAGACGCTTGCCGACATCGGGTACGAGGGCCCTCTGGGTGTCGAGGTTCTCTCCGATGATCTTTTGGAGCTTCCTGTCGACGACATCGCGGTTCGGTGTGCGACAGGTACGCGGTCAGTCTTGGAATCCCTGCGTTGAAGATGGAACGGGTGGAGGAGGCAAGTACGCTCCGCCCGAAAAGGGCATTGGGGCAATGTGGGGGGTGGATTCGTCATGGATGGGCAGGGACAGCTCAGAGGCCGTAGGGTGCTCGTCACCGGGGCCGCCACCGGTGTCGGCGCGGGAGCGGTTCGGGCCATTTCCTCCGAAGGCGCACAGGTGGCCGCCGTGTACCACCACACCCCCCCGCCCGAGAGCCTTGGCGAGGTTGCGCGCTGGTGGCAGTGCGACTTGCGAGACAAGCACGCCGTCGACGAGCTCTTCGAAGCGGTGGCCCGCGATCTCGGTGGGTTCGACGTCCTGGTCCATTGCGCGGGGCTCTGGTCCCCATCGAAGCCGGACGACGTCGACGAGGAGGACCTCGACTTCCTCTTTTCGACCAACCTCAAGGCCACGGTGTTCACGAATCAGGCCGCGTTCAGAAACCTGCGGGGAACCGGAGGCGCGATCGTGAACGTTGGTTCGTGTGAAGGTGTCACGGGGAACCCCATCGCCCCCTCCTATGCGCTCTCGAAAGCCGCGGTGCACGCCTGGACTCGCTCGGCGGCGCGGGCGTGGGGACGCCACCGGATCACGGTGAACACACTGGCACCGGCGGCAGAGACTCCTGGAGCAGAGCGGTTTCGCGAGTTCCTCGGGCCCGAGGCCGCGGCCCGAATGGCACGGAACACGTCGATCGTCATTGGTGGCCAACTCGGGGATCCACACCACGACATCGGTCCTGTGTTCGTTTTTCTCGCATCGCCGGCGGCACACTTCGTGACGGGCCAGCTGATTGCCGTTGACGGCGGCATCATGATGGTGGGTGCATAGTGCGTTCGGCACGTTGCCTGAGATCATGGACGGCGGAACAACGAGCCTGGCGCGTGGGTCCGACAGATCGGGTGTTCGCTCTGAGGGTCGACGTAGCGGATCCCCTACAGATGGACGAGGCGTCGGAGGCGGGCAGTTCCACCCCGAGAGGATGCAATCATCGTGCTCGACAGCCTTGAACTTGAGAGGGACCTCAGCGCCTCTGCGGTCGTAGGTCTCGTCGGGGATCTGCAGTACAGCATTCGCCGCCGAGATCGAACACCACGACATGGAGCTCGAAGGCTGAGCCGCACACGGAGGATCAAATGAGTCACACGATCCCGTCCCCAAGCCTGCCGACCTGGGCCGAGCAGATGCGCGCCCTCGAACCGGTCGTCGACAACCTTCTTGCGCTATGGCGGCCCGATGGCGCAACCGAGGCTGAGGTCCAGGACATGAACAAGTTGGCACTGTCGATGCTGGCATCGGGGTACGGGTGCCGCGTGTACACAGACGCCAAGCGGCCAGGGTTCATGCCGTTGTGGAACTACGCCTACAACCAGGGTGGACCCGACCCCGACTACGTGTACTCGACGGCCGAGATCGATGCCGCGGGCACGTATCGGATCTCGGGGTTCCGTGGCACAGCTCGCTTCGTCGAGATCACCGAGCAGACTTGGGACTTCCTGTCCCCGTCACTCATCTCGGGCGGTGGCACCGTGTTCGCCCACGATCTCGACTCCCTCACGCTCGCGGAGGACGGCTCGTTCAGCGTGATCCTGAGCCCACGGCGACCCGAGGGCTATCGGGGTGACTGGTGGGAGATGAAGGAGCACACCCGCCGGCTCATCGTCCGTCGCTGCGCCTGCGACTGGCGCAACGAGACGGACGCGAGCCTCGCCATCGACCGTCTCGACGAGCCGGGCGCGGACATGACGCCGGAGGAGATCGCCCGACGTTTTTCCGAGCTCCCGCGTTGGGTCGAGGACATGATCGCCTTCGACATGAGCCTCATTCGCTGGTATCGGGAGCATCACGGTGTGAACGAGTTCAAGCGTTCGGCGAAGGTAGACGACATGGGTGGCTTGCCCAAGCAGGCCTACTACGACGGAATACACGAGCTCGACGATGATGAGGCACTGATCCTCGAGACTGATCTCCCCGATGAGTGCCGTTACTGGCAGGCATTGGTGGGCGACGATCGCTTCTGCACGGTGGACTGGGTGAACCGCCAATCGAGTCTGAACGACGCACAGGCTTGTATCGACACCGACGGGCGATTCCGAGCGGTGATCTCGAACCACGACCCCGCCGTGCCCAACTGGCTCGACAAGGCGGACTACCCGTGGGGTGTGATTCAGATGCGCTTCTATCGAGCGAGTTCCTACCCGATTCCGACGATGAAGAAGGTACCGGTTGCCGAAGTCCGGGACCATCTGCCGGACGATACGCCGGTGGTCACCCCAGAGCAGCGCCGCGAGCATCTGCGGGCGCGCCGTGAAGGCGCTCAGCTTCGCCGCATCTGGTGACGTGGACGCCGCGGGTTCCCTCAGTCGGCGGGGCCCTTCGTCCGCTTGGTGAACTCTTCGGAGGCGCGGATCATGATGGCGAGGGCGTTGGTGCGGAATTCCTGCCAAGGGGTGGCCAGGGGACCGATGCCGCTTTCAAGCTTCGCGATGATGCGCGTTGGCCCATTCGCGATGTTGTCGAGGGCCTCCTTTGCGACCTCGTCCGCGGGCATGTCGAGACTGTTGTCGATCTCGACACCCAGTGTTCGGGCGCGACCCGGCGTGGTGGTGCTGCCGATGACGGCGGACAGCAGATCGACGCCGTCTCCGCGTAGCTCGGCCCACACGCCCTCCACGAAGTTGACCTGGTAAGCCTTGGCCGCCGAGTACGCGACCGAGTGTGGCGCGCCGACGAAACACCCTAGCGAGCCCACGATCACGATCCCACCTCGACCCCGCGCCTTCATCGCGGGTGCCAGCGCGTGGACCAGTGCGGTGGGCACCGTGCAGTTCAGCGTGATCATCCGCGTCGGAAGCTCGAGTGGCTGGTCGAGAAAGTAGTCAGAGTTATGGACAGCGCCCGGATTGTAGAAGAGCAGTCCCACTTCGTCGCCAGCGACGGCTGCCAGCACACGATCGACTGCATCGGGCAGAGTGAGGTCGAGCGACAGTGTGCGCACTTCCACCCCGTGCCGGGCGCGAATATCGGCGGCAACCTCGTCGAGGAGTCCCGCGTTCGCGCGCGATGAGGAGGAGATCGAGGCCGCGCGCGCCGATCTCCTCGGCCGCGCAGGCACCGACGCCTTCTGACGCGCCGGCCACAATGGCCAGCCTCCCGTATCGCTGTGAGAAACCTGCGACGTCCGTACCCATGGCCCCTCCGTCCCTTCCTCGTTCGGTCGACCGTCGTGGCCTTCCCACCCATCGCCGGTCGGGGAGGCGAGCGCGAGACTACCGATTCTTCGGCACCCGCGTCCCTTAGGCCCGTTCCAGTGGTAGTGCGCCCACTGGTGACGAACCACCCCCGGAACCCAACGCTGGTGCATCCGCGGCGAGGTGTACATGCTCGCGGTGGACGCGGCAAGGCAAGCTGCGACGGCTCCAGGAGTTCCCACTCGGGTTCAGCGGCCGGACCGAGGAACCCTCAGGTGCGCCACGCCCCATCCTCAGCGGAAAGGTCCGTGCCATGTCCGATCTGGACGATGAATTTGTCCTCCTTGCCGGGCGCAAAGATCGTGGCTGTGTGGAAGGCCAGGTTCACATTTTCCGTGTCTGAGCGCGCGGTCACTTCGACTCGAAGCTCGGCGAACAGGTACCACTCCTGCACGACGCGCTGGAGCAGATCTACTGACGACACCTCGTAGAGATCGAAGAACGCCCGGTAGTGCTCCCGTAGGCCGTCAAGGTCGTCCAGGCCGGTGATGGTCCCGGTGTCGGCCACGTAGTCGCGGATCGCGGACTGGCAACCTGGGCTGAACAACGCGACCAACGCGTTGGCGTCGTTGGCGCCCAGTGCCCCGATGAGCTGATCGTGCAGCCCTAGCAGGTGTTTGCGGATCTCCGTCGGAGACTTGGGCTCGGCCAGGGGCAGGTCCTTGCCGAGCAGTGTGCGGTCCATATTGATCCAACACAGTTCTCCAGTGATCCCGGGACCGCTCGTCACGGGAAGGACGAGGACCATCTGGTTTTCACTCACTTCTCCGGTCTCCTTCACCTGAGCCGTGGCAAAGGTCTCCAACATGGAATACCACGCGCCGTTGACATCGAGAACCGGTGCCGTGGCCAGGATGTCCGAATGTCCGCGGATCTGCGTATAGATGTCCTCAATGGCCTCAAAGGTGGTCTGCACTGGCAAGACGATGCTCCCGTCGGGCTGCGGGATCGTCATGATCGCCCAGGACCAGGGCCCCTTGGGCACCAATGTCTTCAGAATCGTCGGGACGTGGCCTGTCTGCTCCATGGCGACGTGGTTCAAGCCCTCGGCAGCGGCGTGCACCTGTGCCTCGGCAATTCTGTGCAGCAAATCGGGATCGATATCGATCATGGTTTTGGACGACATGGCTTACCCCTCCGTCACTCGGCGTCCCGCCAACTCAGTTGAGATGGTGTCTCCAATTGCTTCGGCCTGGACGGCCACGTTGGTCTGCGCCAGCGTCGGCCCGATGATGTTCGGGCCGGAAACGCTCCGTACTGACTCATTGGCAGCGTATCGAACATGCGGGTCTAACGTGGCGGTCGGCCCCACGCCTCGGGTCAGGCCCTCGCGAAGGCGTCGCTCGGCCTCTGATCGCTATTGACAAGTGCCCGAAGGGCCCTCACTTGGTCAGCGTGGGATCAGCTCACGGAGCCGCACCCGTCCCCCGGTCTGCAACACCGCCGAGCGGTACACCCGGGCCGCACGAGCGCCACGACGACGGTGCCGACCAAGCTCACAGCCACCGACAGCATGAACTGCCACCAGGTCGCCTCCCCGAACCCGAACAACGTCGGCATGGCGAACGGGGCGGTGGGGGGCAGATAGGCGACTCAGCGACTCACCGCCTCCCGGAACACCTCCGAGAGCCGGCGGGGCTCGAAGAGGAACTGGGTGACCCGACTGGCGCGGCGTCGCCGATGACATCGATGCCGGTCGGATCCAAGCCAGAGAGGGCCTCGTCGAGCACCAGCCGACTGAGCCGGATCGCAGCGCCGCCGCTCGGTCACCGCGAAGCGGCGCTGGCTCGAGGTCGATCGGTACTCTCCGTGCGACTCGCATGCGTTCCTGGGACTGTGGGGGGCCTCCAAGGTCCTGGCTTGCGCCGCAGTCAGGACACACCGATGAATTATCCGATGGTCAAGTCGGGTCGCTCTGCGAAGAAGTCGGCCATTCGATCCTCTTCCGGCGCAGCGTGCGGCGACACGGAGGAGCAAGAGGTAGAGGAACCGGAGCGCCACGACGCCATCCTCAGATCGCTGGCGTTGGGGGACGAACTCCAGGTCAGCGCCCACCGATGGAGATCTCGGTACCGACACGCCACTGCGGGGCCCACCGACATTTCGAGGGCCACTGTCCCGGTGAGGGCGACCAGCAGTCGGTGCACCGGCTCATCATGCCGGTACGAGCAGCGGTGGGCCCCGGCGGCGCGCAATAGTGGTCGGCGCAACGACCGCACCCCGACCGTAAAGGATCCGCCGTGCCCGCACCCGAAGAATCCCTCTTTGCCGAGAACATACTGATCATCGCCCCCGACGGTGCCCAGGTCAACGCCTACCAGGCCCGTCCCGTCGGGGATGTGGCCGTCGGCGGCGTCCTGGTCATCCATCACCTCCCGGGCTGGGACTCGCCCACCAAGGAGATCACCCGCCGCTTCGCCGCCAACGGCTACAACGCCATCTGCCCCAACCTCTACGCCCGCCAGGGGCTCGACGTCGACCCCGACGACGCCGCTGCCGCCACCAGGGAGGCCGGCGGCATCCCCGACGGTCAGTTCGTGAGAGATGCGGGAGCCGCCATCGAGACCTTGCGGGCCCTCCCCACAGCCAACGGCAAGGTCGGCGTCATTGGCTACTGCTCTGGCGGCCGGCACTCATTCCTGACCGCGGTGAGCCTGCCCGTCGATGCGGCCGTCGACTGCTACGGGGCTTTCGTCACCGGGACCGTCCCGGACGGATTCCCGCTCAAGGTGACGCCACTCGTCGACCGGACCCCGGATCTGAACTGCCCGCTGCTCGGGCTCTTCGGCAACGAGGACCAGTTCCCCAGCCCCGAGCATGTGGACGAGCTGGATGCGGCGCTCAAGGCAGCCGGCAAGACGTACGAGTTCCACCGCTACGACGGCGCCGGGCACGCCTTCTTCGCCGTCGACCGGCCGGCGTACCGGCCCGAGGCGGCCGTCGACGGCTGGCGGCGCATCTTCGAATGGTTCGGCAGGCACCTGGGGGGGGACTGACCATGTGCTCCTACCTGACCATCGCCACAGAGATCGCCGGCAGCGCCAAGGGGCCGCGGGGCTGGTTCGGCGTCACCTCGGCCCAGGTCTACTTCGACCATCCCTTCCACGCGCCGTTCGACCACACGCTCAACATCGACTTCGCCGATCCCTCGCTCGGTCCCGGAGCCCGGGTCGCCGTCGAGCTCAGTGCGGAATCCGCGCGACGTCTGGTCGAGAGTATCCAAGCGGCGCTGGCCGCGGCAGGGGCCGCCGCCTCATGACCGCCCGCGCCGCCCCGGCGGCCGACGTGCCCGTGCCTTGGCGCGTTGCGGGCACGGGGTGGGCGGTGTCGATGGCCGTTCGGCACGTGGTTGGGAGGCCGAAAGTTGGCAGGTGACATGCCTTGATGAGGCCGTTGATCAGGCTGCTGATGCAAAGTACGGTACTTTGAGATTCACCGAACGTGGGGGTGTGTGATGGCGGCTGCAGGTTCGCAGCGATATGTGCTGATCTCGTCGGATGCCCATGCCGGTGCTGATATCGCTGACTACAAGCCCTACTTGGATCATCAGTTTCACGAAGAGTTCGATGCTTGGGCAGCGACTTTTAGTGACCCGTGGAGCGAACTCGATCTCGAATTGGCCCAGGATGACCCGAACCTGCATTTGGGTACGGCTTCATTTCTGTCACCGTACAACTGGGACAGCGACCAGCGGCTCGTGCACATGGACAGTCAGGGGATCGCTGCCGAGGTGGTCTTTCCCAACACGGTGCCTCCCTTCTACCCCTCTGGATACATCACTGCCGGAGCGCCCAGTAACGCCCAGGAGTATCGACTCAGGTGGGCCGGCGTCAGGGCCCACAATCGTTGGCTCGTCGATTTCTGTTCGAAGGCCAAGGAGCGTCGCGGAGGTCTTGCGCAAATTTTCTTGAATGACATCGATGAGGCAATAAAAGAGGTCCGTTGGGCTCGGGACAACGGCCTCGCTGGGGTGCTCATTCCGGCCGACCATATGAGCCAACTCGTGAATCTTTTCGAGCGGCACTTGGATCCGTTCTGGGCCGTGTGCTGCGAACTCAATATGCCGGTCCATCGGCATACGGTCACGGTGAGCCCGCCGGAAACTCCCAACACCGGTCCAGCAGCCCAGGCCGTTGGTGCGCACGAGACGTTCCTGTTCTTCAACCGAGGACTGGGCCACCTCGTGTTCGGGGGCGTCTTGGAGCGATTCCCAGACTTGAAGTTCGTGTTCACCGAAACAGGATTGACCTGGGTGACGGCATTGCTGCAACAGATGGAATACGAGTACGCCCAGGGCAACGACAAGCGGACGACTCTGTACCCGCATTTTCATCGGGCCATCGAAGGGCTGCGTCTGACGCCAACCGAGTACTTCGAGCGGAACTGCTATCTCGGTGCTTCTCTAATGCTCAGTGCCGAGGTGGCCGCTCGGCACCAGATCGGCGTCAATCGGATCATGTGGGGCGCCGACTATCCGCATCACGAGGGCACGTTTCCGCATACGTTGACCGCTCTTCGACTCAACTTCTCTGAAGTACCCGAAGCAGAGGTCCGAGCGATGACATCCCTGACGGCAACAGAGGTTTACGGTTTCGATCTCGACAGACTTCAGTCAATCGCTGACCGGATCGGACCGACCCCCGAAGAAATTGCGACGCCAGTGTCCCTTGATGAGTTGCCGCTCGACACGAGGTGCATGACCATCGCCGATGCTCTTGACCCGATTGCGGTCTCCTAACGCCTCTGGGCGGTGATGGATGGAGCAGGCCCAACGAGCAGGGGAGTGAGTCGTCTGAATCTGTGATGGTGGGACCCCATGGCCCAGCAGGCAGTGGGTTCTTGTCGAAAGTGATAGGGAGAGGCCAATGTCACGGTCCACAAAGGAGGAGTCTCCATCTCGCCACGTTCGGGAGCGTTTGGGTCATCCGGTCATCGATGGAGATGGTCACATCGTGGAGTTGGTCCCGGTCTTCACCGATTTTGTTCGGGACCATGGACACGCCGCGGCACTCGAAGGCATGGCCGGACGGGGGCCGAGCAGTGAGATGTCGGCTGAGGAGAGGCGTCAGGGCGGATTGATCCCGTCCTCGTGGCATGTGCCTGCGAGCACGGACTACTACGCGACAGTGACCGCTCCTGCCAGATATCACGAACGTCTGTGCGAGGCGGGCATCGATTTCGCGGTCTTGTACCCGACGATGGGTCTCTCCCTGCTCCAGGTGCTCGATGAGGAGAATCGGGTGACGTTGTGCAGGTTGTACAACGAGTTCATGGCTGATCAGTACGGTCCATTCCGAGATCGATTTACCACTGCCGCGCTCATACCGATGCATACGCCTGAAGAGGCGATCGCGGCGATGGAGCATGCGAAGGGACTCGGCGCGAAGGTGGGATTGATCCCGAGCCACGTTCATCGCCCGGCTCCGGGCGAACCGTGGCCTCCCAGCGATCCTTGGGCGTCGATGCGTATCCCCGAATGGGACGTCAAGGGTTGGGTGGATACCTTCGGGATCGACAGCATCTACGACTTCGACACCGTCTGGGCAACGGCCATCGAGCTCGGGTTGCCGTTGTCGGCACACACGGCCGGAATCGGGTTCAGTGATCGTGCGTCGACGTCAAATTTCATGTACAACCAGATCGGACACTTTGCCGCAGCGGGCGCAGCCCTCGCCAAGTCGCTCTTCCTCGGGGGAGTCACGCGTCGGTTTCCTCAACTCCGGGTTGCTCTGCTCGAGGGTGGTGTCGCAGTAGGTGTGCAGACCTTCGTCAGTCTG
This sequence comes from uncultured Acidimicrobiaceae bacterium, assembly GCA_963787485.1. GTDB lineage: Bacteria > Actinomycetota > Acidimicrobiia > Acidimicrobiales > RAAP-2 > Bog-473. The sequence goes on along the minus strand of CAWBDF010000002.1, from coordinate 493,841 downwards.
GTATCGACCTGGCACAAACGAGGGGGCCCGGCTATCACTCAGCTCGATCCGAACAGGATCGACCGTACCCATCTCGCTGAATTACTCATCGAGAGCGATCCTCGGTTGGGCGTGTACGAGCCAGAACAGCTGATCTGGTCGGGAGCGGTGAACCAAGCCCGTGACGACTTTGCTGCAGCCGAGATTCGATCTGAGGAGGACATCCGGGACCTGTTCTGCACGCCGTTCTATTGGGGATGCGAGGCCGATGATCCCTTCGTAGGTCTGGCTTGCGACCCTCGGCTTGTGCCCCTCGGCGCCCAGCTTCCAGCCATGTTCGCGTCCGATCTCGGCCATTGGGACGTGCCGGACTTCGATCGGCCACTGGCCGAGGCCTATGAGCTGGTCGAGCGCGAGATTCTTGATGCCGATCAGTTCCAGGATTTTGTGTTCTTGAACCCATTGCGCTTCTACGCGTCGCTCAATCCCGACTTCTTCGTCGGGACAGACATCGAGAAGGAGGCGGTCAACGCACAGCGTGCAGTAGGGGTCGGCACCTGAGATGACGACATCGATATCTTCTCCACCGAGAACCGGCCCGAGCCGGGCTCGGTCATCTCTACCGAGGCGTAGCGAGCCGGCGACGAAGAAGCCGTTGTACGTCTGGTACACACCTGGTAACGAACGAAGTGAGCAACGAGCCGAGCAGGTCGCAACGACCCGCCTTCCTCGAGATGCCCGAAGCAGCGCCGTCGAGCCCGGGCAGCACCCCCACCCCTCGGCCATACGGGCTTGCGACGCTTTTTACCCGGCGGTCGCGTTCAAGGCTTCCGTGATGTCGTCTATGGCCGTCCGCTCGGACTCGCTCACTTCCTGACCATGCTCTCGGTGAGCAGCTGCGACCTTGTGGGACAACGTAACGATGAACCGGCGGTATTCCTCGACCTCGTCCGGCGTCGCCTTGCTCTCAAGCAGAGTGACCGAATCCCGCAGGTGTTGCAGTCCATGTTGCTTGAGCTCCTCGGGAGAGTGATAGTGCGTGTGATCCCGCTCCGGCTTCGCAACCACGATCTCATCAAGAAGTTCGCTCTTGCCGTGCTGTTGTCGTGCTTCGGCGTAGGCCTTCGCCATGGCAATGGTCTCTCGAAACGAGCCGCCCCGTTGGGCGGTGACCACGATCATTCCAGCACTCGGCGGCGCTTCCAGGATCTGCCGCCATTCCTCAGCTGTGAAATCAGACTTCGAGGTCATCGCTTCTCCCGGATCTCGAGCAATCGCAATTCCGTTGGTTCGTGGCACCGTAGCGTCTGGGGGCGTGTGACATGCGCGAACCGCCGCTTCAACCCCGCAGTCTGCCGTTGAAGGTGCCGAAACGGCTCCACCTTGCTGATGCGAGCGGTGACACGCCTCCAACGCGCCACCCGCCGGGTTCTGCCGGATTAGAACTGGATCCGGTGCTCTACAGCTGCGATATCCTTGGCTAGCGATTGCATCGTTCCCGCGGCGTCCGGCAGTAGCGGTACGTGCAGGTCAGGCGGACGGCTGGCACCAGAGAAGGAGGGTCGGATATGGATGACGCGACCATGCTTGCCGAACTCCAACCAACCGCCGAGCGCTTGATCGACCGCCATCTGGGCATCGCCAAGGAGTGGTTTCCCCACGACCTCGTCGAGTGGCGGCCGCTCCCGGAGGTCGGATGCACCGAAACCCTGCCCGACGGCGTGGCCAGTGCCGTGTTCGTCAACGTGTTGACCGAGGACAACCTGCCGTACTACTTCGCTTCGATCGACAACGTGTTCGGCCGGGACGGCGCCTGGGGCTATTGGACCCGGCGGTGGACGGCCGAGGAGGGGCGGCACTCGATCGTCCTACGGGACTACCTGATCATGAGCGGGCACATCGACCCCGTCAACCTTGAGCGGGCCCGGATGGCCCAGGTCACCGGCGGCGTTTCCCCTCAAGCCGAGACCGTCGCCGATGCGTTCGTCTATCTCGCTCTCCAGGAGTTGGCGACCCGAATCGCCCACCACAACACCGGGAAGGCGTTGCCCGACGCTGAGGGTTACGCGGTCATGAAACGAGTGGCGGCAGATGAGAACCTCCATTACCTTTTCTACCGAGATCTGGTATCGGCCGCGCTAGAGATCGATCCTTCAGGGATGATGGAGGCCATCAAGCGTCAAGTGCTGACGTTCGAGATGCCTGGTACGGGCATTCCAGATTTCGCCCACCACGCAAAGGCCATTGCCCGAGCTGGGATCTACGACTTAGGCGTGCACCATGACGCCATCCTCCGGCCGGTAGTTCTAGGCCATTGGGACGTGGCAAACAGGCAGGGTCTGACCCCGTCGGCCGAGGCCGCCCGGAGCCGACTCTTGCAATTCATCACCCGGCTGGGCCGGGCGTCCGCCCGATTCAAAGCGAACTCACGCCTCGCCTCCCCGACCTCGTAGCGGCGGCTCTATCTCTGGAACCGTGGAGCGTCCTGCCCCTCACGCCGCAGCCGCAGCAGCGTCGGAGTCATTGGAGCCCGAGGAATCTGACCGTAGCGTCAATCGCGCCGAAGTCCGACGGTGTAGCGAAGTGATCGACGCCGGCGAGCGTGACCAACGAGGCCGACGGCAGCGCCGCCATCAGCCGGTCAGCAGATCCCGCCGTGTCCCGGTCTCCCAGCACCACCAGGATCGGGCAATGCAGCCTCGCCAGCTCTTCCTCGGTGAGCGGTCGGCGGGGCCGACGGAGGAAGGCCGAGAGCGCTCTCGGGTCGTTGCCCGCCGACTGGGCCAGCCGGCGGAACAGCCGAGCCTGAACGTCCTCTGGCTCTTCGCTGCTCTCGAGCGCCGCCACTATTGCAGCGGGGTCGCCCGACTCGAAAACATTGTCTGCCAGCCCGAGTAGGACGATCCGGTCGAAACGCTCTGGCTCGGCGACAGCCAGACGCAGGAGCAATTCTGCCCCTGCCGAGAAACCGACCCCTGAGATGAGTACGTCCGCCGGCAGGGCGCGGCGGACGTCCCCTTCCACGTCGGCGTAGCCCGCCGGATCGGTCAGCGGCGAAGACGACCCGTGACCCGGTAGGTCGATGGTGGGGACGGTGACACCGAAGTCAGCCAGGATGTCGACCCAGCCAGTCTGCTGCCAGTTGTGATCGAAAGAGGACCCGAAGCCGTGCAACAGGATCAGCGCGTTTGGTTGGCGAACCATGATCCCGCCAAGCTAATGGGAACGGACGACTCTGGCGCTTGTGAAATTGGTCACAGAACCGGTGGTGTCCTGGGATAGCCCCTCCATAGACGCACTCCCGGCGGTTGAGCGCACTGCTATGGATTTCTCTCGTCAAGGACGTCAAGGTTGTAAAAGCGTGTGCTGCCCTTCATGAGCGAACCCAGTTTGGCAAGGCGCTCGTGCGTGGCGTCACTCTCGGAATGGCGCATGGCCTCTTCGTAGGAGTTGAAGCGGAGGATCGTGGCGTACGTCCCTGGACGGTCTCGGTCTCGCACCACGATCACCGAGGTTGGCTTCGGTACATCGTCGGGAACTGGCACGCTATTCGCCACCTTGATCACTGCGTCGATGTCGTCCGATTCATACTCGACGATCTGGATGTATTGCGCCACGTCTCCTCCTCCGCAGAATGCCGGGCAAGAGGAGCTTTGCGGACGGCGCCCTCGAGGTCAATCACTGCCCCAGACCACGCAGAGTGGAGCGCCGAATCCGGTCTCAGTCCCGGAGAACTGCGGCAGGGCTTCGGTGAAGGAAATCGCAAGACCGTCAAAGGCTGGGCTCAAGCCTCTTGACATACCTATCACTAATAGATATCCTGCCTATCGATGATAGATGAACCAGCGGGGGCTGACTCTCGGCTCAGGCCGGACAAGGTCACGCAGCGACGAGATGCCAAGGTGGCCGCGATCGTCGAGTCGTCATGGAAGCTCGCCCGGGAGCACGGAATCGCTGGCGTGTCGCTGCACGCCCTCGCTCGCGAGATCGGGATCCGCCAACCGTCGCTCTACGCCTACTTCGACTCGAAGCTCGCACTGTACGACGCCATGTTTGCCGACGGCAACCGGCGACTGCTGCAGCGGCTCGACCTCGTCAAACTCCCTCGAGACCCGCGCACAGCTCTGAAGAGGTTCTTGGCCGAGTTCGTCAGATTCGGGCTCGAGGATCCGGCACGCTATGAGCTGCTCTTCGAGCGTCACGTACCAGGTTTCGTGCCTTCACCCACCTCCTACGCTCTCGCCGAGGAAGTACTGGGACGCGCCTACAAGTTGATCAACGAGGCCGGCGTCGCCAAACACGGCGACATCGACTGCATCGTGGCCATGGTCGCAGGCTTGATGGAGGCGCAGCTGAGCAATGACCCCGACGGCAACCGCTGGATCCGTCACCTCAACCGGCTCGTCGATCTGTATGTCGACGACGTGCTCGAAAGGAGCAGACACTCATGATGGCAAACAGAATCGCGCGTCCCGAGGCCCGCGTGCTGGCCGAGGAGGAATTCACACGGTTTGCGAACCTGGTCGCATCGCTCACGCCCGAGGAGTGGGCAACGCCCACCGATTGCCCCGGCTGGGATGTTCGTAAGATGGTGCTGCACGTCCTCGGTTCGGGCGATGCCCAGGCGTCATTCCGAGTGTTCGTCCATCAGTTGAGACGGGGCATGCCACTCAACAAGGAGATCGACTCGCACCATTGGGTCGACGGCATGAACGAGTTGCAGATTCGCGAGCGAAACCAACTCTCGGATTCTGAAATCGCTGCGCAGCTTGCGGCGGTGGGTCCGAATGCGGTGAAAGGCCGGTGGCGCACGCCGCCTCCGGCCCGGTACATCCCCCTCCCATTCGGGCCGCCGATTGGATGGGCACCGCTCAAATATCTTCTCGACGTCGGATTTACCCGCGACGTCTGGGCCCATCGGATCGATGTCCACGCGGCCATCAATCGCCCGATGCAGCTCACAGCCGATCACGACGGCCGCCTTGTCGCCGACATTGTGGCCGAGTGGGCCGAGATCCACGGCCAACCCTTCGAGCTTGTGCTCGACGGCCCCGCCGGAGGGAAGTTCACTCAGGGCGTCGCCGGCGAGCGGATCGAGATCGACGCGCTGGACTTCATTCGCACCCTCTCAGGCCGGCTGACAGGAGAGGGGGTCCTCAGCAATCCACTGCCCTTGTAGGTGCTGCCAGGCTTCCCGAAAATTCCCCTGAGTACGGCCGCTGAGCCGACCATCTTCCACGCCGGCCCGTGTGCGACGACTCCTTGAGCCTGGGATATGTTCCAGGCCGTCCTCTGGGGACATTGCCTCGCTGCTACCGCGAGATCGTCCGCGCTGGATCAAGTTCGTCCATCTCGAAGCCGATGAGTGCAGCGCGATGAATCGCATCGGTTGACCCAAGGAAATTGATCACCAGCCAATTGCGCGGGTCGTCGGTTCGAATCCGACCTCAGGCTCGAGTTCAGGCCAAATGGTTACAGATCGGGGAACTGTATTCCGCCCTCATCAACCGGTCCGCCTGTCACGGGCAGTTCGATCCCCGTGACATAGGACGATGCGGCCGATGCCAGGTACAGAGCGGCGGCGCCAATGTCTTCGGGGGTGCCGTTGCGCCGCATGCGTGCGTGCTGCCTTATCGCCTCGATCATCTCTGGCGACATGGTCTTCATGACTTCGAGGAGCGCCTCTGTTTCCGTTGCTCCGGGGTGGATGATGTTTACTCGGATCTTGGGGCCCAGGTCGGCGGCGAGTGACTTGGTCAGCTGCACCAGCGCCGCCTTGGCCGTCTCGTAGGCCAGATGTCCCCGACTTGCCTTGCCGATGGTCACCGATCCGATGTTGATGATAGAAGCGCCGGGACGTTCAAGGAGATGCGGCACGGCGACCTTGGTGAGAGCGTAGACAGACGTCACGGTGAAGTGAAATTGCTCCTCCACCATCTCGATGGTGGTGTCATCAAAGGAATGCCAGTGATACCCCCCGCCCGCGCAGTTCACCAAGATGTCGAGTCCCCCGAACTCGGCTACCACTCGTTCCACGACTGGGGGGAACGCGGCGAGGTCGTTTACGTCCGCTGGACAGGAGAGAGCGCGCCGACCAGCGCCCCGCAACTCGGCCGCCACGGCTTCCACGTCGCTCGCTGTGCGAGACACCAGGGCGACGTCCGCTCCTGCTCCAGCAAAGGTCCGGGCGATCCCCTTCCCGATCCCTTTGCCTCCACCGGTGACCAGGGCGACCTTTCCTTCCAATGAAAATTTGCTCATGGTACGACGATATCCGGATTATCAGTGCAGGGGGAGCCAAGTGCCCCATCGGGTAAGGGTGTCAGCGGGCCCGTTGGCTTCCACCCATTTTCGAGGAATCTCCGGGACAAGCGCACGGGATGTTTGACGGTGGACAAGACGACTTCAGGTCGCGCCCTTGTGAGCGGTGAGATCCACAGGCGAGCACCACGAGACGCTCACTTCGCCGTTCGGACTACTGAGTCAAACGTTCGGGACGTTCCGTTCCTCATCGACTCGACTCCGCTGCAGTTCACCTCACTGGGGTGGGAACCCTTCACCACCTGGTGGCCAGTCTCGCCGGTGGTAAAGTGCCGCTGACAACCCGCAATGCGCAATCGGCTGTGCGCCGGGGAGGTTGCCATGCACGAGACGGCGAAGAATGCCCTCGCCAGGCCACCAGATTCAGTGGCGCGTGTAGCGCCCGAGGCCGCGGCCGAGTTCGAACGCCTCGAGGCGCTCACCGACGAGGTCATCGACCCATTGCTCGCAGAGCTGATCCGATTGCGCATGGCCCAGCTCCTCGGCGACGAGCGCGGATCGAACCGCCGCTCCGCCGCTGCGCTTGAGCGCGGTTTGACCGAGCGGAAGATCGCGAACCTACCGAGTTGGCCGACGTCCGACGAGTACTCGCCCGTCGAACTCGCTTGCCTCCGGCTCGCCGAGCAGTACGTGATCGACGTGAGCGCCGTCACCGAAGCCGACACGGCACCGGTGCTCGAGCACCTCGGCGCAGATGGACTCTACGGATTCGTGCAGGTCCTCTGGGTGATCGACGAGTCGATCCGGCTCGATCTCACCCTCGAGGCGGCCTTCGCAGACGGCTCCGAGGCAGCCCTTTCGGGAGAGGGGTCATGACCCGCAACATCCGCATCCCACTTCAGCCCGACGGGACCTCCCCCTCCGCGTACCAACCGGACATGTCGCGCGCAGTGGGCGCATGGTCCGCGGCGTGCAACCGCCTCAAGGGACTGGACCCGGTAGTCCTCGAGGTGGTCCGGATCCGCTGCGCTCGCACACATGACTGTCGATTGTGCAAGGCGTCACGCCTCCAGGCGGCACGCGATGACGGCCTCGACGAGACGATGCTCACCTCGGTCGACTTCTACGAGCAGAGCGCGCTCCCGGAACGGCTGAAGGTCGCGCTGCGCTACACGGACGTATTCGTGTCTCGGCCCGGAGCGATGAGTCCCGAGCTCCGCCGTGACCTGCACGAATACTTCACGGAACGTGAGATCGTGGCTCTTTCGCTCAAGATCGCGACGTTCAGCATTCAGAAACAGCTCATCACGCTCGGTCTCGACGTGCTCCCGGGCATCGACATGGAGCAGGAAATCGCGTGGTTCGAGTACGACGACGCTGGCGGGATCTCCTACTTCAGCCTGCCAGAGCGGGCAGGAACGAGTGGTCCGTCGCTGAGATAGAAGGTGCACCCCCGGGATGGCAGGCTGGCGTTCGGCGGTGGGGATGGCGTGGTCCGCGGCGTTCACACATACTTCGAAGCATGGACGGCAAAGGTGATCCTGTCTTGCGTGCACCATCATCGTCGAGCACACCGGTATGCGGAGTATGCGTGCGTGCTGACCAGTTCACCGTTTCTGTGTTCAGGCCCGGCGTGACCCACGTCGTCCAGGACTTCCTCTCGACGCACGATCAGACCAGAGTGGCACTGCAGCACGCCGGGCTGGAAGCCCACGCCAAATGTCAGACAACTACGAAACCTCGGCGCGAAAGGATTCAACGATGTCCGCAACCGTAGGTCAGAACATCTATTACGACCCCTTCGACGTTGATATATACACCGATCCGTACCCGGTTTACCGCCGCCTCCGGGAGGAAGCACCGCTGTACTACAACGAAACGTACGACTTCTACGCGGTCAGCCGGTTCGCCGACGTCGAGCAAGTGTTGGTGGACCGGGGATCGTTTTTGTCGTCGAGAGGAATGCTCGAGATGATGAAATCGGGAGTCGAAATACCACCGGGTACCCTGATCTTCGAGGATCCTCCGGCGCATACCATTCACCGGAGCCTCCTTTCGCGGGTCTTCACCCCCAAGAAGATGAACGCTTTGGAGCCTCAGGTTCGGGGATTCTGCCGGCACCGCCTCGACCTGCTGGAGGGAGTGGACGCGTTCGATTTCGTCGCCGAGTTTGGCGCTCAGGTACCGATGAGGGTCATCGGCATGCTTCTCGGCATCCCTGAAGAGGATCAGGAGAAGGTGCGAGATCACGTCGACGCGGGCATGCATCACAGCGACGGGAAACCTCGCGAGTACTCGGAAGGATTTCCGAGCGCTGACATCTACGCCGACTACATCGACTGGCGTTACAAGCATCCCTCCGACGATTTGATGAGCGAGTTGATTGCGGCCGAGTACGAGGACGAGCGCGGGAAGACCCGCCGTCTCGCCCGCAACGAGGTGCTGGCCTACGTGGTGATCCTGGCTGGTGCGGGCAACGAGACCACCAACCGGCTCATCGGGTGGACGGGGAAACTGCTCAGCGATCATGCCGACCAGCGACGGGAGCTGGCCGCGGATCGGTCGCTCATCCCCAAGGCGATTGAGGAGATCCTCCGCTTCGAGCCACCGCCCTACAGCATTGCCCGTTATGTCGGAACAGAGGCCGAGTTCTATGGCCAAACTGTCCCTGAGGGCACCGCCATCGTCTGTCTGCCCGGATCGGCCAACCGCGACGATCGCCAGTTCCCCGACGCTGCCCGCTTCGACATCCACCGCCGCATCGGTCACCACTTCGGGTTCGGCTACGGTCCCCACTTCTGCCTGGGAGCAGCCTTGGCCAGACTGGAGGGCCGGGTCGTGCTCGACGAAGTCCTCAACCGGTTCCCCGACTGGGAGGTCGACCCCGAACACGCCAAGTTGGGCGGGCACGTTCGGGGTTGGGATTCCCTGCCGGTGTTCGTCGGCAGATGAGCGTTGGCTCCCACGGCAGGCCGAAGCTCGTCTTGCGTGAGCAGGCCTGTCGGCTCGAAGTTCGCGTCGGTCCTCTGAGTGGAGCTGACCTCGCGTCAAGGTGCTCCGTAACGTTTGGACGCTCCTGAGGGCGTTCCCCAACGCGTACCCCCGGAGTTGTTACCGAGGTGTTCTACCCGGGGCAGTTCGAGTTTCCAGCTGCGGGCACCCGATTTCTCAGTTGGTGAGCGAACCCACCCCTACAAGGTCGTCCTTGAGGACTACGTCGACCGCGGTGAGCTTCTCGTCGCCCTCGTATGGCTTGAGGAATCCGCTGCGCTCGGCGAAGTTCTCCAACAGCTCCGGCCGGATCTGCGGTTCGCCCTTGATGTCGGCCACGGATGGGCCGATGCGCTTGGCGATCTCTTTGAGCCGCGCCTCGTCGAGCTTGAAGAAACGAATGCCATTGCCGCCCAACATGAGGCGCAGCTCGTCCTCGGGGACGTTGGCGAACGCGGCCCGAAGGAACTCCGGCGTGTGCGGCCACGTGCCCTCGGGGTGCGGGAAGTCCCGGCCGAAGAGGATCGTCTGAACGCCCAGTTCGTGACGACGCTCGACCTCCGCCTTGTGGATGAACGAGGCGCCGGCCAAGAAGTTGGTGCTCCAGTACTCGCTTGGCTTGCGCTGCGCAGGCATCTCGTCGCGATGCTCCTCGTAGACCGCGTCAAGATGGGCAAGCGTCGACGGGATCCAGTCGACGCGGATCTCGGAAAGCACGACCTTCAGGTCGGGGAAGCGGTCGAAGACCCCCCCGAACATCATCTGCCACATGGGTCGGCGCGAGGCGATGTTCTTTTGCGAGAAATTGAAGAAAAAGTTCCTGGACTCGTCGGTTACGGCATCGGCATGCGCGAACATCGCCTCACGTTCGGTGCTCCCGGCAGCCGCCGCGACGTCGTTATAGATCTTCTCGAGCTGGGGGAACGCTTGGCCGAACTCCGTGCCGAACCCCGCGTGGATGACGATGGCGATATTGCGCTCCGCGCACGTCGCCCAGTAAGGGTCCCAGTAGGGGTCGTAAAGGGGCGGCATGCCCGCGTGGTGGAGGTACCCCGGCCCGTAGATGCCGACGAACTTGTGATCGGCGATCCAGTTCAGCTCGGCCACTGACGCGTGCATGTCCACGCAAGGGCCGATGGCGCCGGTGACGAGGAAGCGGTCGGGGGCGAAGCCGAAATTGTCGGCGGTCCAACGGTTCCACCCCTTGGCGCCAGCCTCCCAGGCGTCGAGCGAATAAGCGCGCCCGGTCACGTTGTTGAACATGTCGGCGAGGCGGAAGTCGCCGAGATAGATCACCTCGGCCGCGATGCCTTCACGGTCCATGTCAGCCAAGCGCAGAACTGCGTCGTGGAGCCCGTGCCAGTCCTCACGATGCGCTTGCTCATGCTCGGGGAACGCCGGGGTCCCCTTCCCGGCGCCGAGGAGGTAGATGGCCGACTGGTAGATCTCGGTGTCCTCTCGGAGCTTCGGGAGCAGTTCGTGGTACTGCTTTGGGAGGTACTCGGTCCAGAGGTCCTTTGGAACCCCGGCGTGCGAATCGCACGAGACAATAACGACCTTCTCATCTCCCATCATGGACCTCCTCGGTGGGTGCAAAGCCAGTCTTCCCCCGAGACGGGCGACCTCGCGCCGGCCGCCGTCTCCTGGGTCATCCTACTATGGGTGGCCGGACGTGTGGGTGCCGAGAACGCCATTCGTGGCCCGTCAGGTGCACTTTCGTCGAGTTTGGGGGTGGTTTCGTCCCCATGCTCTCGGCAGCAACCTCTGTCCCGATCAGCTCAGCCCTTCCGGGTGGCGATAAAGACGGGGATTTCCCTCTTCGTCTTCTCCTGATATTCGGCATAGGGCGGATAGGCGGCGACAGCTCGATCCCACCACAATGCTCTCTCGTCACCGTGCATCTCGCGGACGGTGACTTCGAATGGTTCCGGACCGTCCTGGATCGTCACCTCGTTGGGGTGGGTCACCAGGTTTGAGTACCACTCGGGATTTTCGTCCGCGCCGCCCTTGGACGCGACAATCGTGTACTCGCCGTCGTGCTCAACTCGCATGACCGGGTTCTTTCGCACCTTGCCGCTCTTGGATCCCCGGCTCGTCACCACGACGATGGGCAAACCAGTGTCGCGCAGGGTATTCGCCCGTTGGCCGCCGGATGCCTCGTACTCGGATACCTGCCCGCGGACCCATTCCCACGGACTGGGTTCGTAGTCGCCTCGCAATGTGTTCATGGTTGTGAGCGTAGGGGCTATCGGACCCGTTCAGGGCGTCCTCCCGGCCGGAGCACGCCGGAACGGTGACAGAACCAGGCCCACGGTGAGAAAGATCGGCAGCGCGACGTCTGTACCCCCATTGGGTGCAGAACGGTTCGATCACCTGCCAAGGTGGTCGACATGGAACCGATCGACGTCGATGCCTTCGAGGTCTTGGTGGCTGAAGCCCTGACAACGATCCCTCACGAGCTGCGTACGGAGATGGAGAACGTCGCGATCATCATCGATGACGAGAGCCCACCGGGCCCGCTCTACGGTCTATACGAGGGGATCCCGCTGACGAGGCGGGCAGAGTACGCGGGGGCGAGTCCTGACCGGATCACGCTCTTTCTCGCCACAATCTGTCAGTCCGCCGATACGGCCGAGGAGTTGGCCCGCCGTGTGCGAGTCACCTTGCTCCATGAGGTCGGCCATCACTTCGGCATTGGTGATGCCCGCCTACGGGAGCTCGGTTGGTCCTAGATGCCCAAAATCCTTGTTCACGGACCGGTTGAGTGCGGGTTCTATCGAGTGCTGGCCAGCGGTTGGCGATTCGTACCGACCTGGGCGAGGTCTTCGCGCATGAGCGGCTCGATCATCGGAATCCTCTCGTCACACTCGGCTGGCTTGAAGTACCCACGCAAGGCGAAGCTCTCGATCATCTTGGGATCCAAGTCGGGCTTGTTCCCGTTTACCTCTGCTACCGACGGGCCGATACGCAACGCAATCTCCGCCAAGCGGTGCTGGTCCAACCCGAAAAAGCGGATCGCGTTCTCCCCCAGCATAGAGCGGAGCTCGTCTTCGGGGACGTCGAAGAACGCGTCCCGAAGCCACAGCTTCGTGTGAGGCCAAGTTCCCTCCGGGTGGGGGTAGTCACGCCCGAAGAGGATTTTGTCTATACCGATCTCCTCACGCATCTCCACTTCGACTTTGTGGATGAACGACGCGCCGGCAAAACAGTTGCTTGACCAGTACTCGCTCGGTGTGCGCTTTGCCGGCACGTCGGCACGACGCTCCTCGTAGACGCCGTCAAGGTAGCTCAATGTTGCAGGAATCCAGTCGAGGCGGATCTCGGTCAGCATGAGCTTGAGATTTGGGTGTCGATCGAAGACGCCGCCCAGGGACATTTGCCAGAACGGTCGGCGTGAGGCGACATTGTGGTTCAAGAAATTGTGGAAGAAGATTTGCGATTCCTCGTGCACGGCATCGGCATGTTCCATCAGCGCCTCGAGGTCGGTGCTTCCTGCCGCGTCTGCTGCTGCGTAGTAGATCTTCTCGAGCTCTGGAAACAAGAAACCCTGCTCCGTCCCGAACCCGGCGTGCACGACCACGACGACGCCACGGTCTTCGCAAACCGACCAGAATGGCTCCCAGTACTCGTCGAAAAGCGGAGGCATCTCGGGATGCGCCAGGTAGCCAGGAACATAGGTGGCCACAAAACCGTGATCGGCAACCCATTCCACCTCCGCGACGGCTGCATCGATGTCGACGCACGGACCGACCGCCGCGGTGAGGTGGAATCGGTCTTTCGCGAATCCGAACGTGTCCAAGACCCATCGGTTCCACCCCTTCGCGCCTGCGTGCCACGCCTCGAATGAGACCTTTCGATTCGGCGCGTTGTGGAAGAGGTCACCGAGGCGATGGTCCGCGTGATAGATGATTTCCGAGGCGATGCCTTCACGGTCCATGTCTGCCAAGCGCAGGATTGGGTCATAGAGACCATGCCAACCCGTCCGGTGGGCCAGCTCGAACTCCTCTTGCGCGTTCGTTCCGTTCTTCGCTTTGAGCACGGAGATCGCTGTGCGATAAACAATGTGATCCCTGCGAAGGTCCGGAAGAAGATCGTGGAAGCGATTGTCGAGGTACTCAGGCCAGAGATCCTGCGGCATAGCTGCGTGCGAATCCGAAGATACAACGATCAGCTTCTCGTCCATCTCATACCCCCAAGCAGGAAACCGACTCGCTTCGCCTGACACTAGCTGTCAATCAGGATAGATGGTGATGGATGCGCCCTGAACCCCGGATCCGTGAACACATATGGCGGTCGCGTTGACGATCCTGGATGGATGGACTCTTCGAACGGCTGAAGAGAGCCAGGTCGCTCAGTTTGAGCACACTGAACAGAGGGACCCCTGGTTCTGACCGCCTAACGAGGTGAATTCCAGTACGTGCGTCCAGGTGATATCGAACCCGCTTTGGCGGCTCTTGAGTCGCGTTCACCGAATGACAGGGGTTACGGGCTTTCCGTCTCGGTCCGGGGCGGGTACTCGCCTTCGGTGTCGACGCGCTGGCGCCTCTCAACGCAGCGCTGCAGGCGCCAGCCGTCAGGAGTTCGAACGTATTCCTCCTCGTACCAGCCGTAGCCATGGAGGACGAAGTCTGATCCTTCTCCGGGAATGGTGACGTAGTCGTCCATCGGCCAGATGGCGGAGGCTGTTCGGGGTCCCGTAATGGTGATGTCAGGCGTATGCACGTGATGGACGGTGGTCGCGTGTTCCAGCGCGGATGACACGAAGGCGACGACCTTGTCGCGCCCTTCGTAGACGCCCCCGTCGCTGTCGAAGTAGTAATCGTCCATGAGGAGGGAGGCGTATCCGGCCCAGTCATTCAAATCCACGCTCCTGCAGTAGCGAGCCTTGAGTCGCGTGATCTCCTCAATGTCCTTCAGCTCCCGGATCTCTTCGGCGAGCGATCGTTCGGTATCGTCCGACATGGGCGTCTCCTCCTCCCTTCGTTCCTTCGTACGATCATCTCCGGTATTGACGGACCGAGGAAGCAATCTCATCGCGCCACCGCCTCAGTCGCAACAAGGGTCACGCTCCGCGCACCGCCGCATGTGGTCGGATCCGCCGAAGGCGTCGTTGTCTACTCACTCGACCACGTTGCCATTGACCCCTGCAGCGGGTTTGATACGCAGCCGGACTACCCCTGAATGTCGACCGCATGCCGACTGTCCCCTCGCCCATACCGCCGGGCATGGGCGACTCCAAGTATTAGACAACAAACGGACAACTTCTGAGGAGATGGAGCACTTCACCCCTACTTGAGCATCTGTTGATTGGTGAGAAGTACACAATGCGGCAAGGCAACTCTGCCATCAAAGCATCCGATGTCGACCGAGTTGGCACGGTCGCGGTGTTGAACCATGCGTGAACAGCGGGAAAGCTCACTGATCAAGCGCATGGTGATCGGGTGCAAGCGCTTCCCGACTCCGAATCAGGACCGCTGTTGGTCAGGGTCGCGGTGCCCGTTAGCGTGTTGCCGGCGTAAGTGAACCATGGGTCGCGGAGATGGAGATCGGCACGGCACCGAAAATTGGGATGAATGGCTAGTCTTCGGCTCATCCAGCAAGAAAGAACAAGCCCTGGAAGACATGCAGCGCGCGGCAGAGGAAGCGGCCGGAGCCCTCAGAGAGGTCTGCATGGTTCTCGATGAGATCGCGCTCGATCTGAGCTTCGCCAGACACGCCAGCAGAATGCCGCTGCGGTTGTCTTCCGATCGCATTGAGAACATTGCTCGGACCCTCATCGGTGAGGCGAACGCACGCGGTCCGGTTGGCGCGAAGCACACGTCCATCGTCGGGAAGGTTGCGCTGGCTGCCGCCACGATATCGGTTCTCCCATTCGCTGAGGACGCAGGCCGAGTGGCCATGCATCGGTTCAAGGCGTCCCACGAGCGCGCAATGAGAAACCTGGAATGGGTGCACCAGTACGCCGAGAGCGCGCAATCTGAAACGAGGAAAGATCTGAGTCTCCAGATCACAACGTTGTTCGGAGAACTCGACCGCCTGTCTGCAGAGGTCGGTATGGAAATGGCTGAACAGCGTCGCGAACTCGAAGAGGCAATGAACATGCGACTGCTTCCTGCCAGCTGGGCCTTGGAAGGTCTGGATCAAGCAATTGGGAAAGTCCGCATGGACGCGAAGCAGGCTTCAATGGACGAAGATCGAGGCTCGTTACTCGGCTCGACCAGCAGTCGTTTGGAGAGATTGGTAGAGATTGAATTCAAGATCGCGGAAATCTTCGCCCAGCTGACTGGCGACGCCCCTTTGTAGGTCTTTGCCGTGCATACGTCATCGTCCCTGATAGGTGCCCCCGTAGTCCGGACCCTTGTCACGTCGAGCAGCTTGAATGCCCGAGGAAATGACCAGCCTCCGCGATAGGTTGGGGCGATGACGTTCTTTGTGATGGTCCGCCGTGTCCGGGGAACGGGCACTCTGGGGGTGGCATCAACTCGATAGGCGTTGGGCTGAGCAAATGGTGGCCGACGCTGGGATTGGGCCGGGCCACCTCGTAGTCGATGTTGGCGCAGGGGCCGGGGCGCTGACCCGCCCTCTGGTCGAGTGCGGAGCTCGGGTCATCGCAGTGGAGCTTCACCCGGACCGGGCGCGCTCATTGCGGGATCGCTTCATCGACTTCGACGTGAAGGTCGTGAAAGCTGATGCCAGCGACCTGCGGTTGCCCAAGCGACCCTTCCGAGTGATGGCCAACCCGCCATTTTCGATCACCGTCTCGTTATTGCGCCGTCTCGTCGCGCCTGGAAGCCGCCTCGTTCGAGCCGACGTCGTTGTCCCCTGGCACACGGCGACGAGGTGGGTGTCTGGCTCAGGGCCTGGCCGGGACCGCTGGGCTCACATCTTCGATGTCGAGCTCGGGCGCCGGTTGCCTCGTTCGGCGTTGAGGCCACCACCACCAAGCGGCGTTGCCATCTTGACAATCACACGCAGGCGAGGGGTCCGCTGAGTGTCCCCGGGATGGGTCAGTCCGGGACCCTGGGCGAACGCCTCGGTGGCGGACCTCCGGGTTCGGGCAAATCGAGGCCAGTCTCGGGGCGATGCTTTGCGCAATGGAACCGCGCCCCCAGCGAGATCTGCCCTACTACCGAGACGACCTTGCGCTTGTGCACCATCTGGGCTTCGGGTTCCACGCTGACGCGTGTGCACCTGGGATCCTGAGACTCCTCGAACCAGAACGAGAACGCAACGGACTGGTCGTTGAGGTTGGCTGCGGGAGCGGGCTACTGACCGCCCATCTGGCCGATGCTGGTCTCCGGGTGCTTGCCACCGATGCTTCGGATGCGATGCTCAACATCGCCCGAGACCATGCACCCGGTGCATTCGAGATCCGGCGGTTGGCCCTGCCAGCGACCCGATTCCTCCGGCCGACGCAATCGTTGGCGTGGGCCATGCACTGAACTACCTCGATGAGGAATCGCAGGTCGAAGCCGCTGATCGCTATCGCCACGGCGCTTCGACCCGGCGGCGTCATGGCCATCGACCTTTGTGACTTGCAATGGGGAGCCGTTCGGGTGAACCAGTCACCCAGCATCTGGCGAACGGAGGATTGGGTCCTGATGACCGAGTTCTCCGTGCCCGAGCCGAGTCGGTATGTGCGCCTCATGGCCGTGGTCGGTCGAAAGACCGGGTAGGCCGGGAGCGGTTTTTCCGGGATGTGCGAATAACCGAGCACGGAGCAGGCGTGCCCAGTCCGCCGAAAGGGTGGGGCGGTTCGGCACGAGTGGGGTAGGGGTGAGATCAGGGGCCGGGCGAGTCCGGAGCGCCCGAGTCCGGTTCTTAGAGCGACTTCAGGATCCGTATCCGGTCTGCTCGGGAGCGAATGGCCACGTCAGCCGTGGGGGAGATTCGGTCGAAACCGTGGGGACAGCCCGGCCAGACGTGGAGCTCGGCCGAGGTGCCGGCGAGCGCGAGGCGTCGTGTGTACTCAATACACTCATCCCGAAAGATGTCCAGTTCGCCCACCTCCACGTATGCACTGGGCAGGTCTGCGAGGTCTTCGGCTCGGGCGGGCGCGGCGATTCCAGGCACTGTTGCGGTTCCCGCTGCGTCACCAAGCAACGCTCGCCATCCGAGCTCGTTGTTCTCGTATGACCAGGACATGAAGGGGACGAGCTGTAAGTCTGGTGTCGTGGTGCGATCATCGAGCATCGGATAGATGAGGATCTGTTTGGCGGGACACAGGCCGCGATCACGAGCTAAAAGGGCCGTCGCCGCAGCGAGTCCACCGCCCGCGCTGTCTCCCATAATCGCGATTCGTTCCCGATCCACGGCGAGCTGTTCGGTGTTCGTGTAGATCCAGTTCAGGGCGGCGTAGCAGTCTTCGACTGGCGTGGGGTGCGGATGTTCCGGAGCGAGCCGATAGTCGACCGAGAGCATCGGGACACCGCTGTCGGCAACGTAGCCAGCAACGTAGTGATCGCTCATGTCCAGCGATCCCATCAGCATTCCGCCTCCGTGGACGTAAACCGCAGCGGGCCCCGGTGTCGTGGTGCGGTGGTCCGGCACGTACCAGCAGACGGACACTGCTGACCCATCGAAAGACGTGATGGTAAATGGCGTCCGCGCGACATCCTCGTGCGGGGGAAGCGACGCTTCGGAAGCGGCCATTCCCGCCTCGCCCCATGTGCGAAGCGACATCCAGTCGCCTGCATTTGAGGCCAAAGGCTGACCAGATTCGAGGAGGAGCGAGCCAATGACTGCTTCGAGATCGGGGTCCAGTGAAAAACTCATGGCGTAGCAACCTCCGAAGAACCGACCTGACATGCCTGGGCGCTGCGTCTTGAGAGTAGCGACGAGGAGCCATGGCTCCGCGGATAGCCGCCAAAGCTGAGAAGCCTCGTAAAGAACCCTGAGAGCATTGGGGTCGCCCGACGCATCCCCCGATTCCTTCAAGAAAGGCGGCTTCTGACGCCAGTCACTTCCCAAGCACCACGGGGTGAGATCGACTGCCATGGTTCACATCCCTCCATCAAGTCGATGTTCATAGGTTTGGATTCGACCCAACTTTGGGCAGTCCCGAGCGTCTATCATCGGCCGATGACGGAACTGAGGTTCGAAGGCAAGGTCGCGGTCGTTACAGGTGCCGGTCGTGGGCTGGGAAGGTCTCACGCGCTTCTTTTGGCATCAAGAGGAGCCAAGGTCGTGGTGAACGACATCGGCGGCTCGGTGACCGGAGAGGGATCCGACGAAGTGCCAGCCGAATCCGTGGCCCGGGATATCCGCCAAGACGGTGGCGATGCGGTGGCGGACGCAAACAGTGTGTCCACACCAGAGGGAGGCGAAGCTATCGTCGCCACCGCCCTTGACACCTACGGTCGCCTGGACATCTTGATCAACAACGCCGGGATCATCAGGGATGCTCGGTTCGAAGACATGACGCCGGACCGGTTGGATCCCGTAATCGACGTGCATGTAAAGGGAGCGTTCAACGTGACCAGACCGGCCTGGTCAGCCATGCGAACCCAGGGCTACGGCCGGGTCGTCAACACCACATCGGCGTCCGGGCTCATTGGTCACCGCGGCCAGACCAATTACGGAACAGCCAAGGCCGGCCTGCTGGGTCTGACGCGGGTACTCGCCCTCGAGGGCAAAGCCCACGGAATCAAGGTCAACGCCATCGCCCCGACCGCGGTAACCCGAATGCTAGAACAAGCGATGGCGGCGGATA
Organism: uncultured Acidimicrobiaceae bacterium; assembly: GCA_963787485.1. Classification (GTDB taxonomy): domain Bacteria; phylum Actinomycetota; class Acidimicrobiia; order Acidimicrobiales; family RAAP-2; genus Bog-473. Next base: position 474,898 of record CAWBDF010000002.1, on the reverse strand, counting down.
CACCAGGCGAGGGGTCCGACTCCACCGCTCTTCAGGCTTTCCAAACCCTCATGAGTCAACTCGACCCGGGCCTGGTGTCGCCGGTCGTCGCTTTTCTGGTTCACGAAAGCTGCCCGGTGTCAGGAGAGGTGTTCACCGCTGGAGGAGGCCAAGTGTCGCGGTTCTTCCTCGGTCGGACCAGTGGTCTCCACAAGCCCGACCTGTCCATTGAGGACGTCAGCGAACATTTTGCGCAGATCTGTGACGAGTCCGACTACACAGTGCCGGCCGACCCCGCTGACGAGATTGCTTTATTCATCCGGGCATTCGACAACCTCACGGCCTCACCCCCGGACGTTTAGGTCCCTCCCGAAGAGTGCTGTGTCGCCGAGAGCCTCACAGCGGCAAGACAACGCCGACCACGAAACCGGCAGCAGCGAGCACGAGGGTCCCGATAGTTATCATTCGACACGACGACCTCGTCAATGCGCTCTCGCTGTCCATCCTGAGCCTCGTCTGTCGAGCGAGTTGCATCCCCGCCACCCAGAGGATGGCTCCGATCGCGATGATCACCAACGCAACAACCGCCTTATCACCGCTGAGGGGCCACAGTCGTCGCAAAATGATTGCGACGGTCACCGTCACTGCCAACCCTGACCTGCTCCAGGACAGTTCGGTCCGTTCTCGGGCCAAACCCGAATCTCGGCCCATGCCCTCGTAGGGTGTGTTTCCGTCGTCCATCTGTTCCGCCGACCCTATTTTGAATCGAGGAGAGCAAGCACGACGGCAATGACTGCCACCATCCCGATACCGATGGACAGGACGAGGGGCATTGGTGAGCGCGGTAGGGGCTCACCACGCCTCATCGCACGTTCGTTCGCCTTCCAGTGGCGGAAACTCGTGAAGGCGACCAGTGCTCCCAGCGCGATCATGGGCAGACCCAGGATGCGCCGACCACCCGTCACGTGGAACTCGGGCAGGAGCTGGGTGGCTGCAACTCCAGTGGCGATGAGGGCCAACGCCGTCCGGTTCCACGCCAGGAATGTACGTTCGTTGGCGTAGGTGAACCGGACATCCGGTTCCTTCTCGTCGGGCGCGGAATCGTTGGTCACGCGTCATGCACCGGGTTTGAGCCTACCGAGACCGCGTGTGGCGATGAGGTATTGCAGCAATTTGGTATCGCCAACCACCCAATCCACCCCATGGGAACTTGATCACTCCGACCCGGTCTCGTCGGCCACCAGCACGAGTATCCCGCGGGCGAGCAGCGTTGTCGTAGTCCTCGCTCGTAGGGCGAGCACGGGAGCCATGCTTAAGACGTCAGATCGGGAATCGGGATCCAGGCATGGCCTCAACCCGAAGAACTGGGACTCTTACGCCCCCATAGCCAAGGTTCAGGCGTGAGCCAGCTTGCGAAGGGATCCATCGAGGGGAAGTGCAATCCACCCCTCCCTCAGCGCAAAGGACCGGTCTCGTTCATCTATCGACTCAACGAGTGACATAGCACTGGCACGAGCAACAAGGGCGGCAATGAGCGAATCGAAAGCATCATCGCTGGATCGGAATGCCGTGACGTCTTCTTTCCTGAGCACAAGCCAATCTGCCGTTCTCCGGGCGAAGAGTTCGACAAGCTCGATCCGAGCTGACGCCCCCGCGGAGCCCTTGTAACCACGCGACGTAAATCCCCAACGCTTGAGAGCCACAGCAGGATATGCCTCGACAACGACTCCAGAACCGTCGAGGGCAGAACTCTTGTCCAGCCGTGACAACAATGCGGCAGCCCGCATCGCAGGAAGAGCGATCTTGTCTGTTGAAACCGAGAGCGGAGGATGGCCCCTCATGCTCTCCCAAGTGACCAAATCCGTTCGCCGGTAGCGAACCGAGAGCGTATCGGAATGCTGATACTGCGGCGGCCACGAACCATCGTGCGCATGTTGCGTCACGGCGTCGACGAAGGCAGATGGCCAGCCCAGCGGCACGTCGATTCCCAGTTTGTCAGCACACCCCGTTCGCTCAGCAATTTGGGCATCGGACACGCCGACGCGCAGATCCATGACCCGGGCTCTGCCTTCCGACCATTCCAACTCGCACATGGCAGTCCCGATGTCCTGGGATGCAAGATCTATTCCGACCGTGATCATTCCTAAAATGTAGGAGCGTGCCTCGACGATTGATGCGCACTCGGGCATAGGGGCTGCGTCCAAGGCGTTATCCATTTGGTGGACCAACGACGCGACACCTGCTCATTTCGGGAAGCCTTCGACTCCGTTCGACCAATACGGCACTCCTGGAAACGGCCCGGGTGATTGCGCCACCGTCAATGGTGTTGACGCTGTATCGGGGGACTTCCGATTCCCCCACTTCAATCCTGATCAGGACACCCCGCCGAGAGATCCAGCGGTCGATACCCTGCGTGCGGCGATCAGGACTGCGGACGCGGTGCTCTTCTCCACCCCCGAGTACGCCGGAGACCTTCCGGGCTCGTTCAAGAACCTTCTCGATTGGGCAGTCGGTGACGATCAGATCGGCTCGCTCTATGAGAAGCCGGTCGCATGGATCAACTGTTCTCAACGCGGAGCGGCAGGTGCACATGCTGCACTTCGCAAGGTGCTCGGCTATTTGGGAACGAGAATCGTTGAAGACGCTTGTGTTCACGTTCCCGTGGGAAGCGACGCCATTGGATTCGACGGCATAAGTTCATCGGCAGACATACGCCGGTCATTGGCGCTGGCCCTGGCTCAGCTTGCTAAAGCCATCTGAAGCGGACGCGGGATCTCCGACGAGCCAAGCGTGACGCCAGCACGCAATAAGTCAGCACGATGGGCCACCGTGCCGGCGAACGGGACACGGTTCTTTCGTTCAACTTCGGCTTTCCGACCTCTTCCTTGTGCGGCGTCCTGCCCACAAGAGCCCTCTGACGGTCCAGGCGGTTGCCGCCGCAAGACCCGCAATCTGTAGAGCGAACAAGCTCAACGCCGTGTCATACAGCGGGTCGTCGCCGGGTGCGGTGACAAGCCATGCCGTTGATACGACAACAGTCAAAAGTCCGATCGCGAAGGCGATCAGGAGAACCAACGAAACTGTCTGGAGCGACTTGTGGACGGCAAGAGGCACATCGTCGTCGAGGGCGCTGGAGGTACTGAGTATGAAACCCAGGAATACCAGCAGTAGTCCTGCCAAGGTCGCGGAGGCCCCCAAGAGTGCTGTGATCACATCTTGGTGGCTCATGCCGCCACGTTTGCATAGAGGATGTCGGCAGTCCATCAGAACGAGCAGCTGTCTGGTCCCCCAAAGGTTCCGAGCCAAAGTGAGGCCCCACGGGGTCAGTACTCTGATGCCGTCAACCTCCAGTAATCGAGGGAAGGTGAGATCATGGCCGAGGGAAGTCCAATTTCTTACGAAGCATTGGCTGTGGGGACGCCGGTGATCAGCTCCACGGGAACCCAGTTCGGAACGGTTGAACACGTCTTACAGGTGCCCGAAGAGGATCTTTTTGACGGTATCGCCGTCAAGACAAACCACGGCTTGCGGTTCGTTGACCGAGATCAGATTGACGAGATCACCACAACAGCGGTGTATTGCGCCCTGACTGACCAAGAAGCCGCGGCGTTGCCAGCACCTGAGGGGACTCTGGTTCTACATCCTGATACCGCTCACGACGAGGGCCCATCTCTCACGGCTCGATTTGGACGCCTCTTCGGTCGAGAACATTGGAAGGAGCTCGAGTGACTCCCAGCCCGCAGCGAGCGGGCCCCTAGGAATGCGAAGCTCTAACTGACTCGAAGGATCGCTTCGAGAAGTGCCCGCCACGGGACGTTGTCCCACCCGGACTCTTCGGCAGCTCTTTTCGCAACGTCAGTCGCTTCTTCGACCAACAGAAGTTCGATGTCTTCGCCCGGACCGATCTTTTGATCGCCCTTGACTTCCTGCGAGCCTTGACCGTGGCCCATCTCGACTTAGAGCCGAATTCAGCTCCAAGCCCAATATTCTGCCAGGCCTTGTGGGTTTCCTTCAGGCGGACTGCCACGCCTGAGAGGTGTGAATGCTTCGGGCTCTCAGAGGTCTTGATGGCCCAATGCAGGCAGTATCTCGCTCTCTTGAAGTCTCCCTTAGGCGTCGAGGCCTCTGCCTGTTCGGTGTAGCCCTCAAGTGTTGGCTGCTGACCCCTCTGGGAGGATCTCCCGGAGGTTGTTCATTAGACCTTTGACAATCGGAGACGTTCAACGAGCCCGTACTGGTTTCATGAGCCATGAACCAAAACCATACGGTCCTTTGCAACGCGCCTTTGGGGAGCAATGGACACGCATGGGTGTTCGAAATCGCGCCCGGCACCAAGCCGGCAGCGAGGGGGCACCGGCGCGAAGCGGCCCCCCAAGATGGCGGGTTCCTGGGGGGCCGTCGCCAAGGGCACCGAGTAGAGGAAGCGCCCACCCATGTTGGTACCCCTCTCGGGCATCCACGAAACGCCTTCGTTGGCTGGCAGGCCGTCGCCCCCATGGCTCACGTTTCGTGGGCAGGTTTGACTAGTCATCCCGCATACATGTCCGGGAAATCGAACGTGATCTCGGACGCAGCATCGACTGGGAAGTCGAATTCGAGTCTCGCTGTCGGGAGGTGTTCGAGGCAGAGCCTGAGACAGTGACCCAGGCCGGCGAATTGGGCCACATCCCGACCTGGCGAGAGATGATCGGATCTCCAGTTCATTACTGTGGGACGGATGTAGTCGTTCGATCGGCGGAACATCTCTCGAGCGGGCAGACTGGGACTGTGGGTGACTCAGTCACGTTCCGACTCGATGGCCATGTGGCCACGATCACCTACAACCGGCCCGATGCTCTCAACGCCATCAACGCCGAGATGAGGCGCGACCTCAATGACGCTTTCTCGCGGTTCCGGGACGACGAGGAAGCGTGGGTGGCCATTGTCACCGGGTCGGGACGGGCTTTCTGCGCCGGCGCCGATCTGCGCCAGGGCGCTGGGTCCGCAGGGGAGTTCCCTGGCACGTTCTGGGAGAAACCAACGCTGAATTCGTTGGAGAGCGGGTGGGAGATCTTCAAACCGATCATTGCGGCGGTGAACGGCTACTGCCTTGGTTACGGACTCACGCTTGCCACCTGGTGCGATTTCGTCCTTGCGAGTGACCGAGCCGAATTCGGTCTTCCAGAGGCGAGACTTGGAGTCCCGGCGATCGTGGCATCGATACGCCTGCCGCAGCGCATCAACTGGGCCGATGCGATGGAGCTGTTGCTCACGGGGGAGCGAATCGACGCGGAGCGAGCACACGCGATGGGTCTGGTCTGGAGGGTCGTCCCCCATGACACTCTGCTCGACGAGGCCAATGCACTGGCGAGACGCCTTCTTGCCGGAGCACCTCTTGCGCAGCGAGCGATGAAGGAGATGGCCATGCGCACGCGCCACATGGCGACGCTGGAGGCCATTCGTTTCGGCGAGACAATGCGGCACGTTGCCGCGGCGACACAGGACGCGGCGGAAGGCTCTCAGGCCGCAGCTGAGCACCGCCCGCCAGGCTGGACCGGACAATGAACACGCTGCACCGTTCGATTCGTTCCCCGCTGGGAGGCCGTCTACGGAAATGACCCCGTCATTCGATAGGCGATGGCATGAGGAAACCAGCTCGGCAAGGGAGCGAGCCTTAGAGCACGCCCGCCTGTGTGGGTGTCGGCCGCTCCCAGACTCGATTCTCAAGGAGATTGGGCGAAAGCGAGCTGTCAGAAGCAGACGCGACGCCCGGCGCACGGGGGCTCCCTCAAACGTCCCGTCCTGGAAGAATGACGCCGATGGGTCATTCCGTGCGCCGTGTCCAACCTGATGAAGGCGAGATCCTGGCCGAGCTGCGCCTCTCGGCTCTGATGGATGCTCCCTCCGCGTTCGCTTCCACTCACGCTTCGGAAGCTTCGCTTACCGCAGATGACTGGGCTCGTTTAGCGGGTCAGCGAGCCTCTGGAGACGAAGAGGTGACTTTCATCGCGTGGGACGGACTCCGTCCAGTCGGGCTGGTTGGTGCCTACCGTTCCCATGACAACCGTGTTGAGCTTGTCTCGATGTGGACTGCCCCGGCGAGTCGTGGGCGTGGGATCGGAGGAGCGCTCGTGCGAGCTGTCACCGCATGGGCATCAGCTCTGGCAGTCGACCACGTTGCCCTTTGGGTCACCCGAGGAAACGAGCAGGCAAAGCGGCTCTACGAGCGAATAGGCTTCTCGGAAACCGGTGAACGAGAGCCCCTTCCATCCCATCCGTGCACGAATGAACTCAGAATGATTCTGAGATTCTCCGAGTCTGGTGCCGACGGCGGGGGATCCTTGTCGCCGACGCGACACAGTGGGGCAGGCGGATCACCCGAATAGCCGGCAGCGTACGGGGAGACAGTCTCGACAGCGAAAGTTAGGAGCGGCGTACCGACAATGCAGTCGGATGCTTCGGCTGGTAGAGACCGACATGGCCTCCGCCGGGGAGTTGAATCTTCGTCACCGATCCCCACCTGGCCTCTTCGACTTCCGACGTCCCTATGCCCTTTGCTTCGAGGGTGGCTATCTCTGTCGGGAGGTCGTCGCACATGAGGTACAACTCGTGCCCAACATCATCGTCTGCGGGATGCACGGCCAACTCGGCTGGTGGCAGTAGAAAGATCAGCCAGTCATGACCGGCATCCCCTGACGGATACCCCAGTACGTCCCGAAAGAAGGCCCGGTCAGCCGCGGCATCGTTGCTGAAAACGATCACATGGGCGCCAAAGATCATGAACTGCCCTCCTGAAGCAAAGAGCCTCCTCTGAGCCTGTCACAGGCCCGGCAGCGAACTCGGACATTTCCTGGGGTCCCGCTGTGGACTCCTTCTGCTGGGCCGTGTCGGCGTGAAAAATAGGATGTCCTGGTGGCCGCGAGACGCGCGAGGTGGCGATGTTCTGAATCGGGGTGGTGTCGTAGAAGAAGCTCGTCGCCCTGTCGAGGCATCCGGGCACCGTGGCCGTTCCGATGTACCTTCCCGGGGCTCCGGGAATAGCCCTTGCGTGTCACCGGCCGACTGGGCAGGCTCCACATGACAGCTTCAGTGTGAGGTGTGTATGGCGACTCAATTTGTGCTCCTGGCGGCGACAAGGCATGGGCGCGCAGCGGGATTCCTGTTCCTTGTGATCTTTCTGGCAGTGATCGTCTGGCTCATCGTGTTGTGGCACAGGGCAAAATCGCGAGCGAACAGAGCCGAAGCTGAGCTGTCGTCACTTCGATCTGCGTACGACCAGCTCTCGGCCAGGATGAACACGTCGGCCGAGGCGTCCTTACCCAGACCTCCCTCCGCACCGAGCCCACCTCCGCCCTCACCGAGCCCACCTCCCTTTCCATCTTCTGAAGGGCGCCCATCGTAAGGCGACGTCGCATCCACCGTGCCCACCTTGAATGGCACGACGTCCACCGGCCAGATCGGATTACCGGTTGTACGATATGTGTGGAACGAAGTGTGGGGGCAGCGCTATGGGGTTTGTCCGACGATTCATCGGGGATCCGGACCAGCACATCCAAGAGCCGGCCGATTTCTGGACGAGCCGGGTTCCAGCGAAGTACCGGGATGACGCACCGAGGGTTGTGGACTTCCCGCTTGGCGGGCAATGCTTCATCTTCGACGGCGGGGACTATTTCTGGCCACTGGGTTTGGAGGTGGCCAGTGGAAGGAATTACGCGGAGTACTCCTGGAACGGTTACACGTTCGAGTCCATGCGGCCGGGGTGCTACGACCCCAAGGAACGCCTGGCGGATATGGCGATCGACGGCATCGACGCAGCGGCACTGTTTCCCAGCGTGGGGATGAGGATGCGCTCGCCCAAGGCGTTGAAGAACCGGGACTTCGGCTTGGCGCTCGTCCGAACGTACAACGAGGGCATCTGGGAGTGGTGCCAGGAGGGTGATCCCACGCGCCTGATTCCTCTGGCCGTGATCCCCGGTTTCGGTGTGGATACGGCCGTGGCCGAGCTGGAGTATGCGCTTGGCATCGGTTTTAAGGCGGTGTTTCTCACCACGCTGCCCAACGGCACAGGCCAGCCGTCAGCCGAGGACGACGCATTTTGGGCTCGTTGCGAAGAGGCTGAGGTCGTGGTGAACATCCACCAAGGACTGGTCCAAGGGGAAGAGCTGGCGCATATGGCGTCTCGGGCCGAGTCATGGGAGCCTCAGGACGCTCGGCGCCTGATGGACCGCGCTGCTCGAGGCGTCGTCGCCGGTCGTTCCGGCGTGCGTGTCGTCAAAGATCTGGCTGCCCTGGCGTTGACGGGCGTGTTCGAGCGGTTCCCGGAGTTGAAGGTGGTCTCGGTGGAGACGGGGATCGGATGGCTCCCCTTCTTCTTGGAGCAACTGGACGACAACTGGAAGCGGCATCGGTTCTGGGCCAACGCTCCGGCGTTACCGATGTTGCCGAGCGAGTACATCCGTCGGAACGTATGGGCGACCTTCCAGATCGACCGGGCGGGGATCAAGGCACGCCACGACATCGGAGTCGACCGGATCATGTGGTCCACCGACTACCCGCATACGGGGCAGGACTGGCCCAATTCCCGCTGGGTGATGGACATGCAGATGACCGATGTGCCCGACGACGAGCGGCGCCAGCTGATCGGCGGGACGATGGCGGCGCTCTATGGGCTGGACATGGCGTCGCTCAGCTCCGGCAGGGATAGAACGGCTAGATCGCGGACCCCGCCCGAACTGTAACCAGGAGTGAGAGGTGCCGAAGCCCTCAGTACGACTGTCGATAGGGGCGGGGATCGCCCCCGGCCGGATGGATTCCCTGAGCGACCAACTGGCGTTGTTGCATGAGATGGAGGAGTTGAACCTGCTGCACCTGGCAGGGGGTGGAGGGGCCGATGCGCAAAGCGGGCTCTACGCCGCAATGGCGCTCGTGGCCGAGCACACCAGCCGAACCCTGGTGGGTTCAATGGTCGACAACCCCTACACCCGGCTGCCCACCGTGGCCGCCGGCGAGATATCAATGATCCAGCAGATCTCAGGTGGTCGGGCCTTTTTCTGTCTCGGCACGGGCGGTGGGCAGGCGCGGGCGACGTTGCGACAGTTCGGACTCGAGCCGGTGAGGCTGGCCGTGTTCCGGGAATATGCCGCAGCGGTCAAAGGCCTGTGCGCCGGCGTGCCTGTCGAATACCAAGGGCGAACCCTACAGATTTGGGGCGACCGCGAACCGTCCAATGTGCCGCTGTACCTCGACGTCTCCGGTCCTCGGGGCATGCGCCTCTGTGGGGAGATCGCCGACGGAGCCATCATCCCCTATGGCATCAGCCAGGAGGCCGTTGCCCAGCTCAACGAGGGCATCTCGGAGGGGGCGACGGCCGCCGGCCGGGATCCGGCAGCGGTCGAGTGCTGGTGGATACCTCCGGTCATGCTGGCTGACACCGAGGCGGAGGCGCTCGAGAAGCTCAAGTTCTACCTGGCCATGCGTACGAACTCCATCATGTCCTACCCGGAAAAGAAGGCGGTGCCGGAGGAGCTGCACGAGCGGATCCGAGCCTTCCGGGCGGAGTACGTCCCGACCGCCCACTCACGCCCCGACCTGAAGACGAACAGTGCGCTCCTCGACAAGCACCACCTGACGGAGTGGGCGGCCAGTCGTCATGCCATCTTGGGCCCACCGGGTCGCATCGTCGAGCGGATCCTGGAGGTGGCCAGCTGGGGGGTGACGAACATCATGTTCGCCCTGTGGGATCGGACCGTGGAGGATCGGCGCAAGTCGGTGCGGATGTTCGCCGAGAAGGTCCTGCCCCATGTCACCTGACCGGTCAGGACATCTGGCGACGGTGAGGATGACCCGATAGTGGGAGGCAGGACGCGATGACCGGATCGGGCCGTGGTCCGTTCGAGGGACTACAGGTGCTGGAGTTCGCCGCGGGGTTCAGCGGCCCCCTGATGGGCATGATGTTCGCCGACTACGGCGCCGACGTGGTGAAGATCGAACCACCTGAGGGTGATTGGGCCCGGGGGCTCAGGGGGTTCCGCATGTGGAACCGCGGCAAGCGGAGCGTCGTCGCCGATCTGGAGGACCCCGGGGAGCGGGCCTTGGTCGAAGGGGTGATCCAGCGGAGCGATGTCATCATCACGAACTACCGCCCCGGCGTTCCTGAGCGCCTCGGCATCGGATGGCATCAGGTGGCGGCGCTCAACCCGAGGTCTGTGTACTGCTCCATCTCCGGCTTCGGCGCGCTGGAGGGCTTCAGCCGGGTGAAAGCCTACGAAGCCCTGGTGTCCGCCAAGGCGGGGAAGATGGTCGGTCTCGATACGCTCAGCGGCGCCGGCCGCCGCGAGGTGGGTGATCGGCCGTTGTATTCCGCTGCACCGGTGGCGTCCTACGCGGCGGGGCAGCTCGGGTTCCAAGGAGCGGTGGCGGCCCTGCTGGACCGGGACGTCACTGGACGAGGCCAGCTCGTCGAGACCAGCTTGTTACAAGGGTTGATGGCAGCCACGATGCGCCTCCCCTTCCGGCGGGTCGGTGGGGACGATGCCGAGCGGACGCGGGCCAAGGCCAGGAGATCCCTACAGTACCGAGGGATCGAGCTCACGTTTCTGACGGTGCAGTGCGGGGACGGGAAGTGGATCCAGATGTGTGCCCGACAGGATCACCATTTCCGGAACTGGATGAAGGCGCTCGGCCTGCACCAGATCCTGGACGATCCCCGCTTCGCCGACGCGCCTCTGGGGTTCAAGTGCGCTGAGGATCTCGAGGAGGTTGAAGGGCTGATTCGGACCCGGATGCGACAGAGGACCCAGAAAGAATGGATGGACGATTTCATCGTGGACGACGTTGGTGCGGATCCGTTCCTGACTTTTGATGAGTTCTTGGCTTCGCCTCAGATGACCCTCAACGAGCGGATCGTTCACCTGAAGGATGGCGAAGTGGGGATGACGACACAGGTCGGGCCTCTGGCCTGGCTGGCCGACGACTACCCTCCGGTCTCCGTCGGGGCACCGCCGCTGGGTCGGGACACCGTGGACATGGTTGAAAACGCCATGGCACCGCCGTCGACGACCATCGGGCAGGCTGAGGAGCCAGGCCAGCGGGCACCGGTGCATCGGAGGACCTCCACCGACCACGGGCCCCGGTCTGCGCCGTTGTCAGGTGTGACCGTCGTTGAGTTGGCGTACTTTCTGGCCGGACCGCTGGGCTCCACCTTGTTGGCCGAGATGGGGGCGCGGGTGATCAAGGTCGAGCCCCTGGCCGGTGACCCCTTCAGAAGAGTCGGAGTCGAGTTCGCCCAGCTGCAGCACGGGAAGGAGAGCATCGCCATCGACCTCAAGTCGCCGGCCGGCAAAGAGGTGCTTCTCCGGATCGTCAAGGAAGCGGACATCTTCCTCCACAACCTCCGCCCGGGGGCCATCGCCCGGCTGGGTTGTGACTACCAGTCCATGCGTGCCGTCAACCCGACACTGGTGTACCTGAATGCGTCGTCCTACGGGAGCCGTGGTCCGGAGGCGGAGCGGGCGGGGTTCCATTCCACACCGAATGCCTTGTCCGGAAGTGGAATCCTGCAGGCTGGCCGGGGCAATCCGCCGGTGGATGACTCGTACCCAGATCCGTGCGCGGGCATCGCCGTCGCCTCGGCCATGCTGATCGGGCTGGCCGCTCGTCGACGCTCCGGCGAGGGACAATACGTAGAGACGGCGATGATCGCCACCGCGGGGTTCGTCCACTCGAACAACCTGGTCCAGTACGAGGGCGCGCCGCCTCGGCTCGCCGTGAACGGCGACCAAGACGGCCTCCACGCTTTGTACCGGCTGTACCCCTGCCGTGCGGGCTGGGTGTTCCTGGCCGTGATGACGGAGGCGGAGTGGGGCCGGCTCTGTCACGCGTTGGGTCATGGCGAATGGATCGAAGACCCGAGGTTCGACGGCCGGGCCGCACGATTGGCGTCGGACACAGAGCTGTCGCAGCTCATCGCCGAGGCCCTGGAGGCGAGGTCGGCCGACCATTGGGAGGCGGTTCTGGAGGCGGCCGACGTGGGCGCGGTGCGCGCCGACGAATGGTCCTTGGAGCAGTTTCTCGTCCAACACGGAGTGGTGCGGGAGGAGAGTCATCCGCGACTAGGAGAATACTGGCGGCTCCCGTCGCGGGTGACCTTCAACGGCGCCGAGGGACGGTACGGAAAAGCCACGGTGCTCGGGGAATCGACGGTCGCTGTGCTCGAGGAGCTCGGCTATCAGGAAGCAGAGATCAAGACCCTGTGCGACGGGAGGGTGGTCCTTGACGATCGTAGAGGACCCGGGTGAGAGCGGTTGAGTCATGGCGTATCCGATCCCCGTTCCCGACAACATCAGCGCGCCGTTTTGGGACGCCGTCAACCAGCGCCGGCTCGTGCTCCAGTTCTGCGAACTGTGTGACCGACTGCAGTACCCGCCGGGGAGGGCCTGCGGCGAGTGCGGGTCCGACACCTCCTTGGGCTGGAAGGAGGTGTCGGGCGCCGGGCACATCCGCGAGTACTTGGTGACCCATGACACGAGAGTTCGGCTCAAGCAGCCCGATCAACCCTTCAACCTGGCCATCGTCACCCTGGACGAGGACCCTGGCATCACCTTCCTGTCGAATCTCCCTGGAACCCCGGTGGACGAGGTCCCGGTAGGCGCCGGCGTGGAGCTGACGTTCGTCGAGGCGGCGCCCGGACGGTTGGTGCACGAGTGGAAGGTACGACGATGAAGGTCACCGACCGTTGGCAGCGGGATCGGCGCGGCCTGGGAGTATGGGAGCACCGAGGGAAGGTGGCGGTGGCGGGCATCGGCCACTCACCGGTGGACAGGCGGTGGGATGGGGCGTCGCTGGACAGGACCTTGGGTGCGCTCGCGGTGGTGGCTGCCAAGTCGGCATTGGACGACGCCGGCCTTGGCCCGGAGGAGATCGACGCGGTGGTGTCTGCTCCGGGGCCGACGGGGGACCGCTGGGCCCCCCGACCGTACCTTGCCCCACCGTACGACTCAGAGGACGGCCTCACGCTGGTGACGGCGGAGTGGCTGGCCGCCCGGGCGGGTTTGACGAAGGTCCGGTACACGGAGAACCTGAACAACCTGATCGGCCACCTGTTGGGTTTCGCCTGTCAGGCGGTCGGCGACGGACAGTGCCAGAACTGCCTCGTCGTCTATCCGATGGGGAACGTTGAAGGGCGGTATCACCAGTCGGCGGAGATGGCGGAGCCGAACGCCTCTGGTCCATTGCAGTGGATGATGCCCTGGGGTTATTACCCCACCGCTGGCGTGCGCCTGACCCTGGTGTTCCGGGAATACTGCCGAAAGTACGGGCAGTCGGAGGACGGACTTGCCCCGTTGGTGGTGAACCTTCGGAGGAACGGACTCCGGGTGCCGTGGGGCTATTACGCGACCCACGAGCCTGTCGAGATCAGCCTGAAAGACTACATGGGGTCGCGTTATATCCAGGAGCCCTTACGCCTGTTGGACTGCGACCGTCCGGTGAACGGGGTCGGGGCCTATCTCGTCACGACGTCCGAGCGAGCGCGAGATCTGCGTCAAGCGCCGGTCTATGTGTTCAACCACACGCAGTTCACAGCGAGGTCGCGCGGCCAGATGCCCGGCCTCGAGGAGGTAGAGACGTGGAGCCGCATTCAGGCAGAGATGATGTGGGAAGGCTCGGGCCTGCGCCCCGAAGACGTCGACATCTTCAATCCTTACGACGGCTTCAGTACGCTCCCGCAGTTCTTCCTTGAGGGATTCGGCTGGCGGGCTGTCGGGCGGGGGCAGGCCTTCGAGTTCTACAGGGGGGACATCGGCGTCGCCGGCCCGAGCCCCTTCCTGTCCAGCGGCGGGAACCTAGGATGTGGGCGGACCCGGACGGCACACTTCCACGACAGCGTGGAACAGCTCCGGGGTCACGGGGGAACGCGCCAGGTCACGACCCGTTGCGACACGGCGTACGCCGAATGCGGAGCGCCCGATGCCAGCGGAGCGCTCATGCTGTCGCGGTTCTCCCACTAGGTCGAGCGTCAGTCCTCGTGGACGAGTGGGTCGGCTGCCTGATGATGGGCGTCGGCGGTCGGTCGGTGGCTGCTTCGAGGGTCTAAATTGGGTGGGCCATCGAATGACGGCTGGAGTAGCCGAAGCCGGCGTGGTCAAGGGGGTCGGGTATGGACGAGAAGCTGATCATCGTTTCGTCGGACGCGCACGCGGGGATACCGAAAGAGTCCTGGCCGGAGTACATGGACAAGGAATTCCACGATCTCCTCCCCGGCCTGCACGAGGACAACGAGATCTATTCGATGGCGATGGCCCTGATTAACGGGAAGATGGCCCTTTCGACCCTTCCGGAACACGAGGCGGCGTATACCACCGGCTGGCATGGGCTGCACGATCCGGTCCTGCGCCTGGCGGACATGGACCGAGAGGGCGTGACCGCAGAGGTGATCTACCTGGGCGACTCGCGCTTGGGGGATCTCTTCCACAACGTGACCGGGCGCCAGTACTCGCTGGCCGCATGGGAGGCGGGGGCGCGGGCCTGGAACCGGTGGGCGTCGGACACCTTCGGCTTCGCCATGGACCGCTTCTTGGTGACCGGTGCCATCGGGCCCTGTGTCGACATGAAGGCGACGGTGGCCGACCTCGAATGGATCGCCGACCACCGGTTCACGGCCACGTATGGCCCGGGTTACATGCGTCACCCCGAGATGCCGCCCCTGTACGACCCGTACTGGGAGCCGTTCTGGTTGACCTGCGAGGAGCGGGGCATGGCGATCGTCGTACACGCCGGCTTCGGCACCGAGCAAGGGGCCGTTTTCCCCGAGATCGAGCGGATCTACAACGACGTGGCCACGGTAGCAGGGAGCACGGACCGTGAAGCGTTGTTGGCCGATTCGCAAGCGGTCTCGGATGAGTCGATGGAATTCTTCACCAATTTCGTGAGCCACAATGTGCACTCACGCCGCCCCATGTGGCAACTCATGCTCGGTGGTGTGTTTGATCGCCACCCGGGGCTGCGGTTCGTGCCCACGGAGATCCGTATCGACTGGATCCCCGCGACTCTGCGTCACCTGGATCGGATCTACGAGGAGCATCGGCGCGACCTGCCGGCACAGCGCAAGCCCAGTGAGTATTGGCGCAGCAATTGCCTGGCCGGGGCGTCGTTCATCCACAAGGCCGAGGTGGAGATGCGGCGGGAGATTGGGGTGGAGACCGTCTCGTTCGGCCGTGACTATCCCCACCCGGAGGGCACCTGGCCCCATACCCGTGAGTGGCTGCGGGACGCCTTCGTCGGGGTTCCCGACGACGAGGTGCGGCTCATGTTGGGGGAGAACGCCATCGAGTTTCTCAACTTGGACCGGGCGCGTCTGACCGAGATCGCCAAACGTATTGGTCCGACGATGGAGGAGATCCGCAGCGGCGGGCCAGTCCGACCTGACCTCATGGAGAACTTCGCCGCACGCGGCGGCTACCTGAAGCCGGCAGAGGGTGCGGCCAAGCTCCCGATGGTCGACGAACTCCTCCAGAAGGACCTGGTGGAGCTCGTCGTCAGAGGTTGACTCCTGAAGAAGGAGTGGTGACGAAGGGGTGGAGTTAGGCCACGAACCGGATTTTTGGTGGAGGCGATGGTCTGAGGTTCCATAGTTCCTGGGACACGATGTGTCAGCAATTCTGGGACACTCGTTCTGAGGCGGTCCTATGGATCTGGCCAAGTACTGCGTCGATGCCGTGCTCGTTGAGGGTCGCTCGGTCCGTGCGGTGGCGGCCGCCACCGGGGCCTCGAAGTCCTGGGTACATCGACAAGTGGCGCTCTACCGCTTTGACAGGCAAGACCACCACAACGCGCTGAATCATGTAATGATTTGCAGTTCAGGGGGTCAGCGAACCGCACGGTGTCATCACGCTGGACGCTGGTCACCGTGGAAAGGCGGGCAATGCTCGACATCGCCATCCGAGACGGTCAGCTGATCGATGGAACGGGCGGGCCGCGTCGTCGAGCCGACGTAGGGATCCGCGGTGGGAAGATCGTCGCGTTGGGGAGGTTGGACGAACCGGCGACTCAGACCATCTGGGCGGATGGCGCCGTTGTCGCCCCCGGGTTCATAGACCCGCACACGCACTACGACGCGCAGGTGTTCTGGGATCCGTCACTCTCGCCGTCGACGCTTCACGGCGTGACGACGGTGATCGCCGGGAACTGCGGGTTCACGGTGGCACCGGTTGCCCCCGACGGATGCGATTACCTGATGCGCATGCTGTCGCGAGTCGAGGGCATGCCCCTGACCTCGCTGGAACGAAGTCTCTCCTGGGACTGGAGTTCCACGGCCGACTATCTCCATTGCATCGAGGGGCGCGTCTCACCGAATATCGGGTTCATGATCGGCCATTCGACGCTTCGGCGGTATGTGATGGGCGAGGCAGCGACCGAACGCGAGTCGACACCCGAGGAGCTGACCAAAATGCAGCACCTCCTCCGCCAGGGGTTGACGGCAGGTGGACTGGGCTTCTCCTCGAGCCTGGCGCAAGCGCATTCGGACTCCGACGGGAATCCCGTGCCGTCACGTCGTGCCGCTCGTGACGAGTTGCTTCAGCTCGCCGAGGTGTGTGGCGAATTCACCGGCACCTCGCTCGGCCTGGCTCCCCACACCAGTGGTTCGGCCTTCCCCGAAGACGTCATCGACCTGATGATCGAACTGTCGCTCTGCGCCGGGAGACCCTTGATCTGGAACATCCTCCGTGCCGGTGAGAGCAACGGTGATGAGGTTGAGGGCAAACTCACCATCGGTCATCGAGCGAGATCGGCCGGTGCCCGGCTGGTCGGGCTGACGCTCCCCGTCCCGGGCGCCACGCGTCTCAACTTCGCAAGTGGGTATGTGCTCGAGATGCTCTCCGGGTGGGACAGCCTGACGACCCTTCCCGCGTCCGAAAAGCTCGCTGTCTTGTCGGATCCGGGACGACGGGCAGAGCTCGGTCGACTCGCTCAGCAGGGTCAGTACGCCGAGCTGGCACGTTGGGGTCGATATGTGATCTTCGAATGCTTCACCCCCGAGACCCGACGGTTCGAGGGGATGACCGTGGAGGAGATCGCCCGCTCGCAGGAGAAGGATCCTTTCGACGCTCTTGTCGACATCGTGGTTGTCGACGGACTCCGCACGAGTTTCGGCCGACCCGTGTGTCCCGATACGACGGCGGACTGGGAGGTACGCGTTCGAGTGATGCGCGACCCGCACTTGGTGATTGGCGCCTCGGATGCCGGGGCACACGTCGATATGATCGACAGCTTCGCCTACACGACCCAATTGCTCGAGCGCGCCGTGCGCGATCGCGGAGTGGTGTCCACCGAAGAGCTCGTCCACCTTCTCACGCAGGTTCCGGCCGATCTGTACGGCATCGGCGACCGGGGCGTGCTGCGTGCTGGCTCATGGGCTGACGTTGTGGTGTTCGACGAGAGCACTGTCGGGTGTGGACCGATTACAACGCGCAACGACCTGCCGGGCGGCGCGAGCCGATTGTTCGCCAACAGCACCGGGATCAGTCATGTTCTCGCCAATGGTGAGTCCATCGTGGAACATGGCGAACCAACAGGCGGCACGCCGGGTCGCGTCCTGCGGAGCGGGCGTGACAGCGCGACGGCACCGATGCGGTGAGATCGCCGCCTCCGAAACGCGATCGTTTGCCGATGAGCGTTGTGCATAGCACCCGAAGGTGAGGGGATGCATGTGTCAGTACGCGTCGTTGCCGATCTTCTGCGGTAACCGCGGTCGGGCTAAATCCCGTAGAGCGACCGGACATTGCCACACACGATGGCGTCACGCACCTCATCCGGCTGATCGTGGAAATGCTGGTCGTGGACGACCTTGGAGTTCGGAAATGTGCTGACCGTGTGCGGGTAGTCGCTACCCCACATGATCGTCTCGGTCCCGATGATCTCGCGGCCGAGAATCGCGGCGCGGTCACGCATGAACGTCATCTTGATGTTGTGGCGGAAGTAGTGGCTGGGTTCTTGCAGTGACTTGACGCCACCGAAGTGGTAGATGCGGCGCCAGTTGTAGTCAGCGGCTTCCATCACGTGCGCGGCCCACCCCGCGTCGTTCTCGGCCGACACAATGCGCAATTCCGGAAACCTGTCGAAGAGGCCGTAGGAGATCAGGTCGAGCAGGATCGTCTGGATCCCTCCGGCGCCCGCCATCATGGATCCGAGGGAAGGGAGCGTGCTCGTGTAGCGGCTCGTATTGACACGGCTGGTTGTGAGGTGCAGGTTCACCGGCATCCGCAGGTCCACGGCGGCGGCCCATAGCGGGTCGTACCGCGTGTCGTAATAGGGGCTCTCTTCGTCGCTGTACATCGGGATCATGACGCCGACGAGGCCCTTCTGGCGGGCATGGGTGATCTCAGCGACCGCCGCGTCCATGTCCACCGGGTCGATCATCGCAATGCCGAAGAACCGGTCGCGGTGCGGCGCGCAGAAGTCCTCGGCGAGCCAGTCGTTGTAAGCCCGGAAGAGGGCGCGTCGGTACTCGGCATCCTCAATGGGGAACATCCGCATCCCGAGCGTCGGAAAGAGCACCTCCGCGTCGATGCCGTCGCGGCCGATCTCTTCGAGACGCACGTCGGAGTTGTATGCCGCCACCGGGACGTCGTCGTCCCAGCGACCCTCTCGGCGTTGGTCACCGTCCGCGGGTAGCACCCAGCTAGCAGACCCACGGGTGGCATCGTGGTGCCGTCACAGACGATGACGTCACTGTCCTCTGCATGCACCAGGTGGGGCGCTCTGTCGCGAAACTGGCCCGGCAATCGCTCCTGCCAGAGGTCGTGGGGCTCGATCACGTGCGAATCCGCCGAGATGATGCCGTAGTTCGTTGCTGACATGGTGCGCTCCTTTCGTGCGCCGGTGGAGGGTAGGTGCGGCATTTCCGCGGCCTTGTCCCTTATTCAAGTGTGATGTTGCGTCATAAGCGACTCTGTCGCGAGACATCGTAGACACCCAGCTCAAGGGATGGCTGCGCTCATGAGTCTGGGGTTTGAGCTCGCAGGAAAAGCTGGCTTCCCGCTCCGCTGGAATGACGCCTTTGATTTGGTCCCAAGCATTCGGGAATCCAAGTGGAACAGGTTCGGGTCGGAGAGGTTCGAGGTCCTCTTCACGATCTGGGTTGTTCACGTTCTGGGGCACCCTACGGTGGCCCTCCGGTGGTTGGGGGGAAGGTGTGAATCAACCGTTGGGCGTACTGACGTTGGCAGCGTCCCTTGTCGTCGGGTGTCTTCTGCAATCGGCCAGATCAACGGCATCAGCGTCAACAAAGGCAAGCCGACTCGGCACTTGTTCATTTAACCGGCTCTCATCGCCGTCGCCCGATCTGGCGGACGCATCTCGGCCGCTCGCGGGAGTAAACATTCGGCCGTACCCTGAAAAGTGTGTCCGTGACCCGACTGGCTGGGCACCCGGGCCGTCGTTGGTAACCGCCTGATCTGGGCACCTCTGGTGCTGCAACCTCAATAGCGACCCAGGACCTACGGCGCGATCAACTGAGATACATCCAGTCAGTTACCTCATGTCTTCCCGGGAAATCGGTCTTCTGTCCTGTGCTCCCTGCAACCACAAGGACATTGACGTCGAACATCAGCTTGCGCTCCGGCTCTCCGTATGCCTCGCTGGGGCTATTGGCCTTCACCTCTCGTGTGCCAGATGCTTGCAGGGTCTGGAGCCCAAGGCCAAAGTCCTCGGCCGGTGACTGCGTTGTTGGCCTGTTCCACCGAGGTCAGGCGCCCGTGTCACTCCCTCTGATGGCCGCCAGGGCGGCCGAGAGCGTGGGATAGAAGCGGTCGCGATCGAGCGTCTCGAACAGCCCATAGCGGAGTACCAGATCCTGCAGCCGGGTGCGCATCTCCACAAACGCCATGTGGATGCCCGTGGCGTTGAGCTCGCGGTCGAGCTGCTCGAGCATCTGAGCGGCGGACACGTCGACGTCGGTCATCGCTTCGCACTGGACGACCACCCACGACGAATGGCGGTCGGCGACGACGTGGCGGATCTGTGTCCGAAAGGCTGAGCAGTTTGCGAAGAACAGCGGAGCCTCCCAGCGATAGACCACGATCCCCGGGACTTGGTGCGCGTCGGGGTACCGCTTGATGCTGTGCCACCCTTCCAGGCCCTCCACCTGGCCGAGGACTGCGCCGTGTGGTTGCCAGCTGCGGCGGAAGAAAAGCAGTACGGCGAGTGCAATGGCGATGACGATCCCTGGCAGGACCCCGAGCACGATCACACCGAGGCTGGCGAACACGGACAAGACCAGGGCGCTCTTGCGGACCCGGTAGTAGCGCGCCAGGGCCTGGAGGTTGAGCAGGGAGAGGGCGGCGGCGATTAGCACGGCGGCCAGAGCGGACTGAGGGAGGTCGGCCAACAAGGAGTTGAAGAACAGCAGCAGTGAAACGACGACGCCGGCACCGACCAACGACGAGAGTTGGGACTTTGCCCCCGCCTGCTCGACGACGGCAGTGCGAGACCCGCTGGTTGACACCGCGAAGCCCTGGAGGAGGCCCGCGGCGAGGTTGGCCGCTCCGATACCGATCATCTCCTGGTTCGGATCCACCTCCTCGCCGCGGCGGGCCCCGAAGCTCGAGGACGTAGCGATCGTGTCCGCCAGCGACACGAGCGTGATGCCCACGGCCGCGACCATCAAAGGGCCGACATCGGAGACCTTTGTCCATGGGACCGACGGCCGAGGGACGCCTCTGGGGAGCGTCCCCACGGTCGCCACCCCGTGCGCGTGCAGGTCGAAGATCGCAGAGACGACGGTGGCCGCCAGGATGCCGACGAGGACCGCTGGGACGACCTTGGTGAATCGGGACAGCACCAACAAGATGGCCAGCACCCCGAGGCCGACCACGAGTGCCGCGCCGACTGTGCCATCGAGCCCGAGAACGAAGGCCTTGAGCTCGGGACCGAAGCCCTCCGCGTCCGTCGAGAACCCGAAGAGTTTGGGCAACTGGCCCACGATGATGATGAGGGCGAGACCGTTCATGTAGCCGACCTGCACCTCACTCGAGAGCAGGTCGGCTACGAAGCCGAGGCGCCCGATCCCCAACCCGATCTCGATGAGAGCGACGATGACGGCGAGCATCCCGGCCAGCGCGATGGCGCGGTGCACGTCGCCACCTGCCAGCAGTGGCATGAGGGCGGCGAAGATCATGGGCGAGATCGAAGAATCCGGACCGAGGACGAGAATCCGGGACGGCCCGAAGACCGCATAGCCGACGAGGCATCCGATGGACGTGTACAAGCCGGTCACGGGGGGAAGTCCGGCCAACTCGGCGTAGGCCAAACCCTGGGGCACCAAGATGGCGGCCAGCACGACGCCCGCGACGACGTCGGACCGCAGCCACCGCCGATCGTAGGTCCGGGCGACCCCGAGCCCCGGTATCCATCTGGCTATTCCCGAGGACCCGTTCACCGTGCCCCCGATCGATCTGTGACGTTCGGACACGTCACGCTGTTCGTTCCCGAACCTACAATGCCGCCACGTAGCAGACGAAGGAATGGTGCACGGTCATGACCACGCACGAACGGCAACGGTGCTCCCGTGGGTCGGGGGAGGTGAGCACGAGAGGATCTCGTGACATGCATGTGGAGCTGGTGGCGGCGCGTGGCTGACGCCAGTCGCATCTCCACGGCTCGACCGCGCGGCCTCGCCCTGCTCTCGCTCGTCGCGGTTATCCTGCTCGCTGCCGCGCTGCTCGGCTTCCTGGTTCGCAACGGCGTGTACGTTATTGCCGGGGCGGCCGGCTTCGCGCTCGGTGTCGCCGGTGGGTGGTGGGCGATCACGAAACGACCCCCACGCCGCTGGTTCGGCATCATCGGGATGGTCGTCGGTGCGGCCGTCCTCGTCACAGCGTTGCTCGGGGCCGGGAGTGAGGACTGGGCATCCTTCGTGCGGGCGCTGCTCTGTCTCGCACTCTTGGCGATAGCCGTCCTGGCGGCGCGGGCCGCGTTCGTCGCGAGTCTCCGGGCCACGGCCGCCGGCCGGGTGCGCCGCGTCACCCGACCCTCGCACCCGGTCTTGTTGTGTAATCCGTGGTCGGGTGGCGGGAAGGTGGAGAAGTTCGGACTGGTGGAGTTGGCCTCCTCCCTCGGGGTCGAGACCGTGATGCTCGACCGTGGCCTTGACCTAGCGGAGCTGGCGCACGGCGCGATCTCCCGGGGTGCCGACTGCCTCGGGATGGCCGGTGGTGACGGCTCACAGGCACTTGTGGCCTCCATCGCCGTCGAGCACGACCTTCCCTTCGTGTGCGTGTCCGCCGGAACGCGGAACCACTTCGCCCTCGATCTCGGGTTGGACCGTCGCGACCCGCGCCGGAGCATGTACGCCTTCCACGACGCCATCGAGCGCCGCGTCGACTATGCGACCGTGAACGACCGGTTCTTCGTCAACAACGTCTCCCTCGGCGTCTACGCCACCATCGTTCAGCAGGAGGGCTACCGAGAGGCCAAGGTCGCCACCACGAAGCAGCTGCTCCCCGAGCTGTTGGGCCAGGCTCAGCAACCCTTCGATCTGCAGTTCGAGACGCCCGACGGGATCGAGGTCGAAGGATCCTTCCTCGCCATGGTGTCGAACAACCCGTACGTCCTCGCCCCGTCGCCCAGCACCTCCCAACGCCTCCGTCTCGACACGGGGCAGCTCGGCGTGTTCGCTGTGACGGCGGCGACCGGCGCGCAGGCCGCCGAGGTCCTCACCCTGGCCCTGGCCGGCCAGGGCGCACACAGCGGCCACGCCTTTGAGTTCAGCTGTGAGAGGTTCGAAATCAGATCCCGCTCGGGCACGGCGTACGCAGGCGTCGACGGCGAGGCCCTCGAGCTGGTGACGCCGATGACCTTCCGCGCCCACCCACTCGGGCTGCGCATGCTCGTTCCGGAGGGCAACATCGAGATCGCTCTCCGGCGTCAGTCTCGCGGCGTGCACCTGCGTGATCTCGTCTTCCTCGCGAGGGGCATGCAACCCGCCTGAGCTCAGAACCTCATCGGCACCTCGTGCCGATGCGCGTGCGGCTCTTCGTAGTCGCCCTTCTTCTGGCGAGGGGGCAGGACGACGTGGGCCTCCTCCTCGCGCTCGTAGGGGACCGTGTCGAGGATGTGGCTGATGATGTTGAGGCGGGCCCGGCGCTTGTCATCAGAGTTGGCCACATACCAGGGCGCCGTCTCGGTATCGGTGGCGGCGAACATGGCGTCGCGCGCCCGGGAGTAGTCGTACCAGCGGCCATAGGACTCCAGGTCCATCGCTGAGAGCTTCCAGGTCTTACGGCCGTCGTCGATGCGAGCCGTCAGGCGACGCGTCTGCTCCTCCTGGCTGACCTCGAGCCAGTACTTGAGCAGGATGACTCCGGAGTCGATGATCGCCTGTTCGACGAAGGGAACGAGCTGGAGAAACCTATCGGACTCCTCCTGGGTGCAAAATCCCATGACCGGCTCGACTCCGGCCCGGTTGTACCAGCTTCGATCGAAGATTGCGACCTCACTGCCGGCGGGCAGGTGGGGGATGTAGCGCTGAAGGTACATCTGCGAGCGCTCACGCTCGTTTGGGGCAGGCAGTGCCACGACCCGGAAGACCCGCGGGCTGACCCGCTCGGTGAGCCGCTTGATGACGCCGCCCTTTCCCGCCGTGTCCCGGCCCTCGAACACGATGCACACCTTGGCGCGCTCTTCGACGATCCAGCGCTGCAGGTGCACGAGCTCGACCTGCAGGTGCCGGAGCTCCTCCTCGTACTCCTTGCGGCGCAACTTTTCGGAAGGCTCTGCTCCGCTTCCTCCCATTAAACGGTGCGCGATCTGGCCTCGGAGAGGAGCCGCCTGGGGCCGGCAACCGGGAGCACCCAGGGCGCGGCCATCCAACCGCGACCCGTCCCGTTCATCGGCAACCTCCCCGGGTCGTCCCGAACTCCGTGTCAGTGTAAACCCTGACCACTCCGCCCGCTCGGGCCGCGACGACGGCTCCGCGGCTGCGCCGTAAGCGACCATTCGGCCGCGTCTGCAGCCGCGCATCCTGACACCGAACCGAGCGGGAGCACACCGGCACAGAAGAGTTGACGACGTTGGCGACAGCTAGCTGCGGTTCCCGTCAGCTCGTCGCCGAAAGACCCCGCAGCATCCGATGGCTCGGCGAGGCACTCCGTCCGCCGAGAACGTCACTGGTTGGCGGAGGGCCCGTCACCCCTGCGACCAAAAGCGCGGCGCTGCCCCCTTACCCGGTGCCCCAGGAGGAGACCGACGAGGACGAGAGCACGCACCACTCCTCTAGACGGCACCTTCCTGGCACTTCGACTTGCCGCCATCTCCCCATCTGGACCCCATTGACCACTCAGGTCGACCCTCTTCCTCCGAACTGCCCTGGCTCGGGCAGGCACCCCGGGACACGCCTACTCTCAGCGGTCACCACGCGGCGTCACCATCGGCTGAGAGTTCAACAGCCAGGGCGCCGAGGTTCCATCTCAACGGTGACCCTCGCCCAAGTCAGATCCGTTCGGGCGAACGCGGCGACGATGCCCTCGGGGCCACAGGCGAACCGTTCTGAACGGGCGACCACCCAAGCGGTTCCGTCCGGTTGGAGAATCTGTACTGTAAGGACTGCACCCGTCACCATCGGTCCATCGAAGTCCAGCACTGCGTAGGCATTCGGCACCCCGCGCGTCCTTTTACTGATGGCCGTGCCGGCTCCCACAGCCAGTGCATGGCGTCGGACACCCACCGCCTCCGTCGTCACGACGTCCACCGATGGGACGTGGGTGTGGCCGGAAAGGAGGACGGACACGCCGGTTTCAGCGCAAACCTCGACGAGCGGCCCCCGGCCCACCAGGCCAGACAAGCTCCGGGGCAGCACAGGGTGGTGAGTGACCAAGAGCCGCCACGCCCCGGCGGGGCCGTTGCTGAGTGCTTCTCGGGCCCGCGGAGTCTGGCGTTGGGACACGTGCCCTGCTTTCCAGCGCCATGGCGGCATTGAGTCAAGGCCCACGACGATGAGGTCCGGCAAAGCAACGACGGGATCCAGGTCTCTGGCGATGAAATGCTCATATCGTCGACGTGGCCGGAGCAGGCGTGCTGGCAGGTTGAACAATGGCAAGTCGTGATTGCCTGGAACAGTAAGCATGGGGCTCGGCAGCCTCTTCAAGAGTGCTCGAGCATCTGAAAACTCGTC
Source organism: uncultured Acidimicrobiaceae bacterium (assembly GCA_963787485.1). GTDB lineage: Bacteria > Actinomycetota > Acidimicrobiia > Acidimicrobiales > RAAP-2 > Bog-473. Next base: position 449,775 of record CAWBDF010000002.1, on the reverse strand, counting down.
TCGGCCAGCGCGCTGGGTCAGATCGCCCGAGACGACCACAAGATCCGGCCGACGATTCCGAACGTCCGCAAGCATTGACTCGGCAAGTGCATCAATGTGAGCGCCGAGGTGAAGGTCCGACAGTTGGACGACGACCGGCATTCCCCCATGATCGCGTCACTCCATGTCAACTTGCCACCTCCACACAAGAAGGCAAAGCCCGTCAGCAGGGCGGGTGGCGATCCCATCGTCGCCGTGGCCGGAGCATTTGATAGCGCACTCGGCACTCATTGGGCATAGTGGAGACGGCCGTTTCCAAGTCGCGTTGACGACAGAGGAGGTTCTGAGATGTGCGTCAGCAAGTCGACAGCAGCGTCGCCTGAGCCGCCTGGGCGAGGTCGGCGATGACCTCCGAGCCGGTGACCTCGAGTGTGAGCCGGTCCGAAGGAAGGCTGATGGCCTCCAGGTTCCTCGCGACGCGCTCGACCAGGCTGTGGTCGACTACCTCCCACCGGATACGTTGACGGTGATTCCGATGTGGAGGCCCGCGTTGTGCTGAAAAGGACCATCGCCATACCCGGCAAATGGCTGAGCAAGCATGATCAAGGCCATCGCCTCCACGCCACCTTGGACGGCACAGGACTGCAGTCTGGCCAGAGGCCATGGCGATGAGCGCCGCACCTGACGACACCGTTGCGGAGGGGGACAGCGCCAGTACCAGACTAGCCCTCCTGCTGGCTGCGGCCATGTTCGTCCTGGTGATCGACACCTCGTTGATGAACGTGTCGATCTCGGCGGTCATCAAGGATCTGCATACGACGGCGAGCGGTGTGCAATCGGCAATCGCCCTCGAAGCCCTCATCTCCGCGGCCTTCATCTTGATCAACTCCAAGATGGGTGACCTGATGGGCCGCAAGCGCGCCTATGTGATCGGTCTGCTGGCCTATGCCATCGGCGCACTGGCCATGACAGTGGCGCAGAGCTTGACCGCCATCATCATCTTCTGGGCGGTCATCGGCGGGCTTGGCGCATCCCTCCTGCTCCCGGCGATGCAGTCCCTGATTCACGGCAACTTCGCGGGCGCCGCTCAGAGGCGAGCATACGCACTGGTCGGGGCATCCGCTGCGATCGCAGCCGCTGTCGGACCACTCCTCGGCGGGTTCCTCACGACCTATCTATCGTGGCGTGTCGGCTTCGGCCTCGAGGTGGTCGTCATCCTCATCGTGTTGTCCCAGATCCGACTCGTCAAGGATGTGCCCTACACGGGGTCACGCGAGGTCGATTACGTCGGCGCAGTGCTGTCCGTGGTCGGGATGGGCGGCATCGTCCTCGGCATCCTCGTCTGGCAAGAGGGCGGTCAGTACGTCGGCCTGCTGATAGGCATCGGCGCAGTGACGCTGGCTGCGTTCGCCTTCTGGCTGGTCCGCCGCAAGCGCAGTGGGAAGCCGCCACTGATAGATCCGGACCTGTTCAAGCACTTGAACTTCCGCATCGGCATCTCGCAGCAGATGTTCCAGCAGATCACGCTCGGCGGAGCAATGATCGCACTCCCGCTCTTCTTGCAGATGACGCTCGAGTACAACGCCATGCAGGCTGGTCTTTCGCTCGCACCCCTTTCACTGTCCATGTTCGGCATGGCCTTGCTCGCCGGCCGCAAGGCCGGGAATCGGCGCCCAGCCAACATCGTCCTGGCTGGCTTCGCGCTGAGCACCGTCGGGATGGCCGCAATCATCCCGCTGGTGCCCAGAGTGGACTCGGGGTGGTACTTGGTGATCCCGCTGCTGATCACCGGTTCGGGTCTGGGGCTCCTCGTGTCTCAGCTCAACAACTTCACCCTCGCACCTATCGCCGAAGAACGCGTCAGTGAGGCGGCCGGTGTGAACTCCGCCGCAGGCTCCTTCGGGCTGTCCTTCGGGCTTGCGATGGCCGGAGGCATCATGCTTTGGGCCTTGGCATTGAGCTTCACCCACTTGACCACCACGAGCACCGTGATCCCGCCGACCCAGCAACAGCAGATCTCTACCTGGCTTGAGCACGACGCCGAGGTCATGAGCAATACTCAGCTTCAGGCGCAGATCGCCGACGAGCCGCAGGACGTGCAGCACGCGGTCCTTGCCATCAATACAAAGGCCCGAAATCGCTCCCTCCAGGTGGCGCTACTGGTTCCCGCTGTCGCATCCCTTCTCGGTTTGGCTAACTCGTTCCGGATGCGGCGGCTTCCGGACATCATTTCCAAGGCTGACATTGAGGGCGTCGACTTTGGTTGAGCCCTTGTCGTCGAAGTGCCTACGGCCGCAGGGCCGCGGACAACTGAAGCCGTTCGTCCGAGGTCCCATCTGGGCTGCGCACTGTCCGGAAACGTGCGACGCGCCGGCGGGAGAGACGATCCGGAAAGGGTCGGATCTTGTCTGGCGACATTCGCGAACACGGGGGTTTCTGCAGGACCTCTCCTCGAACCGAACGTCAAGCCGACCGCTGTCAGATCGTGGTGGAGGTGTCCACTCCGTGCCGAGGTTGAAGTAGCCCAAAACGGGCGCCGTCTTCGCGCTGAGGGGCTAGCTCCGATGTGCGCCGGAATGGGGCATGTCCTGATGACAAAAACGGGCGGGTCATACCCATCTCACCCGATGGCTTCAGCCCGAGGCCCCAGTTGAACCCTGGTGGTAGAGGGGGCATCATTGGAGGCAGATGGAGGCGCGCTACCACCACACCTGGAGGCCTCACAAGCCCGTCAACGCCAGCCCCGAGCAGAAGAACCTGGGCTGGAAGGTGGTCAACGCCGCCTCGGTGGCCGTGGCCGCCATTGTGACGCAGCGCCTGCTCACGATGGCCTGGAGCCTGGTGCGCCACGAGCCCCCTCCTAGCGGACCGGCAGACCGCAAAGTCACCTGGGGCGCTGCCCTCACCTGGGCCACCTCCATGGCCGTGGGCATCGCCGTCTCCCGAGTGGTGGCCGTGCGCCTGTCCGGCAAGGTCTGGGAGGCCGCCGTGCACGAGCCGCCCCCAGAAGCGTCCTCCTAGGCCCCAGGGACTCTGTGAGCCCCGCCGTCGCTGTCGGGTGCTCGCTACTTGTCAGTGGCTTTGTTCGGCATAATGTTGAACCGTAACTGATGTGTCGGGCGGGATACGTGGGTCAGGCAACCACGGCTGTTCGGCGTGTGCGGCCGCGTCTGCTCCATCCGTCGAGTCGATGCTCACCGGATGCTCCGAGATTCCCTGATCGGGCCAAGGCGCGACCCAGGTGAGCGGTCCGGGCGGCGGCAGGGGCCACAGCCAGAAGCCCATCCGCCAGACGTCGCGAGTACCTCCCCCTCTGCCAAGCCGCAGGAAACCGGACGACTCCCGAGGTCAGTATCCTTGAATGATGATCCGAAGTGGGGTCGCTCTTCTGTAGATCTCGAGCACGCTCTCCTCGACACCAGCCGCACCGATCAGCCCTGCACCACAACTTTGGCTCCGTCGGAGAGTCCCGAAATGATCTGTGTGTCATCGGCTCCGACAACTCCCACGCGCACGTCGTGGCTGACCCTCCGGCCGTTGATCAGTTCGTCGACGAAGGTTCGGGTCCCACTTGTGTGGACCGCGCCGGAGGGAACGCTCAGCACGTGCGTCTTATGGACGAGCGTAATGCTCGCCTCGGTGGTCATTCCCGAATAGATGCCCGCCGGTTTTCCGTTGATCATGACGGTGACAGGCGCCGATTCGGCCCCGGACTGGTCAGTCGAGATGATCCCGATTGAACTCACCTTCCCCTCGACCGCCGAGTGATGCGGTATCGCGAGCTGGACCGGATCACCGACGCGGACGCTTGCCGCGCTCGATCCATCCACGTTCGTCTCGGCGACGAGGGAACCACTGCTATCGATCACGATAGCTGCGCTCGGCGCCTTCGTCGCGGGTCTGAGCTCCGTAGGGGCAGAGGTGACCTGCGTTCCTGGCTTGATCTCGACACTCTTGACCCTTCCCGAGATCGGAGCGGTCAGCCGGTCATCTTTCAGGCTGTCCTTTTGGGACTGGATCTGCGATTCGAGTTGGGTGACCTTTTGGGCATCGGCCTGCGTGACGACATCATTGTTACCTTGTGATTGTGAAAGGGTCGCCTGCGCGCTGGCAAGCGATGCGTCCGCAGCAGAGAGCGTCTGCTCCGTGGTCGTGGCATTCACTGTCGCCTGGCTTATCGACGATTCACCATTGAGCCCAGTCATCAAGAGAGTGCTCTGATTGTCCTGGACGGACTGCTGGTCGTTTTCGACAGTTGACTGATCGCTGCTGACGGTTCCCACATCGGATGTGACCGCGGACTGCGCGTGTGCCACTGCGCTGGACAGAGTCGCGCAGTTGGCGGTGGACCCGGATGGAGGTTTCGGACACCCCGCCTCAGCAAACTGCTCGTCTGCGTCTTCGAGCAAAATCTGATCCCCGCCCGCCGTTGCCTGGGCGGAGGCCAGGGCATCGGTATCAGCTGCCGAATTCTGTTCTGCCTGGGCCAACGCCGATTCGTCCTGATGAAGGGTCGCCTGGTCCTGCGCCTGCAGCGCCGCCAGAGCCTCCTGTGCTTGGGTGGAAGCCGCCTGGTCGGTGCTGACCCCCTGTTCGTCGGTCGCCACCTCCGCCTTGGCGAACAGGAGCATCTGGTCGGACTCGTCCGAGGCAAGCTGGGACTCGTCTTGGTTGAGGGCGAGTGACTCCTGGTACAACGAGGCCTCGTCGCTGTAGGGATCCGTTGCGGCGAGCGTCTCGTCGGCGTAGACGTAATCGCCAGCCGACACGTCAAGCGACTGGACGTCGCCGGAGATGTCGGAGTTCACGTCGGCCTGACTCACATCGTCAAGTGTGGCCGGCTCTGCAACTTTCTCGTTGACCGTTCCCGGCTTTGCGACTGCAGTTGTTGTAGATGGTGACCCGTCCTGCTGGGCGCCCCAGACAGCAACAGCAGCGCCAACGCAGAGAACGGCGACGGCGAGCACAGTTCGAATGCCCCGATCTCCTCCTAGCCAGGATCCAAACGTCACTCTTGTAGTGTGATCCATGAAGGTAAAAACCGAAAGAGCCCGACATCCTGGCGATATTTCGCCCGGCGCTCGCACTCGCCAGCCTGGCGAGTGCCCTCGCGCCTCTGAGAAGTGGCCCGGAATTGCTTCTCCGGGAGGGACGGATGCTTGCCACTCAGCGACGAGCAGGTTATCCGGGGTTAAGACCCGGGAAATTCCCGCCCTGAGAACGCACGGTAAATGGCCTGGGCTGGTTCCCATCGGTTAGTTTCACTCCGTAGAGATCAGCCGATTGGAGAGGTGACCGAACGATGGCAGATGAAACTCTGGGTCCGCTCAGCTATCTCATCGTCGAGTTCCCCGGAAACAAGATGACCGGAGAGGGTTTTACCAGCCTGGTCGATCTTGTGGACCAGGGGATCATCCGGATCCTCGATTTGATGTTTGTGACCCGCGACCCCGATGGCTCGATTCGTGCGCTTGAGCTTCAAGACATCGACCACGATGGACAGTTCGACCTGGCCGTCTTTGCGGGTGTTTCGTCGGGTCTGCTGAGCGAGGGCGACCTCTCCGAGGCGGCGTCGGCAATCGAACCGGGATCGGCGGCAGGGGTCTTGATCTTTGAGAACCGTTGGGCGGCGCCCTTCATCCAAGCGTTGCGTCGCGGCGAAGCCGAGCTTGTCGCCGCCGGATACATCCCGCAGACCGACCTCGTTGCCGCACTCGACGCTGCCGAGACTAAATGAGATAGAGAGGACCAGACGATGCCACTTCTCCGAGGTATTGCACGGACAGCAGCCATCGCCGGAACGGCGACCGCGGTCTCGAACCGCGTCTCACGTCGGCAGCAAAATCGTTGGGCGCAACAAGAGGACCAGCAGTATGCGCAGCAGCAATACGCTCCGCAGCCGCAGTACGCTCCGCCGCCACCAGCGACTCCTGCTCCGGACCCCATCGCACGGTTAAAGGACCTTGCCGAGCTCAAGTCACAGGGAATCCTCACTGAGGCCGAGTTCGAGGCCCAGAAGGCAAAAGTCCTGGGATCCTGAGACGGCTGTTAACGAATCACGGAGCACTCCCGGAAAATTCAACTGGATGAGGACGAGACGCCGTCCCTAACGCCGCGCTGCGCTGATCGAATCACACAAACAGAAAGAGAATGAATGTTTGCCACCAGTTACCAATACCCGATTCTCGATTTCTTCCTGACGATGCTGTACTTCTTCCTCTTCGTCATCTGGATCTGGTTGTTGTTTCAGGTCTTCATCGACATCTTCCGAAGCCACGACATGGGTGGCGGGGCGAAGGCCCTGTGGGCGATCTTCGTCATCGTTGTCCCATTCCTTGGGGTGTTCGTGTACCTCATTGCTCGCGGGGGCAAGATGCAGGAACGAGCGGCCACGGAGGCGGCGCAGCGTCAACAGGCGTTCGACGCCCACGTGCGCCAGGCGGCGGGAGCGCCGGGGGGCAACACGGCCGACCAGTTGTCGAAACTGGCAGATCTCAAGTCGCAAGGCGTGTTGACCGACGCCGAGTTTGAGGCGCAGAAAACGAAGATCTTGGCTGGCTGACCAAGACTAAGCCACGTAGCTCCGAAGCGCGATTCGGGGGCAGGGCCGTCGCGTTTCCTCCCACCTCCAAACCTACCGCTCGCGGATCCGGCGCGGCGTTCCAGAGAAGCCAGTCGACCGATTCCCAGTCAGGCTCGAAATCGGTTAATCCATGTCCGGTGGCTCATGTGTGGTTGAAATCGGGCAGGCCCATGTCTAGCGCAGCCGTGCGTCCCGCAGCATCGACTGCGACCCCTCCTTTCGGCGCGCTCGAACCTGGAACCGCCGGCGATTGGTTAGGTCACAGCGGAGGCCATCCGCCGAACTCGTCATAGGCTCCGTGAAGGGCGGCCCGGCTCGGATTCTGACCGTGAGAGTGTTCTAGCCGCGCTTCGCAGGAGGTGGGAATGATGCAGTTCGGTTCGATCGGTTTACTTCATCCCGGCGAGATGGGCGCCGCAGTCGGTGGTGCCCTTGCCGGCGAGCATTCCGTGTGGTGGGCCTCCTCCGGCCGAAGCCCGGCGTCGGCCCGTCGGGCTTCGGCTGTCGGGCTCACTGACGTGGGCTCGGTCGAAGCCATCCGAAACGGATGTGAGCTGATCATCTCCATCTGTCCGCCCGAGGCCGCACGCCATGTCGCGCGGCAGGTGTCGGGCTTTCAGGGCGTGTATCTCGACGCGAACGCCATTGCTCCGGCGACGGCGCGCGAGGTGGCGACGCTGGTCGAGGCAGGCGGCGGTAGCTACTTGGATGGCGGAATCATCGGTTTCCCGCCCAGCGCGCGCTCGCGCGGCACCCGCCTCTACCTGTCGGGACCCGATGGCCCGAAGATCTCCCAGCTCTTCACCGGGACCGCACTGGACGCCCGTGTGCTCTCCGACGACCCAACTGCAGCGTCGGCACTCAAGATGTGCTTTGCGGCGTGGACTAAGGGAACGACCGCCCTCCTGCTCGACATTCGGGCCCTTGCTGAGACACTCGGGGAAACGGGCGCGCTCCTCGCCGAGTGGGAAAGTTCCATGCCCGAGCTAAAGGACGGCTCCCTGTCAGCCGCACAGGAGGCCGTCACCAAAGGATGGCGCTGGCGGGCAGAGATGGAAGAGATCGCCAGGACGTTTCGTGACGCCGACCTTCCGGACGGCTTCCACCAAGCCGCCTCCGAGATCTACGGTGCCCTCACCCGTGACGAGGAGGCGCCAAGCGCGCCGAGCACGCTCGATGAGGTCATCAAGTCGCTGCGCCACGGACGGACCGGGGTAAGCGCGAACTGAGCTTCGCGCAATCGGGTTCAACACCGGCGGTGAAGGGACAAGGGTCACCGCCGGCACCACTTGCCTGTCTCGTAGCCGACTTACGGCCGCGACCGCCTGGTCATTCCAGCGGCCGAGTCTTGAGGTGGCACCTTTTGCCTCACAGCTATGCCCCTCTCTGGATGAGCGGGAGGCCCTTCCTCGAGCCAGCTAAGAGCGGGGAAGTACGGTAACCAGCGTCTCCGACCCGTCGGCCGCTACGAACTGTATGACTGAGGGCAGTTTGGGCGCCTTGGAGTCCGTCAGGATCGAGGTGGGGTGCTCGATCGAGTGGCGAAGCACCACCGGGTAGAGGCCTCCCGACCGCCCAGACCTACCGACGCTTCGTCGGCGTGTTCGTCGTACTCGATGTAGGCGAGCGGAATCCGCTCCGCCTCGAAGGCGCCGCCGAACTCAGCAGCATCCAACAACTCGATCGTGACATCGTCGCCGGCCCGCACTTTCGTGAGCTCGTCGAGCATTCGGTGCCAGTCTTCCCTGGGCCGCTCATGGATCAAGTCCGTGGGCTCTCGGGACCTCGGCGAGGTGCTACCAGCTGTCCAACGCATGCGAGTGGATTTTTATGATCGCCAGCAGGTTGCTCAGGCGGTCGAATACCGCCTCAATGTCGCCTGATGGATGGGTGATCGCCCGCTGCGCGGTCAGACCGACTTCGTCGCAGGTCTTCAGCACCAGGCCACGCGCAATCCGAGCTCCATGTCCGGGCAGGCGTTCGTCGCCATCCACGCCGTCGCATCCCTAGCGGCCGCTCCGAGCTCGTCCGAAGCGGCCAGCGCGGTGACTTCGTTCACCTTGAGTGACGCAGAGAAGCGGCGCACGGCGCCCGTCACGAAACTCAGGGCGGGACTGGCTTCGATGAGCCAGCACTGTGCAGTTCGTTCCTTGTCCATGACCTCGGCGATGGTGTCGCTACATCGGATCTTCCATAGTGCCGATCGAACCCGGCGAACAGGGACGCCCTCCGAAGGTTGCGACCCTCAGCCAGGTAGCCTGAGGCATCGCGCAGGAGGGCTTTGGTGGACGAGCACCTTGAGGGTTGGTTCACGGACCCGTTTGGACGACACGAGGCGAGGTGGATCTCTGCCGGTACTCCGACGGACCTCGTGAAGGACGGACAGACAGAGTCCCACGACGATCCGCCTGACGAACCCCCCACCCATGTCCCGGAACGGATCGCTCCGGCCGGAGGCTCGGACTCCATGCGACGGGCCGATGACGCGGAGAGGGAAGAGCCATTTGATGCACAAAGGGCGACACGAAGAGCTTGGGATGTCGTCATCGACGAACAGAGTGGTCAGTTCTGACCCTGGCGATTGGAGTGAAAGGACTCGGCACACGTAGCCGGAAGTGATCCCGCTTGGCGCGTTATCTGTCTTATCGGGATCCACCTCACTCGCGTCGAGTGGAGACGGATCGACGGCGGTTTCGCAGGAGCACAGGTGAACCACGATGAGAACGAGTTCAACCCTGATCCCCAAGCCACGCTTGAAAATGTCGTCGCAAGCTATGAGGAACGGGCGGACAGCACAGATGCCTTGGCCCGTTCAATCTCCCTATCTACGATCGGTTCGGGCTGGGCGAAGGGACGCGACCTGAGAGACGTCCTCCTTCACTTGATCGATGAGACCGCCCGACACTCGGGTCATGCTGATGCCACCCGGCAGATGCTGGACGGTGCTGTTGGACTGCAGGGATCGCCCAACGCACGGCCTTAGATAGCGACGCCTGTGAGATCCACACTGAGCAGGGATGGGTGTCTCACATCCGTGAACGGGGGCAGTGCGATGCCGAAGGTCTTTCGCATGTGATCGCATTAGCTGGCGATCTTTGCTTCTAACTCATCGATCCGGTCGGCCAGATCCTTGATCCCACCTTGGGTGTGTATGTCGAGTCGATCGAGAATCTTGACGGTGTCTTCATACGTGTGCTGTGAGCGCACGTCGCTCGCTTCGCCCTGCACGTTCTGCCCGACCATAATGACAGACAGCAGGACAAGTTGGAGGAAGGTCTGCGCAATCCAGGGGATGACTCCCTCGCCACCTGGCCTCAGTGCGGCGGGTAATCCAAACAGGGCGAGGACTGCAAACGCGTACGCGCACCACATTGACCCCACGACGTTGGTCAAGAAGACGGCGATCTTGGCATTGATTCCGTCGACCCTCTTGATCTGATCCCGTAACCCGCGCAGGCTGATCGCCTGACGAGTGTGCAGGTGGACCTTGACTGGTCCGGTTATCTGAGTATCGGGCATCATGATCCTCACTTCCTTGCCTTTTGATGCCCTGACCTTGACCTGAGTTGCGAACGACGTGCAACAGGCACACGGTCCGCCTAGCCATTAGGTCCGACACGGGTGGCAGGTGTCAACCAGTCGAGCCGTGCTACCCGCTATCCGGTCGAAGTGGGGCAGTCACAACCATCGGTTCGAACCTCTCAAGTGTGCCCGCCCGGACGGGCGGCCGGTAAAGGATCCACGTCAGGAATGTTTCGGATGCCTCTATGGAGGGAAACCGATTTGGAGGCGCGCCAATAGGCGTTCTTGGATGCGTGGCGATCTGCTGCTCGCGGCGAGTGTCGACCGGCTTGAAGCCGCCTGCATCTTGGGGTTGCTCTTGGGCCTCAGGCCAGGAGAGGTGTTCGGCCTCCAGTGGGATGACATCGACCAGGCCGCGGGGCGGCTCACGGTCAAGCAAGCCATCCGGAGAGCAGGCGGCGACCGTTTCGTTCTCGGCGAACCCAAGACGAAGTCGTCCACGAGGACTCTCGGCATGCCCACCCTCGTGGCAGATGCCCTTCAGCGTCATCGGGTCCCGCCAAATGGAGGAGCGAATGGCCGCAGGTCCGGGGTGGAAGGAGACGGGTCTGGTGTTCACCACGGTCGGGGCGGGATGATCAACCCATCGACCAGCCGCGGGGCTTTTTCAAGGCTAACGAAGTCAGCGGGTCTGGCCATTGGCGGCCACACGAACTGAGACATTCAGTGGTGTCGATCTTGTCGCACAGAGGGGTGCCCTTGGAGCAGATCACCGATCTGGCGGGTCACTCTCCTGGGTCCCTTTACCGCCACCGCATTGGCCCATCCGTCGATGCCGCTCGCGACTCGATGGACGCACTGTTCAGGGCCTGTTCAGGGCCTGTTCAGGGCCCGCTCGGAGGCGAGTTAGCTCCCACGTGTCAAGAGCAACACGCCGAATGACGCAATGAGTGCGGTCTACCTGCGATGTTTGGTGGAGGCGATGGGACTTGAACCCACGAACCTCTTGACTGCCAGTCAAGCGCTCTACCAGCTGAGCTACGCCCCCGTAGCACCAGGTCAAAGTCCCTTTTTGGGCCCTTCCTGGTCCTCGTTGGAGTGACGTTAAGTAACTGAGACTCAGTAACGCCGCCGGCACCGACGAGGAGATTCAAGATTAGCCCACCCCACCAGCTCACCCGACACGAACCTGAACCCGTCACCGTCAGATTACGGGGGTCTTCGGAATGAGCGGGGTGGCAGGGGGGCCAACAGTGTGCTCGCGAAAGTTGCATGCGCGCACTTTTGGGCGCCTCTCGGGCAACCTCAGTACGACGCTTCGTAACATGCGTAGATGCACTCAACACGTGTTGCTACCCAGGCAGATGTTCTCGCAGTGATTGCGCTTTGGCACCAGCAGAGGCGGAACCGACTCACACCCACGACATAGAGCGTTAGGGTCGTGTGAGATTCCAAGCTTCTTGGGGGGGACACCTGAGAATGACACGTGGGGCGGATCGCAACAAAGGACGCACGGCACGTCGGCCTCGGGCTTGTCTGTGCGGACGCTGATGTCTCATGGTTGTGAAAAAGGCGATTAATGCAAACCCCCTGCGGACCGTTGCCGGAGTGTCTCAAGCGGTCCGGGTGAACAATCAGATCCACGTGTCTGGACAAGTGGCGATCGATGAACAGGGCAATTTGATCGGCCGGGACGACCCTAAGCTCCAGGCCGAACAATGCTTTCGAAACATCCAGACCCTTCTCACGGTTGCAGGTGCGACAGCTGCGGACGTCGTGAAGCTCACGTGTTTCCTGGTGGATCCGGATCACTACGGTGCCTATGCCGACGCCAAGGCCAAATTCCTGGGCTCGGACTCAGTGGCTCCAGCTGGTACCACCATCATCGTCGCCGCCCTGTTGGCACGTGGACTTCTCATGGAGGTCGAAGCCTTGGCGGAAGTCCCCGAAGCGGCATCTGATTGCGAACGACCGGACCGACCGACACAGAAGAAAGGCGCCACATGAACCCACCGACATCCGACCTGTTGTCCGACATCGCGCGTAACGGCCCTCCAATGTTCTTCCGCGCTCCCTCTGTGCCGGTGACATTCCTCTTCGACCAGGGTCTCGCTTCCGAAGAGACCTTTCCTATTGAAGACTTCGCTCGACTTTCCCAGCAGGTCCTCGCTGAAGATGGCGGGCGAGCTCTCGAGTACACCTCCTTCGCCCCCAGCGAACACACCGATACCGTCGAATTTCTGCCGAGCTACAGCTCGAACGAGAGTGTCCTCGGATACACGGGCCTGCGTGAGCAGATCGCGTCGTGGCTCGCGGCCCGGAACAGCCGTCCTGACCTGGGGGCCGACAACATCATCCTCTGCTCGGGTTCCGTCCACGCCATCGCCCTGGGCATCAACGCCTTCGTCAACGAAGGCGATGGCGTGATCGTTGAAGCCGCCACATTTCCCTACGCCCTGCGGTACATGACCATGCGAGGCGCCACGATCGCGAGCGTTTCTTTGGACAAGGATGGCATGGACGTGGACGCTCTCGAGCAGCAGATCGAAAGGTTCAAGGCGCAGGGAGTGCGACCCAAACTCATCTACACCATCCCAACTTTCCAGTTGCCAACCGGCGTGGTTATGCCGCTCGAGCGGCGCCAGCGACTTGTTGACCTGGCAGCCCGTCACGAAATCGTGGTCATAGAGGACAACGTCTACGGCGACCTACGTTATGAAGGCGAATCTCTGCCGACTCTCCTCGGCCTGGACCGCTCCGGGCTCGTCCTCCAATCACACTCGTTCAGCAAGATTCTCGCACCGGGTATCAGATTGGGCTGGATGGCGGGCCACCCCGACATGATTGCTGGTCTCGTCGCGGTACGACAGGATCTAGGCGTGAGCCAATGGTTGTCTCGCATGATGGCCCGCTATATGGCCTCGGGAAAGCTTGACGATCAGATCAGACGAGCGAACGCTGTCTACCGCCGTAAGCGGGACATCGCGGTACGAGCCTTGCGCGAGCACTGCACTCCGTGGGTCACCTTCGACGTACCCCACGGCGGCTTCTATCTCTGGCTCCAACTCGACGACAACGTGGACTGGGAGCGAGCAGGTGAAGAAGCCGTCAGTGGAGGAGTGCTCTGCCGCCCAGGGGAGGTGTTCACGGGTGACAACAGCGGGGCTCGTTTTCTCCGACTCGCCTACAGCCACGTGTCAGACGAAGAGCTCAAACGAGGCATTGAGGTGTTGGGAAAGGCCATCACCTCAGCCCTCAAGACTTGACATGCCGGCTGGCCCAAGACGTCGCGCGCGAGCTCAGAGCCACCGGACTGCCTGTGAGGCATGGTTTCCCGGAGGTGTACGTTAGGCAGACGTACCGAACCTAGCATCGCCTGGTGGTTCGTTCGGAGTCGCCACCTCTTCAACTGGCGGGCCAATGCCCCGGTCTTCGCGAGGTCAACCCGGTCAAATCCGTCCACCTCGACAGCTGGTCCGCCCAGGCAGTCTCTGCTTGATTTCCCATTCATGCTCGAAACATGATGCCGATAGGCTCAAGCGTCTTTGGCCGTGTCCGATCAGTCGACCTCGTTGATGACCGCTAGCACCGACCCCACAGGCACCGTCTGTCCGGCGTCGACACGGATCTCTGTCAGGTTCCCCGAGCAAGGCGCGATGACAGTCTCGACGACCTTGTCGGTCTCGACCTCCGCGAGGTCGTCGTCTTCGTTCACCGAATCGCCCACTGACCGCAGCCAGAACACCACCTTGCCTTCTCGCATCTCCATTCCCCACTGGGGGAGCCTCACGTCAACCAGCATGGGCGCACGGGCCATCTTCAGCGTGACCCCTCGTCACGACTCGTCGGACAGCGTCAGCGATCGTCAGGCTCGTCGGATAGAGGGCCGATTCGAGGGCGGGACTGAAAGGAATCACTACATTCGGGGTTGTCACTCGCACGATTGGGGCGCGCAGAAGGTGGAAACCTTCCTCCGCAACTGTTGCCGCTATTTCGCTCGCAGCGCTGCACCGGCGATTCGCTGGATCGACGATGACCAATCGCCCAGTCTTTCGAACGGACTCCAAGATCAGCTTGGTATCCATGGGGACGAGGCTGCGAGGATCAAGCACCTCGGCGGACACACTCTCCTCGCGTAGTGATGCGGCGGCTTCGAGCGCTCTCGCGACCGCGCCCGCAATGGCCACGATCGTGACATCATTGCCCTCCGTCCGACGGGCTCCGACACCGATAGGCGTCAGATCGTCGGGTCCACCGACAGGCCCTTTCGACATCATTAGAGTGCTGTCCTCGAAGACCACCACGGGGTCAGGGTCGCGGACGGCCGCCTTGATCAATCCCTTTACGTCAGCGGGTGTCGTCGGGCACAGGATCTTCAGCCCTGGGATATTCATCAGGAGCGGATATGGCCGGTCTGAGTGGTGAGCTCCTCCTGATCCGCCAGAGGAGGAAAGCGCGCACAAGATGACAAGGGGAACCGAGGTCTGCTGACCGAACATGTAGTGATTCTTCGCCGCTTGATTCGCGATCTGCTCGAATGCGTTGTAGAGCAGTGAAGCGATTTGCAAGTCCACGATTGGGCGAAGCCCCGTCATCGCCGCTCCCACCCCTGCACCGGTGACGGCTGCCTCGGAAAGAGGGGTATTGCGAACCCGGTCTGGTCCGAACTCCTCGAAGAGTCCTCGCGTCGTCCACAGCGTGGCTCGCGCGTCCTCTCCCATGACGAACACGCGCTCATCTCGGCGCATCTCTTCGGCCATCGCCTCGGTGATTGCTTCGCGATAGCTCAATTCACGCATGACGCCACTTTGTTCGATCCCTCGTCCGTATAGATTCCCTTGAAGGCTTCGCCCACGTCCGGGAACTCGCTGCGCCTGGCGAACTTGACAGCGGCCTCTATCTCGTCGGCAACTTGATGCTCGACCTTCTGAAGGTCATCCTCCAATAGATGCCATTCTGTTCGGAGTCGTTCTCGGAACAGCGTGATCGGGTCACGGTGCAGCCACGCATCAACCTCTTCCGCAGGTCGATACGAACCGAAGGAGAACGTCGGCCCCATCTCAGAATGCTCACGAAACCGGTACGTCTTGGCTTCCACCAAGCTCGGGCCCCCGCCGGACCGCGCCCGACGAACGGCCTCGAGTACGGCCTGATACACGGCAATGACATCTTGCCCATCGACCGCCTCACCGGGCATGGCATATGCCGCAGCCCTTCTCGCGATCTCAGGAACTGCAGATGCACTAGCGACCGAGGTTGTGACTGCATACCCGTTGTTTTCGCATAGGAAGATCACGGGAAGCTTCCACAATGCTGCCAGGTTCAAGGACTCATGGAAAAGGCCGATGTTTGCCGCGCCATCTCCGAAAAAGCATAGGACCACCTGTCCAGACGACCTGAGCTGGGAGCTCAATGCTGCTCCAACCGCGACCGGCATCGCGCTAGCCACAATTCCTGACTCCCCAAGGCTTCCGACGCTGAAGTCGGCAAGGTGCATCGAGCCGCCCTTCCCGCCACAGACCCCAGTCCGTTTGCCCATCAACTCGGCCATCAAACCATTCAGCGAAGCTCCTTTGGCGATCGGGTGTCCGTGTGACCGGTGAGTCCCTGTCATGTAGTCACGGTCCTCCAACGCGGCGCACGCACCCACGGCGGTCGCTTCTTGCCCGATACTTACATGCAGCGCGCCAGGAATCTCGCCCTTCGCTTGTCGGTCAATGGCCTTCTCTTCAAACCGCCGGATCCGTCGCATTCGACGGTACATTTCGAGCACCTGATCACGGTCCAGACCGCCCGGAGGGATGTCATCGTTCAACGGCTGCTCCTCCCAATCCAATTTGTCCGAGACATCGCGTCAGCTGTCACAACGCCTCCGCTTGACATCTGCACGCGGCAGTGAGACATCTTCAGTTGTTTACAGTAGTCGCGACGCTTGGGCGCCGAGTTCGTTGGCGAAAGTGAAGCACGGTATCGTCATCGAAGGCTGAAGCGGAGAAAACAATAGGAGATGATGCCCTCTGCGAGGTGTAGATGGGCGACAGCACAACACACCTGTGTTACTTACGCGTGGTTGCAGATCTTCTTGGGTCCCCAGGTCCACAAACCACGTCGAAAGACAAGGACACGCCGACCAGTGAGTCCAATGGTCCTTGGCAGCCGTAGGGATCGGATTTGATCCACGGTCGAAGCGACGAATGATTTGGTCGTCGGCGTGACCGTCACTGGACTAATGATCCGGCGGGCCCTTGCGACCGCAACAAGTGTCTCTCCGGCGCCTAGCCCGCGGATGTTGGTCGGATGAGCCACGGCGACGACCGTTGCCGGTTGGGCAGCCCAGTTCGCTGCCGGGATGATGCGGTGAGGCCCGACCTCGGACTGACAAGGAGCATCGCTCAAGGACCGATCCGAAGTCATCTTCTAATCAAGATGGCAGCGTGGATCCGGCCAACGAGCTGAGACGAAAGATGTTCTCCAGGCACGATGACTGGCTGGGCTGGTTCAACAGAACGGCCTGGGACTATCCAGGCGTGACTATCTGATTGGGCTCACACTCGACCAAGCGATGGAGACCTTGGGCTCCCGATGCAAAGGTGCGGATCATCGATACGGAGGAAGCTGAGAAAGCCGATGAGGACGGTCCGTATTTCGTTCTGGACGCCAGCCTCAACCCAAACCGCGTGAATCTTCTGGTACAAACCGTATCTTCACCGCAACAGCAATGTTCTAACCGGGGTGATCCCATGGTGGCGCCCCGGGGGCAACCAGTCGGCGCAATAGCGGGTGAATGTCCCCGTACATTGCCGGGACGGCACCTCGTCACCCGTAAACCGCTTGGAGCGTCGGGGTGCGGTTAGAACGCAACCTCGGAAGTCCACCTATCGGCCACATTGCGGTCGCCAAGGACCTCGAGGTCGGACGATGGTAACCGGCCGACACACCAAAGGTAGATCGACGACGCCGGGCCACGTAGGGCAACGTCCCCCTTGTCGTGAGCGCGCTCAAAGGAGACGGTAGTACCGGGCCCTAGTCGAACCATCCATTCCCCGTCGCCATCCGTGCGATGGAAGTGCAGCGATTGGCCAGTCCAACCTTCGGGATGCTGCTGGATCTGTCGCGGCAGCATGACCGCGAGGAACTCGTCAACGCCATCACACGCGAGCTCGGGGTCTATGGCATCGGGATGGCCAACCGAACGTTGCCCGTCCCAGGCGTGGACGGCGGTCTCGAGGGCTTGGCGGCGGAACCAGAAGAGCCGGGACCGCGGTAGGCCGAACGTCCAACAGTCGGAGTCGGGGTTGGCTGCCTCCAACGCCTCGATCAATTGGCGGACTTGGTCCTCGGCCCACCCGACGAGCTCGGCGTCGCGAACGCCTTCCGGGACCGCCGGGCGGTCAGCCGGGATCCCGGCCTGGACAATGGCTGCAGCCCAGCCCCATGTCCCGCCCATGTGGGCAACCAGGTCTGCGACCGTCCAGCCAGGACAGCTTGGCACGGGACTTTCCAGGTTGGTGCGGGCCGAGGCGAGCAGCGCGGTCGAGCCATCCCGAAGAACATCGATGTATTCGCCGGCTTCCATCGATCGAGACTACCGACTCGGGATCGGCTACTGCCGGGTGCGGGTGCCCCCGATCGCCGAGACGATGACCCACGGTGGCATGACCGGGCGTATGGAAAACTTCTCGTTCGGGAAGGATGGTGATGCAACGTGATCAAACAACTCAGCAACCTGCCTCCAGGAGTCATTGGATTTGAGGCCGCTGGCAAGCTCAAAGCTGAGGATTATCGAGATGTTGTTCTACCCGCCCTCGAAGATGCTGCGGCAAGCGGTGAAATCCGATTCGTCATTGTGATGAACGATTTTGACGGAATGACAGGCGGGGCCCTTTGGCAGGACCTCAAGCTGGGCGTTGAGCACCTTCGAGCCTGGAAGCGTATTGCGTTGGTGACCGATATTGGTTGGATGCATCATCTGACGGACCTCTTTGGCTGGATGACTCCGGGCGAAACGAAGACGTTCCCGATCGCAGAGCGGGACGCGGCTATCGCCTGGGCCGCCGACTAAAAGCTCTGGATGACACCTGGAGCCTCGGGTGTCCCTCGTTCGCTGCCGGGAGTGGGAGCGTTAGCGAGAGGACGGCGCTTGCAGTCGGCTAACTGCCGCAAATCGTCGCACGACTGGGACACCTGCGCGAACCATCAACTGTGCCGTCTGGGGCGATGGGTGAGTAAAACCGGCTAAACCCCATCGACCTTCGTCACAAGACCGTTTTGTTGCTTCCATGGCGTTGTTATGGAATGTACAAGTATTTAGTGGGTCAACGGAGATCGTAAGAAGGAAAGAAGAACATTTCGATCGCGTTGCATCAACGCGTAGAAATGGTCATGATGTATCGGGACGAGAAACAGAAGTGGGGGCACCATGAGGCCGATTCGAGTTGTCACAGCTGCGTGCGCAGCCGCCGTGTGTTTGCCAGCGGTGTTCGTGGGGGGCCTGGCAACAGGAGCGTCGGCCTCGGCGTCGCCGCTGACCATCGCACTCATCGCGACGGAGACGGGTGCGGGGGGGTCCGAGTACGCCGGCACCGCCGGCGTCTTCAATGCCGCGATCAAAGAACAGAACGCCAAGGGCGGCGTGAACGGTCATCAGCTCGTTCCGTTGGTCATCGACGACCAGACGAACCCCACATCGTTGGCTACAGGGGTCGAAGAGGCCATCTCGAGAGGCGCAATCGGCATCGTGGCGGACTCGGCCATCTTCGGCGACGGGGGTTCAAAGCCCGCCCAAGAGGCGGGGATACCGGTGACCGGGAACAGCTCCGACGGTCCCGAATGGGGCACCCAGCCCAACACCAACATGTTCGGTACGGGCACGAGTGGCAGCGTGGACCCGAAATATCCGGTCAGCACGCTGTACTCGAACGCGTTGAAGCAGTTCGGCAAGGCCAAAGTGGCGCTCTACGCCCTGGCCATCTCGCCCGACTCGGTCCAGGCCAACTCGGCCGAATCCCAGTCGCTCGAGCGTGGCGACCCCCAGGCCAAGGTGGTCGTCAATGACACCCAGGTGCCCTACACCACGGGCACCAACTTCGGAACCGAAGCGCTGACCGCCAAGGACGCTGGGGTCAACGTCGTGTGGTCCAACCTCGCCGGGAACGACAACGCCCCGCTCTCGATCGCCTTCAAGCAGGCCGGCGTGAAGCTCAAGGCGATGTACTTCCCCGACGGCTACAGCCCCGCCCTCATCCACACCCCGGCCTGGCCCGACGTCCAAGGCGACACCTTTGAGGTGCTCATGCACCCCTTCTACGAGCCCAACGCAGGCACGGAAGCGATGCAATCCGCGCTCGAGAAGTACGACGGCTGGACGAAGAGCGACTTTCCGACGTTCGTCCAGGACGAGGCCTGGTTGGGGGCGGAGCTGATGATCCAAGGGATCCAAATGGCCGGGTCCAACCCCACCCACGCCAGTGTGATCAAGGAACTGCGCAGCATCAAGTCGTGGAACGGCGACGGCCTCTTGCCCTTCAACATCGACTTCGCCACGGACTTCGGACACATGTCCTCCCCGAACTGCATCTGGCTCACCAAGGCCGAGAAGAACGGCTACGTGCCAGAAGGGAAGAACCCCGTGTGCGGGACCTACATCCCCGGCACCACCTCGGTGGCGGCCTCGTCGTAGGGCCAAGGCACCATCTAGCGACGCGATCCGGCCGGCGTCCTTACCCCGGGGGGAACCGAGGGTAGGGGTTCGCCGGCCGGATCGCGTCTGGTGGGCAGCGTAGAGAATCTCACAGTGAACCGGCTGGAAACCCGATTACGAACCAGTTGCCTTCGGCGCGCGATCGACCAGTGGATTCCTGCAGACCCATGGCGTCGGGAGGATGGCCGGTGATCCCATCCACTGAGGTGGCGGATCATTCAGCGGCCACGTCAATCCTTCCGCCGGGATCGAGTCACGCTTTGCCGTGAAGCTCACGGCGTTCAAGGACCGTGAGGTAAGGGGGCCCTCCTCTGGCCTACGGTGATCAGCGGACCAAGTCATATTTCCCAAGGACGCCTATCTCGGTGGACGACCGGGCAAGAGAGGGGACAAGGGCAATTGGGCGAGCCGAGCTACAACGGCGCCGCGACGATCGTGGTCGGCGGCAGGCGGTTCGATGTGCACGTGCGGCTCACCGGGGGCGCGGAGGTGCCTAAGGTGGCGAGCCCTGACGGGCGCGGCGGCACCACCGAGGGGCGGGTCTCGTGGGGTGGGGTCATCGACGGCCTCAGTGAGGAGGACCTGCGGACCCTCCAAACGCTCGGAACCTTCGAGCTGCGACTGGTGAACAACGGACGTCGCGGTCAAGCTGTACTGACCAACGCCAGCGGGCACCTTCGCGGTGTCGGCGAGGCGCCGTTCTGACCATCGCCGTCACCCCCCCGCCTCTGTAGCCCACATCGGCGGGGGCTTATGGTTTGCACCTCCACGCGGCCGCAATCTTGCGCATAGCCTCTCCTGTTGTGACGCATCAGCCTCACCCTCGAGGACAGCCAGCTGCCTACCGGAAGACACCGCAGGGCAAGGATGTCCCGGACAGGCCAGCGGGGAACACGGGGCTCTTTGAGGTGGTGTGTCCGCACTGCGGTGATGCCGGTGGACCCATCGCCGAACTGCCCGAGGATCTCCAGGAACTTCGGGGCCCCTACCCATCGGTGACGGCAGCGCGGGCGGCAGCCGAGACTCACAGGGTGACGGCGGGAGAAGTGCCGAGGTGAGGTCCGGCTCGAGCACCGGGGCCATGGGGCGGCCGTAGACCAGTGGGTTAGATCCACCCGCAGGCCAGTGCCCAGTCGTACCCTCAGAGGCCGATGGACCTCTTCTGGCGTCTCATCGACCGCTTGTTGGGCTACGACGAGTGGCGGGAGAGGTGGTAGGGGTGGGTAGGCGTGTTTGGGGCGGGACGTCGGGCCCGCAGTCGCCGAGGGTCCCTCATGTGGCAGCGCCGAAGAGACACGCTCCGACTCTGGTTCATCTTGCTGATGGCCGCTTCGAGGTCAGATGCCCGGAGTGCCGAATGACGGGGGATTTCAGAGTCACCCATCGGGATCGATCTACCGATTAGCAATCAGGTCGAGGCCGAGGCGATTCTCAAGAATCACCGCGCCCCGGGCGGCCTCGGAGTTGCTGCAACCGTTGTACCTACCACTCGGCGCCGATCAGCCGCTGTCCCGGGCACACCGGGCGGGGGCACTCGTGCCCAGGTTGGTGAGTCCGCGTTTCCCAAAGGCCCGGCGGCGGGCGAGGACGGCGGCATAGGGTCGGGTGGCATGAGCGATTACACCGACGTCAAGGACGCTTTTATCGAGGCACGAATCGCCGGTGAGGACGCCTCGGACCGCGGCGGCGGCCTGTGAGCCCGATTGCTTCTAGCAAGGAGCATCTCACTTCGGCTCCGCTTGAGGGCGGCGTCCGCCAGCATTTCTCCCGCCCTGCGCTCGGCCGGAGCTTACGAAGCGGCCCCTCTCATTGTCGGGAGGGGCCGCTGTTCCCACCCCTGGTCTCGTGACTGACGTAGGCGTGGTGTCCTGAATATATGGTCTTGATCGCGGCCGTGAGCGCGGTCCGGCGGAGCATTGGGGTGGCGTTGCCCTCGATCGATCCTTGGAGGTTGCGGTCGTAGACCATCTTCCCGCCCGAGGGCCAACAAGGCGGCCAGGTCCCTCGCGTCGCGCTCCTCGTTCTTCACGCGTCGGTTCCCCCAGTTGTTGCCGAGCGCATGGGCCAGGTGCACGTGGGCGCCGAGCTCTTGGAGAAGACCGGCGGCCCAGTACCAGCCATAGGTGGATTCGAGGACCGCCTCGGGCTCGGGCCCGGCGGCAGCCATGACCTGGGCGAGTTCGAAGGGCTGGCTCACGATGGTTCGGTGCCGAGCACCTCGCCGTCCTCTGCCATCCGGACGACGGTGGTGCTGCGACGATGGAGGTCGATTCCGACGTCCTGTCCAAAAGGGGCCTCCTCCTCTTTCGAGGTTTTCATTTGCAAGACCGAGCATGCTCGGATCTCACAAGGGGCGGAGGCCCCGCCCCTTCATCGCATCAGGACAGTGGGGCATCGGGTCCACGTTGCGCGACCGTACCCGTGGGGCAGAGTTGGACCGCGTGGTCCAGTTGTGTGACAGCGCCCGTAACCTTTCATGAGGGAGGCGAGCCATGGAAGACGTGACCGAGCTGATCTCAAGGGTTAGTCAGGAGCTAGGTCCCGAGGCCTCGGATGACGAGATCAGCAAGAAGGTGCTCAAGGCCATCGAGGCGTTGCCCGAATCGGATCGAGCGCGGGTGCTGGAACAACTGGTGAAGGGGGTTAGTTCAGGCCAGCTTCGCCATCTCGACAGGGAAGTGGAAGCTGACCGGCACGCAGATGGCGACAAGAGCACGCCGAATACCGAGATCGCCCCGTAATCGGTCCGGCGGTCGCTCGCGGGACGGCCGGTTGGCGCATTCCGAGAGGTGAGCGAAAGGTGCCCCGTTCGCGTGTGTCCTCCAGGGATCACCGCAACGGTCGCCGTTGGTGTTCTCGTTGGTGCCTTGCGGGATGGGGGCTTCAGAGAATGTGCGCCCGGGCCAAGGTGACGTCCCCGGTCAGTGGCTCGGTCTCGACGTAGATGTTCTGGAGCCTCCGCCGGGCGAACTTCCACTGGCCTTCGACCTTCACCAGGTCGTCGTAGTAGATCCCGAGGTTCTTGAATGCGACGTTCTGGACCCGTGCGAACGACTGGAGCGTCGTTCTCGACGTGGCGCGGTCTGCTCCGTGGAGGGTCACGACCGCGCCGTAGACCATCTGCACGAACAAGTCGACCGTGTCCATGGAAGCGACATGAGCCCGGATGGCCTCCGCTCCCACGATCGTCAGGTCGATCGGAGCGGACTCCTCCCACACGCCCTCGCGCACCCACAACGCCTCGAGCGCGTCCAGGTCCCCACGGGTCACGGCGTCCGAGAACCGGACGACCAGGTCCGTGATGGCCGCCCTCTCCGTCCACTCCCCGGGACCATCTGTCGCGTCCACGCGTACCCTCCTCCACGGGCACCCGAGCCATTGTCGGGAGCCCGAACCATCGTTCCCCACGGAACACGTCCGTGCGCGGACGGCCAGGCGGACGGTCACGCCCACTTGGGCCGGCACCTCGGGACGGCCCGAATGTTGCGGGGGCGTCGCCTACCCTGGTGCCATGGCACGCGCCTACGACGTCAACGCAGTGGAGCGTAAGTGGCAGCGCCACTGGGACGAGGAGGGGACGTACCAGATCGACAACGACGACCCCCGGGAGAAGTTCTACGCCCTCTGCATGTACCCCTACCCGTCAGGGCCGGCCCACCAGGGCCACGTGCGGAACTACACCTTCGGTGACCTGGTGGTCCGTTACCAGACCATGCTGGGCAAGGCGGTGCTCAGCCCCATCGGGTTCGATTCGTTCGGCCTCCCGGCTGAGAACGCCGCCATCAAGACGGGCACCCACCCCCGGGTGTTCACCGACGCCCGGATCGCCGAGCTGACCTCCTCGCTGCGCCGTCTGGGCGCCGTCTACGACTGGCGGCGGGAGGTGCGCAGCCACGACCCCGCGTACATCAGGTGGAACCAGCTCATCTTCCTCAGGCTCTGGGAGGCGGGGCTGGCGTATCGAGCGCAGGCGCCCGTCAACTGGTGCCCGGGCTGCCAGACCGTCCTGGCCAACGAGCAGGTCCTGGCCGACGGCACCTGCGACCGCTCGGGTGACCTCGTCGAGCGGCGGGACCTCGAACAGTGGTTCTTCCGCATCACGCAGTATGCCGACGAGCTGCTGCAGGCCATTGACGCGCTCGAGTGGCCCGAACGGGCCAAGGTGATGCAACGTAACTGGATCGGTCGCTCCGAGGGGGCCGAGTTCGATCTCGCCGTCGAGGGACGTCCAGACCTCGTCGTGCGGGTGTTCACCACCCGGCCCGACACCAGCTTCGGAATGACCTACGCCGTCATGGCGCCCGAACATCCCTTCGTCGATGAGCTCACGACCGACCGGAAGCGCCAGGCCGTCGATGAGCTCAGGAAGCGGGCGGCCCAGGAGAGCGACATTGAGCGGATGGCCGAAGGCGACCCGGCCGGGCTCGAGAAGCGAGGTGCGTTCACCGGCACCAACGTCATCAACCCGTTCACCGGCGCGGCGGTCCCCCTTTACGTGGCGGACTACGTCCTCATGGGTTACGGCACCGGGGCCATCATGGCGGTGCCCGCCGAGGACGAGCGTGACTGGGCCTTCGCCGCCCTGCACGGCCTTCCCGTCGTGCGCACGGTCCAGCCGCCCGAACGATGGGAGGAAGAGGGGGGCGGCGCGTACAGCGGAGACGGCACGAAGATCAACAGCGGTTTCCTCGACGGCCTCGACACGGCCACGGCGAAGGTTCGGGCCATCGAGTGGCTGGAGGAACAGGGGATCGGCGAACGCACGGTCAACTTCCGGCTGCGCGACTGGTTGGTGTCGCGCCAGCGCTTCTGGGGCTGCCCCATCCCCGCCGTGTACTGCGAGACTCACGGCGTGGTCCCGGTGCCCGAGGACCAGCTCCCCGTGTTGGCCCCCGACGACGTGGAGTTCCTGCCCACTGGGCAGTCGCCGCTCGCCCTGCACGAGGGGTTCTTGCACACCACGTGTCCGGTGTGCGGCGGCCCGGCCCGCCGCGAGACCGACACCATGGACACGTTCGTGGACTCCTCGTGGTACTTCCTGCGCTTCTGTGACCCTTGGAACACCGAGCGCCCGTTCGATCCTGCCGCGGCCGCGCACTTCATGCCCGTGGACCAGTACATCGGGGGGATTGAGCACGCCATCTTGCATCTGCTCTACGCCCGCTTCGTCACCCGCGCCCTGATCGACGTCGGCCTGGCGCCGGGGATCGAGCGCGAACCCTTCCGCCACTACCTGGCCCAGGGCATGATCCGCATGGACGGCACGAAGATGTCCAAGTCCAAGGGCAACCTCATTGCGCCCGAGCACTACTTCGACTCGGTGGGCGCCGACGCGCTGCGGCTGTTCCACCTCTTCGTGGGACCACCCTTCGACGACATGGACTGGTCGGCCCAGACCGACGAGGTGATCGACGGTTGCGGGCGTTTCCTCGACCGGCTCTGGCGTACGTGCACGGACGATCCGCCGTTGCGCACCGGCGAGCACACGGCCGAGGACCGCGCCGTTCGCCGGTCGGTGCACCGCGCCATGGCGGATGTGACGCGGGACCTCGAGCGGTGGTCCTACAACACCGCGGTAGCCCACTGCATGGAGCTCCTCAACGAGGTGCAGCGCTACCGGCGAGAGGCCGCCGGAACGCCCCACGAGGAGGTGTGGAGCGAGGCACTCGACACGCTCCTGTTGCTCCTGGCCGTCATGGCCCCGCACGTCACGGCCGAGCTGTGGGAGCTGCGCCATCCCGGCGAACCCTCCGTCCACCGGCGGCGCTGGCCCGTCTTCGACCCGGAACTGGTTCGTCAGGACACGGTCACCATGGTGGTGCAGGTCAACGGCAAGGTGCGCGACCGCGTCGAGGTTGACGCCGACATTGCGGAGTCGGAGGCCGAGGCGCTGGCGCTGGCGTCCCCCAAGGTGGTCGAAGCCCTGGGCGGGGCGCGGCCCCGGCGGGTGGTGGTGCGTCCGCCCCGGCTGGTCAACGTGGTGGTGTAGTTCGTTCTTCGCCGATCACCAACGCTTCATGGCATTCAGTCGTGGAAGCCGGCCAGCACGGTGCGCCAGCGGGACGGCGCGACGTCGTCGGTGCCGTAGAAGCTGAAGCGGTCGACCATCCCCTCAAAGCGGTTGCGCACCTCGGTGGCGACGTCATCGAGCGGGCAGATCACCGCGAAAGCCTCGAGCACGTCGTCGTCGATCAGCGTGCCCATCTCCACCCACTCGCCGCGTTTGGACAAGGTGTTGAGCTCGGTCTGCAGGTCGCCCCAACCGTGCAGCTCGAGCACGTGCCGGTAGGCCGGCGTCGATCCGTAGAAGGCGATCTGGCGGCGGGTGGCTGTGGCGGACTCCTCCATCGACTGCTCGTCGGTGCCGGTCACCACGAAGCCTGGATACGACACCGTGAGCTCACCGCGGGTTTTGCCCGCCTTGGCGCTGCCGCGCTCGAGCGCGGGCAGGCTCACCTCGCGCAGGTAGCGCTCGGTGGTGAAGGGGTGCACCAGGAACCCGTCGGCCACCTCGCCGGCCACCTCGGTCATCTGCTCACCCACGCCGGCGAGGAGGATCTTGGGGTTGCCGTAGGGATTGGGCCCCGGGTCGAAGAACGGCGTCATGAGGGTGTGGGTGTAGAACTCGCCCCGGAAGGCCAGATCCTCGCCGGTCTCCCAGGTCTTCCAGATGGCGCGGATCGCCAGCACCAGCTCGCGCATCCGCGCTGCCGGGTGTGACCAGGGCATGGAGAACCGCTTGGTGATGTGGGGCTTGATCTGCGAGCCCATGCCCAAGAGGAAGCGACCCTTGGAGAGCAGCTGCAGGTCGTTGGCCAACACGGCCAGGTTCATGGGATTGCGGGCGAACGCCACGGCGATGCCGGTTCCGAACTCGAGCGTCGCGGTGGTGGCGGCACCCAGAGCAATGGGCAGGAACGGGTCGTGGTTGGCCTCGGCCGTCCACACCCCGTCGTAGCCCACGGCCTCGGCCTCGGCCGCCTGTTGGGCGATCGTCGTCGGATCGAAGCCGAACATCCCGTCGACCTTCACTGATCGTCCTCCGTCTCCGTCTCCGTCTCCGTCTCGGTCATCTTGCTCACTGGTCCTCACCCCGCAAGAACCGCTCGAGCTCTGCCGCGATCTCGTCGCCCGAGGGCATGGCCTCGACGCCCATGGCGTTGCCCTCGGAGGCGTCGATGCTCTCCTCGAGCCGGCGCACCATTGCCTGGTGTTCCGCGTTGTCGGCGATGAGCTGGTCCACCTGCCGTCGCGAGCTGTCGCCGGCACGGCGCAGGCCCGACGAGTCGAGGGAGAGCCCGGCCACCGCCGCAAGACCCTCGAGCAAAGCGGCACTCGCCTCGGGAAATGGCATGCCTGCGACGTAGTGGGGGACCCTGGCCCAGAGGCTGACCGACGGGATCGCGGCCTCGTCGAATGCCAGCTCCAGCGCGGCCTGGACGCCGGCCGGGACTTCGAGCTCTCCCTGGACCACCCCGATCTGCTCGACCAGGTGGGCCGACCCGGTCGGCGCCGTCGCCGCCAGCTTGACCGGTCGGGTGTGGGGAGCCGGGGCCGGGAAGGCTCCCAACCCGACCACCATGCGCACGTGCCAGGAGCGGGCCAATCCGACCACGGCGTCGACGAAGGCGCGCCAATGAAAGTCGGGCTCGGGCCCCGCCAGCAAGAGCAGCCCTCGCCCCGATTCGTCCGTCCCCTCGCGCACCACGGTCGTCGGCCAGGTCAGCTGCGAGGTCACGCCATTGACGATGGTGGCCACCGGCCGCCGGGCTCGCTGGTCGAGGAAATGCTCCCCGTTGAAGCTCACCACCGGCCCGCCGGCGCCCCGCCCCAGCAGGGCGGCGATCGCCGTGGTCGCTGCCAGTCCGGCGTCGACCCATCCCTCCAGCGCCACCACGAGGACCGGGTCGCTGGCCTCGGGCTCGCGGTGGATCTGGAAGATCTCGGACATACCCGGTCCCATCCCGGGAGCTCCCGGATCGTTCGTGCTCACGGGACCGACTCCAGGGCCTCGGCGGCCATCTCGAAGAGCCGGCTGATCTGGGCGGGATACCCCTCCCAGGCGTGCCCGACCATGTCGCCGTCTCGGGCTGGCGACCCGACGGCCGACGTCCCCGCGCCCGTCTCTGGGGCCGATCGGGCCGGGCACATCGAGCGTGCCGAGCGCGGTAGAGGCCTCGGAGGATCCAGGCGAGCTTCCAGTACCCGAACGCGGTGTAGTAGCCGACTCCGGAGACGTCGAGGCCCGACGCTTCGCCGTAGTGCTTCAGCAGCTGGGCGCGCGTGGAGAACCCTGGCGCCGTGGACGGAGAGGGCCCGAGGAGGGTGAGGGTGTCGTCGGGCTCGGGCCACGAGACCAGCATGAGCCCCACGTCGGTCAGCGGGTCACCGAGCGTGCAGAGCGCCCAGCCCAGCACCGCCCGCACGCTCCCGTCCTCGGCCAGGACCACGTTGTCCATCCGGTAGCTGCCGTGCACGACCGAGGTGCGTTGTGGCGCCGGGATCCGCCGGGTCAGGGTCTCGCCCACCCACTCGACCAGCCCGCCCCCGTCGAGCCCGCCCTCGTCGAGGGTGTCGCCCTCCATGCGGTCGAACTGCTCCCTCCAGCGCGTGAGCTGGCGCTCCAGCGCACCCTCGTGGCGTCCCAGATTGCCCAGTCCGATCGCAGCGGGGTCGACGTCGTGGAGGGCGGCCAATACGTCGGCGACGTGATCGCCTACGACGCCCCGGGTCGATTCGTCGAAGGTCACCTCGGCGTGCCTTGCGTCGCGCAGGATATGACCCTCCACGAACTCCGAAACGACGAAGGGGTGGTCGTCGACGGACTCGTCGGTGCAGAGCGCCACCGCGGCCGGGACCGGGATCCCGGCCGGTGCCAGGGCCTCGAGCACCCGGTACTCGCGCCCCAGGTCGTGTGTCGTCGCCCGCGCGCGGCGCACGTGGTCCGGCGAGGGACGGCGCAAGGCCCAGCTCCGGCCGTCGGCGTCCTCGACCCGGTAGGTGAGCGTGGTGCCCCCATCGGCGATCAGCCCGAAGGTCAGCGGCGTGCTCACGTGGGGGAGCCGGGTGGCCAGCCATCGAGTGACCTCGGCCTCGTGAATGCCCTGGGGCGATTCCGGCATGGCAACCGACGCTAATCGGTACGATCCGGCGAACGAGACCGTCCGGTAGCGTCGGGTCCGATGGACGTCACCGATGAGACATTCCAGGCCGAGGTGCTCACCCGCAGCTCCACCGTGCCCGTCGTGGTGGACCTGTGGGCGCCCTGGTGCGGGCCGTGCACGACGCTCGGTCCGATGCTCGAGAAGGCGGTGGCTGCCACGGGGGGTGCGGTCGAGCTGGCCAAGGTGAACGTCGACGAGAACCCACGGGTGGCCCAGGCGTTCGCGGTCCAGTCGATCCCCGCCGTGTTCGCCGTCCGTGACGGGCAGGTGGTGGACAACTTCATCGGTGCGCTGCCCGAGGCCCAGGTCCAGGCCTTCGTACAGGGTCTGGCCCCGCCGCCGAGCGAGGCCGATCAGCTCGTGGCCGCGGGAGACGAGGCGTCGGTGCGCAGGGCCCTCGACCTCGAGCCGGACCACCCCGGGGCGATCGAGGCGCTGGCCCGGATGCTCATCGCACGGGGCGAGCCCGCCGAGGCACTGGCCGTCCTGGCGCGCATCCCCGAGACCGAGGTCACCCGTGCGCTGGCCGCCGACGCTCGACTGCTCGAGGCGGGGGTCGACGTCTCGGACACGGGCCGTGAGGAAATCGCCGCGAAGCTCGCTGCCCTGCTCGACCAGGTGCGAGACGACGACGCCGCCCGCCAGGAGTTCGTCGATCTGCTCGAGGCCCTGGGGCCGAGCGACCCGAGGACGAGCGAGTACCGGCGGGCACTGGCCGCACGACTGTTCTGACGGCCCGCCGATGGCCACTCAGGCAGGGGCGGTCGTGACCACCGGCCGCGTGCTCGACCTCGGTGGCCGGCGTATCGACCTGACCCACCGGGCCCTGGTCATGGGGATCCTCAACCGGACCCCCGACTCCTTCTACGACAAGGGCGCCACCTTCGAGCTGGACGCGCTCTACGTGCGAGCCGAGCAGCTCGTGGCCGACGGTGCCGACATCCTCGACGTCGGCGGGGTGAAGGCGGGGCCCGGACCCGAGGTGGGTGAGGCTGAGGAGCTCGACCGCGTCGTCCCGGTGGTCGCCGGCCTGACCGCTCGATTCGACACCCCCGTCTCCATCGACACCTGGCGCGCATCGGTGGCTCGGGCCTGCTATGCGGCAGGCGCTGTGATGGGCAACGACATCAGCGGGCTGGCTGATCCCGACTACGCCCCGGCCGCGGCCGAGCACGGGGCGGCGGTGGTGGTCACCCACATCCGGCTGGCGCCCCGGGTGGCCGACCCCGAGCCCCACTACGACGACGTCGTGAGCGACGTGGCACGCTTCCTGACGCAACGAGCCGCCGGGGCCCGCCAGGCCGGGGTTCCGGCCGAGCGCATCGTGCTCGATGCCGGCCTCGATCTGGGCAAGAGCGCTGAGCAGTCGCTCACCTTGTTGCGGGCGTCTTCGACGCTGGCCGACCTGGGATACCCGCTCCTCCTCTCGGCCTCCAACAAGACGTTCTTGGGCAAGGTCCTCGACCTCGAGCTCACCGAGCGGCGCCCGGCGTCCATCGGTGCGGCCGCGCTCGGCATGGCGTGGGGCTGCCGGGTCGTGCGCGTCCACGACGTCAGGGGCACCTGCCGGGCGCGTGACGTGCTGGCTGCCATCAGCGAGGCCCAGTGAGCACGAGACCGTGAGCGCCCAGGCGGTGGTGTCCACCTACCTGGTCAAGGGTGACGACGCCTCCCTGGTGGCCCAAGAGGTCCGGTCGCTGCTGGCCGAGGTGGTGGGAGACCAGGACCATGCGCTGGTCGTCGAAGAGATCGGTGGGGGATCCGGCGAGGAGCTCAGTGTGGGCGTCGTGGTGGACGCCTGCCTCACGCCCCCCTTCCTCGTGGACCGCCGGGTCGTCGTCGTCCGGGAGGCGGGACGCCTCGTGACGGCCGACGCGCCACGGCTGGTCTCGGTCATTGAGGACCCGCTTCCGACGACCGTGCTCATTTTGGTGGGCGGGGGCGGAACGGTGCCCGCCCCCGTCGTCAAAGCAGTCGCCGGGTCGGGTCGGGTGATCGACGTCACCACGACCAAGGCGGGGGAGCGCAAGGCGTGGCTCCACGAGCACCTCCGTGGCGCGCCCGTCAAGCTCGAGCCGGCCGCTGCCGACCTGTTGGCCGACCACGTCGGAGAGGACCTCGGCCGGGTGGAGGGCCTGCTTGGCGCCTTGAGCGCGGCGTACGGCACCGGGGCCAGGGTTTCCGCCGAGGACCTCCTGCCGTACCTCGGTGAGGCGGGGAACGTCCCACGCTACGAACTGACCGACGCCATCGACCGCGGTGACCCCGGTCGGGCCCTCGTGGTCCTGCACCGGCTGCTCGAGGCCGGCGGTCTGGCCCCGATCCAGGTCCTGGCCACTCTCCACGGCCACTTCGCCAACCTCCTGGCGCTCGACGGCGAGGATGTCAGGAGTGACCGGGACGCGGCGGCCGTGCTCGGCACGGCGCCCTTCGTGGCGAAGAAGGCGCTCGAGCAGTCGCGACGGCTGGGCAGCGCACGCATTGCCGCGGCCATCGTGCTGCTTGCCGCGGCCGACCTCGACGTCCGAGGCGCCAGCGGAATGCCCCCCGAGGCGGTGGTCGAGATCCTGGTGGCACGGCTGGCCCGCCAGACCCGTCCGAGGCGCCCGGGTCGCCCTCGGGCTGGCGCTGCTCGCGGACCGTCGTGACGGAGGCCGCGTCCCCGACGGCGTGACGGGAGCGGCACACGGGGGATCGCAGCGCCACTCCCGCCACGCCGGGCACTACGCCGCGGGAGGAGCCCACTCTCCGGACGGCGATGTGCCTCTCGCCGGCGGCGTGCCTCGCGGCGGCGTGCCTCGCGGCGGCGTGCCTCGCGGCGGCGTCGGACCGGTCGACGAGCCATGACCCGAGGACGAGCTCGGCCCGCCGGTGGGCCGGTCGAGCGACTCGCTGCCGGCGTGCAGCTTGTCGATCGTGGGTGTGGAGTCCGAGGCGACCGTGCTGAAGGTCACCTTGTCCCCGACAGCCAGGCTCGACAGCGTGGACTCGCCGTTCTTGTCGATGTCACTGCTGGAGGTCACCGCGTACACGGTCCCGTCGATGGTGACGCTGTCGGTTCCCACCGAGGTCACGGTGCCACTCTTCGGAAGACCCTGATACGCAGGCGCGTGGGAACCTCCGCTGGGCGGGTTGCCCGGAGCGTTGGGCCCCCTCGACGAGGTCCCACTCGACGACGTTCCGCCGGGCGTCGTTGCGCTCGAGGGCGACGAGGGGGTGCCCGACGACGCGTTGCCGGTCGTCGTGGCCGACGAGGTGTCCGCAGCCCCCGAGGGCAGCGAGGTCCCGAGAGACAGCCCCCCGGCGAGGCCGGCACTCAGGAGGCCGGCCGAGACCCACAACTTGGGTTTGGAGCGCGTTGTGTCGATGATGGACATGGTTCTTCTCTTCTCTCTTTCTCACGACCGACCTTCCGTCGGCTGATTCCCAGCCGACGACCTGTCGGCACTGCCACACAGCGTGAGATCTCTCTCTGTCGCCTCCCGCAACGTCGCCTCCCCTGTCTCTGTGGATCGCGTGACCGATCGATGACGACACGCCGCCTACGACACAGCGCTGTGCTGGACTGAGCTCGTGCACGAGAGCCCCGAAGAGCTCGAACGACTGCAGTTCCTGCTCCACGCATCGATGGAGGCGGCAGGTCCGCACTTGCGAGGCATCGTCACGCCCGAACGGCGACTCGACGCCTGGGAGTTGGCGGATCGACTGCAAGGGATGCGCCTGTTGGTGCTGTCGACGGTGACGGCAGACGGGCGCCCACGAGCCGGCCCGGTCGACGGGTACTTCCTCCACGGCACGTTCTGGTTCAGTTCGGGGCGCGACGCCGTGCGAATGCGGCACCTCCGCGCGGGCCCCAGGTCAGCGGCACACACCTGCCGGGTGACGACCTGGCCGTCACGGTGCACGGGAGGGCGGAGCTGTTCGAGCTCGACGATCCGGCCTACGGCGAGCTGCGCCAGGCCATGCTGGACGAGTACCTCCCCAAGCAGGGCCCGGCCTTTGAGGAGTGGCTGGACGGGGCGGACGCCCTGGGGGCCCGTATCGTGCCCGAGAAGATGTTCACGTTCTCCCGAGAGGCGTCATGACCGTGTGACCCGAGGGAAGGTCGTGACGAACACCGGCCTGTGGCGGCGCGAATCAGCGGGCAAGAGTCGGCGCCGGGCCGAGTGCGGGAGTGCTATTCGGCGGATTCGAGTGCCGCGACCCTGCGCACCAGGCGGGACTTGTGGTTGGCCGCGGTGTTCTTGTGGATGACGCCCTGGGCGGCTGCCTTGTCGATCCGCTTCACGGCCAGGCGCAGCAGTTCGACGCTGTCCTCGGAGCCCGCTTCGGCAGCCACCACGGCGTTCTTCGAACGGGTGCGCATTTCGGCGCGGACCGACTTGTTCCGCAGTCGGCGCTTTTCGTTCTGGCGGTTCCGCTTGATCTGGCTCTTGATGTTCGCCACGTGACGAGTCCTCGTGATCTGAAAAGGGGGGTCCGGCGGCAGGACGCGATCCCACCGGTGCGGGGATCGACTGTAGCAGGTGGCGGGCCAGCCAGCCGGGCCGGACCGGTACGATCGATGGACCGTGCCGCCCCCCGCAACCCCGACGCAGCCCGTTGCGGTCGAGCGCATCCGCAATTTCTCCATCATCAGCCACGTCGATCACGGCAAGTCGACGCTCTCGGACCGCATCCTTGAGATCACCGGGGCGGTCGACCCCCGCCTGATGCGGGAGCAGTACCTCGACTCCATGGACATCGAGCGGGAACGGGGCATCACCATCAAGGCTCAGAACGTGCGGGTGCAACACGCCGGCCATGTCCTGCACCTGATCGACACGCCCGGGCACGTCGACTTCGGATACGAGGTGTCGCGCTCGCTAGCAGCCTGCGAGGGGGCGGTGCTCCTGGTGGACGCCTCGCAGGGGATCCAGGCGCAGACGCTGGCCAACGCCTACCAGGCCCTCGAGAACGACCTCGAGATCGTCCCAGTGCTCAACAAGATCGATCTGCCGGCGGCGGACCCCGCCCGGTGCGCGCTCGAGATCGAGCACGTGCTGGGGCTACCAGTCGAGGACATCCTGCACATCTCGGCCAAGACCGGCCAGGGCGTGCCCGAGCTGCTCGACGCGGTCATCGCTCGCATCCCACCCCCGGTCGGGGAGGCCGACGCCCCGCTACGGGCGCTCATCTTCGACTCCTCCTACGACCAGTATCGCGGCGTGGTCAGCTCCATCCGGATCGTCGACGGCACGCTGCGAGCCGGCGCCCGGTTGCGTTTCATGCAGGCCAACGCCGTGCACGACATTGAGGAGGTTGGCGTGCGCACGCCCGATGCCGTCCCGGTGGGAGTGCTGGGCCCCGGTGAGGTGGGGTACCTGATCGCCGGCATCAAGGAGGTGGGGGAGGCACGCTCGGGCGAGACGGTGACGACTGCGCCGCACGGGGCCACCGAGGCCCTGGCCGGCTACCGCGACCCCAAGCCGATGGTCTTCTGCGGGCTGTACCCGGTGGAGGGCGACGAGCTGCCCGGCCTACGCGACGCGCTCGAGAAGCTCAAGCTCAACGACGCCAGCTTCACCTTCGAGCCCGAGTCATCCCACGCGCTCGGTATTGGGTTCCGCTGCGGGTTCCTCGGCCTGCTGCACATGGAGATCGTGCGGGAGCGTCTCGAGCGTGAGTTCGACCTCTCCCTCATCGCCACGGCGCCGAGCGTGGAGTACCGGGCGTTCCTGACCGACGGGAGCGAGCTCGCCGTGGACAACCCGACTGAGCTGCCCGACGCCAGCCGCATCGACCACATCGACGAGCCCATGCTGGTGGCCACCATCATCACGCCGAGCGAGTACACCGGCACGGTCATGGAGCTGTGTCAGAGCCGGCGTGGCGAGATGACGCGCCTTGAGTACCTCTCACCCGAACGGATGGAGCTCGTCTACTCCATGCCCCTGGCCGAGGTGGTGGTCGACTTCTTCGACCAGTTGAAGAGCCGCACCAAGGGGTACGCCTCGCTCGACTACGAGCCGGCCGAGTACGCCACGGGCAACCTGGTGCGCGTCGACATCCTCATCAACCACACGCCGGTCGACGCCTTCTCGACCATCGTCCACCGCAGCTCGGCGGATGCCTACGGGCGCAAGATGTCCGAGAAGCTGCGCGAACTGATTCCGCGGCAGCTCTTCGACGTCCCGATTCAGGCCGCCATCGGCGGCCGCATCGTGGCCCGTGAGACGGTGAAGGCCAAACGCAAAGACGTCCTGGCAAAGTGCTACGGCGGTGACATCACCCGCAAGCGCAAGCTGCTCGAGAGGCAGAAGGAGGGCAAGAAGCGCATGAAGACCATTGGGCGGGTCGACGTGCCCCAAGAGGCCTTCATTTCGGCCCTGCGTCTCGGTGAGGACTAAGCGCTGAGGTGTGACACCTCAGCTCGGGTGCGCTGCACCCGTGGGTGTCCCTGGCACTCGGTAGACTCGAGTGCCAGGGACGCCATGACACCGGACCCAATGACATCGCACCTCGAGACCGCACCGTCTGGCGACGCCGCGGGTACCGAAACGTCCCAGGTCCAGGCCCTCAACGCGCGAAGGGCCGCCATTTTGGAGGCGGTGGTCACCGAGTACATCGGAACGGCCGAGCCGGTGGGGTCGTCGCACGTGTCGCGCACCCCTGGCGTCCAGGTCTCCTCGGCCACCGTCCGCTCCGAGATGGTGGCTCTCGAGCGGGACGGCTATCTCGTCCAGCCTCACACGAGCGCCGGGCGCATCCCGACCGACAAGGGGTACCGCTTCTTCGTGGACCACCTCACGCCCCCCGGGGTGCTCGGGCCGGTGCAACGTCGCAAGGTCACCCAGTTCTTCGAGCAGGTGCACGGTGAGATGGAGACCGTGCTCGAGCGCGCCTCGGGCCTGCTCTCCGAGCTCACCTCCTACGCCTCGGTCGTTGTGGGGCCCTCCCACGAGACGGCCACCGTCCGCTCGGTGCAGGTCGTGGGGCTCTCGCCCCAGCACGCACTCCTCGTCGTGGTCCTCTCCGACGGGGCCGTCGAGAAGCGGACCATCGACCTCGACGCCGAGGTGTCCGCGGAGGACTTGTCCGCGGCCGGGGCCACCTTGGCGTCGCGTGTCGTGGGCACGACGCTCGCCGGACCCTGGTCCGTCCCCGCCAGCGGGTCGGGTGCCGCGGACCGGGTGGTCGCCGCTGCCTACGCGGCGCTGGAGTCGTTCGGGGGCTCGCTGGACGCCGACCAGGTCTTCGTCGGCGGACCTGCTCGTCTGGCCGATTCGTTCGACGCCGTCGAGACGGTGCGCTCGGTGCTGGCGATACTGGAGCAGCAGTTGGTCGTGGTCTCGTTGCTGCGCGACGTGCTCGACCGGGGCCTCTCGGTGTCGATCGGGACCGAGCACGGGTACGAGCCTTTGTCGTCGTGTGCCGTGGTCGTCGCCCCGGTGCGGGTGGGCGGACACGATCTGGGCGCCGTCGGTCTGCTCGGGCCCACACGCATGGACTATTCGAGGGCGCTGGCCGCTGCCCACGTGGTCGGTGAGCGTCTGGGTGAGCGCATGGGCGCTGGCGGGAGCGGGGGTGGGGGGCACGATGGCCACCAGTGACGGGCTGGGCGACCTCTACCAGCTGCTGGGGGTCTCCCGCGACGCGAGCGACGACGAGATCAAGAAGGCCTACCGGGCCCGGGCCCGAGAGCTGCACCCCGACACCAACCAGGGCGACCCCGAGTCCGAGGCGCGCTTCAAGGAGGTCACCGTCGCCTACGAGGTCCTGCGCGACCCAGAGCGCCGGTCCCGCTACGACCGCTACGGGCCTGAGGGGGTCTTCGGCGCCCAAGGCGGCGCGGGCGGCATGGGCGGCTTCGGCTTCGAGGGCGGGCTGGGCGACATCTTCGAGGCCTTCTTCGGCCAGATGGCCGGGGGCGGTGGAGCACGGCGCCGCGGCCCGCAAGCCGGTTCCGATGCCGAGGTGCGCCTCACCCTGGGCTTCGCCGAGGCCGTCTTCGGCAGCCGCAAGGAGATCACCGTGCGCCTCCCGGCCACCTGTGACACGTGTGGCGGACGGGGCGCGGCGCCCGGGACCGATCCCATCACGTGCACCGACTGCCAGGGCGCGGGCGAGATGCGCCGGGTGCGCCAGTCCCTGCTGGGGCAGGTCGTGACCAGCGTGGCCTGCTCGCGCTGTGCGGGGACGGGCGAGATGATCCCCAGCCCCTGCCCCGAGTGTCGGGGCGAAGGCCGTCGTCTGCAGGAGACCACGTTGACGGTCGAGGTCCCAGCGGGGGTCGAGGACGGCTCAACGCTGCGCCTGGCCGAGCACGGCGCGGCCGGGCAGCGGGGCGGACCGAGCGGTTCGCTCTTCGTCCACCTGAGCGTGGCCGGCGACCCGCGGTTCGAGCGCCAGGGCGACCACCTCAACACCACCTTGACCCTCAGCCTGGCGCAGGCCGCCCTGGGCACCGAGGCGGACGTCGAGACGCTCGACGGCGCGCACCACCTGACCATCGCCCCGGGAACCCAGCACGGCCACGTCGAGCGCGTCCGCGGCCTCGGGGTGCCTCACCTGCGCGGGCGGGGCCGGGGCGATCTGTTCGTGCACCTGCTGGTCTCCACGCCCACCGACCTCAGCCCCGAACAGGACGAGCTGCTGCGTCAGTTCGCCGCGTCCCGAGGAGAGGATGTCTCACCCCCCGGTGGGCGGGGCGGCGAGGGCGTGTTCTCCCGCCTGCGCTCCGCGTTCGGGTAGCAGCCATGGCCGAGGGCCGGGGTCCCGGAACGGCCGACTCGGTCGGCCCGGGGGATACGGCCGACTCGGTCGGCCCGGGGGATACCGTCGACTCGGTCGGCCCGGGGGATACCGTCGACTCGGTCGGCCCGGCGGATACCGTCGACTCGGTCGGCCCGGCGGGCCTTGCGGAGCGCGCCGAGGCGGTCGCCCAGGTCTTCGTGGAGGATCCGTCGGCTCCGATCCTCGGCGACGACGACGTTCATCACATGGGGCGAGTGCTGCGCCTCCGGGCCGGTGAGACGGTGGTGGCCGCCGACGGACGAGGACGCTGGGCCTCGGCCACGTGGGGCGGCGACGGAGCGCTCCAGCGCTCGGGACCGGTGCACGTCGAGCCCAGGCCCGAGCCGTCCCTGACCGTGGTGTTCGCTCCGGTCAAAGGGGATCGTCCCGAATGGGTCGTCCAGAAGCTGACCGAGCTGGGCATCGACCGCCTGGTGCCGTTGCGCAGCGAGCGCAGCGTGGTGCGCTGGACGGCCGAACGGCAGCGGGCGGCGTTGGAGCGTCTCCGCCGGGTGGCCCGCGACGCTGCGGCCCAGAGCCGGCGGGTGTGGTTGCCCGAGGTGGGTGACCCGCTGACCTTCGCCGGGCTGGTCGGGCTGGCCGTCTCGGGTGCGCCCGGGGAGGTGGCGTTGGCCCAACTCGGTGGTGATCCCCCGACGAGCTCCCAGCACGCCGTCGCGGTCGGGCCCGAGGGGGGGTGGAGCGACGCCGAGCTGGCCTCTGGCCTGCCCACCGTGGGGCTGGGGTGCAGTGTGTTGCGCGCCGAGACCGCAGCCGTGGTGACGGGGGCGCTGCTGGCGACCCTGCGGAGCGGTACGGTGCGGGCCGCCGGGGCGAGGTCGGGATGACCGGGCGGGCGGCAAGCCAGACGCGACGCGGGCTCGGTGCGGCGATGGTCACGCGCGGGAGCGGCGGACCGGTACATTCGAGCGGGTGAGGCAGCAGGAGAAGGGTGGCGGACCCGGGGCATGAGCGATCCCGGTGACTGCATCTTCTGCAAGGTCGTGGCGGGTGAGATTCCGTCGGAGACGGTGCACGAAACGCCGACCACGGTCGCCTTCAAGGACATCCACCCGGCCGCACCGCTCCATGTCCTGGTGGTGCCCCGGCGGCACATCGATGACGCTGCCGCGGTGGGCGCCGAGGATGGCCCGGTGCTCGCCGACATGCTCCTCGCGGCGCACGCGGTAGCGGACGCGGCCGGTCTGGCCTCCCCCGAGCGCGGCTACCGGCTCATCTTCAACGTGGGCCCCGACGCCATGAACTCGGTCTCGCACTTGCACCTCCACGTGCTCGGGGGAAAGCCGCTCACGGGCCATCTCGGTGTCACGTGAACGCTCCATGACCACCGCGCTGCGTGCCGAGTGTTTCGTCCCGGGCAACCACCTCATGGCTGGCCTGCTCGGGACGCGCGACGAGCACCTCCGTCAAGTCGAGCAGGCCTTCCCCGACGAGCAGATCGTCGTGCAGGGCAACCGGATTTCGGTGGAGGGCCCACAGGCCGACGTGGTGGTTCGCCTCTTCGACGAGCTCGTGCTGATGGTCCAGGCCGGCAAGGATCTCGACTCGTCCACCATGGCCCGGACCATCGACATGGTGCGCGAGGACATCCGCCCGAGCGAGGTGCTGCGCTCCGAGGTGGTGCGCGCCGCCGATGGCAAGACGGTGCGACCCAACACGGCCGGGCAGAAGCGCTACGTGGACGCCATTTCGCAGAACGTCATCACGGTCGGCATCGGCCCGGCGGGAACGGGAAAGTCGTATCTCGCCGTGGCTCAGGCCGTGCACGCGCTGCAGTCGCGTCAGGTGGGGCGCATCATCCTCACCCGGCCCGCCGTCGAGGCGGGCGAACGCCTCGGGTTCCTGCCCGGCGACCTGATGGCCAAGGTCGACCCCTACCTGCGTCCCCTCTACGACGCGCTCTACGACCTGCTCGAGCCCGAGGGCGCCCAGCGCCTGCTCGACCGGGGCACCATTGAGGTGGCGCCGCTGGCCTTCATGCGGGGCCGCACGCTCAACAGCTCGTTCATCATCCTCGACGAGGCGCAGAACACCACTCCCGAGCAGATGAAGATGTTCTTGACCCGTATCGGCTTCGGATCCAAGTGCGTGGTGACCGGTGACGTGACCCAAATCGACGTGCCCGGCGGCCGTTCCGGCCTGGTCGGGCTCGAGCCCGTGCTGGCCGGGATCGACGACATCGCCTTCGTGCATCTGACACGGCGCGACGTCATCCGACACAAGATCGTGGCGGACATCATTGACGCCTACGACATGGCAGAAGGGCGGCCGGGTCCCGCGCCGTGAGCATCGACGTGTTCGCTGCCGACGAGCAACACGCCCATCCGGTGGAGGTGTCCCGATGGGCGGGCCTGGCCCGTCTGGTGCTCGAGGCTCGGGGCGTGAAGGGAGAGGCGGAGGTGTCCCTGCTGTTCGTTGACGAACCTGCCATGGCTGCGCTCAACGAGCAGTTCCTGGACAAGCGCGGTCCGACCGACGTCCTGTCCTTTCCGATTGAGGACGATCCCACCCCGGCCGGCCGTTCGCCTGACTTCGGGGGCACGGGCCCCGGGGTGTCGCTCGAGCCGGGGCCGCTGACACTGCTCGGCGACGTGGTGATCTGTCCGGCGGTGGCGGCACGCCACGCCGTCGAGCACCAGGTATCCCTCGACGACGAGGTGGCACTCCTCGTCGTGCACGGGCTCTTGCACCTGTTGGGCATGGACCACGAGGACGACGCCGAGGCCGAGGAGATGGAGGCGCTCGAGCAGCAGTTGCTGCGGCGCTTCCACTCGGCCGGCGCCGGGCCCCGGCGGGGGGAGTGAGCGCGGGCGTGCACGGGTTCCACGCCGAGGACGCCGCTCTCATCGTCGTGATCCTCGTGCTCCTGGCTGCCTCGGGAGTCCTGGCCATGGCCGAGACCAGCCTGGTGCGCATGAACAGGATCAAGGCCAAGTCGCTGGTCGACGAGCGCAAGCGCGGGGCTCGGACGCTGGCCCGGCTGATCGAGAACCCGGCCCGGTTCTTGAACCCGATCCTGCTGCTCGTCCTGATCTGTCAGCTGGTCTCGGCCACCCTGGTCGGAGTGGTGGCAGCCCATCTCTTCGGCGGTCTGGGCGTCCTCCTCGGCATCGTCTTCGAAGTCGTGGTCATCTTCGTGTTCTTCGAAGCGGTGCCCAAGAACTGGGCGGTGCAGAACCCCGAGCGCGCCGCGCTGTTGAGCGCACCCCTCGTGAGCACGCTCATCCGGTTCCCGCCCATCCGATGGATCTCCACTCTCCTCATCGGGTTGGCCAACCGCATCATGGGCGTCGCCGAGACCCCGGGGGACATTCACCACTCGTACATCACCGATTCAGAGCTCAAGGCCATGGCCGACGTGGCGCACGAGGAGAAGGTGATCGAGCACGACGAGCGCACCTTCATCCACTCCATCATCGATTTCGGTGACACCGTGGCCCGAGAG
The DNA here is from genome assembly GCA_963787485.1 of uncultured Acidimicrobiaceae bacterium. Classification (GTDB taxonomy): domain Bacteria; phylum Actinomycetota; class Acidimicrobiia; order Acidimicrobiales; family RAAP-2; genus Bog-473. The sequence goes on along the minus strand of CAWBDF010000002.1, from coordinate 408,586 downwards.
GTGATGACGCCGCGCCCGGACATGGTGACCGCCGACGCCGACGCCACCGTGCGCGCCGCGCTCGAGACCTCGCTGGCGGCCGGCTACAGCCGTATTCCGGTCGAGGAGGAGGGGATCGACGACATCATCGGGATCGCCTACGTCAAGGACCTCGTGCGCGACGAGCGGGCCGGCCGGGCGGCGCAGCCGGTGCGCGACAGCATCCGGCCGGCCAAGTTCATCCCCGAGTCCAAGGTCGTCTCAGAGCTCCTGCGCGAGATGCAGGAAGAGAAGTTCCATATGGCCATCGTCGTCGACGAGTACGGAGGGACGGCCGGGCTGATCACCCTGGAGGACCTCCTCGAGGAGCTTGTCGGTGACATCGTCGACGAATTCGACGTGGAGGAGCCGACCCTCGAGCGGTGCGACGACGGCTCGGTCCTGGTGAGCGCGCTGTACTCGGTCGATGACGCCGAGGAGCTGCTCGGCGCCGAGCTCCCGCAGGGGACTTGGGACACGGTGGGTGGGCTCATGCTCGACCTGGTGGGCGGGGTGCCCAACCAGGGGGACTCGGTGGAAGTGGACGGGTTCCGCCTGACCGCCCTCGACGTGCGGGGCCGACGGATTCAGCGGGTGCGGATTGAGCCCACCGGGGATCGTGCCCTCGGGCCTCTCGGCGCCAGCGTCGATCCCGAGACGGTGGCCTCGGGGGTCGAGCGTGGCACCGAGACGGGGGGCGGTCGGAGCGGAGGTGGGGGTCAAAGCGGGGCCGGGGGTCGGAGCAGTGCGGGCGGGGGCGCCCGGGATTCCACGTCGCACAACGGGAATTGAGCGCATGCGCTCCGGCTTCGTCGCAGTCGTTGGACGCCCGAACGTCGGCAAGTCGACGCTGGTCAACACCATGGTGGGGACCAAGGTGGCCATCACCTCGCCGCGGCCCAACACGACGCGGCACCGGATCCTGGGCGTGCTCCATGCCCCCGACGCGCAAGTGGTCTTCGTCGATACCCCGGGTATCCACCGTCCGCGCACCACGCTGGGCGCCCGGCTGAACGAGACGGCGTCGGACGCCATCGGCGACGTCGACCTGATCATCGCCGTCGTCGACGCCGGTGCAGCCATCGGACCAGGGGATCGTACGGTGTTCGAGCAGGCGATCCGCCAGATCCGCCCGGACGAGGGGTCCTCTGGCCACGAGGTCGCCGAACCCGGCATCCCACCGTCGCCCCCGGGCCTGGTCGTCGCGGTGAACAAGATCGACCGCGCCGGGGGTGCGCAGGCAATCGAACGCCTCGCTCAGGCCCAAGAGGCGGTGATCGCGCTGACCGGGTCCGAGGTTTCCTCTGGCGTCGAGTACTTCCCGGTGTCGGCCCGCACCGGACGGGGAGTCGGCGCTCTCACGTCGTACGTCGTCTCGTGTCTGCTCGAGGGCCCGCCGTTCTTCCCCGAGGACATGGTCACCGACACCCCAGAGGCGCTCTGGGTGGCCGAGCTGGTGCGGGAACAGCTGTTGGCCAAGACCCGCGACGAGCTTCCGCACGCCATCACGTGCCGAGTGACCGAGTGGGAGTGGCCCCACGTCCGCGTCGAGATCATCGTCGAGCGGGACTCACAGAAGGCGATCGTGATCGGAAAGGGTGGGGAGGTGCTCAAGGAAGTGGGCACCGCGGTACGCCGTGCCTTGCCCGAGGGGGCGTATCTCGACCTGCACGTCACGGTGGAACGCCACTGGCAGAACCGTGACGAGATGCTGGACCGTTACGGGTACTGAGCTGCGGATGCGGGTGGCCACCCAGGGCACACGCGACCCTGAGGGCACCTGATCCTCGACTTCGCCGAGTAGCCCGACGAGCCGAGTGCCACCTACCCGGCGTCGGCTCCGAGCGCCCGTCGAAGGAACGACTGCACTTCCTCGAAGTCGACGCTGCGCCGCATCGGGGGCAGCGTGGCCAGCAAGACACCGCGGTACGAGGCGGTGGCCAGACGGGGATCGAGGACCGCGACGACGCCGCGGTCGTCGATGGTGCGGATGAGGCGTCCCGCTCCTTGGGCCAGCAGGGTGGCCGCACGGGGGAGGTCGACGAGGGAGAAGGCACCGCTGCCGGCTCGGTCCCGCCGGGCCTGCAAGAGCGGGTCGTCGGGTCGCGGGAACGGCAGGCGGTCGATCGTCACCAACGACAGGGCGCGGCCCGGGACGTCCACGCCCTGCCAGAAGCCGAGCGTGGCGAAGAGGCACGACGACTCGTCGGCTGCGAACTCCCGAAGGAGCATCGCCTTGGGGAGCTGACCTTGCCGCAGCAAGGTGCCGGGGAGCTCGGGAGCCAGGGCTTCGGCCGCCGCCTCGGTGGCGCGGTGGCTGGTGAACAGGGCCAGCGTGCGCCCGCCCGCGGCACCGATCAGACGGAGGAGCTCCTCGTGGATCGCCTCCTCCGCCGACGCCGATCGTCGGTCGGGCAAGTGGCGGGCCACGTAGAGGAGCGCGTGGGAGCGGTAGTCGAAGGGACTCCCGACGTCGAGCTCCTCGGAGCGAAAGGCCTGCAGCCCGACGCGCTCGACCGTCCGCGGAGGAATGGTGGCGCTGGTCAGCACCGATGTCACCTGCCCCCACAGCAGCGCGGCGAGGGCGGGACCGACGTCGATGGGCGAGAGGCGCAGGCGGGCGTTGCGACGGGTACCGTCGACCCAGGCCACCTCGTCGTGGGTGCGGGACTCCAGGCGGTGCAGGTCCTCGGCCAGGTGGGCGGCAGTCTGCAGCGCCCGCGTCTTGCGGCTGGCCCGGTCCGGATTGGCGCCAGAGTCGTCGGCCAGGAAGGAACGCTGGGCGCCGCTCCGTCGCAGCACGTCCACGACGCGACGAGCCAGGTCGCCGGCTCGGCCGAGGAGCGAGGCCAACTCGCCGTCTTCGCCACTCGGACGGCCCTGAGCGGCATGGTGGAGCACCCGGGTCCCCACCCGGTCGCGCAAGAGCAGGCCGAGCTGGTCCCCGGCTGCTCCCAGCGCCGCGATGGTATCGAAATCACCCGGCTCGACCAGGGCCCGAGAAGCGGCCTGCACCGCGCGGAAGCGCCCAGGCGTGACCTCGACCCCGAGGCTCGAGGTCATGACTTCCTCGAGCTCGTGCGCCTCGTCGAAGACGACGACGTCGTGTTCGGGGAGCACGGCCCCTCCGCTGGCCAGGTGGGCTCCGTAGAGATGGGTGTTGACCACGACGACGTCGGCCGCGGCGGCGCGGTCGCGGGCGGCCTCGGCGAAGCACTGCCCACCCGAGGGGCAATTGAAGGCCCCGGGACACTCACGTGGACCGACGCTGAGCATGCCCCAGGCCCGGTCCGAGGGCTCGAAGTCGAGATCGGCACGGTCGCCCCTCGGCGTCGTGAGCGACCAGGTGATCAGGCGGCGGACCTCTTCGACCAGACCCTCGGGTGCCGGGTCAACGAGGGGGTCCTCCTCGCTGGGTCCCGCGGCCGGATCGGCCACCTCGAGCTGGTCGGACACCTCGAACTTGCCGGGCTCCGACGGCGCGGCGTCGCCCAGTTCGGCCTGGATCCCACCCGCGCCGACTTCGGACACCCGCTGCTTGCAGATGTAGTTACCACGTCCCTTGAGGACCGCGAAGGAGAGGGGCACCGGGGTCCCGAGTCCGGACTCGACCAGGGGCAGGTCCTTTCCGGCCAGCTGGTCTTGCAACGCCTTGGTCGCCGTCGCCACGACCACCTTTTGGCCGCTCAGCGCGGCAGGGACCAGATAGGCCAGGGACTTCCCCGTCCCCGTGCCGGCTTGCACCACGAGGTGGGTCCGGGTGACCATGGCCTCCGCCACGGCACGGCACATCTCGGTCTGCTCAGCCCGGCGTTCGCCCCCGGCCAGCTGGGCCGTGACCTTGTCGAGGTGCTCGACCGCCTCGTCGCCGGCGTGTCGGGCGTCGGGCGTCGATCCCCCGGCGAGGTCAGGAGGTCCGAAGGGATCGAACTCTTCGAGATCGCCGCTCTCACGGGGCGCGGGGAAGTCGTCCCCGTCCCATTGCGCCATCACCCCACCTGCGCGGCGAGCTCCTCGAAGGCCTGGCGCCCCATGCCGGTCCACATCTGCACGACCGGAGGCGGCATGGCCGCCAGCATCGCCTCGCGCCCTTCGGGAGTACGGCGCTCCATGATCAGTCCGAGGATCAGCCACACCTTGTCCCCGGAGTACTGCGACAAGGCGTGCCCGGGGAGCGCCCCCCATTCTTGGGCCGAGAGATTGTCGGCGCACAGCGGCAGCACTTCGGTTTCCTCGGTGCGGAGGTGTGGCACCGAGCGCGTCGTGCAGCGCCTGGAGCCGTGTGGCGAGGTGCACCTGCGCGTCGGTGTCACCGGCGCGCCATGCGGCGAGTGACCCTTCGGCGTCGTGCCGTAGGGCCTCCACCTCGCGGTGCTGGCCGACCAAGGTGTCCATCAGCGCCCCTGAGTCCTGGCAGCGTTCGCGCAATTTGGGGAAGACCAGCGCCTCCTCGCCTTCGTGATGCACGTCGAGGAACCACAAGATGTTGTCGTAGTAGTCGGCGACGAGTTCCACTCGCGCGGCGTCTCCCGGCGTCACCGGGCCCACGAGGCGGCTGCCGGCGGCCAGGGTGTCCCGCAGCGCCTGATGGACGGCCAGCATGTCGCTGACGTCCGTCGGCCCCGCCGGTACGGCTTCACCGTGTGCGCCCATCGTGTCGTCGTCCGTCATTCCCTCGCCTCCTCACGCCCCGGCCTCCTCACGGTCGGCAGCTGTGCCATTGTCGCCCACGCGGCCCGGGCGTGCGGTGGGGGCCGGTGCCAGGCAAGGGGTAGCTTCGGACCGATGACCTCGACGGCCTCCTCCGAGCTCGACGACGGGCCCGATCCGGTCCCCGACGAACTGGACCGCGCCCGCGTCCCGGTCCACGTGGCCTGTGTCATGGACGGGAACGGTCGCTGGGCCAGCGCACGCGGGCTGGCTCGGACGGAGGGCCACGCCGCCGGCGAGGCGGCGCTGCTCGACGTGGTCAACGGAGCCCTCGAGATCGGAATCAAGTGGATCACGCTGTACGCCTTCTCCACGGAGAACTGGCGGCGTCCGCCCGACGAGGTGCGCTACCTCATGAACTTCAACCAGTCGTTGTTGGTGCGCCGGCGGGACGAGCTCAACGAGAAGGGTGTGCAGATCCGCTTTGCCGGCCGGCGCGACTGGCGGGTGCCGCGCCGAGTGTTGCGGCGCATGGACGAAGCCATCGCCCTCACCCAGGGCAACACGCGCATGGTGATGACCATGGCCTTCAACTACGGGGGCAGGGCCGAGATCGTCGACGCCGTGCGGTCACTCGTGGGGGAGGGCACGCCGGCTCACAAGATTGACGAGAAGGCCATCCGGCGCCACCTCTACTTCCCCGACATGCCCGACCCGGACCTGGTCATCCGCACCTCGGGCGAGACGCGCATCTCGAACTTCTTGCTCTGGGAGATCGCCTATAGCGAGCTGGTCTTCCCCGAGATCCTCTGGCCCGACATGCGCCGCCGCCATCTCTACGAGGCGGTGGTCGAGTACCAACGTCGCGTCCGCCGCTTCGGCGCGGTCTCCTCCTGACCCCGGGGCTGCGAGAATGCGTGTGCCATGACTCTCACCCGGATCGCCGTGGCGACGGGGATCGCCCTCCTCACCGCCTTCGCCGTCATCGTCGTCGTGGCGGGCAAGTCGGGCGCCGGAGCGGCCGTCGTTGCACTGGTGGCCATCGCCGCCCTGGTGGCGGCGGGCAACCTGCTCTACGGGCGCCACTCGCATGGGGCGGCCGCCCAGGCCAGGATCCGCCCCGCCCAGGAGGCGGCCGACCGGGCGGCCGACCTGGCCGCTGAGACCCGGCGGGCCACCGCCGAGGCGGCACGGCGCGGCGAACGCTTCTGCCCGCTCGATCCCGCCGCCGGGCACCCTTTCGCCGGGACTCCCGAGCCCGACGAATCCCACCTCGGGACACCTCCCACCGGATCGGCCCCCTCCGGGATCTCCCGCACCGGGACGTGAGCCTGGTCCGCGACCGGGGTATCGCCCTCCGCAGCTACCGGCTGGGCGAGGCGGACCGCATCGTGGTCTTCATGACCGAGCGCCACGGCAAGGTGCGCGCCGTGGCCAAGGGGGTGCGCCGAACGACCTCGAAGTTCGGCGCCCGGCTGGAGCCCCTCAGCCACGTCGACCTCTTGTTGTGGCAGGGACGCAGTGAGCTCGACATCGTGAACCAGGTCGAGGTGCTCGACGCCTACCGCGTGGTGCGCGAGGACCTGCACCGCCTGCCGTCTGGCATGGCCCTGCTGGAGGTGACCGACCAGATCGCTCAGGAGCGCCACCCCGATGCCGCGCTCTATGTCATGTTGGTGGGTGCTCTCGGCGCGCTGGCCAATCGGGAGACCGATCCCTTCTTGGTCGCCCCGTCCTTCTTCTTGAAGGCGCTCGTGCTCGAGGGCGCCGGTCCCGTGCTCGACGAGTGCGTCGCGTGCGGCGAATCAGACGGCGCCGTGGAGCTGGTCGCCTTCGACCTCGTGGCCGGTGGCGCGCTGTGCCGGCCGCACCGGAGTGGCCGGGCCATGAGCCCCGCCGGGCTGGCCCTCATGCGCCGCATCCTCGGTGGGGACCTGGCCGCCGTCTTGGCCGGTGGACCTCCGCCCGGTGCCGAGGAGGTGGCCGAGCTGGCGACCGAGGCCATGGAGACCCACTTGGACCGCCGCATCCGCTCGGTGCGCTCCACCGTGGGCCTGTGACCTGGTTCCCGGCGAGCGGGCCGGCGTTCGGCGTCTACGTCCACGTCCCCTTCTGTCGGGCTCGTTGCGACTACTGCGCCTTCGCGACGTACACCGACCGCGACCACCTCATGGAGCGCTATGCAGACGCGTGCGTCGACGAGCTGCATCGTGCCTTCGGCGACGGCGACCTGCCGCGGGCCACCTCGGTCTTCTTCGGAGGGGGCACGCCGTCGCGACTCGACCCCGAGACTCTGTGCCGGATCCTCCATGCGGTGCCGCGCGCGCCGGGCGCCGAGGTCACGGTGGAGTGCAACCCTGAGGACGCGGCGCAGGTCGGCGCCTATCGGACAGCCGGCGTCACCCGTGTCTCCTTCGGCCTGCAGTCCACCCACCCCCACGTGTTGGCCGGGTTGGGCCGGCGCAACGTGGCGCACGCCGCCGAGACGATCAGTGCCGCAGCCGGGGCGGCCGGCTTCACGACGTGGAACGTGGACCTGATCTTCGGGGCCGCGTCCGAGCGGGACTCCGACTGGGTCACCGCCCTCGAGCACGTGCTGTCCCGCTGTCCCGCGCCGCCCCACATCGCCGCGTACGGACTCACGGTCGAGCCGGGCACTACGTTGGCCCGCCAGACGTCGCGGCACCCCGACGAAGAGGCGCAGGCCCGCCGCTACGAGCTGGCCGACGCGCTGTTGTCCGCCGCGGGCTACGTCTGGGAGGAGATCTCGAACTGGGCCCGGCCCGGCCACCAGTGCCGCCACAACCAGCTCTACTGGAACCAAGGCGACTACGTGGGCATCGGCTCGGCCGCGCACTCGCACCGCGACGGGGTGCGGTGGTGGAACGTGCGCACCCCCGAGCGCTACATCGACGCCGTCGAGGCCGGACGTTCGCCCGAGGCGGGGCGCGAGGTGCTGACCGAGGATCAGCGGGTCTTCGAGCGGCTGGCGCTGGCGTTGCGCACGCCGCGGGGCGTGCCCTGGGAGGCGCTCAGTCGGCCCGAGGAGCTCGAGGGGTTGGTCGAACGCGTGTCCCCGACGGCGGGGGAGGAGGGGGACAGCGCAGTGCTCACGGTGGCGGGCCGGCTGCTGGCCAACGAAGTCAGTACCAGAATCCGCTCCGGTATCCTGCTCCGATGACCGAGACCGCCGAGGCCACGGGCGTGCCAGAGGGCCCCCCCGACGACCTGATGGAGAAGGTCGTGCGTCTGTGCCGGGTGCGTGGCTTCATCTTCCCCTCGGCCGAGATCTACGGCGGGTTCCGCTCGACCTACGACTACGGCCCGCTGGGCGTCAACATGTTGCGCAACGTCAAGAACGCCTGGTGGCGCTCCATGGTGCAGCTGCGCGACGACGTGGTCGGGCTGGACGCCGCCATCTTGGGCCCGCCGGCGGTGTGGGAGGCCTCGGGCCACCTGGCCACGTTCACCGACCCGCTCGTCGACTGCCGCAACTGCCACGAGCGGTGGCGCGCCGACAAGATCGACGGGGTCTGTCCCAACTGCGGCTCGCAGGACTTGACCGAGGCCCGGGCCTTCCACCTCATGTTCAAGACCCATGCCGGCCCGGTGGAGGACGACGGTCACGTGGCCTACCTGCGACCCGAGACGGCCCAGGGCATGTTCACCAACTTCGCCAACGTGCTCGGCACCACTCGCAAAAAGCCGCCTTTCGGCATCGCCCAGGTGGGCAAGTCCTTCCGCAACGAGATCACCCCACAGAACTTCGTCTTCCGCACGCGCGAGTTCGAGCAGATGGAGATGGAGTACTTCGTGCCGCCCGACGAGGCGGAGACGTGGTTCGATTACTGGCTGGGCGAGCGCATGCGGTGGTATCTCGACCTGGGCATGCCACCTGAGCTCCTGCGGCTGCGGCACCACGACCCCGAGGAGCTCTCGCACTACTCGCGGGGTACGGCCGACGTCGAGTTCCGCTTTCCCTGGGGCTGGGACGAGCTCGAGGGCATCGCCAACCGGGGTGACTACGACCTGAGCGCGCACGCCAGGGCCTCGGGGGAGTCCCTCGATTACTTCGACCAGCAGACCAACGAGCGGTACACGCCCTCGGTGATTGAGCCGGCGGCGGGCGCCACGCGGGCCATGATGGCCTTCCTGCTTGCCGCGTACACCGAGGACGAGGTGGGGGGCGACGCCCGCACGGTGCTCAGGCTGCACTGGCGTCTGGCGCCGTACGCCGTGGCGGTGTTGCCGCTGTCGAAGAAGGAGACGCTCGAGCCCTTGGCCCGCCAGGTGCTCGCCGCGCTCCAGCCGCACTTCATGTGCGATTACGACGTCACCCAGAGCATCGGGCGGCGCTACCGCCGCCAGGACGAGATCGGTACGCCGTGGTGCGTCACCGTCGACTTCGACTCGCTGGAGGACGGTGCGGTCACGGTGCGCGACCGCGACAGCACTGAGCAGGTGCGGGTCCCCATCGACGGACTGGTGGCCGAGGTCCGCGGCCGCGCGGGGGAGGGATAGCCCCCGCCTCGGTCGGCCTCAGGTCACCTTGCGGTACTTGCGCACCGCCAGGGGGACCAGCAGCACGAGGAGGCCGCCGCACCAAGCCATGGCCTGCCAGACGGCGGTCGCGTCGTACTGGGTACCTCCCAACATGAGCGAGCGCGCCGCGTCGACCACCTGGGTCACCGGTTGGTGTTTGGCGAACGCCTGGAGCCAACCGGGCATGAGGCCGATCGGGACGAACGCCGACGAGCAGAAGACCAAAGGGAAGATGATGGGGAACACCATGATCTGGGCCGTCTCGGCATTGGGCGCCGAGAGCCCCGCGGTGGCGAAGCCCCAGCACAACGTGTAGGACCACAGGAGGATCACGAGGATCCCGGCGATGAAGCCCCAGGCATCGGTCAACACGCGGAATCCGACCAGGAACCCGACCACGCTGACGATCGCCACCACGAACACGTTGCGCACCAGGTCGGCCGACGTCCGTCCGGCTAAGACCGCAGAGCGCGCCATGGGCAGGGCGCGGAAGCGCTCGATCAGTCCCTTGGTCAGATCGTCGGAGAGACCGACCGCGGTGGACACGGCGCCGAAGGACACTGCCTGCACGTAGATCCCGGGCATGAGGTAGTCGGTGTACGACACGCCGGGGATGTGGATGGCACCGCCGAAGACGTACACGAAGAGCAGCACGAACATGATCGGTTGGAGCGTGGAGAAGAACACCGCCTGGGGGTTGCGGCTCAGGCTGAGCAGGTTGCGCCAGGTCACGGTCAGCGTGTCCTGCGCCGCCCATCCCACCCGGTGGCCGCCCGAGGGAGCCGGGTGCGTGGTGCTCGAGAGAGGGGCGATGGCCTTCACGTCTTGTGCCCGGTCAGGCTGAGGAACACGTCGTCGAGGCTCGGCTCGCGCAGCACGAGCCCCGAGACGGCGATGTGGGCGGCATCGAGCGAGCGCAGGGTCTCGGCGCCCACGGCCGGGCCGTTCTCGACGGTCAGCTCGACGGTGCTGCCGTCGAGCGCGGGCTCCTTGTCGGTCAGCGTGGCCAGCAGGGCGACCGCCCGCGGGACGTCCCCGGGGTCGGCCATGGTGACGGCCACCACCGATGTGCCCAGGTCGGACTTGAGCTCGGCCGGGGTGCCCTGTGCGATCACCGCTCCTTGGTCGACCACCACGATGTCGTGGGCCAGCCGGTCGGCCTCCTCGAGGTACTGGGTGGTCAGCAGCACCGTGGTGCCGTCGCCCACCAGGTCCTCGATGACGCCCCACAGGTCCTGGCGGCCCGGCGGGTCGAGTCCCGTCGTCGGCTCGTCGAGGAACAGCACCGGGGGGCTCGCCATGAGGGCCGCGGCGAGGTCGAGCCGCCTCCGCATGCCGCCCGAGTAGGTCCGCAGCACCCGGTCGGCCGCCCCGGTCAGGGCGAACCCCTCGAGCAGCTGGGTGGCCCGTTCGGCCGAGACCTTCCGGCCCAGGTGCGAGAGCCGCCCCACCATGCGCAGGTTCTCCCGTCCGGTCAGGTTGTCGTCGACCGTGGCGTACTGACCCGCCATCCCGATCAGTCGGCGCACCGCCTGGGGTTCGGTCACCACGTCGTGGCCCAACACGGCGGCCGAGCCGGAGTCGGGGACGAGGATGGTCGAGAGCACTCGAACCGCGGTCGTCTTGCCGGCGCCGTTGGGCCCGAGGAGACCGAGCACGGTGCCCGCCTCGATCTCGAGCGACACGTTGTCGAGGGCGCGCACGTTGCCGGGGGCGAACACCTTGACGAGCCCATGAGCCTCGACGGCCAGCGATCTGGTCGGGGGAGGTCCCATCGGGGAGAAAGTAGTCTTTCGTCTGCCCGCACCAGGTTGGAGCGGGGCCCGAAATCCTGATCGCGCTCGCCGTCGCGGTCCGGCCGCAAGGGCAAGGAGGCCCGATGCCGTACGTCTTCGACTTCGACCACACGCACGCCCGTCCTCCCATGGAGCTCAAGGATCTCCTGGGTGGCAAGGGCGCCAACCTGGCCGAGATGACGTCGGTGCTGAACCTCCCCGTACCGCCGGGGTTCACCATTTCGACGGACGCCTGTCGCGCCTACATGGACGCAGGGTGGCCCAAGGGCCTCGACGTCGAGGTGGCGGGCGCCCGCGCCCGGCTCGAGAGCGCCATGGGCAAGGTCATCGGCGACGCCACCGACCCGCTGCTCGTCTCGGTGCGGTCGGGGGCCAAGTTCTCTATGCCCGGAATGATGGACACCGTGTTGAACCTGGGCCTGAACGACGAGTCGGTCGAGGGCCTGGCCAAGCAGACCGGCGACGAGCGGTTCGCCTTCGACTCGTACCGGCGCTTCATCGCCATGTACGCCCGGATCGTGCTCGAGCTGCCGGGGGAGGAGTTCGACTCGCTCTTCGAGGCGGCCAAGGAGCTGGCCGGCACCACGTCCGACGCCCGGGTCCCCGTCGAGCTGCTGCGCTACTTGGTTGACTCCTACCAACAGATCGTCGAGCGCCACACCGAGGCACCCTTCCCCCAGAAGCCGGCCGAGCAGCTGCGCGGGGCGATCGAAGCCGTCTTCCGCAGCTGGAACGGGCCGCGGGCCATCGCGTACCGCGAGCGCGAGCACATCGCCCACGACCTGGGCACCGCGGTCAACGTCCAGGCCATGGTCTTCGGGAACCGGGACGACAACTCGGGCACCGGCGTCGGGTTCACCCGTGACCCGGCCACCGGGTCCAAGGGCGCCTACGGGGACTTCTTGGTCAACGCCCAGGGCGAGGACGTGGTGGCGGGCATCCGCAACACCGACCCGATCTCGGCCCTCGAGAAGCGGTTCCCCAAGGTGCACACCGAGTTGCTCTCCATCTTCTCGCGGCTCGAGGCGCACTACCGCGACATGTGTGACACCGAGTTCACCATTGAGCAGGGCAAGCTCTGGATGCTCCAGACCCGGGTGGGCAAGCGCACCGGCGCCGCCGCGCTGAAGATGGCGGTCGACATGGTGCGCTCGAACGACCTCGGGATCTCCCGGGCCGAGGCCGTGTCGCGCATCACCGAGGACCACCTCGACGCCGTCTTGCACCCGCAATTCGCCGGGTCCGGCTACGAGACGTGGGCCAAGGGTCTCGGGGCCAGCCCGGGCGCCGCAGTGGGGCGCATCTACTTCACGGCCGACGACGCCGCGGCCGCAGCGGCCCAGGGTGAGCCGGTGATTCTGGTGCGCAACGAGACCTCCCCCGAGGACGTGCACGGCATGCTGGCCGCGGAGGGCATCCTCACCGCCCGCGGGGGCTTGGTCAGCCATGCTGCCGTCGTGGCCCGCGGCTGGGGCAAGCCGGCGGTGGTCGGCGCCGAAGTGCTGCGGCTGGGGGATCACCAGGTGACGAGCAGCGGCGTCACCCTCTACGAGGGGGACTGGATCTCACTCGACGGGGGAGCGGGCGTGGTGGTGGCCGGACAAGTGCCCCTCACGGCGGCCAAGCCTCCGGCGGCCTTCGGCACCGTGCTCTCGTGGGCCGACGACATCCGCCGCGGGAACCTGGCCGTGCGGGCCAACGCGGACACCGGGGACGACGCGGCCAACGCCCGCGCGCTGGGCGCCGAGGGGATCGGCCTGTGCCGGACCGAGCACATGTTCCTCGGCGAGGACCGCCTGCCCGTCGTGCGGCGGATGATCTTGGCGCACTCGCCCGCCGAGGAGGCTGCCGCGCTCGAGGAGTTGCGTGTCGTCCAGCGGGAGGACTTCGTGTCCATTCTCAGCGCCATGGACGGGCTGCCCGTCACCGTGCGGCTCCTCGACCCGCCCCTGCACGAATTCCTGCCCTCGACGGAGGAGCTGGCGCACAAGGACGCCACCGTCGGGCTCAACCCCGAGGAGCGCCGGCTCTACGAGGCGGCGCTGTCTTGGCGCGAGGCCAACCCGATGCTCGGTACCCGCGGCGTGCGCCTCGGGGTGATCAAGCCGGGCCTGTACGCCATGCAGGTGCGCGCCCTGATGGAGGCCGCCCGCCAGCGGGTGGCCGACGGGGGGCATCCCATCGTCGAGATCATGATCCCGCTCACGGTCACCCGGGCCGAGCTGGCCCTGGCCCGGGGCTGGGTCGAGGAAGCCGTAGCCGAGGTGAACGGCGAGCGCGCTCCACGCCCGAGCAAGGGCGCGGCCAAGGTCGCCGGGGCCAGGGCAGGGAAGCTCGAGGTGACCATCGGCACCATGATCGAGACGCCGCGGGCGGCGCTGCGGGCCGACGAGATCGCCGAGGTGGCGGATTTCTTCTCGTTCGGCACCAACGACCTGACCCAGATGACCTTCGGCTTCTCGCGTGACGACGTCGAGGGCCGCATGATGGACGCGTATCTCGAGCTCGGGCTGTTGCCGCGCAACCCCTTCGAAGTGATCGACGAAGACGGCGTGGGCGAGCTGGTCCGCCTGGGCACCGACCGGGGCCGGGCTACCCAACCCTCCCTGAAGGTGGGGGTCTGTGGGGAGCACGGGGGAGACCCGGTCTCCATCGACCTCTTCTACCGGGCTGGGCTCGACTACGTGAGCTGTTCGCCCTTCCGGGTTCCCGTCGCCCGTCTCTCGGCCGCCCAGGCCGTGCTGGCGAGCGGACCCCGCGAGGCCGGGAAGACGGGGACCAAGGCCAAGGCGGGCTGAGCCGTCGGGCGTCCGGCCGGCCCGGGACAGCGGCGCGGTACGGTCACTGCGTGGGGATACCGGACGAGGAGATCGCCCAGGTCCGCGCCGCCACCGACATCGTGGCGCTCATCAGCGAGCACGCGGCGCTCAAGAAGGTGGGCAGGCGCTGGAGCGGCCTGTGCCCCTTCCACACCGAGAAGACGCCCTCGTTCAGCGTCAACGCCGAGGAGGGCTTCTACTACTGCTTCGGGTGCCAGGCGTCGGGGGACGCCATCAGCTTCGTGCGGGCCATGGAGCACCTCGACTTCGTCGACGCCGTGCGGTTCCTGGCCGACCGCGCCGGGATCACGCTGCACGAGGACTCCGAGTCCGGCCGCGACCACAAACGTCGGTCCGAGCTGCTCGACGCCGTGGAGCGCGCCGTGCAGTGGTACCACGAGCGGCTCCTGCGCGCTCCCGACGCCGGACCAGCTCGCGACTACCTGCGTTCGCGGGGCTACGACGGTGACGTGGTGCGTCAGTTCCGCCTGGGGTGGGCGCCAGACAGCTGGGACGCCCTGGCCACCGCACTGCGGCTCCCCGAGAGGGTGGTCTCCGACGCCGGCTTGGGCTTCGTGAACCGCCGCGGCCGGATGCAGGATTTCTTCCGGGCTCGGATCCTCTTTCCCATTTGTGATCCCTCGGGCCGTCCGGTGGCACTGGGAGGGCGCATCATGCCGCCGCGGCCGGGCCAGCCGCCGTCGGAACGGCCCGAGCCCAAGTACAAGAACTCGCAGGAGTCACCGATTTACGCCAAACGCCGTACCCTCTACGCGCTCAACTGGGCCAAGAAGGGGATCATCGCCCAGGGCGAGGTCGTCGTCTGCGAGGGCTACACCGACGTGATCGGGTGTTACCAGGCCGGTGTGCCCTGGGCCGTGGCCACGTGCGGCACCGCGCTGGCCGAGGAGCACTTCACGCTCCTGCGGAACTTCGCCAAGCGCATCGTGCTGGCCTACGACGCCGACGCCGCAGGGCAGAGCGCCACGTCACGGGTGTACGAGTGGGAGCGCCGGCACGAGGTGGACGTCGTGGTGGCCGAACTGCCCGGGGGGAGCGACCCGGGGGAGCTGGCCCGGGAGGACCCCGAGGCCCTGGCCGGGGCTATTCGGGCGGCCCGGCCGTTCCTGCAGTTCAGGGTGGACCGAATTCTGGGGGCGGGCGATCTCAGCACCGCCGAGGGACGGGCCCGGGCGGCCGAGGCAGCCCTCACGGCCGTTGCCGAGCACCCCGACGACCTCGTGCGGGACCAGTACGTGATGGAGCTGGCCGATCGGTGCCGGCTCGACGCCGACCGGCTGCGCGAACGGCTCGAGCACGCCCGGGCGAACCCCAAACCGGCCGTGGGGCGGCGCCGGGTCCGCGAGCGGGACGAGCCGGCACCCCACACCGATGACGCCGAATTCCAGCGTGAAGGGGGGTTGAGCGGTGACGGACACGCGAAGACCACCGTGGGACGGGGACCGGGAGTCGAAGCACTCAAGTTGGCGGTCCATCGACCCGAAGATGTAGCGGATCGGGTGCATGCCGTGCTCTTCACCGACCACGTGCAACGGCAGGCATTCGTCGCGCTCTTGGAGCACGACAGCGTGCACGAAGCGGTGGAGGCCGCGTCACCGGAGGTGGCGACACTGTTGCGACGTGTCATTGTCGAGGAGCCCATGGAGGGCGACCCCGAATTTGGCGACCCGGTGGACTCGGTCGTCGTAGTGATGTTGCGCGGCGCGATACGCCACGCGCTGACCGAGTTGGAGATCCACTCGCGCCAAGGCGACGAATCGTGGCAGGCGGATGCCGCCGAGACGGCACAAGTGCGCCTCTGGCTGGACCAACTCGACGACCAGGCGGCTGGGCGCGATGCGTCCCACCGGTTGGTAGGTTGGTTGACCGAGAGAGAGCCAGAGGTGTGACCACGGTGGTTGGGAAAGGGTGAGCGAGGACACGGCCATCGCGATCGACGACGAGAACGTCGACGCATCGACTGCATCACAAGAGTCACTCGCGTCGATCGCGCACGTCGCGCTGCCTATGGGCGTATCGCAGGTCGACTTCGACATGGTGCTGTCGATCGGTCGCGCCAAGGGACAGCTGACGCAGGCTGAGATGATCGAAGCGCTTCATGCCGTCGAGTTGACACCGGAGGTCTTGACCGAGCTGATCGACCGGGTGACGGCTGAAGGCGTGGCGCTGGTGGCGGACGAAGAGGAGGACCTCGCCGTCGAGGTCACTCCGCGGCGCGAGCCCCGGGCGGGTCGCAAGAGCGGTGCTGTACGCGAAGCGCGGCACGAGACCAACGGCAAGCGCGTCGTGTCCAGCGGTGAGTCCGGCGGCAGCGAGGACCCGGTCCACACGTACCTCAAGGAGATCGGCCGGGTCCCCCTGTTGAGCGCCGAGCTCGAGGTGGAGATCGCGCAGCGCATTGAGGAGGGCAACGAGGCGGCCACCCGGTTGGCGGCGCACGAGCTGGCCCTGGAGGGGGAGGGTTCCGAGGCCGACGTGCTGGACACCGAACAGCTCTCCCGGACCCGGCGCCAGATGCGCAACGGCCTGAAGGCCAAGGACGAGCTGATCGAGGCCAACTTGCGCCTGGTCGTCTCCATCGCAAAGCGGTACCGCAACCGGGGGCTGGCCTTCCTGGACCTCATCCAAGAGGGCAACCTCGGCCTCATGCGCGCCGTCGACAAGTTCGACCACACCAAGGGGTTCAAGTTCTCCACCTACGCCACGTGGTGGATCCGCCAGGCCATCACGCGTGCCATCGCCGACCAGGCGCGCACCATCCGGATTCCGGTGCACATGGTCGAGACCATCAACAAGGTGGTGTGGGCGCAGCGCCAGCTGCTCCAGGAGTTCGGACGAGAGCCCAGCATTGAGGAGGTCTCGCACCGCGTCGAAATGCCAATGGAACGCGTGCGGGAGATTCTGCGCATCAACCAGGACACGGTGTCGCTGGAACAGCCGGTCGGGGACGAGGACGATTTCAATCTCTCCGACATGATCGAGGACCGCGCCGCGGTGGTTCCCGACGACGCAGCGACGCGCTCCCTCCTCGACGCCGCCGTGCGCGAGGCGCTCGGCCACTTGAGCGAGCGTGAGCAGGACGTGGTGCGGCTACGTTTCGGTCTCGACGACGGCAAGATCCGCACCCTCGAAGAGGTGGGCCGTGAGTTCGGGGTCACCCGCGAGCGGGTGCGGCAGATTGAGTCCAAGACCCTGGCCAAGCTGCGCCGGCCCGATGCGGCGCATCTCCTGCGGGACTATCTCGAAGAGTCCTGATTCTCTCAGAACGACTCGAGGTCAGCCTGCACGCTGACCGGCACCGGGTGGTCGAAGAGCTCCGACGCGTTCTCCCAGGACATTCGGCGGACCTCGTCGCCCGGCAGTCCCTCGAATTGTCGTCGCCATTTCTCCTGAGAATTGGGCCAGCTCGAATCGGCGTGCGGGTAGTCGGTTTCGAGCAGGATCCGGTCCACGCCGATCTCGTGGCGCAGCAGGTGCAGCGTGGTGGGGTCGTCGAGCATGCAGAACATGAAGTTGCGCAGGAGGAGCTCTCGAGGGGACCCGTCTGGCCAGGAACGAACGTTGCGGGCGTACTCGTGGTCGAGGCGGTCCATGAGCCCGACGACCCAGCCGATACCACCCTCGCTGAGACAGATGCGCAGGTCCGGGAACCGGCTGGGGATTCCGGCGTAGATCCACTCGATGGCCGGATGAATGGCCTGCGCGGCGCCGAAGAAGGGAGCGACTGCCCGGACCGGTGCGGCCGGGTCGATCCGATTCGCCATCCCGCCGGAGCAGGCGTGCACCGAGACGACGGTTCCGGTCTCCTGGCAGGCGGACCAGAACGGATCCCAATCGTCGCCGAAGAGGGAGGGCAACCCGACGAGATGGGTCAAATCGGGGAAGGTCACCGTGTGGTAGCCACGCGCCGCGTTCGAACGGATTTCGTCAGCCGCGATCCGGGCGTCGAGCAAGTACGGGATCTGGCAGGGGATGATCCGATCGGGATGGGTCCCGGCCCATTCCTCGAGATGCCAGTCGTTGTAGGCCCGCACCAACGCCAGCACGAACTCGGCATCGTCGAGCATGGTGAGCCGGACTCCGCCAAACCCGAGCGCGGACGGAAAGTTGAGCGACGCATAGACCCCGTCCGCGTCCATGTCGGCGATCCGGGCCTCGATGTCCCACGTGCCTCGTCGGACCATGTCGAAGCGCAAGGGCTCCACATACTGCTCCTCTGTCGGCTGGCCCACGACGGCGTTGACCGCGATCTCGGGCACTACCACTCCGTCGAGCAGCCACGCCTGGGTGCCGTCGGCCAGATCGATGACGCGGGGCTCCCGGTCGGCGAACTTCTTCGGTAGGCGGTTTCGGAACATGTGCGGCGGCTCGACGAGATGGTCGTCCACCGAGATGAGCAGGTGATGACGAGGTTGCCGACCCGGGTTGGCGTCTGGTCTCGACGTGAACAGGCTGTTGATCGCCATTCGCTGGACAGCCAGTTGTTCGCTCACCGTGCTGATGGCAACATCGGGCATGGTCATCCCCTAGTCCATTCGTTCGGCCCAGCGGGTCGATGTCAGAAGCGTAGGCGACGTCACCTCCGGCGGAACCGGATCGCCGTCGACGGGTCTCAACGGCTCACTGCGGCGCTCACGGGGCGGCCGTGGGGCGCTGATATCGTTCGGTAGCTGGTCAGTCATCCAGTTCCGGGGTAGCTCAATGGCAGAGCAAGCGGCTGTTAACCGCTAGGTTGAGAGTTCGAGTCTCTCCCCCGGAGCTTTCGTCGTCGTTTGTGCTGGTCAGCGCGTCGTCCAACGTGAATGCTCGTGTCGGCAAAATATTAGGGCGCGAACTGGGCGCGATCTTTTCTCGCACCGATTCAGGAAAGGGCACAAACGCGGCT
Source organism: uncultured Acidimicrobiaceae bacterium (assembly GCA_963787485.1). Taxonomy (GTDB): domain Bacteria; phylum Actinomycetota; class Acidimicrobiia; order Acidimicrobiales; family RAAP-2; genus Bog-473. The sequence goes on along the minus strand of CAWBDF010000002.1, from coordinate 389,855 downwards.
GCAGACGCGATTCGTGGTGGTAGCCAAGTCGACGTGTGGGACTCGTGGTGCTCCGATTGGTGTCGCCTATGTTCACGCGCTCCGTCAGGAGTTCACCGCTTGCCTGAGAGCCGACGGGTCGGCAGTTCTGGCGTGCTTCTCTGTTCGCTTCTGACTTCCTGGAGCAACCGAGGTTCAGCCAGACCCGGACTTTCGTGACTGTTCACCTGACCAGTTGCCGTACTGACTCCTGCCCCAATCGGATAAGACATGTCGACCTCTTGGGTGAGACGCATGTGCTCAACCACTCGGCGGACCGTCGGGGTGATGGGCCCGTAGTCGAACCAGTAGTTCGTGTCGACCTCGTCGATGGAGTCGAGGGCGATCTCGACCACCGGGAGATTCCTGCTCAACACGACTAGACGGTCGATGTCCCAGGCATCGAGCCCCTTCTCACCCGGCCAGAAGTTGTATTGCTTGCGCACGCCACCATTCTTGCTCTCGGATGAAACGGAACGGACAACCCAACGGGTCCGAGAGCCTGAGGATCTATGTGCGGGTAGCTGCTACCTGCCAGGCCAATGCTCCCTCAGTGTTCCAGGTGAGGTCGATGATGGCGGATTCGATGGATTCGATCCGCCATCTTGTTGCGAAGGCAGCTTGGATCTCGTCCCTCGTAACGCGGCGCGGCCCCCAATCGCCTGGCTGACGGTCGCTGAAGCAAAGCATGTGGAACTGGCCTTCCGCCGGGACGACTGCGGCCAGGCTGTCAACGTAAAGCGGCCGTTCATCATCATCGAGAACGTGGAAGAGGCCGCAGTCGAGCACGGTATCGAACTCTTCACCGAGATCGTCGAGACGCAGGGCATCTGCGACAAGGAACCGCGCCTCGACTCCTCGTTCGTTCGCTTTGGCCTGGGCAAGCTCAATGGCCCGAGGCGACATGTCGACTCCGGTCGCGTCGTGGCCATGTGAAGCTGCCATCAGCGCATGCTCGCCGGTGCCACAACCGGCATCGAGGACCCGCCCGATCAGTTTACCGGCCGTGGCCAAGTGATCGAAGGCTGGTTGGGGTCGGCCGATGTCCCATGCTGGGACGGTCTCAGCCTGATAGATGGCATCGAAGTCGTGGGGTGGACGACGGGGAGAGGATGGGGAGGCGCTGGTCACGATGACGTGCTCCCAAAGCCGTGGTCGGACCGCCGACTGATGAGGGCTGTCATGTCGCGACTCTGTACACAAGAGAGTTGCTGCCAAGTTCCGAGACAATCTGGTCAACGACGGCCTCAACGCCATCGGGCGGATCGTTGAAGACGTGACGGGGATCTATCTCGGACTTGACGAACTCCTTGTGCATGTGGATCGTGGCGGATTCGTCGGTGAACTCATGAGCCTGACGGGTCGTGACCCGTTCCACGCATCGCTCCTGGAATGGCAGCAAGATCACGTAGTGCATGTGGTCAGGGCCCGTCGCCGTCGCGAAGGTCGGGAGGAACCACGGCCCGACTACCCCCTCGTATACCGTCGAGTACCCGCCCTTCGCGTACTGGCCCGTTGCTGCGGCGGCAGCGCGGATGACCACGCTGTTCTGGTAGTCGGCTTCGGGTGTCCAGGGGTCGCTGCTGCCGCGCTCAAGGAACCCGAAGAAGGCGTCTCCCTCGATGAGGACACTCTGCTCGAAGCGTTGAGCCAAGGCCCACCCCACCGTTGACTTTCCAGCGCCAGGTGGCCCAGTAACAACAATGACAGACCCTGTCACGATTGCCACCTCAGCCGTGGTCGGGCGGACAGGGCACGCCTCCCATCGACATGATCTGACAGAACGTCGAGCGGGCCATCTTCCACATGTCATCCACGACCACCGCGTCGCCGCGACGACGGGGGAGCGCGGTGCGCCCGTTGATTGAGACGCTGAACCACACCGCAGCATGTTCAGCGTCGATGAATACGATCTCGGGCACGCTGATGACGACCTCGGCATCTTCGGGCGCGATGGCCCGGTTTCGCTCCTTGACCATGGCAAGTGTCGGGCCGAGATCCTCGCCCCGTTCAACGTGGGGGGCGGACGCGCCGTCCGCGCTCGCCGTCCCATGGTTGGCGAACGCAGTTGCGATCTCGGCTCGCGCTCTGTCCTGGTCGTCGGGTGGGGGTCCGGTGGGGATGACCTCCGAAGGCGACTCTGGTGGCCAGATGGTTGGGCGAACCTCAACCGGCGTTCTGTGACGTATCGCTCGAGCCCACTCTTGGATGCACCGTTCACAGATGAAGGCGTTGTCGCCCGAGACGAGTTGCCCCGATGCGGGAGGGGCGAGCCCACAGAACGAGCACATCACCAGCCGTGCCCTTGGGGAGTTGTGTCGGCGAACGAACGAGGGATTCTCGGGCGAACCTGTGCCCTGGGCGGTACCCGCCGGCTCTGTTCCCTGGTTGCCCGACATGAGCGTGATTACCTGCCGGCGAACGCGGCCGAGGTCGGCTCCCAAGCTCACGAGGACCGTCGCAGCAACGCCCTCGCCTTCGCGCGCGAGCCCGAGGAGCATGTGCTCGGTGCCGATGTAGCTGTGCCCGAGCTGCAACGCCTCGCGGAGGGAGAGTTCGAGGACCTTCTTCGCCCGTGGGGTGAAGGGCGGGGAGCCGATGGACCCCGCGCCCGCCGGGCTTATCGTCTCATTGACCCTCGCGCGCACGGCCTCAAGGGAGACGCCCAGGGACTCCAACGCCTTGGCAGCGATTCCCTCCTGCTCGTGGATCAACCCGAGGAGGATGTGCTCGGTGCCGATGAAGCTGTGGTTGAGTAGGCGCGCTTCCTCTTGCGCGAGCACAAGCACCCTCCGTGCACGGTCGGTGAAACGCTCAAACACGCATACATTCTCGCAGGCCGGTTCCGCCAGTGCTGAGGGGCCGGGTTGTGTCCAATGGCCCCGGCAGGTGGGCCGGAGACTGGGGCGGATGACTGCCCTGGCCTCGGCGGCGCTGTTCACTCGGGCGTCGGCCTCCTGCCGAACGGTCCCGTGAATCCGCCTCCGGCGGCTTCTTGGACCCGAGTGCCCGCCTCGGGAGTTCTCAGCGCCAGGCGAGCCGAGCTAACGGGCGTCAGGTGGATGGATTGATTCCGACCATCGGATCTATCGTCGTCAGGAGATCCGACAACTCCTGGTAAGCGAGATTCAGAGTTTCGAGCGTTTCAACCGGGATGGGCACCGTGTTTGGCGATTTCATATAGTTCTGATAGTTGGCCAGGAGGTTCCCGCAGACTTCCTCCGCTCCCACGACATCTGACTCGGCGTGATGCTGAGCCACGGCAATGAGTTCAACGCCGAAGGTCTGGATGATCGCCTTTCCTTGATTGGTCCATCACTGGTCAACCAACTGAGCTTCGGTTGGCTGGCTGGTCGTGGTCGACGGGGCGGACGAGGTCGTGCTCGTTGGGGTAGCAGTGCTCGGGAGCCGTGGTTGGTTTCCCACCCGCCTTCGTCGAGTTGTGGCCCACGACAAGGATGCCGGCGACGATAACAACGACAAGTGCCCCAACGACCAGGCCAACTGTGTACATGTTCCGCGATGAGCCCACGGACCCGCTGCCGGCCTTGCCAACCTCGTTCTGGCCGCTCGGAACCTGACGTACTTGCGCGGTCCAGCTCGCTCCGTCGCCGCGAAGGAAAGGGTCCACTCTTCCTGGTCCATCTCCGTGATGATGCTCAGAGACGGGGATATGGCGTGCTCTCGTTGCTCGGCCAGCACTTCTCCGGCGTGCGCCAGCCACGCGTCCAGGGACGCGAGTGCCTTCGACACCATGACGGTGACCTCCTCATCGAACCTGGCATTGCCACCGTGCCCGAAGGTCGGTTGGCGGAGCGTCATCGGGCCAGGACCCTCGACTCCTCTGGATGGGTTATGACCTCAATACTAGGGGACGATAGAAGTAACCAGCCCTAGCCCCGAACGCACTTTCGGGCTAGGCACTCGGTTCTGGCTGGTCATTCGGAACTGAATACCGCCCTGCATCGGATGACACAGCGCAACGGGCTATCACCCGCCACCACCTTGGAAGTAACTAGGCAAGAACATCGCAGACACGGCGACCACCAACTCGATTTGTGGCGTCCTCAGCGCGTTGGGATCGATAGTGGCGTCGCTCGTAGAGTAATAGAACGCGCCCTGTTTGAACTGAACCGATCGATACTCGACCAGGCAGTTCCCGGATTCATCGATGGCCGACATAAGGGCGCGCCCACCGACACCTCTGACCGGGAACTGAAGCTCGGGTTGACCTGCCAGAGCCACTCGCGTGCGAGCTCGGCCACGAAAGTGAGAGCCACTGATGCGCAGGACTGCAGCATTTGTCGCAACGTTCACCAGGTCCGCGATCGGGTCTTTCAACTTCCCGCTCACCCGTCGCCATGCATAGGTTCGCCCCTGTGAGATAAACACGTGACCGCGTGGTGTGGACCGATTGCGTTCGCGTCTGGTGCTCACCGCGCCATTGGCGTTGATGAGCTCCCATGAGCCTCGACCGACCTTCCGCCAGAATAAGTGCATTCCGGGAAGGTTTGGGAAGTTGTGCCACTCGGTTTCGATCTCGGCATATAACAGTTTCCTGGCAGCCCTCTTAGACGGAGACCTAGTGGCACCACCTCGAAGTAGAGGGTCGACGACTGCGCTCGTGGGAGGTGGCTTCAGGTCCTCGTCTTCGGCCATTCCCAACTCCCTCCCATCCGAAGAATGGTAGTCAGCTGAGGTAAGTCATCGGCAAAAGGCCATGCCCCAGTTCGCTGCCGGTTGGTGGACGTTACCTCGTCCGGGCGGCCTCGATGAGGTGCCGTGTCGAATGCGCGACGACAGGTTGGCCGCGTCGCATCTGGGCATCAAGCTTGACCAGCACGTCGTGGTATTTCTGAGTTGTGAAGTCCGGGACCCACCACACGCACTTGCGCAGGATCCACACGATGGCACCCACGTCGTAGAACTCCATTCGACAGCGAGCCGTTCTCAGATCCGTCACGACCAACCCGGCTTGGCGAGCCGAAGCCGCTTCCTGCTGGGGACCCCGCGGGCTTTGCTCGTCTGGACCGGGACCGAGGAAGTGCGCAATCAGCTCATCCGCGGAGTCGGGTCCGACGTGCTGTGCGAAATACGAGCCGCTGGGCGCCAGCACGCGGTAGATCTCTTCCCAGTTGGGGTGGATCGGGTGCCGTGACGTAACCAGTTCAATTGACTCATCCGGCAAGGGAATGGATCCGTCATCCCGAGGGTGGACGACCTCGACTCCGCGAGAACCAAGTAGGGCACGCGCTCTTTCGACGTTGGGTGGCCACGACTCGGTGACCACCATTCGGGGCGGCAATCTGGGTGCTTCGGCGACCACCTCACCGCCGCCCGTATCGATGTCCAAAGCGGAGGCAACCTGACCTAGCCGGTCGGCGAGGAGGTGGGAGTAGCGCCAGGGCGGACGTTCCTCGCTTGCGCGGCCATCGAGCCAATCAAATCCCCAGCCGGAGACGTCAGCGGCTACTGCCTCGGCCACCAGATCATTGAACGCGCGCACCATCGAATCATCGCCGATTCGGCAGATACCTCGTGCCGGGCGCGGCGGCATAGCGGGGCATCCCCTACCGCTGCCGGGACCGGGAGTCTTAACGGTCTGGCTCGGCGCTGGCTATAACCCAATCAGACCATCGAGCATCTCGCGAGTCGCATCGGCATGGCCAGCATGACGAGCGGTCTCGTCAATCAGGTGCAACACGACGAAACGCAGGGTATGGCCCTGTGCCCATCCCGAGCCCACTGTGGAGAGAGGTAACGAACGAACGAGATCGTCTGTCTTGGCGGCACGTTCGCGGTAACGGGCCGCAGCATCCTCAGCCGTGAGCTCCGGTCCTGGCTGAAACTCAGCGTCACCCTGAGCAACCTCGACCCCCAAGAAGCCGCCATCGACCCATCGCCACTCGACGCCGGTGAGATGGTTCACGATTCCGAGGAGGGAGGTGAGTTTGCCTTCGGGAGTCCAACGCGCTTCCTCATCACTCAACCCATGGAACTTTCGGAGGACGCCCCGACGGAGGTAGCCGAGAAACTGTAGGAGCTCTTCCGCTTCGTCTGCGCTCCCCTTCGGGAACCCGGGATCACCATCTGCCATTGGAGCGACGGGCTTCTGGACGTTGGTCCCCTCGTCGGCTTTAGGCGTCACCTCGACCAATGATGCTCGAAAACGTCCGCGGGTTCAACGATGGCCCCGATTGGCAGGGCGGTGGGGCAGTCCGGCACAAGTTCAGCGTGGCCTGCGGATGCGCAGTCGGTTGTCGGATAACGCCACGCTGAAACGGCCTTCGGGAGACACATCGAGCAAGAGGCCACCAAGGTCCTCGATGAAGTCGTCCAGGTGATCTCCGAAGAGGTGTGGTGCGGTTGACGAGGTAGAGAGAACCCAGGCCACGACGTCACCGACCGAACGCTCCAGGACCCGGTCGTCCGGGACGATCACGAGTTCTTCGGGCGCGAACCCGGCGGCCTGGAACACGGCGTCCTCCCCATCGGGCGAGGTGTTCCGGAAACCTTGACCGGCGCGGCGGTCGGGACCGAGCCAGCGGCGACGTAGCTCATCGATGGCTGCCTCGGGGATTGATGGGTATGGCCCGCTCGGGGGCACCTGGTTCGGCGGGCTGGTGTGCCAAAGGTCGACTTGGACGACGGCGCCATTGGCATCGAGCATCTCGCGAACCGCAGACGCAACACGCGGTCGGTCCATCCAGTGGAACGATTGGCCGAAGCTGATGACTCGGAAGGTGCTGAGGGGTCCAGGGAGGTCCTCACCTCGCAGCTGGAGCCAGCTGGCGTTGATGATTCGGTCCTCCGCGGCAGCCCGTTGGGCCTCTGCCAGCATTCCAGAATCTGGGTCGACTCCAATGACGTCCTCGAAGAGGTGGGCGAAGAACAGCGCGACGGTGCCAGGGCCGCAACCGACATCGAGGAGGCGCCCGCCACCATCAAGATGGAGGTGCTCGGCCAGAGCATCGGCCAGGGCCGGAGCGTATGGTTTGCGACCCTGTCGGTAGTAGGCGGCTGTGCCCTCGAACACGGTCTCGTCCCAGACCCAGTCTTCCCAACGGTGGCGCGTCTGTCCCTCCGCCATGTGCTCAGTGTGCCAGACCTTCTTGGCGATGGACTGTCTCGTTCGCCGGTCGTGGGCGACCACTCCCAGCTCATGTAACCCGTTGGCCGAGCAGCCGGGATGGCTGTACGTTCCAACCCCGGGGCCAACGGCGTCAAGGCGGCGGACAGCTGGGCGTGTTTCAATCCTCCGTGATCCGGAGTCCACTCCGGGTCTACTCAAGAGCGAGCGAGAACGGCTATGGAACCATCGGAAATCCGGCGCGCAGTTGAGGCCGGCGAGTCGACCGCGTCCGCGCTGGGCCTTCAAGTCGACGATGCGGTCGTCGTTAACAACTCGAACCGAATCGCCGTGCGCCTGATCCCTTGCGATGTTCTCGCTCGGGTCGCGCCGCCAGCGCATCACGCAGGCGCTCAGTTCGAACTAGAGGTTGCTCGCCGTCTCGCCGAAACCGACAGCCCAGTCGCTGGCCTTGAGCCTCGGGTGGAGCCCCGCGTCTGATGTGCGTGAAGCGTTCGCAATCACGCTATGGACTTACTACGAGCCTGTAGCATCCTCAGGCGTCGCGCCGGCTGACTATGCCCAGGCACTCATCCGGCTCCATGCCGGCCTGCGCCAGATCGGTCTGGGGGCACCGCATTTCACTGACCGAGTCGCCGAGGCGCAAAGGGTGGTTGGCGACCGAGAGCGAAGCCCGGAGCTTCATGAGCCCGACCGCAAACTTCTCAGCAGCACGCTGAGTCGCCTGAGGGCCGCGATCGGCGGCCAGGGTTGCGGCGAGCAGCTGTTGCACGGTGAGCCGCATCGGGGCAATTTGCTAAACACCAGGCGGGGAGCGCTTTTCGTGGACCTCGAAACGTGCTGCCATGGGCCGGTCGAGTTCGACATCGCCCATGCCCCCGAAGAGGTGGGGGAACACTATCCAGGGGCTGACCAAGACCTGATTGACCTTTGTCGCATCTTGATGCGTGCGATGGTCACAGCGTGGCGCTGGGACCAAGAGGACCAGTTCCCCGACCGGCTTCACTGGAGGATCGAGGGGCTCAACCAGCTTCGGGTAGCACTCGATCGCTACGGGCTGGATGTCGCCGGCTGACGCCATAGACCCTGCCCCAATATGACGACTGACCGTCGCGGAGCGAGCGTCCCCATACGCCGGATATCGGCGACAATATTGCGTGGACTTTTGGCCCCTCTTCTTCCTGGAGATTCGCACTCCTCGGCTGATCCTGCGACCACCCCGAGATGAGGACTTCGACGGACTCCTCGAGGCGGTCGACGGAGGGATTCATGCCCCCGAGTCCATGCCCTTCAGTCGGCCATGGACGGACGCGGAACCGACGACTCGGCGTTGGAGGGCGGCTCAGTTTTGGTGGGGTTCCCGAGCGAACTGGAGAAAAGAATCATGGGATCTCCCGTTCGCCGTCTTTCACGAGGGTGTGGCAATCGGACTCCAGTCCATCTTCGCCAAGCAGTTTCCGACGATGCGAGAGGTTTCGAGCGGTTCTTGGCTTTCGCTTGCCTCTCAGGGCCAAGGCTTCGGAAAGGAAATGCGGGCGGCAGTGCTGCAGCTCGCCTTCGAGGGCCTAGATGCGGTCCTGGCCCGAAGCGGAGCCTTCGTGGACAATCCGGCGTCGTCTGGTGTTTCCAAGGCGCTGGGATACCAAGAGAACGGTCGGCACCGTGAGGCTCCCCGAGGCGAACCCAAGGAGATGGTCGATTTCGTGCTCACCCGTGAGGAGTGGTTTCGTCGGCGTGACGACTTTCCGCGGGCGATGGTGACAGGTCTTGAGGAGGCGCTGCCTATCTTCGGCTTGGAGTGACCCGAACGCCGGCATGGTGAGGCAGTTCGGAAATGACCAGGCAGAATAAGTGACGATGGATTTCACGCGCCTCTTCCATGAGGCAGGCTGCATCGGCTCACTGCATGCGGTTCGCCTGTCGGACGGCACCGAGGTCTCGCACGATGCCGACAGGCCACACGTCCTTGCTTCCGTGGTCAAAGTCCCCATCGGCCTTGAGTTCTATGCACAGGCCGACTCGGGACGAGTAGACCCGACGGAGACTGTTGCGCTTGAGCCTGCGCATCGAACGCCTGGGCCCGTGGGGATCTCACAGTTCGAGGACGCCGTCACCATGTCCCTTCGTGATCTCAGCTACCTGATGTTGACCATCAGCGACAACGCAGCGGCCGACGCTGTCACAGCGGCCGTCGGTATCCCAGCGGTCAATGACCGCCTGCGCGCCATCGGATGTCGAGAGACGGTCATCGTCGAGAGTCTCCAGGCCATGTTGGATGGCGTGGCGTCCGACATGGGCCATCGGAACTACCCCGAACTCGTGGCAGCGCAAAACGGTGAGATGGGACCAGAGGCCCAGGCCATGGCGACCGACCCGGAGCGCATCGACCGATGTCGAGCGCTCGATCCGCTGCGGACATCGCGCACAACGGCGAGGGATGCGACCCGGCTGCTCGCTGCCGTGTGGGCTGGCACTGCCGCCAGTCCGCGAGCGTGCGCGTCGCTTCGCCGCGTCATGTCCCAGCAGGTGACTCGGCGTCTCGCTCAGGCGGTCCTCGAAGGCGGGACTCTTGAGGCCAAGAGCGGTGGACTCTTTCGGCGTGTGTTCAATGAGATCGCGCTTATCACTGACCCAGGTGGTGAGGCCTATTCGGTCGCCGTCCTCATCCGGACGCACCGGTCGGGTAGCTCGCGAGCGACGATAAACGACGCTATGTCTTTGGCCGTCGCCGAGGCTCTTGAGCATCTTCGGATCCCGAGCCAGTAGAACGGGACCCCGCCGACAACCGGACTCGACTGAAGGCTCGGGGTAGCCCAGTACGCTGCCGGAGTCGGGGCTGTTCCAGAACCTGTGTTCGGACCCGTCTCACCGACCCGGCAGCGTACGGGGCACGTCGGGGCACGACACCAACAAAGCCCGCCCAACCAGGTGCCTACGCGGTCACGTCCTCACCCGCATTGGTAATCTCCCGACGAACGAACCCTTCGGGGCCGACATGATCGAGAGGCACGCCACGCGTTCTACTAACCGTAAATGTGTTCCCCATGTCGCGAGCATGGTTCTGCTACCCCTTTTGGCGGTGTCGTTGTTCGCCGCGCCGAGCTGAACATCGCGCTGGAGGCGCTCCTTCAGCGGCTCCCCAACCTGCGCCTCGCGGAGGAGCTGCGCGTGTACGGCGTTGTGCTACGTGGGCCACGGTCGCTGCAGTTGGCGTGGGATCCGTGATAAGGAACACCGAGCCGCGAACGACCGGAGGACGCCGTGGAACTCGGCCTGCTGTACGACTTCAGTAACCCGCCGCAGTGGAGACGCCCGATCGAGGACGTGTACCGCCAGCAGCTCGAACAGATTCGCTGGGCCGAGCAGATCGGCATCGAGAACGTCTGGTTCACGGAGCATCACTTCTGGGAGGACGGCTACCTCCCGTCCCCGGTCGTCGCGGCCACGGCGGCCGCCGCGTCCACCTCGCGGATTCGCATCGGAACGTCGGTGCTCGTGGGTCCTCTGTACCAGCCGGTCCGCCTGGCGGAGGATCTGGCGGTGCTCGACGCCGTGTCCGGCGGCCGACTCGAGGTGGGGATCGGCCTGGGATGGAGTCCCCTCGAGTACAAGACGTATTCGGTCGACCCCACGCACCGCGTCGGACGCCTCAAAGAGACGATCGAGGTGCTTCGGCTGGCGTGGACGACCGACGACTTCGTGTACAGCGGCAACCACTTCTCGATCGGCCCCGTCACGGTGACGCCGCGCCCGGCACAGCGTCCCCATCCCCGTCTGTGGGGTGGCGCATCCCGGCCCGAAGCTGGACGGCGTCTGGGGCGGTGGGGCGTCTCATTGCTCTGGATGGACCCACCCGTCGTCGAGGCGTACCTCGAGGGTCGGGCCGAGGTGGGCTTACCGACGGAGGACGTCGAGGTCGGAGGCTTCCTGTTCATGTTGGTGTGCGAGGACCCCGACCGCGACTGGGACCGCGTCAAACCGCATCTCCTGTATCAGAGGGCCCGATACGCAGCGGCCGGGAGAAACGTCATGGACTCGTTCCCCGAAGACGACCTGGACCGGCACGAGATGCGACGTCGTTTCAACCATCTGGTGCTCTCACCCGATGAGGCAATAGCCGAGCTCGAGGCGTGCGCTGGGGCGATCCCGTGTCGTCTGAACAACGTTCACTTCTTTGCATCGCTCCCCGGTCTCGACCGCGATCTGAGCGACCGGCATGTCGAGTTGCTCGCGACCGTTGTCGGGCCCGCACTCCAGCGCGGAGACGATCTCGATGTGGTCGAGCGCTGATCGGAGAACGGGGTCGGCAGGGAGTCGCCCTGGCGTCGAGGCTGCTGGAGGATGCAGAAACACTTGAGCGCAGGCGGCGCGGGTTGCCGCAGCTCGTCCGCGACCTGCCCGGCGACAGCATCGTCGCGGCCGATGGGGATCCATTGCAGGATCGTCAGCGGCGTTGTGGTGAAGGATGAGAACACCCAGCCGGCGTGTACTCTCGGGCCGGCGGCTCTAAGCGCCCTCGCCCTTGTCGGCCGACGCCAGGTCACATCAGCGCTGCGCGTCACTCGGAGGAGCAGCGACGCTCAGTCAGTCCTTGTAGATGCTGGTCTGCTTCATGATCGCTCGCACGGCGTCGTTGCGGGACATGCGCTGTAGGCCTTCTCCTCCGCGGCGAGCCCATTCACCCGCATACCACGATGGGCCCTCGCTCAGATGGTCGATGATGCCCTCCACCACTTCTTCGGCAGTCACCGCATTGGGCAGCGGTGAGTCGTCCTGCTCGCTCTCCAGCATCCCTCGCTTGGCGAGAACGCGGCGAAGTGTCGGTGTGTCGGTTGCCGCGAGGATGGGGGAAAGCACGTCGACACCATACGGGCTGAGCTCCGTCCAGAGCGCCTCGGCGAAGACGAGGTCATACGCCTTCGTTCCTCCGTAGACGACCATCTGCGGCATCCCGATTGTTCCACCTGAAGACGTGACGAGCACGATGCCGCCTCGTCCTCGCGACTTCATCGGACCGGCGTAGTGGTGGCACAGCACCGTCGGGGCGACGCAGTTGCGCTGGATGAGAGCGAGCTGGGGCTCGACGCCGTAGGACAGGAACTGTTGATTGATCGGGTCGCTGCCCGCGTTGTACATGACCATCCCGACCTCTAACGCACCTGCAGTCTCGATCACCCGAGAAGCGGCGTCTGGCGTGGCGAGATCGATCGCGATGGGCAGAACTTCGACGTGTGACCTCGCACGGATCTCGCTCGCGAGCTCGTCGAGCAGCGAATGCCGCCTGGCGATCAGCACGACGTTGAGGCCTCGCTCGCCTATCGCGCGGGCATACGCAGCGCCGACGCCGTCTGATGCACCTGCGACTATCGCCCAAGTGCCGTACCGCTCGGAGAACGACAACGAGTCTCTTTCCATCCTCGATCCTCTCCGACGCCAAATGTTTGTTGACGACGGTGACATGCTAGTGACTCAATCGGCACCGGAACGCTTGGTGTCAGGACGACGCGGTGCTGAGGCACCGCGACGCGGAAGGCTTCCGCGATCTTGAGCCGCGTCCTCAACGGGCGGTGGTGCTTCGTGTCCCCTCGGCTCCATGGTGGTCCCGATCAAGTAGTCGGGGTTGAGGGACGCATAGCAATGCGGGGAGTGTCGGACCAGCCAGTCGACACGGAACCGTGCCGGTTGGACTGGGGTTACACCCTGCGATCCTCTTTGTGTCAAGACCCCATTTCCAGCGACCCAGGCGCGACGAATCGAACCGTCACCGAGGACACGACGGCGTAGGGTTGCTATGGGTTCGGGAGTGACTTCGCCGAAGAGCCGGTCGCGCAGGGTGAAGAGCCGGTCACGCAGGCATTGAGTCGTCCCTGGGTGTCCTCCCGGACCCCCTATCGAGCGTCGAGGACCAGTTGTCGGTAGACGGCGTTGCTCACTTGGCGCTTGAGGGATCGGATCGCTTCCCTCTTCGTCTTGCCTTCGGCGACCTTGCGGTCGAAGTAGGTCCGGCCGTCCGAGCTGCTCTGGCGGATCTGGGTGACGGCAACCATGTGGACTGCGTGGTTCAACTTTCGACTGCCTCGCATCGACACCCGGTGCACGACCCGTCCACCCGAGGAGCGCTCCACGGGGGCCGTGCCGTTGTAGGAGGCGTAGGCATCGCGATTGGCGAAACGGCAGATGTCGCCCGAGTACCCGATGATCTGCGCCACGATGATCGGGCCCACGCCATAGACGTCGGTCACCGAGGTGCCAGAGGCTCGGACGGCCAGCCGGATCCGACGATGTGACTCTTTGAGTTGGCTGTCGAGCCGGCGCACGTCGTCGAGGAGCTCGAGGGCCAGGTCGAAGCGGATCTGCTGGGCCGGGGTCTCGGGGCCGACCTTGGCCATGAGCACCTCAGCGTCAGACACGTACATTTCCTTGGCAATTCCGCCCGGTGCGAGCTCGGCGAAGAGGGCGTGGAGCCGGCAGATCACCCGGGTCCTCTGGTTGCCGATGTCGATGTTGCGCTTGGCCAAGAGCCTGAGCACCTCGCAATGGTCGGCCTGTTCGACGGTCCGCAGCTTCGGTGCCCGCAGCGCGGCAATCGCGATCGAGTGGGCATCGTTGGGGTCGTTCTTGTTGGAGCGCTCCGTGGCCAGCACCCGGATGCGAGAGGCCAAAGTGGCCGGCACATCGACCACAATCTCGCCTCGGGCCACGAGCCGCTGGGCGAGCAGATAGCCCAACCCGCCGGCGGACTCGATGGCCCAAGTACGCTTCTCGAAAGGCTTGGCCCAGCCGATCAGTTCGTCTACCTGACGCCGAGTGGCGCAGACCATGACGCTGGAAAGCTCGTCTTCTGCCTCGTCGATGGCCACCGCGGTGTGTGATGCCTTGTGAGGATCGATACCGATCACCACATTCATGACTGCCTCCTTGGTTTGGTTGGAAACCACGGAGGGCACTCCTGCTTGCGGACTGGTCAGTGCTCGATCCTCTTTTGAGCCACTCCGTGACGAAGCCCCAGCGGGAGGCTCTTCGCAAGAAAGCCAGCCAGCTCACACTGGCGGCAGGCACTTCGAGAGCAACCCCGCAGGGACCTCTAAACGCTACGGACAAGCCGCAGGGTCTGCCTCAAGTCTCAAGCAGGCACATCGGGGCTAGGGACAGAAACACGATCTACTGGCCACGATTCGCAACGAGGCAACGCATCTGATTTCTACAACCGCTTCGGGAGGCCAAAGTTCAGTGACGCCAACTGGTGTCCAGGCCGGATAGGGCGCTTTCAGGAACTCAGCGGCGACGCTCAGCAGGAAGTCAGCGTGGCTACGTAAGCCGACATGGTACGAGTTGATTTCCACAACATCTGACCAGCTAGCGCCTGCTTCGGCGAGAGTGGAGGTGATGTTGCGGAAGGCTCCTCTCAGTTGCTCTTCGGGGTCACCGGGAAACACGTCATCCGGTGTCTCCCCAGCGTGGCTCGACACTCGGAGTGTGTCACCCGCCCACACGGCGGCAGGAATGTGGGTCTCTTTGTAGAAGTTGGTCCAGTCGGAAGGGACGACAGCATCTCGTCCTATTGGTTCAGTCCCTTTGGTTGTCACTTGTCATCCACCTGCTTTCCGGCTCATTGACACCGTTGCGCCACCGAAAAGCAGAATAGGACTGGGTGTCCCAGTACGACGCTGCCGGGTCTGGGCGCACGCTGATGCCCGAACGGCTCAATCGGACCCCACTTCATCGGGTCGCTTCTCGGAGACGGGTCTGTTCAGGCTGACCAGCGCAGCCTTAGCAAGTTCCCTGATGTGATCCCATTCTCCAGACTCGGCTACTGCCGACCAACTCATGTACGGCGTTACGTCCCTGGTGGGACGCATCAGAAACCTCTCCAACTCCAGAAGCGCGGCTTCGTCGGCGTCGTCGATGAGTTGCTCATCGCGATAGAGGTAGAGAAGCCCTGGGATCTGATCTAGGTAACTGAGCCGCATCTCGTCTGGCGGCGGCACGATGGTTCCTCCGCTGTGCGCCCATGCTTCCTGTTCGTTTGCGGGTGATGCGAGTACCCGGAGCGACTCAAGCAGATTCGGGTACATCTCATCCGCTGTGGGGTACCCGTCCTCGGAGTCGGCCCCTCCTTCATGCACAGGCACAATGTACTTATCGAAGCGTCCGGACTGTCCCCGTTCGTCCACACCGGATCGGTGGCGGGGATGCCTAAGTGCTGCATCGACATCGGCCGAGACTTTGGGAGATGTCTTTCGGGACCTGGTTTCTCATTGTGTGGGTTGCGGGGTTTGTTGTAGCCGTGTCCAGCCTTGCAATCCGTCGTAGGCGCGAATCTCCAACTCGTGAGTTGATTCATGGAGAGCCAGTGATCTTTGCCACTAGGGCGGCCGTGCTGGTAGGTTCCCCCAAATTAGTGGACACCTGAGAGGCCGACCTTCGGGTCGGCTGGAAGGATGCCGATATGGGAGCTACAAGGCGGAAGTTCACGCTCGAGTTCAAGACAGAGGCCGCTCAGCGTGTGATCGATACTGGCAGGACGGTGGCCGAAGTGGCGGCCGAGCTCTCGGTGGTGAGACAGCGTGTCGGCCCGATGGGTGCGCGACGAGCGTCGTCGGCTCGATGCGGTGGCCGGTTCATCTGATGAACCGTTGAGCGCCGCGGAGCGGACCGAGCTGTTGCGGCTGCGTCGCCAGGTGGCCGAGCAGGACAAAGACCTGGCCTTCTTGGGAAAAGCAGCCGCGTCCTTCGCATCGAATCCCCCGATGCAGAGAGATTTGCGTTGATGGCCCACGAGTCCGTGAACTTCGAGGTCACCCGTATGGCTCGCCTTTCTCGATCTCGACAGCTGGCTACTACCGCTGGTGAGCGGCCTGGGACCGTCCAGCACTCTCGAGCGAGGTTCGCCGGGCCGATCTCGACGCCAAGATCATCAGCTTGCACAAGAGCTCGAACGGCACCTACGGCGCTCCTCGGATCACCCTCGACTTGCACGAGGCCGGGGAGCGGGTGAGCCGCAACACCGTGGCCGAGCGATCGACCATCTCGCCTTCGTCGGCGGTGAGACCGCGATTGTTCAAGGTCACCACCAGCGACGATCCAGCCGCCATCTACCCGGCTGCCCTGGTGAATCGCCAGTTCCATCCCGACGCGATCGACGAGTTGTGGACCTCGGACATCACCTATCTGACCGTCGGCGAAGGCGAGGCCTACCTCTGCGCCATTCGCGACGAGGGCTCGTCGAGGGTGCTGGGGTTCTCGGTGGAGGACCACATGCGGACCGAGCTCGTCCTCGAGGCGCTCGCGCAATCGACGGCGACCCGTGCAGGGTCGATGGCAGGAACGGTGTTCCACACCGACCGTGGCAGTCAATTTTCACGATCGAAAGGTCGTGGACTTTTGCGAGTCCGCCGGCCTGTTCCGTTCGATGGGGCGACGTGCAGTTGCTACGACCACCCCAGCGCCGCAAGCTTCTGGTCGATCTTCAAACACGAGTACTTCCACCCGCACACCTTCGCCACCATCGACGAACTCCGAGCCGGGATCGCCCGATACATCCACTTCTACAACAACCAGCGTCGTTGCACCAAAGCTGGCAACCTCAGCCCCATTCGCTACGAGTTAACGTTGGCCCTCAAGCAACAAGCCGCATAAACCGTGTGTCCACTATTTCCCAATGGCAGCAAATCGGGTGGCAGGGGTTGGGTAACTCTCAAAGGAGCCGGCTGGCCGGAGTTCCTTGTGCATTCAGGCGGACTTGAAGCGACCATCGGCGCCTTCGACGGATTGATCACTGGGAACACGATGCTCCATAGAGGGCTCCACGATGCGGCAGGAGCGACTCTCGATCTGGCCACTAGTCAGCGGAAGTCGCGATTGCATCAGAATCTGGGGCACCGATGGGGCACATTACCTTGAATGGAAGGTATCCCCAAGAGGGACTTCTTCCATTGATGAGCTGTGGATGCATCTCGTTTCCGCTGGTGTAACGCCTACGAGCTAGGTTGTGGGTTCGTGTGGTATCCAGTACACCGGTTCTGCTACAAAGCCATGGATGACTGCCGAGCCGCCTTCCAGCCAAAAGGAACACACCCGGGTCACCAGAGATGCATATGACCGACTGGCACCGGTGTGGGCCTCGACGACCGACGATGGTCCGTTCAATGGACTCCTTGAACGTCCCGCCCTTCGCTCTTTGGTCCCTCGACCGCTTGCGGGAAAAATCGTCCTCGACGCAGGTTGCGGATCCGGGGCACAGTGCGAATGGCTGCTGCACGAAGGTGCAGACGTCATAGGGATCGACCTCAGCCCGGCGATGGTCGAAGAGGCAAAGCGGCGGTGCGGCGAGAGGGCAGCCATCTTCGTGGCGGATCTCGCTGAACCCTTACCCATAGAGCCCGGGACACTTGACGGGATCACCTGCTCGTTGGCTCTCCACTACCTCCGGGATTGGGATGTGCCTTTGCTCTCGTTTCGGAACGCACTTCGCTCAACTGGGTGGGTTGTGCTCTCCCTCGATCACCCGTTCGTTCCTCCGCTGCCATCACAAAAGGGGGGGTACTTCGACACCGAACTGGCGACCGATACTTGGAGAAAGGCCACCGTCGAAGCAACCCAGCACTTTTGGCGTCGACCCCTGTCTGCCGTGGTCGAGGCATTTGCCGATGCTGGATTCGTCATCGATCGAATAGCTGAGCCACAGCCGAGTCCCGAAGCGCTCAAGCGATTCCCCGACGATCTGGAGGTTGTCAAGGGTATTCCGGGCTTCATCGTCTATCGACTGCTTCCCAGATTGAACGAGGCGTAGTTCGCCGGATTGAACCGGCGTGCCGACCGTCGCGCACCTGTCCCACTTCGCCGGGATCGAGGCAGTGATAGACGATCTTCTCTGAGTTCGGCCATCCAATCCGACGAAGGCGAGCTGTCAATGTCGTAGGTACGTCGGGCGGCAATCTCGGCAGTGCCTCGTCCGACATCCACCCCGGGTCTCGTGCCGGATGGGTTGATCCGCACCCTCGAAGAGACTTTGCGCTCGCTACCGGCCCGGCTAATGAGCCAGATTCCAGCCGAGGACTGGGCTGAAGGCGCGGATGGGATAAACCGCGTGCGGCAAGCTAAGGACGCGAACGGAAAAGCCCTGGGCTGACCGGGCGATTAGCGTCTCTGGTCATGCCGCTCACGGTCGTCGGATCTGGGGTGGGACGCACTGGCACAGAATCGCTGAGGCTTGCTCTTCAGCGATTGCTAGGTATGCCCTGCTATCACATGTACGAGGTTCTTGAACATCCAGAGGCGGTGCAGTTCTGGAGTGACGCTGGCCGGGGGGACATGCCGAACTGGGATGACGTATTCCGGGGTTACGGCGCGTGTGTTGATTGGCCTGCCGCAGCGTATTGGCCCGAGATCACCGCTGCGTATCCTGATGCATTGGTGTTGCTCTCAACGCGTGCCTCCGCCGATGAGTGGTTCCGAAGCGCCAGCGCCACGCTGTTCTCTTTTGATCGTGGTCAGCAGAGCGCTCCGGACAACATGCTCGCCATGGTGGCGGGCATGTTTGGCAGATTCATCCAGAACAACCACGAAGCCGACCCCATGGCGGCTTACGAGGCGCTGCGCGAGCGTGACGCCGCCGTCGCGGCTTACGAGGCGCATAACCAACGGGTACGGGATTCGATACCGCCCTCCCGTTTGCTCGAGTGGCAGCCCGGTGACGGGTGGGCGCCCATCTGTCGAGCTCTCCAACTACCAGTTCCTGACGAACCATTCCCGCACGCGAATACTGGCGATGATTTCCACAGGCGGCTACGTCAGAGGAGTCAGCGCTAGCCCACGCTCCTTCGGTGTTGGACGGAGTCAAGCTCATTACCTTTGATTGGGTTGCCCCCAAACAGTGGTCTGGGGTCGCCTAACCACCAGTGGTGCTTGCTCCCGTTGCCCTGCTGCCAGTTGGCACAACTGAAACAGTCCTCGAAAGCCCACCTCGGATCTACGACCTGCCGTCGCGGCCGATGCTGCGAAGTCGCCCGCGGGTGTTCCTCAGCCTTTGCGACCGATGAACGCGAGGAGTTGCGTCTGCGGTCCCACACCGGCGGGCACGAGAATGTCCTCGCCGAACATCCCACTGGCTCGCACCATGTCGGCCTGATCCTGGAGGAGCCTGTAGGCCGCGTCCACCAGTTCGGGGTCGAGGGTGGCATCTTGGCCCGTGGCGGTTGCCAGGTCCCATCCGTGAATCAGGACGTCAATGAAACGGTGGCCGACGTATACCGAGCCGGGGACGGGTCCGTAGGAGACGGCGCAGGGCGCGTCGAGCGCCCCGGGTGCCTCGAATGTCGCCGCTGCCGCCTTGGCCGACGCGTCATATGCGGCCAAAGCGTCGTTCCCGAGCACGTCACCGTCGAGACGGTCACCAACCTCCTCGATCGTGCGGCCCGAGCCGAGTTCGGCCGCCCACAGGTTGCCCGATACCAGGTGACTCAGGAGGGTTTGGACGTCCCAACCGTCACAGGGACTCGCGTCGGCCCATTGGCCACGATTAGTACGGGCCACGACGGAGCGGGTCTCGTCGAGGGCCCTTCGATGCAGCTGGGCGATGCTTGCCATGCGCACTCCTCCATGTTCCTGGTCGAGAACTGACGTCGGCCACTCGGGCGTTCGTCAGTTATTCGAAGTCAGGGCTGCTGAGGTCGTAAAAAATCAGGTCACCTTCGATAAGCCCCATGAACTGCTCGTACACGGGGCTCCGTGCCATGGTCTGCTCGTTCTTGCGTGCCTCTTGCTCGGAAGTGAAGTAGGCGGCCTGAGTGAAACCCCCATCACCATGCCAGGCCATGGTTGCGCCGATGAGGTCAGGACGGACTTTGCGCAAGTCACCCTCCATCTCCGTCATCTGACCGCGCATCTGCTTCTGATCCTTGGCCCGGCCTTGCATGATCTGCACGAACCCGGCGTTGTCGGACCCCCCGTCGAGGAGGCTGTCGACCTCACGGCAGTCGTGGAACGTGACTTCGCCGTCGAAGGCCTTCGATGTCTCTTCGATCCACGCCCCTTGTTCAGGTAGGTCGTTGTCCACTTTCGCGGCCTCCTCCGACCTGAAGCGAGCCAAGGTGGTCATGTAGCCGTCGGCGGTAACGCCTGAAGTGAACCCCAGAAATCCGGTTGTCTTGGGCCTTATCTCGCGACGCCACGTCTCTACCCGGCGCGACCAGAGATCCGCGTCGCGAAGCTTTGCCTGAAACACCTGGATGAACATCGTCGTCCCTCCCCGTCCGCCCTTGTCGAAGCCACCCAAAAAGAACCGTAACCCCATGCCGTCAGAGATACAACGGATCATCAGGTGCCGAATCTTGGAATGGCCTGAGGAGTCTGTCGTTCCAACACGAGACCAATCATCGCGACTATGAGCTCCGTGGGTGGTGTGACGCGCCCCGTCGTAATCACTTGAGTACCCCTCACCCCAGAAATCGGGCAGGGCTAGGCTCGGCGTCGTGAACGGTGGTGGGAGGGACGATTCCAACCGGGTGCGGCTTGCTGAGTTGGTGGCTGCCCTCTCCCTCGGGATCGACCTGGGATTTGGCCAACCGATGGAGCACGTCCTTCGCCAGTGCCTGATTGCCCTGCGCTTGGCTGAGCGTGTCGACCTTGGCGAAGAGGAACGTTCGGTCGTGTACTACACGGCCCTGTTGATCAACGTGGGCTGCCACTCGGACGCCCACGAGCAGGCCAAGTGGTTCGGTGACGACATCGCCATGAAGTCCGGCAAGTACGACCATGAGCTCGGTTCCATCAGCGGGGCGCTGGCCATGCTCCGCCTGATCGGAAGCGGAAACCCTCCGCTGCACCGGTTCCGGGTTGGTGTCGAGTTCGCCGTGTCCGGACGCCACGACCTCGATGGGATGATCGACCAGCACGCGGCTCTGGCCCGACGCCTCGCCGAAGAACTCGGACTCTCCATCGGGGTGCAGGAGGCGGTCGGTGCCGCGTACGAGCAGTGGGACGGCAGGGGGTGGCCTGGCGATCTCACGGGCGATGAGATTCCAGTGGCCTCCAGACTGGCCCAGATCGCAGAATTCGTCGAGGTGGCGCATCGCATCGGGGGTACCGGAGCAGCCATCGCGTTGGCCGAGAAGCGGGCCGGGTCGCAGTTCGACCCAGCCCTCGCAGCAGCGCTGTGCAGCAACGCCGAGATGATTCTCGACGATCTCGATGCAGGGCATACATGGGACGCCGTGATCGGAGCCGAGCCAGCCCTGGGCGTCTCGCTCCCGGAGGCGGAGTTCGACCAGGCCTTGCTGGCCATCGCGGACTTCGTGGATCTCAAGTCGCCGTACATGCTGGGACATGCGCGTGCCGTCTCGAATCTGGCTGCCGAGACGGCGACGAAGCTCGGGCTCGGGGGCGAGGAGGTCGAAATTCTGCGCCGGGCGGGCCTGGCCAACGACCTGGGGCGTCTCGGGGTGTCGAACGCCATCTGGGACAAGCGAGGGGCACTGGGGGCTGGGGAATGGGAACGCGTGCGCATGCACCCGTATCTGACCGAACGAATGCTCCACCAATCGACCGCGCTGGCCCCGCTGGGCGCTGTCGCCGTGCAGAACCGCGAGCGTCTCGACGGCTCGGGCTACCCCCGTGGGCTCTCGGGAGGAGCAATCTCCACGCCGGCGCGCGTCCTGGGGGCGGCCGACGCTTACCAGTCGATGTGCGAGCTGCGTCCCTATCGCGAGGCGCTCCTGCCCGAGGTCGCGGCCAAGGAACTGCGCGCCGAAGTGAGGGCGGGTCGGATGGATGGCGATGTCGTCGAGGCGGTCCTCGGCACGGCTGGCCATCGGGTCGCCCGTCGCCGTGAGGGTCCCGCAGGGCTGACTGCTCGAGAGGTCGATGTGCTTCGGCTCGTCTCGCGCGGCATGTCGTCCAAGGAGGTCGCCGCCCGCCTGGTGATCTCGCCGAAGACCGCCAGGAACCACATCGAGCATATCTATGGGAAGATCGGGGCCTCGAACCGGGCGGGGGCCAGCCTGTTCGCGATGCAGCACGGCTTGATTCCGGACGGGGACCTCATTACCTCCTGACTTCGAAAGATGGGGCAATTGCCCCATGCATCGGGACCTTCCGCCTCGCTACGTTGCCATGAGCGATCTCAGAACGACGAAACGAGACAGCCGTGACACTTCGAAGCAGGTTCTTTGCCGCGACGTACGACCGCCAGATGGCCAAGGTCGAAAAGGCCGGCCTGCGAGCCCATCGGGTCTCGGTGCTCGCCGAGGCGACCGGCCGAGTCCTGGAAATCGGTGCCGGGACGGGGGGTAACCTGCCTTTCTACGGTCCGGGCGTCGATTCGCTGACGATGACGGAGCCAGAGATCCCGATGTTGCGCCGCCTCGAGCACAAGGTGCGTGAAAAGGCGCCGGAAGCCACTGTCTTGCGTGCGCCCGCCGAGGATCTCCCCTTTGAGGACGACTCTTTTGACGCCGCCGTCTCGACCCTGGTGCTCTGCGGGGTGGACGACCAGCCCCGGGCCCTGAGGGAGTTACGTCGGGTGTTGCGACCAGGTGGCCGTCTCCTTTTCATCGAGCACGTTAGGTCCGCCGACCCCAAGCTCGCCCGCATGCAGGATCGAATGAACGGCATCAACCGGTTCGTGGTCGGCTGCGAATGCAATCGCCCGACTCTCGACACAATCGAGGCGGGCGGCTTCGACGTCACGAAGATCGAGCACATCACGGCCCAGAAGGTCCCCAAGTTTGTCAGCCCGTTCATCGTCGGTAGCGCCACGGCTACGAGCGGCGTGGGCCTCCGACAGGAACCCCTCACCGGTCAAGAGCAGTTCTAGCCACCCCATCAACAAGGAGAGCTGTCTGATGTCGAAAGTGTCGCGCGATAGTGCCCCCGAGGTAGCCGACTACGGCATGGCCGAGGACCGGACCGATCACTTCCACGGCTACACCGTGAACTTCACTACCATCCGCGAGGATTCCGACCTCGCTCCGATGCTCAAGGGCCTCCCGGGCGACAGCTGCCAGTGCCCGCACTGGGGCTACATGACCGCCGGACGTCTGACGGTCCGCTACGCAGACCACGAAGAGGTCATCGAACCCGGAGACGCTTTCTACATGCCTCCCGGCCACGTGCCGTCTGCGTTGGCGGGTTCCCAGTTCGTTATGTTCAGCCCGCAGGACGAGCTAGCCGTTTCAGAGGCAGCGATTAGGGCCAACATGGAGGAAATGATGAAGGCGGCTGATCCGGGCTAGGGGAACGTGCGGCCTCTCAGGTTGACGAATCTAAAGCTGCGGAATGGCAAGCCCTCGATCGGCATCTGAAGATTCGTGGGCAATGTCACAAGAGGTATGTCACGAAACCGGGATGCGCCCTCCTCCGTGAAGTTTCGGCTTCACGCTGGCGAGCGAGTTCCCAGCAACATCCCAGCCGTAAGCACCGCATCCGGTATTGCGCCATACTCGGCAAAGCAAATGATTGGAGGCACCATGTCTGGTCTCATCCGCAAGAGCCTCGATACTCCTGAGGAGACACGCCCCTTCGAGGGGGGAACGGGGCAAGTTGAACTCGTGAACCTGGAGGGCGGTGCAGTTGGCAGGGCCACCTTCCAGCCCGGTTGGAGATGGTCCGAGCACGTCAAGCCCATCGCCAAGACGGACAGCTGCCAGGCGGCGCACATGGGCTACTTCGTTTCGGGCCGCATGAAGGTTGTCATGGACGACGGCGAAGAGATGGAGTTTGGCCCCGGCGACTTCGCCATCATGGACCCCGGGCATGACGCATGGGTTATAGGCAACGATCCATGCGTCGTCATCGACTGGCAGGGCTTCGCCGACTACGCGAAGCGCTAACCAAGGAAGAAAGCGAGCGTTTCAGAAATGGGCCGGTGTGCAAAATCGGGGCTGCTTGTGCATGCGTGACTAATAAGGTATGCGTGATCACCGGGAAGGGGACGCCCCGTGGGGCCCCACCGGCTCTCCATGTAGCACCAGGAGCCGGTCCGCGGCCGGGCATGGAAACAAGCCGACATCGTCAAGTGGGCGAAGGCGACGAGGCGGACGATCACGGAGAATGGGTGAATGGCCCGGCGTAAGTCCTTACGGTCCCAGCTTACCGGGCGGCCCGCGACCTCGGCAACGTCGAGACGGCCGAGAAGGGTCCGACGAGCTACGGCAAGCGGGTCGTGCGACGAAAGGTCTACCGCTCGACCAACTCGGTCCCGGGGCGATTCCTGCGCAAGCTCGGGCTGTAGCTCGCGTGGCCCAGCCCCGGAAAACGCACAGGGCTGAGCCGGGCTACCCCCTGGACCGCCGATTGGCGTCGCGGCACAGTGGGCCCGGGATATTGAGCTAGCACCGAGGCCGCTTGATACGCTCGGGGGTCCGGACAATCCACGATTTCACCGCTCGGCCGTACCCCCAGGGGTCGATGGACCTCTTCTGGCGCCTCATCGACCGCCTCTTGCACTACGAGGAATGGCGAGAGGGGTGGTAGGGCTGGGAGCGCTGCCGTGCTAGATCCCCCGAACGTGTAGGGGTAGCAGTTGCCTTCGTCCGCAGCTCGATGCCTTCTCGCCAAGGCGCCGAGATCAGCCTCCGTTCGGCGCGCACCGGGCGGGGGCACTTTCGTTACCGCGCCGGCGACGGTGTATTTCTACGAGTGCCTCGACGCTCATTGGTACGGCAGGAAAGCGCCCTTCGGACCGTCTCGCTTTCCGAAAGTAGGGCCCGCGATTGTGTCGGTGTTGAGGATTCTCAAGCACCATCCGACTCTCGTTCAGTTGGCTGATGGCCGCTTTGAGGTCAGGTGTCGGCAGTGCCGGGTGGGCGCGGAACCGGCTCCTATCGGAATCGGGATACCCGTCAGTGGCCGTTTCGAGGCTGAGGCGATTCTGATCAACCACGCGAGTCAGGACCGGTAGGTCATCTGTCGGCCGATCGGCTTCGGTGATGAGGCTGGAGCAATGTCCAATCCGGGAGCGCTGGCAGTCTGACGAGCCTCGGGGTCGACTTGTGCTCGTGGCGAACACCAATGTGGACGACTGCACGTTGGTTACCTTGCTCTGACCCACCCTGCGGATCGTCCCCCCCTCCGGCCCAGCGCTCCGAGTCGCACCACGGGGCTGGGACACTCTGACATCAGGATCGCGATCCTGCATTCTCGCCATCCCTGGGCCCGCTCGCTCCGTAGTTATGGCGAGGAGTTCATTCCCGTCCCGCCGTTCGGTGCCGGCCCCTTCCCCTGCCGGATTCCAGCGGCGGGTCGGCGGGGCGGGGTGAGCCCTCTCAGGCGTCCGGCGTGTATGACCTGCGGTGGATGCGCCAGGAGCCGCCGACCCGCCTGAGCTCGTCGGAGGTGGATCCGACGCTGGCGATCCTGAAGCCTGAGTAGACGACGACCGACGCCCGACAGTGGGCGACATCTCCATCGACGTCGATTACGTGACTGCCGATCATCCGATGGACCGACTGGGTTGCCCAGATGCGGCCCTTTTCCTCCAGCGCGGCTCGACCCACGATGTCGGGCCCGCCACCGGTGAATTCGGGATCATCGGTGAAAAGCAGGAGCCACTCGTCCACAGCGCCAATGCGCAGGTAGAGCGTGTAGCGCGCGTAGAGGTCACGGATGGCCTCACGATCCTCGCTGAGCGTCGTCATGGCGGGAATCCTACGGGCGCCGGGTTAGGCGCTCCGTAGGCCTGTCAATCCCTCACGGTGCTCCGGACAGGCCCACACGACCCACCAGCGGTCGCCACGAGGAGAGCGCCACCGGCCGTCCAGGACGGCTGCTCGGGACAGTGGGCGGCCTGGAGGTTGCGGTCGTAGACCATCTGCCAGCACCGGCCGGGTTCGACGATGAAGCCGGGGCAGGTATCACCCGGTTGGGGTATCTCCTCTGTCTGCATAGACAGGCAGTATCGCCAGTTCACGGGACCGTCGCGTACCACCTGGGCCTGCAGCCAGCTCTGGAAACGGCTCTCAGGCCGTGGCTAGGTTCGACCCGCACGGCATTGCGAGCAGGAGCGGAGCCGATGCGAAAAGTCCATCATCCCAAGATCGTCCAACGAGCGGACAGCCGATGGATGGTCGTCTGCCAGGACTGCGAGCGAGAACGCGACCCCGCGGCGCCTGTGGGGATCAACACTCCAGTCGAGTCCCGAGAAATGGCGCAGCGGCTCTGGGAGAACCACTGCGAGCGGGGTCGAGCGTTTCCTGTCCGACGAGGAGCGTAGGAACGACTCGGTCCACTCCGAAAAACCTAGACGGCTACTTCGGTCCACCAGGGTCGTTGCCGTGGCCTTATGGTACGAGTCTCCCTACGTCTTGGACTCTGGGCGGATCAGCGTTGGGCGTCAGGCTCACGACATCATCGTCCACTCGGCGATCGAGCGACACGGTGGATACGTATTCGCCACCGGGTGCGACGGCTTCTGCACCGCGTTTTCGTCCGCTGTGGACGCCGTCACCGCCCTGTCGGCGAGCCTCGGTCGACCTCTCGAGTTCCCCCCGGGGTCGATCCCTGCGGTCACGGCCGACGGTTGTCAGCTCATCGAGCCGTGAGTAGAGAAACTCGAAGCCACACTCTCGAGTGCGATCTCCTCGACCGCAGCGTCTTGGAGAACCGCACCATGGCCCGCATGACTGGTACGTGGTCACCTCTTCGCGTCAGGGCAAGGCGCACCGACGGTCAGTCGCAAACCATGTGCGCCACTCCCTCACGGCGTTCAGCGAGTTGCGCGCGTCGCTGGTCGGTGGTGCAGCGCCGTGCTCCGGGCAACTCACCGGGGACGTCAGCCACCTTCACCAGGCGCGTGGTGGGCACCGATGCGTTGTTGGCACCGCAGAAGCGGATGATGATAATGCCTCGTTCGAGCTCCATCGCATCGAGCCAATTGTGCACACCGGGATCACGGTGCGAGAGCACGACGCGAACCACGCGGTCGGAGTCCGGCTGCGCCTGCGCCTGGTTGATGCTGGTGAAGCGGTTTGCGTAATCGAGTGTGTGCCACAGCGACGAGGCGAGTTGGATGGCCCAGAAGTCGGCCTCGGGATCGGGAACCTCGATGATCAGGGCCTCGTCTGGCTCGAGCCGCCAGAGCCCCGTAGTGACGACCGGGAGCCGGGTCTCCGTTCGCCCCAGTTCCGGGTAGAAGCCGTTGGACGCGATGTCCTCGAGCTCCGTTGACTTCTTCACCCAGAACCGGATGGCAGCTTCGAGGATCCAGTCGGACACGACATCGAACTCAGCTGCCACTCGGGCTGCGTTGTACTCCGACCGCGGCGCGGTCCGGTCCTCTAGGCATTCGATCCGGAGTCGCGAACGGCGGGCGCCCAGCCAATCGTCGAAAAACTCTCGCGTTGTCAGGCCGGAGGTGCCGGGGTGCAGTGGCCACCACTGCCCATCCCGAGGCTCGCCGCCGATGAAGAACTCGAAGTTGCCCTCGGCGTCGACATCGAGATCGGACCGCATGAGCGTGACCATCGGGTTGCTCTGCCGGAAATCCATGGAAAAGTAAGACGCGTTGCCGAGGCGCCCCCACACCCGATAAGAGTGGTCGTCCCGAACCATGGCGCGCCGATAGACACCGTCAGGGCTGGCTGCTCCCCAGTCGAGGAGATGGAACTGTCCCGGCGCACTCCACATCGGCTCGAGCGGGTCGTGGTTCGTGACCGCAGCCTCGACGGCATAGGCCGTCATCAGCAAGAGGTAGTGGAACGACTCGGTCCGGTCGACAGGATTGGTGGTGAGCGCACATCCTTGGAGCACACGGGCACTCTCAACCAGGCGCTCTCCGTAGATCTCGACGGTGTGTTCGTCGAGTTTCACTCCCGGCTCGTCGGCAACCTCGCGCAGCAGTTTGTCGATCAGCGCGGACGACGGCATCTGCGCCAGGGCGAAAGGTGACACCGCGGTTGGGTCCGGCTCACTGATCCACGACACTGGTGCTCCCCGATCTGTCGACGCGCAATGTGGCGCCTTCGAGCGCCGGAAGTCAATATAACTTGACAGTTCCCAAACCTGAGCGGCGGGAGATCGAGCAGAGCATGAGCGCTAAGACCGAGGAGCTCCTCGAGCGGGCGAGCCAACGCGCGGATGGACTGACCGACCTCGGACCCGACGGCTGGCAGGAGGGATTCGAGCACCTCGTCGCTGCGATCCCGGTCGACCTCGGGGACGACGAAGACGCCGTTCGGCGGATCGAAAACATCGTCGTCGACCGACTCGTCAACCGCCTCCGGATCGAGCAGTGGTACGCCGATCACGGGGACGAAGCCGCTGCGCACGACATCGAGGGGATGCTGATGATCCTGGGGACCGGTCGGTCCGGGACCACCGCCACCCACTACCTACTGGCAGTCGATCCGCAGTTTCGTTACCTTCGAAAGTGGGAGATCATCGATCCGGTGCCACCTCCCGACGCGGCGACCGAGCGCGATGATCCCCGGCGTCCACGAGAACCCGTCCGCGGGAACGAGCTTCACATTGCGACAGCCGACGGACCAACCGAGGATCGCCGGATCCACGAGCTGTCATTCCGTGAGAGCGGAAACCCGCTCGGTCTGCGCACGTACGTGAAGTGGTGGCGTGAATCCGACCACACCACGAAGTTCACTTACCACGAACGTGTGCTTCGCCTGCTCCAGTCGCATCGGCCACCGTACCGGTGGCTGCTGAAGTCCCCCGAAGACATGATCAGCCTCGAGCCCCTCGCCGCGCAGTATCCGCAGGCTCGCTTCGTTGTGACCCACCGCGACCCGCTCAAGGTCATCCCGTCCGCGTGCAGCGTGATCGCAGACTCCACGCGTCAACGGATTCCTCACTGGACCTTCGATCAGAAAACCTTCGGACGCGACATCCTCGAGGACTTCTTCGACAGCGCCTGGCGTGGGATGGCATCACGTGCCGTGATTGGCGAGGACCGCTTCCTCGATATCGGCCAGCCCGAGCTCAACGCCGACCCGCTGGGCATCGCCGAGCGAATCTATGAGTTTGCCGGCCTTGAGCTCAGACCCGAAGTGCGCGCGGCGATGACGTCGTGGAACGAGCAGAACCAGCCCGGTTCACGCGGCGCACACAAATACAGTGCTGAGGAGTTCGGTCTCACCGACGAGGAGATCCGAACCAAATTCGCGGAGTACAGCGAGCGGTACCAGCAATACTGGGCGAAGCCTTGAAGCGCCACGAACGGTCTGGGTTACCGACACGCCGACCTCTTGGTGGTCAGACACGGCGAGATCATCGACGACAACTCCTCAATCACGCCGGCAGCTTTCGAGGGCACCGACTACCGTGATTCAGAGGCCGCTACAGAGGCGGTTACCCCAGAGTCCGAGCAGGCACGCAACCCGGTGTTATCAGCTCGCCCAGCAGCATCTGACGTGCAAGGCTACCGTCCTCTGCGCTCACCGGCTCCGGGCCGACGACGAACCCAGTGACACTGGATACGAGGTGGCACATGAGCAAGACGGTAATCCAAACGACTCACACAGGCAGCCTTCCCCGCCCCCATGAATTGGTCGATCTTTGGAGGCCGATTCTTGAAAATGGCATTGACGCCAGCGAGCGACTCGAGCCAGCGATCCGGTTAGCCGTGAAGCGCGTCGTCGAAAGGCAATACGAAGTGGGGCTTGACATTGTGAACGACGGCGAGATGGGGAAGATCAGTTACGCGACCTATGTGAAGGATCGTCTCACTGGATTCGGTGGGGAGTCAAGGACGCCTCCAATTCCCGAACTGCGGGACTTTCCCGAGTTTGCCCACCGCGTCGACCCCGCATACAAACTTTCCACCTCACCGGCGTGCAACGCCGCGGTCCGCCTCAGAGATCAAGACGCTGTGCAACGCGACATCGAACACTTACTCGAAGCAACTGGAGGCGATCCCACAAATTGCTTCATGACGGCGGCGTCACCGGGTGTCGTATCCGTCTTTTTCCGCAATGACTTCTACCCGACGAGGGAGGAATATCTTTCCGCTCTGGTTGACGCCCTGCGCCCCGAGTATCAGGCCATTGTCAGCGCCGGTCTCATCCTGCAGCTGGACTGCCCCGACCTGGGCATGGGCAGGCAGATGCAGTTCTCACGGCTCGATGACGACGAGTTCCGCCAGGAGGCAGCTCTCAATGTCGAAGCGCTCAACGCAGCAGTGTCCGGCCTACCCGCAGACAGGCTCCGCATGCACGTCTGCTGGGGCAATTATGAAGGCCCGCACCACAAGGACGTCGAGTTGCACAAGATTGTCGACATCGTCCTGAGCGCGGCACCCGCCGGCATCGCGCTGGAGGCGTCGAATCCTCGCCATGCTCACGAGTGGGCTGTGTTCGAGAGCACGCCGCTTCCAGAGGGAAAGTACCTCATCCCAGGCGTGATCGATTCCACAAGCAACTACATCGAACACCCGGAGCTGGTCGCTCAGCGGATCAGTCGTTACGCGGGTGTCGTCGGACGAAATCGCATTGTGGCGGGCGCGGACTGCGGGTTCGGCACGTTCATCGGTTCGTCGCAAGTCGAGGCGAACATCGCGTGGGAAAAACTCAGCTCTCTGGTGACGGGCGCGAGGTTGGCGTCTCGCTAGTGGCCAGGCAGATGACCGTCGACAGTGCCCCGGACCTTCACGAGCCCCCGAGCACCGAATACCACTTCGTTATCCCTATGGTGCCTCGTAGGTGGCTGAGCCTCGGAAGGGGATGGGACATGTCGAAGTCGCACCTCGTCCACCCTCCTGTTCGTCCTCGCGCCGAAACCTCCTTTGACGGCATCTCACTTGGCAATTGCACGCGGTGAAACCAAGTTGAGCGCGAGTGACTCAGTTTCTGAGCGATCCGTGCTCGAACGAACGGAAAATAGGGGTGCCGAGCGGTCGCCGGTATGACCAGGTGTCGATTTACCTGGGGTTGTTCAGAATCGTCCTGTCCTGATCGTGCTCCAGAGGGTCCCACTAGGTTGAGAGTTCGAGTCCCTCCCCCGGAGCTTCTTCGTCGTTGTCCTCAGTTCGCCTTGAGGCTGGGAAGGCATGGGTCTAACCTGAAACGCGGCGCGGAGTCACGCGCCCAGTGACGGGTCCGAATCGGAAGCCTCTCGGTGTCGTGACGAGGGGGGTGGCGTCTGGAGTGACCGTCATGCGTTCCGTGAGTGTCGCAAGGGTGAACGGAACGCGACAAAACGGTGATTCATCAAGGTCTGGCCTATGACGACTGCTATACCCGCTCAATGGGCCGAAGGCTTCGCCCGCTCAAGTGCATTCTCCTCGCAACGTGTGCCCTCTTCCTGGGTGTTCCCCTAGGTGTCAGCATCCCAGGCGGTGCAGCCTCGGCTGCCATGACTGCAGTGCCGTGCAATACCAACGGACCCAGCGGTACCGCAGACCCATCGGCATTGATCAGCGCCATCAGCAGTGCCGCCAGCGGCGACACCTTGAGTCTGGCGGCGGGATGCACCTACATGCTCTCTGCAGTGAACAACCCTGGTTATGTGTACAACGCCACTGCGGGTGCGAACGGGCTGCCGCTGATCTCCCAGAACCTGACCATTGAGGGCAACGGGGCCACCATCGCTCGTTCCGAGGATGCAGGCACGCCAAACTTCCGAATCTTCAACATTGGACCAGGTGGTACGACCGTCTCACTTTCTGACCTGACCATTGAGGGTGGATGGCTGTCGACAGTGGACGGTTCCTGCACGTACTTGGGCGGGGGAATCTACAACGACGGAACCCTCACGTTGACCGACAGCACGGTTGTCGACAACTTCGCGTGTGGCGGTGGAGGAGGCATCTACAGCAGCCATCCGCTGACAGTCACGGATAGTACCTTCGTCGGAAACAGCAGCAACGAGGGCGGTGCCATCGACAACCAAGCCGACATGACCGTGTTGAGCAGCACATTTTCCGGGAATACGGCACTGAATGCAGGCGGCGGTGGAGGAATCTACAGCGGTGGTTCGCCAGCGACCATGGCGTCGACGATTGTGGCAAACAGCACAGGCCCGGGCGCAGACTGCGGTGGCATCCCGAACCCGATTGCCGATCGCGGTTACAACATCGCCGATGACGCTTCGTGCAATTTCTCGGCATCGACGAGCGTCAATGCCTCTCTGGCCATTGACGCCTCCTTGGGTCCACTGGGATCCAATGGTGGTCCGACTCAGACGGTGCCTCTTACCGCGAACCCATCCGTCTCCGGTGGCATGTCTGCTCCCGCCGGATACACAAGTCAGCAGCTGATCTTGGACGACCAGTTCAAGGGGACGGCGCTCGACGCCTCCAACTGGAACACCTACTACGGGGCGCAAGGTCAGGTGTGGAACAACTTCGGCAACTTCGCATTCCCCGACAGCGGACCGAACAGCCCGGCCGACGGTGGCTCCGACACTGATGCCGAAATGTACGCCCCGAGCCAGGTCGGCGTGAATGACGGACTGACGCTCACGGCGGTGCCGAATATCTCAGGCCCTACGGCGCAGTATGCCGATGCGAGCAACGGGTTCGCCACTTGGTTGAGTGGAATAGTCACAAGCAAATTCAGTCTCCCGACGACCGGCTGGTATGTGCAGGCGAGGATCAAGGTGCCCGACATGACGCAGGGCATGTGGCCGAGCCTGTGGTTCCTGCCAAGTAGATCTGGCCCATCCAATGAGATTGATTCCGTGCAAGGCGGCTTCACCCCATGTGCGGGGGCGACCGAGAACTCCTGCCCCCTCGGTACGGGCTACTTTGATACTGCAGGGAACGACATCAACGTGGCAGTCCCTGACGTCGG
Organism: uncultured Acidimicrobiaceae bacterium; assembly: GCA_963787485.1. Taxonomy (GTDB): domain Bacteria; phylum Actinomycetota; class Acidimicrobiia; order Acidimicrobiales; family RAAP-2; genus Bog-473. The sequence continues at coordinate 357,011 of CAWBDF010000002.1, read as the reverse complement.
TTTTGACGCTTCGGCGGGGTATCACACCTACGGAATCCAGTGGGCACCCGGCCTTGGCATCAACGAGTATGTGGACGGCAACCTCGTCTGGACGGTCACGCAAGCACAAGTGCCCGGCGGGATCGTGGCCCAGGCCTACGAGATCATCCTCAACTTGCAGGTCGCGACGAACGCCGATGCCGGCTGGCACACCGTGCCGACCACCATGTCGCCCGGGGGCACCATGGACGTCGCTGAGGTGCAGGCCTACTCGTCATCTTCGCCTGGCTCCGACCCCGCCCTGGGAGCTATTCCGTCCTCCTTTACTCTTCCCACCGGCCAATCAGCATGTTCAGTCCCGGACCAACGTGATGTGGCTCGATCTGCGCCCTGTGACATTGGCGCTTTTGAACTCAGCGCGCCTCTGCCTCCTGTCGCTACTCCCGAAGCTCCAGTGACTGTCCTCCTCGGCATGGTGGCTATTGGACTCATGGTGGTCTCCGTTATCTATCGTCGACGTCCAAGGACGCGGGCATCCCCCAAGAGTTGGACGTGACTCGACTTCCCATCCAGCGGTGATCGCCCTCACCGCTGCGAGCGGTGCGTCGGACGCGTGGTCTGTGGGTGATGAAGAGGTACCAACCGGCCACTCTCTGCCCACTGAGATGGAGCGACCTGGTCCGTCCTCGCTTCTCCGTCACTCATCGCCCAATGACGCGATTGCCGGGTGGCATGTACGATTCCACTACGAGCGTAGAGAACCGTCCTGCTGATCGGTACCAGTTTGTAGCTTTTGTAGCCCTTCAACGAACGCGTTGACCGCGATGTGGGCATCGCTTCAGATCTCGTACCCAGAGTCTGGAGCGATTTGCCGTACCGAGGCCGATCTGCACACTCCATGATGGATCGCCCGTCCGGGCAGGCCCACACGATCCACCTCCCGTGGCACGAGGAGAGCGCCAGCGGTCCGTCCAGGAGGGAGTCTCCGGGCAGTGGACAACCTGGAGGTTGCGGTCACTATACCATCTGCAACACCGACCAGCTTCGACCACGAACCTGGGCAGGGATCGCCGGGCGGGAGAATTGGTCCACGATTTGCGAGGCGAATTCCACGTGAGTGCCGAAACCCGAGGATTGGTGCGTGGGTCCTTGGTCGACACCGAAGACAACAATCCGGAAGTTCCCTGTGAAATGTCCGCGACGAGAAAGTGACACGATGCCGCGATCCCAGCCGAAGGGCCCTCCTATTACGTTGGCACAACGGTTGCCGTGACGTGACACTGCGGCATCTCGCTCGGCAGGTGAGCGGAGGGAGCACGTGAATGAGTGACACATCGCAGGGTCCTGGGTGGTGGCTCGCATCCGATGGAAAGTGGTATCCGCCGCATCTGGCTCCGCCACCGCCCCCACCGCCCCTTCCCTCGCAAGACGCAAACGTACCCGCCACTGCACAAGTCCTCACGTCGTCAATGAGTCCACCCACCGGCGAGCCGCACTCCAGTCATCCGTTACCTCTCGAGCGCCTCGTGAGCGATGGATCTCAAGGTGAGGGATGGTGGCAGGCAACCGACGGGAAGTGGTACGCCCCTGAGCTTCGTCCCAACGACACACCGCAGGGTCCTGACTGGTGGCAAGCCTCGAACGGCAAGTGGTTCGCACCCATGTTCCACCCACACAACTACCGGCCCCCAACCCAATCACCGCCCTCGCCCGAGACGCCGAATGAGGACGGTGTCACCACAGCAGAACGATACGCCGCCCCAACATCCTCCGCAGCGTCGAGTGCGGAATCACCGTCGGGAGCACAAGGCGCGCCGCAAGACGGAGTGCAGACCCTGTCTTCGTATGGGACTCCGAACACGATGGATTCCCCCGGCGATCCGCCGACAAAAGGAATCGGCACCCCACCGCCCAACGAGGCCGCATCGCGGCAAGTGCTCGTGAGCGATGGATCTCAAGGTGAGGGATGGTGGCAGGCAACCGACGGGAAGTGGTACGCCCCTGAGCTTCATCCCAGCGACGCGCCGCAGGGTCCTGACTGGTGGCAAGCGTCGAATGGCAAGTGGTTCGCACCGATGTTCCACCCGGACAACTATCCACCCCGAAGCCAACCGCCACAGCAGGCGCGTCAAACGTCGAATGCAGACGGTGGCGGTATGACGGCTACGACACCCGCCACAGCGTCGACTCCGGAATCACCGCCCGCGGTACGAGGCGCGTCGCCTGCGGGATCACAAGGCCATCCCTCTGGGGAAAGCACCACGATGTCGACGAGCGGCTCAACCTCACCGACACGCGTCTCGTTCATTCAGGCTGCGCCCGAGCAGATGCTCGTGAGTGACGCACCGCAAGGTGAAGGGTGGTGGCAGGCAACCGACGCCAAGTGGTACGCACCCGAGGTGTACCCCAGCGACACGCCGAGAGGTGAGGGTTGGTGGCAAGCGCCGAGCGGCAAGTGGTTCGCACCGATGTTCCACCCGAATTACCAGACCCGCACGGTGACACCGTCGGTCGCTCAAATGCCGAATGGAGGCGTTGGTGCAGGCACCGTAACTGGGGCCGGGCGACCTCTACCTTCAATGACCATGATGACCTCCGGCAGCGTTCCACCCGCTGCGACGACTCCACCCGAGGCAGACCCTCGGATATCGCAACTCCCGGCTCCGCCAACGAGGATGGTGCCGCCAGTCCAAACAGTTCCCCCGCATGGAGGATCACTGGGCCGTAAGCGGCTCGGCATGACCCCTGCGAGGTGGACATATCTGACAGCGCTGGTTCTCTCGGCGATAGGGCTCCTGTTGGCATGGGCAACAGCGAGTGCTGGCATCGTGTCGATAAGCGTCTCTGGCATAAGTACGGGTGACGGCAAGTTCCTGGGTTCCATAGTTCTGATGGCGGCAGCCACTGGCGGGTGGCGCTTCGTGGGAACCAATCGGATCAACGGAGTCCTGGCAATCGTCCTCTGGGTCGCCATCGCCGCCTTTGCCTTTGCTGAGATCATCCACGTCAACAACGTGTTCGCCCACGCGCCAGACGTGATGGCGCAGGTTGGGGTGGGCCTGTATCTCAATGCGATCGCAGGATGTGTCGGGCTCGTTGCCGCAATCGTTGACACCGCGCGGTTTTGGTCACGGACTGCAAAGGTGTAAACGAATGGGGGAGCCCCGGGCGTGTGGGCTGTCTCGGCCCACGAAGAAGCCCGGACAGGGTCACCGGGGTGGGGCTTGCGGTCCACGGGCCGAAGGTAGGCCATGGATCGCTCAGTCGGTGCCGCTTCGTGTGTGTGCGCTCCCCACTAGCCTGGGTGAGAGGTGGCGCGCGTCGTCAGCATCCTGACTCGAAGCGCGGTCATCGGGGAGCGAACGGGTTGTTTGAGTGGTTCCAGCAGGCAGCCTGTAAGGGCGAAACTGCCCCCTTCTTCTCCAAGATCGGTGCGGACCTGGCGCGAGCTCGGGAGCTGTGTGGCGGATGTCCGGTGCAGGGCAAGTGTTTCGACCACGCGATGGAGAACCCAGCTCTCGAAGGTGTCTGGGCCGGTGTCACCGCCACGGAGCGGCGGCACCTGCGGCTTCGGGCGGCGTAGGAACCTGACCCGCCCACAGCCGGGCACGATGGGGTCCATGAAGATCCTCTCGGTGGCCATCAACGACGTCGACACGGTGCCTACCATCCCGTAGCGGCGATGATCGAGCCGTTGAGTCGAGCCCCTGCCATGGATCCATCATTGGGCGCGTCACCGTAGTTGTCGACGGAGCCACTGGCTGAAGCCACCCAATACCCAGCCCCGCTCCTCGTCGCAAAGACGGTGGTGGCCGGGTTGAGGCCGCCAAACAGCCCAAGAGGGTCCCCGTAGAAAGCTGCATTGCCGTAGGGCAAGATGGCCCCGTTCGCAAAGAGGAGCCAGTATCCCCTGCCGTCAGGCGTACGGACAGCTGATGTCACCGGAACACTCTGTGGTCCGGGCCCGCCGTAGTTGGCAGCGTCGCCGAAGGGGTAGACGAGTCCTGACCGGGTGACCAACCAGTACCCGTTCCCAGTGGCGTCGGGCATGACTGCCACCGCCGCTCCCGAACACCCACCGATACCGGGGCAGCTCCCCGCGAACTTGGCGTCGCCGAAGGCGAAGACGCCACCATCGGATGCCACCATGAAATACCCGCCTCCGTCCGCCGAAGAGACCATTCCGACGATGGGAGCGTTGAGCGAGTTCCGGAGCCCCGAGCCAGCCGGATGAAGCCCGAGCCCCGGAATCGAGCCGTAGAAGCCAGCGTCGCCGAATGCGAAGACGCCTCCGTCGGAGGCGTCGAGCCAGTACCCACCCTTGTCGGCGGTGGGAACGATTCCGACAACGGGCCGCTGGAGTCTCAGCGATCCAGTCGATCCGTAAAACTGGGCCGAGCCGAAGGTGAAGATGCCACCGTCAGAACCGACCAGCCAATATCCATGACCGGTTGCCGCAGGTGGGGGAGCTGCCGTTGGCGTTGTGGTTGAAGTTGTGGTGGTCGGCTGCGGTGGAGGTGGCGTTCCATAGGTAAATGATGTCGTTTGCGTCCCCGTACCCAGGACGCTGCTTGCATGGAGCGATACCGTCCCGCTGCCTGGAGGGACAACGACCGTCGCCGATGTTGTGCTGGCTGAAATCACCTGTGCTGCGGTTCCACCAAAGTCGACGGTGGCGTGCTCGAGCCCGAGTCCCGACACAACGACTTGTGAACCTTCGTACCCCGCACTCACCGCACTGACCTCTGGACATGACAAGCCCGAGGCAATCGGCGAGCCCAGGCCCGTCGCTGGGTCATAACCAACCGAGGCCGGGAAATCCGCTCCGATGTACGTGCCGGTGGCGTCGTTGTTGCCCGACGTGATGTCGGTGAGTGCACTGCCATAGAGTCCTTGCGAGGCAGCGCTATAGAGCGTCGGGGCCAAGTCAGCCGTAGTTGTGGTACAGCCGTCGTTTCGGTCCGTCACGATTCCGGCAACCAACGGGGAGGCCAAACTCGTTCCGCTCGCGACCGTCCACATGCCGTTCTGGTAGATGATCATGCCGACGCCCGCATTGGCCGAGATGTCAGGGACCTCACGGCAGTTCAACCCGCACGCATTGCCCGAAGCACTCCAGTGCCAGACCAATGGTTGCCAACTGGGGTCAGCGAAGTAGCGGGAGATGCCACCTCCACCGTCGGTCCAAGCGTCTTCATCGCCGGGACCGGAAAGGTCGGTGCCGCCCACCCCGGTGACCCAAGGATCCGATGCCGGGTAGTCGACTTCCAAATCTGTCGAAGCGTCGTTGGGATAGCAACCCTCTGAGCCCGTGTCGCCAGAAGCGGCAACGACCGTCTGACCTTGGGTCGCTGCTTTTTCAAACAGGGTCGAGAAGGAGGGGATTTCTCCGACGCTCGAAGCCAGCGGCTCACAGAGACCCCAGCTTGTCGAAATCACCTGCGCCGTATCCGCCCCGATAATCGCATTCCAAGTGTCGTAAGCACCGGTGCCCGTGTTGGGACCCTCGTAGGAGATAACCGAGGAATCGGGAGCTTGGGTGGCGATCTGCTCGATGTCTGCGTCTGCCTCTGCGGTGCCTCCACCACCAACCCCACCACCGCCTCCATCGACAGCCGACACGGAGGTTGAGTTGGTAAGGCCGAAGCAGCTTTCGTAGGTTGCGATGTCAGCGGATGAACTCGAAGCCAGTTCGTAGAGGCCCACGGTTTCTCCATGACCGTTCTGTCCATCAGACAGCAGCGAACCAACTCCATAAGCCGCACCCAGGCTGTCAAGGGTGTAGTAGCCGGGGGCAGCGGTTGCCTGAGCACCGGGACAAGGTGTCAGACCGTCGGCATGTGCCTGAAGCACGCCTGAGCCGGCGCTCACTGAGGGCGTCCAGGTGCTCTGCGACTGGAACGTTGTCACGGTGTTCAGTCCCAGGATCGCTGACACCTGTCCGTTCGCCAGAGACTGGGGAACAAGTGGGATCCGCTGTGCCAGATAGCCCTGGTGCCCCGTGGGGGTCTGGTAGCGTTCGAAGGGCGTACTCAGAGCCGATGAGACCTGGGATGCCGTAGCTGACACCTTCACGGCGAAGCCCGAAACTGTGGTCCGGGTGAGGCCGACGCCATGGAGCCAGGACTCGACACTCGCCACATCGACCGCAGACGGTCCGAAGCGCTGCTCGAACTGCCCGGCATACAACCACTGGTGATACTGGGGTGAGGACGGATCGTAGAGATTCTTCAGCAGCCGCTGAAGCCGGTTGCCATTTGACGGCGGCAGCACAACATTCAGGCTGACCTGTTGATCACCGGGAAGGGAACCGAGGGGAGTGGAACCGGAAGGGACACCCCCAGGGGCCAGCGCATTTGGTCTGACGGTAGAAGGATTTGCTGCCGCTGCAAGCGAAGGAGCCGAAAGCGTGCCGATCGCCAACAACATGGCGACAGCAAAGTGAGGGACATGGCCACCTACGAACTCAACCTTTCTTGGGTGCACGCCGCCTCCAGAGTGCCTGACGGCCAGATCGTATAGTCGGCGTGCAACACCATTTGAGATCCGGCCAATGCGTATCGTCCCGTGGAAGCACTCTTCGAATATATGACCTGCACATGGGGGGACCCTCGAGGTGTTCGCGCAATGTTCGCGTGGTGTTCGATTCCGTCCTCAACGACGGTCAGCGGGCCAGCTCTCCTACGTGGGCTTCGACACCGAAGGCCAGCACATCGGTTTGGTGCCGCGGCGGGTCGCCGCCGTGAAGGAGGGGCGATGTCGGTGGCGGCCGTCTGGTGGCCAGGTCTACCGACCCGAACGCCAATGTGCTGGGGCTGATCCAAGACCAATGAGTCGGTCCGCCTGCTGAGCGTCTCGGCGACGGCGACGGCGACGGCGACGGCGACGGCATCGACCCGTCGCGTTGTAGTCATCCGATGGGACTCAAGGCGCCCTTCTGATGAGGTCCATGTCCCGACGGAAGAACACTGATCGCTTGATGCGCCATCCCTCGTCGGTACGGACGTACTCGTCGTCGTAGTATCCGTAGCCGCGCGACCACTCGTACGACCCGTCTGCCGTCCGGTATTCGCAGTAGTTGGTCAGTGCCCAATGGCCATTGGCTGTGTCGCGGTTGACGAGTGTGATCTCGGGCATGTGCCCGTGGTGCACGGTCGTCACGCTTTTCATCGCCTCGCTGATGGAGGCGACCAGCTGTTCCCGCCCGACCCTCGCCTTGCCGTCCGGCAAGATCTCCGCTCCGGAGGGTACGTTCTGAATGGCCGGGTCCACGTAAATGAACTCCAGGTCGGGCGTGAACACATTGGTCCAAGCCGGCCAGTCCTTTGCGTCGAGCAGCCGAAAATAGCGCGCCTTCAATGATCGGATTTCCTCAATGTCCCGCAGATGGAGGGTCTCGTCGTCCACCGACACGTTACGACGGCGAGAGCCCGTACAGCGCCTGTGTGTTCTCACCTGCGATCTGGCGCTGTTGTTCCTCAGTGAGCGACGCCATCGCCTCCAAGAGCTCTTCAGTCACCCCGGGATACTTCGCGTCCGGATGAGGGTAGTCCGACGCCCATACGATCCGATCGGCACCGCACAGCGGTGATTCCGCGGTGAACGCGAGCGCCGACTCGTCGGGGTCGAAGCTGATCCAGCACTGACGGCGGAAGTAGGCCGATGGCTCCATCTTCAGGGTGGGGACGTCCCATTGGAAGATCTTGTAGTGGTGATCGAGGCGTTCGAGCCACGGCACCAGCCAGCCGCCGTTTGCTTCGAGAAAGACCAGTTTGAGCTCGGGAAACCGCTCGCATACGCCGCCCCCGAGCAGGAACGCCATGGAGTTCATCATGTCGAACGGATTGGCGATCGCCTGGGTGAAGAAGACGTTGTCGAAGTTCATCGAATTGCCACCGTTCGGTGAACTTCCATCGGGCTGGATGGGAATGGACGACGTCCCGAGGAAGTTGATGCGGAGGCCGAGGCACGCCCCAGGTATGTTTGCTTCCACGAACGGGTGGAGGCCGAGTGGCATTCCACTCTCGGATGCGGCCTCCCAGATCACGTCGTACACCGAGTGGCTGAAAGGCTTCCAGTCCTCGGTCGGGTTCGGCCGGATCATGCACGCGACCATGCCGGGCAATGTCGCCGCGCGCCGGATCTCGTCGGCCGCGAGCTGCAGGTCTTGCTGTGGAAGGACCGCGACACCGAACAGCCGGCCATCGCTGTCTTGAACGTGGTCGGAGAGCCAATCGTTGTAAGCGCGGCACTGGATGTTGGCGAATTTCGCGTCGGGATAAGATTGGATGCCGAGGAGCAATGTGGGATACAGCACCGACTGGGAGATGTGATCCACGGACATGTCCTCGAGTCGGGCTCTGGCATTGAACGCCGCGGGACGGACCTCTGTGTACTTCAACTCGCCGCGCGCCGCTCGCTCTCGGTCCCCGAGCGACATCCCCGCGGTCCCCACGAGCGCGGCAGGATTGGCTGGCGACCGACTTCCGTCCATCACCATCCACTCGGTGCCGTCGGCGTCCGTCTCGATGTGCCAGATTCGCTCCCGGTACCCCTTCGGGGCATAGTCCTGCATCTCGGTAGGATGCTCGAGCACGTGCCCGTCGGAGTCAATGAAGCGAAGAGCAGGAGAGGAATCAGGCGTGCGAGTTGGAGTCACGATGCTCCCCTTTCCCGGCCGCGACCAATAGCTGAACCTCTGGTTCGTCGCACCATTTAACCACTACGCTTTGGCCGGCGCCTGTGACGCCGGGCCCGAATACGTCTTCGTTTCGAGGTATTGCTCGAAGCCCTCGAGGCCTCCCTGTCGACCGATCCCGCTGGCCTTGAAACCTCCAAAAGGCGCATCGGATCCGTAGTGGATGCCGCCGTTGACGCTGACCACGCCGGCGCGGATGCGTGTCGCAACGCCAAGCGCGCGCTCCTCCGAACCAGAGGTCACGGCTCCGGACAGGCCGTAGTCGCTGTCGTTGGCGAGCCGGATTGCGTCCTCGTCGTCCTCGAAAGGGATGACGACCAGGACCGGTCCGAAGATCTCTTCCCGAGCGATCGTCATGTCGTTGGTCACGTCGGCGAACAGGGTAGGTTCGACGAACCATCCTTTGGGACAGTCAGTTGGGCGTCCCCCTCCCGTGACGAGTCGCGCCCCCTCGGCCACTCCCTTCTCGATGTATCCGAGTACCCGATCGCGTTGACGGGCGCTGATCTGGGGCCCTTGGAGGACGTCGGGTCTGGTCGGGTCGCCGTACTTGACGGCATGAAACGCCGGCACCATGAGATCGAGAGCCTCGGCGTAGCGCGATCTCGGCACCAGCCAGCGGGTGGACTGAGCACATCCCTGCCCGCCGTGGAAGCAGATCCCCGCGGCCGAAGGCATGACCGCAGCGAAGTCGGCGTCCTCGAGGACGACGTGCGCCGACTTCCCCCCCAACTCGAGGAACAGGCGCTTCATGGTCTGCGCGCCCTGGGCCATGATGCGCCTTCCCGTCGCGGTCGACCCCGTGAAGGAGATCAGGTCCACGCGCCGGTCGATCACCATCTCCTCGCCGATCTGGGCGTTCGAGGAGGTCACGACGTTGAAGATGCCAGGGGGGATGTCGGTTTTCTCTGCGACGAGGCGCCCGATCCGCGTTCCGTTCCAGGGCGTGTCCGGGGCCGGCTTGAGGATCACAGAGTTGCCGGCGGCCAAGGCATCCGCGATCTTGTGGATGGTCAGATCGAAGGGATAGTTCCACGGGACGATCGAGCCGACCACGCCGACGGGCTCTTTGGCGACGCGCCGCCAGCTGCGCATGCCGAATGCGTCGCCGACCGGAAGCTCCCGCTGCCAGGGGAAGGTGTCGATCATCTCCATGGCCCAGGAGATGGCGTGTGCCAGCGGACCGTCGAGCTGAGGTCCGTACGTACTCATGATCGGGCAGCCGACCTCGGCGACGAGTTCTGTCCGAAGCTCTTCCCGTTCGCTCTCGAGCGCTTCTTGCAGTTGCTGCAGGCATCGCTTGCGGAACGACCGGTTGGTCGACCAATCCGTTCCGTCGAATGCCCGCCCGCGCTGCGGAGATGGCGCGTTGCATGTCCGCTGAGGAGGCGTCCGCGGTGTACCCCAGAAGCTCCTCCGTGGCCGGGTTCACGTTGCTGAAATCCTCGCCGGAAGCAGCCTCGGTGAGCTCGCCGTCAATGAGCATCCGACGTTCCCCGCTCTGGGCGGTCTCGGTTCGTGATCGTTCTTGTATGGACACGTCGCCCCTCCCTCTGGCCCAGCCCGGTCCCGGTCGGCCTCGACGCAGACGAACCCGGCGTCAGCGGCACGTCACCGGTTAGAGTCGCTGCCCGACTCCTGGAACCTAGCCGGTCGGGAGCGGGACGACACGAGAAAGGGGAGCCCGGGTGGGAAGGCTCGAGGGAAAGGTCGCTTTCATCACCGGCGCGGCCCGGGGGCAGGGCCGTGCCCACGCCGTAAGGATGGCTCAGGAGGGTGCCGACATCGTCGCCGTGGACCTTTGCGATCAGATCGGATCGGTCCTCTACAAGATGGCCGATAACGCCGATCTCGAGACGACGGCGAACCTTGTGACAGAAGTAGGACGGGGGATCGTGGCGCGCCGCGTCGACGTGCGGGACAGAGGACAGCTCGAGTCAGCGCTGAAAGAGGGCCTGGCGGAGTTCGGGCGACTCGACATCGTCGTGGCCAACGCGGGAATTTTGGCCTCCTTGGGCGACCAGGCCTTCACCCAGGCGGCATGGCAGGACTCCATCGACGTCATGCTCACGGGGGTGTTCAACACGGTGGAGGTGTGCGCTCCGACGATGATCGAACAGGGGCAAGGCGGGTCCATCGTGATCACCAGCTCCACGGCCGGACTCAAAGGCCCCACTCACTCGCTGGACGTGACGTCTCCGGGCTTCCTCGGCTATGCGGCCGCCAAGCACGGCGTGGTCGGACTGATGCGATCGTATGCCAGCGCCTTCGCAGAGTTCTCCATCAGGGTCAACACACTGCACCCGACCGGCGTCCACACCCCGATGGTCGCCCACGAGCACTTCGCCGAGTGGGCCAGGGCGCACCCCGAGAACCTCACGAGAGTCCGCAACGCCCTCCCGGTTCAGGTCATAGAGCCTGAGGACGTGGCGAACGCGGCGGTCTGGTTGTGCTCGGACGAGGCGCGCTACGTGACCGGCGTCACTCTGCCCGTCGACGCCGGCTATCTCATCTACTGATCTCACTTGGCATAGGAGCGACGACTGCTCTGTCCCTCATGCCGTCGTGGCCAGGTGCGCCGCATTGGTGTTGAAGATCGTGCAGCGGGTCTGCTCGGGGTAGACCGGGTAGTCGTCGATCGCCAGTGGGGTCTTGAGCTGAGCCACGGTGGGCCCCACGCGGTCGGCGACGGTTTGCAGGTCGGCGAGGTCGAACCCGTACAAGGTCGCGGCCCGAGTGGCCAGGATCACGTCCAGCTCGTCTTCGGGCAGGTCCCAGAGCATCACACGGATGGCCTCGACGGTGAAGGGGTGGGTGCCCTCGGAATGGGGAAAGTCGGCTCCCCACATGAGGTTGGGCACGCCCGCGTCGTGGGCCTGGCGCAGGTCGTGGGTAGGGCCGGCCAGGAAGCAATTGCGGGCGAAATACTCACTGGGCGAGAGCTTGAGGGCGTGGATGGCGTCGGTGATGTGCTCGTACAACGGCGAGTGCTCGCCGAGATTGGTGACCTTCAGCATGGTGTCGAGGCCGGCCAGATAGGGCAACACCTGCGACGCCGAAGTGATCTCGGTGATCACGAACTTCAAGTCAGGATGCCGTTCGAAGACACCCGAGAGGATCATGTGGCCAATGGCGCGCATGACGTAGAACTGCATCTCCGTCATGCCGACGAGCGCCGATGCCGGACCGCCGTCCTCGACGGACTCCGTGGGGAAATTGGTGTGCCGATGCACAGGCATTTCCAGTTCGGCGCAGACTGCCCACAGCGGGTCGTAGTGGGGGTAGTAGAGGTTGGCCATTCGCAGGACGTGGTCGTTGGGCAAGAGCACGCCTCGGAGCCCGGACTCCTTGGCCCAACGAACCTCGGCGATGGCTGCCTCGACGTCCTCGAGGAGAAGCTGTGCGAAACCGGCCCACCGATTGGGAGCCTCACGGCAGAAGTCGGCGAGCCATCGGTTGTGGGCTTTGACCCCCGCGAAGCGCAGCTCGTACTCCTCCGGGGTGCGAGGTCCCGGTGCCGTCACCGCTCCCGAGGGATAGAAGGGCGGCGAGGTGTTCGGGAAGAGCACTTCTGCGGCGATGCCCTGCGCGTCGAGTAGCTCGAGCCGAAGGGGGGCATCCCAGTTGGCGGGAGCCGCCGCCGAAGCCACGCCGACCCGCTGATTGGGGTCACGGTCTCTGTCGAGGCCTTCGAGCCAAGCGTCGTGGTATGTGGCCGCCCAATCGTCGAAGCGCTGGTGGTAGCGCTCTTCGAGATACGGCTTGTACTCCAAGAGATCGGCGCCGGCATGTCCGTCCGTGGAGAACAAGACCTGTCGACGTTGAGGTGAGGCGCTCATGACGCTCCCTTCGTTGTGCGGCGCGCCGTCGTTCGGGCGATACGTCTGAACGTAACACCTAGAAAATAGCCCCTGACCTCGGCGCTACGCTCCTGGATGGAAGGAAGGGGGCTGGCCATGACGGGGTTGGGCATGAGATCGCGCGGTCAGCGCATCAAGGCGGAGTTGCGGCACCCCGTCATCGACGTGGACGGACACACCGTCGAGGTCACGCCCGTGCTCATGGACTTCGTGCACGAGGTTGGCGGCGCGACCGGCCTGGCTCAGTTCGAGCGCTATTTCCGCAGAATGGGAAAGCTCGACCGGGCGGGGCCCGAGAAGTGGCGGATGCAGCCGGCTCACTGGACGTTCCCGGCCAGCACGATCGACCGTGCCACAGCATCACTGCCCCGTCTCTACGCGGAGCGCATGGACGAGATCGGGCTCGACTTCAGTCTCATCTATCCGACCATGGGGATCATGTTCGAGATGATCGATGACGCGGACACCCGGCTCATCGCCTGTCGCGCCGTCAACCGGTATCTGGCCGAACTACATGCTGGCCTCTCGGAACGTGTCCTGCCGGTGGGTGTCGTGCCGTTGCACACTCCCGACGAGGGCATCGAAGAGCTCGAGTACGTCGTCTCGGAGCTTGGGATGCGCGCCATCATGATCCCGAGCTTCGTGAAACGACCGCTTGCCGGTGGAGTCGCCGAACAGTTCCGACTCGACGCCTTCGGCATCGACAGCGAGTTCGACTATGACCCGTTCTGGGCCAAGTGCGTCGAGCTGAGGGTCGTCCCCGGGGTGCACACGCCGACCTGGGGTCTTCCGATGCGAGAGTCCGTCTCCAACTACGTTTTCACCCACATCGGGCAATTCTCGAGCGGTGCCGAGATGTTCTGCCGAGCGGTGTTCATCGGTGGCGTGTTCTCCCGCTTCCCGAAACTGAAGATCGCCGCACTCGAGGGAGGCGTCGGGTGGGCAGCCAGCCTCTATGCAGGACTGCTGGGCCACTGGGAGAAGCGCAACGGTGCAGTAATCCAGCAATACAACCCGACGAATCTGGACGCGGAAGAGCTCGCGCGGCTGGTGGAGCGTTACGGCGGGGAACGGTTCGCCGGGCACACCACGGCCGTGCTCCAGAACATGTTGCGTCCGCGCTCGTTCGATGAGCCGCCCAACCTCGACGATTTTGCCGCGGCTCCTTTCGCGACGCCCGAGGAGCTGCGCGATGCCTTCGTGGACCACATCTACGTCGGCTGCGAAGCCGATGACCCGATGACCGCACTGGCGTTCGGTGGGGACAGGAATCCGCTGGGGGCGCGCTTCCGGGTGATCCTCGGTTCTGACATCGGACATTGGGACGTCACCGACGTGAGCGACGTCCTCGGTGAGGCCTACGAGCTCGTCGAGGACGGGCTGATCGATGCGGATGCCTTCGAGGAGTTCACCTTCACGAACCCGGTTCGCCTCTACGCTGGCACGAACCCCCACTTCTTTGAGGGGACCCGCGTCGAGGGGGCAGTCGAGGCTGCGCTGTCGGCGTCTTGAGCCGCCCGGTGGGCGCAGCGGTCAGTCGCCCGTGAAGGATCCGGCGTCGTCGAAGCCGGCGAGGATCTGTTCGAAGCGCCGCTCAACGAGACCCCTGCCCGTCGCATCCTTGCTCCCCTCGTGGCGACGCTTGGCGGCCTCGGCCGCCAAGCCGGCGATCTCCGGCATCGGGCCCCCGAACTCGGTCGGCCGGAAGCTCGCGGAGTTCTCGTAGATGGAGCTGGGTTCGTGGTGCTCAGGGCACAGTACTGACACGCCGACGCGGGTGCCGTCGAGCTCGCCCGCCAGTCCCTCCGAGAGCGCCACGACGCCGTGCTTGGACACCATGTAGCTCTTCATCGGCCCGGGGTCCTCGGGGTCCCCGGTGCCGCCAGTGGTTCGGTTGTGCTCGAAGCACGCCGGTCCGATGACACCACCGTACGAGGCGGTGTTGACCACATGGGCCACCTCACCTGAGGCCAGCATCCGCGGGACGAACGTCTGGATCCCATAGAGGACGCCAAAAACGTTCACGTCCATCACCCACCGCCATCCGGACTCCTCCGGTTCGAGAAGTGGGCTCGGGGCAGCCACGCCGGCGTTGTTCACGAGCACGCTCGCTCCACCGAGCTCGTCGTCCACGCGGTCCGCCAAGGCGATCACCGAGTCCCGTTTGGTGACGTCGACCTGCATCGGCGACGCCCGCCCACCATGGGTCTCAATCCGGGTCGCCACGACTTCGGCGGCATCGAGGCGATTGTCCGCGATGACCACGGTCATACCCTCTCGAGCGAGCCGCTCCGCCATCGCCAGTCCGAGCCCGCTCCCAGATCCCGTCACGACGGCGACCTTCCCCGCTAGGTCCCTCATCTGGGCTCCCCCCGCTGATCGAACGTGCCGACTCGGTTCGGCTGGTCAGTCATCGGCGCCAAGGAGGGCGGTGCGTCCGGAGATGTCCATGCGCCCCCGGATTCGCCGTTGGGCGTGAAGTGGGTGCCCGCCTCAGCCCTCCATGTACCCCTTGAGGTGTTCCAGCACACCCTGGTACTGCCCGGACGTTGACTCGAACATCTGATCGTGACCCGGGTCGAGCTCGAGCTCGTAGGTCACCCGACACGAGAGCCCGTCAATCGGATGGACCGTGATGGTGGCCCGGTGGTGGTCGGTCATGGTGCTCAGGTCCATGACGTTTCCTCCGCCCCAGGTCCAAGGCCGTGTTTCCGCGGAAGCCCGCGACGGCGTACGTGTACGTCCGCTGGTCGTCGTCATGGTGGACCAGTCGCTCGCGGATCTCGAGGTCGAAGCCCTCCGCTTTCAGAACCCGCAGGTCGCCCTCCTGCCGGCTTGACGCAATGCCCGGGTACCAATTCGAGTCCTGCGAACTCGCGGATCGTCCCCCAGACCTCGTCGGCGGGCTTGTCGATCGTCGTCTCCATCAGCGCCGTGGGCATATCGACTCCTTGGTACGTTCGGATTGGGTCAGTCGTCGGCCAGCGCCGGCGCGACCTTCGAGGTGGTCAGCCGGATGTGTTCGCTGACGAACTCGTCGGGCATTCCGCCGACGGTGAGCCACGGTGTGATGTACATCACCGGGAGGCCCTGAGTGCGTTCACGGATGAGGGCGACCGCGTCCTCGGGTGTCAAGACCTGGTAGCTCTGATGCGAGGCCGCGCCCTGGCGGGCCTCGGCGGTGGGTTCGCGGCCTTCGAAGCGCTCGACCTCGTCCCGCAGCACGCCGTAGGCGTCGGCCTGGTAGTGCACGTGGGGGTCGAGGAGGGCTCGGGTTCGCTCGGGGTCCTCGCTGACGATCAGGTCGAGCCCTCCGGTCATGCGTGCGGTGGTCGGGTCGTGCCCCCCCTCGACCAGTCCTTGTAGATATGGTTCCAGGCACCAGGGCAGGGCGCTCAGCAGCCCCACCCCCATCCGTCCGGCACGGCGGGCGCCGAGGCCGAAGTAGCCGACCCACATCGGAACCGGGTCCTGTACCGGCCGCGGGCTGATCACCTCGGACATCAGTCGTCGTACCTCGAGCACGGTGCGGTCGAGGTCGGTGAAGCGCTCGTCCCGGTCGATGCCGAACGCCTCGAACTCCTTGGGCACGTAGCCAGCACCGAGGCCCAGCTCGAGGCGTCCGTCGCTCAGGATGTCGACGATGGCCGCCTCCTCGGCGATGTGCTGGGGATGGCGTAGCGGCGCAATGAGGACCTGCGTCCCGATTCGGATGGACGTCGTACGCGCCGCGATGGCGACGGCAAAGCTCAGTGGTTGTGGCAGGTAGCCGTCGGTCGTCTGGTGGTGCTCACCGAGCCAGATGGAGCTTGCCCCGAGCCGATCCGCTTCCTCAATGAACTCGAGGGTTCGTCCGTAGTGTTCGGGCCAGGGCCGCTCCCACGGGGGAGGGTTGCGGACATCAGCGAGAAACCCAACGAGCATGCGCCCCCCTGCTCAATCGATCTGAGGCTTCGGCGCCGGCATGGTAGTTCACGACGAAATATCCGTCTACCGGCAGGGTCAGGAGCAATCGTCCTGACCCTCGTACGTGATCTGCACCTCACGTTCGATAGAGGAGAGGAGTCGGGCCAATTCGTCGTGGTCGGCCACATGGCCCTTGATCCTGGCCACGTTCGCCGAAGTGCCCAGACGCCAATCGACTTCGTCGCCCGGGGACCGCTCCATGCGCACCTCCGTCACGCCCGGACGGGACGCCACCTCCGCCAGTCCCTGCACCCCGGTCAACCGCCGGGCCCAGGTCGGGGGCTGCATCAGGAGCCAAAATCCCACGCCCCGGCACTTGACGGGCCCGTCGAAGCGCACGGGGATGCCCGACGCCACTTGGCAAGTCACGTTGAACAGGTTTACGTCGGAGACTGATTCGAGAATGAAGGGCACCTGTCCGCCCAGCCGTCCGTTGACCTCGATAAGCCGTAAGCCCTCCGGTGACAACTTGATCTCGGTGTGAACCACAGAGTCGACGATGCCGAGGGCGCGGATGGCCTCGGACGAGAGTTCGAGGATGTCTGCGAGGGCCGTCGGATCGACCACGGCCGGAATGAAGTTGCCACTCTCCCGGAAGGGAGGCACCAGCGGGAAGCGGCCGGTCACTGCCGCCGAGCTGATTTGACCACCGCTCACCACGCTCTCGACGGAGACGAAATGGGCGTGCCAGGCGCCGTCCGATTCGGGATCCGGAATGAACTCTTCGACGATCCAGCCCATGCCCTCGCCGGGCTCCGTCATCGCTGCGTGTAGCTCCTCGACGTCGGAAACAAGGAGGACGCCCCGACTCCCGCTCGACTGCAGGGGTTTGAGCACGGCTGGAAACGCCAGACCGGCGACGGTCGCGTCAAGTTGGGCGCGGTCCAGCAGGCCGGGCAGTTGTCGGAAGCGGGGACTGGGGATGCCAGCACGCTCGAACACAGCGCGTTGCCGGCCTTTGTCCACCACTGTCGCCGCAACTTCGGGCGTGTGGTACCGGAGCCCCAGCCGTTCCGCCAGGGCCGCTGCGAACTCAATGGTGTCGTCCACGAAGGAGACGATTCCCTGCGGGGACTCGGCTCCGAGACGCGCCGCCGATTCGTCGAGATCGAGCCCGGCGACGTCCACGACGGGGCCCAAACGGCCCAGGAGGCGCAGGATCCCGTCCTGTGGGTCAACCTCGGTGTTGACCACCCAGATCGGTTCCATCTCGTCTCGTATGCGATGGTGCACCTCAAAGGGAAAGAAGGAACCGGCGTGGTGCAGAACGGCGACCCTCGTACGCACTAAGGAAGCACCTCGTTCACGCTCGGCCGGTCTTCAGTGCGAGGAGCTCCATGGGTCCGATGTGTTCCTTTGTTGTGAGTTCTTGGGTCTTGTTCGCGTCGCCGGATCCGTCGGGAAAAGGGTCCTGGCGAGGAGCAAGTGCGAAGCAACTATGTTGCGAGACTGCCGGGCGGCCGTGAGGGCGTCACTCGTTCGTCGTCCGGAGCACTCCATTGCCCACCACCGGCCGTGACGGGTGACACCTTGCGGAGACTCGGTGGGGCAAGAATGGATGTGACATGAGCGCGACCCCTCACCTCCGCCGCCAGGTCCGGCTCATCGTCGCCGGTCTCGTCGTCTTGGCCGCGATGCTACTCGCCCCTCCGTCAAAAGCGGCGGAAGCATCGCCGACCCAAGGTCACGTGGCGCGGGCACGCGGGTATGCGCTCGGGGTCTACGCGGGATCGGCCAACCCTTCTGCTGCTCAGCAGTTCGCGGCCCAAGTCGCAGCGCCGGTGCCCTACGTGACGGAGTTCCTCGACGCCACGTCTTGGGACACCATCGCCGACCCGTCGTGGCTGCTCCAGCAGTGGGCGGGAAAAGGATTCTCCATGATATGGAGCGTGCCGATCCTCCCCTACAACGGGGCTACGCTCGCCGCTGGAGCATCGGGTGCGTACGACGCGCATTTCACCGCCTTGGCTGGTGCGCTCGTCGCAGGTGGCCAACAGGCCTCCATCGTGCGCATCGGCTGGGAGTTCAACGGATTCTGGTATCCGTGGGCGGCCAAAGGGCACGCGGCCCAGTTCATCGCCTACTGGCGACACATCGTCACGGCCATGCGGTCGGTCCCGGGAGCCAACTTCAAGTTCGAGTGGGATCCGAACCGGGGTGATCTCGGGGTCGGCAACCTCACGTCGTATTATCCCGGCAACCAGTACGTTGACTACGTCGGGCTCGACGTCTACGACGTCGAGGACTTCCACTATCCCGGGGCACAGGCCGAATTCGCCCACCTCCAGACGGGACCGTACGGCCTCAATTGGTTGGCCGCGTTTGCCGCGGCGCACCACGTGCCCATGGTCTTTCCCGAGTGGGGCCTCGGGTGGGGAACCTGTCGCAACGGAGCGCCTGTCTTCGTCAAGTCGGGTGGTGTCTGCGGAGGTGACAATCCGGTGTTCATTCGGGACTCGAGCGCGTGGTTCAATTCTCACCACGTGTTCGAGGTGACCTACTGGGACTACGGCACCAGCCGCGTGACCGCAACCCACAACGTGCGGGCGCGCGTCGCCCTGCGGACCTACTGGGCCCCCCTGAGCACGATGGTGCCGAGCCCCCGATCGACCAGGGGTGCGCAGGCCTGAGATCAGGTAGGGATGTACTCGGAGGCCGTTACGCGTTCGGTGGGCGCCTCCGCGTTTGGCTCAAAACCGGTTACGTAGTTTCTTGCGCACACTGAGAGGCATATGGTCTTTCAAAGTACGCATAGCTCTATTGCTAAGCGTGGCCGGAAAAAAGGGTTGGTTCGACCATTCTTCGCCCAGGAAGCCCTCCGACATTCGTCTATAGGCTCTCCACTTCGGTGTCTTCTTCAGTTCCTCCCATCGATCATCGGGGTCGATGAACTTTTCTATAAGGAGTGACACCTGCGGTAGCTGTACGTCATCGAACACGACGACCCCTTTTTCGCGGAGCCGACCAGCGCCGTAGAACCAATCGATTATCGGCAACGGGAAACCGTGGCATCCGTCGATGAACACGAGGTCAAGCTCACCGGAATCTGCCCGCTCAGGGAGCGCGACTTCCGAAGGTCGAAGGTCGAAGGTGAGCGTATCGGTATCGATGCCGTTCTCGACGCAGTACGCCTGAATAGCCTTTGCTTGGCTGGGATCGGGAACAACCGCTAAATGATCACATCTCCAAGCAGCAAAGAGAACCGTTGAAATTCCAGCACCGGTTTCGAGAGTACGAGAGCCCCGCCGGACATGTTTCGCCATAAAATCGTAGCAACTACTGGCTGTAGCCCATACCCCACCCGGAGCTGCGACGTGCACCGCCGGTGGAGTGTCGAAAACCTGTCTCACGGTAGCGATCCTGGTTTCTACACTGTCGTCTTTCTCCATACTTTCAAAGGTAGATGGCGACGAGGAAAGAGTCGAATCAGGGCCTCTTTGCGTCTGAGTCCCTATGTCCTGGCGGACATCGCGGAGGAATGAAATGCTCGTCAGGCCGTTCGGGCGCGGCCGCCGTCCCTACTGTGAAGCCTGTGAGCTCGTTTTGAGTCTGGTGCGGGGGTCGAGGGGATCGCACTGTGTCGCCATGAGCACGAACCCCAGTATCCGCATCATCTAGACCCCTCCCCGGGCGGCTACTCGAGAAGGGAGGAAGTCATATGGAGAGGATCCGGGACCGGGTAGCCGGACTCGATGTTCATCGTGACCGGGTCGTCGCGTGTCTGCGGGTGTCGGTCGGCGGTGACGTGGAGACGATGAAGTCGTCCTTCCCCACGATGTCGGCCGGCATCGGCCAGCTTGCCGAGTGGCTGCGGGAGCATGAGGCGAACACCGTTGTGATGGAGGCGACCGGCGTCTACTGGAAGCCCGTTTATTACGGGCTGGAGGGCCTGATCGGAGAGCTGTGGCTGGTGAATGCCGCGCACGTCAAGCGGGTGCCGGGGCGCAAGACCGACCTCTCTGACGCCGAGTGGCTGGCCGATGTGGCCGCTCATGGGATGGTCCGTCCGAGTTTCGTTCCGCCTGCACCGATCCGGGAGCTGCGAGAGTTGACCCGCTATCGCAAGACCCAGGTTGACGTTCGGGTCAAGGAGATCCAGCGGCTGGAGAAGTTGCTCCAAGACGCTGGGATCAAGCTGACCTCGGTGGCATCGAGAACCTGGTCAAAGTCAGCGTTGGCAATCGTCGAGGCACTGATCGCCGGAGAGCGCGACCCGAAAATTCTGGCCGAACTATCGAAGAGCAGGCTGCGGGCGAAAAAGGAACAACTGGCTCAGGCGCTCTCGGGACATTTTTCCGAGCATCATGGCGTGGTTGCTCGCCAGATCCTGGATCACATCGCCTTCTTGGACGCCTCCATAGAGCAGCTCACCGCCGAGATCGTCGAGCGCACGGCCCCTTTTGAGCCACTCATCGAACTGTTGTGCACGATCCCCGCGTGGGGACGAGCCACGGCCGAGGTCTTCATCGCGGAGACCGGCGGCGACATGTCCGCCTTTCCCAGCCCAGAGCAGCTCGCCGCATGGTCGGGGACCGCTCCCGGCAGCCACGAGTCTGCCGGAAAGCACCGCTCGGTCGCAGCCCTGCACGGCAACCGATGGCTCGGACGCGCTCTGATCGAGGCCGCGCGCGGTGCCTCACGGAGTAACAGCACCTATCTCGGTGCCCAGTATCGCCGCCTCACCCCTCGAAGGGGCCCGAACAAAGCTGCGGTCGCGGTTGCGCACAGCATGGTGGTCTCCGCCTGGCACATGCTCTCGACCGGGGAGATCTATCGCGAGCTCGGTCCCGACTATTTCAGCCGACGCGATCCACAGCGCGAGGCAACCAGGCTCACACGCAAGCTCGAAGCCCTCGGCTTTGACGTCACCGTCACACCGGCTGCCTGACGCATTTCACCCCAGTAGGGAGCAGCTCCGACGAACCATCCGCGAACGCGGACATAGGTCTCGACGCCGTAGCTTCGACGATCTCGGTCGGTTGCTGCGGCGTCATGGGAGCACGAATTTCGACCGCACTAACTGACTGCGGAGGGGGAGACGGGCCCAGTTGGCGCGCCCTGCTCGGAGAAGACGTGAGTGACGTAGTTCGTGACCCGGTCGATGGCGCGGGCGCGGTCGACCGAGGGAATGAGTCCGTGATCGAGTTCGATGACCTCTATCCGAACGTGCGTGCCGACGGTCACCTCGGGCCCGGGAGCCAGCTTGCTGCCCTCGAACAGTGCCTCGGCGTCGACGGGCCCGGAAAGACACAGCACATCGGTTCCTCGCTCTGACATTCGAGTGAGCCAGTGGACGGCGGTCCTTCTACGCCGTCCGAGACGGCTCACGGCCAGGTAGGCACGTCGCATCGCCCGTGAGGGAACCCACGGGGGCATGCGGCGGTAGGTAGACCTCGCCCGTCCCACGGGTTGGCAGAATGTCCGTCGTCCGTCGACCCGCCCTCTGCTCCTTCGTTCCGGAGGATCGAAGCGGAGGATCGGGTTGATGGCCACGACTCCGCGAGGGGGTTTGAGGTCCAGCGCGCTTTCCAGAGCCTGGTACCCACCCGAGCACAACCCGACCAGGACCACGGGAGCGAGGCCGTCGCCCTCCCGGCCTCTTGTCACCTCGTCGACCACCTCCCGGATGTCGTCGAAAAACCAGAGCGGGTTCAGCGGTGCTGGTCGGGGCCACGCTCGGGGGTCGCGTGGCGAGGCCTGGGGGGACCGGTCGAGCTGTATCGCGGCGCCCGGTCGGACCGGACTGTCGCCGATGCCGCTCAAGTCGAAGCGCAGGCATGAGAACCCCCGCCCGGCCAACCGGCGCGCCAGGTCGACCCAGAGCCGGTTCGGGCCGATGTGGGATTCGTTCCCACTGCTCAGGAACAGGATCTTCGGTCCGACCACTCGACCTGGTCCCACCGTCTCAATCCCGTAGAGCCGGTGCGATCCCAACGCGACCGCCCGTTCGGTCACGGATCCGCCGACGCGGTCGACGAAGGTGGCCTCTGGCCGCGACGGCGGGAAGTTCTGGGGGCGTCGTTCGACGGGCAGCACGCTCTCGAGCCAGGCCACGACCTCCTCGACGCTTTCTGGAACCGCGTTGCGGTAGGGCTCGATCTCGAGGAGGCCGGCCTGCCCCCGGGCCACCGCCTGGTCCAGCCGGTCAACGTCCAGACCGAACGTCCCCTCCGGTGGGCGATCCGGGCGGGTCAGGAGCAGCGCTCGTTGGACGGTCCTGTTGGAGTCGGGCGCCGCGATGGCCTTCAGATCCGCCGCCGTCTCGGCCGTGAGCAGGAACCCTGCCACTTCGGTCGATCCCTCGGAAGCTTCCGACTTCCCGTAGGTGACGCGGAAGAGGGCGGACTGTTCGCGGAGGAAGTCTCGTCCCGACGCACAGGGGTCCCAGAGCACCAACGCGGTGAGCCGGGGGCACCGGGCCGAGGCCCGAGCGGCCAGGAGGCCACCCATGCGCATACCCAGCAATGCCACGTCGGCGGTGCCCAGGTGCTGCGCCAATTGGACGGCGTGGTCCACCGAGTCCTCGTAGGCCGCCATCCGACCCGGGTCGAGATCCGAGCCCGCCGAGTCTCCTGTCCCGTCGTAGTCGAACCGGATGGCGGCAATGCCGGCGGCGGACAACCGCTCGGCCACGACGCGGTAGGTGAAGTGCGCTGAGATCGCCTCGCGGAACAGCGGTGGACACAGGACCACCGTGCCCCGGACACGCCCGTCTTCGGGTTGATGCACCCAGCCGAACAGCGGGCGATCGTCGGGACCGAACACGACGGGAGTGGCGGACACTGGTCCCCAGTTGCCGTCTGGTCTCAGGGCCAAAGGGCGTTCGCGACGTCCGACGGCCACCGTCCGACGTCCAAACCGTGGTGCCAGAACAGGGCCAGGGTGACGCGGTCGATCCCGAAGGCCACACAAGCGCTATGGGCGGTTTCGCCGTCGGAGGTATGGATGGCGAACGGATCCCCGAAATGGTCACGATGGCAGTTGCCCGAAATGATGGCGACGGGATGGTCCGGACTGCCGATCGGCGTCGTCCCTTCGAGCTTGAGCATTTCGTCCTTCTGGTTGCTGGCCATCGCCGTGCCCAGTCGGCCGAAGAACGGGTCGTTCGCGGCCACGACGTCCATGTCGAGGCCGAGCCGGCGCAGGATCGTCACGCCATGGTCGAGCCCCGTGTCCCTGTGCTCCTGCGCCTGTTCGGGGTTGCCGACGAACACGATCTCGTGCATCTGGAATGATTGCATCCGCGCCGGGTCGGTGCTGGGCTCGTGACGGAAGCAGAAGCTCTGGACGTCGAAGTACCGGCCCTGGGGAGGGAGCGACCCCGTGCACAACGGGTACACGGGGTGGCAGGCGGCCGAGGCGAGGAAGACCTCCGCCGGCTCCAACAGGTCGCCCCAGTCCTTTCCGGACTCCGAACGCCGGCACAGCTCGGCGTGGTCACGGTTGTCGCCCGTGAAGACGTTCACCACGCCCATGAGGTCGGGAAACGACTGCATGTAATTTGTCTGCTCGAACGTCGTGCGATTGACGATGGGCGGGAACTGAATTTCGGTGGCCTCCAGCTGCGCACCCCAGGTGGTGACCAGGTCGTGCAGACCCCGGACGACGGCGCCGTAGGGACCGGAGCGCCCGGTGACCCCGGTGACGCCCGTCGGGTAGATCAGGCCCGCGTCGACGAGCGCCGTGCCGAAATCGGAGATCGCATCCATCAGGGTGTTCCGTTCGAGATGGCCAGCATATGAGCGTTATCGGCCAGAATCCGAGAATTGTTGATCATTGCGACGGCGCTGAAGGCATCCCGAAGCTGGCGGCCCAGGCTGAGGGGCGTTCCAAGGGCGTACCCTGGCATTCCGCACAGGGCCAGGGCCTCGGACACGATTTGGACAACGAGCCTCGAGGCCGTCACCTTGAGCGAATTCATGGCGATGGTGAAGGCCATGGGGACCCCGTCCCGGCTCGATGGGCTGAGACGGTCGAATTCGTGAGCAGCATCGTGCACCAGCGCTTCGAGCTGGCGATACGCCAAGAGGACGTCGGCCAAGTCGGTGGCTTTCGGGGGAGGAGTGTCGACGTTCTTGCGGGCCTCCATGTGGACGAGCGTTCGCGCCCGGTCGACTGCGGCCAGCGCCACACCCAGCCAGGCGTAGCTCCACAGAATGTGCGAGACCGGCAGCATGGTCTGCTCGGCGATTTGCGCGAATGGGACGGGCAGGATCATCTCCGGAGAACCCGACGCGTGGAGCACGAAGCCAGCGCTGCAGGTCCCCCGCATTCCGAGGGCGTTCCATTCTCCGGCCTGCTCCATGCTGAGTCCTGGCGGCCGGCACACCACCAGGACCTGGTCGCTCGGTGGGCTCTGCTCGTTCCGACGAGCGGTCGCCAAAATGGCATCGGCGTAGGCGCCGTGAGAGATGACCGACGCGGCCTTTTCGAGCTGGAATTCGAGGTCGCCCACCGTGATCGCGCAGATGCTCTCACGCAGGTCGCCGCCGATGCCGACCTCGCTTGTCGCCGAGGCCAGGAGGAGCTGTTCAGCGGCGATCGTGGCAATGAACTCTTGAAGTGGAGTGGTGTGGCCGTGTCGGATCACGGTGGCCACTTGGGAGTGGTGGATGGCCAGGCTGAGCCCACTGGAGGAGCAGCCGCGGCCGACCGCGGTCACCGTCGCGCCAGCCTCGGCCAGAGACCCTCCGATGCCACCGAACTCGACCGGGACCAGCATGCCCATCAGCCCGGAGGCCTGGAGCGCCTCAAAGGTCTCGAAGGGGAACCGGCTCCGTGCGTCGACGTCATCAGCTGCCGGGGCGGAGATGTCCCGGGCGATCGTCGAAGCCCGGGCCACGGCCCCGGACCGCTGCGTAGTCGTCGTGCTCACGGTCGATCACCGGGGGAATGGAGACTCTGGATCGCCGCGCACATGGCTTCGATCGACTCGAAGGTTGACTTGTGGAGCATCTGCTCGGGAAACTCGACGTCGAATTCCTCCTCCAGAGCGAGCATCACGTTGACGCTGGCATGGGACGTCATCCCGGACTGAAAGAGATCGTCATACGCATGCAGGGTGGCCACGTCGACGGGGAGTCGGGCGTGGTCGACGAGCGTTTGCCGCACACGCGTCTCGAGCGGGTGCGTGGTCTCAGGCATCTGCACTGTTCTTCCTTCCGTGGGTTGAGAGTTGGGGGGGCACGGAGACGGAGCATTGCGCCACCACCACTGCGGCGGCGTAGTCGCCTTCATGAGTCAGACTGAGGGCGAACGACACGATCCCGGCCTCGGCGGCCAGCGTTGCCGCCGTGCCGCTCAGGTGCATTTCGCACGCGCCGCTCGGACGGCGGCGCACCTCCATCGTCGTCCACTCCGGTTGGACGCCCTCTGGCTGGAGCACCTTGATCGTCGCCTCCTTGGCGGCCCAACGAGCCGCCAAGGAGGCGACACTGAATGCCGGTGAGCCGGGTGAACCCGATCGTCGGCAGCACACCAATTCGTGATCGGTGAAGACGCGACGCAAGTAGCGCTCACCATGGGTCGAGATACTGGCCCCCACGTCCCGCACGGCGATCATGTCGAGCCCGACGCGACATCCCTCCACCGTGGGTGCGGTGATCAGCCGAGTCGTGCTCACAGGTGCTTCGCTCGCAAGGATGAGAGGGCGGTGCGCGAGAGGTTCACGACGTCGCTGCGAAGGGGTTGGAGGAGGAAGCCCACCCACGGCACCAGGAGGACGAGGCCGATGGGTGGCGGCAGCAGGGGAAGGAAGAGTGACGGCACCGTGATGAGCGTGACCAGGAAGGCCAGACGATAGGAGAACGTGGTGAGGCGCCTGGTCTGGAGGTGCATGAGGACGTATCCGACGATTGACACGACGGAGGCGACGCCGAACCCGTTCACCCCCCACAGCTTCACCATCACGATCGAGAACACGGTCAGGAGGACCGTCTGGAGCACGCATGCCACGGCAACCGTGGCGTTGCGCCCGATGGCGTAGAACAGCGAGATCTCAATTTGGGGGATGCTGGTCAGGAGCGCGGCCAACGCGAGCAGGCAGTAGACGGGAATGGAAGCCGACCACTCGTGGCCGAACACTCCCGGGATGATCCAATGGCCGAAGAGTCCGAAGGCCGCCAACGGGAGAGCCATCGCCAGGGTCAGCACGAAGGCGCCTCGCTCCAACCCGACGCGGAAGCGCTTGGGGTCGTCCCGGTGGATCTGCGACATGGTCACGATCCCCAGGCGGTACGCGCACCGCTTGGCGAATCCGACCGTGGTGACCAGGTTGCGGGCGAACGCCACGTAGCCGACCCCCGCCGCGCCCACGAAGGTGCCGACCACCATGGCGTTGACCACGTTGGTCAGGTTGGAGCACAAGGAGGCCGTGGAGTAGGAGGCTCCGTGCCGGGCCACGGTGCGCGCCGTGGAGAAGGACCAGGCCCAGCGCGGCCGAAGTCCCGACAGGATGAGGCTTCCCACGAGGAGGAATGTCTGCCAGGCGAAGTACCCGGCCACCAGGGACCAGGCTCCGAAGTGCAGCAGGGCCAGAGGGATGGCGGTGGCGTAGAGGACGACGTCGCCACCGAGCTCCAGCACGCCCATCTTCTTGTAGTCGAAGCGCCGTTCAATGTGCGCCTGAGCCGGCGCCCACAGGACGTTGATGGGGACGCACAGGAGGAGGACTCTCAGGGGGAGCAGCACTCCGACCGGCCGCAACAACGACGCGAAGACGAAGGTGAGCCCGAGCGAGATCGCCGCCGCGCCGACGGACGTGCACAACAGCAGGCTGAACACTTCGTTGTTCAAGCGGTCGGTGGGCGTCTCCTTGACTCGGATGAGGTACACCTCGGCGCCCATCTGGCAGATCGTGACCACGACTGCGACGAAGGCGGCCGCAGACGTGAAGATGCCGTAGCCCGAAGGCCCGATGGCCCGTACGGTCACGACGACCCCGACCAGTCGGATCACCGACCCCACGGCCTCGCGGCCCAAGAGGAACGACGCGCCCCGCATTGCCTGCGACGCCAGCCCCTTGCGCGAGCCCGAGCCGGCCGAGAGTGGCGTGGGCTGGCCGGAGTCGCTGTCCGACGAGGTCGGCTCGGTGCTCAGATCTGAGGTCATCGACGTCGTTCCGGAGCGCCGAGCTCCTCGTGTGGCCGAGGGGAGACCGCGCGCGTTCGGTGATTCCCTTCCTGGTGTCGGGGGGTGTGAGGAACCCGCACCCTAGGGTGCCTCTGTCCCAGGCGGGTGTCTCGACCGTCTCTCACCTCGCCGTCCGCCGGTGACCGGAGCCTCATCTCACCCCTGGAAGGAGATCGCCCACGACGTCGGGCGTCGGTTCAAGTCGAGTCGCAGGGGAGACCGGGAGGCGGGTCACCGCCGGCTCGGCCAGCGCGAAGAGACACCACAGCACCTGCGGAAGGCCACCGTTGCTGAAGAACGGCCAGATCGCCCCGAGCGGCACCAGGCTGACCACGCAGACGAGGAGGGCGCGACCCAGAGCCTGCTCCACCGGATCTCGGGACCGCGACGCGTTGCGGGCCCGGTCGAACATGGCCCACAGGAGGATCAGGTACATGACCAGGAGCGCGTAGCCCCCCTCAATGAGGACGGCGATGTACTGCGACTCGGGATAGGGCCACTGAATGGTTTGGGGGAGCTCGACGCCCCATCCGGTCAGCGGCCGCTGCGCGATGGCTGGCAGGTACTGCTGGGTCCAGACCTGCTCGCGGAATTGGACGGTCTGCGGCACAAGGGCCGAACGGCTGGAACCGGCGACCGCACCGAACTGCTGGTCGAAGCGGGACGCCAGGACGGGCCCCACGACGACGGCGCAGACCACCGCCGCGATGGCCAGCCAGCGGACCGTCTTGGCGAACCGGCTGTAGCGGGCGCCGATGTAGACGACGCCGAGGACGGTGCAGGCCAGCACCGACAGCTCGGCGGTCAGCACAATGCCGATCACCATGAGGGTAGCGAGGCAGAGGGCCGCCCTCGGGTACCGGCGCAGCTGTCGGCCAAGGGCCAGGGCGACCAGGACGAGGAACAACGGCATGAGATAGCCCGCGAGTGCCGCCCAGTTGCCGAATACCCCGGTGGCCCTGATGATGCCTTGCGTCTGGAGGGGGCTGATGTTCCCCGTGATGTTCGAGAGAGTCGTGCGGAGCCCCCCGATATTGACCTCCTGGAGGATGGCGATCAGGGTCATCGGGACGACGGCGACGAAGAGGATGGCCAGTCCGACGATTCGCTCTCGTCGCGTTCGCAGCGTCACGCGGACCGTGCGGTACAGCAAGAAGAACTGGAGCTGGCCGATCACCGTGCCCCATTGCGAGAGGGTGAGATGTTGGCGAAGGACGATGCTGTCGTATGTGCTGAGCACGGCCCAGACGAGTCCCCAGCCGAGGAGCAGCCACTCGAGCGTGCCCCAGCGCACGGCGGTGAGACGTCGGGTGCCCAGAAGGACGGTCACGCCGATCAGGCCGATCAGTGCCTCCGAGATGCGCACGTTCTGGACCGGGAAACCCGGAGCGAGCCCGGAGGTCGTCGGGACCAAGCCCACCAGGAGCCACCCCCCGACCACCGGTCGCGAAAGCACGAGGCACACCAGCCCCATACAGATGACGAAGGCGAACCCGTACTTCAGGCTGTACGCGCCGAGCGCGACCGCGCCGATGGGAAGCACCACCGCGCACAGGAACATGACGAGGCTGACCCGCAGATCAGTGCGGCGGCCGGGAGTCAGGAGGTGAAGGCAGCGCTCGGCGCGCGGTTGACTGAGCGAGGTGAGCGACGAGAGCGGTGTGCCGGAATCAATCGTAGAAGTCATCACGGTCGAGGAGAGCGATCCATTGCGGCGCGGTCCCGACGAGCCGAAGCCGCTCCAAGGCATCCCCGACCGCTCGCAATTGCTCGCCCGACCTGACGATGAGCACCACCGCCGAGTCGTCGCGGAGGCGGTGCGCCATCCCTTCTTCGAGGCCGGTGCTCACGTCGACCCGGCGGTCGGGGAACTCGTGGCCGAGAGTCTCTTCAATGTGATGGGCCGCCGGAACGTCCCACCAGCGAAGTGGAGCCAGGGTGACGCCCGAGCGTGCCGCCGAAGAGCTGAGGACGGCATGTCCAAACTCGAGCAACGACAGCTCACTGGGGAGTGAGGCCACCGAACCCCGGAAGACCTGTGAGACGTCGGTGGACGTGTCCGCCCTGGGATCGACCCGCTCAGCCACCAGCACCAGGATGCACCCGATCAGCAAGCCGAGCACGAGGCCGATCTCGAACCCGTACTTGGCGAACAGACCGCGGCCCGAAGCCGAGGTGGCCAGCTGCACCACGTTGAGCGTGCCAGTTGGGATGAGGCTGTTGTTGGTCCGCTCGGACTTGACGATGGCGGACCCGATGGCGTTGACCCCGCGGACGGCGTCCGCCTTGGTGGGAGCGGTGTAACCGATGAGCACGACCGGGGTGCCGGTCTCCACCGAGACCGAGAGGCGCTCGGTCAGCGTGTCGAGGGGCACGTTCAGCCGGGCCGCGGCCGATGTCAAGAGGCCGTTGTCGCTTCGGATGACGGCCGCGTCGGCGATCGCCAGCTGTTGGGCTCCGTATGCGTCACCTGGGGTCGGGGGGCCGGTCACGGTGTTACCGGTGACGGTCTGGGACTGGCCTCCGCTCGCCCCCGTCGGCACGACCAGGGTGGCCACTGCCGTATAGGAGGTCGGTGTGGTGGCCCCGACCATGAGTCCGGCGAAGGATCCGACGAGGACCGAGATGGCCAGGAGCCAGCCGCGCCGCCGCAACCACGCGGGCAGGAGCTTGCGCGGCCAGGCGCGCCAACGGACGCGGGCTGGTGATCGTGTGCCGGCCGCTCGCTCCTGTTCGACCAGTAGCTCGAGGTGCTCCTCAGGCGTGACGGCCGACACGGAATTTCGACGTGTCGCCCTCGGTGGCGACGGAGTCAACGGACTGTTCATGGAATCGGACCACCACCGAGGTCGGCACGCGGGTTCGCTGCGCCGACGGACAAGGTGGAGCCAGCTTCTTTCTCGGGGAGCACCACTCCAGGCTACGCGTTCGAGGTCTCACCGTGGTGTGAGCACTGTCCCATGTTGGGACGGAGTTGTGAGACGGATCGGGCGCCGGGCGGGACGACCGCGCCCGATAGCGGCGCGTCTCATGGGACGGAGGCCGGACACCGACTCTGTACGGTGCTGCCGATGCTCGTGTCCTATGTCATTCGAGTGCACCCTGACCGTATCGGCCGGGAAGCTTTCGCAGGAGAGGTTGAAGCTGTCGCGTCCGGGAGAAAGAGCGGCGTCAAATCACTCCAAGAACTGAAGGCTTTCGTGGAGTCGACCATCGACGACGAGAGTGCGGCAATCCGCGACGCCCTGGTCGGAAAAGGCGATCCCCAATGACGTGGGCACTCACACAAGCCGAGGCCAGGGTGGAGGGTCCCCCGCGGGGCGTGCCCGTGGCCTGGTTCGATGCATTGGCCTCCCTGGCGGTGATCTCCACCGTCATGATCGGCGCGGCGGCCCTGTACCCGACAAAGGGCGTGCAGCCCCTGCTCTCCATCGGCCTGGTCTGGCCGGTGCTGATCGCCGCGCTGTGGCTCTCCAGTGTGTACGGCGTGGGCCATCGGCGGATCCGGCAGACCATGGTCGAGATCAGTCGAACCGTCGTGGTGGTCGCCGGCGGGATCTTGGCGGTCGAGGCCTTACTGGGGCCCTCGGTGCGGACGCGCGTCACTCCCCTCAGCGTCGTCACCGCCCTCACGCTCAGCGCTGCCGCCATGATGGGTTACCGGGCGGCCGCCGGGCTGCGCCGGCACGGCACGGCCATCACGGCGGAGCGGGTCGTCGTGGTCGGCTCGGGCCTGGTGGCACAGGACATCCTCAGCCGCCTGGAGCGATCCGGCCGGGCCGAGGTCCTGGGCCTCGTCGACGACGCTCCGGTCACCGGGGAGCCGGACGGTCCACCGGTGCTCGGGTTCATTGAGGAGCTGCCAGAGCTGTGCCGCCGCCAGCAGGTCGACCGGGTCATCGTCGCCTTCACGCAGTCGATGCTTCCGGAGCAATTGCTGCCTCTCCTCCGGGTGCTGCCGGGCCACGTGGCCGTCGATCTCGTCCCGCGCTACTTCGAGCTGGTCGGTTGGGGCGCCCGCATCACGGACTTCTCGGGACTCTCGCTGGTGTCCCTCCAACAGCGTTGTGAGCCCGTGCGACGTGACCGCATCAAGCGGGCCTTCGACGTCGTCGTGGCCGGGATCGCCCTCCTGCTGGTCTCGCCCCTCCTTCTGGCGGCGGCGCTGGGCATCTTGTGCACGAGCGGGCGCCCGATCCTCTTCCGCCAGGAGCGGCTCGGCCAGGGGCGCCAGACCTTCTCCATCGTGAAGTTCCGGACGCTCAAGGAGTCCGACGCCGACCTCATGGCCCGGCTGGCCGAATCGGGCAGCCTGCTCCAATCCGACCTGACCGAGGGACGCACCACCACGATCGGTCGTCTCCTGCGGCGGACGGGAATTGACGAGCTCCCGCAGCTCTGGAACGTCCTGGTGGGCCACATGTCCCTCGTCGGCCCGCGCCCGTTCATCCCCGAGGAATGTTGGGCGCTCACCGGTCAGGCCGAGCGCCGCTTCGACGTGCGGCCGGGCATGACCGGCCTATGGCAGGTGTGCGGCCAGCACAGCCTGGGGCTCCACGAGCTGATCCGCCTCGACGCGTACTACGTGGACACCTGGACCTTTTGGAGCGACCTGCGCATTCTGGCCAAGACGCCGTCGCGACTGCTCCGCGGTGGGGGAGACGGTGTGGCCAAATTGGTACTGGAGTCGACGCCGTCGTGACGTCGGCCGAGCGGAGGCCCGACGTCGCTCTTCCGACCGTCTCCGTCGTCGTGGCGTCGAGAAATCGTCGTCACATGCTGCGGAGCTTCGTCGAGGCCGTCGGAGCCGACCCGGCGGTCAGCGAAGTGGTCGTGGTGCTCGATGGCGACGTGGACGGATCGGCGGCGCTTCTCGAACAGCTCCGCGTCGACTACCCGGTGTTGCGTCCCGTGGCCAGCGACCACCGTGGCCACCTGGGGGCGCTCGAGCTCGGCGTCGCCGAGAGCCGCTCGGAGGTCGTGCTGTTGATGGACGACGACGTCGTGGCCGGGCCAGGCCTGGCCACGGGTCATGCTCGACACCATGCCGGCGTCAAGGACCTGGTGGTCATGGGGTACATGCCCGTGGCCATGCACAGGGGGGCGTCACCGGCCACGAGACTGTATGCCTCGGAGTACGACGCGCACTGTCGTCAGCTCGAGTCGGGAGATCGGACGGTCCTCAGCGCGCTCTGGCTGGGGAACGTCTCGGTGCGACGCCACGACCTGATCCGGATCGGGATCTCGTCGAACGGGTACGCCGGGTTCTGGCACTCGGACACCGACCTGGGGCTGCGCCTGCAGGCGGGCGGCCTGCGCGGGACCTTCGATCGCCGCCTCGTCGCCTCCCATCGCCATGACCGCTCGAACGAGGCCTTCCTGCGCGACGCCACCGAGCGCGGGCGCAGCGCCTGGTTGCTCGAGCAGGAGCACGGGGAGCGCTTCGACTCGGCCCGCACGGTCCCGATGCTCGACGGGCTCGGGACGCCGGTGCGCCAGGTGGTGTCGTTCCTCGGGCGAGGCGACCGGGCACGCCGGTCGAGCCGCGCCCTGATGCAGGCCGGGGCGGGGATCGAACGTGCCGGGTTCACCGCCGCCTCCACGCGGCTGGCCCAGCTGGCCCGACGCGTGCGCGTCGTCGAGAGCTACCGCCGGGCCAACGGCGAGGCCGAGGCCGGAGAGGCGTCCCGCGTCGCGCCGCCGCGCGAGCCGGAGCCGGCGCCGGATCTGGTCGGTCCCCTCAGCGCTGGGAATCGGGTCCCACCAGTGACCTGAGCTCGGCCAACTGTTGGTCCCAGGTGGCCAGCTTCTCGGCCCGGGCGGCGCTGGCCCGGGCGGTGTACACGGCGTGGTTCGTCACGGCCCGGCGCAGGCCGCCGGCGATGGCCTCTGCGGAGTTGTCCACCCAGACGGCGGCGGGGAACAGGTCGCGCGAGAGGGGCCAGTCGCTGACCACGAGCACCTTCTCGGCCCACACCGCCTCGAATCCGGCCCGCATGGCCGAGGTGGGCTCGGTCGTCAGGGCGAGCACGACATCGCAGTGGCGGAGGGCCCGGACGTAGTCGTCCGGTGGGAGGAGGCCGACCAGCTCGACGTTGTCGGGGACGGCCCCGTCGGGAGCCTTGCTCCGATCGCCGGTGATCCTGATGTGGAGTTCGGGGACCGACCGGGCGGCACGGATCACTTCGGCCACCGGTTCGTCGCGGGCGAAGGTGGACACGAAGAGGATCTCGGGGGGGTCGCCGCACGTTTGGTCGGGCGCCGGCTCCAGGGTTCCCGGCGACTCGTGGAGAATGACCCCGCGCCCTCCCCACGAGTCGACCAGATCCACCCAGTGGGCGTCGGTGACCAGGCACCCGGCGGCCCTCCGGGCCACCAGGCGATGGAGCGGTTCGAGCTGCTTGCCCAACTGGTAACCCATGGCCCCGAAGGCCCCGGGATGGTCGTCCACGACGAACGGCGCGCCGGTGACCCACGCGTAGGCCATGGCCAAGAGCGCGGGGATGATGGGCGGATTGGTCACCACCACGGCGGTGGGCCGCTCGGTCACCAGGTAGCGCGCCGTCATGAACGTCCCCAGCACGTAGCGACGGAGCGGTCCGGGCCGGCCGGCCGAGCCAGGAGGATGGCAGGCGAGCACCTCGGCGCCCAACTCGGCGGCGAGTTCGTGCGCCCGACGACCGACGAGCCCCCAGGCCACGAAGACGGGACGACGGTCCTCGGCGCGGCGTCGCCTGCCCCGCACGCCGCCCCAGGCGGCGGTTCCGAGGAGCCGCAGCGCGAAGGGAAGATCGCGCCGCAGGTACCGGCCGAAGAGGCGTTGTGGCTCCTGGGCCAGCCGGTAGGTCCATTCGAGGCCGATCCGCTGGAGCCAGCGGGGTGCCCGCGACGACCACCCGCCCACCATGTCGATCGCCGCACCGCAGCCGAGGAACCAGTAGCGCGGATGGTCCTCACGCAACCACTCGGCGATCCGCTCTTGCTTGGGGAAGCCGAGGCCGCACAGGACGATGCCTGAGTTCTCGGCGAGGAGCAGCTTCTCCACCCGCTTCATCTCCTCGGGGTCGCGCTCGAAACCCATGGGGGGAGAGTGGGCCACGACTTCCAGTCCCGGTGCGACCTGGCGCAACCGCGCTGCGGCGTCGTGCACCGACTCCTCGGTGCCGCCGATCAACACGAGGGGCACCCCCTCGTCGCGAGCCAGGTCGGCCAGGTTCCACACCAAGTCCGAGCCGGCGATGCGCTCCTGGAGCGGTGTCCCCAGGAGACGGCTGGCCCACACCAGGGGCATGCCATCGGCCACGCGCAGGTCGGCCTTGCGTAGCAGCTCTCGACATTCAGGGTCACGTGACGCGCGCTCGAGGTGGTCGATGTTGGGGGTGGCGATCCGACCCCCCACCCCAGCCCGAAGTGCGGCGCGGACGTGGCTGAGCACCTCAGCGGTCGTCGTGACGTGGATGTCGACCGGCCCGATGCGCAACGTCCGGAGTTGGTCGACGTTCCGCGGGCTGCCCTTCGGGCGCCCGGGGCCGGCCGCCGGATCAGAGCGGGATGCTGCCGACAAAATCGACAAAGTCTCGGGAGGGCGCCACGCCCAGGTCGGCCAGCATGCGCTCGCCGCGCGAGATGGACACGCGCATGCGGCTGCGGTTGCCCGCTTCGAGATGCAGGGTCGCGAGTTGGATGTAGTAGCGCTCCTCGTAGGGGTCGGCGTCAATCAGGTCCTCGAGCAATGCGAACGCTTCTTGGCGGTTCCCCGCCTCGGTGGCGTGGGTGAGCATGAGGTCGAGCAGCTGCAGGCGCGTCTGGGTCACGCTCTCCCTCGGTCCGGTCGTCCAGTCGGCGTAGCGGTCCGAGGGAAGGAGCTCGCCACCGTAGAAGTGGATGGCCTGGCGCGCGCGATCGTGTGCCTCGTCGAGGGGCACGTCCTCGCCGAAGGCGTGAGCCGCCGCCTCCTCGAAGCGGGCCAGGTCCGTGACCACGCCTTCTTCGAGGCAGATGAAGTTGTCGTAGCGCCGGAGGAGGTCCCCGCTCGACGACTTGATCCTCCACAGGATGTTCCGGAGTCTGCGGGTGCCGATGCCCGGCTCGGCTTCGGGCCAGAGGAGCTCGGCCAGGGCGTCGACCGAAATGCGCTGGAACAAGGCGACAACCTTGAGGGCCTGGGCGGCGTGTCCGAGCGGGATGGCGGTGGGCTCGCCGTTGCGCAGGACCGAGAACTGCCCGAGGAGGCGGACCTCGTAGGCGGCGGGCCGGAAGTCGGCCGCCGGGCTCGCCGCGTGGCCGGGGTCCTGGCCTGGCCCGGACTCCATTGCGATGGTGACGTCCCCCGTCTCGTCATAGAAGGCGGGCGTGAGGGGCGAGGCCCCGTTGGTCGTCGCGGCCACCGGCAGCAGCCGCGCCTCGTCGCCACGCGCCACGGCGCGCTCCAGGCACATGGCCGCCAACGCCTGCCAGCCTTCGGCGCCACATCGTGCGAACTCGGTGCTCGCCTGCATGAAGTTGAAGCCGGCGACCGCAGTCGAGCCGAGCTTGCGCTGCAGCAACGCCGAGGTCAGTTTGATCTGCCGCGTTGACCATCGGGGCCCGGGGTGAACCCGCCTCGATCTCTTCGAGGTGGTTCAGCGATGCCGCCGGATCGGTCTGGAGCATCGCTTCGCTCCAGGCCACCATGCGAGGCCAGTGCCCAGCCGTCCCGCTGACCGGGGCCGTCGTGTCACCGTGCATCCGTTTCGGCTCGTAGTCGGCCAAGAGGCACAAGAGGAGGAAGATTGACAGCAAGGGCCAGTCAGCACACCCCTGGTAGCCGTCGCGAGTCACGGACTCGTCCTCGACCGCCCGCAGCCATGCCGTGGCGCGGTCGACGTGACCGCGTTGGAGCTCGCAGTGGGCCAGCGAGACCAGTACCTGGAGCCGGGCCGTGTGGGCGGACGCCGGTTCGAGGGCGAAGAACTTCGTGGCGGTCTCGAACACTCGTCCGACCTGACCCGCGGAGGCCTGCGCCCAGGCGCACCAGCCCAGGGCCCGGGCCAGCAACGGTCGGTCGTGCAGCTCTTCGAGCTGCGACACCGCGTTCTCCGCCGCGCTCACTGCCTCGTGGACGTCGCCGGCGTCGAGCCGCTCCTTGGCCCGCACCATGGCCACGACCGCGGGGAGCGGGCGGTTCAGCGCGGTCCCCGAGGAAGCCAGCATCCAGGAGAACCAGCGCCCGACCAGCGCCGGAGCCGCCACCTGCACGTGGGCGGCGCCGAGCACGTAGGCCAGCTGCGGAGACCCGGTGTAGAGCTCGACCCCGTTCATGACGCCCACGACGGTGTCGCGTTGCTCGGGCGAGACCCCTTCGGCCGAGGCCAGGTTTGCCACCGCGTCGAGGATCGACCGAGCCGCCACCCCGGCGTTCCGCGTGCCGGTGCCGGCCAGCTCCGCGGCGCGACGCGCGTACTGGAGCGCCTCGTCGACCTGGTCGGTCAACATGGCGCTGGCCGCCGCGTCGGCCAGCATCGCCACGGCGTCGTCGAGTCCCTCGCTCACGCACGCCTCAGCTCCGGCGGCCATCTGCGCCGGGGTCTCCGCCGAGGCGTCGGTCGCGAACGCGATCCGAGCCGCCCGGTAGGTGGCCTGGCCCAAAATGGCCTCTGACGGGGTGACGGGGGTCACGCGTCGGATGCACTCCATGGCCCGTTCGGGTCGTCCGGCTGCCTGCCACAGCGCGGCGGCCCGGATCAAGTGCTGCGCCGATCGCTGGCGGTTCTGTGCGAACTGGGCACCGAGCATTTCGTAACGGGCCGCTGTCTCGGGGTCCGAGCGTTGCGACGCGTTCTGTGCCGCCTGGGTACACAAGGTGGCCACGGTGTCGTCACGATTCCCGCTCGAGAGCGCGGCGTGCACCGCGGCCCGCTCGGGTTGGCCCGAGCGGCGGAAGGCGTGGACGACCGCGGCCCGGGCCGCGCGGGCGGACGACGCCGACGACCGTTGGAAGACCGCAGCGCGGCACAGCGGGTGCGCGAACTGGACCCGGTCGCCCAGGACGGCCAGCGCGCCGAGCTCGGTCGCCGGGCGCAGCGCCTCGAGGCTGAGGTCGAGGTGGGCGAGGGCGTCCTCGAGCACGGGACGAGTCATCGATGCCGTCGCCGCCACGGTCAGGGCGATGACGGCGTCGCCCTGGAGTGACTCGGCCCAGGAGCCGAAGGCCTCGGCCAGGTCGGACCCGATGGGCACCGGATCGGGCAGGGGGACCAGACCGTCGAGCTCTTCGTCGGTCAGCTGGGAGCACGTCGAGAGCAGAGCCGACGGATTCCCTCCGGTGGCGCGCCACAGCTCGGCCAGCACCGACGGGTCGGGCAGCTTGCCGATCCGCTGGGCGAGGTGCTCGGCCGACTGTTCCAAGGTGAGTGGCTGGAGCGCGTGCACCGGGAACCCGGACCGGTCGAAGGAGAGCGTCGTCCCCTCGGGGAGGTCGCGCCAGGTGAGCACCATCACCGCCGCGATCCCAGACTCGGGGTCGAGCACGGTTCGGGCAATCGCCTCGGCCAGCTCCTTGTGCTCGGCCCGGCAGTCGTCGAGGACCAGGAGAGCTGGGCTGAAGGCGCGGCCGTACGTGGCCCGGAGGGCGGCCACGATGAGCTCGTGGAGGCGGTCCGCCGTGGCGTCGGGCGCTCCGCCCCCGGCTCCTTCGGAGCGCGCCGCGTCCTCGGCGAACTGGAAGACCTCCTGCCAGAGCGTGTCGACGGGGTCGGGGCCTCGGTCCCCCGGGAGCCGCACCACGGTAAAGCCGGTCGCCTCGGCGATCGTGGTCTCGACCAGGAGTGTCTTGCCGGACCCTGACAGCCCGTGGATTCCGATCACGGCGCTCCGGCCGCCCCGGGCGTCGTGCAGCGTCTTCTCGAGATGGGCCTGCTCGCGGCCGCAGCCCGTCAGAGGTTCGGAGACGGGGAACACCCCTGGGACGGACGCCACCAAGGGGGGTGCCGTCGCGGCACGGCCGGGCGCGGTGCGCGGTGCCATGGAGGTGGTATCGGCTTTGGACCGGCGCGGATGTAGGGATTGACTGCGGTCCGGGTGTGGCGGATCACTTGGGTCGGTGCCGGCAGGCGACAACGGGAGGGTCACCTCAGCTCACCCCGAGAGAGGCGCATTTGGCCTGCGAGGCCGCGTCCGCCCGGGCGGGTGTGGGTCGCAGTCAAGGGCTGTTTCCCGCCAGCCCTTGCCCGTTGCGCGCACAGCGTGCGCCTCATGTGCCGCCTCCGGTTATCGCGTGCCAGGCGGACAGACGTCCTCCTGTGGATAACCCCCTCAAAGTCCCTGGTAGAGCAGGTTTTTCGGGACCGTACCCCTCGGCCGTGAACGTTGTCAAGGCCGCCTCACGTCTGCCGGAAAGGCTCGGTGCGGCTCGTCATGACGCGGGCCGCGGTTGGGCGGTGGAGCCTCAGTACGCCGACCTGAGGGTTCGCGGGTTCCCCTCAGCGCATTCCAAGTTTGGATGCCGTCGGACCGGCCGGCCGGAGCCCGACGGAGGGGTGACTCGTTTCTCAAATTTTAGACAAATCTTCCCCGGCCGGGTATTCAGCCGCTAGGCACGGCGGAGTCCGCCCTCGCCACCCAGACGCGGTCGCCGGGCTCCAGAGCGAGCTCGGCGGCGGTGCCGCGGCTGAGTTGGACCCAGCACGAGCCGCCCTCCGCCAGGTCGACGTCGACCCTGACCTCGAAGCCGAGATACGTGACCCGGGCCACGGTGCCTCGGGAGGCGCCCGGAGGCTGTGCGTCCTGATTCTCGCGGTGCACCACCAGGTCGTGGGGCCGCACCCAATCGCTGCCCAGGCGGGTCGCCGGACCGAGGAAGGTCAACACGAACTCGTTGGCCGGATGGTCGTACATGTCGGCGGGACTGCCCACCTGCTCGAGCCGCCCGTGACTGATGACCGCCAGTCGGTCCGCCACCTCCATGGCCTCCTCCTGGTCGTGCGTCACCAGGACGGTGGTGACGTTGAGCGTGTCGTGCAGGTCGCGCAGCCACTGGCGCAGCTGGGTCCGGACCTGGGCGTCGAGCGCCCCGAAGGGCTCGTCGAGGAGGAGGACCTTCGGCTCGATGGCCAGGGCGCGGGCCAGGGCCATCCGCTGGCGTTGGCCACCCGAGAGCTGGGAGGGATAGCGCTCGCCCAGGTGGGCCAGTCCGACGAGCTCCAGCAGCTCGTCGACCCGGGTGGCGATCTCGGCCTTGGGGCGCCGCCTGATCTCGAGTCCGAAGGCCACGTTGCGCCGCACCGTCAGGTGGCGGAACGCCGCGTAGTGCTGGAAGCAGAACCCCACCCCCC
Source organism: uncultured Acidimicrobiaceae bacterium (assembly GCA_963787485.1). Classification (GTDB taxonomy): domain Bacteria; phylum Actinomycetota; class Acidimicrobiia; order Acidimicrobiales; family RAAP-2; genus Bog-473. The sequence continues at coordinate 317,067 of CAWBDF010000002.1, read as the reverse complement.
GGCTTCGGGCGGGGGTCGACGTGAGGTCTTCACCCTCGATACGCACGGTCCCGCTGTCGGGCGTGTCGAGGCCGGCAACGATGCGCAGCAGTGTGGATTTGCCGCCACCGCTCGGGCCGAGGAGCGCGGTGAGCGAGCCCGAGGGCACCTCCAAGGTCACGTCGTCGAGCGCCACGGCGTCACCGAAGCGCTTCGAGATGGACTCGACGTGAATGCTCACCGCCCGGTCCTCATCGTCACAGGGTGGCCTTCGAGTGCCAGGCCTCGCGGCCACGGTCGGTCAGCGTGAGCACCGTCAGGACGATCAGCGCGGCCAGGCACAGCGCCACCGCGCCCACATACGCGCTGGTGGGCTCGAGGTTGTCGATGCTGTCGGAGATGAACAGGGTGAGGGTCTCGGTCTTGCCGGCGATGGCGCCCGACACGATGGCCACCGCGCCGAACTCCCCCAGCACCCGGGCGGTGGTCAAGGTCACCCCGTAGGCCAGCCCACGACGGATGTTGGGCAAGGTGATGCGGCGGAAGACGGCCAGTGGCCCGGCGCCCAGGGTCCGGGCCGCCTGCTCCTGCTCGGTCCCGATCTCTTGAAGGACGGGGAGCACCTCGCGCACCACGTAAGGGAGGGAGACCGCGGCCGAGGCCATGATGATGCCGGGCAGCGAGAAGATCACCGTGATGCCCCGGGCGGCCAGCCAGTTCCCGAACCAGCCGGTCTTGCCGTAGACGAGGATGAGAGCGAGCCCGATGACCACGGGGGAGATGGCCAGGGGGATGTCGACCAGCGCGTCGAGCAACCAGGCCCCGGGGAAGCGGTGGCGGGCCAGAATCAGGGACACGCCGACCCCGAACACCGTGTTGAGTGGCACGGCGATCGCCGCCACGAGCAGCGTGAGCCAGAGGGCGTGGAGGGCGTCCGGCGAGCTGAGGGCGTCCCACGCCGCCGCGAGCCCATTCTCGAAGGCGCGGTAGAACACGGTCGACACCGGCAGGACGACGAGCAGGCCGAGGTAGGCCAGCACGACCACCCGGAGGGGGAGTCGCCAGCGCGGTCGGGCCCGCCCGCCGCCTCGCACCGCTCCCTCGCTCACACCGTCTCCGGCACGTCGAAGCGGCGTCGGGCCCAGCCGATGCCGAGGAGCACGAGCAGCGAGACGGCCACCAGGACGACGGACACGGCGCTCGCGGCCGACAGGGCGTCGGGGGCATCGCTCTGGGTGAGGCTGTAGATCCACGAGGAGGCGACCTCGGTCTTGAACGGCAGGTTCGCCGAAATCAGGACGACCGACCCGAACTCGCCCACCGCCCGGGCGAAGGCCAGCCCCGCGCCGGCCAGCACCGCGGGCACAATGCCCGGCAGGATGACTCGGCGCAGCACTTGACGCGGCGTGGCGCCGAGGGACGCGGCGGCCTCTTCGGTCTCGGGATCGAGCTCGGCCAGCACCGGTTGGACGCTGCGGACACAGAAGGGCAGGGTGACGAAGGCAAGGGCCGCGCCGACCCCGAGGCGGGTGCCGGCCAGGTTGACGTGGAAGGGGCTGTGGGGCCCGTAGAGCGCCAGCAGCGTGAGCCCGGCTACCACCGTGGGGAGGGCGAAGGGGAGGTCGATGACCGCGCTCACCAACGCCTTCCCGCGGAAGTCGTCACGCACCAGCACGAAGGCGATGGCCATTCCGGCGAAGGAGTTGACCACGGCGACGATGGCCGAGGCCGCCAGGGTCAGCTCGAGGGCCGCCACCGCCTCGGGCTGGGTCACCGCCGCCCAGAAGGGGGACCACCCTCCGCTGAGCGCCTTGGACAGGAGGGCGGCCAGGGGGAGCAGCACCAGCAGCGACAGGTAGGTGACGGCCAGTGCCGGGCCGCCCACCCGGGCGACCGCGGTCCCCACCGAGCGCCTGCCGCGGCGAGAGGTCGGCCGGGCCAACCCCACGGGGTGCGCCAGCTGGGGTGTCACGGGTACGCCGGCGCTGGCTCCGGCGTCCGTCACGGTCACCTTTCTACCTGTTGGCCACTCCGACCGGAGTCCCTGACCTGTCGTATCCAAGCCGCGGCTGGCCTACCCGCTGGCCGTCGAGACACCCAGCCCCTGTTCGACCCTGGCCACCACGCCGGTCTGGGGGTCGAAGAACTTTGAGTTGACCGAGGTCCATCCGCCCAGTGAGTTGATGGTGAACAGGGTCTTGGGCTTGGGGAAATGGAATTTGGCCGCCACCGAGGGGAGCACCGGGCGGTAGCCCTGCTGGCCCCACACCGTCTGGCCGGCCCGCGAGAGAAGGTAGGTCTCGAACGCCTTGGCCGCGGTGCTGGCCGACTTGGTCACGGCGATCGGGTTCTCAATGAGGATGGTCTGGGGCGGGGTGACGATGTCGACCGCCTCGCCCTTGGACTTGGCGTAGAGCGCGTCGGACTCGTAATCGAGCAGCACGTCGCCTTGCCCCGAGAGGAAGGTCTGCAAGGCCGCGCTGGCGCTCGTCGGCTGGGCCACGGCGTCGTGCAGCAGCTTGCCCAGGTACGTCTGCGCCTGCGCCGGGGTCTTGCCCAGGTGCAGCTCGGCTCCGTAAGCCGCCATCAGGTTCCACTTGGCGCTCCCGGAGCTGAAGACGTTGGGCGTAATGACCCCGACACCGGACTTCACCAGGTCGGCCCAGGTGGTGATGTGCTTCGGGTTCCCCGGCCGCACCACGAACGACACGATTGAGTCGGTGACCATGCCCTTGGTCGACCCCTTGTCCCACGAGCTCGACACCAGGCCGGCCTTGACCAGCTTGGTCATGTCGGGGGAGAGCGAGAAGTTGACCAGGTCGGCGGGCAGGCCGTCCACCACCGAGGTGGCCTGCGTGCCCGAGGGCCCGAACGAGGGCGACACGGTCACCCCGGACCCGGCACTGGTCTTGGCGAAGTCGGTCGCCAGCACGGTGTAGGCGGGCTTGGGGGTCGAGTAGGCCACCAGGTTCACCGTCCCCCCGGGCTGAGCGCCGGCCGGGACGGCCGCGCCCAGGGCGAGGGCGAGAGGGGCGAGGGTGAGCGTCCCGGCGGTGAGACGGCGACGAAGCCGGCGGGACGGGTTCTGGGGAGACCTCAAGTTCAGCATCCCAGGACTGTAATCCACCTGAAATACTAAATACAAGCTATTTAGTCATATTTTAGAAGCCCAGGTCAGGGTCGTCTGACGAGGTCCGGGCCCGGTCGGCTCGAGTCACCAGGTCCTCGAGCGAGGTGGGATCGTCCGGGTAGCGAGTGGTCGAGCCGAAGGCGACGTCCACCCCGGCCCCGATGAAGGAGACGGTGTCGGGCGCCCGGAGGTGGGTCCGGATACAGGCCACCGGGGCGTCGACCCCGGTGCGGGTGACATCGAGTGACAGCACGGCGAAGGTGGTCCCGCCGACGCGGGCGAGGACGTCGCTCCGGTGGAACGTGACGGTCAACGCTCGCGCCACGGCCTGGAGCGCAGCGTCGCCGGCGAAATGCCCCAGACGTTCGTTCAGCTCCTTGACATTGCGCACGTCGACGTACAAGACGGAGACCAGCGCGTTCTCCCGGTCCGCCCGTTGCAGCAGGTCGGTGCCGGCGGTGATCAGGCCCCGCCGGTTCTGGAATCCGGTCAGGTCGTCGACCCGCGAGAGTTGGAGCAGGCGGGCGCTGAGCTCCTCCATCTCGCGCTCGACCGCCATGCGGCCCGCAATGTCCCGCACCAGGGTGCAACACTGGGCCGACCCGTCCTCGGCCTGAAACGACCGTAGCGTCACCTCGAAATCGGCGAACCGCCCGTCGCCTCGGCGCAGACGGACGACGCCGACGGCCGAGCCGGTGCGATCGCGCTCGGCGGCGAGGATGCTCCAGCGCGGGTCCTCTTGGTCGGCCAGTCCGTCGGGACCTTCCAGCGTGAGGCCAGTCATCTCGTCGGGGTCGCGGTCGAGCGTGGTGCCGGCCGCCCGGTTGGCTGCCTGCACGGAGCCCTCGGCCGACGAGAAGAGGACGCCCTCGGAGCTGCTCTCGAAGAGAACCTCGGTCGCGCGGAGACCGACTGCTCCGATGCCTCGCACGACCATTCGGGCGACATTACCCAAGGTCCCCCGCGAATTGGGGGTTGGTCGGATGCGTCAGCTTCAGGCCGTGACCTCGCGAGATCCGTAGGCGGCGAGGCCGTAGACCACCAGCACCCCGAGGGCGACGTAGGTGATCGACCACACCGGGTAGTACGGCATCCACCACACGGCGCTCACGGCGGCGATCACGCCGGCGGCCATGCCGATCCAGCGGCTGATCTGTGAACGGGCCACGACCCCGAGGGCGGCGAGGATCAACACGATCCCGACGACCAGGTAGACCCAACCGTAGGTCTTGAGGCTGTGGCCGAAGATGGCTCCCTGCAGGTTCTCGGGGATGATGCCGTGGTATCGGAAGGCCCAGATCGCATCGAAGATCCTCATGATCCCCCCGATGCCGAGCACGATGGCCGCGAAGACCAGCCAGCCTTCACCTTTCTGTTCCATGATGGATTCCCTCCCTGTCGGCGACGTGACGAGGGTCGTCGCCGACGAACATGCAACCACGGATGGCCCGGGCGTGCACGGGTGGAGCGGATCAGGACGGACCGAGCCGGCTGTTCGAGTCCCAGACTGTGTCACACGGCGCGGCCACAGCCGGGCCGAAATCAGCCGCTCGGGACCCGCCACCCCATCGACTCGGCGATCTCCTTGCAGGTCGGGCAGAGCCCGTAGCGCCCCGGGTCGCGACCGGGTACCCACTCCTTGCCGCACAGGGCTCGAACCGGGGTCCGGTTCACCATGCCCTCGACGACGCTCGGACCGACCGAAACGAATTCGCCGTCCTTCGGCGTGTAGCCCTCCAAGACGATGTGGGCCATTCGGTCGTGGTCGCCCTCGTCGAGATCGGGTGCCGGACGGGCGGGCGCCAGGGTCGGACTGGCCGAGGGTCCGGGTTCGAGCGATGCGGCCGCATCGGTCACCGGGCCAGCGTACGTCCCGTTCTGCGTCGGAATGGACGCGGCGCGAGACCGGTTGCCTTGTTCCTCGGGTTGGCGGCGGATTCACCAGCCAGCCGGGCCCGTGCTGACTGGGGTCCCCGCCGGGAATCCCCGGACGGCCCGGGTTGTTGACCAGTCAGAGAAAAACGGTCGAAGAGAAGAAGAGAGATGGAACCCGAAGGGAACCAGATGACGAACGAGAACGTGACACTCCCATTGCTACCCTTGACCTCAGGGGTGGTGCTGCCCGGGATGGTCTTCACCATGGCGCTCGAGTCGGACGAGGCCCGGGCCGCGGTCGAGTCTGCCCGATCTGCGGGTGGCCGGCTTCTGCTGGTGCCCCACATCGAGGGGCGCTTCGCCGCCGTCGGAGTGATCGCCGAGGTCATGGAAGAAGGAGAGCTGCCCGGTGGTCTGGCCGCCGTGGCCATCCGTGGTGACAGCCGCGCCGTGATCGGTACGGGGGTGCCAGGGACGGGCGACGCGCTGTGGGTGGAGGCCGAGCCGCTCGCCGAACCCGAGCCGACCCAGGCCGTTCAGGACCTGGCCCGGGAGTACCGCGCCGTGCTCGAGAACATCCTGCACACCCGGGGCGCCGGCCGGGTCGCCGCACAGCTGCGCGACATCACCGAAGCCGGCCGTCTGGCGGACGTCTCGGGCTACTCGCCCGATCTCTCGCTGAGCCAGAAGGTCGAGGTGCTCGAGACCGTTGACGTCGAGGCGCGGCTCAGGTTGGTGCTCGGATGGGCGCGTGACACCCTGGCCGACCTGGCTCTCAGGGAGAAGATCAAGACGGACGTCGAAGAGGGCATGGAGAAGACCCAGCGCGAGTTCCTGTTGCGACGCCAGCTCGAGGCCATTCGCAAGGAGCTCAAGGAGCTCGGTGGTGAGAAGGGCGACGCCGAAGGGGCCGACCCCGACGACTATCGGGCCAAGATCGCCGAGCGCGAGCTGCCCGAGCACGTTCGCAAGGCGGTCGAGCGGGAGGTCGACAAGCTCGAGCGCACGAGTGACCAGAGCCCCGAGACCGGCTGGATCCGCTCCTGGCTCGACACGGTGTTCGAGGTGCCCTGGGGCGTGGAGTCCGAGGACCGCCTCGACATCAACGAGGCGTCGCGGATCCTCGAGGCCGATCACGACGGGCTCGAGGACGTCAAAGAACGGATTTTGGAGCACTTGGCCGTGCGGAAGCTGCAGGCCGAGCGCGGGCTGGCGCCCGTCGACGGGCGCGGCTCGGGCGCGATCCTGGCGCTCGTGGGTCCTCCCGGGGTCGGCAAGACCTCGCTCGGCGAGTCGGTGGCCAACGCCCTGGGTCGCTCGTTCGTCCGCGTGTCGCTCGGCGGGGTGCGTGACGAAGCCGAGATCCGCGGGCACCGTCGGACCTACGTGGGCGCTCAGGCCGGACGGCTGGTGCGCGCCCTGCGCGAGGCCGGCACCATGAACCCGGTCATCGTGCTCGACGAAGTGGACAAGCTCGGAACCGACTTCCGGGGTGACCCCTCTTCGGCGCTGCTCGAAGTGCTCGACCCGGCCCAGAACCACACCTTCCGGGACCACTACCTGGAGGTGGACCTCGACTTGTCACGGGTGCTCTTCATCGCCACGGCCAACGTGATCGAGACCATCCCCGGAGCGCTGCTCGACCGCATGGAGGTGATCCGGATTGACGGGTACACCGAGACCGAGAAGGTCTCGATCGCCCGCCACCACCTCCTGCGGCGCCAGCTCACCCGAGCGGCGTTGCGTGAGGACGAGGTCGAGCTCACCGACGGCGCGCTGCGCGCCATCGTGGCCGACTACACCCGTGAGGCCGGGGTGCGGAACCTGGAGCGAGAGCTCGGAAAGCTCCTGCGCAAGGTGGCGACGAAGCTGGCCTCGGGTGACCGCCAGGCGCCGGTCGTGGTCGACACCGACGACGTGCGAGGGTGGCTCGGTCGCCCGCACTTCTTCTTCGAGCCGGCGGACCGGACGAGCGTGCCCGGTGTGGTGACCGGTCTGGCCGTCACGGGCGCCGGCGGCGACGTGCTCTTCGTCGAAGCCAGCGTGTCCGACGGTCCGGAGGGCCTGACCCTGACCGGCCAGTTGGGTGACGTCATGAAGGAGTCGGCGGAGATCGCGCTGTCCTACGTTCGCTCGCACGCCGACGAGCTCGGCATCGACGCGGCCGCGTTCAGCGGCAAGCGTTTCCACGTGCACGTTCCTGCCGGAGCCGTCCCCAAGGACGGACCTTCGGCGGGCGTCACCATGACGACCGCGCTGGTCAGCCTGTTGCGCAACGTGCCGGTCCGGTCGGTGGTGGGCATGACCGGCGAGGTGACGCTTCAAGGACGGGTGCTCCCGATCGGTGGGGTCAAGCAGAAGGTGCTGGCCGCTCACCGAGCGGGGCTGACCGAAGTCGTGCTCCCGGAGCGCAACGGGCCCGACCTCGAGGACGTCCCCGAGGAGGTCCGCGGCGCCATGACGTTCCACCTGGCGGCATCCATCGCCGACGTGCTCGCCCCTGCATTGACGGGGGCGGGTGCGTCGTCGACGTCATCGGATGTCGGCGGGGAGGCGTTGGGGGCCGCCGCCTGACACTCGGCGAGGCTGGCAGACTGTCGGACATGGACGACGACGAGATCGTGGGCCGGATCGGCGAATTGGCGGCTGAGGAGCAACGCCTCGAAGAGGCGCACGTGGGCGAGGGCCTCAGCGAGCCCGAGATGGTCCGCAAGCGCGAGCTCGAAGTCACGCTGGACCAGCTCTGGGACGTGTTGCGCCAGCGGCGGGCAAAGCGCCACGCCGGGCAGGATCCCGACGCGGCGCAGGAGCGCTCGGCCGACACCGTCGAGGGTTATCTCCAGTAGCGCCGACGCGCGGCGCGCCCCACCGTCGGACCGGCGGCGAGCGCGACCAGGACGACGAGAGCCAGCACGAAGAGCGCGGGATACGAGCCGTAGCCGCCGTAGCTGAAGGCGACGGCGTGCGTGCCGGGACCCACCACCACACCCACCACCGCCGGCGCCACCATCACCGTGGGGACGGATCGGCCGTCGACGGTGGCGTGCCACCCAGGGTCGTAGGACGCGCTCGAGCACCACGGTGGCGGTGCGGTTGGTCCGCACCACGGCGTCCGCCAGCCCGTTGACCAGGTCGGCATGCTGGACCACGACGTGACCAGGCGGGCCCCGCAGCACGGTGACGTCCCGAGCGGAGGGAGCGGACGCCGCCGCGCCGTTGAAGGCCACCGTCAGGTCCCGCCCCTCGTCGAGTAGTGGCGAGTCCAACAGGGTGACGCTGCGGGATCCGACATCCGCTCGGGTCGCGGCCAGCACCCCGGTGGTGTCGTACACGTGGACGTATCCGGGATTGGGGAGGGACCATAGGCAGTAGGGGCCCGAGCACAGCACGTGCTGGGCCGGGATCGGTGGCGTCGTACCCTTGGGCACGATGAGGTACCCGATGCCGAAGAGGGGATAGTCCCCGGGGTTGGTGTCGTCGAAGAAGTATTCGGGGTCGGTCATGAGCGACGCCGTGCGGAGCGTGTAGCCGACCTCGTCCACGTCCTTGCTCTCGAGGTACTTGAACACCGGGACGTTGCCGACGAGAAAGTCGTTCCCCCAGTTCGTCGGCTGGCCGGCGTAGACGCGCCCGTGGGGATGCGCGGCCACGTAGTCGAGCACGCGGTCGATCTGCGGCTGCTCCAGAGCGTCCGCCTTGGCCTGGAGGCCGATGTTGGTGGCGTTGTGGGCGTCATAGGTGTCGAGCGAGGTCCAAGCTGGGGCCAGGACCACGACCAGGCCCAGGATGCAGATGGCCGCGGTCAGCCCGCGCACCACCGGGTCGGCCACCCAGGGTCGAAGGGGCTCCCTGGAGTGCAGCAGCCGTCCGGCGCCGTCGAGCGCGACCTGGCCGATGAGGGCCAGACCGACCCCGGCCAGCAGGATCCCCGACAGGTGCACTCCCATCTGGAAGCGACGGAGGAACACGTCGCTGCTGCCCGGAACGATGTCGTAGAGGGATCCGAAGGTGGTGCGCCCGAAGGACATGAGGAGCGACACGACCCACATCGCCACCAGGGCCCGGCCGATCACCCAGGAGCGCCACCGCCACACGCACGCGACGATGCCCACACCGACCAGCAGCGTGACCACCGGCCAACGTCCAGCGTCGTAGAGCCGGCCGGAGAACAGCCACGAGAGCATTTGGGAGGCGCCGTAACCGTTCTCGAGACCCGTGCCCTCGAGCACTTGGTTGCGGGCGGCCCAGTGCGACTGTTCGACGAGCGGGACGATGACCCAGGCCGACGTGGCCAGCGCGGCCGCGCCGACCACGCAGGCTCGCCCGATTCGGCGCCACAGGTCCGAGGGGACCACGAAAGGCCAGACGACCAGGGGAGCGAAGGCGAGGTACCCCGTCTCGAAGTGGAGTGCCACGGTGAGCGCGACGAACAGCACGGCCGGAAGGGCGGCCCGGAGGGATCGCAGGGCCCGGAAGGTGAAGGCCCAGGCGAGCGGCAGCGTCCACGACGCCCAGAGTTGGGTCCAGACCCCGTAGCCGACCCAGACGTAGGCCTTGGTCTCGTAGCCGATCCCGGCCGCCGACGAGATGAAAGGGGAGACGGCGGCGGCGGCCGCCGCCGCCCAACGTCCGAGTCCGAAGATCCGGCCGCTCCAGTAGATGGCCACCGGCCACAGCGCCAACAGGAGGTAGAGCGACCAGCGAAAAGCGGTGTCGGGGTCGACCACCGTGCCCAGGGCGCCGGTGAGCATTGACGGGAGGCTCTGGTAGTGGAGGAACTGGGGCGAGCCCAGGCCGAGGTAGGGGAACCAGCTGGTCAGCGGCAGGTGGCCGTGGCGCAGGCGCGCCGCGGCCACCCGCACCATCTGCTCGTGGATGGAGCTGTCGTCGAGGTAGGGGACGGCGCGCAGCTCGGGGCGCAACTCGACGAGTCCCCACGCGAGGGCCAGCGCGACAACCATGAAAGGTCCGGCCCACGACCACGCGGACGAGCCGGTGGCTGTCCCGGGGACCGATCCGCCGGCCGACCGGGGGCCGTGGCTCTCGGGCGGTGGGGACGCCGACGGCTCGGGCAGCGTCTCGACCGTGGCCACGGGTCCATGATGGCGGGAGGGCCGGGTCGAAGGGGCTCGCCCGCCGGGTCCGACGCGTGCGGTGGGTTCTTTCCGGGTGCTGTGCCGTCAAATGTCTCGGCCGCCGAGGGCTCCCTAAGCTGGTCCGCCGTCGGGGCTGTAGCTCAGTGGTCAGAGCAGAGGACTCATAATCCTTGGGTCGTGGGTTCGATCCCCACCAGCCCTACCGTTCGTTTCGGTAGCCCTACCGTTCGGTTGATGTCCGACACCTTGCCGACCAACCGGCGCTCAGGTGTCGGGCTCGCTGGCCGCCCAGGCCACCGCTCCGCCGGTCAGGTTCTCGGCCGACCATCCGGCCTCGCTCAAGGCCTGGGCGGCGGCCGCGGAGCGTCCGCCCATGTGGCAGGCCACGACGATGGTCCGGTCCCGAGGGACTTCGTCCAGACGGCCGCCCAGCTGACCGAGGGGAATGTTGACGCCCAGCGGATAGGCCCACTCGGCCACCTCGTCAGGCTCACGCACGTCGAGCAGGAAGACGTCCTCACCACGGGAGAGACGGGCTCGGATCTCCTCGGGAGCCACCTCCGCATAGGACACGACGTCACGATACGTCCCGGGAGCGGGCCGCCCTCGCCGGTACTGTGGCGCGATGGTCCTGCCTCGGAAATTCCTCAACGAGGACGAGGAGCTCCTGGCCGAGATGCACCCGCACTGGATCTTCCTCTTCGGCCCGCTGCTCACGTCGGTCGCCGTGTGGGCCGCGCTCATCGTCCTGGTCGTGCTGTGGCGCAATCCCCCCGGCTGGACGAACTATCCCGTCGTCTTCATCGCCCTGGTCCCGGGCCTCTGGCTGCTCGGCCGCTTCATCCGTTGGAAGTCCTACGACGTGGCGTTGACGTCGACCCGTATCTTGGTGCGCCAGGGCATTTTCGGTCGGGACACGATCCAGTTGCGCCTGCAACGCATCACCGAGGTGAACCTGAGGCAGACGCTGGTGGAGCGCGTGCTGAGCACCGGCAGCCTCGTCATTGACGTGCAGGGCGAGGACGATTCGCTGACGCTCGAGTACATGCGCAGGCCGGCGGTCGTGCAGAGGGTGATCAACTCGCAGATCAACGAGATCGTGGGGGGCGGCCGGCGCGAACCCGTCCCGGAGGACATGCGACCCTCCGATCGCCACCCGCCGCCCTCGGGAACGGAGCCGATCGATGCGTCGCACCCCGACCCCGGGTACGACACCCCGCGGTTCGGCGTCCCCTCGGTCGGCCAGGCGGCCCCTCCCGCCGGCCGGTCAGCCGCGGCGGGGGATCCGGCGCCGACCGGCGTTCCCTTCGAGATTCGCGATCGCCTGATTGAGCTCGACGACCTCCGCAAACGGGGCATCCTCTCCGAGCGGGAGTTCGAAGCCAAGAAGAGCGAGCTCCTGGGCCGAATCTGACCCGCCACCGCAGGGTCGGCTCAGCGGTGCCGACTACCGTTGAGCCGGTGACCGCTCCTCGATATCGATGCGACGGCTGCGGCAACCTCACCCGTTTCGACGTCACCGTCTCGCAGCAGACCAGGGCCTACTACCACTACACGGTCGGTGGCGACCTCGAGGTCCAGGACGAGGCGGTGCTCTCCCGTCACGTGGACGACGTGGTGTGCCGCTGGTGCGGCCACGGACGCAGCGTGGTCGAGATCGCCAGCGACGACAAGGAGAAGCCGAGCACGCCGTCGACGGTGTCGTGAAGGACCCGCCGGCGGAGATCCTGCGCCGGCTGCGGCCCATCCCGACCTCCGTCGGCCCGCCGACGACCCTGCCGCACGACGTCCACGGGGTGACCGCCGAGGGAGTGCCGTGTGCTCTGGCGGTGGTGGGGGCGGCCGAGCCGCTTCTGCTCCTGTTCCTCTCGGCGGGTTGCATCGGGTGCCGTGACCTGTGGGAGGGCCTCGGTGACCTGTGGCGGGGCCTGGCCGGCGTGGCTCGATTGGCCGTCGTCACGCGTGATCCACGTCAGGAGGACAGGCGGTCGGTCGCCGCGCTGGCCGGCGACGCCGCGGCCCGGCTCGGTGTCCCGGTGGTCATGAGCTCGGAGGCCTACGGGCACTACCGGGTGGCCGGCCCTCCGTTCCTGGTGGTGGCCGCGGGCGACGCCGTGCGCGTCGAGAGCGTGGCCTGGGGCGTCGACCAGGTGCTGCGCATCGCCATCGGCGCGACGCGGGGGAACGACGCCACGTGAACCGGCCTCCACGTCTCGTCGCTGTCACACCCCGAAGTGATGCTGACCCGGCACAGAGAGGAACCGCACCATGTCGAATTCCAGGGAAACCGACCCCAGTCAGCCGAGCCGGTCGTGCCAGCACGGCCAGAGCGGTGGGGCCCGCCAGCTTCGTCTCTCCGGCCACCCGGGTCCGTACTCCGCCAGCGACGGCTCGTTCGAGCGTGACCTCACGATCGACTGCGAGCAGTGCGTGTTGCGTCACACCGATGCGTGTGACGACTGCGTCGTCAGCTTCTTGCTCTGTCGGGAGCCCGACGACGCGGTGGTCATCGACGCCGACGAGGCCCGGGCCATGCGGATGCTCGGCCGCGCCGGGCTCGTACCCGAGCTCCGCTTCAGCACCCAGGTCCGCTGAGCGAGGCCGGCGCCGCGCCGCGGTGCGGCACCGGCGCGTGCCACGTGGGAGAGCGGGAGAGCTCCGGTGGTGAAGCGCCACTTGTTGGTGACGAACGACTTCCCGCCCAAGGTCGGCGGGATCCAGCACTACCTGTGGGAGCTCTGGCGCCGGCTCGACCCTGAGTCCTTCGTGGTGCTGACGGCGTCCTCGGACGCCGCCGCCGCCGCATTCGACGTGGAGCAGGCCGAGTTCGGCGTCCGCATCGTGCGCGTGCCGGGCCAGCTCCTCTACTTTCCAACCGCCGCCGCGCTGTCGACCATCCGGTCCCTCGTCGATGCCTTCCAGGTCGACCTGGTCCTGCTCGATCCTGTTCTGCCGTTGGGGATCCTCGGTCCGCGAGTCGGGGTCCCGTACGGCGTCGTCCTCCACGGCGCCGAGGTGGCCGTGCCCGGACGCCTTCCCGGATCACAGGCGGTGCTCCGTCGCGTGCTGCGCCAGGCGGACCTCGTGGTCTCCGCGGGTCGTTACCCGGCTGCCGAGGCGAGACGGGTGGCCCCGACGATGCGGGCCCGCGTCGTCGAGATCCCTCCCGGAGTCGACCCCGGGTCGATCGTCCCGCTTGCCGCCGCGCAGAGGCGGCGTGCCCGACAGGGGCTGGGGTTGCCCGTTTCGGGTCCGCTCGTCGTGAGCATCAGTCGCCTGGTCCCCCGCAAGGGCATGGACGTGCTGTTGGAGGCGGCCGCCCGTCTGGCCCCCTCGTACGCGGACCTTGCGGTGGCCATAGCCGGGTCAGGTCGCGAGTTGCCGCGGCTCCGACGCCGGGCCGAGGAGTGCCCCGTCTCGGTGCACCTGCTGGGATCGGTGAGCGACGAGGAGCGGGCGTCGCTTCTCGGCGCGGCGGACGTCTTCGTCATGGCCTGTCGCAACCGCTGGCTCGGACTGGAGCAAGAAGGTTTCGGCATCGTTTTCCTCGAAGCGGCGGCGGCGGGCGTCCCCCAGGTGGCGGGCGACAGCGGTGGGGCCTCCGAGGCGGTGCTCGACGGGGTGACCGGCCTGGTCGTGGGTTGTCCCGAGGATCCCGGAGCTTTGGCAGAGTCTCTGCGAAGCCTGCTGGCCGACCCGACCCGCCGGCGGCGGATGGGCCGGGCGGCCCGGGCCCGGGTCGAGGAATCCTTCGACCACGACCGGCTCGCTTCTAGGCTGGCTGACGCGCTGGCCGAAGTGGCATTCTGACGCTCTCGCTGGTCTCGCGCACAGGCTGGCGACACCCGGACAGGAAGGAAGCCGATCGTGGCCGATCAAGCCACAGAGCACATTTCAGTGGCGGCCTCTCCCGAACGCTGCTTCGAGGTGGCGGCGGACCTGGAGCGCTACCCCGAATGGGCGGCGGACATCAAGGAGATCGAAGTCAAGGACAGGGACGGCCAGGGTCGGCCCTCCCTGGTCACCTTCCGCGCCGCGGCCTTTGGACGGAGCACCAGCTACACCTTGGCCTACGACTACTCGGAGGCGCCCCACGTGCTCGCGTGGAGGCTGACGCAGGGCGACATCACGACGAAGCTCGACGGCAGCTACGTGTTCGACCCGAGCGAGACCGGTGGCACCGACGTCACCTACCACCTCGAGGCCGAGCTGCGGGTGCCGATCCCGGGCTTCATCAAGATGCGAGCCACCAGCCGCATCATGGCCACGGCCATGCGAGAGCTGAAGGCGCGGGTCGAGTCCACGTCGTGACGCCCGAACAGGGCGCGCCAGTCGGCGGCGTCACCTACGGGATTGACATCGGCGGGACCAAGATGTTGGGCCTGGGCCTCGGACCGGGGGACACGATCGTCGCCGAGGTCCGGGTCCCCACTCCGACCGGCAGCCTGGAGTTCGCCGCCGCCCAGGTGCCATCGGTGGTCCATGAGATCGTCGTCGCCCTCGACAGGGAGGTGGGTGGTGCCTCGGCTGACGCACCCGTGGGGGTCGGCGCTCCCGGCATGGTCGACCGGGACGGGTGCCTTCGCTACGCCCCCAACCTCCCCCACGCTGACGGTGTGGACTGGTCGGGCCTGATCGGCGCCCAGTGGCCCGGTCGCCGTGTGGTGGTGGAGAACGACGCCAACCTCGCTGTGCTGGCCGAGCACCGTCTGGGCGCGGCGCGTGGTCACCGCCACGTCGTCATGGTCACGCTGGGCACCGGGATCGGCGGCGGCATCGTGGCCGACGGCAGGGTGCTGGTCGGCGCGACAGGCTTCGCCGGCGAGATCGGCCACATGGTGGTCGACCCGACTGGACCGCCATGCCCCTGTGGCCGCCGCGGGTGTTGGGAGCGCTTCGCGTCCGGCGCCGGGTTGGGGGTGCTGGCCCGCGAGGCCGCGTTGGCCGGGCGCCTCGGCGAAGTCGTCCGTCTGGTCGGCGGCCACCCCGAGAGCGTGCGAGGCGAGGATGTGTCGGCCGCGGCAGCCGCCGGTGACCCCGCGGCTCGTCGCGTGATCGAAGACGTCGGGCAGTGGATCGGCTTCGGCCTCGCCAATTTGGCCGCCATCTTGGACCCCGAGTGCTTCGTGCTCGGCGGGGGCGTGGTTCGGGCCGGTGACGTCCTGGTCGATGCGGCTCGCTCCGCGTTCGGTTCGCTGGTCGAAGGTGGGGAGCGACGCACGGTGGCCGCGGTCGTGCCGGCTCACTTCGGGGAGCGCTCCGGCGCCGTCGGCGCGGCCTTGGCGGCACGGCAAGGAGGGCTCTGGTGACCCGGGCCCGGGGGATCCGCACGGGAGTCGTCCTGCCGACGTTTCGCGAGACTCCCGACGGTGCGTTCGAGGTGGCGGCGCGGGCCGTCGAGGCCGAAGTCGACGGGGTCTTCTGCTACGACCACATCTGGCCGCTCGGCCAACCTGAGCGACCCGCGCTGGCACCGTTTCCCGTGCTCGGGGCACTGGCCACCCGCCTGTTGCCTCGAGACGACGGTCGTGGCGGTCCCTTCCTGGGCACCTTGGTGGCCCGGGTCGGCCTCGTTCCCAACGCAGTGCTGACGGCCCAGTTCACCGCACTCGACCGCTTGGCACCCGGTCGGGTGATCGCCGGGCTCGGCACGGGAGACCACCAGAGCGAGGCGGAGAACCGGGCGTACGGGATCCCGTTCCCGCCGGCCTCCGAACGCCGAGCCGCGCTGGTCGAGCTCGGACGGGCATTGGTGGACCGAGGCATCGTCGTGTGGGTGGCCGGGGGCCAGGCGGCCCGGACCCAGGAGGCCGAGGAGGTGTCGGCCGCCCTGAACCTCTGGGACGCCGACCCGGCCTTGGTCGCCGAACGCGCCACTGCGCTCGAGAGGAACAAGGGGCCCGGGGGAGCGGCGGGGCTCGAGGTCACATGGGCCGGTCCGCCTCCGGGCACGACGACTCCGCTCGCCCGGACCGTCGAGACCCTACGCGCGGCGGGGGCCAGCTGGGCCGTGTTCGGCTGGCCGGTCGATCTCGAGGAGCTCGGCAGGGCCGGGCGCGGGCCGTCGGGAGCCTGAGGACGACACTGATTCCGCAACGGCCTGCAGCCGGGCGCTCCCTTGAATGCATCCTTGTATGCACTGGTGTGGGCAATTATGCACGAGGATTGCTGCGTGGTGGGGCGTGTAGGCCCGTATATGGCCCCTTCGTTCCTCCATAAACGGGCGTCGAAGCCCCGCGCATGGCCGTTGGCGTGCATAGTTATGCGCAGAGTGTGCATGCACGACGGCCGTGGAACACCCTCGCCAGGCGTGTTACCGTCCGGAGCAGTACAGCTGCGTCGAGTGTCAATTGAGTGCCAGATCGCAGAGCTGGATCGATGTCGGGAGGGACGATGGACGAGCTGAGGTTCGACGGACGATCGGTGATCGTGACCGGGGGTGGGAGGGGGTTTGGGCGATGCCATGCGCTCCTCTTGGCGTCCCGTGGGGCGAGGGTGGTCGTGGCCGACTACGGCGTGGAGCTCGACGGTTCGGGGTCTTCCCCGGAGCCGGCGGAGCAGGTGGCCAAGGAGATCGCCGCCGCCGGCGGCGAGGCCGTGGCGTGTTTTGCCAATGTGGCCGACGAAGCCGGCGCATCGTCCATCGTGCAGACGGCGTTGGATTCGTTCGGAGGCCTCGACATCGTGGTCAACAACGCCGGAATTTGGGACGGCGACTGGATCGAGGGCGTCTCCACCGACCAGTTCCGCCGGATGGTGGACTACCACTACCTCGGGACGGTGTACGTGAGCAAAGTCGCGTGGCCCCACCTGAAGGCGGCGGAGCACGGTTGCATCGTCAACACGTCCTCTGAGGCGATGATCGGGCACATCCCGAAGAGCCCTGATTACGCCGGGGCCAAGGGCGCGGTCTTCTCGTTCACCAAAGCTCTCGCCCTCAACGGAAAGCGGCACGGACTGCGGGTCAACGCCGTGGCGCCGCGGGGGAACACGCGCATGTCCACCGCCGAGATCCTGGCTCGCACATTCGACCAGCCCGTCGAGAGCTTCGTCGGCGAGTTCTACACGCAAATGCGTCCCGAGTACGTCTCTCCGGCGGTGGCCTTCTTGGCCCATGACACGTGCGCGCTCAACGGCGAGGTCATCGTCTGCGGCGGGTTGCTGGCCATGCGGCTGGCAGTGATTGAGACAAAGGGCCTCACCTTCACGGACACGGTCACCCCAGAGGACCTGGCGGAGAACGTCGACGCGCTGATGGATCCGACCGACGCCCAGGTCGTCGGCCTCGACATGTGGGATTGAAGACGCTCCCGGCAGCCTCCCGAATACGAGCACGGCCGGGGGAAGTCCAAGCCCTAGACTTCTCCGATGGAGTTTCGCCGGATCAACGGGCTGCCGCCCTATGTCTTCGCCACCATCGACGACCTGAAAGCGCAAGCACGTCGAGCCGGTCGGGACGTCATCGACCTGGGGTTCGGCAACCCGGACCTGCCCTCTCCAGATGTGGCGGTGGACAAGCTGGCCGAAGCGGCTCGCAACTCGCGCAACCACCGGTACTCGGCGTCCCGGGGCATCCCTAAGCTGCGCGAGGCCATCACCGATCTCTACCGGCGCACCTTCGGCGTCGAACTCGACGCCGAGAGCGAGGTGGTGACGACCATCGGGGCCAAGGAGGGGTTCTCACACCTCATGTGGGTGCTGCTCGGACCGGGCGACACGGCGCTGGTGCCGTCGCCGTCGTACCCCATCCACATCTGGGGCCCTCTCTTCGCCGGCGCCGACGTCCGCCAGGTGCCGCTGGGGGGCCCACAACCGGTGTCCGACGACGCGCCCGATCTGGGTGAAGCGTTCTTCGAAGGGCTCATGCACGCCTGGGAGGAGTCGTGGCCCAAGCCGAGGGTCATCGTGCTCTCTTTCCCGCACAACCCCACGACGGCCTGCGTCGACCTGTCCTTCATGGAGCGGCTCGTGGCATTCGCCCGCGAGCACGAGGTGATCCTCGTGCACGACTTCGCCTACGCCGACCTCGGGTTCGATGGGTACAAGCCGCCGTCCATCCTTCAGGTGCCGGGTGCCACCGACGTGGCGGTCGAGATCTACACCATGACCAAGTCGTTCTCCATGGCCGGATGGCGAGTCGGGTTCGTCGTGGGCAACCGCGAGATCGTGCAGGCCTTGACCAAGCTCAAGACGTACCTCGACTACGGCACGTTCCAGCCGATCCAGATTGCCGCGATCGTGGCCATGAACGAGGCGCCGGACTACCCGCGCGAGATCAACGCCATCTATGCGTCGCGCCGCGACGCGCTCTGCGACGGTCTGAATCGCATCGGCTGGCACGTGGTCCCACCCAAGGGGACGATGTTCGTCTGGGCTCCGATCCCCGAACCGTATCGAGAGTTGGGCTCGCTCGAGTTCTCCAAGTTCCTGGTCACTGAGGCCGACGTGGCCACCTCCCCCGGAGTTGGCTTCGGTCCGGGCGGCGACGGCCACGTCCGCTTCGCGCTGATTGAGAACGAGCAGCGCATCGGCCAGGCGGTCCGCAACCTGCGCAGCGCGCTGCCCAAATTGGGCTAGGGCCAATTGGGCTCGGGCCAAATTGGGCTCGGGCCAAATTGGGCTCGCAACGGGCGAGGGGCCCGACCGGTCCAATACGTCGAGAAGCCCGGAGCTACCGTAGGGCGTGGCCTACTGGCTGCTCAAGGTGTTCTTGACCCCCGTCTTCTTCCTCCTGTTCCGGGTCAAGGTCGAAGGGCGCGAGCACATTCCGCGCCGCGGTCCCGCGGTGCTGGCGGCCAACCACCAGTCGTTCTGCGATTCCGTCTTTATCCCCCTCGTCGTGGCCCGTCGGGTGACGTTCCTCGCCAAGGCCGAGTACTTCGAGTCCTGGAAGACGAGATGGTTCTTCCGGGCCGCCGGGCAGATCCCCATCCGCCGCTCAGGCGGCAGCGCGTCGGAACGAGCCCTCCAGACGGCCAAGCGCGACGTCCTGGGCAAGGGCCGGCTCCTCGGGGTCTACCCCGAGGGCACCCGAACGCTCGACTGCTTCGTGCACAAGGGACGCACCGGTGTGACGCGACTGTCCCGGGAGTGCGGCGTGCCGGTCGTTCCCGTCGGGGTGGTCGGCACCGTCGACGTCCAGCCGGTGGAGAGTCGGATGATGCGGCCGTTCAAGACCGTGACCGTCCGCTTCGGCGCACCCATGCAGATGACTCCGGCGGCGAACGCCGACGATCCCCTGGAGGATCACGACCACACTCGGTGTCGGGCTTTCACCGACCAGCTGATGCACGAGATTGCCCGGCTCTCCGAACGTCAATACGTCGACGAGTACGTCCAGTCCCACGGGAGTGGCGGTGACCAGGACTGACGATTCGTAAGCCGCCTGAAACAGGCAGTTCATATTGCTGGCCTAACGTTTCGGGTCATGGCTGGATACGTCGTGCGCATCGCGCTTCCGGACCGGCCCGGAGCCCTTGGTCTGGTCGCCAGCCGGATCGGGGCCGTCGGGGGAGACATCGTGGCGATCAACATCCTCGAGCGCGACGACGGGAGGGCCATCGATGAGTTCGTGATCGAGATCGGCGGCACCCACCTGATCGATCTTCTCCAGAACGAGATCCATGAGGTGGACGGCGCCTCGGTCCTCGAGATCAGGGCGCCGGACTCGACGGCGACGGCGGGGTGACGAGGTAGGCGCACACGTGCGCCCCCTCGAGGATGTGTGCCACGCGACGAACCGAGGCGCCGGGGAGGGCGTCGCGAATGAAAGCCAGCTCGCTGGCGCAGGCCTGTGAGAACCCCTGGGCCACGGTGAGGATGGCGCAGTTGTGTTCGGTGATGCGCCAAGAGCCGTCGTCCAGCCGCTCCGCCTCGGCCAGGTAGCCGTCCTCGTCGAGGACCGCGGCGAGCGCGGCCACTTGCTCGTCGAAGGGGAGGTCGGCAGTGCGTGGAAGGGCGCCGGCCACGCGGCGCCGGCGCCGTTGCTCGAAGAGTTCGTCGACGCGGGTGGCGTCGGGCCCGCCCAGGTAGCCGAGGAGCTCGGTCGTGAGATCGCCGTAGCGCTTGGGGTACAGCGCCTCGGCCGCCGAAGTCAACGTGTAGACGTGCCTCGGGCGACCCCGCCGCGGTGAGTCCGGCGGTTCGTCGCGGTGCGCCAACAAGCCGTCCCCTTCGAGCCGTGCCAGCTGGACGCGGATGGCGGCCGGGGTGAGCGACAAGGCCTCGGCCACCGCGGCGGCGTCGAGGGGCCCCCGGCGCTTCACCAGGTTGAGGATGGCCCGCCGGGTCGTCGGCAGTTGCTCCAGGGGCGATTCGCCAGCCGGCACTCGGTCGACGGTCCCGGTCACGGCAGGATCAAGTGCACGTCGCCGAACTCGTGCCACAGGTAGCCCTCCTCGAGCGCGGCGACGTAGGACGCCTCGAGCAGGGGTCGTCCGGCGATCGCCTCCAGCATGGCCAGGTGGGAGGCCTCGGGCTCGTGCCATCCGGTCAGGAACCCGTCGGCGGCGCGCACGGGCCGCTCCGGAGAGACGACCGTCTCGGTCCAGCCTTCGCTCGGGTGCACGTGCCCATGGTCGTCCACCACGGACTCGAGGGCGCGCACCACCGTCGTTCCGACGGCGATGACGCGGCCGCCCGTCCGCCGGGTGTCGTTGACCCGGTGCGCCGTGGCGAGCGAAACCCGGAAGTACTCGGCATAGGGCGGTTCGCTGGGCTCGAGCGACGCCACGCCAGTGTGCAACAACAACGGCGCCACGCCGACCCCCTTGGCCACCAGGCGGGTGAGCACCTCCGGGGTGAAGGGCCGCCCGGCACTGGGCATTTCGGCAGAACCCGGCTCGGTGGCGTACACGTTCTGGTACGCGGCGATGGGGTACTGATCGCGCACGTAGCCGTAGCGGATGGGACGTCCGTGGCGAGCCAGGAAGCTGTGCACGGGTTCGGGCGTCTCGAGGCGCGCGACCCACAGGCGCACACCCTGGCCGCCCGGGCCGGGCGAGTAGGGACTGAGCAGGATGACCCGGCCGCCATCGGCCAACGTGATGGTCTCGCCCAGACGGGCGTTCAGGTGCGCCCGCCCGTCACGGCGAACCTCGACGGTCCAAAGGCCGGCAGGCAGTTGGGTGGAGAGGTGAACCTGGAGCATGGTGCCATCGGGTGCCGTGGCCTCGAGCTCGGCGGCCAGGGTCCCCGACGTGTTGATGACCACCAGGTCGCCTTCGTTGAGGAAGCGGGGCAGCTCGGAGAAGTGCGAGTGGATGAGGCTGCCGTCGGACTTGGTGGCGACCAGCATGCGGACGGCGTCGCGCGTGATGCCCCGGCTCTCGGGGGGGGCGGGTGCCTCGAGCTCGGGGGGCAGCTCGAAGGCCATCGGGTAGAGGGCCGGGAGGCGAGCGGGGTTGGGGGCCAGGACGCTCATCGGGGGGAGGGGGACGAGGCGAGCTCGGAGACCCGGTAGCGGCCACTCGGGCGATCACTCCCGATCAGCTCGAGCAGTGCGGGGACGACGGAGGCCGGCTCGGGACGGTCCGAGATGTCCTCCCCCGGGAAGGCGGCCTGGTGCATGGCCGTGCGCAGATCACCTGGGTCGACCGACCACACCCTGAGTGAGGGGAGCTCGACGGCGAGCACCGCGCCCACCTGCTCGAGGGCCGCCTTGCCGGCGCCGTAGCCCCCCCACCCTTCGTAGGCCTCGACGGCGGCGTCCGAGGTCACGTTGATCAGTCGGGGAGATGGCGCGTCGAGGAGAAGCGGTAGTGCGTCCTGCACGAGGCCGAGTTGGGCGAGCACGTTGACCTCGAAGGCGAGGCGCAGCTCGTCGAGCGGGTAGTCGGCCAGCGAGGGCAGGGGAGTGGCGCCCAGGGTGCCGGCGTTGTTGACCACCAGGTCGAGGCCGCCGAGGTCGAATGCGGCAGCAGTCAGGTCGTGACGATGCGCCTCGTCGGTCACGTTCCCGGAGACGGCGACGACGTGGGAGCCGGGGACCGCCCGGGCACGGATCCCTTTGGCAGCGAACTCGAGGGTCCCGGGGTGACGTCCGTCGACGACCAACGACCACCCCGCGCCCGCCAATCCCCGGGCCAGGGCCTCTCCGAGTCCTCGGCTGGCTCCCGTCACGATGGCCACGCTCATGGCTGCCCACCCTTCCGAGCGGCGGTCCGCTCCTCGCGTCAATATAACAAGGTATTCGTTGCTTTATTTCCGCAGGGCAAGCCGCAGCTGGTCACGGTAAGGCTCAGGAGGTCGCGGAGGCCCAGCCCATCGACTTCTCGATTGCCCGGCGCCAGCCGCCGTACGCGGCGTCGGCCAGCTCGACGGAAAGCTTTGGCTCGAAGATGGCCTCGGCCTCCCAAAGTCGGGCCAGCTCGTCGAGCGACGACCACACGCCCACGGCCAGGCCGGCCGCCGTGGCCGCGCCTCGAGCAGTCGATTCGAGGGCGAAGGGGCGGGCCACCGGGACGCGGCTGTGCTCGGCCTGCAGCTCGAGGAGGAGATCCATGGTGGCAGCACCACCGTCAGCCCGCAGCGCGGCCAGGACGGGGGACGATGCGGCGGCCACATCATCGGACGTGGCCACATCGGACATGGCACCCTTCATGGCGTCGGTCATGTCGCGGACCTGGAACGCCATGGCCTCCACGCATGCCCGGGCCAGCTGGGCGCGGCCAGCGCCGCGGGTGATCCCCGTCACGATGCCGCGCGCCAGGGGGTCCCACCACGGGCTGCCCAGACCGCTCAGCGCGGGCACGAAGGTGACGCCCCCGCTGTCGGGGACCGAGGCCGCCAGCGCGCCTGCCTCCTCGGCCGAGTCGACGACACCGATGCCGTCGCGCAGCCACTCGATTGCCGCCCCCGACACGAAGGCCGAACCTTCGAGCGCGTAGGTGACCCGACCATGGGTGGCGTCCGCGTGCGCGCCGAGGTCCCAGGCGCAGCTCACGGTGAGGCCCTCAGGCGCCGGTGGGCGTTGCGTGCCGACGTTGGTCAGCACGAAGCTTCCCGTCCCGTAGGTGACCTTGGCCATCCCCGGGTCGAAGCAGGCCTGTCCGAACAGAGCGGCCGGCTGGTCGCCCAGCACGCCGCAGACCGGGACACCGTCGAGCACCGACGACGCCGCGCCGAGGTCGGCCAACGCCGTGGTCCCCAGCTCTCCGACGGAGGGGCGGACCTCAGCGAGCGTGTGGGGCGGCACGCCGAAGAGGGCGCACAACTCTTCGGACCAGGCCAGTGTCTCGGTGTCGAAGAGGAGCGTGCGGCTGGCGTTGGACGGATCGGTGGCGTAGGTGCCTCCGTTGGATCCGCCGGTCAGGTTCCACAGGATCCAGGTGTCGACCGTGCAGAAGGCGAGGCCAGGATCGTCGGGCGAGAGTGCGAGGTCGGCGTGGCGAAGCATCCAGGCCACCTTGGTGGCGCTGAAGTAGGGGTCGAGCACGAGCCCTGTCCTGGCCCGGACCGTTGCCAGGTGCCCTTCTCCGGCCAGCTCGATGCACAGCGGAGCGGTGCGCCGGTCTTGCCAGACTATGGCCCGGTGCAACGGCCGGCCGGACTCCCGATCGAAGGCCACCACGGTCTCGCGCTGGTTGGTGACACCAAGAGCGGCAACGGTGTCGCCGCCACGGGCCATTCGGGCTCCCACCTCGGCCAGGGTCTCCATGACCGCGGTCCAGATCTCGGACGGGTCGTGCTCGACCCAACCGGGTCGTGGGAAGTGCTGGGTCAGCTCCCGGTACGCGAGGTCACACACCCGCCCCTCTTCGTCCACGGCGACTGCGCGGACGCCTGTCGTGCCGGCGTCGACGGCGACCACCTTGACCATGGGCGCCCGACGCTATCTCCACCCGTTTACGACCCCTGCCGTATACGTACGACCCCTGCCGTATACGACGACACCGCGGGGTCCCGCGCAAAAAAATTGCGAACGGCCCGTGACCTGCAGGAATACCGAGTCACATTGGTTGACAACGACGTAACTACAGTGCTGTAATGACCACACCATCTGGTGTCCGGGGGCGGCGCAGGCCACAATATGTTGTGGTGAGCAATACGAGGCCCCCTGGACGTCGGACCGCACGAGCAGGACCCACTGGACCCGCAGGACCCCAACCGGGCGCCGCGGGAACGAGCAAGCAGGAGGACCACAGCACCATGGCCATCGCCCCCCAGCGAGCCGAGATCGGCATCCGACGGCACTTCACCACCGAGGGTGTCCACCCCTACGACGAGGTGCGCTGGGAGCGGCGCGACGCCCGCATCACCAACTTCCGGGACGGGTCGGTGGCCTTCGAACAGCTCGGCGTCGAGGTCCCCGAGTCATGGAGCGTGAACGCCACCAACATCCTGGCCCAGAAGTACTTCCGCGGCACGCTGGGCACCGAGGAGCGTGAGTGGTCGCTGCGCCAGGTGGCCGACCGGGTGGCCGACACGCTGATGGCGTGGGGGATCAAGGACGGGTACTTCGTCGACGAGGAAGAGGCCCTCGTCTTCAATCACGAACTCAAGTACCTCATCGTCCACCAGAAGGCGGCGTTCAACTCGCCGGTGTGGTTCAACATCGGCGTCAAGGGAGTGCCCCAGCAGGGGAGCGCCTGCTTCATCCTCGCCGTCGAGGACACGATGGACTCCATCCTCAACTGGTACGTCGAGGAAGGCGTCATCTTCAAAGGCGGTTCGGGCGCCGGCGTCAACCTGTCGCGGATCCGCTCCTCGCAGGAGCTGCTCAAAGGCGGCGGCACGGCCTCGGGCCCGGTCAGCTTCATGCGTGGTGCGGACGCCTCGGCAGGCACGATCAAGTCCGGCGGCAAGACGCGACGCGCCGCCAAGATGGTCATCCTCGACGCCGACCATCCCGACGTCGAGGACTTCGTGTGGTGCAAGGCGATCGAGGAGCGCAAGGCTCGGGTGCTGCGTGACGCCGGGTTCGACATGGACCTCGACGGAGCGGACAGCCACTCGACGCAGTACCAGAACGCTAACAACTCGGTTCGGGTGACCGATGAGTTCATGAACGCAGTGATAGACGGGCGCGACTGGGACCTGGTGGCCCGCACGGACGGCTCGGTGATCCGCACGGTGGCCGCCCGCGATCTCTTCCGTCAGATCGCGCACTCAGCCTGGGAGTGTGCTGACCCCGGGCTCCAGTACGACACCACCATCAACCGCTGGCACACGGCGCCGAACACGGGCCGGATCAACGGCTCCAACCCGTGCTCGGAATACGTGCACCTCGACAACAGCGCCTGCAATCTGGCCTCCATGAACCTGCTCACGTTCCTGGACGAAAACGACGAGTTCGACGTCGAGGGCTTCAAGGCGGCGGTCTCGGTCGTGTTCACCGGCCAGGAGATCATTGTGGGGAATGCCGATTATCCGACCGAGATGATCGGCGAGATGACGCGGGCCTTCCGCCAGCTCGGCATTGGCTACGCCAACCTGGGAGCGCTCCTCATGGCCCAGGGCCTGCCCTACGACTCCGAAGCCGGGCGCGCCTGGGCGGCCGCCATCACCGCGCTCTTGACCGGGCACGCCTATGCCACTTCCGCCCGGACCGCGGCGCGCATGGGCCCCTTCGCCGGCTACCACGAGAACGCCGAACCGATGCTCAACGTGCTGCGCATGCACCAGGCAGAGGCGTCTCGGATCGACGAGGACGTCGTGCCGCCCGAGCTGCTCTCCGCCGCCCAGGAGGCCTGGGACCAGGCGGTCGACTTGGCCGAGGTGTACGGCGTGCGCAACTCGCAGGCCTCGGTGCTCGCCCCTACGGGCACCATCGGGTTGCTCATGGACTGCGACACCACCGGGGTCGAGCCCGATCTGGGCCTGGTCAAGACCAAGAAGCTTGTGGGCGGCGGCACCATGTCGATCGTCAACCACACCGTGCCCCGGGCCCTGGGCAAGCTCGGCTACTCACCAGAGCAGGTCGAGGACATCGTCACCTACGTCAACGAGCACATGTCGATCGTGGGGGCTCCGCACCTGGCCCTTGAACACCTGCCGGTGTTCGCCTGCTCCATGGGTGACAACCCCATTCACTACCCCGGCCACATCCGCATGATGGGGGCCGTGCAACCATTCATCAGCGGGGCCATCTCCAAGACGGTCAACATGCCCGAGGACGCGACGGTCGAAGAGGTGGAGCAGCTCCACATCGACGCTTGGCGCCTCGGGCTCAAGGCCGTGGCCATCTACCGGGACAACTGCAAGGTGGCCCAACCGCTCTCCACCACCAAGAAGGTGGGTGCCGTCGCAGGCGAGGGCGGCGACACCGCTCCGGCCGGCTCGGCCGCCGAGGCCCGGGACCGGGAGATCGCGGCCCGGATCGCCGAGCTCGAGGCGGCGCTGGTGCACGAACACCAGCGGGCCGAGTCGCCACTCGTCGTGGGCGCGGTGCGCGAGCGTCTGCCCCGGAAGCGCAACTCGAAGACCTTCTCGTTCCGCGTGGCCGACTGCGAGGGCTACGTGACGGTGGGTGAATACGAGGACGGGCGTCCGGGTGAGGTGTTCATCAAGGTCTCCAAGCAGGGATCGACCCTGGCCGGCATCATGGACGCCTTCTCCATCTCGGTGAGCCTCGGCCTCCAGCACGGCGTGCCCCTGGCCACCTTCGTGCGCAAGTACGGCCACATGAAGTTCGAGCCGGCTGGGATCACCGACGATCCCGAGCTGCGCATCGCCACCAGCCTGGTCGACTACATCTTCCGCCGCCTGGCCCTCGACTACCTCACGCCGGAAGAGCGGATCGAGCTCGGCGTGCTCTCGAGCCAGGAGCGCACCCAGCCGACGCTCCCCGGTGTCGAGGAGATGGCCACTCCCATTCTCGGGCTGGTCGAAGACGATCTGAGTCCGGGAGCGGTCGCCACGTCAGCCCTCACCGGTACCGGCGCCGTCCGCCCAGTTCCCCAGGCGGCCCAGCTCGATGCTCCGCTTTGCTACAACTGCGGCAACACCATGCAGCGAGCAGGCTCGTGCTACGTGTGCTCGAGCTGTGGGTCGACTAGCGGTTGCTCGTAGTCGGCCCCCTCAGCGGCTGCCCGTCGAAGAGGAACGGAGTCACGGCGCAGAGCGTCGTAGACGGCCACCACAAACTGGCAGGTAAGTGCACACGGGCATTGCTGGCGTGTCCAGCTCCGTGTAGCTTTCGCGCCCTACGCGGGACCCAACGGTCCCGACGCAAAGGGGCGTGCACATGGCGGGAGTGTCGAAGGCGCTGAAGGCCGTGGCACCGGCGATCGCGATCGCCGGTGCCACGTCTGTGGCGATGGTCGGGATCGCGGAGCGGAGCAGCCGGGGGCGCGACACCGCGTGTCGAGACAATCTCTCCTCTATTCGTGGATTTTCCGGACACCACATTGGGGACGGAGTCCGGGCCTGAGACCTTCTCGGTGACCAACAACGCCGGCGTCAGCGACACGATCGACTTCTCGTCGAGCAATGACGTCTACCTCTTTGGGCCGGGTGCAGACGACTACCTGTTCATTCCCGAACTGAGCTGCCCCGGGACGGTCTCTTCAGGGCGGTCATCCGGGAGGCTCGTGCCTCGTCGACGCCTATTTCTTCCGGGTGCTCTGGGGAGCCGCTCAGCCAGCATGGAGATCCGCGGTTCGGCCGACGGCGTGCCTCCGCAAGCGGGGAGCTCGCCGGGGTCGGGACGATCGGCTATTACCAGGTGGACCAGAGGGCGCGTCGCTCATGCCGGCGATGCCCGCTACTTCGGCCACGCCGGGTTCTTCGGCTCAGCCGGCGCCATCCACCTGGCCCAGCCGATCGTGGCCATGGCGGCCATGCCCGACGGGAGCGGGTACTGGTTCAGCGGCGTGGACGGGGGCCTGTTCAACTTCGGGACCGCGCCGTTCGACGAGAGCGGCGTGGGCGAGGGACTGAGCTCGGTGGTCGGCATGGTCACCGACGGGTCCCCCACGCTGCAGGCGTTCGGCTCCATTCCAGCGGTCCGCGCCGCAGATCTCCCCCCGCGGGTCCTTCACCTTCTCCGAGCCGGGGGTACGCGTTCGATAGCCGTCGATCGGGAAGGGACGTTGGGCCCTAGGTGTTGATCCTGGTGGAAGGGAGGGTTTGAGACGTGGCCATCACGGCGGAGCCGACAATCGAGGACGACGGCGTCGGTGCTGGGACTGAGGACCGGCGAGCTGGCTGGCTGGACTGGAAGCAGACCACGGTCGACGCTCGCCCCGCCGTCTACGGCGAAGCCGGAACTGGTACCCCGGCGGTCTTCCTCCATGGCTGGGCTCTCGACCACAAGGCCTACAAACGGGCGCTGTCGCGTCTCGTGCGCGCCGGCCTCCACGTCTATGCCCCGGCACTGCCCGGCTTTGGAGGGACGGCTGGGCTGCCCGACGGCAGGGCCGAACTGAGCGACTACGGGGACTGGGTGGCGGCCTTCCTCGATGCCGTCGGTGTTTCCTCACCCGTGCTCGCCCTGGGTCACTCCTTCGGTGGGGGTGTGGCCGTCTTGCTGGCGCACGACCACCCTGAGCACGTCCGGGCCCTGGTGCTCATCAACTCGGTGGGCGGATCGGCATGGGCCGCCGGCTCGGCCATCCGCTCCATGGCAGAGCGACCGTTGTGGGACTGGGGCATCCACTTTCCCGCCGACCTGTTTCCCGTGCGCCAGGCCCGGCGCGTCCTCCCGGTGATCGTGAGCGAGGCCCTGCCGAACTTGATGCGCGACCCGAGATCACTCTGGCGGACAGCCGGCATCGCACGTCGGGCGGATCTGACCACTGAGCTGGACACCCTGCGCCAACGGCGCCTGCCCGTCGTCGTGCTGTGGGGGCCGCGTGACCACCTGATCACCCGGGACTCGTTCGAGGACATGTGCCGGTCCCTGGGAAGCCCCGACGTCGTGACGGTGCCAGGGACCCACTCGTGGTTGCTGGCTGACCCCGAAGCCTTCGGCGAGGTCATGACCAACGTCCTCGAGATCGTGGGCCTCGGGACCGAGGAGGGGTCGCTACCCAACGCTGGCTGAACGGCCCAAAAGGGCCGGCCCGCTGGGGGCCGGGCCGCCCCTTCCTCGCCAATGCCAATCCGGCGATCTACCGGTGACGTAAATGGAAGCACGCGTCACGGGCCAAGGGCACAGTACTTTCGTCATGTTATGTGGTGAAAGTCATGTTTTGAAGGGCGAGGCACGCCCCGCCAGGGGCGATGGACCGCGATGCCCCGTCAGGAGCGATAGACGAAGTCGTACGTGAAGGGTGCCGCAAGCGGCGTCAACGTCTCCGACCGGTGTCCGGCGGTCAGGGTGACGCTGGTTCCACCCGCACCCAGCTCGACCGTCGATGCGCCGAGAATGGACTCGGTGTGCGAGCTCGCCGCCGGGATGATCCCGGCGAAGGAGGCTGCGTGTCCCGGGCTGCCGACACTCACCCAGCACGGTCCGCTCGTCGTGGTCACAGTGACCTGGTACAACCCGGCGCCGATGGTGTACTCAGCGTTGCTCGGCCCCATGGCGACCTTGGTGACCAGTGCCCCCGAGGCGTTCTGGTGTTGGTGGGTCGAAGCGTGACCCGAGGAGCCCTTTTCTCGTCCGTTGGAGCTTCCGGCGGCGTTGATGAGGGGTGCCGTTGGTCGCGATGGTGTCGTCTTTTCCGATCACGCCCGTCTGGGCCAGGACCAGCACGGCGCCAGCGGCGAGAACAGCCAATCCGACCACGATCACAGCGGCACGAAGCCACCCGGACGGACCCCGCCCGGGCGTCCGGCGCTCCGATCCCACGACGGGGATCCGGTCGGTGTCGGCGAAAGTCAGATTGGCGTCGCCGAAGAGCTGGCCCTGACCGCCTGCCGAGGCGTTCGGCGTCGCGACCGGTAGATGGACGACCGCCGTTGCGGCCGTGTCCGGCCCCATTCCGGCGTGGTCGGATTTCACGTCCATAGTGGGTTTCTCGACCTCCGACGCCCCCCGCTTGACCTGGCTCAATTATGCGCTGCCAATTATGTGGTCCGACGCGCCCCGAGGGACATCGCCCCCTCGAAGTCCAAGAAGCCCAGCAGGGACGTCCCGTATACGACCACCCCGTATACGACCACCCCGTATACGACCCCCCGTATACGACCCCCCGTATACGTCTGCGCACCAGGCGTGACTCGGGGAACGGTCAGGGATCCGTGACCTGGCCAGCCGCACCACGGGCGACCCAGCGCCCCGTGAGCGCCCTCTCGTAGCGGCCTCGACCGACGAAGCTGACCCCCCAGCGCGCCAACGCCCCGAACCGGTTCTTGAACCCGGTGAGGAAGGTCAGGTGGACGGCCAACCAGAGGACCCAGGCGGCGAACCCGCCGACTCGCACCCGTCCGATCTGGGCGACGGCGCCAAAGCGCGACACCACCGCAAGCGTGCCCAGGTCGTGGTAGCGGAATGGCATCGCGGGCTTGCCTTCGAGCCGACGCACGATCGTCCGTGCTGCGTGAACCCCGGACTGGATGGCCACCTCCGCGACACCCGGGAGGTCGTGCAGCGCCATGAGGTCTCCCACGACGAAGATCTCGGGATAACCCGGGAGCGAACAATCGGGGTTGACGACGACGCGACCAGACTGAGTACGCTCCGCGCCTGAAGCATCGGCCAGAGCCGACCCAAGGGCGGAGGCGCGGGTGCCGGCAGCCCACACCTTGGTGGCGGCGTGGACACGCTCGGTGGTCCCATCCTGGGTCGTCAGTTCGACCCAATCGCTGTCCATTCCGGTGACCATCGTGGACAGACGGATCTCCACACCGAGGCGGGCCAGGTCGCGCTCGGCCCGGTGCGATAACGAGGGGGCCATCGTCGGGAGGAGCCGATCACCGCCCTCGATCAGGATCACGCGAGCCTGCTGCGGATCGATGCGACGGTAATTGTGTCGCAGGGCCCGGTGGGAAAGCTCGCAGAGCTGTCCGGCCATCTCGACGCCCGTGGGTCCGCCGCCCACCACCACGAACGTCATCAGGCGTTGCCGTGTTCCGAATTGGGCTTCCGCCTCGGCCAGCTCGAAGGCGCCGAAGATCTCACCGCGTAATCCGAGCGCGTCGTCAAGCGATTTCATCCCTCGTGCTGCCCCGGCGTACTCGTCGTGCCCGAAGTACGTCGTCGTTGCCCCGGCGGCGACGACGAGGCTGTCGTAGCCAATGGTGAGCGCCCGGCCGAACTCGTCTGCGTGCACTTGTTTCGTCCTCACGTCAATGCCCTCGACCTCGGCCAGGAGGACACGTAGCGAAAGGTGGTTCCGTAGGACGTCGCGAATGGCTGGAGCGATCTGACCCTCGGAGAGGATTCCGGTCGCCACCTGGTAGAGGAGCGGTTGGAAGAGATGGTGGTTCCTTCGGTCGATCATCGTCACCCGGACGGGAGCACGCTTGAGGGCGCGGGCCGCGAAGAGGCCGCCGAATCCGCATCCGATGATGACGACGTGATGGCGCCCGTCGTCCTTGCTCTGAGCGCGGCCGGGAACGGGTTCGTAGGCATGCGCGTCGCGGATGTCGACGTCGTCGCTCACAGGAGACGGTCCACCACAGTCTCGACGTAGTGCGCCAGGGGCATGTGCTCCACTTCCTCCAAGGTGAACCACCCGACGGCGTCGGTGGTGCCGTCGGTTTCGCGACGCAAGGTGCCCTTCCACGACTCGATCCGGTAGATGAGCCGCACGGTGTGCAGGCTGATCCCGTTGGGGATGGTGCGCACGTCGGAGAGAACGTCGAGCATGCGTCCGACCATCACCGTCAGCCCCGATTCCTCGTAGACTTCCCGGCGGAGCGCTTCCACTGGGTTCTCCCCGTGCTGCACGCCTCCACCAGGCAGGAACCAGCGGCTCCGAGCCGCGATGGTCGTCGCGGCCCGGGCCAAAAGGAGCCGGCCCAGATCATCGCGGCACACTCCGTAGGAGGCGATCCGCTGACCCTTCTGTCCCGAGCGTTCCATCCCTTGGTTCGGTGGCCGTGGCCAGACGTGCAGTCCGGCTCGTCAGGGCCGACTCGCAGGGCTGCCGGTGAGCCCCGGGTCGAACTGAACCGCGGGCGCCAGCGCGTCCTCGATGGCCTCGAGGAAGTCGGGATCGAGCACCACGTCCAGCGCGGCGACGTTCTCCATGATCTGCTCGGGGCGGGTGGCCCCCACGATGGCACTACTGACGTTCTGGTTCTGGAGCACCCAGGCCAAGGCCACGGCCGCCGGCGTGTAACCCGCCTGCCGGCACAGCGTCGCATAGGCCTGGACGAGCTCGAGCACGTCATCGCGCCGCAGCCGACGCATTTGGGCATCCTCGTGGCCGGCGGCCCGCGAGCCCTCCGGCGGGGTGGCCGAGCCGGGAAGGTACTTGCCGGTCAGCACGCCCTGCGCCAAGGGAGACCAGACGATCTGACCCACTCCCTCGTGTTGGCTGAGGGGAACCACCTCGGCCTCAATCACGCGCCAGAGCATGGAGTACTGCGGCTGATTGGAAACGAGACGGTCGAACCCCATTTCGTCGGCCATTGCCAGTGCGTCGGCGATCTGCTGAGCCGTCCATTCCGAGACACCCACGTAGTGGACCTTGCCTTGTCGCACGAGGTCATCGAAGGCGCGGAGGGTCTCCTCGAGTGGCGCCTCGTAGTCGAAGCGGTGGGCCTGAAGGAGGTCGACGTGGTCGGTCTGGAGGCGCCGCAACGAGGCATGGAGTGATTCGACGATGTGCTTGCGCGAGAGGCCGCGGTTGTTGGGTTTGGGTCCAGTGGGCCAATAGACCTTGGTGAAGACCTCGATTCCGTCACGTCGGACACCCTTGAGCGCCCGACCCAGTATCGATTCGGCTTCGCCCAGCGCGTAGACGTCGGCCGTGTCGAACGTGGTGATGCCCTCGTCGAGGGCCGCACGCACGCAGCCGACCGCGGCGTCCTCCTCGACCTGGTCACCGTGGGTGATCCAGTTTCCGTAGGCGAGAGCGGACACGACCATGCCGGATCGGCCAAGGTGGCGGTAGTCCATGCGCCGGAGCGTACCTGTGGCTCTACGCTCGCTTGCCATGGCTGCTGAGGGCACCCTTCGCGTGCGCCGCGGGCTCGAGCTCCCGCTTTCGGAGATCTCGTGGCGGGCCACCACGACGGGAGGGCCCGGTGGCCAGCACGCCAACCGGACGCTCAGCCGGGTAGAGGTGCAATTCGACGTGGTGGCGTCTTCGACCCTTGGACCCCGGCAACGGGCTCGGTTGTTGGACCGGATCGGTC
This sequence comes from uncultured Acidimicrobiaceae bacterium, assembly GCA_963787485.1. Taxonomy (GTDB): domain Bacteria; phylum Actinomycetota; class Acidimicrobiia; order Acidimicrobiales; family RAAP-2; genus Bog-473. Next base: position 283,794 of record CAWBDF010000002.1, on the reverse strand, counting down.
CGGTGGTTCGGGCCAGCGCTTCGGAGTCCCGATCGCAGGCGCGCAACCGCGAGGTGGCCTTGGAGCGCCTAGCCGCCAAGCTCAATGCGGGGCTCCGCGAGGTAGCGGCTCGACGGCCGACGATGCCGACGCAGAGCTCCCGACGCCGTCGAGTCGAGGCGAAGCGACGGCGCTCGGAAACGAAGCGGCACCGCCGCTCGCCGGGCGACGACGACTGAGCGGCTCAGGGAGCGAATGAGAATGCGGACAGGGCGTGGGCCAGCCCGCGGTCGAGGTGGTCAAGCAGGTCCCGATCGTCGTTGCCCTGCGGACCGCGCAGGGCAGTGAGGGCGGCATAGCCCTGGGCCACGAGCACGGCGTCCTCGTCGCCCGGGGCTCCGGCCACGTCGGCAGAAGGGGGGACCGAGGATCCGACCGAGAGCGCGATCTCCCCCTTCTCCTCCGGTTCACCCGCCATTTCGGAGCGGCCCGCCTCCAGGGCGGCCGGACCCTCCATCTCCTCGGCCAGCGGCGACGCCCAACCCGCCGACCCCCTCGCCGAGGTAATCAAGCCGGCTCCGCCGACCCGGGCCCATCGCACGCCCCGGATGTCAGCTGCGGGCAGGTGCGGGACGTTGAGGCTGAGGACGGTGCCCACCGGCGCGGCGGCGAGGACCGGGACGAGCGCGACCGCCAGCTCGGCGGCCGAGTCCCAAGGGTCGGGGTCGGCTCCAGACCGGAGCGACACCGCCAGTGCGCTGATCCCGAGCTGGCTGGCGGTCAGGGCGGCACCCACCGTCCCCGAATGGAGGACGGACCGGCCGACGTTGACGCCGTGGTTGATCCCCGAGAGCACGAGATCGGGGCGGGGGCCCATGGCCCCGAGCGCGCCGGCGATGACCGAGAGGGCCGGCGACGCGTCGAGCCCGAAGGCGGCCACGTGTTCGGCACCCTCAACCGTGGCCCGTTGGTAGGCGATGGTCATCCGGTCGCTGACCGGACCCACGGCGGCGCCGGCACCGCTGAAGTTGGTGCTGGGAGCCACGACGACGATCTCGTCGGGGGAGGCGGCGTCGGGTCGGCGTCCTCCGAGCCACCGTGCCAGAGTCCGTGTCAACGCAGCGAGCCCGGGTGCACTGACCCCGTCGTCGTTGGTGACGAGAATCCTCACGTGCGTGCACCCTACTGGTCCCTCGAGCCGTCGTACCGCTCCGTGGTCTGCTTCGAATTCACCTCCGATGCCGCCTCGGACCCCCAGGATCTCGGTCGCCTCGCCCACGGGGCAGCAGTGGCGCATCGGGCACGGCGACCAAGAGCTGATCGTGTGCGAGGTCGGCGCCACGCTGCGCTCCTACACCGTGGACGCGCACGCCGTCGTCGACGGATTTGGCCCAGACGAGTGGTCGCACTCGGGGCGAGGGCAGGTGTTGGCACCCTGGCCCAACCGACTGGCCGACGGCCGCTATGACCACGACGGGGTGCGAGCCCAGGCCGCGCTCGACGAGCCCGAGCGCCGAAACGCCATCCACGGCCTTGTGCGCTGGCTGCCGTGGACCCTCCAGACGCGTCACCAGAACCAGCTCTCGCTGCGGCTCCAGCTCCATCCCTCGCCGGGGTATCCCTTCTCGCTCCTGCTCGAGCTCGAGTACCACGTCGGCCGGGAGGGACTCACCGTCACCACGGTGGCTCAGTCGGTCGAGCAACGCGCCATCCCGTTCGGCCTCGGCTTCCATCCCTACCTGACGGCGGGGACCGACACCGTGGACGGGGCGATCCTCCACGTCCCCGCCCGCCAGACCCTCGACCTCGACGACCGAGGGCTCCCGACGGGCGTTCTGACCCCGGTGGAGGGAACCGAATTCGACTTCACCGGGTCGCGTTTCGTGGGTCCGGCCGTGCTCGACACCGCCTACACCGGGCTCGAGCGCGACGCCGATGGCCGCGCCCGGGCCTCGCTCGACGCGCCCGGTGGAGTCACCGGAGCCACGTTGTGGGTCGATGCCGCCTTCCCCTATCTCATGGTGTACACGGGTGACACGCTGGCCGAGAAGCACCGGCGGCGGCGGGCGGTGGCCATTGAGCCGATGAGCTGTCCACCCAACGCGCTGCGCACCGGAAAGGACCTGGTCAACCTCGAGCCCGGCCAGCAGTGGACGGCGCGGTGGGGGATCGTGCCGCGCTGAGCGGCGACTGCTCAGCCTGACGACGACGGCGTCACCAAGAAGCGCAGAGCGCCCGCCAGCGCCCGGGTGAGCGGAGTGATCGCCGCGGTGTCCACCAGCAGGTCGAGGGGCCGGACGAGTGAGAGACCGAGCTCGCGGCGGGCCCACGGCGGGAGCACGCCGATGGAAGCCGCCAGGACCAGCGAGTAGGCAGCCCGCTCGGCCCGCCGCCGTGGAACGCCGGCCAGCAACCAGTCACGGGCCTCGCGGGCCTGCGGCCCGGCATGCAGCTCGGGGCGCACGCGGGCCAGGTAGCTCTCGACCTCCCGGGAGGAGCGTGGGGCCCACGTGGCACCGAGGGCCAGTGCGACCGGGGCCATCTCGTCGTAGTAGCGGTCGGCCGCGTCGGGGGTGATCGTCCCAGGCCCGTACCGGCGCGACGACGCCAGGAAACTCCATACTTCCGCCACGTGAATGAACGTCACCAGCTCGGGATCCTCGGCCGAATAGGTGCGCCCATCGGGCGCCGTTCCGTGGACCGAGCGGTGCACCCGTTGGACGCGCCCGATCGCCTCGGCCGCCTGCTCCACTGTGCCGAACGTCGTGGTCCCGACGAAGGCCGCCGTGCGTCGCAGCCGCCCGAGGGGATCCTCCCGGTAGCTCGAGTGCTCGGCCACCCCGGCCATGGCGAGCGGATGCAGGCTCTGCAGCATCAACGCACTCAGTCCACCGATCACCATGGCGGGCAGGTCGGCATGGACACGCCGCGCCATGCCTCCGGGAGGCAGGTAGGCGCGGCCCGGGTCGGTGGTGACGGGCGGAGGCTGATCGTTCAGCCCGATGGCCCGCCGCACCGAGCGCGCCAGGTCGTCGCGAGCCGGCACGGCCAGCCCTCCCACCACTCGCAGCGGAGTGCCGGCCACGGTGCTGCCGAGGGCGCTCGCTCGGCGCACGGGGTTGGGTGGCGACGGGGCCATCGGGCCAGCTTCGCGCCGGAGGGCCGCCTCGGGTCGTCGGCCGAAGTCGTCGGCCGAATTCGTCAGCCGAAGTCGTCAGCCGAAGTCGTTCACCAGCTCTCGCGCGGTCAGAGGGTTGCCGCTCGTCGGCGTCGTGACCCCGTCACCGGTGGTGATCGGCGCGCACGCCGCCAGGCAGCCGTCCACCGTGCTGCTGCCGTAGTCCCAATAGGTGGCCTCGGCGACGTCGTGGGTGGCGAACCAATTGGCCATGTCGTCAATGAAGGTCGGGTCGTCGCCCCCGCACCCCTGCACGTTGTTGGTGCTGATGGCCTGGCCCGAGCCGCTGCACGTGCCCCAGCCCAATCCCCATTCGGGGAACACCAGCGGCTTCGCGTGAGCGGCGCCGAACGAGGCCAGCCAGTTCAAGCCGTACGGCTCTGTCTGGAGGGCGGCGAACTCCGAGTCGGCGCCGCTGTAGTTTCCCCAGTCGATGTCGTAGACGTCGAGCCCGACATAGTCCACGTAGGTGTCGCCCGGATAGTACTGGGCGAGGTCTCCGACGCCCAGGTCACCGATGTCGGGATTCCACTCGAAGGTGTAGTTGGCGCCCGGGACCGACCGCATGGCGGTGACGATGTGCCGGAATGCCCCGACGAAGTTGGCGGCCTGGCCGCCGGCGTGCCACGGGAACCAGCCACCATTGAACTCCCAACCGAGGCGGATGATTGAGCTTCCCTGTCCGCCGGCGATCAAGTTCTGCGACAGCGTCGTGAAGTAGCCGTCGTACGCGCCCGCGGCTTCGTCGGACAAGGAGTACGACCACGTGTTGGGCAGCATGGGCACGCCCCAGATCATGCGGTATCCCGTCCCTGCCCAGCGCGAGAGAAACCAGGAAGGGTCCTCTATCTTGGTCCACGAGCTCGGGTCGAGGAAGTCCATGGCGTAGGTCGTCCGACCTCCCATCAGCGTGGCGAAGTCGGCCACTGAGGTGGGATAGCCGGGACCGCCGTAGACACCGAGGACCGACGAGAGGCTCCCCGGCGTCGATCCCAAGAGGGGCTGGGTGGTCGTCGAGGTCCCGAGTGGCGCGGTCGGGCTCGTGGAGGTGGTGGTCGTCGAGCTCGAGGGTCCGGTGTCCGAGATGTCGGGTCCGCGGTACGCGGTGCGGCCGTTGGACTCGACGAGCGTGTACCCCGGTTGTCTCGAGCTGACCATGAGTCCGGCCACCCGGACACCGCGGGCGCCCAGTGACCCGAAATCTGAGGCGTCACCATATTGGTAGACGTCGCCGTTGAGCGCCGCCAACCAGTACCCATCGCCGTCCGCTGTCGGAGCCATGGCCACGATCCGGCGGTGGACGTGGGTCGCGCTGAGCGACCCGTCGTCCGGAGCGCTCCCGAAGCTGTACACGCCGCCGTTCGAGGTGACCAGCCAGTACCCGTTGGCGTCGGGCGTCGGCGCCATCGCGACGACCGGCCGCGTGGGACTGAGCGGGATCGCCGACCCCGAGAACGGGGCATCGCCGAAGGCGAACACGCCACCGTCGGAGGCCACGAGCCAATATCCGGCACCGTCGGTCGTCGCGGCCATGCCCACGACGGGTTGGTTGAGCGGCACGTGGGTGGTCGAGCCGTAGAACCGGGCGTCGCCGAAGGCGAACACTCCGCCGTCGGAGGCCACGAGCCAATAGCCGGCACCGTCGGTCGTCGCGGCCATGCCCACGACCGGCCACCTCGATACGCCACGGGACAAGGATCCGTAGCTCGGAGCGCCATCGTGCCCGTGCACTCGTCCGCCGGGCGAGGTGGTCCAGTAGCCGCCGGCGGGGTCCGCGGCCATCCTGGTCCCGCCGGCGTAGGCGAAGGTGGGCGAGGTCGCGCCCGCCGGCGACGGACCCCGCACCGGAACCAGCGCGGTGAGCGAGATCACCACCGAGGCCAGGAGGCCGGCCCAGGCGGCGGCGCGGAGAGCCTCGGGCCGGAGGGCGCCGCGGCCTGCGAGGGAGCGGTTCGGCTCCGGTCGCGTCATGACGATCCACCGTATGTCGCACCGCGAGCCCTACGGGGCGGCGCAAGGCCCGCTTTCGACGATGTTCAGGCCGATTTCATCTGCCCGTCACGTCGGCCTCCACCCGGGCGCACGGAGTCGGTCACCACAGGGGCGTGGGACCAGCACGCGGGCGTGCGACGCCGAGAGGCTGTCAGCCGAAGGCGGCGGCGAGCGCCTGCTCGGTGTTGGGGCTGGATCCGTTGTCGACCGAGCTGGTTCCGTAGTCCCAGAAGGTGATCTCGGCGACGTCGTGCGTCGAGACCCAGCCCGCCATGTCGTTGATGAAGGTCGGGTTGTCGCCGCCGCAGGTCTCGCCGGAGCCCGAGACGGGTGCCCCTCCCGTCGAGCACACCCCCCAACCGAGGCCCCATTCGGGGAACACCAGCGGCTTGTTGTGCGCCGCTCCGAACGCGGCCAGCCAGTTGAGCCCGTCGGGCTGGGTCACGAACGAGTTGAACAAGGCGTCGGCCCCTGGATACGAGTTCCACGAGATGTCGTACAGGTCCATACCGACCAGGTCGACGTAGCTGTCGCCGGGGTAGAAGTTGGCCAGGTTGCCCACGCCGCGATCGCCGATGTCGGGGTTCCACTCGAACTTGAAGTTGGCCCCGGCCACGGAGCGCATGGAGGTCACGATGTTCTGGAACGAGCGGACGAAGTCCGAGCTGTCAGAACCGGTGTACCAGGGTTGGCAGCCGCAGTTGAACTCCCAGCCGAGCCGGACGATGCTCGACCCGTATCCATGGGCGACCAGGTTGCTCGCCACCGTGGTGAAGTATCCGTTGTAGGCACCGGTCGCCTCGGTGGCCAGCGACGCGCCGGTGTTGGGGATCATCGGGACGCCCCAGATCATTTGGTACCCCGTGCGTTGCCAGTCGGCATAGGGCCAGTTCGGCTGCGTGATCTGGGACCACGAGCTCGGATCGAGGAAGTCCATGGCGTAGGTGGCGTGGATGCCCGAGCCGGCGAAGTCCTGCACCGGCTGCGGGTCGCCCGGTCCGCCGTAGACCCCGAGGATGGACGACAGGCTGCCGCCGGACGGCGCGCCGCGCACCACCGGGCCCGATCCCGGGCTGAAGTACACGCCGGTGCCGTTGGTCTCGACCAAGGTGTACCCCGGCTGGCCGGACGTGGCCATCACGCCCTCCACCGACGCCCCGGTTCCGGCCAGGGATCCGTAGAAGCCGGCGTCGCCGAAGGTGAACACGCCACCGTCGGAGGCCACCAGCCAGTAGCCGTTCCCGTCCGGCGTCCCCGCCATCGCCACGATCGGCTGGTTGAGGGCGATGGCCCCGGTTGAGCCGTGGAAGGCGGCGTCGCCGAAGGTGAACACCCCACCGTCGGAGGCCACCAGCCAGTAGCCGTTCCCGTCCGGCGTGGCCGCCATGCCGACGATGGGCTTGTTGAGGGCGATGCCCCCGGTCGAGCCGTGGAAGGCGGCGTCACCGAAGGAGAACACCCCTCCGTCGGTGGCCACCAACCAGTAGCCGTTCCCGTCCGGCGTGGCGGCCATGCCGACGATGGGCTTGTTGAGGGCGATGGCCCCGGTCGAGCCGTGGAAGGCGGCGTCGCCGAAGGAGAACACGCCGCCGTCGGAGGCCACCAGCCAATACCCGCCGCCGTCGGGCGTGGGCGACATCCCCACGATCGGCCTGTTGAGATGGACGCCGCCGAGGGAACCGTCGCCCGGCGTGCCGTCGTGTGGGACGACCGACCCGAAGGGGCTCGTGGTCCAGTACCCGCCAGAGGGGTCAGCCGCCATGAAGGATCCGCCGCCCACGACGTGGGCCACGGTCGGTGTGGCGGCCAGCGTCGGTGCTGCGGCACCGAGCGGCCCGAGCAGGGTGACCCCGGCCACAGCGAGCGCAAAGGCGATCAGCCCGGTCAGGCGAGAGACGAGGCGCGGACCAGCGTGGGACGGGGGGAGGGCCGAGGAGCTCACCACCGGTTCCTCGGCGCGCCGGCGGGACCCCTCGCGCCGTCATGAGACGCATTTGACGGGCAGTTGGCCGGGCCGTGATGCTCCGTTGACCCGGTGTGGCTCCGTTGTGAGACGCGCCTCGGCGGGTGGGACGCGGTGCCCGGTGGCGGCGACCCGGCCCAGGGATATGGTGATGTCCGTGCAGGGCCACGTCCCCGGACCGCCGCAGCCCCACTTCCCGGAGGGCTTGGCACCGTTCATCGGGTACCTGGCCACTCGCGAGCCCCGGCCTCTCGACGAGCGGGTCCCCTACGAGCCGGCGTGGGCGAGCCGCAAGGGTGACGGAGGAGGAGTCGACCGTGCCGGCGACTTGGACCTGGGTGACGACCTCGGGGCCGTCGAGGACTTCGGCGACGTCGACCTCGGTGAGTGGGAACCGATGCACCGAGGTGTCATCCGGGTGCTGGCGGTGGTGCTGTCCGTCTCGCTGCTGCTCGGCGCGGTCGGCACCGTGCTCGAGTTGCTCCTCACGTCGGGCTGAGGTATCCCCGCCGACTCCGCGTTCGGTGACAACACGGGGGTGACACTGACGGGCCGTCGACACGGACGCGAACGTCAGATGAAAGTCTCGGGTGCCGACGCTGACCCACGTACACCGGGGTGTACGAATGTGCATCCCGGGCTTCTCGGCGCTGGCGGCGGGCGCCGAGGGGCTCGAAGATCACCGTGGGGCCCGGCGGCGCCGGCGCTCCAACCATGCCGCCACTCCGACGACGGCCACGCCGGCCAGCGCGGCCGCGACGATCAGACCCGGATTGGTTCCGGCCTTGGTCGCCTGGTGGGCCGAAGCCGCGGTGCCGGCGCGGGCTGCTCTGGTCGTGGTGGGCGGGGCCTCGGTCGTCGTCGTGGTCGGTGACCTTGTCGGCAACGCGGCCGCCGACGGAGCGCGGAAGGACACCACACGGTCGTCGCTCGGCGCCAGCAACAGGCCGGCGCCGATCCCGGGCGTCGGGAAGTGGTTGGCCGGCGCACCCACGTCGGCGCGGGCACGGACGGTCCCGGCGCTGGGGTCGAGCCCGTAAAGGGTCCCGTCCTGGCCCATGGTCCAGACCAACCCTCCGGCCACGATGGGCGGGCCGCCCCCGACATTGGCACGCCAGAGGAGGCGCAGCGCCGGCGGCGACGCCGACACCGAGACCGCGATCGGGCCGCGGAGGCACGGGAGATAGACGGTGGCGCCCACGACGGCCACGCCCCCGTCGATGTCGTCGCCGCACGACTGCGACAACGAGTCCTGTTGGCCTCCGATGGAGCCCAACGAGGACCCGTCGAGGAGATAGACGATCCGGGCCTTGCCGGCCGCCACCACCTCTCCGTCGCCCAGCAGGGCCGGAGCCGTGGACATGTCGAGGTCGTTCGCGTTGTCGGTGACCCACGACGAGGGTGCGAAGTACTGCAGGAGGGTGAGCGTGGACGAGAGTTCGAGGACCGAGTCGCTGTCGTCATAGGCGTGGCCGGGTGAGACCACCGAGCCGTTCCCGACGCTCACCCACAGGTCGCCCGACCCATCCACCACGGGGGCGGCGCCCCCCATCCACACCGCTCCCTGGTCCTCGTCCTGGGCGGCGTCGACGGAGAACACCAACGGCGTCCCACCCGCCTCGGGGACCGAGATCACCCGGCCCCGGTAGGTCGAGCAGTCGCCGTAGTTCCCACCCATCCCGAAGACGATCCGGCCCGAGTCGAGGGTCAGGCCGGTGCGCTGGAGCGCCGCGGCTGGGGTGGAGCCGGCCGGATCCACCGCCTGGGTGAGCTCCACGCGGCCCGTGCCGGTGTCCAGGCCGACCAGGACGTGGGCCGGCGACCCACCGACCATTGTCTCGGCGACCACGAAGAGCTCAGACCGTTGAGGATCGATGACGGGCGTCCCGGTGATGCCGACGGTCGGGCTGATGTCGCCACAGGGGAGGTCCGACGAGGGTACGGGCGTCCCGACATGGGTGGACCAGGCCAGGGCACCGCTGGAGGCCGAGAGGGCATCGACGGTGTCGTTCTCCGTCGCCACGTAGACCCGGTCGCCCAGCACCAACGGCTCCCCGTAGAGCTGGCCGTCGAGCACCGGCGAGGTCCACTCCGGCGAGGTCACGTCGACTGAGGTCACCGAGGCGGCCAGTCCGTTCCCCGCGGCGTCACCGTGATAGACGGTCCATGAGGGGGAGCCCGGCTCGGCACTGGCCGGGGCGGCTCGGCTGAGCGCGGGATCGGACAGCTGCGCGAGCGACGCCATCGCTGCTCCCAACACCGCGGCCGCGGTGAGCACGACGCGGCAACTGCGGCGCGGGTGCACGGCGCGTCCGGTGTGGCTCAGGCCGTGCCCGACCGACCGCGCCGGCGCAGCGTCGAGTCCACCGCGACGGCGACCAGGAGGACGACCGCGGTCGCGATGTCGGTACCGGCGGTGGAGATGTTGAGCAGCGACAGACCTCCGAACATGGGCCCTCGTGTGACGCGCATGGACGCCTCCTTCTCTCCGGCCCGCCGGGTACCAACGAGGAACCCCGTGAGTTCCTTCTACCAGCTTTCGCCGGTGTTATTGCAGTTTGGTTTCGGCTGCACGATGCCGCAGGGGACAAGCTCCGTGTTCAACGGGGATCGCCGTTCGACGGGGATCACCCGACGGGTTCGGCTGCGCTCAGGACAGCGCCTCGACCCACCGGGCGGCGCCCGCCAGTCCGGCGTCGTCGCCCAGCACCGAGGGCACGAGGGCCAGCTCGGCCGGCAGGTGGGCCCCCCGTGACCGGACCAAGCTGCGGACCCGGTCGAAGAACGTCGGGCGCAGGCCCAGACCACCTCCCACGACGACCACGTCGGGGGAGAAGGCCATGACGAGGTTGACCACGCCGACGGCGCAGGCCCGTGCGGCGTCCTCCCAGATGACGGACGCTCGGGGGTCGCGGTGGACGACGAGTGCCTCCACCCCGGCCGCGTCGAGGTCGCCCAGTCCCGCCTCGCGGGCCCGGCGGGCCAGGGCACTCCCGGACCCCAGCTCCTCGAGGGTCGACGGGGACCCCGCCATCCAGGCCCGCCAGTCGATCGCCGTGTGGCCCACCTCGCCGAGCGAGCGTTGCCCGCGCATCAGGCGACCCTGGTGCACCACTCCCACCCCGATGCCGGTGGAGATGGTGACGTAGGCCACGTCGTCGTGTGCGGCCCCGGCCCCGAGCGCCGCCTCTCCCACTGCGGCGAGGTCGGCGTCGTTCGCCACGTGCACCGGTATGTCGAGGCTGGCCGCCAACGCGTCCTCCGAGAGAAGCTCGGGCCAGCCTTCGGGCAGGTGTGGCGCCCACAGGAGGCACCCCTGCGCGTAGTCGACCGCGCCGGGAAGGCCGACCACGGCATGGCACGCGGGGCCGTGGGAGCCATCGCCGCCGACCCCACGCAACAGGTCGACCAGTGCCCTGGGGACCGCGTCGTGGTGCGGGGTCGGAGCCGAGTGGCGCTCGAGGACCTGGCCACTGACGTCCACCAGCGCGGCGCGCATCGTCGTTCCGCCGATGTCGGCGGCCAGGACCTGGCCGGAGCTCACCACGACGAGATGGCGTAGCCGTCGGGCGCGCGCTTCAGGTGCTCGAGCAACTCGCCTTCCCGGAGGAGGCCCGTCTGGGAGCCCACGTCCTGGACCACGCTCATGGCGTTGACGGGGCCCCAGGCGAGCGCGTCGGGCAACGCGAGACCCCGGACCAGCCCGGCGACGAGCGCCGACGTGAAGGCGTCGCCGGCCCCGGTCCGCTCCCTCGGCGCGCAGGGGTCGGGGTAGGCGGGCACGCGGTATCGGGTCGACCCGTCAGAGGCGAACGCGCCCGCCGGCCCGTCGGTCACCACGGCGATGGTCGGACCGAGCACGTGCAGCGACTCGAGTAGCTCGTCCATCCGGGCGTGGTCGCCGCCGCCGATCTCGGCCGCCTCCTCACGGTTGCACACGAGCAGGTCGGACCGGCGGTAGACGGCGAGCAGCGGATCGGCACCCAGAGCGATCTGGAATGTCCCAGGTTGGAAGGCCAGCCGTACGGTTGGCTCCGCGTCGAGCCAGGCCACGATCTCCTCGTAGTACTCCGGAGCGTCCGACCCCACCGAGCTCAGGTAGACCCAGGTCGGGATTTCGCGCGGCCGCAGGTGCGGCCAGTGGTAGTCGTAGAGTTCGTGACGCACCAAGATGGTGCGGTCCTGCCCGAACCACAACACGAAGTTACGGTTGCTGGAGCGCCCCGGATCGAGATGCACCAGGTGCGTGTCGACACCTTGGAGCTGCAACGCCGCCACCATGTCACGGCCGATCTGGTCGTTGCCCACGTGTGCGGCCAGCGCGGTCGACACGCCCAGGCGGGCCATGGCGACGGCGGCGTTCGCCGCGTTCCCGCCCGCTTCCACGGTGAGGGCGTACTCGAAGGGGACCTTGCCCCCGAACGGCAGCTCCATGAAGGCGCCCTCCTCGTCTTCCCAGGTGCGCACGTGGGCGTCGGCCAGTCGGATGAAGACGTCGGTCGCCGCATCGCCCACGCACAGGACGTCGGTCGGCGTCACGGGGTCGGTGCTCCGGCGTCGCGCATGGGCTCGAACGGCGCGGTGTTCGACCCGGTGCGGCTCAGGCCAGCCTCTCTTCGGGGCTGGACCCATTGGACCCATTGGCATTGGACCCGTTGGCGTTGGACCCGTTGGACTGATCCGTGTCGTCGGGCCCGTAGCCGGCCCGGCGGAGAAGCCGGCGCAGAATGGACAGCTGCTCAGCATCGAGGTCCTTGTGCCGCGGCGGCTCGAACGTCTCCGTGTCGCTCCCGATGGTCACGACCACGTTGCCCTTGTGCGTCTCGTGGACCGTCGCGACGGCGTTGAGCAGGGAGAGCACCGAGCGCCACTCAATGTTGTGGCTGAGCGGGTGACGGAAGATGTGCGCCAGGGTGTCACGCTGATGACCGTTGAGGTGTTCTTCGGTTCCCATGGCCGCCTCCTCCTCACCTTCGCCGGCTCCTCAGCGGACCTACGATTGTCGCGCTGCGCCGAGTGTGGCGGGCGGCCCCGGCTGAGGAAAGGGGCAAAGGTCCCGGGACGTCGCAGCGGGGGTGGCACAGATGGTCGGACCTTTGGCCCTGGTGGCGCAGGATCAGGCTCAATGAGACTGGTCACCGTGGGGCAGGTGGCCCGACTCAGAGAAAGGAGCACCGGTGAGCCAGAGCGACGAGTGGTCCCCTGACGAGGCCCTTGGCACCGAGACGTTCCGACAGGGAGATGTCGCCGAGGACGAGAACGAGCGGCTCGGCCCCGGGTTCCGGGAGTCGGTCGAGCTCGATCCGTCCTTGAGCCCGGCGTTTGTGGCCGACGAGCTGGAGCTCGAGGAGCTCGGCGGAGAGCTCGACGACCCTGAGCGAATCGTCACGTTGGCGGGTGGCATGGACGACCCCGACGGCATCGAGGGGGTGCCGACGCGGCACGAACCGGCGGACGGCGAGGGATGGGATCTGGGTGCACCGCTGGTCGAGCACCGTTCGGACCAGTGGGAGGTGGACGAGGCGGACGAGGAAGAGGCGGACGACGGGGATGCTCTGCCCGGCTAGTCGAAGTCCCGGCGCGATCCGAGCCGACGGGCCGCGTCACGGAGCTCGTCGTGCGCCCGCGGGTCGGCGACCTGCTCAATGATGAGCTGAGCCTGAACATGCTCGGAACATCCGAAGATCTCGGCGCAGCCGTGCTCGCTGAGGATGGCCGAGTGCTGGAACGAGGTCACCGGGTTGCGCAACACCGGCACGACCGTGCTCGAGTTCGTCTTGTCGTGCCAGGCGGGCAACGCCACGAGGGCGTGGCCGCCCGGCGAATGTAGCGCCCCCGAGACGAAGTCGGGCTGTCCGCCGAACCCCGAGTGGATGTGCTCGTCGACGAAGCTGGCGTTGGCCTGCGCGAACAGGTCCACTTGCATGGCTGCATTCACCGAAAGCATGCGGGGGTGGGTTGCGATGCGCGCCGGGTCGTTGACCGCCTCGGTCCTCTCCATGCGCAACTGGTCGTTGCCGTCCGCCCATTCGTGCAACTCGGCCGAGCCGACGAGGAACGACGCCACCACCGGGACCTCGGGGTCGATCGCCCCGGCACGGTGCAGGTGCATGATGCTGTCGCTGATCATTTCCGAGAAGACTCGTAGCCCGCGACGCTGCGTCATCATCTGTGCGGCCACCGCCGGGATGAGGCCGATGCCGAGCTGCAACGTGGTGCCGTCGGTGGCGAATCCCGCCACCCGCTCCCCGATGGCCTGGGCCGTGGCGTCCGATCCGTGCGGAGCCGGACAGGTCAGCGGGTCGTCCACCTCGAGGAATCCGTCGACCTCGTCAACGGCGATCTCGCCGTCCCCGAAGGTGTAGGGCATGTTCGGGTTCATCTGGGCCAGGACCAAGCCGCGGCGGGCGCGTACCTGTTCGAGCGCGGCGGGGAGGATGTTGACCTCAATTCCCAAGGAGACCTTGCCGCGGCGTGGAAGGGACGTGTGGACCAGTACCGCATCGGGTGGTCGCACGGTGTCGAAGAGGCGGGGGACCAGGGAAAGCCGCATCGGGAGGTAGTCGAGCGTCGTCGCGTGTCGCATTCCCGGTCCCACGAAGGGTGTCTCGCAGACGAAACCCGGACGGTCCACACATGCATCCTGGGCATTGAGCTGGAAGATCCGGCCGCGGTCGAGCGCATCGGTCAGGGCTCGGAGCAACGCGCGCGGCGTTGCCGCGTTTCCCGAGGCCACGATTCGTGGCTCTGGTCCCGGGAGTCCGCGCAGTCGGGCCACGGCCTGTTCGAAGGTGAGCGTCTGCACTGTGTCAGTGTTCCAGAGTGGTCGTGGGCCCGGAAGGGACGTTGGACCCTAGGGACGGGGGTGAAAGCGACCATGGTGGGCGGTGGGAGGAGCATTGAGCACGAGGTTCCGCGATCGGACGGACGCCGGGATCCGGCTGGCGGAGGTCGTGGCGCGGGCCGACGTGGGGGAGGACGTCGTGGTCCTCGGTCTACCGCGGGGCGGGATCCCGGTGGCCTTCGAGGTGGCGCTGGCGCTGGGTGCTCCGCTGGACGTCATTGTGGTCAGGAAGATCGGTGTTCCGTTTCAGCCGGAGCTCGCCATGGGAGCCATCGGCGAGGACGGCGTCCGCGTCGAGAACGAGGAGGTCCAGCGCGCCGCCCATGTCTCGAGGGCCGACCTCGACGCGGTCGAGCAGCGCGAGCGGGTCGAATTGGAACGACGAGCACGTTCCTACCGTCGCGGTCGTCCCCGAGTCGAGCTCGCGGGCCGGTGCGCGGTCATCGTCGACGACGGGATCGCCACGGGATCGACGTTCCAGGCGGCCTGCCTCGTTGCCCGGGCCCACGGTGCGGCACGCGTGGTCCTGGCCGCGCCCGTTGCCTCGCAGGCTTCGGTCCTCGCGTTGCGCCCGGAGTGTGACGACATGCTCTGGGTGGAGACCCCCGAGCCCTTCTTCGCCGTCGGAGAGTGGTACCAGGACTTCTCGCAGACTTCCGACGACGAGGTCGTCCGCCTGTTGGAGCGCGCCGCGGCTCGAGAGGGCGTGGAGCTCGTCCCGTCGGCTCTCCCTCCTCGACGGGCTGCCGCCGCCAACCGAGAGGTCGTCATCGCCTCGGAGTCGGCACGACTCGTCGGCGCCCTGGTGGTCCCCGCGGACGCGCTCGGCACCGTGCTCTTCGCCCACGGGAGCGGAAGCAGCCGCCACAGCCCTCGCAACCGTTACGTCGCGGGCGTGCTCAACGAGGCTGGCGTGGCGACCTTGCTCCTCGACTTGTTGAGCGTCGCCGAGGAGTCCGACCGGGCCCGAGTCTTCGACATCGCCATGCTGGGCGAGCGGCTGGTCGACGCCACCGAGTGGGTGCGGGGGCACCCCGAGGTGACGCCGGAGCCGGTCGGGTATTTCGGGGCGAGCACGGGCGTAGCGGCCGCGTTGTGGGCGGCAGCACGACCGGTCACCGAGGTGGCCGCCGTCGTCTCGCGCGGCGGACGGCCGGACCTGGCCGCTGCGGTCCTTTCCGCGGTGCGCGCTCCCACCCTGCTGATCGTGGGAGGGCAGGATCGACTGGTGCTCGACCTGAACCGCCAGGCGAGAGCCGAGCTGTCGTGTGAGAGCCGCCTGGCCGTCGTGCCGGGCGCGACCCATCTCTTCGAGGAGCCAGGGGCCCTCGAGGAGGTGGCGAGACTGGCCCGGGACTGGTTCGTGGCCAAACTGCGTGCCAGCTCCGCGCGAGACTCCTTGGCATGAGCCGAGCCGCGACGTCGCTCGACCTGTCGCCTCAGGGGTAGGGGTCACGACTGACACCCGCTGAGCCGAGCGGGCCGGTTCAGGGCCGACGCCAAGGGGCTCTGCGCCTGCACCGCTGGTCGGACCCGGCCCTCTTCGCCGTCGCCGTGGTGGCCCTGGCTTCGGGTTTCGGCCAGTTCAGCGTGGTTTCCGCACTCGGTGACGTCTCGAGGCAACTCGGACACCTGGCCCCGGGGACGTCGGTTGCCGACAAGGTCGGGCTTTCAGGGACGAGCCTGGGGGTCGGGTTGGCTCTCATTCGGGCTGCCTCGCTGGCCAGCCTTCCCCTCATCGGGTGGGCGGACCGCCTCGGGCGGCGACGGGTGATCCTGCGGGTGACGATCATCGGATTGGCGCTGACCGTCCTGGCAGCGGCCAGCCCGGGCTACTGGTGGTTCGTCGTGGTCTTCGCTTTGGGGCGCCCGCTGCTCACCGCCACCAATGCCCTGGCCGAGGTGATGGCGGCCGAGGAGACCGATTCGGGGGACCGCACCGCGGCGGTGGCGCTGGTGACGGCTGGATACGCCCTCGGGGCAGGCGCCTCGGCCGTGGTGCACAGCCTGGCCGCGGGCGCGCTGGGGTTTCGCGGGCTCTTCGCGCTGGCTGTCGTCCCGTTGGGCCTGGTCGTCCTGGTGGCCCCTCGGGTCGAGGAGCCCAGCCGCTTCCGGGTGGCCGAGGTGGCTGCCGTTCGCCCCTCCCCGGTGCTCGGGGCGGTGGGCCCCGGATTCCGGGGCCGGGTGGCCACGCTCTGCGTGATCGCCTTTGCCCTCTCAGTGATCAGCGGCCCGGCGAACAGCTTCGTGTTCCTCTTCGCCGAGGACGTCGTGCACCAAGCTGGATACGTGACGGCCTCCATGGTGGTCCTCGCCGGCGTCGCCGGGTTGGCCGGGCTGCTCGCCGGCCGGTGGGCCTCCGACCGGGTGGGCCGGCGTCCGACCGCAGCGGTGGCCATGGTGGCCGGCGCCGCCAGCTCGACGCTGGTGTACTCCGGTTCGCGGGAGGCGCTGTTCGTCGGCTACGTCCTGGCCGTGTCGTGCGGCGGCGTGATCGCCCCCGCGATGGGGTCCCTCTTGACCGAGCTGTTCCCCACCTCGGTGCGGGCTTCGGCCACCGGATGGTGGGTGGCCGCGGGGGTCGTGGGCGCCGTGGTCGGCCTGGTCGCCTTCGGGCAGGTGGCCGACGTCGGTGACCGATTCGCCGTCGCGGCGGACTTCGTCTTCCTGCCCGCCGCCGCCGCCGCCGGGCTGTTCTGGTTGTTGCCCGAGACCAAAGGCCGCGAGCCCGAGGACCTCTGGCCCGAGCCCCGTTGACCCGAGCCACGTCCAGCCGGCAGAGCTTGGAGATCCGCGCCCACTGCGGATGGTGGCGTCGGGCATCGGCGTCCGGCGAGCGGTTTCCCAATTTGGCGTCCGCCGCGCCGGGCGTGCCACCCTGAAGCCGTGAGCCCGGCGCGCGAGATCGTGGTGTGCGACGGGGACGAGACCGGGCAGGAGCTCCTCTGCGAGGCGCTCCGCGTGCTCCATCCCGGACTGCTGGGGTTCGAACTCGCGCTGCGTCATTTCGACCTGTCCCTCGAGAACCGGCGGGCCACGGACAACGGCGTGGTGCGGGCCGCCGCCGATGCCATGCGCGCCACCGGGCTGGGGCTCAAGGCAGCCACCATCACCCCCGAGGCGACGGGCGACGTCGGGTCCCCGAACCGGCTGCTGCGCGAAGGCGTCGGTGGTTCGGTCATCGTGCGCACGGGGCGGCGGATCCCCGGGGTGGCCCCACCGACCTCGGTCGTCCATCCCATCGTGGTGGTCCGCATGGCGGTGGGCGACGCCTACGGCGCCGAGGAGGGGAGAACGGGCGATCCGGGCGGCGAGGCGGAACAGGCATGGCGCACCGAGCGCATCGACCGCTCGGTGTGCCGCTCGGTGGCGGAGTTCTCGTTCGTCAGTGCCGTCCACCTGGGGGCCAGCGTGTTCGGTGGACCGAAGTGGACCGTGTCGACCGTGTACGAGGGCATGCTCAAGGAGGAGATGGACGCCGCCGCGGCGCGCCATCCGGAGGTCCCCTACCGGCCCACGCTCATTGACGCCGCCTATGCCGGTCTGATCACCGAGTCCAACGCCGGCCCCCTCGTGATCCCGGCCCTCAACCGCGACGGCGATTGCCTCTCGGACCTCGTGTTGGCCTTGTTCGGCTCCATCGCCGGAGCCGAATCGGTCCTCATGGCGCTCGACGAGCGGCTCCACCCGGTGGTGGCCATGGCCGAGGCGCCGCACGGCACGGCACCGTCGCTCATGGGCAAGAACGTGGCCAACCCCATGGCCATGCTGCTGGCCTGTGCCGCCGTGCTCGACCACGCCGCCCGCGGGGACGCCACGGTGACCCGCGCCGCGAACGCGATCCGTCGGGCCACGCTGGAGACCTCGGCGGCCGGCATTCGGACCTTCGACCTGGCTGGGGAGGCCTCGACCTCCGAGGTGGTCGACGAGGTGGTGGCCCGGGTCGGAGCCATTCTGGCGGGCTGAGCGAGCGGGTAGCGTTGAGGCTTCGGTCCCCATGAGTAGCGGCGAAACATGGCCAAGGGTCTGGACAGGGACAGGAGGAACCGGGGTCCGTCTCGGCCATCCCCAGCTCGTCCCGTGACCGGGAACGGATCGGTGATGGGGTCTCGCTTCGAGCTGGACGGGCGCCCCTGCCTCGTCGTGGGCGGGGCAGGGAACGGAATCGGCTCCAGCATCGCATTGGCTGCCGCCGAAGCGGGCGCAGCGGTCGGGGTCATCACCCATAACACGGAGCACGCGGCTGACATGACGCAGCGGCTCGAGGCAGCCGGGGCGCCCTGCGCGGCCGCGGTCGCGGACATCCACGATGAAGGCGCGCTGGTGGACGCAGTGCGACGACTTCAGGGCGAGCTTGGACCGTTCCGCCATCTTGTCAACGTGGTCGGCGGAAGCATGAAGTATTACGAGCGGGCCGCGGTGTTCGACATGGCCGTCTTCGATCGACTGATCTCGTACAACCTGCGATACGCGGTCATCACGTGCCGTGAGGTCGCCAGCACACTCATCGAGCTCGGGCTATCGGGCAGCATCGTCAACATCTCGTCGGGTACTTCCCGTGGCAGCCCGATGCTCGCTGGATACGGCGCGGCCAAGGCTGGACTGGAGACGTTCGGCCGTGCCATGGCACTGGAGTGGGGCCATCACGGAATCCGGGTGAATGCCGTCAGTTGCGGCACGATCCGTACTGCGAGAACCGGGTTCGAAGGCAAGGAGGAATCCGTCGGGAGCATCCCGCTCCGTCGCAGAGGTGACGCGATCGAAGTGGCCGCGGCCACGTTGTTCCTCTTGTCCGATCTCGCGGGCTATACCACGGGCCAGACTCTCGACGTCGACGGCGGGATGGGCCTCGGTCACCCAGGTGGCGAAGAAGCACCCCCCTTCCGTACAGGCGTCCACAATCTGCGCGCCTCGGACCCTGGGCATTGAGCAAGGAGAAGTCGGAAGTATGGCGGCGATCCACGTCTATACGAGTTCAGACGGCGAATCTCACATGCGGGATCTCACGTTGAACCTGGTGCCGGTGCCATACGGCATGGGCATCGAGCTGCAATCGCTCGTGCAGGAGGTGCACGTGCGTGAAGTCTCGGGTGTCCCGAAGCGGGATTTCCGCCCGTCCGCTCGTCGGCATCTCGTCGTTCAGTTGAGCGGCAACGGTCAGCTGTTCTGCAGCGACGGAACGAGCCGCCACACGCAGCCGGGCGACATCACGCTCTTTGACGACCTGACAGGCCGGGGTCACCGTTCACTGGGCGGAGGGACCGGGACGCATCTCTTGATGAACCTCGATCCGGACTTCGACTTGGCGAGCATTCTCGCCAAGACCGAGGACTGACGGAGACCATGGAGGGCAGAAGCCCTGGTCGGGTCCGCTAGAACGCCATCACCTTTGGCTGGGGCTGGAACGCTCCGATCCTTTCCGCGCCGTCTGGGATCTGTTCGAGCGGTTGGCTGGTCCCCTCCACCGTGGGGCCGATGCGGGCAGCTGCCTCGCCGAGCGCGACCGGATCGAAGTTGTAGAGCTCCGTTGCCGTGGTCCCGAGCATCCTGCGGGTCTCGTCAGTCGGGACGTCCGCGAAGAGCAGCTGGAATGCTTCTTTGGTCCACGGGTACGTGCCTTCGGCGTGCGGATAGTCGCTGCCCCACATGATCTTGTCGAGCCCGATCTCGTAACGAGCGGCGGCGTCCGAGGGAACCATGCCGCTTGCGCCGAGCCAGCAGTTCCGGGCGAAGTACTCACTGGGCAGCATGGTGAGATTCGCAACCGACTCGTAGCCGAACTGCGCTTCGGTCGAGCCGGGGACCCGCATGCGCTCGATCGTGGCATCCAAGGTCGCGAGCACGCCGGGGACCCACGCGGAACCCTGTTCGGCGAGGACCACCTTCAGGCGTGGATGCCGTTCGAAGACTCCGGAGATCAGGAGGTGGATGATTGCTCGACGGGACCACATCCCGGTCTCGACGATGAATATGGCGCGGGCCATGGTGGACTGCGACTGGTACGGGGGGTGCCCTGCCCCGCCGCCATGACGGTTCACGATGATCCCGAGCTCCTCACATGCCTGCCAGATGGGCTCGTAGATCGGATCGAACAGTTCCGGCAAGCCGTCCCCCGGGGCGACGCCGGGAATCAGGACGCCGCCGCTCAGGCCGGACTCCTTGACCCAGTGGACGTCCTTGACGGCCTCGTCGACGTCGTTGAGCAAGATCTGGGCGACCCCCGCACGCCGACCCGGTAGGAGCGAGCAGAAGTCGACCAGCCACCGGTTGTGGGCGCGAAGCCCGGCGAGCCGTCGCTCGAAATCCTCGGAGGACGGATTCGGCGCGCCCAGGCTCAGCCGGGGATAGAACGGCGGTACGGTGTTCGGGAACAGCACCTCACCCGCCACGCCTTGGCCCTCGACTCGTTCTTGGCGCAGGTCGCTGTCCCAGTTCGACTCCAACACGTCGGACGCAACCCCGACGGCCAGGGTGTTGTTGGTGGGGGTGTTCTCGAGGACCTTGCGCAACGCCTTCGTCGCGTTTTCGCGATCCAGTTCGTCCCAACCGTCGCTGTAGGTCGCGGCCCACGCGTCGAAGTCGTCGTGGAAGCGAGACTCCAGGTAGTCGCGGTAGGTCAGCATCGACGCGCCACAGTGACCGTCGGAAGACACGACCACGTAACGATCGCCGCCAGACGTGTACGTACTCGTCATTTCGGTCTCACTCTCTGCTTCTGCCGTCGCGACGAGCTGCCGGGCGACCCCCACTGCATAGAAGCGAATACTGCATACACGATAGGACCGCCCACGTACGCCCCGTCAAGACCTCGGTGACCCAGCATGGGCCTCGGTCACCTGGTGGCGAGGAATCCCCG
Organism: uncultured Acidimicrobiaceae bacterium; assembly: GCA_963787485.1. GTDB lineage: Bacteria > Actinomycetota > Acidimicrobiia > Acidimicrobiales > RAAP-2 > Bog-473. Next base: position 262,982 of record CAWBDF010000002.1, on the reverse strand, counting down.
CCGGAGGGCCACCGTTCGCGGGGGCGACGGGCCGAGCACGCATCTCCTGATGCACCTCGATCCGGCGTTCGACTTGGACAGCATCCTCGCCCAGACCGACAGTGACCCGCCGCCCGACGCGTTGACCTCCTCTGCTGGGTCCACTTAAGCTGTGCGGACCGGGCGCCTGACGTCGAAAGCGCGTCCCGACTCTCAGTGGAGCAGCCCTGCCATGGGAATGACATCCGTCGAGAAGATCATCGCCAACCACTCCGGTCAGAGCGTGGTGACGCCGGGCGACGTCGTCGTGGTCGATGTCGACGTCGCCGTCTACCACGAGTGGTTCCCTCCCACCATGCAGACCCTGAAGAACAGGAAGCCGGATCTGACGCGCGTCTTCGATCCCGACAAGATCGTGCTCCTGCACGACCATGAGGTCCCTCCGCCGACCATCTACGCCGCCAACGCGGCACGACTGATGCAGGACACGGCCGAAGAGATGGGGCTCAAGAACTACTTCCCGATCGGTCGGCACGGGATCGTGCACGTGCTCATGGCCGAGGAGGGTTTCGCCCTGCCGGGGAAGATCCTCGCCAACATGGACTCGCACGCCTGTTCCTCAGGCGCGCTCAACTGCCTCGCCCGGGGGATGGGCGGTTCGGAGATGCTGTACATCCTCTTCAAGGGCAAGACCTGGTTCAAGGTGGGCCCGACGACACGCGTGGACCTGGTCGGGAGGCTCGGCGAGCACGTGTATCCGAGGGACGTGATCCACTACCTCCCGGGCGAGTACGGCGACTTCGCGGGCCGGAATCTCGAGTGGCATGGCGAGGGTCTCGCCAACGTCGACATGGAGGGCCGCCTGACCATGGCCACCATGTCGGCCGAGGCGTCGGTGGAGTTCTCGTTGTTCCCGCACGACTCGGTGCTGGAGGAGTACGTGTCGAGCCGGGCCCGATGGCCCTACGAGCCGGTGCATCCTGACGCTGACGCCGTGTACGAGCAGGTCATCACGATCGACATGGCGTCCTTGGAGCCGCAGGTCGTGATGCCCGGCAAGGTGGCGCGCAACGTCGCCGGGGTGCCGGAGGTTGCGGGGAAGCGGGTCCATCAGGCGTTCATCGGCTCGTGTGCGAGTGGTCGACTGAGCGACTTCAAGGCTGCGGCGGAGATCGTCAAGGGAAAGAGTGTGGCGGCCGGGACGCGGTTCATCGTCACGCCGGGAAGCCAGTCGGTGATGAGAGCGGCGGTGAAGGCCGGATACGTGGAGACGCTCCTCGAGGCGGGTGCTGTGGTCACGAACTCCACGTGCGGTGCGTGTTACGGCGCCCACATGGGAGTGGTCGGTGACGACGAAATCTGCATCACCGCGTCCACCCGGAACTTCCAGGGGCGCATGGGGAGTCCGTCGGCGAAGATCTACATGGCGTCTCCAGCCACCGTGGCCGCGTCCGCGATCCGGGGTGTCATCACCGATCCGCGCGAGTTGTAGCGCCGGGAAAGGGCGAGCGATGTCGACCACGTTCGAAGGCCGAGTTTGGAAGTTCGGCGACGACATGAACACCGACCTGATGAATCCAGGCTTCGCGCTGCATCTCCCCCAGGACGAGCAGCCACAGCACTGCTTCTCGGCGAACCGACCCGGATGGTCGGCGCAGGTCCGTCCCGGCGACGTCCTCGTCGTGGGACGGAACTTCGGCGTGGGCTCCGGTCGACCCATCGGGAGGATCCTGGCGCAACTCGGCATCGTCGTCATCGTGGCCGACTCGTTCAACGGTCTCGCGCTGCGCAATTGCGTCAACCTCGGGATGCCGGTGCTCGAGTGTCCCGGCGTGACCGATGCGTTCGAGGAAGGCGAGGTCGCCAGGGTCGACTGGGTGAACGGCAGCGTGCTCAACGTGACCACGGGCGCTCGCCTCGACGCGGTCCCGCTCCCCGAGCCGCTCCGCGAAATCGTCCTCGCCGGGGGCGTCGAATCGGTGCTCGAGCGGGAGGGCTACCTCGTCGAGGCCTGACCAGGGCTGCGGGACGGCACTGGTAGGGGATTCACCCCAGTGCCAGACTGTGGGTTCGAAGAGGAGGATTTTCTGTGGCGATCATCGACGGCGACGGGCACGTGTTCGAGCTCCGGGGGACGGCCAAGACGATGGTCGACTACCTCCCCGATCCGTACCGCCACGCGCAGACATTGGCGTACGGGGTGTTCCCCGAGATGGACCACCTGCACAACGAGCCCGTGCAGATGATCGAAGACGCCGGGAACCAACGCGTGGTCGGTCCGGCGGAGTGGTCCGAGTTCCTCGAGGATGTCGGCATCGAAGCCACGGTCATGTACCCGACGTCGGGTCTGGGGATCGGCACCATGCCGAACCCTGACTGGGCGCTCGCGATCTGTCAGGCCTACAACGACTGGCTTCACGCCGAGTACCTCAAAATCAACCCGGCCTTCAATGGGATGGCCCTGCTGCCCCTCCAGGACCCACAAGCGGCGGTCGACGAGCTCCGGCGGGCCGTCACCGAGCTCGGCATGTTGGGCGCCATGCTCCCGTCCAACGGGCTGCCGAGCCCGCTCGGGGCCAAGGCGTACTGGCCGGTGTACGCCGAGGCGGACCGGCTCGGTTGCGCGCTCGCGATTCACGGTGGCTCGGGTTCACGCCTCGGCATGGACCAGCTCGGGATCCGCCCGGGCGCGCATGCACTGGCGCACCCGTTCGGGCTCCTCCTCTCGTTGACGAGCCTGGTCTTCAATGGCGTGTTCGACCGGTTCCCGGGGCTGCGCATGGCGTTCCTCGAGGGGGGCGCGGCATGGTTCCTGGTCGCGTGGGAGCGCTTCGACCGGTCTTACAGCACCCACATGCCGTTCAACCCGCGGGGCGAGCTCCTCGATCTCCCCGAGGGCCAGAACGTCGCCGGATACCTCAGCGCGCTGGCGGAAGCCGGCCGACTCATGATCGGCTGCGAGGGCGACGAGCCTGACCTGGTGCGGGGCGTGGAGTGCCTGGGAAGCGGCGCGTTCATGTTCTCCTCCGACTTCCCCCACGAGGTCAGCCCGCAGATGTGTAAGGAGGAGATCGCCGAGCTGCAGGAACGGCCCGATCTCACCGACGCCCAGAAGGATGACATCCTCGGCGAGGCGGCGCGCCGGTTCTATCCAATCCCGAACAGCGTCTGAGCTTCGAGCGCGTGCAGCGCTCGCGCGTGCGCGCTCGATGGCCTCGGTCCATCGATACGTTCCGCGCGCTGCAAGTCGTTGCTCTGATCGACGAAAGAAAGGGTTCGAGATGACGGCTGCGACCGAGATGAAGTCGGTGACGGAGCGCCTCGCGGAGTGGGTGGTCGACGCGAGGTACGAGGACTTGCCCGCTGCCGGAGTGGAACGGGTCAAGGAGCGATTCCTGGACACGTTGGGTGTCCAAGCGGTGGGAATGTCGCTGTCCACCGGTCAAGTGATGTCGGCGTGGGTCAAGGCACAGAATTCGACGCCGGAGGCCAGCGTGGTGGCCGGCGGGTACAAGACGACTGCTTGGCTCGCAGCACTCGCGAACGCGACAGCGGGACACGCGATCGACTTCGACGACTCGTCGATGTTCAGCAGCCACCCGTCGAACCCCTTGACCTCGGCGATCCTCGCGCTGGGGGAGAAGCTGGGTTGCTCGGGTCAGGACGCGATCCTGGCTTTCAATGTCGGCTGGGAGGTCATCTGCCGGACGAACAACCCGTGCCAGCACCCGATGGGCCACACCCTGTTGTCGTTCGCGTGGCACAACCAGGGGTTCCAGCCCGCGCTGGGTGTGGCCGCCCTCTCCGCCAAGTTGATGGGCCTCTCCGTCGACGAGACCCGGATGGCGCTGGGGAACGCCGCGTCCACCATGGCCGGGATGCACAAGAACGCTGGGAGCGACACGAAGCCGTTCCATGCTGGGAATCCTGCGATGCACGGCATCATGGCGGCCGAGCTGGTCGCCGCGGGATTCACTGCGAACGAGGACATCTTCGACGGGCACCGCGGCGCGGCGATGCTGATGAGCCGTGAGCTCGGCAACGCCGAGCAGATCATGGACGGATTGGGCACGTGGGACCTGGCGACGAACGGCTCGTGGATCAAGATCTACGCGTGCAACGGTGGAGGCCAATGGTCCCAGGCCGCGATGCGGAAGATCCTCGATCGTCACCCGCTCACCGCCGACGAGATCGACTCGATCGAGGTGGACATCCACAGCTACTTGACGAGTGAGTTGCCGTTCCACCTTCCGCAGACCGGCCTGGAGGCGAAGTTCAGCACCGAGTACGACGTGGCGGCCATCGTGCTCGACGGCCGTGCCGGGATGCGTCAGTACACCGACGCCATGGTGCAACGTCCCGAGGCGCAGGAATTGATGAAGCGGATCGTCCTGCACGAGGAACCGGGCGACTTTCTCCCGCGGCACCACTCGTCGCGGGTCGTGGTCAACCTCAAGAACGGTGAGAGGCTCGAGGGGTTCGCGGACACGGTGAAGGGTCAACCGCGGGATCCCCTGAGCCAGGACGAGATTGCCGAGAAGTTCCACGACTGCGCCGGGGAGATTTTCGGCGAAGCTCAGCGAAGCAAGATCGTGGAGCTGTGTTGGAACCTCGACTCGATCGACAATCTCCGTCAGATCGGCGACGCGGTCCGATCGATAGAGTGAGCGTGGGAATTCTCACGGCCGATCACGTGGGGTAGCGTCCGGACTCGTCAGCAGATTCAGTCCGTCGGTGCGGCTCGCCACGACCCGCGCCGGCTCGTACAAGCTCGAGACGATTGGAGGACGCCGAGATGGAGAAGACGTTCAAGGAGCTCGATGAACTCGTGCCGGTGTCCGATCCGACGGTGACCAAGCAATTGGCGGAGTGGATCGTGGCGGCCCGGTACGAGGACGTGCCCGCCGATGGGGTCGACCGGGTCAAGGAGCGGTTCCTCGACTCGATCGGGACCCAGTTCGCGGGGATGACCGTCGCGACGGGGCGGGTGATGGCCGACTGGGTGCAGTCGCAGGGAGGCGTGCCGCAGAGCAGCGTCGTCGGACGCGGCTTCAAGACCAGCGCGTCGTTGGCGGCGTTGGCCAACGCGACGGCGGGTCATGCGTTGGACTTCGACGATTCGTCGACGTTCAGCAGCCATCCGTCGAACCCGTTGACCTCGGCGATCCTGGCGGTGGGCGAGAAGCTCGATTCGTCGGGACGAGATGCGGTCTTGGCGTTCATCGTGGGCTGGGAGGTGATCTGCCAGACCAACATGCCGTGCCACACTCCGACGGGTCACACCCTGCTGGACCGGGCCTGGCACAACCAGGGTTTCCAGCCCGCTTTCGGCGCGGCCGCGGCGGCGTCGAAGTTGATGGGCCTCGACGTCGACCAGACGCGCATGGCACTGGGGCACGCAGCCTCGACGATGTCGGGGATGCACAAGAACTGTGGCAGCGACACGAAGCCGTTCCACGCGGGGAACCCGCCGATGCACGGGATCATGGCCGCGGAGCTCGTGCAGGCGGGCTTCACTGCCAACCTGGACATCTTCGACGGCTTCCGGGGCGCGGCATTCCTCATGAGCCACGAGACACAGGGCCCGGAGTCGATCCTCGACGGCCTAGGCACGTGGGACCTGGCACGCAAGACCGGCATGCTCAAGATCTACGCGTGCAACGGCGGCAGCCACTGGTCACAGCAAGCGCTGCACAACCTCATGAACCGGCGGCCGATCGCCATCGACGAGATCGAGTCCATCGACGTGTACATACACGAGTTCCTCATGAGCGAGCTGCCCTTCCACCTTCCCCAGACCGCGCTGGAGGCGAAGTTCAGCGTCGAGTACGCGCTCGCCACGATCGCGATCGACCGTCGGGCCGGGACGCGCCAGTTCACCGACGAGATGGTGCAGCGACCCGAGGCGCAGGCGCTCATGAAGCGGATCAACGTCGTCGAGACGTTCGGCCAGCTCAAGCCCGCCATCGGACACGTCGTGGTGAACCTGCGCAACGGGGAGCGACTCGAGGGGAAGGCCGATACGGTCCCCGGAAAGCCCGAGTCGCCGCTCACCAAGGCCGAGATCACCGACAAGTTCCACGACTGCTCGTCCGACCTCGCCGACGAAGCGCGGCGTAACCAGATCGCCGACATGGTGTGGAACCTCGAGTCGCTCGGGTCGCTCACTGACCTCGGCGACGCGGTCCGGTGATCGCCTGACTCCAGTCGAGTCAGAGGGGTGGTCCTGATGTCACCTGTCAGGAGGCCTCGACATCCGAGGTGGTGAACGAGGTGGTGGCCCGGCTGCGCCGTGAGCTCGGCGGCCCGGACACCTGACCCAACGACTCCGAGGCGGCTTCCCCGTCAGGGAAGGCCGAGCGTGGCGAAGAGGTCGCCGTCTCGTTCCACCCGGCGCAGGACCTCGTGGGTCTCGAACCGAAGGATCGAAGGATCGCCCGAGCTGGCGCAGCGATGGACCTCGTCCGCCGTCACGGGCGAGGAGACCGTGGGCGTGGGCATGGCGCGTACCGAATAGACGCTGACCGTGGTCTTGGCCGGGTGGTTCTGGCTCCAGTCGATGAGGACGCGACCCCGGCGGAGCGAGGTGCGCATGTTCGACACCACGAGGTCCGGCTGATCCGTTTGGAGCTTGCGGGCGACCTCGTGGGCCTGGCTCCGGACGCCGTCCCACGTCGCCTTCGGACCGAGCCGCGCGTAGAGCTGGAGGCCCTTCGAACCGCTGGTCTTGGCCACGCACTCCATTCCCGAGGCGGCCAGCTCCGCGGACACCAGCTCGGCCACGACGCAGCACTCGACGATGGAGGCGCCCTCGCCGGGGTCCAGATCGAAGACGATGTGGTCCGGACGGGCGGGCAGCGTCCGCCGCCGCCCCGCGTGCCAGAGCGGGACGTGGAGCTCAATGGCGCCGAGGTTGGCCACCCAGGCCAAGGTGGCCACATCGTCGGCCACGGCGTAGGCGATGGCGTCGTGACCGTCGTTCGACGGGACGTTCACGGTGCGGACCCACGCGGGAGCGTGTGAGGGGACGTGCTTCTCGAAGAAGGACTTTCCCTCCACCCCGTCGGGAAAGCGTTTCATGGTCAGCGGTCGCTCCCAGAGGTGGGGCACCATGGCCGGCGCAATGCGCAGGTAGTAGTCGATCAGCTGGCCCTTGGTGAAGCCGCATCGGGGGAAGAGGATCTTGTCCAGGTTGGTGACCGACAGCTCGCGGCCGTCGACGGTCGTCCGGGTCGGTCCGGATGGGGCCATCAGGACAGGGCCATCAGGACAGGGCCATCAGGACAGGGCCTGGGCCGAGACGTCCTGGGGCGACCGGTCGGGCCGGATGCCCCGCCACACCGGGTGGCGGAGCCGACCCGCCGGCGTCCACTCGGCGTAGCGGACCTCGCCGACCAGCTCGGGGCGGACGAAGTGCGCCCCGTCGGTCTCCCGCCGCGGCGGGGGAGCCGCAAAGGGGCTGTCGGCCGATGCCAGAGCCTCGAGCGAGTTGAGGAGTGCCCGTCGTTCGTCGGCCCCGAAGCCCGTGCCCACCTTGCCGACGTAGCGCAGGCCCGCATCGTCGGGCACGCCGAGCAGCAGCGCGCCCAGCTCGCCGGCTCGCTCGCCGCGCCCGGCCGTCCACCCGCCCACGAGCACCTCTTGGGTGCGCTCGGCCTTCACCTTCACCCAGTCCGGGCTGCGACGCCCGGGGCGATACGGCGAGGTCCTCCGCTTGGCGACGATTCCCTCGAGCCCGTTGTCCAGCACGGCCGCCAGGACCTCGCGGCCGGACACGTCTCGGAACGACTCCGTGGTGGTGCAGGTGGGTCCCGAGAGGTGGAGCGACTCGAGCCGGGCCCGCCGCTCGTCGTAGGACGCGTCGAGGAGCGCGGTACCGTCGAGGTACAGCAGGTCGAAGGCCACGAAGCTGATTGGGTCCGACCCGGCCCGCCGTCGCGCCTCACGCTCGTTCGCCACGTGCATGCGCCGTTGGAGTCGCGAGAAGCTGGGGCGGCTGTCCGACCCGAGGGCCACGATCTCACCATCGAGGACGCAGGTCGTCATGCCGACGAGCTCTCCGACATCGGCCAGCTCGGGGAACGCCACGGTGACGTCGAGGTCGTTTCGGCTCTGCGCTCGCACCCGGCCTCCCTCGACGAAGAGGACGGCCCGGATTCCGTCCCACTTGATCTCGTAGGCCCACGTCCCGTCGTCGGGGGGCAGGTCACCCCCGACCGCCAGCATCGGGCGCACCTCGGTGGGCAGCGGGTCGGTGCGTGTCGAGGGGCCGTGGCGATGGATCATCCAGTTGCGGTCCTTCGTCTGGAAGAGCACGAACCCACCCTCCACTCGCGTGCCGTGAAGTGCGAACTTGACCTCGCGGTCCGTCCACAGGTCGACGTCGTAGTGACCGGTGTCCCAAATTCGCATCTGCCCGGCGCCGTATTCGCCGCGGGGGATCTCACCCTCGAAGGTGGCGTACTCCAGGGGGTGGTCCTCGGTGCGCACCGCCAGGTGGTTCCGTTCGGGAGAGTCGGGGAGACCCTTGGGAAGGGCCCACGAGGCCAGGACCCCGCCGCGCTCGAGCCGTAAGTCCCAGTGCAGGCTGCGGGCGTGGTGCTCTTGGATCACGAAGCGGCATCCGGTGGGACGCGCCGATGCTCGCCCACCCATTGGCTCGGGCGTCCGCTCCGGGTCCCGCTTGCCGCGGTAAGTGGCGAGTTGCTCCTCGCCGGTCGCCGCGTCGTCCCCTGACTTCGTGGATTTCGCCATGCCTCAGGTGTCACTTCCCGCCGACGCAGGTTGCGATTGGTGATGTCGCATCACAAGCTTACGGGTTCGAAACTCTCCCCTTCGCGGCAGACGGCCCCGGGAATGAACGGCGCGCGTCAGTCCGGGTGCAGCGAACGCATCACTGGGAATTCGTCGAGGAGTTCCTCCATCCGCGACAGGACGTAGTGCTGCCCTTGGATGTCCATGGTGATGTCCGCCGCCCGCTTGGCCTGGCGGAGGGCCACCGGATCTTGGGCTGCCACCTCTCGCGCGAACGCCATGACCTCCGTGTGGAGCGTCTCGATGTCCGGATAGAGGCGGTTCACCTGGCCCATCTCGTAGAGTCGTCGTGCCGGTAGGCGCATTCCCGAGTAGATCATCTCCTTGGCCAGCCGAGGTCCGTAGAACCAGGTGTGGAGATGGGACTGGATCCCCCCGATCCCCATGGCGCCGGCCGTGGGATCCCGGAAGAAGGCGTCCTCGGTGCAGAACACGAGATCGCAGGGCCACACCATCCGCTGGCCGCCGCCCACACAGCCGCCTTGCACCGCGGCAACGGTCGGCTTCATGACCGACTTGATTAGGCGAACCTCTTCGGGGGCGGGGAGGATCGAGACCCCCTCGGGCGCGGGCAGCCAGTTCTTGAGCTCTGCCCCGGCGCAGAAGTGCTTGCCCGTGGCCATCATCACGACGACCCTGCTGTCGTCCTCCTTGGCCTCGCGCCACGCTCCTTGGAACTCGGCATCGAAGGCGCCGTCGTAGGTGTTGAGGGGCTGGCGGTGAAGGGTGATCACCCCGATGGCGTCCTCACGGCGGTAGTCGACCAGGGAGTGTTCCGTCATGCCGGGGGATCCTAAGGCAAACGATGCCCGCGTGCGGCCTGCAAGCCTGAGGGGCCAGGGCCCGCAGTGCCTGGACGACACTCAGTCGGTGGTGCCCCCGCGGCGCCTACACTGGCCGTCGTAGCGGGGTGGGGGCTCGACGGCCTTGCGCTCCGCGGTTCCTGCCAACCGGAACGGAGGCGATGTGTCGATAGCGACCATGACCAGGGATCTGTACTACGACCCCTACGATCGGGAGATCCTCGAGGATCCGTATCCGGTCTTCAAGCGGTTGCGTGACGAGGCGCCGCTCTACTACAACGAGCCCTACGACTTCTATGCGGTGAGTCGCTATGAGGACGTCAAGAGTTGCCTCATCGATAGGGACACGTTCAGTAGCCGCAAGGGCGTCATCCTCGAGATGATCAAGGCGGACATCGAGATGCCGGCTGGGACGCTGATCCACGACGAGCCCCCGATCCACACCGCTCACCGTCAGATGCTCTCGAGAGTTTTCACGCCCAGGGCGATGGCGGCGATCGAGCCCCAGGTGCGCAGCTTCTGTGCCCGTCAGCTCGACCCGCTCGTCGGGTCGGGGGGCTTCGACGTCGTTGCCGAGCTGGGCCGACAGGTCCCGATGCGCGTGTTCGGCATGCTGCTCGGTGTCCCAGAGGACGAACAAGAGTCGGTGCGCGACCACGTCGAGGAAACAATGAGTACGGACCCGGGGAAGCCGCAGACCTACGAGGACGGCTTCGCGGACCCCGGTTTCTACGCGCACTTCGTCGACCCACGCCTCGAGCATCCGCAAGAGGACCTCATCACCAGGCTGATCACCAGCAAGTTCGAGGACGAGACGGGGACCACCCGGACCCTGACGCGTGACGAGGCGCTGATCTACCTGACCGTGATCGCCGGCGCCGGGAACCACACGACCAATCGCCTCATCGGATGGACGGCGAAGGTAATGGGGGAACACCCCGAGGCCAGGCGGGCGGTGGCGGAGGACCGTTCGCTCGTTCCGAAGGTGATCGAAGAGACCCTTCGTTACGAGCCGTCATCGACTCAGATCGCGCGGTACGTCGACCACGACGTCGAGCTGCACGGACAGATCGTTCCGCAAGGCAGCGCGTTCTTGTGTCTGGCCGGTTCGGCGAATCGAGACGAGCGTGTCTTCCCCGACGGCGACCGCTTCGACATCCAGCGCTACACGGGGTCCCTCCTCACCTTTGGCCAGGGCGCCCACTTCTGCCTCGGTGCTGCCCTGGCGCGCCTCGAAGGCAGGGTGGTCCTCGACGAGATGCTCAAGCGGTTCACGGATTGGGAGGTCGACTACGAGAACTGCGTGCTCGGCAGCTCGCCGGGGGTCCGAGGCTACGAGGCACTTCCGATCGTCCTCACCTAATGGGAGTGGACCGGCGTCGTTGCCCTCGGCCTCCAACGAGGACGAGACCGAGGGCGTCCGCCGAATGAAGGTCCCCACTCCGGCGACGGCTTCAGCGTGGGCTATGGTCCGGGGAACTCCGACTCGAGGGGTGGGGAGCCTCGACGCAATCAAGAGGGGGTTGCAGTGAAAATGGACCAGATGATCATTGTGTCGGCCGACTCGCACGCCGGGGTTCCGCAGGAGCTCTGGCCTGAGTACCTGGACCCCAAGTTCCACGACCTGCTGCCGCAGTTGCGAAAGGACAACGAGGTCTACCCGACCGCGATCTTCCTGCTCGGTGCCAAGGGAGGGACGACGGGCCTGCCCGAGACGCGGGAAGCCCACGGCTCAATGTGGCACGGCCTGTACGACCCCGTGCTCCGGCTCGCCGACATGGACCGTGAGGGGATCGCGGCCGAGGTGATCTACCACGGTGACTTTCGGCTGGGCGACATGTTCCACAACGCGACGAGTAGCGCTTATCCGCTCGATGCGTGGGACGCAGGCGCACGCGGGTGGAACCGATGGGTGGCCGACACTTTCGGGTTCGCCAAGGACCGATTTCTCCCTGTCGCCGCGGTCGGGCCCTGCCACCAGATGGACCGAACAGTGCGCGACCTCGAATGGCTCTCCGAGCACGGATTCGTCGGTACCTATGGCCCGGGGTTCATGACCCATGCACAGATGCCTCCGCCGTTCGACCCGTGCTGGGACCCCTTCTACGCGACCTGCGCCGAGCGCGGCCTCGCTGTGGTGGTGCACGCCGGCTTCGGCTGGGAGCAGGGCATCGCACATGTCCAGTTGCGCAAGATCGTCGACGACGTCGCCGCGGTGGCCGGGAGTACCGAGCGCGAGACCTTGCTTGCTCATGCCGACGCGGTGTCGCAGGAGTCGATCGAGTTCTTCCACGAATTCGCCGGGAGTGTGCGACCCCGTCGCCCGTTGTGGCAGATGATCCTGGGCGGCGTGTTCGACCGGCACCCGAACCTCAAGTTGATGCTCACCGAGATCCGCCTCGATTGGATCCCCGCCACGCTCCAGCACCTCGATGCGGTGTACGACGCGCACCGCGCCGACCTCCCTGCCCGACGGAAGCCGAGCGAGTATTGGCCGACGAACTGCCTGGCGGGGGCGTCGTTCATCCACAAGGCCGAGGTGGAGATGCGTCACGAGATCGGAGTCGAGACCATTTCGTTCGGTCGTGACTACCCACACCCAGAAGGCACGTGGCCCCAGACAAGGGAGTGGCTGCGCGACGCGTTCGGTGACGTCCCAGAGGGCGAGCTCCGGCTCATGCTCGGGGAGAATGCGATCCGATTCCTCGGGCTCGATCGCAACCGGCTGGGCGAGATCGCCAGGCGAATCGGGCCCACCTACGAGGACCTCGTTTGTCCCGGCCCCGCGATTCGTCCCGAGCTGCTCGAGAACTTCGCTCAGCGCGGGGGGTACCTCAAGCCGGCGGAGCGGGACGCGCGCCTTCAGGCGGTCGATGTGTTGATTCAGGAGGACCTGGCCTGCATCGGCTGAGGCCACGGCCGGGGGACGCACCAGAGGCACGATGAGCACGACAGGGGCCGACCCGGCGCTCCTGAGGGATATGACGGCCGCAGCCGTTCATGCCGCAGAGCAAGCCATCATCCACAACCAGGCCGAGGTCGTGGGTTCGGTGCCAGGCCTGCTCGAGACGCTGGCAACGGGCGACCGCTTTGCGTACATGCTCATGCCCGACTTTCAGCCCGACGGCAGCATCCGTTTGCCGATCGCCACGACGCGCGAGGAGGTGCGGGCGCTCTACGAGGTGGTACGGGGTCGTAGCGACGTGGTCAGCGAGGAGCCGATCATTGAGTTGCGCACCCCCTGGTACGCCCTCTGGGAGAGCGTCTCGACCGGGCGGCGCAAGGGTGAGACCGAGGAGCACGCCCATCCGCTCGTCGTGATCTCACCTGCGGGCAGTGGCTCCGGCATCACCGGCGAGATCATCTGGCCCCTCCTTCCTCGAGAGATGCTCGGCACCGGCGCCGACACCACGAGCGGAAAGGACGACTTCCTCCTGCGGCGTGAACTGCGCCACCGCCACATGCGTCTCGTCGGCGCGTTCGCGGCCGCCGACGTCGACGGGATCGTGGCGGAGCTCGACGACGGGGTCGCCTCGGCGGTACGCGACTATGTGGGTGACTCCGAGGGGCTGGTGGAGCTGGTTGGCAAGGACGGACACCGTGCTCACTACGCCGCATTGTTCGACCGCTTCGAGATCGTGTCGGTCGAGCTCGTCCACCGGGTCACCCAGCCGTGGTACCTGTTCGCAGAGACGCGCCTGACGGTGCGTGATCGGGGCCAGGTGAGCCGGACGCTCGCCTTTCACACCGCCGCGATCCACGCCCCGGGTAAGAGCGGCACCCTGATCGCAAGCCTCGGCTGCGGCACCGACCCCGCCTGAGCCGACCGGCCGGAAGGTCATGGGCTTTCCCGCCGCACTAGCCTTGAAGGGCACGCGCACCAGTTCGACCAGGATCGGCCGGCAGTGATCGGCCAGAAGCGGAGGGAGAGATGGCCCATTTCGAGGTGAGGGAGCTCCATCCCGCGTTCGGGGCGGAGATCGTGGGCTTCGACCCGCAGATGCCGCTTGACGACGACACCCTCAGGCGGCTTCGCGAGGTGTTCGACCGGTCCAGCGTTTTGCTCTTCCGAGACCTCGACATCGACGAGGACTACCAGCGCTATCTGGTGTTCTCCCTGATCGGCCAGGAGCCGCCGGCGGAGAGACAGGAGCGAATGGAGCGGCCGGGACCCATGTTGGTGTCGAACAGGGCGGAAGGCGGAGCTGCCCCCTATGGGAGGCTGCTGTTCCACTGCGACACCATGTGGGCCGAGAGCCCGCAGCCGATCATCTCCCTCTACGGCGTCACCGTCGCTGAGCAGTCGGCGCCGACCATGTTCGTGAGCATGGGGGAGGGCTGGGACACACTGCCCAACGACTTGCGCGCCCGAGTGGAGGGACTGGAGGCGCGCCACGGGCAGCTGGAGGGCGGCTATCCGAACCGCGGGGGGGACGAGGACGTGCAGGACACCCACTTCGACGAGTCCCGCTCGACGGTGACGCCGATCGCTCGGCGACACCCGCGCACAGATCGCACGATGTTGTACGTATCCCAGCAGTGCACCATCGAGGTCCTCGATCTCGCCCACGACGAGAACGAGGAGCTCCTCGAGAAACTATTCGAGCAGCTCTATGCCGACAACCGGGTGCTCCGACACGATTGGCGCCAGGGCGACCTTGTCGTTTGGGACAACGTGGCCGTCCAGCACGCGCGTGGCATCGTCGATCTCGAGGGTCCCGAGCGGACCCTGCGTAAGGTCTTCGGTCCGATGACGCTCACGGAGGCCGAACGCGGCCATCTCCCCACGTTCAGCAAAGTGGCGGCCCAGGGCTGAATCGGCCATTCACGGGGTGAGACTGGCGACCGGTCGGCTACATCTCCTCTACTCGGGTGACGTCCAGGTTGCGGAATGCCGGCGGGCTGTCGCAGAGCTGGGCCAACCGAGCGGCGAACTCAGCAGTTTCGGGTCGGTTCGAATTCTCCATTGCCGCCTCGTAGGACGGGAACTCGACGATGTGAATGTAAGTACGGTCATTGTCCCGGTCTCGCCCTTGGACAGCTCGCGTCGGCGTGCGGACGCCACTCGTCTTGGCGAGCCAGTCGTCGAGGGTCCGGTTGAAAGCCTCAATGTCCCCGGTCTTGAACTCGATGAGTTGGACAAACTTCATTCTTGCCTCCTCTATGGCAGCCGTGACGTGGAAGACCATAGCCATCCCTCCGTCCCCGGTGGACGGGGCAGTCGCTCGACCGACGCCCGCCGAGCTCGCGACGGCTGATGGTTTGCCGAGGCGTGGTCGAGCGCCACGCCGCCCCGGCAGCATGTGGGCATCGCCCTGTTCCGTCAGCCCATGGACTTCGCTCCATCGATGGTCTCGCGGATGATGTCGGCGTGACCGGCGTGCTGGGCCGTCTCGGCGGCAATGTGCAGGAGTACCCGGCGAGCGGACCAACGTGCCCCGGGCTCGAACCACGGGGCCTCGGGGAGGGGGTGGGATGCCTCGAGGGAAGCCAGGGCGCCCACCAGCTCGTCGGTGTGCCGCGCCACGGCCTCATAGTGAGAGATCAGGGTGGACAGGGTCTCCCCAGCCGTCATACGGAAGCCGGCCGCATGGGCCTCGTAAGCGGCCTCATCGACGGGGCCTCTGGCATCTGGACCCTCCTCGATGAATCGGACCCAACCTTCTTCGACGAGGGTGACGTGCTTGACGATCCCTCCTAGGCAGAGCTGGCTGGCCGTCGGGGTCAGCCGGGCTTGAGCATCGGTCAGGCCCGAGACGGTGCCGACCAGGAGCTTCCGGTGCTGGTCCAAAGTACCGAGAAGGTCATTCCGCTCGAGATTTGTCACGGTGGAAGCGGTGCCGGTTGTCATGGGGATTGGCCTTTCCAAGTGGGCTTCTACGGTCACCCTCCACCGTAGGGCCCTTAGCGGTCAGCTTCTGGCCTAAATACCGCAATAATTGGCCACATGGCGAGCCCGGGCACGCGAACGCTCCAACTGTTGTCCCTCTTGCAGTCCCGGCGCTACTGGGCCGGGGCTGAGCTGGCTGCTCGTCTCGACGTCTCGCCTCGCACTCTTCGTCGTGACATCGACCGCCTCCGAGATCTGGGCTACCCGGTTGAGGCCAGACGGGGCCTGGATGGCGGCTATCAGCTGGCGGCCGGCGCGGCGCTTCCGCCCCTCTTGCTCGACAACGAGGAGGCCGTGGCCATCGGCGTTGGGCTGCACTCGGCCATCCAGGCGGGTACCGTCACCGGCATCGAGGAGTCCTCACTGCGGGCGCTGAGCAAGGTGATCAAGGTCATGCCGTCCTCGCTCCGCCGCCGCATCGACGCTCTGGCCGCGATGACCGTTCCCGCCCCCTGGCAGGAATCCGCCGCCAGCGTCGACGCGGAAGTGCTGGTGTCGGTAGCCCAAGCCTGCCAGGACGGCGAGCGCCTGGAGTTTGCCTACATCGATCACAGCGGCGAACGGAGCGCTCGGGAGGTCGATCCGCACCGGCTGGTCTTGCTCGGGAGGCGCTGGTACCTCGTGGCGTGGGACCTCACCCGTTTCGACTGGCGGACCTTTCGCCTGGACAGACTGGCGGAGCCGAGGGCCACGGGCGCCCACGCCATCCCTCGCCAACTGCCGGCCGACGACGCGGCGGCGTTCGTCCGGTCCAGCATCGTGAGCGTCAGGACGAGGTATGAGGTGGAGGCGCTCTTCGATGCCCCTGCGGCGGTCGTCCGCGAGCGCATCGGCTCGTGGGGCAGCCTCGAAGATGTCGGCTCCGGGCAGTGTCGGTTCCGTATGACATCGGACTCACTGGATTGGGCGACGTTGGCGCTGGGACATGCTGCCACCGAGTTCGAGGTGCTCTCACCGCCAGAATTGTTCGACCACCTCAGAGACCGCGGAAGTCTCCTCGGGCGCGCCGTGGAGCGAAACCGTCGACTCTGAACGCCGTATCACGACGAAGCCATTGGTGCTGCCACGGACTCGGCGACTGTCTGGGATACCTCGGACCTGATCGCTGGCTCACCGACGTCGATGCCAACCTTGGCGACAATCGGTATGAGCCGTTGTGTTGCGAGTTCTCGGGAGGACGATCCCGGACAGATCACTCCCCGGACGTAGCCCGCGGCTCGTCAAATCGGCCCGGTGATTCCACCAACTACCTGGCGTCGGCAGGGTGCTCGAGCACCGCGTACGACGGGTCGTTGCGGTCGGTCGTCCACAGCTTGGCCACCAGCCGCTCCGCGAGCAGGTCGATGGGTACCTCGCTCGAGCCCTCCATCACGACGCGGCGATGGATGATGCGCCATTCGCCGTCGCGCCGCTCGAGCCGGTCGATGTAGCGGCCGACCACAATGCCCTTCACTCGCTGTTCGCCTTCCTTGAGGATATGCGTCTCGGTGTAGTACGACTCGCTGCCCGCGAAGTCGCCGTCGATCACGATCGTTTGGTTCGTGATCTGATGGCTGGTCATCTCCATTGTCTCGGCCATCCACCCAGCGATTCCCGGGCCGACCGTCGCGCCGGTGAACTCACGGCCGCAGTGGTCGTCGTAGGCGTCGGGGTGGTAGGCAGAGCCGATGAGCTCCGCATCCAGCCGGTCGACACCGCGGCAGTAGCGCATCATCACATCGTGGATGGCTTGCTTGTCCAGCAGCTCCTTGATGGCATCCTCGATGGTCAGGACCTCAGGCATTGCTTACCTCCTAGAGGCGTGGGGTCGGCTGCGATTTGTCTATCGAATCTCGTCGAGCTGCGCAATCGCACCGTTGAGACGTTCGCCGACGTCCGTTGCCCGACAAGTCCAGGTCCTGAGCAGGACGCTCCACTCCAGCCCTTCGGCCGGGCCGCAGCGAGCATCGGCCGTCCTTGAACAACGGTCAGGGTCGGGATCTTTTTGGGCTGACCCGTGGCGACATCGGCTTGATCCCAACCGTGCTCCAGGGGAAGCCGGACACGGCGGCCCACTCCTCCGGCGTGGCCTCCTGCCACACCCAGAACGACGCACCCATCGCGCCAGATCGCCGGCTGGCGCTCAAGAATTCGGTGATCTCTGCTCCGCTCGGTGAGACGATCCGGCCGCCGACGCCGGCGAAGTTGAAGGCCTGTCCGATGACGTGCACGGGTCGGAGCGTCGAGAGGCGAGCGACGTCGAGCGCGGCGTCGGTGCCGGGATCGGTGCATTCCCAGTAGACCATCGGGGCGAAGGCGTCGACGTAGGGCGCCATCGCCTGGTAGGGGTAGCCACCGTCCCAGTTGGCGTCGGTCGGAGGATAGACGGTGGCCACGACAAGCCGACTGCCGGCGGCTTGTCGAACAAGCTCGAGGTACACGGCCGCCCGCTGGGCGCTCAGCATGACACCCTCGGTCGCCTCCTCGATGTCGGCGCTGTAGCCGTCGAGCTGCTGGCCGTCGGGGGCGCGCCAGTCGAGGATCTGCGCGGTCCACTGGGCATCGCCAACGGGGTCCCACAGGTACGGGAATCCCCACGCGATCACGGCAAGGCCGTGGGCATGGGCTAGGGGCACGAGCGAGTCGAGTTCCTCGGCGCCGTAGAAACCGTTCATCGAGTCACCCACCCGGACCCACAACTGATGCAGGCCCGCCGAAACGGCCTGCTGCACGATCTCGTTGGCGTCGCCACCGTCAGTGCTGTCCCACTCCCAGATCCACATGCCCTTTCCGGTGAGCGCCCTCACGTGGGAAATCCATAGCGCCGGCACCTTCACCGGCGGAAGTGACGTCACGAGGACCGCCGGGTGCCACGGGGGGGGTGAGGGCGGCAGCGGCGGGTGCGGGGGCACAGGGCAGCCCTCGAGCGCGACCTGGCCGGAAGTCTTTGGCAGCGTCGCGGTCGTCGGCGCGGGGTGTGTGGCTGCGTGCGCCCGCCGTCCTTTTGGCCGCGGCGAAGCCAATGCCTGTCGAACAAGGCGCGAGGGCGCCGAGTTGGCAACATGGTCCGAGCCATTCCAGGCCCTCGGAGGAGTGGAGCCCGACGTCGCGGCGAACGTTGCCATGGCGGCCACTGCGGTGCCGCTGAGCACGACCGATACCGCCGCCCAACGCTTTATCCTGCCGGACAAGAGCACGGTCCATTGTCGCGGGGCGACTGATCAGGCGCTTGGCAGCCCCGCACCGCCGATGCCCGAGTGGCCTGTGCATCACGCCAGAGAAGGCGACCAACCGGCTCGAACCGGCAGCGTACGGGGACAATCGGGCGGATCGGATCGAAAACCGAGGCGTCGAGGGGATCCGTCGTGTGCCAGACGAGTTGGTGGTCCGACAGGGCGACGGTTTTGACCTGATGCGGTGTCCCGCGAGACCGAACCTTGGCGTGCCGAGCCGGGCGAAGAGGTGGTTCACCGGCTCGGTGTAGCATTCGAGAACCTCAATTCGGGTCAAAGCGCCGCCGCTTACGGCGGAAAGAGTGGCAGCGCTGTGGCAACCAGGTCGAATGGCGGGACCGTCGAGCCATGGCACATGCTGCGCCTCCTGCCGACGCCCCACAGCGACGGGCGAGGAGGAGGTTCACTGCTGCTGCTGCCTCCGCCAGGCAAAGCTCTTCGTCACGCATGTCCTGTCGTGCTCGAGGGTGTCGTTGGTCCTCTCGTCGTGTTCTATCTGCTCCTCGTCCTCACCGGTTTCAGAGGTGCGTTGATCGCGGCGCTCACCTGGTCTTATCTGGCACTGGGTCGGCGCCTGCTGAAAGGCGACCGAGTATCGATGTTGTTGCTGTTCGGAACCATCCTCATCACCTTAAGGACGGTGATTGCCTTCATCACGGGGAGCGCATTCGTCTACTTCGCGCAACCGACAGCTGGTACCGTCATAATCTCTGTTGCCCTGCTCATCTCGGCCTTGGTCGGCCGGCCATTCACGCAGCGCTTTGCCCACGACTTTTGCCCCATGGACCCCGCAATCATGAGGCGGCCGCTCGTCCGTCGATTCTTCATCCGGATTTCCGTCCTCTGGGCGACGGTCCTGATGCTCAACGCTGGGCTCGTATTTTGGTTGCTCGTTTCATCGTCACTGCGCTCATTCGTTCTCGAGCGCTCGGTGGTGACGTATGGGCTCACCGCCATAGCGATCTTCTTCTCCATCACCGGGTTCATGGCGATGATGCGTCGCGACGGCATCACTGTCCAATGGGCGAAGAACCGGACGCCCCGGCGCGACTCGGAGCTCTGACGCCCCACCCGCGAACTGAGGTTGCCAGAACCTGCCCAGTCTCGACGCTTTCCCGATGGGCCCTGCAAGGGGGGCGTGCTCGAGTGCAGGCGTCAGGTCAGAGGCGGAATACCAACCATTTCGCGGAACTCGTCCGTCGAGTTCGTGACGGGGAAGGGCTCTGCGGGAACTGGTAACCCGAGCCGTTCACAGATCGGATCCCAGCCGTCGCCAAGATTCCACTCGAGCAGGCGGCTCGCCGGCACTTCGGCACGCACCCCTTCGTTGTGGCGGATAAAGGCATCGATCATGGCTTCTGGGTCCTCAAAGCGGTCGCTGAATCGGTCCTGCAGGAGCTTGCGCACCGCGGTCATCCAGGGCGCAACCTCTGGCGGCATGTGGTCGAATGTGAGGAAGATCGTGTTCGAGGCGCTGCGGTACCACTCTTCGGGATCGCGAACCGACAGCAGCACAAGCGCATCCGGGTTGGCCCGTGACAATTCTCTCCAGAAGGCCCCACCCGGCCAATCAACGATCGCTCCGTAGCGCGCCAGCATTCGTGACCAGTCGACCGGTCGACCTTCAATGGCGTCGATCCAGGCTGGTATTTGGTCGGGGTCCCCGAGTATCTCGAGCATGTGGTGACACGGGGCATCGAGGAGTTGCTCGAGCGCCAGCTTGAGCGAATGCGTCCCCGTTCGGCCGACGCCGGCACCAACGACTTTGAGTTCCACAAGTCCCTCCTCTTGACGCGACGAACACCAGAGGCCCGATCACTGAACGCAGGAACAGATCGACCAACCCTTGCGCCGAGCGATCCTGCCATACATCTACTGCTCATGTGCTCTGTGGATTTATCCGGTCGCCGAAATCGCCACCGTGTAGGGCTGCCGCCTCACCGTGCAGCGGTCATCACCTTTCAGGCCGCGCGGCGCCGGACCATCCACAAGGATGGTTGCGGGATCCTCTGCGCCTTACTGGCCCAGATAGCCATTTGGACTCTGGAAGTCGCGATGCACTGAGCGCATACTGGGGGTGCGGGATCCGAGAGGATTCCCGGAGGAGGCGCTTATGCGGTATGAGCATGAAGGGCCAGCCTGAGAGCGGATGGACAAGGATTGACTGGGAGGAATCCCGGTAGGCCCAGGTAGTCCAAGGGCAAGCAGCTTGGAGTAAGAGCGTTGCGACGGCAAGGGCAAGGACGCCCCGTTCCTGGTAGCCATTTCCCCGAGCAATCCGTTCTCGGAGTACAAGTGAGAAAAGCGCCCGATCCCCGTTCGTTCGTGGGACGGGCGCTTTCGCGTCGGTGGTTCGTCAGGTAGTAGCAAGATCGGTATGGCTCGTTCCAGAGGCCTTGCCGGCAAAGTTCTCGATGTGGACTGCGGGACCGGTGAGCACGCCTTGGCTGCTGTTGTTCCACCGGGCGGCCGCTATCACATGCTGTGTTTCAGCGACCGCCAGCCCGGGAAACGGGGGCCGCGCCGAACAACACAAGGTGAGATCCGAACGAGCTTCGCAGACGGGTGGGACATTGACACCATCGAATCCACCATGATTGAGGTCACCTACGACCCCTCAGGAGTCTTCGCCTGGCACGCTGCGATCACCCGGACCTGAGCTCGCCAGCCCGGGCACCGCACCGGTTCAAGTGTCGCCTGGTGCCTGGGTTTCGAGCAGGATGAGCCGCCGGATCGGCGAACCGGGGCAGTCCCGCTCGGGACCGCCGTAAGAGCGTTGCTCAGGCGGCAGCTCGCTCTGTCGTGCTCAAGGGGAGGGTGTGGCGGGTTGTTCTTTATCCCCACCCAAGGCCATCGTGAGTCCCTCTAGGTCGCTCACAGTCACCGTGAGCGCCGAATGACCGCTACGTCGAAGCCGAGATGGCATCTTTTCCCTAAAGTGAATGCAGACGCCCGCACGGTTATTCGTTCCAAACGTCAGACCGTCGTCAGCACCGGATAGGCGAACCCCAACAGCGGTCCACCAGCGGTAGTTCCTGGTGACGTGCGCCCCGGTGATGTTTCGAAGCGGGGACACGACTCTGAACAGGCCGAATGTCGCGATGAGCACGCCCTCATCTGTCAGCGTGACGTCATTCTTTGATGGTCGGAAGAGGAGAGGCAGCAGCACGGGAAGGTAGCGCTTGTCGACGGCGTAGCTGAAGTGTTGGGTCATTCCACCACCTCCATTTTCTGATGTTCCCCGGCGGCAATCTGTACGAGTCAATGGCGATGGCTGCTCAGGCCAGGCCGCGCAGTCGGACGGCTTCGGCAACTCGGGCGATCCCGACCATGTAGGCGGCGGTCCGTAGATCGACCCCCCGTTCGAGGTGGACCTTCCACATTGCCTGGAACGCCCGGTCCAAGAAGTCCAAGAGCTGGTCATTGAACCGCTCCTCGGACCACCGGAATCCGGTCAGGTTCGATGTCCACTCGAAGTAACTCCCGGTAACGCCTCCGGCATTGGCCAAGATATCGGGCACCACGATCACGCCGCCCTCGGATAGGACCGCGTCGGCCTCAAGCGAGACCGGGTGGTTGGCCGCTTCGACGACGAGGCGTGCCCGCACGTCTCTGACGTTCGTGGTGTCAATGGCATTCTCCAAGGCGGCAGGAATCAAGACGTCGCACTCGAGGGCGAGCAGCTCCGCGTTGGTGATGAAATCACCGATCCCCACCTCCTTGAGCAGGGTGCCAGGCTGGACCTCGGCGAGCAATGTCGGCACGTCGACGCCTTCTCGAATGTGGCGACCGCCGGAGACGTCGGAGACTCCCACGATCACCGCACCATGCTCGGCGGCGATCTGAGCCACATGGCGTCCAACATTGCCGAAGCCCTGGATGACGATTCGCTGGCCGACGAGGTTACGGCCGAGAGCGGTGAGGGTCGCCGCGGTAACCGCGACAACTCCTCGCCCGGTCGCTTCGACCCGGCCGGGGACGCCGCCGAGATCAATCGGTTTGCCAGTGACCACAGCGGGGGACCAGCCGGCCCGCGAGGAGTAGGAGTCCATGACCCACCCCATGACCCTGGCATCGGTGCTCACATCGGGCGCCAAGATGTCAAGGTTCGGACCGATGACCCCAGAGATGGCGTTGGTGAAGCTCCGGGTCACCGCTTCGAGCTCGCGGGGTGAGAGTGCCGCCGCGTCGAGAGTCATGCCTCCTTTGGCGCCACCAAAGGGCAGGTCGAGCAGGGCGCACTTCCAGGTCATCAACGAGGCCAGTGCCCGCACCTCGTCGAGGTCGGTGTCGGGGTGATAGCGCAGGCCACCCTTGAATGGTCCCCGCGCCCCGTTGTGCTGGACCCGATAGCCACGAAACGACAGGACGGAGCCGTCGTCGGCGTGGATCGGCACTTGGACGTCGACTTGACGGTAGGGCTCGTCCAGCAGGATGCGTACATCGTCTTCGACTTCGAGCAGCATTGAGACGTGCTCGGCATAGGTGTGGACCGAATCGTAGAAGGAGTCAGTCACGGCACCGAGGCTACCGACGCCTGCACTTAGAGACCGTGCGTTGACATTTCCCGACATCGGGCACGACCCAGGCTCGTCGGTGATGCGTCCTTCTCTGAACGATTGAGATCAACGAGGCCTTCATGCAGCAGCGTCTCCATGATGACTCTCTCCGACAAGAGAGGCGATCACGAAGCCAAGAGACTTATTGGGAAACATGTGGTTGGGCCTTTCCTGACGAACGGGGGTCTGTCTGTCCCGGTCGAATCTTCTACAGCGACAAACCCTTCCCGCCGGTCGCTCGCCCAGACTTCCACGAGGTAGACGACATCTTCTTCGGTCGTCGAGCTGCCAGCGATCATCAGCCCGCAAGCCGGATTGTCGCGTTGTATCTCGGCCGATTCAAGAAATTTCGCAACGAGCGCGTCGCCTTGCCCTGCAGTCGCCACCAGTTTCGTGTGCTGCCCGAATCGGCTCATGGATCTGATCCTACGGGCGGCTCCATCGGCACAAGGCCCAATCCGTGGCGACGGCCCGCTCGTGCGACCTCAGGGTCAGCGCTGGTGCCTCCGAGTCATCGGATTCAGCGCCGGAGTCGGGCCTGGATGAGGGGAATGCCATAGGGCAAAGAAGCGACGATCGCGGCGGCCAGGGCGAGAAAGGCGCCCCAAGACCAGCTGAAGCCAGCCGGCTTGAGTAGGACACCCAGCACCACGAGGGCCAGATTGACTCCGGTCATGAGGGCCAGGACCTGTTCCTTGGACATACGGCCCTGTACCGCGAGGTCGCCCAGGTCGAACGCGGTGATCAGGACGTAGAGCACCAGCACGATCGAGTCCAACACCGCGATGAACAGCCAGCCGTGGGCACTCAGTCCATCGGCGGAGAAGGGACCGATGCTGTACCAGGGCAGCCAGAACGAGACCAGGAGGACGAGGGTGGCGGGGCCGACGACCCGATCTCTGTGGTTCAGGGCGTTCAGCCGTTGTCGCGACTTCCCGGAGCGCTTCGGCGTCGGTCGTGGCATGACAGGCGGCCTGATGGCGGCACCGCACTTGGGGCAACGTGCAGTCCCCAAGGGCACCTCAACCAGGCAGCGGGAGCAAGCAGGCAATCGGCAACCTCCTTCCTGCTGACACGGACGCCGGCTCAGGCTACAGGCGAAGGGGGTGCGACTTGTCTCATTCGAATTGAGATCGCAACCCGATCAAGTCATTCGGAGTCCGACCGAGACGTCCGTTGTTGGCCACTCGTTTTCGGTTTACGGGTTGCCAGGTGGGAGCGGAAGTCAACCTTTCGGGCGCCCTCGTCGGGTAGTCCGGCGTAGAGCTTCTGGGGCCCACCTCGACCTCTAAAACCCGATCGCCTGGCAGGATGAGCGCATGGCTGACAATGGCGCATACGACAAGGCACTCCTGCACCTCCAAGAGGAGCTGGTGACGATGCAACAGTGGGTCCGCGACGAGGGTCAACGGATCGTCATCGTGATCGAGGGTCGCGATGCCGCCGGTAAAGGTGGCGTGATCAAGCGCATTACCGAGTACCTCAATCCCCGATGGTGCCGGATCGCTGCCCTCCCGGCCCCGAGCGACCGTGAAGAGGGCCAGTGGTACTTTCAGCGTTACATCGCCCACCTTCCCGCCGGTGGAGAGATCGTCCTGTTCGACCGCAGCTGGTACAACCGGGCCGGGGTAGAGCGGGTGATGGGGTTCTGTACAGATGAGGAGTACCACCGGTTCCTCCGGCAGTGTCCTGCCTTTGAACGAATGCTGACCGACGACGGCCTCATTCTGCTCAAGTACTGGTTCTCCGTGAGCGACGAGGAACAGGAGCGGAGGTTTAAAGAGCGCGTCAACACGCCCCTGAAGCGCTGGAAGCTCAGCGAGATGGACATCGAGGGCCGTAACCGCTGGGTCGCGTATTCCAGGGCCAAGGACGAGATGTTCGCTCACTGCGACCTACCGGACTCCCCATGGTACGAGGTCGAGGCCGACGACAAGAAGCGGGCCCGGCTCAACTGCATCGCTCACCTCCTATCGGTCGTGCCGTACGACGCCCGCAGGGCTCCGAAGGTCAAGCTTCCCCCCCGCCCGCCAGTGGGGGATTATCGGCGACCGCCCCGCGACCGGTACCACTACGTTCCCGACTACGCCGCCACGATCACCTAAAGGAAGCAAAGGGGCCGGGGTGTATGCCCGAAGTGGCTGCGACTTGGCACCCACGTTCCCGCGAACGACGGCACCACCAGCGCGCAGCTCCGCGCTCGCTCGCCCTCAATGTCGGCCGCGTCGGCGTCGCTGGGCGCTCATGGGCGATCCCGGCGTCGAGGGCAGGCCCCGATCTGGGCACCTCGGACGGTCGGCTCGCTCTCTCGTCGGAGGGAATTGCTCTCGGTCGATTCAATTGGAGCGGCACTCACGGGAGGTCACGGTGCCGTGGGTGGCCAGCAGGGGGAGAAGGACCGTGCCGATGACATGCGCCATCAAGAGATTTCACTCGCAGTTCCGGACAGAGTCACCACTACTGGAGATGGGGACGACCTCGTTGGGACTCTGAGTGACACAACGTCTTCCGATCGTCGTTCTCGCGACCTCCGTGCCACGAAGCAGTTCACGCCGTAACGAAAACGCTTGAGGCACAGCTATCGGACGAGGGGGTGCCACCCTCCCCGGCACGGGGATAGTCCCCATATGCGCATCAGGTGAACCCGTAGACTCGAATGATCATGTCCGACCCCACGTCAACTACCGGTACCACTCAGGCGGGGTCTTCCCCGGCTGCCTCGATGACTCAGATGGGAACCAGTGCCACCGCGTTGCCCAACGAGGAGCTCGGTGAGGCGAGTCCCGCGAAGAAGGTTGGCCTTGGCCTATCCCTTGTGCTTTGCATCATTGGACTCGCCTTTCTCATCGCGTTCTTCGCCGCGGTACGACATTGGCTGGCACTTCATACCGGTACCCTCCATGGAGGGCCGGATCTGTACTACAACTTCTGGTCGGGCTTTGGGTCCGACCTCGGTGAGGCAACACTCATAACTGCGGTCGGCATAGGGGTGTACACTGGCGTTCGCAAGGTCAATTGCCACACCAAAGGCTGTTGGAGGATTGGCCATCACCCCTTAGACGGCACCCCATATATTTTGTGCCGAAAGCACCACCCGTACGTACCGACCAAAGGTGCTTCCCATGAGCACATTCTCGAGCAGCACCGCAAGTACAAGGAAGCTCACGAAGCGGCAGGGAACTAAACGAAGCAAGTAAGCGCCGTCCTGTCAGAAGCCGGGGACGCCGAACACCTGGGCTTTATCGTCCACGCGCTCCCGCTTCTAAGTTGTGGGACCTCCGAGCCAACCGCGTTTGCGGAAGAAGTACAGCAGGATCAGCGCGGCGACCACTTCGAGTCCCAGCCCGAAGATGAAGAAGGGAAGGCGTCCGGTGATATGCCCAATCAGAAACGAGAAATTCTGTCCAAAGAAGCCTGTGAGATAGCTCAATGGCAGGAATATGGTCGCGATGATTGCCAGTTGCTTCATTACGACGTTGAGGCGGTTCGACACTGTCGAGACATGGGTGTCCATGACGCCCGCCAGCAGGTCCCGATAGCTATCGATGACATCGGCGATTCGGATGAGATGGTCGTAGAGGTCTCGGAAATACCGCTGGCCTTCTTCTGTCATGCCCGGTAGTTCCACGACGCCCGACGCCAGTGCGGCGAACATGTCGCGTTGGGGGGTGATGACCTTACGCAGGTTGATCAGCGACCTCTTCATGTCGAAGAGCACAGCGAGCTGAGCCTCGGTCGGTTTGCGCAGGATCTCGTCTTCGAGTTCATCGATGCGTTCGTCGAAAAGACTCAGAATCGGGAAGAACGAATCAATCAGGCTGTCGACGATCATGTAGAGAAGGGTTACCTCAGGTGAGACATCCTGGATCCTGTGGTGGCGCTCGATGCGTCCGAAGACGTCGGTCAAGGCCGGGCACTCTCCGTGATGCACGGTGACAACACAATGAGGCAGTAGGAAGATGTGCATCTCCGACGTCCCGTCGCCCCCACGCGTGGCACCGTGGACGACGAAGTACGTGAAGTCGTCAAACTCGTCGATCTTCGGTCGCTGGCCAAAGTGCTCGGCATCCTCGATGGCCAAGGGATGAAGTCGGAAGGTGTTGGCCAGCAGGTCAGAGGCCTCCTCGTCCACACCCTCTAGGTCGAGCCAGAACCGGGTGCCGGACGACATAAGGTCTGTGACGGCGCCGGTCGTTGCCTCTGTCCGCTTCCCGGCTACCACCAAGGTGCCCTGCATGGTTCGATTCTGTTCCGGACAACCCGAGCCGCCGGTGGATCCCTCTCCTGCTGGCGGTTTTGAGATCCCTTTGACGCCAGTTCATGGCTGTTCCCAAACCGCGCCGGGTGCGGCCCCGTGGTGCGGCCCCGTGGGATTCGAACCCACAACCGGCATCGAACGGGGACTGGCCGTTCCTGCGTCCGTAGACGTCCAGCACAGGCTCCCCATTCGGCTGCCCTTCACGTCTCGGAGTCTGCCGAAGTCTGTGCAGACCCGTGCGCGGCGCGCCCAGAATGAGACCCTCAGGTCGCCTCCCTCTGAATACGCCCGCAACCCCCGCAGACTTAGCCGCCGCAGCGCCACTGGCCGCGGCAGCATCGTCTCGTCGGGCTGTGGGACGAGAAGGGCGACAGTTGTCCACGACTACCGACTCGAGGCGGTGGGTTCGTCGGTAGGGCGTGGTAGAGCTCTTCTGCGATGTGGAGGTTGAGGCAGCGGACGGCTTCCTTCCATCTGACGGGCATCATCTCTGCCTCTTCCTCTGTGGTATTCGCCAACGAGGCAGAGACATATCCCGCGGGCTCGGGTAGGTTTGCGACTGCACCACAGACAGGGAGGGGGGAGAATGGCCACCGTCACCGGCGTTGACGATGACGTCGACTACAACGACCCGAACCTCACCGAGTATTGGCAGAAGCTCGCGCCCTCTCCGGGAGGAGCTCGGGGTGGCGCGGCTCCGGTTCGGCGACGTCGCCGGCTGGGTGCTACTCCGCCATGCCGACGTGTCGACCGCGTTCCGGGAGGACTCCCGGTTCTCGAAAGGCGCCGCTCTTAAGCCGATCACGTTCCCGATGATAGGCCCGAACATCCAGGGTTACGACGGACGCGACCACACGGTGCATCGCAACCTCGTGTCGCCGGCCTTTCGGCGGACGGCGATCCCGCGTTATGTGGAGCCGCTCTTCAAGCCGCTCGCCGAAGAGCTCGTGGACGAAATCGCCCCATTCGGCGAAGCCGACCTGATGACGACCTTCGCCAAGCGCTACCCGATGCGGGTCATCACCGAGCTCCTCGGAATTCCCCGCGACGACGAGGACAAGATGGCTGCCTGGGCGAAGGCCATGCTTAACTCGGTCTTCGACCCCGAGGGTGCCCGCCAGGCCAATGCCGAGTTCACCGAGTACGTCGCCCCCTTGGTCGAGGAGCGCCGGGCCCATGCCGGTGACGACCTCCTATCGGCCATCGTCAACGAGCAAGTGGAGGGGCAGCGCCTGGACGATGACCACGTCTTCGGTTTCCTACGCCTGTTGTTCCCCGCCGGCGTAGACACGACCTGGCTCACGCTCGGCTCACTAATGACGGCGGTGCTCCAGCAGCCCGAAGAGGTCCGCCGACGCCTCCTCGAGAGCGAGCACGAGCGGAGTTGGGCTATCGAGGAGACCGTGCGTTGGGAGGCGACGACCGGCACCGAGCCGCGCCTGACGATGGAGGACGTCGTGATCTGTGGCCGGGAGATCCCCGCCGGCAAGCTACTGCGACTGGCGGTGCCGTCGGCCAACCACGACCCCCGGGTGTTTGACGACCCCGACCAATGGGACCTCGACCGTCGGCCGACCAACCATCTCGCGTTCGGCCTCGGCCGGCACTTTTGCGTTGGCGCGTTCTTCGCCCGGGGCGAGATGAACGTTGCCCTCGAGGTGCTGTTGCGCCGGCTTCGGAGCCTGCGCCTGATGGAAGTGCCGCCGATTTACGGCGCGGTGCTCCGCGGTCCCCGATCGGTCCGCATGCAGTGGGACGCGTGAGAAGTCATCGATAATCCGAGATCTGCCGCGAGAACATCAGCGGAGCGTCCTGGGGTAGCACCCAGCGGTTGCGAACCATGTCATCGAGTTTGGCGTTGACTTGCTGTTCGTATTGCTCACGGCTTCCGTAGAGCGACCGCATCTGCTCCTCGCTGAAACGCTTCATTCCCGGCGTCAGGGGATTTCCGCGGATGATCCGGGCCACGTACCGAGCGTCCGGGACATCGACCCAAGGGGTCCGTAGACCTCCGAGGCGTTCCCGTGGGTGTCACGGGCGACTCCGTCGGGTTCGTTCGGGTCACGGACGAGGGGCTCCGTGCCTTTTGTGTTTTTACACGCTCAACAAGGGTAGAGAAACGGCGTCAGCAGGTCCTAGGACGCCAACGGCAAGACCGGCGCCGCCTGTAAAGAATCAGCGCGAACCAACAGCGGGCGGTCATCGAAAGCAGCAGCAGGTTGGTCGGAAGTCGGTTTGCCTGAGGGTCACGGTCTTCGCCACCATGTCGAGGTTGGTCGTCCGCCGGGTTCGAATCTTGAGCCCTGGAGTTGGAAGCACTCGCCCATGGTCTCGATGAGCTTGCACCAGTGGGTGAGGCGGTCGAGGGTGGCGCCGGTCAGCCGTTCTGAACCGAGGACTTCGGTCCACTCGAAGGGCAGATTCGTCGTCACCATCACGCTGGCCGCTCGCAAGCGGTGGAGATGGGTCCAAGAGCAGCTCGACAACAACATTGGAGGCTGCAACTAGCCGAGCTCGTCGAGCACGAGCAAGAGTCGAAGCTGGCCAACTGGGCCTTGAGCCGAAGGAAGCTTCGTTCGTCTGCGCTCGATCAACGTGGCGGGTTCTCGACGTGGCAGGGTCTTCCCCCGAGGGACCAGGCAGAACCGGCAGTTGAAGAGGAAATAGCTCTCGAGGCGCAAGGAATCCGTGGTGAGTCCCCGTTCGCTGGGTCGATGACTCTGGCGACGGTGATCGTCGTGTCGTCGTGGCTGCCATGGGCTCTGCGCCTCGAGGACTGCCTCGGGACGGTTCGATTCCCACGGAGGTCGGCCCGCCGTGGTCCGCACCGTGGAGAACCGATCGACGAAGGACGCGACCATGGACTCCATTTCTCCCGAGCCGAGATTTGTAATTCCCGCAGCGTGCATGGCCCGGACTTAATACCCTGTCCGTTGGGTGCCGCGACGGACAGCGCTTCGGTCACCACGGGTGTCTCTGCTTTCAAAGG
This sequence comes from uncultured Acidimicrobiaceae bacterium, assembly GCA_963787485.1. GTDB lineage: Bacteria > Actinomycetota > Acidimicrobiia > Acidimicrobiales > RAAP-2 > Bog-473. Next base: position 232,478 of record CAWBDF010000002.1, on the reverse strand, counting down.
AGTCGGCAATGGGTTGGTTCGAAGAGCGTTCCCGGCTGGACGGAACCGTTGCGGTCGTGACCGGCGGAGCAGGTGGGCTCGGGAGGGGAATCACGTTGGACCTGGCCGCCAACGGAGTCAGGGTCGGTGTGATCGACATCGACAACGAGGCGGTGGACTTGCTCCGCCGCTCATTCGAAGACGGCGGCTACGACGCGTTCGTTCATCAGGGTGACAGCGCGAGACCCTGCAAACCTCGTTTCTCTCTTCGAAGAAGTCGACCAACGCTGGGGGCGACTTGACACCTTGGTCAACGGAGTCGGTGGCACGTTTCAGGCGGAATTCTCGGACACAGACCCCAAAGGCTGGGACGCGCTCTTGCGAACCAACCTGCTGCATGTGTTCCACGCGTGCTCGATGGCCATCCCGAAGATGAGGGCAGGGGGCAAGGGCGGCAGCATCATCAACCTCACCACCGTCGAAGCCCAGCGCGCAGCCCCTGGTTTCGCCGTTTACGGAGCGGCCAAGGCCGCGGTGGAACACTTTGCGCGGAGCCTTGCGGTGGAACTCGGACCTGACGGTATCCGGGTGAACAACGTTGCACCTGACTACACCCCGACTCCCAACATGCAGAAGATCGTCGCCGGGGAAAATCACCTTGATGCCCCGCTCTTCGCTCAGATCCGCTTCCCGATGGCCCGCGAAGGTCGTGTCTCGGACACGTCCAATTGCGTCGTCTTCCTCGCCTCACATCTGGCGTCGTACGTCACGGGATCCACCATTCATCCGGACGGGGGAACGCTGGCGTCGGGCGGGTGGTTCAATTGGCCGGGAATCGGATGGGACATGATCCCCAAGTCCGTGGCAGCAACGTTCAGCGCCGAACTCGGGCTCGAGGAGACGTCGACGAATCCCGAGGGTGCAGCGGTGCAGGCGGATTCTCCCTCTTAGCCAACAAACAACAGGCCACTCTCATTGGGACCGAATCTGGCAAAACCCAAGGATCCATAGCCATCGAGAGGGTCTTTGCAGGATGGAATTAAGTCAACATTACAGTCCCAAGGTCGGCCATACCCCGCGAGATATGACCTTCGCCGGTCAAGTCTTCTAACAGGGCGACCTCCCCGGGTCCGAGCGTCCGCTTGTCACCACTGGCGACCTCCAACTCGAGCGAGCCGCTAAGCACGAACACATAAACTCGAGCGGGTGCGTTATGAAAGGTTGGACCTTCACCGGTCAATCCGTACACGTCGCGGACGACACTTTCCGTGTCCCCTCGAACGAAGCTGACGGAGGTTGCCGGCTCGGAAACCCTAGGGCCCATTCCGTGCGAAACGAGCACGTGCTGGATCTCTTCTATCGCGGTGGTACCGTCACTCCTACTGTAAACACGGATCATTGCCTGCAACACCTTCGATCGCTATAACTTCGACTCGCCATGCTCGAACCTACGTGGCTAGTCTATCCTTTTTGCCTGCGGTCATTGGATTCGGAATCGGTTGAAATCGGTTTGATTTAGGCGATCCATCTGGTCATTTGAAGGGAACGATCGTTCCATTTGGTCGTCTCGATCTCGAGATGATCGATGGTCCGCCAGGGTCCTCCTCGGCGGTTGAGCCCGGTCTTGTAGAGACCGTTGACCGTTTCGGGCCAGCGCGTTGTCGTAGCTGTCGCCCTTCGAGCCGGCCGACGCGACTGCGTGCTCTTCGACCAGACGCTCGGAGTGCGGATGGCGGGTATTGACGCCTGGGTTCGAGTGGGTGCACGAGCTCACTCAAGTCGTCTCTGGCCCAGATGGCTCGGTGTCGGGCTGCCGAACGCGGAGCAGGCTAGATGCCACTCTTAAGAAAAACCGGAAGTCCCCCGACAAATCGGATGACATCGTTACGCTAAGCGCAATAATTGGGTGTGCGCCGAGTAACGCATCGTGTCTGGACGAGTTTCGAGTTCAGTCTCAACATTCCGGGACCACGAGCTGTGCCGCCTTCCGGAGCAAACTCTAGCCATCGCTCCTTGGTGGGGCGAGAGGACGTGGCGTAGTGCTCCGGGCAGATCAGCGCGGTTTGGCATCACGACGCGCGGCTTGCCGGGAGCGCGCGGAGCAGCCGGCCGGGGCGAGCGTCGGTTGCTTCGCCGTCGCGAGTCAGCATCTGGCCGTTGACGACGGTGGCGGCGTACCCGTTGGCAAGCTGCTCCACCCTGGCGGCATTACCGGGGATGTCGTGCACGACGTGTGGCATCACGGGCCCAACGCTCGCCGGATCAAAGATCGTGATGTCTGCCATGTACCCGGGCGTCAACCGCCCTCGACCCTGCAAGCGCCAGATCTCGGCCGGTCGCGCCGTGATCATCTGGATGGCCTGCTCGAGCGTAATCGCTTCCTTTTGGCGGACCCAGTATCCGAGAAGATAGCTATAGATCGATGAATCGAACACCTGGCTGACGTGGGCGCCAGAGTCGGAAAATCCCATCGCCGTGCGTGAATAGCGGAGAAGTGGCAAGAGGTCCTCGTCCTCTTGGTGCACGAGCTCCTGCATGAAGAACACGTCGAGGTTGTGCTCCAAGGCGACGTCGATCATCGCTTCGACCGGGTCGACGGCCCGGCGCCGGGCTTCGTCGGCGACTGTCGGGTTGGGTGGATAGGCCGACCGCAAAATCCGCATGGTGTCGTACTTTGGACGAGAGGCTTCCGCCCCAAAGGCATCGCCGTATCTACCGTGATGTGCGGCATGGACGAGTCGAGACCGCACATCTGGGTTGCGAAGGAGCACCTTCTGCTCATCGTGCGGGCGACCGCGCACATCCTGCCACTCGACCAAGCTGTCGAAACCCAGCCGGGTCAGGAAGGACTGGCCGGACATGACCCCACGGCAGTGGGTGAGCCCATACATCGCACCGCCCAGCGCTGCGGTCTCGTCCATGAACTCGATGGAGGGTTGCGCCAGCGCTGGTGTGGCGAACATGCCGAACACGATGGGGGCCCCGCTCGAGACGGCCAGCCGCTGGAGATCTCCCTGGAACTGACGTTGGAAGTCGGGGTCGGGGCGACGGGCGAGCGCCAGTTGGAACACGGCGTCGCTTTCGAGGCCAACGATCTCGACGAGGGCAGCGATCTCCTCCCATCGGGCACGACGTGACGCCACAGGACGCCCGTCAGAAGCAACGTGGCCACTTCGAGACGTCGTGAAGCCGACGGCGCCAGCCCGCAGAGCCGACCGTAGTTCGGCGGCCATGACCGCAAGATCGTGCTCGGTGGCATCCTCGTCGAACGCACGCTCGCCCATTGCCCATGTCCGCAACGCCGAGTGCCCGACGCAAGCTGCGTAGTTGACGCCTTTCGGTCTGGCTTCGACCGCGTCGAGGTACTCGCCGAACGTCTGCCAGTTCCACGTCAATCCCTGGGCCATCGCCTCCGCGGCGATATCCTCTGCCCGCTCGAGGTTACGGACGACCAAGGCCCGCTCGTGGAGACGAGCCGGAGCCAGGGTGAACCCACAGTTACCCATGACAACAGTCGTGACCCCATGCCAGCAAGCAGGCTTGCCCACATCATCCCAGAACACCTGCGCGTCCATATGCGTGTGCGCATCGATGAAACCGGGCGCTACGACAAGCCCGGTCGCTTCGATCTCCTGCTGTCCTCGACCTCTGACCTTGCCGACGGCAGCTATGCGATCGCCGATGACGGCCACGTCAGCCCTTCTGCCAGGATCGCCGGATCCGTCTACGACCAATCCCCCACGGACAACCAGATCAAACTCGCGATCACCAGATTGGGCGCTCACAAGGCACCTACCACAGAAGACGGTTGTTGGGCATGGGAGTAGTTTCGCGCTGATTCTCTGCAGGAGCGAGGGGTGGCTTCAGATGACGTTGACCCGCTCTGATCGGCACCGGGTCTTGCAGATCGAGCCACCGAAGTAGCCTCGTTCGAACGCTGAGGGACTGAGGTGATCAAGGGCGGCTTTCGCCGCAGGCTGTACGTTCTCAACCAGAGCAAGCGGTCGATCGTCCCACGACGAAGTGCTCGGTTAGTTCGAGACTCTCTCGAATTGGGAACGATGGGGGCTGACATCGACGCGGCACGCTCAATTACATACCTCGCGAAGCCCGGGGAAGGGCTGCCGTCGCGGTACGCCACGGAGTCAGTATCTCGTCCCGCATGGGACGTCGAATGGGGTCCCGACAGGGTCCGGAGGACGACGCAGACGCGGCGGGATCGGTCGCGGCTTCGAATCCCGCCTTCCGCTCCGTACTACCAGGTGGAGGGAGACAGGGGCCCGGGGCCGGAACGGCCCAGAACCGCCGCGCACGGGGCGGGGAGCAGGGACAGGTACGCACGGAACCAAGGGCTCCTGCGCTGGGTGACCGGAGTGTCCGTGTCGCTAGCCAGAAAAGTGGCACCCCAGAACCGGATGGTGGGACAGTCCGGCGCGGAGTTGAAACCTGTTCCAGGCGAACGGGATGTAAATGCTCGCAGGCGAGCGATCCTTACCCGACGGGAACAGTGACCGGACCGGGAACCGGTCGGTAGACCGCAAAGAAGTCACGGTCATCGGGGACGAGGTAGCGGTCGGGCGACTGATTCGGGTTGGGCCCAACCATCGTGGGGTTGAGGCCCGGGGGGTTGTACGTATTGAGCGTGTGCCATTCAGGGTTGATGTCGAACTCCATTGCCCTCACCGCTCCGACGTGCTGAAGGATCTGGGCGATGCTGACCACTGTCTGATAATTCGCGGCAACGTAAATCAGGTTGCCTCGAGCATCGATCCCAACGCCAGTGCGCCAAACTTGAGTAGCGCCGCCGAGCGTGTATCCCCACTGTGGGCTGTCCGGATTCGTGTCCAACGCGGGATTCAGCTGACTGTTCCAGACGATCGGAGCCAGGCTCTGTCGGGCCCATGCGACGCCCGGGCCTGGGTTCGGTCCCCCGCTCCAATCCACGATGTCGACGCGACCATCCGTGTATCCAATGAGCGTCGCGTTGCCGTCCTTCAGCGGCTCGTTCGTTTGGCCGTTATCGGCTGACCCGTTGTCGCCGTCGACATAGGTGAAGCCGCCGTTGAAGGTCGCAAGGAGACGAGAACGCTGGCTGTATGGGACCATCGTGGGCCCGCGCACGGCTGCATTCGGCGGCTCATAGCGGCCCGGGTAATACGCGAGCTCGGTACGTGTGTGGTCGAACCAGGCGACGTAGGCCACGATCTGTGGGTAGTTGGGGTCAGGACGATACGTCGTTACCAAAACGGGTGCAGCAGCATCGATCGACGGTCCGGTCGGCTGCCAGACCCCCTCGCCGGGAAGCGGGTTGGGGAAAATCGGAGTGATCGCCGGCGGCCATGGTGTGGTCGCCGGGGCCGTGGTGTGCTTTACCCCCACCTTCGGCAGGCTCTTCAGCTGCGGCCCGCCCTTTTTGGGCGCTTGGTTGCTGTAGTAAACCTGCTCGACGTGGTCGGCGACCCAGTTGCCCATGCCGAAGGGGACGTTGTACCTGACCCATTCAACGCTATTCACTTTCCATGAGAGGCTCGTGGGCCGCAGCATCCAGACCGTATAGGAAACGGTCGCCCATAACAGAACGACGACGAGCGGTGCCACGATCAATGCGCGCACGAGTCTGCCCCGGCGACCGAGTCGCCGCCTCCGCTTTCGTATCCGCGCAGGGTCGCGGACTTGCGCTTGGATATCTGGATCCTCAGAAGAAGTCACCAGATCGGTTGAAGCGGCGGATACGGAAGTGTGCTCGGCGAATTGGCAAATTGGCGGTCGGGCGCCACGCCTGAAGCCTAGCGTCGCCTATCGATGCCCTTTAGAACCATTCCTACGCCTGTGGGATGATACCGGTGTCAGATCGTCACCCTTTCGACGGAGTCGACGGTCGTGAACCCATCGGCTCCCCGCGGTCTCAGCTCGATCCCGGTCGCCGTCGATCTCAGTCGTGAGCTACTGCCTCGTAGGTTGGCTCTGGATGAGAACTCGGTCAGGGAATGCCTACAAGTCATCGAAAGCGTCTAGGAGGTCGGGAGAGTTCATCCGGTGTAGGTCGGCGGCGAGGTCACCTTGGCGTCGGCGTCGGCGTCGGCGTCGATGTTGGTGGCGGTAGTCATCCACGAGAAACAGTGGCGCACGGTGGAGGCCTGCCTTCCCACCCGAACTGGCAGCTCGGGGTGCTTCGATCGCCGAAACCAAGCCCGGAGGAATGGGCTGCGGCCGCGCTGGCAGCCGCCGAAGGGATCGACTCGACGACAAGTTACTGACGTCGGGTGATTTCGCTCGCCCGTTGTGCCGCACGGTGGCACCCGGTTCCGGTGTACGGGGCTGCCCGCGTGCACCGTGACCCCGATGGAATAGCGATTTTCACCGGTAGGGTCAAGCGCATGCCCGACGCTACCCATGCTCTCCGTTCCTCAGTCGACCGGCTGGCCGATCTTGTGCACTCGCTCGATGACACAGTTATCGTCCAACAGGCCTACCCGAAGGAGTGGACTATTGCCGATGTGATGTCGCATCTCGGATCCGGGGCAGTGATCGCCCGCCGAACGCTTCAAGCTTCGCTCGACAATGTTGAGTCTGCTGACGACTTTAACCAACAGGTCTGGGACGAATGGAACGCCAAAACGCCCCGAGCAAAGGTCAATGATGCCGTGGCAGCCGATACCGAGATGGTGTCCGCCCTTGAGGCAACCCATCCAGATGATCGGGCGCGGATCAAGCTCGCCATGGGACCGCTTGAGCTGGACTGGGATGCCTTTCTTGGGATGCGACTGAACGAGCACCTCATCCACGAATGGGACATCGCCGTGGCGCTGGACCCGACCGTCTCCCTGGCCGCCGACGGAACGGACGTAGTTGTGGACAATCTCGAGCTTATTGCCAGGTTCACGTCCAGGCCTGAAGGCGACCCACGCACGATCATGACGAGTACGACCCAACCGGAACGCTGGTTCGCAGTGACGATCGAACCGAGTCAGGTCGGATTCACCTCAGCGGAGCCCGAAGGCGAGCCCGATCTCTCCATGCCGGCGGAGTCGTTGATCCGTCTGGTCTATGGCCGGCTCGACCCTGACCACACCCCAACCTCGGTGGTTGGCGAACGCACTCTGCTTGAGCAGCTACGAGCTGTGTTCCCCGGGCCATAAGGCCTGGGCGCTCTCCCGACCTCCAGGTGGAAGGCCATCTTTCAACTGTTGATCTGAGTCGCCCCGATTGTGTTTTCGACTACCCCGTCTCGACAATCGTCCTGGCGTCTTAGGCTGCACGAACGTGTCCGGTGCGATCGCCCGCGTCGAAGTTGAGACTCAGCCCGACGGGGAGCTTCTGGTGCGCTGGGAGTTCGAGGGCGAACCTGTCGCGGTCGACGTGGCCAGAGGGTCAACCGCAGACCACCTTGAGCATCGCCTCGAGACGACGGTGCCGTCCGGCCAAACCGTCCTTCGGCTGCCTCGTGAGGCAAACGGAAGGCTCTTCGTATCCGTTGCCCCCCGCAGTGGCGGTTCAGCCGTAGTGGCCGCGGACCGTCGGGTCCCATTCGAAGGGGTGACCAACTTCCGTGATCTCGGCGGGTATCGGACGCGCCTGGGATCCAGGATCCGCTGGGGACTGGTCTTTCGAGCCGACTCGCTGCACGGACTGTTGCCCGGGGATCGTGCTCTCTACGATCGGCTCGGCATCGGTGCTGTGTACGACCTGCGCGGAGAGGTCGAACGCATCGAGCGGCCGAACCCCGTTCCGTCCCGGCTACTTACGATCCTCGGTCGGCCCGAGGACCGCGACACGGCTGCATTTCCGTCCGGGACGAGCCAAGCCGATGGGGAGAGGATCCTTCGCGATCTCTACGTCGGCGTTATCGACCACTCTGCGGTCCAGATCGGCGAGCTTTTCACCGCTCTCAGCGAGGACAACGGATTACCCGCTGTGTTTCACTGCCATGGTGGCAAGGACCGTACAGGGATCGTCGCCGCGCTCCTCCTCGATATGCTCGCCGTCGACCGTGACACGATCCTCGACGACTATGGGCTCACAGCCCGGTACCGTCTGCGGACCGATCAAGAGTCCTCCTACCAGCGTCTGGTCGAATCCGGGATATCCCCAGAAGCCGCCGCTGGCGTATTGGCCACGCCGAGATGGGCCATGCAGGAGGCCCTCGAAGTACTAGACCGTTGCTACGGCAGCGTTGCCGACTACCTGCAAGGCCCCGCCGGTATGCAGTCCGACAGGGTCCATACGCTTCGTCAACGACTCCTTGAACCGGCGTGAATCTGACCGAGGTTCACGGTGTGCCGGCGGGCCGCTGCCCGTTTCGTCACGTCCCGTGGTCAGCTCGTTCTTTCTCTGAAAACGTGGTTCCGGAATCGAGTTGGGGGCGTATCAGTGGGGCGCATCGCTGTCTGATCCGTTTACTTGCGGTGGCGTGGATACCCAGTCCATCGAATGAGGTGCATCATGACCCAGTATGGGCTGAGATAGCGGGGTGGATCGTGGGGGAGGATTGGATTCGAGGGCATGGGTCCTGGATTTGCCATTCAATGAGTCCGTCCTGAGCCCACTCGCACGACGGGATACATAATAGGTTTACCTAGTCAATGTGTTTGGACTACCATTCGCATCCGGTCCTGGTTAACGACGGGAGGATTCACGGGTGGTTCGTTCGGCTGCGATTCCTCAGATTGCTGATTCGTACTCGATGCTGATCGATGGGGAGTTGGTTGCCTCTGCGTCCAAAGAGACGTTCCGCTCGACCAGCCCGGGGACCTTGGAATTCCTGACGGAAGTCCCGGACGGCACCGCGGAAGACGTGGAGCGAGCGGTTAACGCGGCGGTGAGGGCACGCCCTGGCTGGGCTGCATTGAGTATCACCGAGCGGTGTGGGTACTTCCGGACGCTCCGCCAGCGGATTGCGGAGCGCGCCGAGGACCTGGCTCGTATCGAGGCCCTTGACAGCGGTGCCACGGTGAGCGCCATGCGCCGCGACGTCCTCGGTACGCTGGCCATCATCGACTTCTACACCGGGATCGCGCCCGAGCTGAAGGGCGACACCATGCCTGACGCATCTGACGGGTTTCGATTGGTGATCAGGGAGCCACTCGGAGTCGCCGTGAGCTATGCGGCTTCCAACCATCCCTTTCTCTTCTCTATTGAGCGAAGTATCGGAGCTCTCCTTGCCGGGAATCCCCTCGTCCTGAGAGCGCACGAGGCTGACCCGATCTCTTCGTTGGTGCTCGCCCAGCTGGTGGCCGAGACCTTTCCCCGGGGCACTTGGAACATCGTGAGCGGGCAAGGTCCCACCGTAGGCGCAGCCCTCGCGAAGCACCCCTCGGTGCGACGAATCATCTTCACCGGCAGCGTCGCTGTAGGCAAGGAGATCTTCAAAGCCGCCGCTGCGAGCGGGCTCAAGTCGGTCACGCTGGAGCTCGGCGGGAAGAATCCGCTGGTTGTATTTCCCGACGCCGATCTCGACGGTGCGGTGGAAGCGGCAGTGGGAGGTATGAACTTCACGGCGACAGCCGGCCAGTCATGCGCATCCATGAGCCGTGTCTTTGTGCACAGATCAGTCCACGACGAGTTCGTGGAGAAGTACCGGGGCATCGTCTCGGAGATCAAGCTCGGCCTGCCCTTGGACGAGGATGCCGAGATGGGCGCGGTCGTGTCCCAGGCCCAGTACGAGAAGGTGCTCCGATACATCCAAATCGGATTGGACGAAGGGGCCAAGTTGGTCGTCGGCGGCGGGAGGCCTGACGACTCCAGGCTCTGTGGGCACTATGTCGTGCCAACCATGTTCGATGAAGTTCGTCCGGACATGCGGATTGCCCAAGAAGAGATCTTTGGCCCCGTCGTGTCGATCATTCCCTGGGATGACGAGTCGGACGTCGTCCGGGCCATGAACGCCGTCGAATTCGGTCTCTCTGCGGCGATCTGGACCAATGACCTGTCGCGCGCGCTTCGCGTCAGCCGGGAGGTCGAGGCAGGCATCGTCTGGGTCAACGGCCGCAGTGGCGCGCCCGGCATGCCCTTCGGCGGGTACAAGGACAGCGGGATGGGTCGCTTGGCCTGCATGGACGATCTCATCGCGAACACCCAGGCCAAGTCGATCAACTTCAGCATTCGTTGAGCCCACATCGCGCGGTCGCCTGCCGGACCCGTCCGGCGCGGCTCGGTGCGTCGCAGGGGGGGTGTCGGGATGTGCTCAGCGTTGGCAGAGCCTCACGACCTGAGAACACCAGCCAGAAAACCATCCATCAACTCCGAATCAAGATGAGGAGGACCCGTGGAAGCAAGAGCAGCGGTTCAAGTGGGGGACCGCCAGATTCAGATGTGGAACCTGCCGGTACCGGATCGGCTTGGCGACGACGAGGCGCTTCTGGCCATCGAAGGCAGCGGGATGTGCGGGAGCGATTGGGAGCAGTACAAAGGGGCCCTCATCCCGTGCTATCCGGTCATTGACGGACACGAAGTTGTAGGCCGGATCGCGGGGATCGGTGAGATTGCATCGGCGCGGCTCGGTGTCGGGGTGGGAGACCGAGTGGCGCTGGAGGGCCGCTGGTCCTGCGGCAGTTGTATTTCATGCCTGACAGGCAACTGGAAGCAATGTGAGCGAGGTTTGACGTACGGCCTCACCTCGGTCGAGGACGGTTCGGGGCTGAACGGCGGGTACGCCGAGTACTTGGTCATGCGTCCAAATAGCCAGGTGTATCCGATGCCGGACTGGCTGTCGATCGAAGATGCGGTGTTCTTCAACCCGCTCGGCTCTGGATTTGACTGGGGCGTGCGCCTCGCCGGCACGCAGCTGGGGGACACGGTTCTGATTATGGGCCCGGGACAACGAGGTCTCGGATGCGTGATCGCGGCACGAGAGGCCGGCGCCGGGAATATCATCGTCGCTGGCAGGGGACTTCGCCCTTGGAAGCTCGACCTAGCGTTGGAGCTGGGAGCAACCCATGTCGTGAACACGGACGAGGATTCCGTGGTGGATGTTGTGCGCAGCGTCACAGGCGGTCAGATGGCCGATCGGGCGATCGATACCACGCCCCATGCCGTGAAGCCAGTGGAGGATTGCCTTGATGCTCTGCACGGTGAGGGCACACTGGTCTTGACCGCACACAAGGATCGGCCGGTCCCGGATTTCGAGAATCGCCTCGGGCGTAAGGGGTTGACTGTGCGCGGCGCCAACATGGCGACCCCTTGGGGCAAACGCCAAGCCATCCGGGTCCTGGGGCAGCGGAAGTACGACCTGTCGAAAGTTCATACCCACACAATGCCTATCGACCAGTTGGATCGGGCCATGCGAATCCTCGGTGGCGAGGTTGCCGGCGAGGAGGCCGTGCACATCACTGTGACCCCGGAAGGATCGTAGTGGGTCGCTCGACCTCGATATGGGCCTGATTCACTCCCTCCTCGAGGTCGGTCAGCGACGGCGTCCAAAGTACAAAGGAGGGATCGACTCGGCGCAGTGATCCATGAGCATCGCCTCGTCGCGCGATTTGGATGACATTGTCGGCACTCACAGCTATCCTCGCTGATGAGCCAATGTCGTGCCACCCCGTCGTGGCTTCCCTAGCGGTGTCGTAGCTCGTTTGTTTCTTTAGGACCACATTGAGCGCCGCGATCCCGGCGCGGCCCGAATTTCATCGGAAGGACTCCAGTGACAGATGCAGATAGGTCCCACAAGCGCTCATCGGAAATTCGTGAGGCACTCGGGCACCCCGTGCTCGACGGCGATGGTCACGTCGTCGAGCTTTTACCCGTCTTCTTTGACTACATCCGTGAACAGGGCGAGGAGCGACTACTCAAGAACATGCTCCGGCGGCGAAAGATCGAAGATTTGAACCTGGAGGAGCGCCGCACGGGTGGGATCCTTCCGCACTCATGGCACGTTCCGGCGAAGACCGAATACTACGCCACGGTGACGTCGCCGAAGCGATACCACGAACGACTCGCCGAGGCCGGGATCGATTTTGCCGTGCTTTACCCGACGATGGGGATCTCCCTTACTCAGATGCATGGTGATGACGAACGGGTCGGTATCTGCCGTCTCTACAACGAGTTCATGGCTGATCAGTACGCGTCGTACCACGACAAGTTCACGATGGCAGCGGTAATCCCGATGCATACACCAGATGAGGCAATCAGCGCACTCGAGCACGCCAAGTTGCTGGGTGCGAATGTGGGCATGATCGCGAGTCACGTGCACCGGCCTCTTCCGGGTATGGGTTCGCTCGCAGACGATGACGGCTTCAACGACGTGCGAGTGACCGAGTGGGAGACGCGCGGTTGGATCGACACGTTCGGGATCGACAGTCCATACGACTACGACCCGGTCTGGGCGAAGGCCATCGAGTTGAAGATGACGCTTGCGGCACACACGGCCGGCATGGGCGCGACCGACCGGGCATCCATTTCGAATTTCATCTTTAATCAAGCCGGCCATTTCGCCGCAGCGGGTGCAGCGCTCGCGAAGTCCCTATTTCTCGGGGGAGTTCTCGCCAGGTTCCCCGAATTGCGGCTGGCGATCCTCGAGGGGGGAGCGGCGCCCGGCGTCGAGACCTTCATCACTTTGGCCGGCAACTATCCCAAGCGTGGGGGGGCGGCGATCCAAGGACTGAACCCCAAGAATCTCGATGCTGAGCGGGTGCGCCAAATCCTCGTCGAGGCGGATCCTCGATTGGCGAAGTTCTCGGCTGAACAGCTTGCAGGGACCCACGCGGGCATGACCCGACCGAGGGACGACTACGAGGCAGCGCAGGTCTCATCGGTCGAAGATATTCGCGATCAGTTTTGCTCTGGCTTTGCCTGGGGCTGTGAAGCAGACGATCCGCTCGTGGGACTTGCCTTCGACAGGCGCGTCAATCCACTGGGAGCCACCCTTCCGGCGTTTTTCGCTTCCGACCTCGGGCATTGGGACGTTCCCGACTTCGATGAGCCCCTCGAGGAGGCCTACGAGCTCGTCGAGCGAGGAATTTTGAATCTCGACCAGCTCCGCGCATTCCTCTTCGAGAATCCGGTGCGGTTCTACGGTGCGCTGAACCCCGAATTCTTTACGGGCACGACCATCGAGCAGGAAGCGGCCGCGCTCCTGGGTCGATGACATAGCGTGATCCGGGGTCAACTCGACGGCGAAAGGAGCAGCGAAGATGGATCGTATGAACGGGAAGGTTGCCATCGTTACGGGTGCTGGCTCCACGCCCGGAGGTTCCGGGGCAGGAATTGGACAGGCGATCGCCACCGTCTTCGCTCGAGAGGGTGCCTCGGTCGTAGTCGTCGATCGCGACCAATCACGTGCGGACGCCACCGTGGAATCTCTTGAGGATCTGCCGGGGAAAAGCATCTCCTTCCTCGGTGACGTGACAAGCCAGAGTGATTGCGACTCGATGGTGAACGCAGCAATCGAGCGATTCGGTGGACTGGACATCCTGGTCAACAACGCGGCGATCTCGAAGCACGCGCCGATCGACGAAACCTCGATGGAGCTCTATGACGAGATCCTCAACACCAATCTCAAGGGCTCCTTTTTGGCGTCTCGGTCCGCTCTTCCTGCTCTCATTGAGCGCGGCGGCGGATCCATTATCATGATCGGCTCGGTGGCTGGCATCCGAGACTCGGCCACAACCCATCCGGCGTACTGCGCGTCAAAGGCTGGCCAGCTCGGCCTGATGTTTGATCTTGCCGGCGAATACGGGCGCAAGAATGTTCGTGTCAATGCGGTGTTGCCTGGAATGGTGTCCTCACCGATGCAGCAATCGGTGTCCCGCGGTGCTCTGACGGACGATGTTCGTTCGCGGCTGAACCTTCTGGGTCGCATGGGCGAAGTGTGGGACGTCGCTCATGCGGTCCTGTTTCTGTGTACCGATGAAGCCGCCTACGTCACGGGCCATGTCTTTCCCGTCGATGGCGGGGCAACCGTTGCCATGCCAGGATCCGCAAATCGGGCCGCACGGGCGAACGGGTAGCATTCGACACCTGCGAAGTGAACGGGCCCTGGGTGGCGAATTCGCCAAAGACAAGCCCTAGTCCTTCTAGATCTACGTGGACACGCCGCTCGACGTGGCCGACGCGTGCTGCGCCTCGTGTTGTGAGGTCAGGAAGAAGGACTTGCACACAGTCAGGTCTTGGCAGCAAGGCGAATCTCGAAAAAAAACCGTATCTCCGGATCGTCGGGAACTTCAGAAGTTGCGTACAACTTGGGTCACCCAGGTCCGGTCGGGTTGGCGGTGACACCGAGGAGGTGTTTGGAGGTCGCGGACGCGGTGCGCCTGGTCGGCGTACCCGAGGTCGGCGGGTACGGTCGCCCACGACACGTCATGGCCGTCTTTGACTGGGTAGTGAGAGGCAGCATGGATGCTGAGAGGAAAGGACAATGCGATGCGAGGTTTGGAGGGACGCGTTCTCGTCGTGGCTGGAGGTGCCGGAGCGATAGGCACGGCCACTGCCAAACGGCTCGGTGAAGAGAGGGCGAAGGTGGTGGTGGCCGACAAAAACGAGCCTGGCGCCCGGCAGACAGCGAAGGCGATAACTGCAGCTGGCGGTACCGCCGTGGCGGTGAGCTACGACCAAGGCGACCCCGACTCGTGTGCTGCCGTGATTCAGGCTGCCATCGATCACTTCGGGGCGATCGATGGGCTACACGCCAACGCTGTTGAGGTCGGAGCGATTGGAGCGGACGGCGATCTGCTCGGAACCGACCTTGCCGTGTGGGAGCGTTCACTGCGTGTGAACCTGCTTGGGTACGTGTTCCTCATCCGATCGACCTTGCCTCACCTGCTGGCGAAGGGTGGCGGACCCATCGTTTGTACCTCGTCGAATGCCAGCACGGTTGGCTTGCCGAATCGCCCGACCTACGCTGCCTCGAAGGCAGGGGTCAACGCCGTGGTCCGACACGTGGCTTCAGCGTGGGGAAAGCAGGGAATCCGGATCAATGCCATCAATCCTTTCGTGGTCTCCGACGTAGTCCGGGAGCGAATGGGCGATGAGGAAATCGAACTGATGCTGACCAACGGTCGAAGCCCACGTCTTGGAGTGGCGGAGGATCCGGCAGGATTGGTGGCTTTCCTGTTCTCCGACGATGCCTATTACATCAACGGTCAGATCATCAGCATCAACGGAGGAAGCACCTTGGGGATGTGACACTCGATTCCGCACATCATCATGGACGATCTCATCGCGAACACCCAGGCCAAGTCGATCAACATCAGCATCCGTTGAGGGTGAGGGCTCAGTCGCGATGCCCGTCGATTCGGGCATTCAGCGCGGCTTGGGCGACGAGACCAGGGACGACGGCAGACAACTCGGCGGGATCCCATCTCCCGTCGCGGTCCGCGGCGGGCCCCTCCACCCAGCCTTCGGCGACGCCCAGGTGGCCACCCAACATGGTGAACACCCGTCCCGTGATCCCTCTCGACTCGCTGCTGCCCAACCACACCGCGAGAGGCGCGATGTTGTCCGGGGTCATAGGGTTCCACCCACCTTGTGATCCTTCGTCTCGCTCGTGTCCCGCTCCGAGGCCAGCGGTCATCCGGGTCAGGGCGCCGGGAGCAATGGCGTTGACACTGACGCCGTAGCGGGCGACTTCCATGGCGGTGATCACCGTGAAGGCGGCGATGCCTGCCTTCGCCGCCCCGTAGTTGGCCTGACCGACATTCCCGAAGATGCCTGATGGCGAGCTCGTGTTGATGATCCTGGCGTCGTTGTCCTCACCGGCCTTCGCGTGGTCGCGCCAGTACGCCAGGGCAGCGTTGGTCGGGGCAAAGGTTCCGCGCAGGTGGACCCGGATGACGGCATCCCAATCGTCCGCGGACATGTTGACGACCATACGATCGCGGAGGATCCCAGCGTTGTTGACGAGCGTGTCGAGCCGACCAAAGGTGTCGACGGCGGTTCGGATCAGCCTGGCGGCGCCATCCATGTCCGATACATCGTCGCCGTTGGCCACGGCTTGCCGGCCCATGGCGCGGATCTCGTTCACGACCTCGCCGGCCGGCCCGCTCGAGCGGCCCGTGCCGTCCACCTCCACCCCGAGGTCGTTGACGACCACCTTTGCCCCCTGGCGGGCGAACTCCAGGGCGTGCTCGCGCCCGATCCCTCGCCCGGCGCCAGTCACGATCACGACCCGGCCTTCACAGATCCCGACCACGTCGTCGTTTTGTCGCGCCGCCGGTTCTCGGATCACTGACGAGGATGGCGGGGTAGCTCGTCGACGCGGGTTGGAGCCAGGACCGGATGTGGGAGGAGGCAGCGTCGGGGTCATTCCTCCAAAGTAGTTGACTCAGTAAGAGCCAAACCAGTACCCTCTGTATGAAGGAAGTTGCACGAGATGGGCTCGGCCCGCCGTGATCTACCCCCATCCCCCCGGGGGGGTGGCGCGACCCCGGACGGAAGGGACAAGGACGAGCTGATCATGGGAAAGCGACGACCTCGAAGTTCCGGTCGCGGTGGATCGCTCGCTCACCCTGAGCCCGGCGGCCAAGCCGGCCTCCGAGGAAGGCCTCACGATCGGCACAGCCGGGGTCCTTCACCCGAAGAGCGTGATGTGACAACGTCGGTCACCGGAATGGCCTTCGAATCGACGTTGGGGTGGCAGGCCGAACAAGGGCCCGATCGTCCGGCCATCGTCATGGGCCTGAGCGGAGAGCGGGTGAGCTTCGCCGAGCTCGAGCACAGATCGGCGCGCTTGGCTCGGGTCTTCCGTGACGGCGGCCTCCGTCCGGGCGGAAGCATCGCCATCATGATGGAGAACAACCTGCTCTACCTGGAGGTGGCCTGGGCAGCCCAACGGTCGGGGCTCTACTACACCGCAATAAACTCGCACCTGCGCCCAGCGGAGGTCCAGTACATCCTCGATGACTGCGGCGCCTCAGCCTTGGTGGGGTCCGAGGCGACGGCCGAAGTCGTTGCCGGCCTGGACCTCGCTCGGATACCAGTCAGGATCTGCGCGGTGGGCGACCTTCCAGGGTTTCGATGCTATGAGGATGCCATCGCAGAGGTCGCCCCCGAACCGCTCTCCGACGAGTGCGAAGGGCGCGAGATGTTGTACTCGTCGGGGACGACGGGGCGGCCGAAAGGGGTACGCAAGCCGTTGCCCTTGACTCCTCTCGGCGATCCGGCGTCCCCACCCACCCAGATTGCCGGCATAATCGCCGGCCACGGGGTGGCGCAGGGCTCGGTGTACCTGTCTCCCGCGCCCCTGTACCACGCCGCGCCGCTGGTGTCTTCCATGTCCAGCCAGCGGCTGGGGGCCACAGTCGTGGTGATGGAGCGGTTCGAAGCCCGAGAGTGCCTCGAACTGATCGAGCAGCACCGGGTGACGCATGCCCAGTTCGTCCCGACCATGTTCGTGCGGATGCTTCGCCTCGATCCGCGAATGCGCAACGGCTACGACCTGTCAAGCCTGCAGCACGTCCTACACGGGGCGGCACCTTGTCCGGTTTCCGTGAAGCGAGAAATGCTCGATTGGTGGGGCCCGATCATTGACGAGTACTACTCGGGGACAGAGGATGTGGGGGGCAGTTACATCACTGCGAAGGAGTGGCTCGCTCATCCCGGATCAGTCGGACGCCCGCTGGAGGAGTGCCACATCGTCGGGGAGGAGGGCGAGGAGCTCGATTCGGGACAAGCGGGATTGGTATATTTCGCCGGGGGCCGGTCCTCCGAGTACCACAACGACCCCGCCAAGACGGCGGCCACGATCAACGAGCGGGGGTGGCGCACGCTCGGCGACATCGGGTATCGAGACGAGGACGGTTACCTCTACCTCACCGATCGCCAAGCCCACATGATCATCTCCGGCGGGGTGAATATCTATCCCCAGGAGGCGGAGAACGTTCTACTGGGCCATCCTGCCGTCGCCGACGTCGCCGTGCTCGGCGTACCCGACCCGGAGATGGGCGAGACGGTCAAGGCCGTCGTCGAGCTGGTCGACCCGGCCTCGGCTCGCCCGAGCCTCGAGGCGGACCTGCTGACGTACTGTCGGGACCAGCTGGCAACCTACAAATGTCCGCGTAGCGTCGACTTCGTGAGCGAGCTGCCTCGTGACGAGAGCGGAAAATTGTTCAAGCGATTGCTGCGCGAGCGGTATTGGTCGGGACACGAGAACCGGGTGATATAGGAGAACGACCGGAGTGGACGGTGACCTGAAGAATCACGTCGCTCTGGTAACCGGGGCGGCCAGCGGGATCGGCCGTGCGTCGGCCCGCGCCCTGGCCGAGGCTGGAGCCGTGGTGATCTTGGCGGACCGTGACGGGGCCAGGGCAGAGCGGGAGGCAGCGGCACTTGTCGCGGCGGGACGACGAGCGGAAAGTGGAACGTTGGATGTCGGCGACCGCGACGCCGTGGATCAGCTGTTCGAAGGCGTCGTGCGCCATCACGGAAGGCTCGACTGCGTCGTGCACTGCGCGGCAATCGGCACCAGCGGTAACCTCATCGAGGTCACCGACGAGGAGTGGCGGGAGGTCATGCGGGTCAACCTCGACGGGTCATTCTGGGTCGGTCGGGCCGCCGGACGGGTGATGGCTGGCCAGCACCACGGCACCATGGTGTTCTTCGCCTCCGACCGGGGCCAACTCGGCTCCGCACAGGCCGGGCCGTACGCCGCATCCAAAGGCGGTGTGATCGCGCTGGTCAAGTCCTTGGCATTGGCCCTGGGCGGGGCCGGGGTGACGGTCAACGCGGTGAACCCCGGACCCACGGATACCCCGATGCTCACCGATGACGTGAAGCGGCAGCGGATCGCCCAGGATCCCCTCGGGAAGCTCAGCCGGCCCGAGGACATCGGCGAGATCGTGGTCTTCCTGTGCGGGCCAGCGCGAGGCTTCATGACCGGACAGGTCGTGACCACCCGGATGAGATGAGCACATCCTTGGACGGCCTGGTTGGCCGGGTGGCGTTGATTACCGGTGCCGGGAGGAACCTCGGCCGGCAGGTGGCTTTGACGTTGGCCGACGCGGGAGCCAACGTGGCCATCAATGTCAGGCAGAACGAGCCAGAAGCTCGAGCGGTCGCCGAGGCGGCGTGCCAGCTGGGCGTTCAGGCCGTCACCGCAATAGGAGACGTATCCGATCCGGATGTTGATGTCGCCATGGTCCAGCGGGTGGAGGACCAGTTGGGTCCAATCGACGTGCTCGTCCATTGTGTGGGGATCCGGCCACTACGGCGCGTGGTCGAAACATCGATCGATGAATGGCACGAGGTCCTTGAGACCAATTGTTCGTCCTACTTCTACCTGACACACATCATGTTGCCGTCCATGGCCGAGAGGGGGTTCGGGCGGCTGATCGCCATCACCGGGCCCGATGCCAACCGCGGCCACGTGGGGCACGGCTCGGTGGCTGCGTCGAAGGCGGCTCTGACCGCATTGACCAAGGTGATCGCCATGGAGTTCGGAGCTTCTGGGATAACGGCGAACATGGTGAGTCCCACCATCACGGAGACGACGGCGGCCGAACACCGTGACCGACAACGGTTGGAGCAGATGTTGGCGATCCCCAGGGCCGGACGGCTGGAAGAGATCGCCTTTGCGTGCGCCTATTTGGCCTCGGCCCAGGCCGCCTACATCACCGGACAGACGCTCCGGGTCGACGGGGGATTCGAGATGTGAGGCAGGTTCCGAGCTAGAACGAGCCGGGCTCTCCGTCAGTCGAACAGGTCCACGATCAGCCGGTCGCCCATTGGCGAACGGAAGAACGGCGAGACCTCGTCGAGATGCTTGGCCCAGATCTCAGCCGCAGCCTCCCCGTCGCTCCTTTTCGCGGCCTCAATGAACCCTTCGAAGGACCGGCAGGTCCGGCGGTTGCTACCGGTGACTTGCGGAAGACTCAGTGCGCTGACGGTCAGAGCGGTTCGGCATCGATCGGCCACCCACATGATGACCTCGATGCCAACCGAGATGGCCGGATTGCGCACCGCGGAGAATGCCTGACGCTCCAGATCCTCGAAGTACTTGACGAACGCAGGGGTGTCGTCGACCGTGCCTTTCAAGACCTGGACGCATTCGGAAAGGGTGGACAGTGTCCGCTGGTCGATTCGAGTAGCCGCCAGCCCCATGACGGCAGGCTCAATGAGCCGCTGGGCCTCGGCGACGTCACCCATGCGGGTCTGGGCCGATTCCAGGACGACCCCGGCCAGGTGGGCGGCCTTCTCCGTTGTCGGCTCGAATACCCGGGCACCGTTTCGTGAGCCGGTGCGAAGGTCGACCAGACCCTCCATTTCCAGGATCCTCAGGGCTTCGCGCATGGTGGGGCGGGAAACGCCGAACCTGTTCACGAGCTCGGGCATCGGCGGCAGGAGGTCGCCTTCCCCGATCTTGCCCGTGGCGATTTCGATCCGGATTTCGGTGGCGATGGACGCCGCCATCTTGCTCGATTGAGGCCCAGTCCCGTCGCTCGAGATTTCGGCCCTCCATACAGGGACCACGTCCAAGGGTTCGCTGCGAGCGTCTCGGCTGAGAAGCTTGGCCGTCTGCTTCAGGTACTCCGACCAGGAGGCCGTCGCCTGACGGTGGTCGCCGTCGGCGATGGTGTCGATGAACTCGTCTTGGAGGGCGGCCAGCTTCGTCCGAACTTGGGACTGCCGGGGGAGGCTCCCTCTGATGGAAGCCTCAGCGTTGACGATGTCCCGGAAGATGCTGGACAGGACCTCGATGGTCTTGTTGCCCGAGATGTCGAACACGGCCCGTTCGAAGGTGGACAGGGCGGAGAGGAACCCGAGTGGGTCGTCGAGTTCGGCCAGCTCGGCCTGGTGGATCTCCCGCAAGCGACGGATGTTGTCAGGTGACGTCCCTGCCAGCCTGGCCGCCGCTGGTGCTTCGATCAGAACACGGGCCTCTTGTAGGTCTCCCACGGTGGCGCCGCGAACCTGAAACAGCAGCGACACATACCGCACGACCGAGCTCAGAAGGGGGTGCTGCACGACCGCTCCGCCGGCCCGTCCCCGTCGGATCTGTATCAACGACTCGGATTCGAGGATCCGCAGTGCTTCCCGCAGAGTGTTCCTCGAGACCTGAAAGGTCTGGAGCAGGTCGGTCTCTGACGGCAGCGCCTGCTCGGGGGCCAGCTCTCCGCGGATGATCAAACCCCGGAGGTCCCGGGCTATGAGGTGGGACATCTTCCGAGCGCCGTGGACTGACGGCTTAGGTACGAGCGATTTGAAATCCCGCATGGGCTCTGACACGTCGAGATCCATCCTCGGCTGGCGGGAAGGGGTGGGAAGAAGGGGCGGAAAATGGTTGACTGAGAAGCCGGTTGCACCTTACCAGCACGCCGGGAAGGCCTTTTACAAAACAGTTGACTCAG
This sequence comes from uncultured Acidimicrobiaceae bacterium, assembly GCA_963787485.1. Taxonomy (GTDB): domain Bacteria; phylum Actinomycetota; class Acidimicrobiia; order Acidimicrobiales; family RAAP-2; genus Bog-473. Next base: position 211,224 of record CAWBDF010000002.1, on the reverse strand, counting down.
TCAGTAATAGAGCGTTAGTGTCGAGCATGCCGGGGGGGCACTTCGATTACTGCCCATTGAGCGACAGACCATTTTCAACAGGACCAGCAGACCATCTCACTGCACCTCGTGGGGGAGGGATAGATGACGACGATCCTGCCCGACAGCGCCGCCGCCGGGACCGTGAGTACCGGATCGGAGCTCTTTGACGCCGATGGGCACGTGCTCGAAGACGTCCCGGGGATCATCCGGAAGCTTCCGACCAAGTACCGCGAGCCGAGGGAACGCCAGATGGACAACGTCCTCTCGAAGCTGCACGGCATGACCATCTTTCCCCCTTTGGGTTACATGTCCAGCTTCCCGAGCGGGGGGAACTCGGCGATGAGTCGCCGGGGACCACGGGAGACCGGCGATACCCCCGAGTCGTGGGAGTTCTTCCTCGACAGCCTGGGGATCGAGCGCACCGTTCTCTATCCCACGCTCGGTTTGACCGTCGGGCGGGTCCGAGATCTGGAGTACGCGGTTGCGCTGACCCGAGCGTGGAACGATTGGATGGCGGAAACGTACGTCCACCATCCATCGGGCAAGTTCCAAGCCGCCGCACTGTTACCGCTGCAGGTTCCGGCGGAGGCGGCGGCCGAGCTGCGGCGTGTGGTGACCGAGCTCGGGTTCGCGTCGGCGGTGCTTCCCGCCCACGGGCTCCCCAACCACCTCGGCAGCGAGATGTTCTTCCCGGTCTACGAGGTGGCCGAAGAGCTCGATGTGGGGCTGTCTTGCCACGGCGGCGTACACGACGGTTTTGGATTCGACGACTTCAATGTTTTCGCGGCGGCCCACGCTCTTGGCTTCCCGGTCTCGTTGCTGATATGCCTCGGGGGGATGCTGTTCAACGGGGTTTTCGAGCGCTTCCCCGGCCTGCGGGTCGCCTACCTCGAGGGCGGTGCGGCGTGGATCCTGCTGGCCGCCGAGCGGTTTTCGGAGTCGTTCGTGGGCGCCCCGCCGGTCGAGTCGGACCGGATCCTCGATCTCCCGGATGGCATGTCGGTCAAGGACTACCTGAGCGGGCTCATGAAAGCGGATCGAGTGGTGCTCGGCTGCGAGGGTGGAGAGCACCAACTCGCCAACGCCATTGAGTACTTCGGCTGCACCCCCTTCATGTACTCGTCCGACTTTCCCCACGAGGTCAACGTGGAGACGTGCCGGCACGAGCTGGCCGAACTGCAGGAGCTTCCTATCGCCGAAGAGGCCAAGCGGTTGTTGCGGGGCGGCACGGCCCGCAAGTTCTACAAGTTTTGACGACCAGTGCCGGCCGGCTGTGTGTAGACGATGCCGCAGGCACCGCGGGTCGGGCGGTTCGCGTCAAGGAGTGCGGGCGATCCAATCCCGGTAGTCGCGCATCGCAGCGTCCATCGGGAACTTGACCTCGAAGCCCAGTTCGCGCCGAGCCCGGTCGATGTTCATGATCTGGCGGGCAGGCGGTCCTCCTGACGAGCCCTTGGCACCGCCGCCGGGCACCGCGGCATTGATGGCGTCGGCGATGTCTTCTGTGTCGTACGCCCGGCCCATGCCCAGATTGAACAACCGGCTTTCGAGATTGTCGGCCCAGCAGGCCAGATGGGTGCCGCTGGCCGCGTCCTTGGAGTAGACCCAGTCACCCCCGGAGAACCCCACCTCGACGACTTGGCCGGCCATGGCCCCGCGGAGCCACTGCTCCATCGCGGTGGTCGCCACGCCACCACCGCCGGGGGACCAGGGACCGAACATGGCTGCGAAGCGCACCGCGACCACATCAAGACCAAAGCTTTTCTGGTAAGCCCGGCCCAGGTCCTCGGCCGCCTGCTTGTTGGCGGCGTACACGTTGTCCGGTCGCGGGTAGGCCTCCTCGAAACCGTAGGCACCATTGTCCTCGCCGCCGACCAGGCTCAGGTAAAGGGTGGACGAGCTGCAGAGCACCACCCGGTCGAGCTTGAGGATCCTCGCCGTCTCGAGCACGTATGCGGCGCCCATGGTGTTGACCAGAGTGCTCGTCAGGGGGGCGACGTTGCTTCCGGCGGTGAGGCCGCCGAATGCCGCGCAGTGGATGATACGCCGGACCCCGTGATCCTGGACCGCGGCGACCAGGTCCAAGGGGTTGCAGACATCTCCCCGGACCAGCACGCACCGGGAGAGGTCCACGAAGTCGGACAAGGCGTCGGGGCGGGGGACCAGATCGAAGATCACCGGGGTGCGGCCGGCTTCCTGTTCGAGCCTGGCGACCTGGCTCCCGACCAATCCGGCGCCGGTAATGAGTACCGTCACGATGTCCTCCTGTTCGTGTTCGAAACGGATGAGTGGTGTGAGAACCCGGATCGCCCCCCGCGGACCTGGGGCCTACTCGGAGTCGAGGTTGGTGGTGAACGAGTCTTCACCCAGGTAGCTACCCCGGCGTTCCCTGATCAGCCACTCGCCGCCCATCTTGCGGAGCTGCCACTGGTTGTTCCCGGCGCTCAGGACCCTCACACCCTTCTCGTCGATGACTAACGCGACCTGGTAGCTCTTGGCGCGGGCTTCGGACCCCTCGACCTCGGTCACCAGATTGTTGCCCTGGAGGTGCATGGACTTCCCGTACAGCTCGGGTCGGTGGTGGCCCTCGGGGTTGGTGATGAAACGCCGAATGCCGTCTCGACCGCTCCACCCGACGACGTCACCTTTCCCCATTGTCGCGGCCGCCTGACGGTTGTTCAGATTGATAGACCCGTCGTCGGTGTAGAGGTCGACGAACCCTTCGTCATCGCAGCTGTCGGCCGTGAACCCGTATCGGGCGAGCACGTCGCGGATGGCCCGATCGTCCTCGAGCTCCTGCACCCGGGCCGTGAGCGCTTCGACGGAAGCTTCCAGCGCGGCGAGGCGGCCGTCGGCGTCGGATTTGGCGTTCATGCTTCCTCCCTCGTTTGTGGTTGCGTGCTGGGGTGGGCCCCGGAGGGTCCGACGGTGGCTGGGTACCACGTCATCGCCTCAAGCCTGCCGGCCCGCGACACGCGCGGCGATGTGGTCCTCGGCGGCGGCTCGCCTCGAGGGGATGTGCTGGGTGGGCCACAGCCCAGGCGACGGCGTATACGACTTCAGTACCCGGCGGGCCAGAGTTGTCCTGTGGATCTCGGACGGTCCGTCGGAGAAGCCGGTGATGTACTGGACCAGGAACATCCGGCCCAGCTCCAACTCGTTCGATATCCCCAGAGCGCCGTGCACCTGGATGGCCCGTCCGACGATGTCCTGGATGAGTCCCGGCGCGAGGATCTTGATCGCGGCGATGTCCTCGCGGACCCTCCGGTAGTCGTGATACCGGTCGATCTTCCATGCCGTCTGCAACACGAGAAGCCGGTACTGCTGCAGCTGGGCCCAGGAATCGGCGATATAGCCCTGCACGAATTGCTTGTCGGCCAGCCGCTCGCCCCTCGTCGTTCGGCTGATGACGCGCTCGCACATCATGTCCAGAGCTTTCTGGCAGATTCCCACGGCCCGCATGGCGTGGTGGACCCGTCCGCCGCCGAGCCTGGTCTGGGCGACGGCGAAGCCCTGACCCTCGGGGCCGAGAAGGCTCTCCATGGGCAGCCGGACGTCGTCGTAGTGGATGAGGGCGTGCGCGCCCTGATCCTCGGCTTCACCAGAGATGCCGAGGTTCCGCTCGATCGTGACCCCGGGTGATGTCCGGGGCACGAGGAACATGGAGAAAGCGTCGTGCACGTCGGCCTCCGCGTCGGTGACGGCCATGAGGACCAAGAACTCGGCCCAGCGAGCATGAGAGGAGAAGAACTTCCACCCGTTGATCACCCACTCCTGGCCGTCCCTGACCGCCGTCGTCGTGAACTCGCCCGGATCCGATCCCCCCTGGGGCTCGGTCATGGAAAAGCAGGACACGATCTCTCCGTCGAGAAGGGGCTGCAAGTACCTGGCTTTCTGGTCCGGCGTTCCGAAGTGGGCCAGAATCTCCGCGTTCCCGGTATCGGGGGCCTGGGTGCCGAAGATCAGCGATGCCCATTGGGAACCGCCGAGGATTTCGTGCATCAGCGCCAGCTTCACCTGGCCGTAACCCTGCCCTCCGAGCTCCGGGCCGAGGTGGCAGGCCCACAGACCATGGTCGCGGACCTCCTGCTGGAGTTGGCGAACGACCTCAGCCACGGTGGCGTCCATGGGTCGGCAGTACACGTCGTGGGGCCACAGGACATCGAGCGGCTCGACCTCCTCCCTGACGAAGCGTTTGATCCAGTCGAGATTGGGCTGGAAATCCGGGTCCGTCTCGAAATCCCAGCTCATCGGGACCTCTCGAGGCGCACGCCTCGGCCGGCCCGCATCGGAGCAGTGACGACGGACGCCCCTCGCCCTCGCCACGCCCTTCTCCGCACCAGTTTCCTTTCCTGTGCGGATCCATGAGCGCCCCTTCGCACCGGCCCAGGGTACGTTGGAGTCTATGACTGAGTCAACTGATTTGTCCCAGGATGGGGAGGGTGAGCCGAGAAACCGAGCAGCGGACCTCGATCCGTCACCCGGGTCAGGTGGGGCGGTACTCTCTGGGGTGAAAACAGTTGACTCAGTCAGCACTAGTGAATACCCTAGGACTGAGGGAGAATGACCACGCGTTCCGGCGCGTCGTGCGTGGGCGAGTCACCTGGGCGAGGGGAGTGGAGACACGTGGTTGTGACGGATCGAGACATCGAGGCGGGTGGCGCGCAACACCCGGAACCTTTGATCGTGGTCTCGGCCGACACCCATGCCGGCCCACGGCTGGTCGAGGAGCTGAAGGCGTATTGCCCCCGGCAGTACCTCGAGCAGTTCGACGAGTTCGCGGAGGCGACGAAGAAGAAGCACGAAGCAGCCAAGGGCCTGGCAGGCTTTGGTGGAATGATCCGCGGCGGCGACTGGAAGGTGAGTCGGAGGAACCTCGAGACTGAAGGCCACTACGACATGCAAGCCCGCCTTCGGGACTTCGACAACGATGGGGTGTCGGCCGCCGTCATCTTTCACGATAGCCAAAATGGGCAGCCCCTGCCGTTCGACGGCACCAGCATGGTCGCCCGGACCGACGAGGGGATCGACTTCGAGATGCTCGGTGTCGGGCGTCACATCTACAACCGGTGGCTGGCCGACTTCGTCTCGCTCCAACCGCAGCGCCACGTCGGCTTGGCCCAGCTGCCCGTCTGGGACATCGACGCCTCGGTCAAGGAGCTCGAGTGGGCCGCTTCCGTGGGGCTCCGCGGGGCGAATCTGCCCTACACCCGGAGCTACATGAAGTCGTACAACTACCCGGATTGGGAGCCGCTGTGGTCGGCGTGCGAGGCCTTGGGCATGTCCCTCTGCCACCACGGTGGCGGAGCGCCGAGTGTGGCTGGGGGGCCCGGCGTCATGTCCATCCTGAAGCTCGAGCTGGCGACGATGAGCCGGATCTCTCCGCTGAGCCACCTGATGTTCGGCGGGGTGTTCGAGCGCCATCCGACGCTGCACCTGGTCCTCACCGAGTCGGTTGGACCGTGGTGGCCGCAAGTGATGTGGGAGTTGGACAGCATCTACCTGCATGACGGTTGGGAGTACCCCGATTTCTGGGAGCGGGTCCCCCGCAAGCCGAGCGAGTACGCCGCCGAGCAGGTGTTCGTCGGGGCCAGCTTCATGGCTCGCTTCGAGGTCGAAAGCGCGATGGAGAAGGGATACGTCGGCAACCTGATCTGGGGATCCGACTACCCGCACTTCGAGGGCACCTTCCAATTCGGCATCACCTCTCCCGAAGGCGAGCCGGCCACTCGCAGTGCCATGAGGTTCACATTCGCCGGCGTGCCCGCCGACGAGGTGGCCGCGTTGCTCGGCGGTAACGCCATCCGGGCTTACGGCCTGGACGAGGCGGCCCTGTCCGCGGTGGCATCGAAGATCAACGCTCCTACTTACGAGCAGCTCAACGTCCCGCTCGAAACCCTGCCGGACGAGACCGATCGTGGCCATCACGCCTACCGGACCTTCGGATTCTGGGCGTAGTCCAGACCCGGCAGGTCAGGTCAGGCGCTCCTGGGCCATGAGACGTGTGAAGGAGGTCGGATGAACGTCGAGGAGTTGATCCTGGTCAGCGTGGACGACCACGTCGTCGAGCCGTCGAATGTGTTCGAGGACCGGGTACCGGCCAAGTACAGAGATCGGGCTCCGGAGCTGGTGCGGCGTGAAGACGGTCTGATGGCCTGGGTGTACGAGGGTCAGGAGATCCTCAACATCGCGGCGAACGCGGTAGCCGGGCGCCCTCGGGAGGAATACGGCTTCGACCCAGTGTCCATTGAGGAGATCCGGCCGGGGTGCTACGACGTCCACGCCCGGGTGAAGGACATGGACGCCAACGGGGTGTTGGGGTCCATGTGCTTTCCCTCCTTCCCGCGGTCATGCGGGCAGATCTTCATGTGGGGCAGCGATCACGATCAGGGAGCTGCGTTGGTCCGGGCCTACAACGACTGGCACATCGACGAATGGGCAGGGTCCTACCCAGGCCGATTCATACCGTTGGCCCTGCCCATGATGTGGGACGCCGAGCGGTCGGCCGAGGAGGTGCGACGGGTGGCCAAGAAGGGCTGCCATGCCGTGAGCTTCTCGGAGAACCCACATTTGCTCGGCCTGGCTAGTTTCTACACCGACTACTGGGATCCGCTGTGGAAGGCGTGCGCGGACGAGGGGACCGTCGTGTGCTTGCACATCGGCTCGTCGTCGACGCAGGTCGTGACCTCACCGGATGCGCCGCCCGAAGCCATCTACTCGCTCTCTCCCATCAACCTGTTCGGGGCGGCGACGGACATTCTGTGGAGCCCGATGCTCCGGAAGTTCCCTGCCTTGAAGTTCGCCTTGTCGGAGGGCGGAATCGGTTGGGTTCCCTACTTCCTCGAACGGGTCGACTACATATACGACCACACCCGTCACTGGACGGGAATGGACCTCGGCGATCGTCTCCCATCGGAGGTGTTCAACGAGCGGGTGATCCTTTGTTTCATCGACGACTCGATCGGGATCGAGAACCGCCACCATCTGAACATCGACAACATCACGTGGGAGTGCGACTATCCCCACTCGGACACGACGTGGCCGCACTCACCGGAGATGGCCATGAAGTACCTGGCGCCGCTGTCAGACCTCGAGATCGACAAGATCACCCACCAGAACGCCATGCGACACTTCCAGTACGACCCGTTCGCTCACATCCCTCGCGAGGAGGCCACCGTGGGCGGACTCCGGCGCCGAGCGGCGGATTGGGATATCAGCACCAGAGCGACGGCCCATCTGCGGCCGGAATCTGCCGCGAAATCGGATTGGCGGGAGATCATCAAGGCTGCAATCGAAAGTCCCGGAAGCGACTGAGGGCGGGCTAGGGACAGGCGGGTGACAGTTCGAGGAGATCGGGAATCGATGGGCGGCGTTCTGGACGGGGTCCGGGTGATCGAGGTGTCGATGTGGGTGTTCGCTCCCGCGGCAGGCGTCGTTCTGGGCGAGTGGGGCGCGGATGTGATCAAGGTGGAAGGTCCGAACGGGGACCCGGTCCGAGGGTTGGTGACGGCCGGGCTCACTCCGAGTGGACCGAGGTTCACATGGGAGATGTGGAATCGCAACAAACGGGCCATCGCCCTTGATCTCACCCATCCCCGGGCCCAGGAGATCCTCCATCAGCTCGTGAGCGAGGCGGATGTGTTCTTGACCAGCGTTCTTCCCGGGCAACGCCAAAAGCTCGGGATCGACCTCGAGGCGATCCGGCGGGCCAATCCGACCATCATCTACGCGGCGTGCACCGGGCAGGGGGCCGTAGGACCCGAGGCAGACAAGGGCGGCTACGACGGGATCACCTTCTGGGCCCGCAGCGGGGCGGCCTCGTCGGTGACACCGGAAGGGTCGGACCCCGTCGGTATGCCGGTCGGGGCCTTCGGCGACTCGCTCAGTGGTCTGGCGCTGGCTGGTGGCATCGCCGCCGCGCTGGTGAAGAAGGCCCGCACAGGCGAGGGCTCGATCGTGGAGGGGGCGCTTCTGTCGACCGCCTTGTGGGCCATGCAGATGGGGATCACGGGTGCAGCGGCCGCGGGCCTCGACGAGATGCCGCGCATGACACGGCAGCATCCGTTCAACCCTTTGGTGAACTCGTACCCCACCGCTGACGGCCGATGGATCGTCTTGTGCATGCTGCAAGCCGACCGATACTGGCCGGGCCTCTGCCAGGCCATAGGCCGCCATGACCTCATGGACGATCCTCGCTTCGAGAGTGACGCCGCCCGCGCCCAGCACATGGAGTCGTGCGTCCAGGAGCTCGATCGGACCTTCTGCTCCCAGCCGCTCTCCGTTTGGCGGGAGAGGCTGAAGGAGCAGGAAGGCCAGTGGGACGTGGCGACCAAGGTGTCGGAGGTGCTCGACGACCCCCAGGTCAAGGCGAACCTCCTAGTCCAGCGCGTGGATTACGGGGACGGCCACGAACTCCACCTCGTGCCGTCGCCGATCCAGTTCGACCGGGTCCCCCCGCGCGCCCGTCCTGCGCCGGCTTACGGTGCGAACACCGACGAGGTCCTGCAGTCGCTCGGGTGGGATTCCGAGGCGGTCATCGAAGCCCGAATCGAAGGGGCTGTCGTCTGAATGGCCGGGTCCGACCCGCGTCCGGTCCCGCAGGCCGACGCCGTCAGCTGCTTCTTCTGGGAGGGGGCGAAACGGGGAGAGCTGCTGGTGCAGCGTTGCTCGAGTTGTGGGTGCTACCAGTTCCCACCCGATGTGTGCTGCGTCTATTGCCAGTCGGTCGAGCTGGTACCGACGGCGGTCTCCGGCGTGGGCACCCTCTATTCGTACGCAGTGGTCGAGCGTCCGTTCCATGCCGGTTTCGTCGACGCCGTGCCCTACGTCGTGGGTCTGGTGGAGCTTCGGGAGCAGGCCGGCCTGAAGATCCTCACCAACGTGGTCGACGCTGATCCGGCGTCGCTGCGGGTCGGCATGCCCGTCGAGGTGGTCTTCGAACGGCGGGACGACGTCGTGCTCCCGCAGTTCCACCCGACAGGTGGTGGTGCATGACGTCTCTCGCCCGAGATGTGGCCATCGTCGGCGTCGGCTACTCCCCGCTCAGCCGCGAGGGTGCTCCCAATCCGCGACAGCTCACCTTCACCGCGGTGACGGAGGCGCTGGCCGACGCCGGCATCCGTGGTTCCGACGTCGACGGGATATTCGAGTACAAGTTCGGTCCCGAGTCGCCCGGCGCCCAGGACGTGGCCCGGCTCATCGGCGCCACGAACCTGTCGGCGTTCGCGGACATCATGCCTTCGAATCCATCCGGGCTGGGGGGGCCGCTGGCCGGGGTGATGGCCGTGGCTTCGGGGGTGTGTGAGACCGTCGTGGCGTTTCGATGCCTCACTCGCACTGCCGGGTACACCGGCAGTGTCGCCAGCGGGCCCGACCGGGTTCCGGGCCCGGACCAGTTCCTGACCCCCTACGGCTACCTGGGGGGGATCATCGTGGACATGGCCCTGGTCAAGCGCCGCTGGATGGCGCAGTACGGTCGCGGCGAAGAGGACTTCGGGCACATCGCGGTCAACGCCCGGCGTTGGTCCGCGCTCAACCCACGCGCCGTGCTGCGCGAGCCGATCACCATGGACGACTATCTCAGCTCGCGGATGATCGCCGACCCGTTGAGGCTGCTCGATTGCGACTACCCGATCAACGGCGCGGTGGCGACCGTCATCTCGACCGCAGAGAGGGCACGTGACATGTGTCATCCACCGGTGATCGTGGATTCGATGGCGTACGGGACGGGAGCCCGGGTCGACTGGGTTTTCGCAGACAACTTCCTCTACGGGGGGACCATCGACTGTGCCGAGCGGTTGTGGTCCAGGTCCTCGTTCGGTCCGCACGACGTCGACGTGGCGCAGATCTATGACGGCTTCACGTCGGTGACGCTGCACTGGATCGAAGCCCTCGGGTTTTGCGGGATCGGCGAATTCGGGGATTGGATCGGTGACGGCACCCGGGTCGGACCTGGAGGCGACCTGCCGCTCAACACCGCGGGCGGCCAACTGGCGGAAGGCCGCCTCCACGGCGTCAGCTTCCTGAACGAGGCGGTGCTGCAGCTTCGGGGCCAGGGCGGCGAGCGTCAAGTGCCCGGCGCGCAGGTGTCGGTGGTGGCGAGCGGACTGTACCCGCAGTGCGGTGCGATGGTCCTGGCGCGGCAGTAGGGATCATGGCTCCGTCCCTGCCCATCGTCGGAGTCCACCCCACGGCCACCGACAGGTCGATGGACGTCGTTGAGCTGGCACGGGAGGCCGAGGTCCGGCACCTCGGGGTCGTGACCCTCCCGGAGCACACCCACATCCCGGTCGGCAGCCAACATGCCGTGGCCGGCATGGAGGTACCAGAGCGGTATCAGCGGACCCTCGACCCGTTCGTGGCGTGTGCCTTCATGGCCGCGGCCACCAGCACCATCCATGTCGGCACGGCGATATCACTCGTCGCCCAACACGATGCCATCTCCTTGGCCAAGGCGATCGCCACCCTCGACCATCTGTGCCAGGGCCGCTTCAGTCTCGGAGTGGGCTTTGGCTACAACCGCTCGGAGGCGGAGGACCATGGGTTCCCCGCGGACCGGCGAGCGGAGGTGGTCGAAGAGACGGTCGGCTTGATGCGAGCCGTCTGGACCCAGGAGCGAGCTGCGTTCGAGGGGACTTTCCGGCGGGTTTCCCCTTCGTGGTCGTGGCCCAAGCCGTTCCGCGCCGAGGGCCCGCCCGTGCTGCTCGGGGCTCGGGCCACGCCACGGAACTTCGAGCGGATAGTCAACTGGTGCGATGGCTGGATCCCCATGGGTTTCGGTGTCCTCGCGGATGGCTTCGAGGCGAGGCTGGGGGAGCTGCGTACGAGATGGACCGATGCCGGGCGGACGACCGATCTCGTGGTGTCCTGCTTCTTCCAGCCACGGACGATCCCAGAGATGGCCTGTGAGATCGAGCTGGCGGGCCAGCTCGGAGTGGAGCGGATGGAGGTCTACGTGGAGGATCGCGACCGGGACGAGCTCCTGCCGATTCTCGACGATCTCGGAGAGATGCTCGTGAAGCTGGGGGCGGCGTGAGCCCGCGATCGGGAGCACCCCGGGCCCACGCCAATCGATAGGAGGAGACCCAGACCATGCCGGCGGTACCAATCGATGAAAACGAGCTCCACGTACGCGCCGCGGCCGCGCTCGCCCGCGAGCTGCCCGGCGCGACGCTGGGCCCCATCGCCCGGATCCAGGGCGGCAACTCCAGCATCACGTTCCGGGCGACCTGCAAGGCGGCAACCTCGGGGTCGCGTCAGGTCGTGATCAAGGTGGCGCCTCGAGGCCTGAATCCGACGAAGAACCGGGATGTCCTTCGCCAGGCCCGGCTGCAGCGGGCCCTGCAGATCACCGACGTACCCTGCCCGGCCGTGCTGGCCGACGACGCGGGTGCTCCGCCCGACGTGCCGCCCTTCTACGTCATGGCGTTCGAAGAGGGCGATTGCGTGGAGCCCAGTTTTCTCGAGGGCGCCGAGCGACTGCCGCCCGAGGAGGTCAGGAGCCGGGAGCTGGACGCCGCCCGGATCCTCGGAATCCTGCACTCGCTCGATCCGGCCGAGCTCGGTCTCGGGGACGAGCCCGAGGTCGCTCCCGCAGAGGAGCTGGCACGATGGAGCAGCTCCTTCGACGCATGTGACGAGGATCTGCGCGAGGGCCACGAAGAGGTCCGGGATCGCCTGGCCGCAACGGTGCCAGACCGGGATCGATCCACCCTGATCCACGGCGACTTCCGGTTGGGGAACACCCTGTCAAAGGGGACCCAGGTCGTCTCGGTCATCGACTGGGAGATCTGGGCCCGCTCCGATCCCCGGGTCGACCTGGCCTGGTTCCTCATGATGAGCAACCCCGACGCAGCCTTGGAGCGGCCTGTGGCCGAAGGTATGCCGCCCGACGAGGAGCTCCTGGCCGCCTACCAGATCGCCCGGGGCGAGCGGGTTCAGAACCTCGATTGGTTCAACGCCCTGGTGCGGTACAAGCAGGGCGCAATCTCCGCCCTCCTCGTCCGCAACGCTCGTCGGCGCGGCGACGACCCATCCTTCGACACCATCCCGAAGCTCCTGCGCTCCGCCAGCAACGTGCTCAATTTCGTCTGAACAGCTTCGTCTGAACGGCGCGAACCCGGCTGAGACCGTCCACACAGGAAAGGCCAAACACCAGGAATGGATCTCCAGGGAAAGATCGCTCTCGTGACCGGGGCCAGCCGAGGGGTCGGTGCGGCTGTCGCCGTGGCGTTGGCGGCCGAGGGTTGCCGGGTGGCCTGCGCGGCCCGCTCGACCAGGGATGCTCCCCAGCGGACACCGGGCACCCTCGACGACACTGTCGAACGGGCCAGGGCTGCGGGGGAGCGCATCGGAGGCGACGCCGTTGGTGTTCCGACCAACCTGGCCCACGAGGCCGACGTCGTCATCATGGTCGCTCGGACGGTCGAGCTCTTCGGTGGGCTGGACATACTCATCAACAACGCTGCCATCACCTTCATCGGAGACCTCGAACAGCCGCTGAGCCGGCACGACCTGACCATGGAGGTCAACTACCGCGCCCCGTATCTGGCTATTCGCGCGGCCTTTCCGCACATGGAGAGCCGGGGTGGGGGCGCCATCGTCAACCTCTCTTCGTACGCGGCCCTCCGGCCGTTCCCCAACATGCTGTCCTACGGCGTGTCGAAGATTGCCCTCGAGCACCTGACGGTCGACGCGGCGCGGGAGCTGTACCCCAAAGGCATCGCGGTGAACTGCTTCCGGATCGATGTCCCTGTGGCATCGGAGGGTTTCGTCGCCAACATGCCCGGTGCCGATCGCAGCGATTGGGAGCCCGCAGAAGTCCCCTCCGAGGGGATCATCTGGATGCTCAAGCAACCCCTTCCCTACACCGGACGGCGCGAGAGCATGTTCCACCTACGGCGGAGGGAGGGAATCATGGCGTCGCGCGCTCCACGCCCCTATGGCGGTGCACCGCCTCAGCGGGACCTCTTCGAGGGATTGTGGGAGGAGACGGACGGCGGCCTCGATGTTGACCGAGCCGTATGACTGAGCCGCTCTCTATCGAAAAATCGACCGGATGCCTCGCCAAGGAGAGGGAACATGAGCTGGGATTTCGAGACCGAGCCTGAGTTTCAAGGGAAGCTCGACTGGATGAACGAGTTCGTCCGCGAGGAGGTGGAGCCGCTCGACGTGCTGTGGCCCCACGACATCTATCGGCGGCCCATGGAGCCGAAGCTCAAGAGTATCGTCCGTCCCCTTCAGAAGGAGGTCCAGGCCCAGGCCCTGTGGGCCTGCCACCTGGGACCCGAGCTCGGAGGGCAGGGGTACGGCCAAGTGAAGCTGGCGCTCATGAACGAGATCCTCGGGCGGTCGGCCTGGGCCCCGACCATCTTCGGGTGCCAGGCGCCGGACACCGGCAACGCGGAGATCCTCGCCCATTACGGCTCAGAGGCGCAGAAGCAGAGGTACCTGAAGCCCCTCTTGGACGGCGACATCGTCTCCTGCTACTCCATGACCGAGCCGCAGGGCGGTGCCGACCCGAAGGTCTTCCAAACCCGGGCCGTCAAGGACGGCGAGGAGTGGGTCATCAACGGCTGGAAGTTCTTCTCCTCGCACGCCCGATGGGCCAGCTTCCTCATCGTGATGGTCGTGACCGACCCTGATGTCGAGATCTACCGCGGCGCGTCGATGTTCATCGTCCCAGCAGAAACGCCGGGCGTCGAGATCGTGCGCAACGTGGGACTGGGCGGTGAGCCGATCAACGACGGCGCCCACGGACTGGTCAACTACCGGGATGTGCGGGTGCCGGAGGAGAACCTCCTCGGCGGGGAAGGCAAGGGGTTCGCCATCGCCCAGACCCGGCTTGGTGGCGGACGGATCCACCACGCCATGCGCACCGTCGGCATGGTGCAGCGCTGCTTGGACATGCTCTGCGAACGGGCTCTGAGTCGCTTCACCCAAGGAACCATCCTGGCCGACAAGCAGACCGTCCAGAGCTACATCGCCGATACCTACGCCGAGCTCATGTCGTTCAAGATGTTCGTCCTGTACGTGGCCTGGAGGATCGACAAGCTCCACGACTACCCAGCGGTCCGCCACGACATCGCGGCCATCAAGGTCCTCACTCCACAGGTTCTCCAAAATGCCGTCCAGCGGACCATCCAGGTACACGGAGCGCTGGGCGTCACGAACGAACTTCCGTTGGCCCACTGGTGGCAGGCGGCCCTGGCCATGGGCCTGGTGGACGGCCCAACCGAGGTTCACCGGGTAGCGGTGGCCCGTCAACTGCTGAAGCGGTACACGCCTGCGGAGGGCCAGTGGCCGAGCGAGTGGATACCGGCCAAGATCGAGCAGGCCGAGAGGAAGTTCTCCGACCGGCTCGAACACGAGGTATCGAACCTCTGATTGGTCTCGGGGCCTGGGCCCCTGGGGCTCCGGGCCCGGTCGTGGTTAGCCCTCGAGGCGGGCGGTGGCGGTCGCGCTCAGCACGACCTCACCCTCTTGGTTGCGGGTGATGACCTCGAAGTCGGCGACGGGACCGGTCTCGGTGGTGCGGACGGCCTTCACCTCGGCCCGGGCAGTGAGATCGTCGCCTGGCCAGACCTGCTTCACGAACCGGGCGGCGTAGCGGAGAAGGCAACCGTCGCCGACCCAATCGGTCAGAATCCGACCGGTGATCCCCATGGTGAGCATGCCGTGGGCGAACACGCCCGGGAAACCGGCCACCTGGCTAGCGAAGATCTCATCGGTGTGAAGGGGGTTGAAGTCGCCAGACGCACCTGCGTACTGGACGATCTGGGTCCGCGTCAGGTTGGTGACCAACACCTCCTGCCGGTGGGCCCCCACCTGGAGCTCAGAGGCCCGAAGGGCCATCACCCCGCGTCCTTCGTGGACGGTTCGGTGCGGACACCGACGCTGCGGCTGGTGACCACCAGCTCGCCTTCGCCGTCTCGGAACTCGGTGATCGATTCAAAGAAGACCAGCACCCCGGACCTGCCCTGCTTGATCCATTCCCGACCGGGGTGGGTGCGAACCGCCAGCACGTCGCCGGGCCGCAGGTGCCTGTGATAAGTGAATTCCTGCTCTGCGTGCAAGACGTTGTCGGAGGGGCCATCCCCCGTGGCGGAAGCCTCGAGGCCCGTCGGGTTGCGTCCCGAGCCGAACCAGGCGCGGCCTGGATGCGGGCGGAGCGGGTACTGGGGGTCGAAATGAGCGCTCGACTGGACGAAGGTCGGGGGAGCGATGATCCCTCCCACTTCGGTCCCCGAGGCATAGTCCGGATCGGAGTAGATGGGGTTGGGATCAGAAATGGCCCGGGCAAACAGGAGTATCGCGCCGCTCTCGACGGGGAAACGATCCATGGACATGTTCGGAACCTCCTGGAGAATCGGGGACTTCCTGCCTTCTCTGGCGGGGCGTTGCACACTTCACCTGAGTCCCGGAGCCCAACTTAATAAGTTGACTCAGTAATCAGTAGGGAATATAGTGCCGCGACAAGGGATACGCCGGCGCAACAGGGGGGCCTTGCCTGTGCCAGCAACGTTGACCGTGGTCGCACGGAGCGGTGACGGGACCGGATCGATCTCTTAGGTCGCCAACGGATTGGGGTGCAGCGTGGAACGCACGAGCGAGCGTGCTCTCATCATCTCGTCGGACGGCCACGCCATGCCGAAGATGCGCGAGTACCGGCCCTATCTGCCGCCCAAGCTTCACGAGCGTTTCGACGAGTTCTGCTCGTTCTACGACCAGCAGGGGGCCGCTCCCATGGATCCGGTGCACCTGCGGGGGCGGCTCGACGCCGACGTCCTCGCACAGTGGGTGGATGATGTCGTCGCGCCAGGCCGGATCGAGGGCTGCTCGGATCCGGCCAGGCGGCTGGCGGAAATGGAGCGCGAAGGCATCGTGGCTGAGGTTCTCTTCCCGGACTTTGGCATGCCATTCGAAGCATTCGGGCCGCCATCACAGCAGTTCGTGCAAGGAGCCTCGGGGGTCTCCGCCGGGGACGGAGCCCAGCGCTTCGTGCAGGCGGCGACCTGGCCCGCCCGAACGACCGAGGAGATCGAGGAGGGCAACCGGGCCCACAATCGCTGGCTGGTCGACTACTGCTCGAATTGCCCCCGAGCGTTTCTGTGCGATGGCCGTGGTGTCGTTCCACGACGTCGAGGCGGCCATGGCCGATATCTCGTGGGCCCGCAACGCTGGTCTCAAAGGGGTTGTCATTCCGACCTTCACACCGGAGTGGCCGATATTCCATCCGCGCCACGAACCTATCTGGAGCCTCCTCGAGGACCTGGACATGGCGGTGAACTGCCATATCGCATTGTCGGCGACGGTCTCACGTGTCAAGTACGGGGGCATCCCCCATCCCGCGGTGGCCGTCCCTCTCCAGTCAGGCGAAATGGTCTTCAGATGCCACGAGGTTCTTTCTCATCTCATCTGGGGTGGGGTGCTCGAGCGACACCCCAAACTTGGGGTTGCCTTCACCGAGCAAGGATCGGCGTGGGTGGTCCGCGATCTGGAGGCCATGGACTACTCGTACCAGACGAGCTACCTCCGCCGCGACGTCCGGGAGGTGGTTCCGAAGCTGCCATCGGAGTACTTCAGGCGGCAGTGCTGGTTGGGCTCATCCCTCTTCTCGCGGGCCGAGATCGAAGCTCGCCACCAGATAGGCCTGGACGCCATGCTGCTGGGAATGGACTATCCACATCACGAAGGTACGATCGCCGCGGGAGGGACGACCGCCTATCTCCGGGCGACCCTCGGTGCCGCCGGCGTCCCACCGGATGAGACGGCACAGCTCTTGGGCGGAAACGCCGTCACGCGGTGGAAGTTCGACGCCGGAGCCCTCCGGGGGGTGGCGGATCGGGTCGGTCCCGACCTGACCCTGCTGCTCACACCTCCAGACGAGGATCTGTTCCCGAGGGGTGACGTCCACAAGCCACTGGTCGCTTGATGTGACCCTGGGGCTTGATCGCCTCGAGGGGCTGGTTGCGGTCGTGACGGGCGGGGCCGGTTTCCTGGGGGCCGAGATGACCAGAACGCTGGCACGGCTGGGAGCCAGTGTCGTGATCGCGGACATTGACCAAGCTCGGGCGACGAAATTGGAGGCAGACTTGGCCCAGGCTGGTTTCGACAGCCTCGCCGTGGATCTCGACGTGTCCTCGCCGCAGTCCGTCGCCGCCGCCTTCGGTGTCGTGGCGGATCGCTACGGGGGCCTCGACGTCCTGGTCAACAATGCGGCACCGATGTCGCTCGTCGCCAACGACGCGGTGGTGGTCGACCTGCCCTTGGAAGTATGGGACGGTGTTCTCGGCGGGGTCCTGGGAGGGGCCCTGGCGTGCGCCCGTCACGCCATCCCCATGCTGGTGGAGCGCGAAGGGGGCTCCATCGTCAACGTCGCGTCGATACATGCCCATTCCGGGGCTCCGGATCTGACTGCCTACCCGGTTGCCAAGGCCGGCCTCCTCGGTCTGACTCGGGCCATCGCCACCCAATACGGCCGGCAGGGAATCCGCTGCAACTCGGTCACCCTCGGTACCATCCCGCATCCCGACATGCCCGGCGAGTGGCGGGAACGCAAGGTGAGGCACCAGCTCCTGGCCCGTCAGGGCCAACCGGCCGACGCCGCCAACGTCGTGGCGTTCCTGGCCTCGCCGGAATCGTCGTTCGTGACCGGCGCGGACCTGATCGCCGATGGCGGGGTGCTCGCCCATCTCCCGTCCTACGCCGATGGCGGGTCCCGGTGACGATCCGCCGGCTCGACTCGACATCAGGAGCTCAGGGGCGATCGATCTTGTGACGACGGCCCAAACAACAGGAGAAATGATGGACGGTGGCATTGCGATCGTGACCGGTGGCACCGGGGATCTCGGCCGGGGTGTCTGCAAGGCCCTGACCAAGGGCGGCGCCACGGTCGTCGCGTTGGATCTCGAGCCGGCAAGGGCCGAAGGCGCGGAGCGAGTTCTGCACTGCGACGTCACCGATGCCGCTGCGTGTGCATCGGCGGTCGACGAGGTCGTGCAGGACTTCGGAGGCGTGGACACGTTGGTCAATCTGGCCCAGCAGTGGACGCGCCGGCCCATTTTCGAGTCGACCGATGAGGACGTACGCCTCACGTTCGAATCAGGCCCCTTCGCCACCCTGCGGATGATGCAGTTGTGCTATCCGCACCTCAAGGCCCGAGGGGGTGGGTCGATCATCAACTTCGCGTCGGCCTCGGGTACGGCGGGTGGCGTACCGGGCGAGGGCGTGTACGCGGGAGCCAAGGAGGCGATCCGCGGGTTCACCAAGCACGCCTCCATCGAGTGGGGCCCGGACAACATTCGGGTCAACGCCATCTGCCCAGTAGCCACGAGTGATCCCAACCGATGGCCGTCCTCGGTGGTGGACAACATCCCCTTGGGCCGGCTCGGCGACCCCGAAGCGGACGTGGGAGGCCTGGTGGCCTACCTGGCCGGAGCCGGATCGTTCATCACGGGCCGGACCCTCCACATCGACGGTGGGGTCGGCACCTGGCGATGAGCCAGGAGGGCGCCCACCACGCCTGAGCCCGAGCCACACCGTTCGGGCTGAGGGCGCTGCATTCAGACGTCAATCATCGGCGGGAAGTACCCCCTCTCCCGCCGCTCCGATGGTGAGGACCGCCTCACCGATGGTGAGGACACCAGTTTTCTCGCGCTTTGGTCGTCCTCCTGGTCGGAGGTGAATGGTGGACCTGGGACTGACGTCCCATCCGTCGGCGTGCTTCCGCAGGGCGCCAACCGTTGCCTCCTCACGCGGAATATGAGCGAACGGGTCGTACTTGTAGTGTCGAATGGCGTTCAGGTGGGTCAACTTGTTGACCTCTTTGTCGGGAACGTCCGTGAAGTACTTGGAGACTTCCTCGGGTGCGTAGGGCCAGGTTGTGGTCGAGTGGGGGTAGTCGCACTCCCACATGATGTTGTCGATGTTCATGTGGTGCCGCATCTCCACGCCGACGGAATCCTTGATGAAGCACACGATGACATGCTCGTTGAAGATCTCCGACGGGAGGCGACCTCCGAGATCCGTTTTGCTCCAGTACCGGACGTAGCTGTAGAGGTCATCAACCCGCTCCAAGAAATACGGTATCCACCCGATCCCTCCTTCGGTCAGGGAAACCCGAAGGTCGGGGAACTTCCGAAACATGGGACTCCACAAGATGTCGGCCGCCGTCTCGAACAGGCCGATCGGTGTGAGCGTGTGGAGGACCTCGATCGCCGCGTCGGGAGAGGTCACCGGTTGCTGCGACGACGAGCCAAGGTGCATGCATACGACGACGTCCTCGTCCACACACGCTTTCCAGACTGGATCCCAGTAATCCGTATGGACGCTTGGAAGTCCCAACGCGAACGGACTCGCCGAAAACGTGACGGCGTGACAGCCCTTTGCCGCCACCCTATGTACTTCGGCCGCGCAGGCTTCAGCGTCCCACAGCATCGGCAAGGCACACGGAATGAACCGGCCCGGGTACGTCCCGGCCCATTCGTCTATGTGCCAGTCGTTGTACGCACGGACCATGTACGCCGCCTGCTCCTTGTCCTTGGTGTGCATGAACAGTTGTCCGGCGAACCTCGGGAAGGTCGGGAAACAGAGCGAACCCAGCACGCCGTTGGCATCCATGTCCTTGACTCGGTCATGGATGTCGTAGCAGCCAGGCCGCAATTCCTCGAATGAGGTGGGCTCGTATCCCAACTCTTCTCGCGGCCGCCCAGCAGTGGCATTGAGCGCGACGTTCGTCAGCTCAGTGCCTTCGTACACCCAGGCCATCGTCCCATCTGTCCGCCGGATCAACCGTGGGGCCTTGTCCTCGTACCTGTTCGGAACCCGGCCCTCGAACAAGTGCGGAGGCTCGATGACATGGTCATCGATGCTCACCAGGATCAGGTCGTTGGTGTCCATATCCATCGTCGTGCCTCGCCTCCTCGTGTCACAGAACCGTCGAAGGGCACGGCCGAGCGTCTCCCCCCGACGGTGGGAAGATACCAAATTTCATACTGACTGAGTCAACTAGTTTAGCCTGGCCGACCGCTCGAGTTCCGCCGCGTCGGGGCTCGACTGCCGTTCAGTGATCTGTCATACTGAGTAAACGGATTGACTTTGGGTTGTGTTCGGTCCATTGTTCCAATCAGGTTAAATTTTGGGTTGCGGTTGGATTGTGTCGCAGCCTGGAAAAAGGGGGGTCCCTATGGGCCGATTCATGGTTCGTTGCGTTGGCGCGTTGGCGCTCCTCGCGGGGGTGGCGACGGTATCGAGCACAGCGAGCGCGGCGAGCTCCAATGGCACTGCCACCGGCACGCCGATCAAGATCGGATGGCTGTCCGACGAAACCGGCAGCATCGCCCCGGTACCGGGAAACACGCAGGTGGGTGCCGAGGCGTTCGCCCATGCCATCAACAAGGAGGGCGGCTACCGCGGCCACCCCCTCGAGGTGGTCAACGCTGACGACCAGTCTTCGCCCAGCGGCGTGGAGACCGGAACGCAGCTCTTGATCAGCGATGGCGTCTTGGCGATCATGCCTGCCAGCCCCTACTTCTTCGTCGGCGCTCCAATCGCGCACCAGGCTGGCATGCCTGTCGTCGGCGTGGCAGAGGACGGCCAGGAGTGGTACGAGCAACCCAACACCAACATGTTCAGCCTGCAAGGGGAAGCAGACCCGACCCGCAACGGGATCGCCGACATCCCCACCGCTACCTTTTTCAAGAGCCTCGGTATCAAAAAGGTGGGAGGCCTGGCTATCGGGGCCTCAGCGGCCTCGAAGGGGTCCATCGAGACCCTCGCAACGGCCTTGCAAGACCAGGGGTTGTCGATGCCGTTCGAGGACCTCTCCATGCCGTATACGCCATTCGACGTGACCCCGCTGGTCCTTCAACTGAAGAACTCGGGCGTTCAGGCCGCCGTCTGCTCCTGCGGAACGGCGACGCTCGTCAGCATCGCCACCGGTCTGAAGCAGGCGGGCGTTGACCTCAAGGTGCTCAGTTTCGGTGAAGCTGACAACAGCATCTTCAGTAGTGCGGCGAATACGGCGGCCGTCCAAGGGGTCTATTTCACCTCCGAGCTGCCGCCCCCGACCTCCCAAGCGACCCAGTTGTTCGAGCAACGGCTGCATGCCGTCGATCCTCAATACAAAATCGGAACCGTTGCAAATTACGAGGTCGTCATGGGGTACGATTCGGCGGCGATGGTGTACAAGGGGCTCGAGCTGACCGGCAGCGCGAATCCAACGCAGCAGTCGTTCATGAGCCACCTGCGGACGTTGACGAACTACACCGCAGACGGGCTCTACCCTCAGCCGATGAGCTATAACCACTTTGGCGTGAACTACCCGGAATATTGCCGCTGGTTCACCCAAGCACAAGGCTCGAAAATCACGTGGCTCGATGGTGGCAAGAGCTTCTGCCTGCGTGTACCTTCCAACCTCAGCTGAGGCTTCATCGAGGCGGGGATAGGTCGGAGTTGCCCGCGATGCACGCGATGCACGAGGAGCCACGAGCACAAGAACCTGAGTAGGCGAGAGACCGAAACAGGGGGGAAGCAGTGCTGCAGTTTGTGATTGCGGGGCTGGTTCTGGGTGGCCTCTACGCCATCGCCTCTTCGGGTCTGGTCGTGACCTACCTATCGGCCGGTGTCCTCAATTTCAGTTTCGGGGCCTTGGCCTACGCGGTGGCTCGCTTCTACTACTTCTTGAATTCGCAGCACCAGTGGTCGATCCTCCCGGCCGCGCTGCTGTCCATCCTCGGGCTCGGTCCCGCCCTCGGCGTCTTCTTGTACTTCGCGCTGTTCCGATACCTGCGACTCTCGTCGGTGCTGGTGAAGATCGTCGCCACCCTCGGCATCTCGGTCGCCATCCCGCCCTTGTGCACGATCATCTTCGGCAACGAGACCATCTTGAAGGCGCCGGGACTCGCGCCTCAGCCAGTCCGGGTGTTCGACTTCTTGGGTGTGCCGGTGACCATGGACCAGATCATCGTCTACGCCTGCGTCGTGGCGATCGTGGTCGTCGGGTTCGTCGTCCTGCGCTACACCGATGTCGGCCTGCAAGTGCGGGCCATGGTCGACTCGCCGGCCATGACGTCCCTATCGGGGACGAGCCCGGAAAGGGTTTCGATTGGGGTCTGGGCAGTGAGTGTGGGCCTTGCCGGTCTCGTCGGCGTTCTCTCAGCTCCCATCATCGGTCTCGATCCGGGGGACTTCACCTTGCTCATGGTGGCGGCCTTCGCCGCGGTGGTCGCAGCCAAGTTACGAAGTCTGCCGGTGGCGGTCGCCGTCAGCGTCGCCATGGGGGTCGCCGGGTCGCTGGTGCAGTACTGGCTCCCGCCCTCCAGCTCGTTTACCACCGCGGTTCTCCCGTCGATCCCCTTCGTTTTCACCGCCGCCTTCCTCATCTACTTCATGGTTCGCAGCGGCGGCGTGGACGAAGCGGCCGGGGTTGGGAGCGGCCTCGATCGAGCCATCACCCCCCAGGGCGAGGCCAAGCTCGCGGCCAGCACTTCTCACGACCCAGCCGCCCGGGCGTTCGGCTGGAGATCAGGGGCGTTCGGATTCGCCGTGGTCTGCATGCTCCCCCTGATCCTCCATAGCTTTTGGGTCGGAGCAATCGGCCAGGGCGTCTGTTATGGAATCATCTTCCTGTCGTTCACGCTAGTGACCGGCGAGGGGGGCATGATCTGGCTCTGCCAGGCCACCTTCGCCGGTATCGGTGGCTTCACCATGGCTGTTCTCGCGGTGAACCATGGCTGGCCGGTGATGGCCGCAGTGTTTGTCGGCGGGTTGGTGGCGGCGCCCTTCGGGGTGGTCATCGGGTTCCTCACCATCCGGCTCGGCAACCTCTACGTGGCGTTGGTGACTCTCATCTTCGGCTTGTTGTTCGAGAACCTCGTCTTCAGTCGTCAGCTCTTCCAGAACAACGGGATCGGGATCAACATCACCCTTCCCCAGTTCGCCTCGAGCCCGCGGTCGTTCGACTACCTGGCTTTGGCCATCTTCGCCGTCGTCGCTCTCCTGGTCGTGAACCTCCGAAGATCGACCAGCGGGTTGGCCCTCAACGCTGTGCGTTGGACCGAGCCGGGGTCCAAGACGCTCGGGATCAGCGTGCTCCAGATGAGGGTGTTGGTGGCCGGGTTGGCAGCCTTCGTGGCAGGCATCGGGGGCGCGATGCTGGCGCTGTCGTTCGGTGTCGCCCTGTCGGCCAACTACGCAACCTTGGTCGGCGTACTCTGGCTGGCTGTCCTCGTTACCCTGGGCATCCGATCGAACGTTGCGGCACTGTTCGCGGGCATCAGCAGCACGATCTTGCCCGAACTGGCCCTCGTCTACCTCCCCAAGGCCTGGGGCAACGTGCCGCCGGTGCTCTTCGGCCTGGGCGCGGTAGCCGTGGCCAAGTACCCCGAAGGCACCCTCGCCATGCAGGCCCGCCAGGTCCGGTGGGTCCGGACCAAGGTCATCCGCCGCGGCCTGCCCGACGCACCGTCGAAACCACGCGGCACGCCCAACCCCGTCACTGCGAAACCGACTACGGCGTCGGCCGCCGCCAACGGCGTGGGCGGGGCAACTCGACCCGTGACGAACCCATGACACCCTGCGACGACGGCCGGCGCGCCGCCTCAGAGGCCGACCAATTGGCGCTGGACGGCGCCGCGCCCCACGAAATGGCGCCCACGCCGGTGGGGTCCAACCCCTCGGCGCTTTTGGCGGCGACCGACGTGTCGGTCCGCTTCGGCGGAATCGCAGCACTTTCCAACGTGGACGTCGCGGTCCCTCCGGCCAGCATCATCGGGCTGGTCGGCCCCAACGGCGCCGGAAAGTCCACGCTGTTCGCGGTGTTGTCGGGCTTGCTGCGGCCCAACACCGGCACGGTGTATCTGAAAGGCAAAGACGTGAGCCGGAGCTCCCCCCAGGCCCGTGCCCGCCGCGGCCTGGCTCGGACCTTCCAGCAACCCGAGCTCTACATGGGCCTGACCGTTCGCGAGCACCTCGTGCTCGCATACCGGGTGCGGCACGCCCGCTCGCGGCTGTGGAAGGACATGTTCCTGGCCGGGTCGCTCAGGCGCCCCGACCGAGCAGAGCGAGACCGGGTGGACAACTTGCTCGAACTCCTCTTGCTCACTCCCTTCGCCAACCAGCTGGCCGACACCTTGCCGCTCGGGACGAGCCGCCTGGTCGAGGTGGGCCGGGCGTTGGCCGTGGGACCATCGGTGATCTTGCTGGACGAGCCGTTGGCCGGGCTCGACGTCCGCGAGGCCGAACGCTTATCGGCCGCCCTTCGCCGGACCGTCAGCGAGGAGAAGGTGTCCTTGTTGTTGGTCGAGCACGACGTCGGGATGGTGCTCAGCCTCTCGAGCCACATCTACGTACTCGATTTCGGCATCGTCATCGCGGCGGGCGCGCCCGACCACGTCCGAACCAACCCGGCGGTCCAGGCCGCCTACCTCGGGGACGAGGATGTGTTAGCCGCGGGACGGATGTCGACCAGCCAGCCAACCGAGGCCGGCGGATGAGCGCCGAAACCACCCATCGCACAGCCGCCGCACCGGTTTCACCGAGGAGCGGTGACGGCCTCGTCGTCGAGAACCTCGAGGTCCGCTACGGGCCGTCGCAGGCCCTGTTCGGCATCTCGCTGTTGGTTCCTCCGGGCGGCGTCCTGGCCGTCCTCGGACCCAACGGGGCCGGCAAGAGCACGTTGGGGCGGGCGGTCTCAGGACTGGTGCCGGCATCCGCTGGGAGCATCCGTTTCGGCGAACGCGAGATTCGGGGGTGGCCGGCGCACCTCATTCGCCGTGCCGGGCTCACCTACATCCCCGAGGGGCGGGGAATCTTTCCGGGGCTCTCGGTGCTCGACAACCTCCGGATGGCCACCCGCCAGCTCGGGAGACGTGCTGAGCGCGAGGCCGGCATCGACCGGGCCGTCGAGATGTTCCCCGTCCTCGGCCAGCGGCAGCACCAGCGGGCCTCCAGCCTGTCCGGCGGCGAGCAGCAGATGCTGGCCATGGCCCGGGCTCTGGTGGTGAGCCCCAAGCTCATCATCGCCGACGAGATGTCCCTCGGGCTTGCACCGCTGATGGTCGACCAGGTCTTCCAGAGCCTCGCCGCAGCCCGCGAGATGGGCATCGCGATCGTGCTCATCGAGCAGTTCATCCATCGCGCCTTGGCCTTTGCCGACAACTGCGTGATCCTCTCCCGGGGACTGGTGGGGTGGAGGGGGCCCTCGATTGAGGCCGGCCAGGAAGTGCTGGACCGGTACCTTGGTGAGGCGGCCTCCGGGGCGTCGGAAGGCGCGGTTGAGGCCACGCCGCCTCCGTCCGGCGGCGCAAAGTGACCGTCTCAGTCGAACAGATCGACGAGGGACGCGGAAGTATGGCGACACCTCGTCGAGGTGGGTCCGTCGTCGCGGCCCTCTGGCGGGAACGTGAGGCGCCGGCTCCTGGCACGTCGGGGGAAACCGGCCGATGCCGCGAACGTTGTGGCGTTCCTGGCCTCACCCGCGTCGTCGTTCATGACCGGCGCCGATTTGGGGGGGTCGTGGATGGCGGGGTGCACGCGCATCTCCCGTCCTATGCAGATGGCGGGACGCTCTGAAAATCGATCTCTTTTGATCGACCCCGCAGCCGGAGCTCACGACGTCCTGTTTCGTCTCGAACGGCACGAACGTCAGGAGGAGCCAATGGACGACAGCATCGCAATCGTGACCGGTGGCACCGGGGATCTCGGCCGGGGCATATGCAAGGCTCTGGCCAAGGTGGGTGTGACAGTAGTAGCGCTGGATCTCGAGCCGGCGAGGGCCGAAGGCGCGGAGCGGGTCCTGCGGTGCGACGTCACCGATGCCGCTGCGTGTGCATCGGCGGTCGAGGGCGTCGTGAAGGACTTCGGTGCTGTGGACACATTGGTCAACCTGGCCCAGCAGTGGACGCGCCGGTCCATTCTCGAGTCGACCGACGAGGACGTACGCCTCACGTTCGAGTCGGGCCCCTTCGCCACCCTGCGGATGATGCAACTGTGTTATCCGTACCTCAAGGCCCGAGGGGGTGGGTCGATCATCAACTTCGCGTCGTCTTCTGGGACCCAAGGTGGCGTAGCAGGCGAGGGCGTGTACGCGGGAGCCAAGGAGGCAATCCGCGGGTTCACCAAACACGCCGCCGTCGAGTGGGGACCGGACAACATTCGGGTCAATGCCATCTGCCCAGTAGCCACGAGCGATCCGAACCGGTGGCCGTCGTCGGTGGTCGACATCATTCCCTTGGGCCGGCTCGGCGACCCCGAATCGGACGTGGGTGGCCTGGTGGCCTACCTTGCCGGGGCCGGATCGTTCATCACAGGCCGGACCCTCCACATCGACGGTGGGGTCGGCGCCTGGCGATGAGGCTTCAGGCCCGCCGAGGAAGGCACGCACGGATTCCCTGAGTCAAGGCGCAATGGGCGACCAGGGAAGCGGACCGGCGACTCGAGGACATGGCGAATGCGCTGGTAAAGTCAGGAGCCCATTTACGAAGCGATGTGCGCTCGGCGACCTGGCCGGAACACTGAGGTGGTACCGGTGCTGAGACACGGACACCTGGTCGACCGGATCGTAACCGGTGACGAGGAGGCGGCGATGCGCCGCTGCAAACCATCTGATCTCATTGCCAGGTACGCGACGAACGTTGTCGCCGCGACTGACAGACCCGATGCATCCCTTGGGAGATTCGCACCCGAGGAGGGAAATGAAAGGGGGACCGAATGACCGAGCCATCTCGTTCAGATCTTGAGGCGGAGCTGGCCGAGCTGCGAGCCCGAGTGCAGGCGCTCGAAGACGACAGGGCCATTCGGAACCTCCTGGCGCGATATGGCCACACGGCGGACACTGGGGATCTGGACGGATTCGTGGACCTCTACACCTCTGACGCGGTCATCGATCTGCCGGCGATGTCCGGGGAAGGTACAGATCTCTCTGGGGCGACGGTCACCGAAGGAAGAATGGCATGGAGGGGCAGAGACGCCATCCGCAGTTACACGGCGATGGTACCCGACCATCTCCGAATGCATCTCCAAGACAACATCGTGACGCATATCGATCGAGATACGGCTGTCGCCCATGCGTATCAGGTGTCTTTGACCAAGAAGGATGGTCTCACGAGCATCGTCGGCGCAAGCAACAATCAGTGGCAGTTCCAAAAGATCGACGGCCAATGGCGGATGAGGGAGCGACGCGCTGCGTACCTGGGCGACGACTACTACTTCGAAAATCTTGATCCCCTGCCGGAGTAGTCGTCCGAACCACTGCTCGGACGCGTCAGTTGGGTTCAGAGTGCGATGAAATGTTCCGGACAAATATATCGAGATGGAGCCATTATGAGTACACCTCAGGGGCGTCTCGGAGCCGAGGATGCTGCCGAACTGGCGGCTCGGCTTCGTTTCCGCCAAGGCCTCCTCGAAGTGTGGGGGCGATGAAACCCGCCTCCGTCGATGTGGACGTCGACAGCGAAGTGGTTCGTCGACCAACCGCTTGGATCCAGATTGAAAGCGGGCCACTATGGGAATGACATTGGTCGAGAAGATCCAGAAGCTCGTCGGGAAGAATTCCGTAGCGCTCTACAAGCTTGAATCAACAGAACACCGACCGGTTCGATGAAGCTGCGGCATGGGGTTGGTAAAGTCATGGCGCCCTGAGCTGCCGGCAAGGGCATCCGTCTTGTTCGCCGTCCTCGACGAGGGTGGGCGAACCGCGTTCACGCGCTGAGTCCTCACGAAGGCGCCGCGCTCCTCAGGTTCACGATCGCGACTCACGCGCCCTCGCCGCGCAGCTGAAGCGGGAGATTTCAGCAAGAACTTTTATGACGTATCGGTTGCGGAACCTGTTACAACTCCGTAAACTACCACGGAGTCTAGCCGGGCGTCCGGTGCAGCGTAACCCCAAAATGGGACGCTGCGACCTTCACGTTGGCGCTGGACTAGACATGTTCAATTAGGTACAGAGTCGCTGGGGAAAACAGCGGCTCGTCTACCTCAAAGGGGGAGGAAAATGGCCGTGGCAAGGATGGTCCTAAGGGGAGGTGCGTCCATGGCGATGCGATGGCTCATTGCCGCGATGGCGGCGTTGCTCGTCGTGGCGGTGAGTCCGCTGGGCAGCGTGCCGAGCGGGGCGGCGACGGCGTCAGGTACTCCCATCAATATCGGGTATGTCTACCCTGCGACCGGATCACTGGCGTCGTCGTACCTGAACGCCCCGGATGGTCTCAAGGCCTACATCAATACGATCAACAAAGAGGGCGGATATCGCGGGCATCCATTGAATTTGATCACCGAAGACGACCAATCCAGCCCGACCGGTTCGCAGACGGCGGTCCAGATTCTGTTGAGTGATCATGTGACCTACATCGTCAACGGGAGCCCGTACTTCTTTGAGAGCGACAAAGCGGTCCAGCAGGCTGGCGTTCCGGTCATTGGGCAACTCACGGACGGCCCCGAATGGGGTGAGCAGCCGTTCACGAACATGTTCGATCTCCGTGGTGGAGTCAACCCGACCTACACAGGCGTCGCAGACATCACCGCGGCGACATTCTTCAAGAGTATCGGCGCGAAGAAACTGGCAGTTCTGGCGCTCGGCATCTCACCCTCGGCCGTCGCAACTGCCAAGGTCACCGCAGACGCCGCAACGGGTTTGGGACTCGACATGGTCTTCGAGAACCTGAATGTTCCGTATGGGCCCTATGAGCCGACCACGGACATTCTGCAGATGAAGGCAGCCGGTGCCCAGGGCGTCACTTGCGTGTGCGGCGCTTCTACGTTTACCAGCCTCATCGTCGGCCTGAGGAACGAGGGTCTCAAGATCCACCCACTGTCGCTCGGCGGACTCGACTACACCCTGTTCAACAGCCCGACGACGGCAGATGCTGTGCAAGGCGTCGACTTTAACGATTACTTCCCGCCCCCCGACGCCAATGCCACGGCCAAAACCGCTGAACAGGCACTAGCGAAGACGGTTCCCGGTTTCAAGGTCGGACAGATTCCGACCTACAGCGTTGCCGGCACCTACAATGCCGGACAATTGGCCATGAAGGGTCTTGAGATGACGGGCAAGAGCGACCCGACGACGGCTGAGATTATTGCGAAACTGCAGACGCTGAAGAACTGGAACGCGGACGGTCTGCTGCCGTCCCCGATCAGTTTCACTCACTTTGGGACCTCCGAAAAGAAGTACTGCTCATGGGACGTGCAGGGTGACACCAAGACCAAGAGCTTCGTCTTCTTGAACGGAGGGAAGACCTACTGCGCCAACACGCCGGCGGCCTATATCGGTTGAGTTGCCCGTGATCCCCAGGGCCACCTGGTGGCCCTGGGGATCGCAGTTTTCGGGTCCTGGGCATGGTGACGTGTGGGCGAGAGGGCCAGCCCACACTTTTGCGAGGGTCGGTGAACGAGTGCCAGTTCTTCCTGGCCGGGTCTACTGAAAGGTCGTACGCAAAGCTCCGCGAGGACAAAGGCCGCTCAACGGGCGCCTGGCGCACGGCTCCGAAAGTGTGTCAATGGCCGCGCTGTCCATCCGGTCGCACGAGGCGCATCGACCCAGAACGGTTGCGGGCCCGTGGCGCTCGCTTTGGAATGACTGGTCCAAAAGATCCAAGTCGGAGACGGTGTGAATGGGTTACCTGTCCACTGGTTTTCGTGCGCATCCATGAGGGTCCCTTGGTCCGTGGCTCCTCATTTGGCTTCCCCGAGTGAGCCTGGCGAGCGCTCCCGAGCTACAGCTCGGTGCCGTCACGCTCGGCGATGGCCATCGCTATCGTGCGCATTTCCTCGTGCACCGATTCTGGGACGGTAAAGGAGCCGAGGTCCTCGATCTGGTCGAGGTGTGCGGCGATGTCATCGGCGCTCGGAAGCTCGCCCTCACCGCAGAGCCAGCCGGAGGTGAGGCCGATGAACACCCGTGCGTAGCGGCCCGCGGCGGCCGAGAACGCCTCGCCGGTCACGGAACAGTCGCTGCTCGCGAGGTAGGTCGCCATCGCGTTCACCATGCGGGGGTGAGCACCCGGAGGGTGCGGACCGGTGGAGAGCCCCGACTTCTTGAACTCCTCGATTAAGCCTGGTGGAGGCATGACGCGGCCCCGCTTCTCGGGCTTGGCGATCGGCAGGAGGCAATTCGCGAGGATATTGTGCTCGGCACCCTCGAGGGCGAGGGTGCGCCCGAGACCGAGCAGTCCTGACTTCGCCGATGCGTAGTTGGTGCCGTACTGCCGTCCGAAGACGCCGGCGCTGGAGCTGGTCAGGACGATCCGGCCGAAGTGCTTGGCCTTCATGATCGACCACGCCGGCTGCACGACGAAGACGGCACCGCGCAGGTGCACGTCGAGCACGGGATCGAAGTCCTCGGCCGTCATGTCTTCGAAGAGCACGTGGCGCCACGCGCCCGTGTAGTGGAGGATGGCGTCCACGGTGCCGAAGGTATCGAGGGTGAGCTCGATCACCGACCGACCTCCTTCGGGGGTGGAGATGGAGTGGTGCGACGCGACCGTGTTGCCGCCCGCGGCTTCGATTTCGGCGACGACGGCGTCGGCACTGGATCCCTCGGGGGTGTCGAACCCGCCGACGTCGTTCACGACTACCGAGGCGCCGAGCCGCGCCAGTTCGAGGGCCTCCGCGCTGCCCAGACCTCCGCCGCCTCCGGTGATCACAACAACCTGTTTCGTGAAGGAGGTCCCCATGTGACTTCTTCTCCGCTTCATCGGAACGGATGAAAAGCTCGCGCCCAGCAAGATTAGAGGATGCGCGAGATCCTCGTACTGACCGCAGGTGAGCTGATAGACGCTCGTCGACGAGAGCCTGTGATCAGTGACCAGGTCCCCGTCCGACACCAAACAGCTATTTGCGTTGCGTCGGTGGCCGCCGCACTGGGCGGGGGCGGGGGCGGTGGCAGGACGCTCTTCCTCGTCGTCAACCATCGCGTCGTGATCCCTCGAGCCGGTGAGGAGCACGGAGGGCGCATTGACATGGCACGCGTCCAGATCGCGGGCGCCGGGTCGCCTGAGCGGCGTACCGTTGTCCCGTGGCGCCCCTGATCGACTTCCGACACCCCCGGCTGACCGGCCGTGGACCGGGCCCGCTGGTTGAGCGCCCCGCCGCGTGATCCCGACCGTCCGACAGAGAGACAAGCCGAGCACCTACAAGGAGAGACTATGAGCCTGGACCTGGCGATCGAAGGAGGTCTCGTGGTCGACGGCACCGGAGGGCCATCGCAACAGGCCGATGTCGGTGTGCGCGACGGTCGAATCGTGGCGGTCGCACCGCCTGGGGAGCTCGGCGAGACCGCCACCGAGCACATCGACGCTTCCGGCAGGGTTGTGAGCCCTGGCTTCATCGACGTGCACACCCACCTCGATGCCCAGGTGTTCTGGGACCCGGCCTGCACTCCCGTGATCCAGCACGGCATCACGACCGCAATTGGGGGCAACTGCGGCTTCTCCGTCGCCCCATTGGCCGCATCAGAAGCCGACTACCTGATGCGCATGCTCTCGCGGGTCGAGGAGATCCCGCTAGGGGCGCTACAGAGCGCGGTCGATTGGAACTGGTCCTCCACGGGAGAGTATCTGGACATGGTCGAGCGGGCCCGGCCAGCGATCAACCTCGGGTTCATGGTGGGCCACTCGGCTCTGCGTCGGGTGGTGATGGGCTCGGCCGCGGTGGGAGAGCAGGCCACCGAGGAGCAGGTTGCGCAGATGGCGGCACTGCTCCGGGAGTCCCTCCGGGCCGGTGGGCTCGGGTTCTCGTCGTCGTGGCACAAGCCCCACGTAGATGGAGCCGGTGATCCCGTGCCGTCGCGGTTCGCGACGCGTGAAGAGGTCATCGCGCCGTGCCGCGTTGTGCGGGAGCAGCCAGGAACTGGAATCGAGTTCATCCCGACCACCTCCGGATCCTTCGCCGGTGAGACCGCCGAAACTCTCATCGCCATGTCGCTGGCTGCCGGCCGACCGCTCAACTGGAACACGTTCCATCCCGACGCAGTCAACGAGGCCGACACGCTGAGTCGTCTCGAGGTCGCCGACGCGGCCGAGGCTCGAGGAGCCCGGGTCCTGGCTCTCATGTACCCGGGCGTGATGTACATCCGCCATCGGCTGCTGAGCTCGGCGCGCTGGAGGGACATCCCCGGCTGGGGGGCGTTACTCGACATGCCGGACTCCGAGCAGGCGAACGTGCTGGCCGACCCTGAACAGCGGGCCAACCTGGTCGCACAGGCGCGGGCCCCGCTCCCCGACGGAGGCGTGCACCACCAGGCGCGATGGGACGATGCCCGGGTCGTCGAGGGCCAAACCGACGCGACCCGTCCCTACGAGGGCCGCCGCCTGGGTGACCTCGCTGCCGAACTGGGCCGCGAAGCCCTCGACCTAGCCTGCGAGATCGCCGCCGCCGACGGGATGGGGACGGGGTTCCTGCGACCCCACATCGCATACGACGATGCCTCGTGGCGGCTCCGGGTCAAATCGTGGAGCGACCATCGGGTGGTGCTTGGCGCCTCTGACGCCGGCGCCCATGTGAGCACCGTGTCGACGTTCGATTGGGCCACGGCCTTCCTCGAACTGAACCGCACGTGGGAGGCCATGCCTCTCGAAGCGGCGGTGCACCGCATCACCGGAGTGCAGGCCGACCTGTATGGGTTGGTCGACCGGGGTCGAGTCGCGGAGGGCTTCCAGGCCGACATGGTGGTGTTCGACGCCGACGAGATCGGGCCGGGCCAGGCCCGGATGCGCCACGACTTACCGGGTGGCGCCAGCCGCCTGTTCAGCACCGCCACTGGTCTTGACCACGTGATCGTAAACGGTGTCGAGGTGGCTCGCGCCGGGGAGTTCACCGGGGCACAGCCCGGCACGGTGCTCCGATCCGGGCGCGACACTCGTGACCACGAGCTCTGAGTCGATGCTACGAGGACCTGATTGTGCTGCCGTCGATCGCCCTCACTGTCCCTATTGAACCGGCCTGGGTTTTCTTGAAGCCTCTCAGAAAGTGGGAAGCCGATTTGGATTTGTGAGAATATCTCGGGCTCGCCTCAGACCAGGAGAAGGATCAGGTCCGCCAGGGTCTCCGTCGAGCGTAAGAAATCCCGCAGGCTGAGCTCCACGGCTCCGCAGGATCGCCCCACCGATCGTGCCGGGTCATGTTGGGGATCGGATTATTGAACCCTTCGGGGTGTCTGTGACGCGGTCATCTACGGGTAGAGACGAATGCGTCTCCGAGGGGCCGCAAGGTTGTACACGAGATGATGTGATCGTGACACCGGTACGCTTGAGGGGGGACGAGGAGCTTAAGTCAACCTCGCGTGACCTTGCTGACGTCGGCAGCTGGACTTGCGCGACGCCGATTGACAAGGGCCCGACCACTTTGCGCAGTGTCCGCTCGGTCAGCGTGAACCATGCCTCCCTCCTTCAGCTTCTGGATTCACGGACCCCTGACAAAAGAATCGGACAGTCCCCAGTAGCGGACTCCTCTTCTTCAAAGTGAGACCAAGAACCGAAATGACACGCTCAGCGAACGGTTTTTGGAAATCCCAAGTCACAGCGTTACGTAGAGGGCTCGGAGGAGATCCGTTTCGACCTGGCCGAGTCCTACGCGACGGCCCTTCTTGTGCGATACAGCGCGTCAACCAGACCATCGACACCAGCGAGAGGGCGACCTAAGCTCCGGGCGCGCCGATGACCCCATGGGCCATTCGCGTATTTAGTACCGCTGGGAGGAGCACAAATGGGCTATGACCTGGTGATCCGAAATGGCACAGTCATCGACGGATCCGGAGGGAAGCCATTTCGAGCCGACGTAGCCATTTCGGGCCGGCGTATCGCCGCGATCGGCAGACTCCCTAAACAGCGGGGTGAAGAGCTTGATGCCGAGGGTCATGTTGTCACTCCGGGGTTCATCGATGGCCACACTCATATGGACGCCCAGGTGTTTTGGGACCCATTGGGAACGTGCTCGTGCTGGCATGGCATCACCTCAGTCGTTATGGGGAACTGCGGATTTACACTCGCCCCCGTAACAGCAGAATCACGCGAGTTCGCAATCCAGAGCATCGAACGGGCTGAAGACATCGGTCGAGAGACGATGGCTCGTGGGATTGGCGAGTGGACCTGGAATACGTTTCCCGAATACCTAGCTGCGGTTGATGCCCTCCCCAAGGGTATGCACATCGCTTCACAAATCGGTCACTCAGCATTACGCACCTGGGCAATGGGAAACCGGGCCTTCACCGAAGAAGCGACGGAGATCGACTTTGCCATTATGGAGCAGCAACTGGCCTCGGCGTTAAGCGCTGGAGCAGTGGGATTTAGCACTTCTCGAGACCCTGTGAACCACCGGACGGTTGACAACCGACCGGTCCCGTCCTGTGCGGCCACCTGGGACGAGATCACTCGTCTGGTCGACGTCGTGGGACAGACAAGAGGAGCAATCTTCGAGATCGCCCCCGAACCCGATGCCCGCTCCAGCGATCCTGAGATACGAATGCGATGGACCGACAAGATGAAGGCACTGGCATTGACCAGTGGAGTCCCAATTACCGGCCCACTATCCATGCATCTGATCGATGACACCACGTCAGCCGGTGGGCGGATGTTCGGGCAGGTCCACAGCCGCGGGATCTCCATCATCTCGTCGTTTCGGACCCGGCTCCCATTCGACGACCTACCCGAGTGGCAAGCAGTGCGCACTGCGCCGCTCGAGCATCAGCGCAAGCTTCTGTCAGACCCTTCCATCCGAGATCGCCTGGTGGTGGCTGTCCACCAAGGCGAATATCCGGAGTCGTCTGGAGCGGAGTTGCGCAAGCCCGACTTCGACCAATTGCGCGTCTTCGATCACGTATTCCCTCCCTACCCGACCATAACCGAGGCCGCAAGCGAGCGCCGGGTCGACCCAGTAGAACTCATGATCGACCTCGCTCTGGCCAGCAACTTCGATCAGCTCTTCATACAGTTTGTGAATCCTGCGAGCGACAGGAGCCTTTTGCGAGCGATGAGGCATCCTCAAACGATCATGACGTTTTCAGATGCCGGAGCTCATGTGAGCCAGATCTCGGATTGCTCGATCCAAACGTACTTGTTGGCGTATTGGGTGCGTGAGCGCCAAGACATCTCCCTCGAGGAAGCCGTCAGAATGATCACTCTCAAGCCGGCACGGGCCTGGGGATTTTCGCAGCGAGGGCTGCTGCGTGAAGGTTTCGTCGCCGATATCAACGTCTTCGATCCTGATTCCGTTGGACCGATGTTGCCTGAGGTCACGGCCGATCTCCCGGACGGGGCCAAGCGACTCACTCAGCGAGCTCTGGGATTCGCCGCCACCATCGTGAATGGTGAAGTCGTGCATCTTAGAGGAAGCCATACAGGCGCGCTCCCCGGTCGATTACTCCGCCTCGGATCTTGAGACCCAACTCCCAGATCGTATTGAAGCTGCGGCTCACCGTGATAGCTGACAAGCAAAAAATGGGAGCAATATCGATCCAGGCCAAATGTATGCCTGTTGGGTCCGCGCCCGGCAAGCAAGCCGACTGGTGCCGGCACAAAAATCCGTACTCGCAAAACAGTGGGTTGTCCCTACTCGTAACCTAGCGGGTTGCGCGGTCAATAGCGGCTTGAAACGACCGCTCTCAGCGGTGGTGGTGCTCGACCGCGGGCCCGTTTGCTGTGGTGTCAAGGCGTGCCCGCAGCGATTCGCACGGAAGTCCCGGCTAGTGCGCTGACGTGCGTGATGGCATCCTTCGCGGCGAAGGCGTCGGCAGAGGCGACGGTGGGGGAGAGGGCTGTCTTGGCGCTCGAGTGCTCAGCTGAGGTTCCCCGAGTCGATCGCCGATGCGACGCCGTGGTCGACCATCGGTCCGGGGTCAGAACGCCGTCCACACGACCACGGCGCTGGCGGCGAGTCTCTCCGGTCGTCTCGAGAGCAGCGAGACGTTTGGCGGCCGTCGACTGGCCGATGGCGGGGCAGGATACCAATTGGCCCGTGGTCATCTCGCCGAGATGGCGCCCGAGCGCCTCGTCGGAGATGCGCCCAGGTCACCCCCAGCGTGAGATTCTTCCTGTTGAACGTATCCGGTCAGCTATCCCGTCGTGCCGCAGAGTGTCACCCCAGCCCGGCGGTCTGGGCACCGTTGAGCACCTCAGTTCAAGCTTTGGCGGGTCACGCATTCTGCGTCTGCGGACGTTCCCGCCAGTCATTTAGCCGAAGTACGAGGCCACCTGGCTGTAGGTCACCCTGCCGCCCCCGTCGTGGATCGCCTGGACGACGCCAGTCGGTACGGGCGCCCACTTCGCCGGCATTTCAGCTGCCAAGGACGGGTTCAACGTGTAGATCAGCGCGAAGTTGACAATCCACAGGGCGGGACCCATCGACATCCCGACCACCGAGTTCACGCCGCCCTTGGTGTTCGTGATCAGTTCGTCAGGCTTGGATTGGATCTGCGCCTGGTTCCCGTACGCCGCCTCCGACGTGTACGCCGACATGTAGAGCTGAGTCAAGGACCTGGTGGCGCCATTGGCCTTCATCCAGTCCGACATGTACCCGCCGGGCATGATCACGCTGTTCACGAGGTATGTCGGGGCGGTTTCGTAGGCTGGGCTCTCGAGGTATCCATCTGTCGTGACGAAGACGCCATAGCTTGCGAGGACCGATGTCCCGGTCTTGCCGTTTTCGTCCTTGTACGGCAAAGGGTGACCGACCGTGTTGGTAAGGATCTTCACGCTCTGGTCCACCAGCTGTGCTTGCTTGGGGTCGCCTGAGCCAGGTGGGGGGCGCTCCCGTTGTCCGAGTCGTGGACCGCTCAGCCAGAGCCAGGATGTCACTCCGGCCACTCCCGGCGCCGATCCCTCGGCGGCGGCTCGTCGAGCGCCCAGGAGCGGCGCCACGCGGAGGCGTCCAGCCCGCGGTGGCCGCGCCCGGCAGGGGTCGGCGGTGCTAACGGCGCGCCGTGCCTGCCACCAGTCGGAAAGCGAGGAATGAGGTGGCCCCGATAGCCGGGCGTTCTGAATTGGCGGATAGCTCCAGTCATGCCCGGACGGCTGCTATCGGAGCGAGCCGTCTGAGTCAGCCGCTATCAGACATTCGGACTATGCCCAGTCCCGGTGTGTTCGGGGACGCTGCGGCTAGTCAGAAGATCAGGAGCCGAGACCCGGACCGGACACAGCTACTTCCGAAGATCATCAGTGGAACCGTGCCGCCCCCAGGGCGGCCCCACTCTTCTGCCCTAGTGTCGGGGTGCTGACACGAAGGCGATTCCGGATGCTGCCCTCCTTCCACCGACAGAGTGTGCACATCATTGTGAATGCAATGGCGCAGGTGGAGAGTTCGAGGAAGTTCTGATGCCGTGAGAAGCATGCTGACTGTTGCGTGGTATCGCTTCCAGGCCACTTTCGGCCGCCGCTGGGGTGGCTATGTGGCGATTGCCCTCCTCATCGGGCTGGTCGGCGGAATCGCCATGGGGTCGATCGCCGCATCCCGACGGACCCAGTCGTCGTATCCGGCCTTTCTGGCGAGCACGAATGCGTCGGACCTCACGATGTCGACGTACGGAGTTGTCAACGACTCCGCCGCGAATAACTATTCGCCAACGTTGACACGCGAGATCTCGCATCTCCCTGAGGTCAAGCTGGCCGAGAGTTGGGTAGGCGTCGGAGTCCTGCCGCTCGAGCACGACGGGGCACCCAATGAGAACCCCTCGTTGAACCCGGTCGGCAGTGTCGACGGTCTCTATTTCAACGAAGATCGCGCAACCCCCGTCGAAGGTCGGATGGCGAACCCCAATCGCACCGACGAGTTCGTAACCACTTCTGTGGGAGCGCGCGCGCTGGGGTGGCACGTCGGTCAAGTCGTCCCCATGGGGGTTTACGCAGCAAACCAATTCGGCCTGCCGGGCTTCGGCACGCCGCGCGTGGCGCCGGAGCACAGGATCGACATGACACTCGTCGGAATCGTCGTCTTTAACAACCAGGTGATCCAGGACGATGCAGACCGACTCCCAACCGACGTCCTGTTCACTCCCGCCCTGACCCGCACGGCGATGAGGACCAATTCCGTTCAGGGCACCTGGTACGCGATGCAGCTCACTCGCGGCAGCGCCATTCCCTCGGTTGAAGAGAAGCTCCTCCACCTGCTGCCGAGTGGGAGCGATGCCAACTTCAGCATCACCTCAATCGCCGAGACCAAGGTGGAGCGAGCGGTCAAACCAGAGTCGATCGCACTCGGTGTGTTCGGCGGCATCGCTGCCCTGGCCGCGTTGGCTATCGCGGCGCTTGCCATATCCCGGCAGCTGCACTCGAACGATGAAGATCTTTACGCCCTCCGAGCGCTGGGTGCCAGCCCGGCCGCGAACGTTGCCGACGGGCTGATCGGCGTCCTGGGCGCGATTGTGTCGGGTTCACTGCTGGCGGTGGCGGTCGCTGTTTCGCTCTCGCCGCTGTCTCCCCTTGGACCAATCCGAGGCGTCTACCACCCGGCGGGTATCGCGCTTGACTGGACCGTCCTGGGCTTCGGTCTTCTCGTCCTAATTGGCGGGCTCGGCACGATCGCCTTGGCCCTCGCCTACCGAGGTGCCCCCCACCGTCTGGCTACCAAATCCCGCATTGACCATCCCCGCGACTCAAAACTGCTCCAGGTGGCCACCTCTTCGGGTCTATCGGCCTCTGGCGCCGTGGGACTCCGTTTCGCGCTCCAGTCCGGTCGTGGCCGCACCTCTGTCCCCGCCCGCTCCGTTCTCGTGGGCGCCACTTTGGCCGTGGTCCTGGTGACCACGACACTCACGTTCAGTAGCGGGCTGCATACCTTGGTGTCGCGACCCGCACTGTACGGGTGGAATTGGAGCTACGCGCTGACCTCAGAAAATGTCGTCCCCCCGGCAGCCCTCGCCGCCCTGAACCGCGACCATGACGTTGCGGCCTGGTCCGGGTACCACAACCTCTCGGTTCAGATCGACGGCCAGACCGTCCCCGTTCTCTTGGGCGACAACCACGCGACCGTGGCTCCGCCGATCCTCTCCGGACATGCGGTCGATGAGAACAACCAGATGGTCTTGGGTCCCAGCACTCTTTCGCTGCTGCACAAACGCGTTGGCGACACAGTCATCGGTTCGTTCGGCACCCCGAACACCGCCCCGCTCTACCTCCCTCCCTTCAAGCTGGTCATCGCAGGGACGGCCACACTCCCAGCAATCGGCGGCGCCAGCAACTTCGCCGACCATCCCTCCATGGGAACCGGAGCCGTCCTCTCGGACCACGTCAGCCCAGCGTTCGTCCGCGCCGCCCAGGACCCGGACCCCAATCTCGATGGACCGGGCTTGGTTTTCGTACGCCTCCACAGCGCGGTGAGCGCCGCAGCGGGCCTGGCGGATATGAAGCGCATCGCCACGCTCTCCGACAAGGTCTTCGCCGACGACCCGAACGCTACGGGTGACACGGTGGAGGTCCTGGGCGTCCAACACCCGGCGGAAATCGTCGACTACCAATCCACCGGAGCAACACCCGTCATCCTCGCGGCGGGCCTCGCGCTCGGCGCAATCGTCGCATTGGCTCTTACCCTGATCGCGTCCGTCCGGCGACGAAGACGAGATCTCGCCCTGTTGAAGACCCTCGGGTTCACCACCCGGCAGTTGGCCGCAACCATCGCTTGGCAGGCTTCGGTCATCGCCTTGATTGCCGCCATCATCGGAGTGCCCGTCGGGATTGCTGCCGGGCGACAACTATGGATCTTTTTCGCCCGCAACATCAACGCTGTGCCTCAACCCACGGTGCCCGACTCACTCATATTGGTCGTGGCCGGCGTGCTGATCCTCGCCAATCTCATTGCGGCCATCCCGGCGCGCATCGCCGCGCGCACCCCGGCCGCCCTCGTCTTGCGAACCGAGTGACTGCCGAATCCCAAGGTCTAAACCCACCCCCGGCGGAGTTATCTCACGTCCCGAAGTGCCTACCCCACCTTCCGGCGATGATGATGTGGAACGCCGCGTCAGGTTTCTCCCCCGGAGTTCGGGGGGAACACGATCGGCAGCGACCGCAGGTGGAGAGTGCCGGAGGGCCACATAATCTCGGGCTCGAAGTCCTCTGCGAGCTCGTAGTCGGGGATCAGGCGATGGAACTCCTCGACCACAAGGCGTAGCTCTCGGCGAGCGAGGTGAGAGCCGACGCAGCGGTGGACGCCGCCACGCTTCTGAGCTCTCATTCCGCGTATCTGCTTCGGGCTTGATCAAGGGCCGAAACGACCTCTTGAAGCTCACCGCCATCCCTCATGGCCGCAAACCCGGCAGGCAGGCATCGCTTTCCATTCTTCAACTTGATGCACACTCGCCGCATAGCAACGCCTTCGCCCGCGAAAGTTGTCAAGTCGATGCTGTCGATGTCACCCTGGCCTGACCCCCTGAGATCGGTCCACCCGTGAACTGAGCCCGTTGCCCAGACTGCTGGGCGAAAGGGAGGATGTTCACGATGGCAAGACGCAGGCACACGCCTGAGCAGATCATTCGCAAGCTCCGTGAGGCCGATCGGCTGCTCAACGAGGGTGAAGACGTCGCTGCGGTCTGTCGGCACCTGCAGGTGTCCGAGCAGACCTATCACCGGTGGCGCAACCAACACGGGGGGATGAAGGCCGACGACGCCAAGCGACTCAAGGAGCTCGAGCGCGAGAACGCACAGCTCAAGCGCCTGGTCGCCGACAAGGAGCTCGAGAACCTCGCCTTGCGGGAGATCGCCTCGGGAAAATGGTGAGCCCGTCGCAGCGACGTCGTGCCGCGCACATGCTCCAAGAGCGGCTCGGCATCTCGCAGCGACGGGCGTGCCAGATCGTC
Organism: uncultured Acidimicrobiaceae bacterium; assembly: GCA_963787485.1. Classification (GTDB taxonomy): domain Bacteria; phylum Actinomycetota; class Acidimicrobiia; order Acidimicrobiales; family RAAP-2; genus Bog-473. Next base: position 170,429 of record CAWBDF010000002.1, on the reverse strand, counting down.
GGCCAACACCGCTCCACCCAGCGGCATCGACCCACCCATGGCGACCCCGATGCCGATCTGCGCCGAGCACTCCGAGATTTCGCCCGCCATCACCCACGCTGGGGCTATCGCCGGGCCCACGCCGTGCTCGCTCGGGAGGGCCACGCCCACAACCGTAAGAAAGTCCAGCGTCTGTGGCGTGAAGAGGGCCTGCGGGTCCCGCCGCGGCGCCACAAGCGCCAACGCCTCGGGATCTCCTCGACCCCAGCAGACCGGCTGTCAGCGACCCACCCCAACCACGTCTGGGCCCTCGACTACCAGTTCGACGTGACCAGCCTCGGCCGGACGCTCAAGATCCTGCACGTGACCGACGAGTTCACCCGCGAATCGCTCTGCGACCTCGTCGCCTCCTCGATCGACGCCGATCGCACCGTCGAGGTCCTCGACCAGCTCGTCTTCGAGCGTGGGGCACCGGAGTTCATCCGCATGGACAACGGCCCCGAGCTCACGGCTCACGCGCTGCGCGACTGGTGTCGCTTCACGCGCACCGCCACCAGCTACATCGACCCCGGCAGTCCCTGGCAGAACCCTTGGGTCGAGTCCTATGGCTCGAGGATGCGCGACGAGCTGCTCGCCATCGAACAGTTCGACACCCTGCTCGAAGCCCAGGTCCTTGTCGCCGACTGGCGCGAGGAGTACAACACCTACAGACCTCACTCGGCCCTCGGCATGCTCACGCCTGCCGAGTTCGCGCTCCGATGGAGGGACGGAAGACCGCTTCAGCTCACGTAACGGGTGGGCCGATCAACGGGATCCGGTCAACCCCATTCAATCTCCCGTGATCCCACGAGGGTTGGATAGCTGAGATGAGCGGGCGTCATAGAAATGATGCCGAGCCTCCGAGCTCTCAGCGCCAGGAGCGCCCACGGCAATGCAACAGCCGCTCCCGCGGCAATGAGCCCGAGACGATTTGTCTGGTGGTTGTACGGGATGGCGAGGATCGCAAAGAAGAAGACGGCGACGGCGGAAACATGCGACTGCGATTCGAGGCCCTTGTTTGTTTACAAGAACCTGTCGCGTTGGTCCATACGGCACAGGGTCAAGCCTGCCGGAAAAGTAGCTGTCAATGCTGGCCGTCTCGCTTGGCTCTTGGTATGCAACAGACGTGCGAACCGCCCCACCGTGCCGGCGAACTGGGACACCTCGCTGCTGGACGGCTGGTGAGCCCAACCGGGGCTCGGAGCTATTGATGTCAGCGTCCCGCAACTCCTCGTCGTCGTCAAGTAGCAAAATCGACAGCCTCGAATATTGTCCATCCCCAATAGTTGATGGAAGTCATGGTTAGAAAATCCGGATATCACCGCATTGCGACCTGTCAAGGGCATTGCAATGGGAGTACCGCGCAAAACCATGACAGGCGCGTTGTCTTCTCAATAAATTTCGGTCATGATACGTACCGGTTACATCGAAGTCCCGGGGGGGATATATGCGACCAGTACGAATTGGCGCGGTAATGCTTGCAGCCGCCATTGGGGTTCCGGCCATAGCTGTGGGGAGTCTTTCGTCACCGGCTTCAGCTTCCGCAACGCCACTGACGGTTGCCTTCATCAGCTCTCAGACCGGCCCGGCCGCGACGCAGGACATGAACATCGTTCCGGTCTTTGAGGCAGCGCTCAAGGCTCAGAACGCCAAGGGTGGCGTGAACGGACACCAGCTCGTCCCGTTGGTCATCGACGACCAGACGAGTCCCGCGACGGCGGCCACCGGGGTCCAGGAGGCTATTTCGAGGGGGGCGATCGGCATCGTGTCGAATTCGGCCCTGGCGGGAACCTTCTACAAGTACCCCCAGCAGGCGGGAATGCCGGTGACCGGCGACAACTCCGACGGGCCTGAGTGGGGCACGCAACCGAACACCAACATGTTCGGGACCGGGTCGACCGGAAGCACAGATCCCGCATATCCCATCTCCACGATGTACGGGAACATCATCAAGAAATATGGCGGCAAGAGGGTTGCGGTGTATGCCTTGAGCATCTCGCCGAACTCGATCCAGTCCAACACCAACGAATCTCAATCGCTGGCCCGAATTGACCCCTCGGCCAAGGTGGTTGTCGACAACCGATCGGTGGCTTTCGGTAACACCGCATTCGGCCCTGAGGCCCTCGTAGCAAAGCAGAACAACGTGGATACCGTATGGACGAACCTCGACACCACCGGCGACATCTCGCTGGGGACGGCGCTCAAGCAGGCCGGCGTCAAGCTCAAGGGCATCTTCTACCCGACTGGTTACGATCCCGCACTGGTCCACTCGCCATCGTGGGCCAACGTTCAGGGTGATTACTTTTTGGTGGACTTCCACCCGTTCTACGAGCCAAACGCGGGCACCGAGCAAATGCAGTCCACGCTCGAAAAGTACGCGGGCTGGACCAAGAGTCAATACCCGACCTACAGCCAGGACACGACTTGGCTCGGGACGGAGCTAATGATCAAGGGCCTACTGGGTGCCGGAGCCAACCCGACGCATGCCAGCGTGATCAAGTCACTACACAGCATTACGAACTGGAGCGGCAACGGGCTACTTCCCTACACACTCAATTACTCGACGAGCTTTGGGAAGCCTGCCCCTGCAAACTGTGTCTGGCTGACGAAGGCAGGACCCAACGGGTTCGTACCTGTAGGGAAGAGCCCCGTGTGTGGGCACTATCTCCCCGGCACTTCCTCAGTTTCCTCATCGTCGTCATAGAGAGCCTGAACCGGCTCTCGGCCACCTCGGTGACCTGCATCCCGTCTCGGATCACTGCCAAGACGGCGTCGTAACGGTGTTCCACCTTGCTGAGCTCCTTGAGCATTCGGGCCACCTCCCGTGCCTAGCGCAGATTGGTGGGCAAGGTGTCGGACATCAGCCGAACACGTGTCGGGGGTCATCCGAAGTCGAAATGCCGGGTATCACCCGGAACAACACACCGCAACAGTTTGGGCATGGACTACCTCCTGGTAGCTCACGACCTCACTCTTATAAACGCCGGTCGCCCAAATGGGGTCAAGCGCAATTGGTGCGCCCCGTGGCGCGCCCCGTGGTATTCGAACCCACAACCTGCGGAGTCGACCTCGGCATCCATGGGCATCCCCATGTGTCCACGCGTAGGCACGGATAATAGGTTTCCTGTCCAAGCGTTTCCACGCCCGTGTACCGGTGTGCAGTGGTTCGTGGCTCCCCGTTTGGCTCCCCTTCGCGTCTCAGAGTTGACTGAACTCAGGCAGACCCTTGGGTTCCTCCGCACACCTTGTAACACCGGAGCAAGGCGTTGAACCGCCCCGGGTTCCATGACTGCTCGGGTTATTGGGTAGCCGCCTCGTCGGCGGGTTGCATTTGACGGTAGTAGGTCGCTTCGTATTCTGCCGGTGTGACGTAGGAGTTGTCCTCAGTGATCTCGCCGTGGAGCCGTCGGTGGTTGAACCGTCGATGTAACCCAAGGTGGCGTACTCGACGTCGTCGAGTCCTGTCCACGGGCCCTGGGGGTAGATGAGCTCCCACTTGAAGAGGCTATTGAAGGCCCCGCCATGGCTTTGTCATAACTGGGGCCTCTTGAGCCGACCGAGGCGACGATGTCGTTCTCGTCGAGACGCTCCGAATAGCGAATTGACAGATACCTTGCACGCCGCGGTCGCTGTGATGGACCAGGCTGTCGAGGACCTGGCCGTGACGGGTGCGATTCCATACCGCCATCTCGAGGGCGTCGATGGCGAGGTCGGAACGTAAGGACTCTGAGATCTGCCAGCCGACCACCACCCGGGAGAACACGTCGAGGATGAACGCCGCGTAGACCCAGCCCGAATGGGTCTTGACGTAGGTCAGGTCGGCCACCCAGAGCCGGTTGGGCTCATCCGCGCTGAAGCGGCGCTCGGCGAGGTCCGCCGGGCGGTGCTGGCGCTCGTCGAAGCGGGTGGTGACCTTGTAGGCCTGGCCTCGTCGGGCACCAGAAAGTTGCAGCTCACGCAGCAGGCACTCGACGGTGCAGCGCGCCACGTGCCTTCGCGGTTGAGCTGGGTCCAGACCTTGTCGGCCCCACTGGACCTCGAGGTTGTCGCCCCAGACCCGGAGGATCTCGTCCTTGAGCTCTTCGTCACGCACCGAGCGGGTCGAGGGCGGACGCTTCTTCGCCACCCAATAGGTCTTCGGGGCGATCTTGCACCCGTGCTCTGTGAGCACCCGGCAGATCGGCTCGACCCCGAAGCGAGGGCGATATTCGTCGATGAAGGCGACTAGCGCGGCTGTCGCGGGTCGTGCACCCGCGCGAAGAAAGCCGAGGGCCGCCTTCAAGATCTCATTGGCCCGGCGCAGCTCGAAGTTCTCCTTTTCGAGCTCTTTCATCCGGGCCCGCTCGTCGGCGGTGAGTCCGGGCCGCTGGCCGACGTCAGTCTCGGCCCGGCGCACCCAGATCCGCAGCGTCTCGTGGTTGATCGCTAGCTTCGCTGAGATCGACTCGATGGCTTTCCACTGCGAGGGGTACTCGTCTTGGTGCTCGAAGACCATCCGCACGGCCCGCTCCCGGACCTCGCGCGGACAGGGACTTCGTCCCGCCTTGCTCTTCTCTGGCATCGCTCCATCCTCTCAAGGGAAGGAGTAGTCACCAATCCCGGGGCGGTTCAAGCGGGAGTTACTGACACCGACAGGCTCCAAGTATGGTCACGGGCTCTCGGATGGTAGCGGTGCTGCGGTTATGGACCCCCCCAGATTCGCGTGCGATAGTCGGACTCGCAAAACCGGGATGAGGAGAGACTGTGACGGACCTTGACCAGTCAACGGTTGACCGCCTTCTGACTACCACGCGCGCCGTCCGAAAGCGGCTCGACCTGTCACGGTCGGTGCCTCTCGACGTGATCATGGAGTGCCTGAACCTCGCTATCCAGGCGCCCACCGGCAGCAATGCACAGACCTGGCGATGGGTTGTCGTGCTCGACCCTGCGCTGAGGCGAGGCCTCGGGGATCTCTACCAACAGCCCAGCCGGCCGCTTACAACCACCGAGCCGTCAACGCCAGACACAGCCCAGCAGCGGCGCGTGCGCGAGTCCGCCGCCTATCTGAGCCGCCACATCCAGGACGTTCCGGCCCTGGTCGTGCCATGTGTGCTCAACGCTGGCGGTGCTGCGGGCTGGGCGCCTTCGATCTATCCAGCAGTGTGGAGCTTCCAGTTGGCGCTACGAAGCCGAGGCCTCGGCTCGGTAATCACAACGGTCCACCTCTATCGCCAGGAGGAGGCAGCCAAGCTGCTCGGCGTCCCAGACGGCTACGTTCAGGCCTGCTTGCTGCCCGTGGCTTACTACATAGGTAACGACTTCAAGCCCGCCGCACGTCGTCCAATCGAAGAAGTGACCTTCCTCGACCGATGGGGGAACCCTCCGATCTGAAGCCAGGCTAACGACGTGGTTAGCACTATCTGGGGTGGGTTGGGTGTTCGGAGCGTGTAGGTGCCAGAAACTCATCCGACCGGGTCATGCCACTCAGCGGTACTCATGGATGAGTCCACCAAGGCGGTCATCTCGTCGAGGAAGCTTTGGTTGAAAGCCGCCGTGTCAAGGTCGCCCCCGCCTTGGTTGCCGCCGCTTGCGTACCTCGGTCGCGACGGTTCGATCCCGGATCCAACCTCCTACTGGCCGCGGGTGGGGGGCATTCGCTTCTACATCGCGACGTTAAGACCTGGACTCAACGCCTCAACGGATGACGGCGGTACCGACCTCGCAGCGCTCATGGCCCAGTACCCGGACCTGGGTGAGAAGGCCGCTTACGCGGACTCGTCAGGGTTCCACACAGACGATTGCGTCACGCTTCATCTCGTCCAGTCGGGAAAGGTAACGCTCGAGCTCGACGACGGCGTACAGACCGTGCTCTCTCCCGGTGACGTGCTCGTGCAGAACGGCATTCGCCACCGGTGGATCGGCGACGACGACGAGCCTGCCACGGTAGCTATGGTCATGATCGGTGCAGAGGTCTCGTGAATCTGGTTGTTTGCTGGTCCGGACGATCCATGACGGAGCGCATGTGAGGGCGTATCGCCTGGTGAGCCCGAAGACCGCCGAGTACCAAGAGGTGCCCGCGCCCGAGCCGGGACCCGGCCATGTGCTCGTCAAGGTGGGCGCGGCGGGACTCTGCCATTCCGATGTCGGCGTCGTGCAGTTGGACGAGACCTTTTGCCCTGGTCGACGCCATTCACGCTCGGCCACGAGAACGCGGGGTGGATCGAGGCCGCTGGTCGGGGCGTCCGCGGCGCCGAGGTCGGCGAGGGCGTGGCGGTCTATGGCGCGTGCGGCTGCGGGTCACGATGCGTGTCGTGGTGGACGAAGGGGAGCACGTAGAGCGGACGGAGTAGCACCGTGTAAAGAAAAAAGGAAGTCACAAGCGATCAGACCCTGCGCCTGCGCAGCGAGGATTCCGCCCAGGTCGGCCCCGACCGCCGCGGCGAAGGCTCGACGTCGTGGCGCTTCAGGATCGCCCACAAACTCGACGCTGCGATCGCGATCCCTATCGTGGCGAGCTCGCCCTGGGTCCGCCGGTAACCCCGGAATGGGTTCTCTTTCGCCAGGCGGATGATGAGCGCAGTGGTTCCTGCGGGGATCGCCGGCCGGCAGGACGACCATGCAGGTAGGTCCAGTGCATGGCGACGAGGTCACGTGCCAGCGCAGCAGGGTATCGGGTTGAACGAAGAAGCGTCCCTGGTGAAGACGGGGAGCAATCGCCACAGGCCGGATTGCACGGCCCGGTCGGCTGGCTGCAGCGCCGGAGGGTGGACCTGGCGTTGGAGCACTGCCACCTCGTGGCGCAGCATGACGAACTCGATCGCAAGATCGGGGTCTTGCGACAAGAGAGCCGGATCAGTCACAGGACGCGAACCAGCGCCCGGTAGAGGCACGATGAGGCCATTGCCGGATGCTCGTCGCATCAGGTGCTCAGCGTCAAAGCCCCAGCCCATAGTCCATGGACGGCCTTCTCGGCGCCCGCAGGTACTACGCTACCGACGGTCAATCGGCATTGCCACCTGACTACGCTTCGCGAGCGACTATGTCTGGCACACCGGGAAAGCTTGAGCACGATACTGGGACCTATGAGTTCCCGGGTCAGGGGCCATCGCGGCGAGAAGAAATCCTCGACGTCGCCGCGAGACTGTTCGCGGAACATGGCATGCGAACCTCGATCGACCAGATCGCCGAGGCCTGCGGCATAAGAGCGGGAAGCCTCTACCATCATTTCGGCTCGAAGGAAGAGATCTGCGTCGAATTGGTTGCCCGCTATCGTGAGCAGCTCGATCAGCTCGCGGATCAGGCGTTGACCGATCCGTTGTGGGAGTCTCGTCCGTCGCTTGATCGTGTGACGATGTTGGGAACGGCGATGGCCGAATGTGCGATTCGCAGCCGCGCTGCATTGCTCATGACGCTCTACGAGCCGCCCTCCGGGGCAAGCGAGCTTGCGGATCTGGCCGGTCGGGTGACGACGACGGTCCGAGGTGCGATGGCTCAGATGCTCCGGATGGCGCGCTCCGACGGGTTCCTTCGGGACCACGTCGAAGTCGAGTTCCTCGCTGATCGCATCACGGAGAGCATGCTTCGTACCGGGTTGGGTTCGTATTACCCCACCCGTTCGGCCTACCGAGTTGCTCCGATGAAGTGTCAGGTGATCCTCCACGGAGCAGCTCGGATCACGATCGCCGACGCTGTGCTTGACAACTCGCCGGCACGGCATGCCGCCGATGCCGCCGTTGCGGCATGGACGACTGACGAGGGTCACGAGACAGCCATGCGAATTCGAACCGCCGCGCGATCGGTGTTCGCCCGTAGTGGTTACGAGCTGACCACTGTGCGCGATATCGCGAGTGCCGCGGGTCTCAGCCTCGCTGGTGTGTACCGACACATCGATTCGAAGGACCAGCTGTTCTGGTCGATCATGCGCTCGTTCGATGACCACGTCGCGGACGGATGGAACCATGTCATGTCGTCGCCCTCGACGCCGCTCGAGAAGCTCGATGGGTTGCTCTGGCTGCTGGCGAGTTCGTCGGATCGCTTCGCTCCCGAATACAGGATGGCCCTAGTGGGAGTTCGCTACACCCCTCCGACTAGTCGAAACCTGAGCCGTAGGTACCAGACGCGATTGCGGCAACTGAAGCAGCTTCTCGCCGAAGGCGTTGAGAGCAACGAGGTTGACATGCAGGGGCCGTCGATCGACCTGTGGGCTCGGTGCATCATGGCGCTCATCTCGTCTATGCCGGAGAGGGTTGTGCAGAAGGCGGGCGTGCGCGGCGCCCTACAGCTTGGCCGCGACACGGTCCTGCGCGGCGTCGCGGCTGCATAGCGATCCCAAACCGAACCCATCGCACTGCTGGTATTTGGCTTGCAAGGCACGCGAACAAGGATTAGGTTACTTCGGTAGCTGGCGCCGGCGTTTGTGCAGTCGTCAACGACAGCCGGCCGCACTCGACACCGAAGGGGGGCACGTGAGCTCAGCCAGTTCTCTCCCGGATTGGATTCCGCAATACCTTCCGGCTTCGGCCCGAGAGCAGATCTTCGAACTGACGGAGCCGGCCGACGCAGGGTCGGTGGACATCGAGTGCTCGGAGCACCTGATCCGCCACTATTGCGAAGCGTTGGAGGATGGGAACCCGCTCTACCTCGACGCGGAATACGCGCAGTCGCGTGGCTACCGTGACGTCGTCGCGCCGCCGGGCATGTTGATCGGGACGCTGTCGACCCCCTACCGGTGGCCGTGGCCACCGAAAGAGCTGTCGTCGGGCGGCCACGTTCACTACCGCGTCAAGAAGCTGATGAACCTTCCCGTAGGAGTGGTCGTCGACAACGAGGTGGAATTCCTGCGGTTCGTCGAAATTGGCGATCGGTTACGCCGAACGGCGCGTCTTGCGTCGATCGCTGGGCCCAAGCGGACCCGGCTGGGAGAGGGCTACTTCTGGGTCATCGAGACGACCTCGTCCAACCAGCGCGACGAGGAGATCTGCAAGATGCGGATGACAATGTTCGCTTACAACCCGCACGGCCTCCCGTCCACAGGAGCAACGGAGCCCGAAGACGAAGCGGACGCCGAGCCGGATGGCCGCCACCCGGCAACCGAGGCGTGCCTTCGGGCGGACGAGGTCAGCCATCCGGAGAGCGTCCAGGCCGTTTTGTGGGAGGACGTCGAAGAGGGCGACGATCTTCCGCCGCTCTTCATGCCGATCACTGTGACCCGGTGTGTGTACCTGGCGTCAGCGACGCGTGACTTCGCGCCTCACCACCACAACAGCGAGTACGCACAGCACGAGGTGCAGGCGCGTGACATGTTCCTCAACACGCCGTTCAACATGGGCATCCTGACGCGGTTTCTGACCGACTGGGCCGGCCCGCGCGGCCTGGTGCAGCGGCTCAAGCTGGCGATGCGAGAGAACATCTGCGTCGGTGATGACATGACGATCAACGGCAAGATCACCCGGAAGTGGGTCGACGGCGAGAGGCACTGCGTCGAGATCGGCATCGAGGTCTCCACGCAGGATGGACCCGCGTACCAGGCTTCCGCGACCATGGTGCTACCCGCCCGGGCGGCATGAATCCCCTCCGCGGCAGCTGTGCCATCGTCGGGGTGGGCAACACCGCTTATACGCGCGGAACCGACAGGTCGACGATCGAGCTCCACTTGGAGGCATCGCTTCGATCGCTGGACGACGCCGGCCTTGCGGCATCCGACGTCGACGCGATCATGCCGAGCGAAGTGGCGGGCGTGTGCGCCGAGCAGTTCATGGTCAACCTCGGGCTGCCGGACCTCGCCTACAGCTCGGTTGCGCGCAACGGGGGGGCCAGTTTTCTCTCGTCAGTGCAGACCGCTTGCTTCGCGATCGCTTCAGGCGTGGCGACCTGCGCGCTCATTGCCGCGGGCCGCCGCGGGTATTCGGAACAGCGGGTATCGCGGAGCCAGAGCGCGGGCACACCGTCGCGCTCATCACCGGTAATGGCGTCGATGGTGGAGTTCGAGCGGCCCTACGGCAGCTTCCTGCCTGTGCAGTTCTTCGCGCAGGCGGCACAGCGACACATGCACCAGTTCGGGACGACAAGCGAGCATTTCGGTCACATCGCAGTTGCATGCCGCAAGCACGCGAACCTCAACCCGCAGGCGCTGATGTACAAGCGAACGATGACACTCGAGGAACATCAGTCGTCCCGGATCATCTCGAGTCCGTTCCACCTCTTCGACTGCTCGTTGGAGTCTGACGGCGCGGGTGCGATCGTCATCACGAGCACCGAGCGCGCCCGCGATCTCGCGAAGCAACCCGTCATCATCGAAGGTTTCGGCGAAGGGCACGGCAACCCGCCGACCTCGATCACTCAGAAGGACGACATGACCTTCATCGAAGGCCTGCACACCGCGGGTAAGCGGGCGTTCTCGATGGCGGGTCTCGGGCCTGCCGACATCGACTGCGCCGAGCTGCACGATCCCTTCAGCTGGTTCGTGCTGGCGGGACTCGAAGCCCTTGGTTTCTGCGATGTCGGAGAGGGCGGGCCGTTCGTTGAAGGCGGTCGCATCGAACTCGGCGGGGCGTTGCCCGTGAACACGCACGGCGGCCTGCTGTCCGAAGCGCATGTGTCGGGCGTCAACCACGTGATCGAGGCCGTGCGACAACTCCGGCGGGAAGTGGAACCGGAACGCCAAGTTCCCGGCTGCAATACCGTGCTCGTCAGCAGCGAAGGAGACCTTCATGAAGGTTCAGTCCTGCTTCTAAGGCGATGACGTTTGAACGGGATCCGCTCCCGAACCCGACCGCATTGACCGCCGGATTCTGGGACGCGGCACGCCGCCACGAGCTCGTCGTCCAACGGTGTGATCAGTGCGGCAGGCATCGTCACTATCCCCAGTATCTCTGTCCCAACTGCCTTAGTGCGGACTGGTCGTGGACGCCGGTCAGCGGTCGCGGGTGTGTGTTCAGCTTCACGATCACCCACCAACCATTCAACGGCAGCTGGGTGGCGAGGCTCCCGTATGCCCTCGTGACGGTGGAGCTCGAGGAAGGGGTTCGCATGGTCAGCGACCTTCCGGACGACCAGATGGAGGAGGTCCAGATCGGCCGCCCGGTCGAAGTGTTCTTCGAGGACCTCGCCGACGTCACGCTGCCGCGGTTTCGCATGGTGGCCGAGTTGGGAAGCGAGCAATGACCGAACCGAACGACACAGACTGCGTGGCACCCGGACCGCTCGCGGGTATACGCGTGTTCGACTTCACCATGTACATGGCCGGGCCGTGGGCCACGATGGTGCTGGGCATGCTCGGCGCCGAGGTCTTGCACGTCGAACAGCCCGACATCGATTGGAGCCAGCTGAACGCCGGCGCGGCGCCGATGATCAAGGGAACTGCGAGCGGCTACGTGGCGTGGAACATGAACAAGCGGGGCGTCGCTATCGACGTCAAGAATGACGAGGACCTGCAGTTCGCGTACGAGCTCATCGAGACGAGCGACGTCTTCGTGTCGAACATGCGACCCCTCGATCGACTGGGCTTCGGTTACGAGAAGCTCAAGGAGATCAACCCGGCGCTCGTGTATTGCCGTGCGACCGGTTACGGCTCGAGCGGCCCGCGAGCCAGTGAGCGCGGCAACGACGCCCGCATGCAGGCGGTCACCGGGTTTTGGTCGACGCAGGGCGCGCGAGGCGGCGCCCGAGAGGGCTACCGCCATTCGACGCAGATCGACGCGACGACCGGCAACCTGCTCGCACAGGCGGCGCTCCTCGGACTCTACGCCCGCAAACGGACCGGCTCAGGTCAGTACATCGAAGTCTCGATGCTCGACGCGGCTGTGACCCTGCAGCTGCCGCGCGTCGTCGAACACTTCGCTGGCGCGGCCCATGAACCCCAGGGGAGCTCTGCGTTCGGCACTGCTCCCGACCGAGTGTTCCGTTGCGAGGACGGGCAATGGCTCGGTGTCTCCGTTACGTCGGAGCAGGAGTGGCAGCGACTGTGCGGGGCCATCGACGGGGATGAGCTCATCGCGGATGCCCGCTTCGTGAGCAATGCGGCGCGGGTCCACCATCGCGAGGAGCTCGAGGACCTCCTTGCGGAGACGTTCGCTCTGAAGCCACGCGCGTACTGGGAGCTGACGCTGTCGAGGGCACAGGTACCCTGGGGCGCCATGCTCCGTTGGGAGGAGCTCCGCTTTCACACCCAGGTGCGAGACAACGACTACCTGACGGACGTGGACGCCGACCCATGGGGCCACGTGTGGACGGGCGGGCCGCCTTGGCGATTCTCCGGCACTCCAGCGCACGTCTCGGGACCACCCATTCCCGGGGTCGACACCTGGGCCCTCAAGGAGGAGCTGAACGCGCGCCGGAAGGCACAGCGGTGACCACCGGGCCACTGACCGGCGTGCGAGTCGTCGAGTACGCGGAAGGTGTTGCCGGTCCGCTCGCGACCCGATTGCTGGCCGATGCCGGAGCCGACGTCGTCAAGGTCGAGCCGGCCGGGGGTGATCGAGCCCGGGGATGGGTGCCGCAGCGTGGGGGTCTCGGCGTGGTCTTTGCCGCGCTCAATCGGAACAAGCGGGGGACTGTGCTCGACCCGCAGTCCCCGGAATGGTCGGCCCTCATCGACTTGGCCGACGTACTCGTTATTGACGAACAGCTGGCGTCTACGTCTTCCGTCGACGTCGACGCGCTCGTCCGCGACCACGGCAGCCTCGTGGCCTGCGTGATCTCGGGATGGGGGCCCGAGGGACCGTGGGCGGACCGCCCTGGTGGCGAGCTCCCCGCGCAGCTGGCGGCAGAGATAACGCTTTCGCTGGGTCGGCCTGGCGAGGAACCGGTGCGGCTCGGTACCGACCACGCTGGGACGACGTGCGCGATCTATGCGTCGCAGGCTGTCATCGCCGCCTTGATCGTCGATTGCGGCGGTGGTCAACGGGTCGACGTCTCTCTCTTCGGGTCGTCGCTGCACATGAGGTCCGCGTTGTGGGTGGCGTTGTCGAACCCCGACGATTGGCACGGCTTCCACCTCGATAGCTACACGAAGCCGCCCGACGAGTACTACACCTGCTCGGACCGACGCATCTGGTTTTCGGTCTCGCGCGTTCCCGACATGGCCGAGCTCGTGCGGGATCTCAGGATGGAGTTCGTCTTCGACGATCCTCGCTGGCCGATGTTCAAGACCGACGGCGGTGGTGGCCTCGGCCGCTACTCGCACCTCCTCAAGGACCTCTGGGATCGCGGCCTCTCGCAGTGGACCGCCGATGAGGCCGAGGAGATCATCGTCCGGCACGGGGGCTGGGTCGGCCAGTGCCTGACCTACGACGAGTTCGCGTCGGACGCTCAGGTACGCCACCTCGGACTCTTCGTACCTGACGAGAAGTCGGGCGGCGCGCCGGCCGACACGCGACCTCCGTGGGAGTTGAGTGACACACCAGCTTCCATTCGCCGTTCCGCGCCTGAACTCGACGAGCATGGAGCCGAGATCCTCCGCGACATCATCATGACCTGCAGGTGGTCGTGCGACTGAACCGGGTATGAAATCGCCTCCGTTCGAGTACAACGGGGTGCGTTCCGTCGACGAGGCGGTCGCGCTCCTGGCGGAACACGGTGCCGACACAAAGGTGCTCGCGGGCAGGCAGAGCCTGCTTCCGCTGCTGAGCCTCCGGCTCGCACGCCCGGCGCGACTGATCGACGTCAACGCAGTCATCGACCTCGCTCAGGGCGCATCGAAAGAACTGACAATTGGGATCGATGGTGCGTCAGCGGGTCGCTGAGCGGTCCGCGGTCGTGCGCGTGGGGAATCCCCTATTGGCCGGTGCGATCGAGCGGATCGGCCACTCGGCTGCTGAGCCTCCGGCTCGCACGCCCGGCGCGCGACTGATCGACGTCAACGCAGTCATCGACCTCGCTCAGGGCGCATCGAAAGAACTGACAATTGGGATCGATGGTGCGTCAGCGGGTCGCTGAGCGGTCCGCGGTCGTGCGCGTGGGGAATCCCCTATTGGCCGGTGCGATCGAGCGGATCGGCCACTCGGCGATCCGGAACCGGGGCACGATCGGCGGTAGCATTGCACACGCTGATCCCGCGGCCAAGCTACCGATGGTCCTGTCCCTGCTCGGCGGCGAAGTCGTCGCGTTCAGCGTCCGGGGAGTGCGGACGATCCCGGCTGCCGAGCTGTTCCTCGGTTTTCTTTCCACGTCGCTCGCCGACGACGAGCTGTCGACCGAGGTGCGGTTCCTCGAATGGCGGCGCGGGACGGGATGGGTGTCGCGCCGACACGGCGACTTCGCGATCGCTGGCGCCGCCACCACGGTGTTCCTGGACGCGGGTCGGGTGGCCGAGGCGCGCCTCGCCTTCTCAGGGGTCGCGCCGGTACCCGTGCGAGCGGTAGAGGTAGAGCAGCTGGTGGCGGGCGAGGCACCGACCGTACAGCTCTGGGCAGCTGTGGCGAACGACGCCGCGGCCGGCTTGGATCGTCTGACGACCTGCACGGCTCGGCCGCGTATCGCCCACACGTGGCGATGGTGTTGGCGAGGCGAGCCCTGGCGCAGGCGTGCGAGCGAGCGGAGGAGCTTCCGTGACGAAAGTGGTGGTGTCCGTCGAGGTGAATGGACGGACACAGGACGCGTTGGTCGAGCCGCGCCAAACGCTTGCGGATCTCCTCCGTGAGGAGTTTCAGCTAACGGGCACGCACCTAGGTTGCGAGCACGGCGTCTGTGGGGCGTGCACGGTGTTGGTCGACGGGGTCGCGGTGCGGTCGTGCCTCATGCTGGCGGTTCAGGCGCCGGGGATGCGCGTGACCACGATTGAGGGTCTCGAGCGCGACGGCCAGCTGCACCCGCTGCAGGAGGCGTTCCGCTCAGCTGACGTTCCCCTGTCCGAGCGCCGAGGCGACCTCGTGGTCGACCAGCGGTCCGGGGCGAGTACGCCGTCGACGCGACCTCCTGCAACCGGTAAGTCGCTCCGGTTGCCTCGAGAGCAGCCAATCGCTTGGCAGCTGTCGTCTGGCCGATGCCGAGCCGGGACGCCAACTGGCCCGACGTCACCTCGCCGGCGTCGGCCAGAGCCGCGAAGAGCGCTTCGTCAGAGATGTGCTGGGGTGGAGCCATGGGTGCCTCCTTCGCAGGCAGGGGTCTACTGCGTCCTCAATGACCTACCTCGACGTGGGGAGGACCTCAAGGCGAAGGGCCGGATCCGCAAAGGTCGAGCGTGAATGTGCAAGAGGTCAGGCGCGCCTCATGTTCTCGAAGAGAGGCCGGTCTGAGCGTAGGGCGACGCCGGTTCAACGTCGCCGACTCGCACCTCGATCTCACTCTCACTCGCGAGCTGCGCCGAGGTTCACAAAGGTGACGTCATCAGCCTTCCGAGAAGCGTGGCAGCGCGCCGACCCAGTCGGGCTCGTCATGACGTTCCTACGCAGCGAGTGAGTCATCGACAATCCGACTTGGTTGGCCGCCGCCCGCACATGGTTGCTTTAGACGACGACACCCGCGGCTGCTAGGTCAGCGCATTGTGTTGCACTCGAGATTTCTCAAGCATGGGAGAAAGCAGCGAGCCAAACTGCGTCCCGTGGCTCCCCATTTGGCTCGCCGCAAGTTCCATGGCGCTGAAACGGCACGCCCACCCTAGCTGACCTGCACGTTCGTGCGCCCCGTGGGATTCGAACCCACAACCTGCGGATTAAGAGTCCGTTGCTCTGCCGTTGAGCTAGAGGCGCATCGGAGAGTGTAGGCGAGAGGGCATGGGGGGCTTCTGCGGGGCGCGCACCCGGCGAGGGGACCCGGTATCGCCGGCCCGCGGCTGGTGCTGCAGGCTCGCGACCCCCCCGAGGCACCGAGCTCTCTTCCCAGGGCAGCAGTGAAAGTAACACACCCCACCTGAAGTTGAGAGTGGGGTCCTCGGTAATCTTCGCCTGCCCAGCGGGCAGCGGAGTGACGCCCAACCGACGAGGTACGGACCTGTTGGTGGGGGTCTGCGAAGGGAGATCCATGCGTCCCGGCGAGGAGCTGATTGACGCCCTTGGCCTCGTCGCCCACCCCGAGGGTGGTTGGTATCGCCGCACCTGGGAGGCACCATGCGCCAGCGGTCAGCGACCGGCGGGCAGCGCTATCTACTTCCTCTTGCTCGAAGGGGAGATCTCGGTTCCGCACCGCATTGACGCCACGGAGCTCTGGCACTTCTATGCCGGCGATCCGCTCGAGCTCTCGCGAGAGGGTCCTTACGGCAAGCTCGAAGCCGAGATCCTGGGGCCCGAGGTGATGGCGGGCCAGTTGCCACAAATAGTTGTCCCGTCGGGCGTGTGGCAGTCGGCGCGCCCCCTCGGGCGGTTTTCCCTCGTGGGAGCAACAGTTGTCCCGGCGTTCACTTTCGAGGGCTTCGAGCTCCGTCACGGCGATTGAGTCCCTGGCCGGGTGTCCAGGTTCTGCGAGGCAGAATGAGCCACGAAATCATTCCGAGGAGAAATCATGAGCGAGAGCCAGGAGCAGGGTCTGTCGGCGTTGCTCAACGAAACGCGGAGGTTCCCTCCTCCTGACGACCTGGCCCGCGAGGCGAACGCTCAGCCGAGCATCTACGCCGAGGCCTCGGCGGATCCGTTGGGCTTCTGGGAGTCCCAGGCGCGGCGATTGACGTGGGCCGAACCGTGGTCGCACGTTCTGGACTGGCAAGAACCGTTCTCGAAGTGGTTTGTTGGCGGGAAGCTGAACGTGGCGGTCAACTGCGTCGACCGCCACGTGGCATCGGGCTTGGGGGATCGGGTCGCCTTCCACTGGGAAGGTGAGCCCGGCGACACGCGCACCATCACCTACTCAGAGCTCTTGGCCGAGGTGAGCCGCGCCGCCCACGCACTCACGGAGCTGGGCGTGGGTGCCGGTGACAAAGTTGCCATCTACATGCCGATGATTCCAGAGGCAGTCGTCGCCATGTTGGCGTGCGCCCGCCTTGGAGCACCCCACACCGTCATCTTCGGCGGGTTCTCGTCCGACGCGCTTCGAAGCCGAATTCAGGATTGCGATGCACGCATCGTGATCACGGCCGACGGCGGGTACCGGCGAGGAGCCCCCAGTTCGCTCAAGCCCGCCGTGGACGAGGCGGTCACTCAGTGCCCAGGTGTCCGCCGCGTGCTGGTGGTGAGGCGTACAGGTCAGGAGGTGGCCTGGGCGGACGGACGAGACGTCTGGTGGCACGACATCGTCGATCGTCAATCCAGCGTCCATGACGCGCAGGTCTTCGATGCGGAGCACCCCCTCTACATCATGTATACGAGCGGAACCACGGCCGGGCCCAAAGGGATCTTGCATACGAGCGGGGGATACCTCACCCACGTCTCGGCGACCCACCAGTTGATCTTCGACCTCAAGCCGGAGCGTGACGTCTTCTGGACTGCAGCAGATATCGGCTGGGTGACGGGGCACAGCTACATCGTCTACGGACCTCTGGCCAACGGGGCAACGTCGGTGATGTACGAGGGGACACCCGACACTCCGACCCGCGATCGCTGGTGGCAGATCGTGGAGCGCTACAAGGTCACGATTCTCTATACGGCGCCCACCACGATCCGGACGTTCATGAAGTGGGGAGAGGACCTTCCTGCGGCACACGACTTGTCCAGTCTCCGGCTGCTGGGTTCGGTCGGCGAGCCCATCAACCCCGAGGCCTGGATCTGGTACCGCACCCACATCGGGGGTGGACGGTGCCCGATCGTCGATACATGGTGGCAGACCGAAACCGGAGGGATCCTGATCGCCCCGCTTCCGGGAATCACGTCGACCAAGCCAGGCGCAGCGATGACGCCATTTCCCGGCGTCTCCGCAGACGTGATCGACAATGAGGGTCGCTCCGTCGGTAACGGCGAGGGCGGGTACCTCGTCATCACCGAGCCGTGGCCCGGCATGTTGCGCGGCATTTATGGTGACGAATTACGATACCGAGAGACCTATTGGTCGCGCTTTCCGGGTCGTTACTTCGCCGGCGACGGGGCCAAGCGGGACCAAGATGGCGACCTCTGGCTGCTCGGACGTGTCGACGACGTGATGAACGTTTCCGGGCACCGGATTTCGACCACCGAGGTCGAGCACGCCCTGGTCAGCCATCCGGCGGTCGCCGAGGCTGCCGTCGTCGGGGCGAACGACGCGATGACGGGCCAGGCCATCGTCGCCTTTGTCACCGTGAAGGGGGCGAACGAAGCCGCGGGTGAGGCGGGGGACCGACTGGTGGTCGAACTGCGCGATCACGTGGCACGGGAGATCGGTCCCATCGCAAAGCCACGTCAGATCCTTCTGACGCCGGAATTGCCCAAGACCCGCAGCGGAAAGATCATGCGCCGACTGCTGAGGGACGTGGCGGATGATCGACCACTCGGCGACGTGACCACACTGCTCGATCCCACGATCGTGGATTCCATCCGAGCTCATATGAGCGAAGACGGCGGTGAAAGGGAGTGACTCGAGTGGTCCCTCCCTCTACGCCGTGCCCCAGGCCACCCCAATGTGACGCGCATATGAACTTTGCTGAGACTGCGTCATTGCGCACCAACCAGAGGGCCAGGTTCCGTATACTGAAAGCCATGACCGAGCGAAGAGTGTGGATGGCAGGGCCTGAGGCCCGTTGTCAACAGGGGGGAACTCCCTCTACAAGGCGCGCGCGGCTATATCCGAAGTACAGATCTGCGGGATCCCCAAGCTGCAGTCGCGGGGAGTGGCATCAACGCCATAAGTAGGACACACCAGTCCTGGCGTTGAGGAGCCGCTTTCCCTTGGGGAAGCGGCTCTCTTGTATTAC
This sequence comes from uncultured Acidimicrobiaceae bacterium, assembly GCA_963787485.1. Taxonomy (GTDB): domain Bacteria; phylum Actinomycetota; class Acidimicrobiia; order Acidimicrobiales; family RAAP-2; genus Bog-473. Next base: position 151,684 of record CAWBDF010000002.1, on the reverse strand, counting down.
GGCGCGGGTCGCAACGAGTTGGGGGTCCGTCGGAGTCATCACTGAGGGGTACACGACATGGACGAATTCAGGTAGAGGTCGGAAAGACAACGAATTGACGCACGAGTCCGGACATCAACGAGGGGACACCACCATGTCGACGCAGCTCTGCCAGCGCTGCGAATTTCATCCCGTCTCGCCTCGCATCGCGGGGTACTGCTCGTGGGACTGCCACGACGCCGACGACGAGGATGAGAACGAAGGGAACGAAGGGGGCGAGGGGGAGCAGGCGGCCTAGCTCTCTGGCGTGGCCGACCGCCCATCTGGAGCTCCCCGAGACGCAGGTTTGGTCCTTCGTTCCCTCGACAAAACAAGGCATGGGGATGCAACCGCACCCTCGTCGGGGCGATGATGGTGCATGACGTTCGACATGGCGGCGACCTTCGGCGACGATTACCTCTACTTCTACGAGGAGTCGATCGACGACGAGCATTCGGACTCTGACACAGCCGAGATCATCTCGCTGCTCACTCTGTCACCAGGGTCTCGCGTTCTCGATGCCCCGTGCGGCCACGGCCGAATTGCTCGGCGTCTCGCAGCAGCCGGCATGGTGGTGACCGGGGTCGATCTGAACTCTGGGTACCTTGACATGGCCCGTTCCGATCTGGCGCCGCCGGAGGGAGCTCTGACGTATGTCGCGGGCGACGTCCGCTGCCTGCCCGTGGACGGACCCTTTGACGCCGTGGTGTGCTGGCTCAATTCGTTTGGCTACTACGAGGATGCAGAATGCCATCACGTCTTGCGTGAGTTTCACCGCGTCCTCCGTCCAGGTGGAAAGGTGGCGATCGACGCGATGCACCATGACGGGGGAGTCCGACATTTCACTCCTTCGCCCGACGCGGTCGTCGTTCAGCGTGGCGATGACACCATGGTTGAGGTGTCGACGTTCGACCCGCTCACGGGGAGAATGCTCGTTGAGCGGACGGTTCATCGTGACGGGACGCTCCGGCGAGCCCGTTATTTTGTGCGGCTTCCTACCCCACCCGAGTGGGTGGTCTGGCTCGAAGAAGCGGGATTTCGTGATGTGCAGTTTCGTGCGGGCGGCGGAGGCCCATTGGAGCTCGACAGTTGGGAGATCGTGGTGGTCGCCACGGCCTAGCGGCTACGCCCTCAGCGCTGCATGGACTTCGTCTCTAGGAACTCCTCTAGACCGAACTTCCCCCGTTCCCGGCCGAAACCCGACTGCTTGTAGCCGCCGAACGCTGCGATGGGATTGAACCGACCACCGTTGATGTCAATCTGGCCCGTGCGCATGCGCCGGGCAACCGCCTGGGCGCGATTGGGATCGGCGCTCGACACCGCGCCAGACAAGCCGTAGGGAGTGGCGTTGGCGATCTCGATGGCCTCCTCGTCGGTGTCATAAGGCATGATGGCCAACACGGGCCCGAAGATCTCCTCCTTGGCGATGGTCATGTCCTGGGTGACGTCGGAGAAGATGGTCGGCCGCACGTAGAAGCCCTTTTCGAGTCCCTCGGGAGGTTCGGTCCCACCAACGAGCATCCGGGCTCCCTCCTCGATGCCCGTGGCGATGTACTGGCGAACCCGCTCGCGCTGGACTGCCGAGACGAGAGGCCCGAGGAGCGTGCCCTCCGCAAATGGGTCAGCAGGAGTGAACTTGGCCACCGCGTCGAGAGCAAGCGCCTCGACGTCGGCCAACCGTCCACGCGGCACGAGCATCCGCGTCAAAGCCGAGCACGTCTGTCCAGAGTTGAGGTAGCACCCGAAGAGCCCAGCCGGCACGGCTTTGGCGAAATCGGCGTCGTCCAACAAGATGTTGGCCGACTTGCCACCGAGCTCGAGCGCCACCCGCTTGACGCTCGCTGCGGCGACCTCCATCACCCGGCGCCCGGCCCTCGTCGAGCCGGTGAACGACACCATGTCCACTCCGGGGTGCGAGGCGATGGCCTCACCGACGACGGGACCGACCCCGCTCACCAGGTTGAAGACTCCGGGCGGGAGCCCGACCTCGTCAATCACCTCAGCGAGGACGAAGGCGTTCACAGGCGCTACTTCGCTCGGCTTGAGGACCACCGTGCAGCCGGCTGCCAGTGCCGGAGCCACCTTCAGCACTGCCTGGTACAGGGGGTAGTTCCATGGCGTGATGGCGCCCACCACCCCAACCGGCTCACGGACGACGATGGAGTTGCCGACCTCCTCCTCCCAGTCGATCCCCTCCATGCCGTCGGCGGCCTCAGCCCAGGCACGAACCGGGAGACCGACCTGAATGCCTCCGGAGAAGGTCATCGGCATTCCCACCTCGTGCGAGATGATTTGAGCCAATTCGTCGGTGCGCGCCTCCAATGCCTCGCCAATGCGGACCAGCGCCTTGGCACGCTCGTCGCGAGAAGTGGCTGCCCAGACTGGAAACGCTGCGCTCGCCGCGGTGACCGCCCTGTCGACGTCCTCTGGAGTCCCGTCGGGAATGGTGGCGAAGATCTCCTCGGTGGCCGAGTCGACGACCTGCAGTGTTGCGGTTCCCGAGGAGGGCACCCAGCTCCCGTTGATATAGATGGCATCTCGTACGAGCATGCGTCCTCCCGTGCATCGATGGCGGCGTCGCTACCCTATATGGCCCGAATCGACCCTATATGGCCCGAATCGACGCACTCTCACGATCGGTACTCTCGGCGGGGGAATGGACGGCGCGTGGTCACGCAGATTCCGAGGAGTAGCCCCCCTATGGACCAGATCGAGTCGAACGGGCAGCATGAGGTGGCCTCGGCATTTGCTCGACTCGGCGCGGCCACGCTGGGTGAGTCCGGGGGGAGGACCGCGCACCCTCGCCTGCGTCCGGCATGGCCGGACGCAGGCGTGAGCGCGGTGGCCTATCCGGTTCAGTGTTCGCCGGGGGACAACCTCGCCTTGCACGTTGCCGTGACGAGGGCGCCGCCAGGAAGCGTGTTGGTGGCGAACGTCGGCAATGTCCCTGACCGAGGCTACTGGGGCGAAGTTCTGACCACGGCCGCCGAGGCGGCGGGCCTCACGGGGCTGGTGATCGACGGTGGGGTTCGCGATGTCGGAGCCCTGCAGGCACACCGGTTCCCGGTCTTTGCCACCGTCGTGGCGTTGGCAGGTGCAACGAAGGACCAGCCCGGGACCGTCGGCCGGCCGGTGGTCGTCGGTGACGTGCCCGTGTCGAGTGGTGATTGGGTCGTGGGTGACGTCGATGGGGTCACCTTCGTTGCCGCCGGCGTGATCGAAGAAGTACGAAGGGCCGGAGAGGCCCGAGCAGCAAAGGAGGCTTCGCTCATGGAGGCGCTGCGATCGGGATCCACCACCCTCGATCTCCTCCAGCTCGACCCCGAACCCGTCATCGGTCCCCTCGATCCTTAGGTCGGAATCTGAGTGGCGGACCACCTGATAGTAAGTCTAGACTTATGAGCCTCGACTTACTATATGACTCCCGACACGACTCCCGACACGACAGCGCCTGTCTCTCGCGACCCCCGTGTGGACCAGGCCGCGAGTGCCCTCTCGGCCAGCGTGCGGTTGCTGGTGCAACGGCTACGACAGTCGCCGGCGGTCGACGGTGACATCACGTCGTCGGAGATCTCGGCACTGGCCCGGTTGGACCGCGCCGGTCCGCTGTCGGCTTCGCACCTTGCCCGCCTCGAACGCATAAGCCCGCAGTCGGTGGGGGCGACGGTGGCCGTGCTCGAGACGCGCGGACTGGTCCATCGCGACCCTGATCCCAACGACGGCCGTCGGGCCATCATCTCCCTCACCCGCGATGGGGAAGCTCTGCTTCGGCGTCACCGTCGAGCACGAAACGAGCTGCTGTCAGAGGCTCTGGCCGACGGATTCAGCAAGACCGAGCTCGACCAGCTCATGGCCGCGGCCCCGCTCATTGAGCGACTGGCCCACGGCATCTGATGGCGTTTGCCCTGCGCGGGCACTCTCGGGTTCACCGCACGTCCGAGAGCGACGAGGAGCGCCAGGCGCGCCTCGACCAGAACTACAAGCGGGTCACTTTGGCGAACACGACCGCGTCCTCGTTCATGGCGACCCTCGATGGCTCCATCGTGTTGATCGCGCTTCCGGCCATTTTCCGCGGCATCCACCTCGACCCGCTGGCGCCGGGGAACATCGTCTATCTCCTGTGGATGATCATGGGGTACCGGCTGGTGCTGGCCGTGTTCGTCGTCGGCCTGGGCCGACTGGGCGACATGTTCGGTCGTGTCCGCATCTACAACGCGGGCTTCGCCGTGTTCACGGTGGCCTCCATCTTGTTGTCGTTCGACCCATTTATCGGGTCGTCCGCGGCCATCTGGCTGATCGGTTGGAGGTTCTTGCAGGCCATCGGCGGCGCCATGCTCATGGCCAATGCGACAGCGATCCTCACCGACGTGTTCCCCGCCGACGAGCGCGGCTTCGCCCTCGGCGTCAACCAGGTGGCCGGGTTGTCGGGTCAGTTCATCGGCCTGGTGGCCGGCGGATTGCTGGCGGTGTGGGACTGGCGCGCCGTCTTCTGGGTCAACGTCCCGGTCGGGATCTACGGCACGTGGTGGTCCTATCACCGCCTCCGCGAGAGGAGCCAGCCTACGGGTGGTCGTATGGACTGGTGGGGGAACGCCACCTTCGCGGTCGGGCTGGGCGCGCTCCTGGTCGCCATCACCATCGGGATCCAGCCTTACCACGGACAGGCCATGGGGTGGACCAACCCCGAGGTGGTGGCGCTCTTCGTCGGAGGACTCGCCCTCTTGGGGGCATTCGTCATGATCGAGCACTCCGTCGTGGACCCGATGTTCGACCTCGCCTTGTTCCGCATCCGGGCCTTCACGGCCGGGAACGTGGCCAGCTTCGCAGCGCGACTCGGCCAAGGGGGATTGCAATTCATGCTCGTGATCTGGCTGCAGGGGATCTGGTTGCCACTGCACGGCTACACCTTCGCCAGTACCCCGTTGTGGGCCGGCGTGTTCCTACTCCCACTCACTACCGGGTTCTTTGTGTCGGGTCCATTCTCGGGTTACCTGTCGGATCGGTTCGGGGCGCGGGGGCTGGCCACCGTCGGAATGGTGGTGTACGGGACGAGCTTCCTTCTTCTCCTGGCCCTCCCGGTTGACTTCAACTATGCAGAATTCGCCTGCATCATCGCCCTGAACGGCGTTGGTATCGGAATGTTCAGCGCGCCCAACACCTCGGCCATCATGAGCAGCGTGCCTCCCCATCAGCGGGGTGTCGTCTCGGGGATGCGGGCCACCTTTCAGAACTCCGGGACGGCCCTGGCCATAGGGGTGTTCTTCTCGTTGATGATCGCTGGACTAGCCGGAAGTCTCCCGGCGACGTTGGCGCATGGTTTGGAGCACCAAGGCGTGTCGCACACCGTGGCCCACCACATCGCATCGATCCCACCCGTGGCGTCCTTGTTCGCGGCCGTCCTCGGGGTGAATCCGGTGCAGCACCTGCTGGCTGGAGCGCATGCCTTGAGCTCACTGCCCTTGGGGGCACAGCACGTGCTCACCGGTCGGACCTTCTTCCCGGAGCTCATCTCGACGCCTTTCGAGCATGGTCTCACCTTGGTCTTCGGGTTTTCGGCCGCCTTGGCATTTCTGTCCGCCATCGCGTCATCTGCTCGGGGATCGCGACCTCAGCCAGTGGCGGAGCCCCCTGAGGTCGACATGATTCCCGTCGGAGTCGGGGCCGAACATGGCACACTGGGAGCATGAGTGATGACGCCACCACCGCGACCGACGACAGCGCTAGCAGCGCAGCGGAGCGAATTGAGGTCCAACGCACCATTCCGGCCGAACCGGCGCGGGTGTTTGCCGTGTTGCGCGACCCACAAGGTCACGTCACCATCGATGCGTCGGGCATGTTGATGGACGCCACCGGCGAACCGGCAAGCAAGCCAGGCGACCAGTTCGTCGTGCACATGGACCGCCAGGCGCTCAACGACTACCCGATCGGCCGTTACGACGTGACCGTCAGCATCACCGCCTTCGATCCCGACCGTGAGGTGGCGTGGACTGTGGCGAGCCAAGGGCCCTCTCTGGGTCACGTCTACGGCTACACCCTCGAGCCGGTCGAAGGGGGCACATTGGTCACCTCGTACTACGACTGGTCGGATGCTCAACAGGACATGAAGGACGCGGGGATCTTCCCCGTCATCTCCGAGACCGGACTGCGGGCCACGCTTGGAATTCTCGAGCGGACCCTGGTGCGGTCGTCCGAGTCCTGACCCACGCTTCGGACCGAATCCCGGAGATGCCAGGAACTCCGGAAGTGGAGGAGCAGGCGAGCATGGGTCTCGCGAGGGAGCGGGGGCGAGGTCACGGCTGACGCGGTCCGAGTGGTCCCGAGTCGGCGGAATGGCAGCCGTCGTGGTGGTGCTCAACGTCGTCGGGTGGGGTCTCTTGGTCTATGCGGTCGCACACCGTCCGCAACTCTCCGGACACGGGCTCTTTGGGCTTGGCGCAGGCGTTCTCGCGTTCACGCTCGGGATTCGCCACGCCTTTGACGCGGACCACATCGCCGCCATCGACAACACCACCCGCAAGATGGTGGGTGAGGGTGAGCGTCCGCTGGGCGTGGGCTTCTTCTTCTCGCTCGGGCACTCCAGCGTGGTCCTGGTGCTGGCCCTCGCGCTGAACTTCGGGATCCACGCCCTGAACCTCCAGGTGAGCGAGCAATCCTCAGGCCTTCATTCGGTCACCGGCATCGTGGGGACATCCATTTCGGGCGGCTTCTTGTACCTGATCGCGGCGGTGAACCTTTGCGTGCTGGTGTCCATTTGGCGCGTGTATCACCACATGCGGTCCGGCCATTACGACGCTGCCGAGCTCGAGCGGCAACTCGACAACCGAGGAGTCATGAACCGTCTGATCGGGGGGTATGCCCGTCGGATGGACGCGTCTTGGAAGATGTACCCCGTTGGGCTGTTGTTCGGCCTCGGTTTCGACACGGCGACCGAAGTGGCGCTTCTCGTCCTGGCCGGTTCCGCGGTGGTGGGTGGGGTGCCGTTCTACGCCGTCGTGGCGCTGCCGTTCCTCTTCGCGGCGGGCATGTGCCTTTTCGACAGCATCGATGGGTGTTTCATGCTGTTCGCCTACGACTGGGCGTTCACCAATCCGGTGCGAAAGATCTTCTACAACCTCACGGTCACGGGGGCGTCTGTCATCGTTGCGCTGTTCGTAGGGTCCATTGAGATCCTCGGATTAGTGGGACAAGAAGCGCACCTGGGCTCACCGTTCTGGATGTTCCTCCGTGGGTTCAACGTCAACGCCGCCGGATTCGTCATCGTCGGACTGTTCGTCGTCACGTGGGTGGCTGCGCTCGTGTACTGGCGGGTGGCCGGTGTGGAGCGACGCTGGGAGAAAGACCTGGTCCCCGAAGGGGAAGAGGCGGCTTCGCTCTAGACGGTCACGCCAATATCACCTGCGATTTAGGGTTGCGGCGAGACCGATCGGATGGCCACCATCCCGACCACGGGCTGGTTCAGCGGCAAGTCACCTGCGGATCCGAAGAACGACGCGTCGCCGAACGCGAAGATCCCTCCGTCCCGGGCCACCATCCAGTAGCCGCCTCCGTCCGCCGTGTGGTCGATTCCCACGATCGGCGCGTTGAGTGGTTCGCCGCCCGTCGATCCAAAGTACCCGACGCTGCCGAAGCTGAAGATGCCGCCATCAGAGGCGACCAGCCAGTACCCCGTTCCCCCCGGTGCTGCGGTCATCGCCACCACTGGCTTCTGGAGCGGTAACCCGCCGGTGGACCCGTAAAAGGCCGCGTCGCCGAACGCGAAGATCCCTCCGTCGGAGGCCACCAGCCAGTAGCCCTTCCCGTCCGTTGTGGGTGCCATGCCGACAATGGGCTTGTCGAGCCGAATGTTTCCGGTCGAGCCGAAGAATCCGGCGTCACCAAAGGCAAAGACGCCACCGTCGGAGGCCACGAGCCAGTAGCCGGATCCGTCGGGAGTTGGGGACATGGCGACGATCGGCGCCTGGAGCCGGGTGTTGCCGGTCGAGCCCCAGAACACGGCGTCGCCGAACGCGAAGATCCCTCCGTCCGATCCCACGAGCCAGTAACCCCCATCGTCCGGAGTGGCTGCCATGGTCACGATCGGAGCGTTGAGGTGCAGGCTCCCAGTCGAGCCGAGGAACTTGGCACCTCCGAAGCTGAAGATCCCGCCGTCGCGAGCCACTTCCCAGTATCCCGGGGGGGTGACCGGCCCGATGGTGAGGACGATCGAGGCGCTGTTGGAGAGGTGGTTCGTATCGGTGACGGTGAACGTGGCTGCGTAGCGACCGGGAACGGCGGGTGTGCCGCTGAGAGTACCGTCGGAGGCCAGGTGCAACCCTGGCGGGAGCTCGCCCGAAGTGACGGACCACGCGTACGGTTCCAGCCCGCCGGAACCCAGGAGTGTCACCTGGTAGGGCACGCCAACGGTACCCAGGGGCAGAGTGTCGCTGGCGACGTTGGGCGGGGCCAGGTAGGTGGCAATCGTGGCTCCCGCGTTCGGACCTGTCCCCGCCGCGACGCAGTTGGCCGAACTCGCGCAGGCCACATCGAGCAGAGTGGCTCCGCTCAGGTTCGCCTGGGTCGCCCAGGTGGCCCCCCCGTCCGAGGTTTCGAGGATGGTTGAGCCACCCACCGCCGTGCACGCGGCGGAACTGAGACAGTCGACCGCCTCGAGCGTGACGGACCCGCCCGGTGCTCCCTGGTCGTGCCACGTGGTTCCGCCGTCGGTCGTCGTCGCCACATGGGAGCCCACCGCGACGCAGGTCGTGGGGTTGGCGCAGGAGACGCTGCTGAGTGACAGGCCTGCGGGCGCGGTCTGAGGGTTCCAAGTCGTTCCGCCGTTCGTCGTACGCAAAATGGCGGCTCCGGGACCGACCGAGGAGACGCCTACGGCCGTGCAATCCTCGGTCTGGGCGCATGAGATCCCGGTGAAGTTGGTGACCACGGCCGGGAAGGCCTCCGTTGTCCACAGGGATCCGCCGTCAGTCGTGACGAGAATGCTGGGTGCTGAGGTGCCGAAGTCGCTCACCGCTTGGCATACCGAGGCGGTGGTGCACGAGACACCGGTCAGCACCCCGACGCCATTCGGCACGGTTTCTGGAACCCATGTGGCGCCACCGTCGGTGGTCCCCACGATGCTCGGGCTGCCGAAGATGCCGAACCCGACTGCCGTGCAGTTCGACGTGGTCGGGCACGAGACTGCGTTCAAGCCGCTGACTCCCAGGGGCAGCGGCTGCTCAGTCCACGTGTAGCCCGCGTTGGCCGAGATCTCCATGGTGTCGACGCCGGTGGCGAAGCACTCCGCCGTGCTCGGACAGGCCACCGCATTGAGCCGGCTGGCGCCAGCAGGCGGCCTCTGAGATATCCACGACAGCCCGCCGGTCGTGGTCGTCATGATGGTCGAGCCTGCGCCGGTATTGCCGCTGTTGCCCACGGCCACGCAGTCGTCGGCGTTCGAGCAGGAAATGCCCGTGAGATCGACCGCATTGGACGGAGCCGTCTGGAGAGACCATGTCGAGCCGCCGGTCGAGGTGCCGACCACGTATGGTGAGTTACTCAGTTTTGTTCCGACGGCGATACACGATGTCTCGATAGGACATGACAACGATTCAGCCGTCGATCCTGCGGGGATGGAGATCCCAGGAGTCCAAGTGGACAGGTTGACGGTGTTATACGAGATGGCACCGCCTCCCAACGCGATTGCTGTTGCGACGCACGTTGTTGAGACCGCGGCATGCAACCGAATTGAATGAAGAAACGGAGGGCTGATCTAGGACTGCCCAGTGAGTTCCATCCTGGGTTCCAATGACTGAGGGGTTGCACTTCGCGTACCCCACGGCTACGCACGTCGGTTAGCATTGGTGCAGGAAACACTTGAGAGCGAGTCCGTCCAGCTGGGGGAGTCTGCGAACCCACGTGCTCCATCAGTCGTCTGGACGATGGCGATCGCCCCGACAGCGATGCAAGTTCGTCGATTGTGAGAGCAGGAGATCGACTGAGTGGGGAATGCTGAGTCCTGAACGGTCCAGCTGAATCCACCGTCCTTCGACTTCATGATCCCCGAGCCCCCGCCGGCGTAGCAGATCGACGCCGAGGGGCATGAGATAGCGGACAGCGAGGTGACGCCCGCCGGGGCTGTCGCGGCCGACCACGTCGACCCGCCGTCGCTCGATTCGATGATGGATGCGACTTGGCCTCCGTCGTCTCCCACCGCCACACAGGTGACGGACGTCGTCGATGCGCTCGGAGCGCACGAGACGGCTCGCACGTTGGCCAACGGGGGAGTGGTCGCCGTGGTCACCCACTGAGGCGTGGTGGCCGAAGCCGGCGACACGCCGAGAAGACCGGGCATTGCGCACGCAGAGAGCGTCGATGCCGCCGTCAGCACGGCCAGGGTGATTGGTCTGACCGCGCGCACGGTCACCTCCGTCCGACATTGGAGTCGCCACTCCGCCTTTCCGTCGATGGTATCTCCCCGCAACCCCGATCCCCACCCGGGTTGCCATGTGTTGTCGATGTGTTGGGCGAACGGTCTCTCAGTCGATGGCGCGTGTGACGATCACCCTGTTGGGTGGCGTGCGCCCGCCCAGCACGTCGCAGACCCCCTGGCATGCCAAACGGGCCATCCGGGTGCGCGTCTCGACCGTGGCACTGCCGATGTGGGGGAGGAGCGTCGTCCTGGGCGCTGCCAGCAGACGGGGGTTGATCGCCGGCTCGCCGTCGTACACGTCGAGACCGGCCGCATAGATGCTGTCCGTCTGGAGAGCGTCGGCCAGAGCCTCCTCGTCGACCACCGCTCCACGGGAGGTGTTCACCAGGACGGCCGTTGGTTTCATCACCGCCAGCTCGGTCGCTCCAACGAGGTGCCGGGTCGACTCCGAGAGGGGAACGTGCAGGCTCACGATGTCGGACCGGAGCAGCAGCTCGTGGAGCGTCGGGACGAATCCGGCGACACCGGTGTCGTGCCGCGCCGTGTGCAGCACCTCCATGCCGAAGCCTTGGGCGCGGCGCGCGACGGCTCGGCCGATCCGTCCGAACCCCACCAGCCCGAGCGTGGAGCCGTGCACGTCGCGCGCCAGGTGCGTGCCGAATCCCCACCCCTTCCACCGCCCCTCCCGCACGTCGCGCTCGGCGCGGGTGGTCTGACGGGTGGCCGCGAGGATCAACAGGAATGTGAGATCGGCGGTCGTTTCGTTCAAGACGTCCGGCGTGTTGCACACGGTGATGCCGATGGCGTCAGCTTCGGCGACGTCAATGTTGTCGTAGCCCACAGCTGCGTTGGCCACGACGCGCAGGAGCCCCGAACGGCCCGAGTGCAGCACGGCCGCGTCGATGCGGTCGGTCAGATGACAGACGATCCCGTCGAATTCCGGAGCGAGGAGGAGCAATCCGTCTGCGGTCGGGGGAGCGCCCTCGTCGAGCACCTCGACCTCCAGCCCGGCCTCGCTCAGAGGGTCCGTCCCGCCGTCGATCAACGGCCGCGTGATCAGGACTCGGCCCATGCCACCCGCTCCTGACCTCCCCCGGCAGACGCCCTCCCAGTACAGTGGCGAGCATCCGGCGGTAGGACCGATGATCTGGGGAGGGAATGCCACTGAGACACGGCTGTGGAGCGCTGGCGCCCATGGCATTCGCGGGGGTAATGGTGATCGGCGCGGCGCTGGTGGGCGCTGTCCCGGTTCTTGTCGGGTCCGGTTCTGCCGGAGCTGCACTGCGGCAGACCACGACGACCGCGCCCGGCGTGACGCCACATTCCATCACCGTGGGAACGATCTCGACGCAGACGGGGACCTTGGCCGCCAACTTCTCGTCGCTGATCTACGGTGAACGGGCTTACTTCAACTACGTCAACGCGCACGGCGGCGTCAACGGACGCATGATCGACTATCGGTACGCGCTCGATGACGGGGGGGACCCCACCAGCTTCAACCAGCTGGCCAACACATTGATCAACCAAGATCACGTCTTCGCCGTCACCGGGGTCGCTACCGCCTTCTTCTTGCCCAACCTCTTCGTCGAGGCGGGGATCCCCACCTACGGGTACGACGTGACCGGGAATTGGGGCGACCAACCCGATCTCTTCGCCGCCGGTGGGTCCGTCCAGTTCTACCCCTCCAGTGGCCTGTACACCACCTACGTGGCCCGCAAGTCCGGTTCCCACTCGGTCGCCCTTCTCGCCTATGGCGTGCCGGCCTCGTCTGACGCCTGCCAGGCGTCCCGGACCGCCCTCATGGCCGCGGGGATCGACGTGAGCTACGTCGACTTCAACGTTCCCTACCCGGGGACCACCGTCGCCACCGACGTCGAGCGCATGAAGCGGGCCGGGTCCACCATGCTCGTGAGCTGCATGGACGTGAAGGGCAACGTCACCCTGGCGCGGGCCATTGAGCAGTACGGGCTCAAGATGACTCAGCTCTGGTACAGCGGGAACGACCAGTCGACCCTGAACCAGAACCAGAGCCTCATGCAGAACGTGTACTTCTCGACCAACCATGTGCCCTTCACCGCGCCGACGTCGCTGTACCCTGGGTTGAAGCTGTACCTCACGCAAATGAGGAAGTACGAGCCCAATTATGTCGACGACGAGATCGCCATTGAGGGGTGGGAGTCCGCCGCCCTGTTCGTACAGGGCGTCAAGGTGGCCGGAAACGACCTCACGCGGGCCAATGTCATCAGAGCGGACAATTCGTTGAACGCCTTCACCGCAGGAGGGCTCAGTGCCCCGGTCCACTGGGCCGGGGCGGCGCACAGCGGGCACGCGCCGCCGTACTGCACCGCGTACGTCAAAGTCGTGGGCGACCGCTACGTCCCGGCGCTCAACACGGGACGGAACGTCTTCAACTGCTTCGAGTCGCTCAATCCCAAGAAGGACCCGGTCTTCCCGCTTCCCGCGGGGACCCCCGCCCCCGGCTGAGCTCGGTCGGACGGCGAGGTCAAGGACCGGAACGGGCGCCGGGACGACGGAATGGAGCAGTTTCTCGGGTTTGCCCTCCCTGGTGTTCCTTTCGGCTGCACGTACGCCCTCGTCGCCGTCTGCCTCGTGCTCACCTATCAGGCCACGGGGGTGTTCAACTTCGCCTTCGGCGCTCAGGCCTACGCCTCGGCCTTCGTCTTTGCCTATCTGACCCAGTACCGGGGGTGGACCGGTTCCGGCGCTTTCGTCGTGTCGGTCGTGATCATGGGCCCAGTACTCGGCTGGCTCTTCGACCGGCTGTTGTTCCGGCGCATCGCCAACGCGAACGTGACCGCAAAGCTCGTGTGCAGCCTGGCCCTCCTGGTGGGAATCCCCAGCCTGCTCCCCGTCATCTTCGGCCCGCAGAACCTCGATGCCACCGCCACCGTGGTGCCCTTCTTCAACCCCAACGTGGTGTACTTCCGAATCGCCGGTAACCCGATCAACGGGGCGTACCTCTCGAGCGTCTCGGTCACCGTGGTGGTGCTGATCCTGCTCACCGTCCTGCTTCGTTGGACGAGCATCGGGTTGCAGATGCGGGCCTCGGTCGAGAGCCGGCGCCTGGCCCAGCTGGACGGGGTCAACAGCGTCCGCGCCGGAGCCGTGGCCTGGGTGGTGTCGGGGTTCATGGCCAGCCTGGCCGGGGTGATCTTCGCACCGGTGTTCGGCCCCTTCACGTCGGCCGACTACGTGACGTTGACGGTGACCGCCATCGCTGCGGCCGCCTGGGCGTTGCTGCGCTCCTTGCCGGTGGCTGCCCTGGTGGGCGTGGCCATCGGAGTCCTCACCACGGTGTTGCAGGGTTACATTTCGCCCGGCAGCTTCTTCTACGGGGCCATCATTCCTTCGTTACCCTTCTTGTTCCTGGTGGGGGCCCTGCTCCTGCTCCCGGGCATGCGCGACCTCGATGCCAATCGGGACCCCTTGGCGACCGTCGATCCACCGCCTCCGCCCACCGCCGCCGCCGACCGGTCTCCTGTGATGGACCGCATCATCCGGGTCTCGTGGTGGACCCTCTTTGCATTCTTCTGCTTCTCCATGCTCACCTTCATGCCGATCACCTGGTCCAGGGTCTTCAACAACGGCCTCACCCTGTCGATCGTGCTGCTCTCGGTCACGCTGATCACCGGCATGGCAGGCCAGCTCTCCTTGTGTCAGGCCACCCTGGCCGGTGTCGGAGCCTTCACGGCGGCACAGCTGGCGAACCATCTCGGACTCAACCTGCTCGTCGGCGCGGCGTTCGGAGCCGTGCTGGCTGCCGCAGTCGCCGTCGTGCTGGCGCTCATCTCCCTGCGGCTGCGCGGCCTGGGCCTGGCGCTCATGACCCTGGCGGCGGCCCTGCTCTTCGACGCCACGTTCTTCAACGAGATCTCTTTCACCGGCGGGCCGCAGGGGGTGAGCCTGCAGAGCCGATGGCTGGGTACGAGCGCCTTCTTCGCCTTCAACGGCCGGGCCATGTTCGTCCTGTCTCTCAGCGTTCTGGTGGTGGCCGTCACCGTGGTGCTCCTCGTGCGCCGGGGAACGGTCGGCCGGAACTTGGCGGCCCTGCGGGGGAGCGAGATGGCGTCGGCGGGCCTGGGCGTCAACCCCGCATGGGAGCGGATCGTCGTGTTCGCGCTCTCGGGGGCCATCGCCGGCGTGGGTGGGCTGCTCCACAGCATGGAGCAGCAGGTGGTGTCCCCGACCGACTGGAACGCGGACTTCTCGCTGGTGCTCGTCGTGCTGGTGGTGACCACGGGCGTGACCACCGTCGAAGGGGCGATTCAGGCGGGCATCGGCTTCTTCGTCGTGAAACAGGTGCTGAGCGAGCTCCCATCGCGCTTCGGTGGTCCCAGCCTGACCGTGGCCCTCTTCGCGCTCGGCGCTCTGACCTACGCCTCGCATCCCGAGGGCGTGGTCGAGTTCCAAAAGCGCCGCTGGACCCAGCGCTTCGAACGGCTCTTTCCCGATGATGCCGGGGGCGACGAGTTCCCGGCCGCCATGACGACCTCGGGCGCCAATGGCTGACCCACCGACCCCGGCCACCCTCCTGCGGCTGCGCGACGTCTGTAGGGCGTTCGGAGGCGTCCAGGCCGTGCGCGGGGTCAGCCTTCATGTCGCCCCTGGGGAGAGTGTCGGCCTCGTCGGTCCGAACGGCGCTGGCAAGACGACCTTGTTCGATTGTGTGTGCGGCCGGACACGACCGGACTCGGGCGAGATCACCTTCGACGGCAGGTCGTTGTCGCACCTGCCGATCTATCGCCGCGCCCGGCTCGGGATCGGCCGGACCTACCAGAAAGTGGAGATGTTCACCGACATGACCGTGCGGGATCACCTCATGGTGGCTGAACGGGCCCGGCGCGGCGAAGGGCGCTTGTGGCGCGACCTGCTCAACTTGAGCAAGCCGACCCGCGACGAGACGGACCGGGTGGACGCCACGCTCGAACTGGTCGGGATCGGCCAACTGGCCGAGACGTCGGTGAACGCGTTGGGCCTCGGCAACTGCCGCTTGGTGGAGCTGGCCCGGGCCCTGGCCGCGGAGCCCCGGATCCTCCTGGCCGACGAGCCGTCCTCGGGGCTCGACGTCAACGAGACAGCGGAACTGGCTTCGGTGCTCCGCACGGTGCAGCGAGAGCGCGACACCGCCATCTTGCTCGTCGAGCACGACCTGGCCTTGGTGGCCGAGGCGGTCGACCGGGTCGTCGTCATGGATCTCGGCTCCGTGCTGGCAGAAGGCAGTTTCGCCGCGGTGATGGCCGACCCCCGCGTCCAAAGGGCCTACTTCGGGTACGTCGTCGGGTCCTCGTGAGCAACCTGCCGTCCAGCTCAGCAGCTGGTGCCGAGACCGACGCCGAGGTCCTGTCGGTCCGCAACGCCAGCGCGGCATACGGGCCGTACCGTGCCCTCTTCGACGTGTCCTTCGGGGTGCCCGAGGGAGGAATTGTGGCGCTGATCGGCCCCAACGGCGCCGGGAAGTCGACGGTGGCCCGGATGGTCACCGGCTTGATCACGGCCACCTCGGGCCAGATCGAGTTCTCGGGTCACGACATCACGCGGCTGCCGGCCTTCAAGATCGCCCGCATGGGCATGGCCCACGTCGTCGAAGGGCGCGGCGTGTTCGCCAGCCTCACGGTGGAAGAGAACCTGCTGCTCGCCTTCCGCCAACGGGACCGCCGGGGCTCGCCGGCCCAGGATCTGGCGCGCGCCTACGACGCCTTCTCCATTCTGGGGGAGCGGCGCGGCCAGCTCGCCGGCACGCTCTCGGGTGGCGAGCAGCGACTCCTGTCGCTGGCCAAGGTCATGGTGGTCCCGCCCAGGCTCGTGGTCGCCGACGAGCTGTCCCTGGGCCTGGCTCCGGTGGCCGTCGACCAGGTCTACGAGGGCCTCGTGGAGATCAACCACAACGGCACGGCACTGATGGTCGTCGAGCAGCAGGTGCACCGCGCGCTGGCGTTGGCCTCGTGGGCGGTCGTGCTCGACCACGGGAGGGTGGCTTACGAAGGTGAGCCCGAAGGAGCGAGCCGAGCCGTCGAGTCACTCACCTCAGCGCGCGCGCAGCTGTCTCGTCCTCCTGCGCGGCCAGGAGCGGGTGGATCTTGCGCGTGACGACGAGCCACTCGACGACGAAAGTGAGTCCCGGGACCAGGCCGGCCGCGAACATCAGGAGGATCCACGGCAGGTGAAGGCGGGCCTTGAGCGCGAGGTACCCGGCGGCGACGAGGTACACGATGTAGAGGTACCCGTGCCCGATGCCGAAGATGGCCAGCTCGGCCTTGAAGCCACCCAGCCAGATGTGGAGGCCGGTGAAGAGGAAGAGGGGGATGATGAGGACCCCGACGATGTTGGCCATCAGCTGATAGCGGAACAGCGCACCAGGAATCCCCCGCGCCGTCAGGCGCTTCACTGCGATCGCCGCACCACGACCGGGTCGCGGTGGCGCCAGGTCTTGGGCCCGGTCGAGGCCAGCGCGGCCAACCGGGCGTTGTAGGAAGCCAGCTCTGGATCGTCCGTTGCCTCGGCATGGGCTGATTCAGGGGCTGCCGCAGTGGCCGGCCGAGCTGGTTCCTCCGCGACCGGTTCCGGCGGCACCGGCGAGGCGGCCTGACCACGCACTCCTTTGAGTCCGACCTTCTCGTAGTCGGTGTGGACGAGCAGCCACCAGAAGCACACGACCAACACCCCGAACACGGGCCACATGACCGAATAGAAGTAGCTCAGTTGGTTCCCGTCTTGGGCCCGGGTGATCTGCCACGACGCGGCGACGGCACAGCCGAGCGTGAGCACGACGGCCGCGACGTGCAGTGCGACGGCCCTTCGGGACAGCCACCGTTCGCGCACGACGCCATGTTACCGGCCTCCCGTTCGAGCTCAGGGGCGCTGAACGGCGCAAGCCTGTGTCGATGGGTCCGGCAGGGACCCAGGGGGGGTCCCGCGTCATGCGGCGCACGCCGCGCCGACGGCGACCCTCCCCTGGACTCGTAACCTGGTGCAATGACGACGCCCTACGACCTCACGCGTGAGGAACTCGGCGCGTTGTTGGCCGGTGAGCCCCCGTTCCGCGGCCGGCAGGTCTGGGAAGGCCTCCACCTGCGGGTCCAGCGCCCCGAGGAGATGACCGAGCTCCCCTGCGCGCTGCGGGTCTCGTTGGGTGAGGCGTTGCCGCCGGCGTTGCGGGAGCTCTCACGTCGTGAGGCCGACCACGGACAGACGACGAAATGGCTCTGGTCGCTGACCGACGGCGTACGGGTCGAGACCGTGTTGATGGCCTACGCCGATCGGGTCACCGTGTGCGTGTCCACCCAGGCCGGCTGTGCCATGGCATGCCAGTTCTGTGCCACCGGCCAGTCGGGTTTCGAGCGCCACCTGACGGAAGGCGAGATCGTCGAACAGGTGGCTGCGGCCATGCGGGCCGCTTCACCGCGGCGACTCTCCAACGTCGTGTTCATGGGCATGGGGGAGCCGCTGGCCAACTACGACCGCGTCTGGCGTGCCGTCGAACGGCTCTGCGGCGAGATGGGTCTCTCGGCGCGCCACCTCACCGTCTCGACCGTGGGGGTCGTCCCCGGCATTCGCCGGCTGGCCGGCGAGCGCCTTCCCGTCAACCTGGCAGTCTCGCTGCACGCCGCCAACGACACGCTGCGTGACGAGCTGGTTCCTCTCAACCGTCGATACCCCCTGGACGTCCTGCGCGCCGCCTGCGCGGACTACGTGGCGGCCAGCGGGCGCCGGTTGTCGCTGGAGTGGGCGCTGATCGACGGCGTCAACGACCGCGCCAGCGACGCCGTCGAGCTCTCGACCTTCGCCCGGCCCCTGGGCGCGCACGTCAACCTCATCCCGTTGAACCCCACTCCGGGGTATGCCGTCGTGGGGTCCCCGCCGGAGCGGGTGCGACGGTTCCGTGACCGGCTGACCTCGCTGGATGTCAACGCCACCATCCGAGTGACCCGGGGTGTCACGATCGACGCCGCGTGCGGTCAGCTGGCCGCGGCGGCCCGGCTTGCGCCTCCGTTGTGAGGGAGTTGTCCGGGTGTTGCGCCACCGTGGTCGCCGTGCCCGCCCCACGGGCCCCCATCGGAGATTTTGACAATTTCGCGCTGACGGAGCGCTCATTTTCGCCGCGTTCTTCCCGATATCTCCTCACTGGACCGTCTCACCAGGGGGGAGGACAAGGTGCCGCATGGTTCCCGTCGCCGCCTTGCGGTGTGTCTCGTGCCGATCGTCCTCCTCGCGGGGGGAGTGTTCACCGTCGGGATCACCGACGTGCCGTCCGGTGCCGCCGGGATCCTGCCCCCCGCCAATCCGGCGGCCAACATGGAGCCGGACAATCAGGACTGGCTGACATCGATTGACGACGCCCGCGCTCACGAGGGTCTCGGGCCGATGCAATTGTCCGAGGCGTCGTTGGCTGCTCTCCCGCTGCCCGAGCAGGTCCTGGCGGTCGTGAACGAAGAACGTCTCGACCGAGGCCTGGCACCGGTTGTCGACATGACGGCGCAACTCGACGGGTACGCCGGCGGGGGAGCCAGCGCCGGCGCCGACCCGACATTCCCTCCGTCACTGGCGGGAGGCGTCCCGCTCACCTATGGCGGGTCCGTCTGGGCGGGGGGAATCACATCGGTGCTCGAGGCGGACTACTACTGGATGTACGACGACGGGTGGAGCGGCTCGTCGACCACCAACTCGACCTGCACTCCTCGCACCCCCTCAGGGTGCTGGGGCCATCGGGACATCATCTTGCACTCGTTCACCAACTGTCCGAATGGCCCTCCGCTCCTCTCCATGGGCGCCGCTTTCTCCGCGAACGGGTACTCCGGGGGTTCGATCGCCGCCATGGTGGTGAGCTCGTGCTCCCGCCCGAGCGACGTGGTGGCCACCTGGGGCCAGGTCTCGGCGGCGATGGCCTCGTCCTCGCGCACGGTGGGCATCGCCGCCATGCCCGATGGCACGGGCTATTGGGAGGTCGAGGCGAACGGCACGGTCTCGGCCTTCGGGTCGGCGCCCGACGAGGGGTCTCTCTCGAGCCGCCCCAACATGCCGATCGTGGGAATGGCGGCCACCCCCGACGGCGGTGGGTACTGGCTCGTGGCGGCCGACGGCGGCGTCTTCAGCTTCGGCGACGCCGAGTTCTTCGGTTCCACGGGCTCCTTGCGGCTGAACCGTCCCATCGTCGGCATGGCAGCGACCGCTGATGGTGGTGGGTACTGGTTGGCGGCCTCGGACGGAGGGGTCTTCAGCTTCGGCGACGCGGCCTTCCATGGTTCCATGGGTGGTGTTGCGCTCAACGGGTCGGTCGTGGGAATCGCGGCCGACCCGGTCACGGGCGGATACTGGGAGGTGGCAGAGGACGGCGGCGTCTTCAGCTTCGATGCCCCCTTCCTCGGGAGCGCTGGTGGCCTCCGGCTCAACCGACCGATCGTCGGCATGGAGGCGGCGCCTGACGGCACGGGATACCGCTTCGTGGCCGCCGACGGAGGGGTCTTCAGCTTCGGCGACGACGCCTTCATGGGGTCGACCGGCGGTGAGCACCTGGTCGCTCCCGTCGTGGGCATGGCGGTCGACAATGCCACCGACGGGTACTGGTTGGCAGGGTCCGACGGAGGCGTCTTCAGTTTCGGCGGGGCATCGTACATGGGTCGCCAGATCGGATCGCTCGGCTGACGCCTCACCCTCCCGGGGCACGACGGCGACGACGTCGGCGGACGAAGAGCATGGTCACGAGGACCCCGACGCCCAGTCCGATCAGGAGGCTGGCGATGTCGTGCGGGGAGTAGTGCCCGGTGACGATCCGGCCCAGGCCGAACGAGCTGGCCGCCACGGAGAGCGAGAAGCCGAGCGAGGCCAAGAGGTTCCAAAAAGCGAACTGGCCGCGCACCATGCGAGCCGTGCCGGAGATGATGGCCGGGGTGAAGAAGACCGCCAGGCGCCCCCACCGTGCGTACGCACGCTCGCCGCGGTCGACCATGCGTTGCCGTCCGGCCTGGTGCCGGCCTGGGCGCTCCAGGAGCTCACGGCCCCAACGGTTGCCGATGGCGTAGCCCACGAGTCCGCCCACCTCGCCGGCGACAGTGGACACCACGATGACAAGCGTCAGGCTCAGCCGCCCCTGGCTGGCGGCCACCCCGGCCGCGCCGAGGGCGGTGGCGCCGATGAACGGCACGCCGGCCCACGAGGCAGCGACCGCCAGGAAGAGGACGAGGTATTCCCACCAGGTGCTGGCGAGACCGACGGAGGCGATCATGGCGCTCGCTCAGGGCCAAGGGTCGCTCGAGGTCGGGCGAACGGCGCCACGCGCCAGGCGCCACGTCGCGGTGAGGGTCTCACGCGGCCGGCGAGGGATCTGGCGTCGCCGCTGTTGGTCCCTCGGGGACCTCCGGAGACTCGGATCCGGCCAGGAGAGCGATGCCGACGATGGCCACGATCAGGCCGACGACGGTGGACCCGATGTGCGACGACCCGGTCTTGGACAGGGTCTCCCCGAACACGGCCACACCCAGGACCACGCTCGAGAAGAGCGTCACCGAGTTGCTCGACGCCATGGCGGGTGCCAGTACGCCCGTCTTGAGGGCGGATTGCTGCAATGCGAACCCGCTCAGCGCGGAGAGGATGAGGACGTACACCGACCAGCTGGTGAGCAGGTTGAGGATGCCACTACCGATCTCGGTCACGAAGGTCTTGGTGACCGCCGCCTGAAGTCCGTAACCGAGCCCAGCTGCGGCGCCGAAGGTCAGCGCTTTGGCCGCCCCGGTGAAGTTCCTCCCGACCATGAACAACACGGCCACGAGGGCGACGGTGATCAGGCAAGCGGCCCACCAGCTGCCTGCGCTGGGGTGCGAGGTGCCACCCTGAGGTTGTCCGGCCGAAACGAAGAAGACGATCCCGACCAGGGTCAACAACGCACCGCTGTACTCTCGCCTTCCGATGTGTTGGGCCGTGAGGACAGCCCCCAAGGGGAGGGCGATCACGAGGCTCAGGGCGGTCAGCGACTGAACGACGACGAGCGAGGCGCGGTCCAACGCCATGGCCTGGATGACCCAGCCGCTCGATTGCATGACGGCACCGGCCAGCCAGATGGGACGACGAAGGATCTGGACGAGGAAGCGCGGGTCGTCCTCTCGTGCTTCGGTGCTGAGCGTTCCCTTTTGCTGCAGGACCGTTCCCAGAGCGAACAGGATTGCCGCGACGACGGCCAGTGCCTCGCCCATGGTCGCCCACACTAGTGAGGTCCCACGGAATCGGGCTGGTTACGCCCTAGTCTTTGTCGGGTGAGCGGGAGAGAGTTGCTGACTCGGCGCGCGGCGTCGAACCTCGCCGCGGTGAAGATGGATCTTGCCGGCGCCACCATCGAAGGGGACACCGACAGAATGGCGGCCCTGGAGGAGCTGGTGTCGTGCGGCGCGGACATCGTGGCGTACCGGCCGCAGCTGCAGCACTACATCTTGTTGTTCGGGAACATCGATACGGCCGAACACGTGGTGATCGTGGTTCCCGGTGTGGCGGACGGCACCGATCTGCGGGAGGACTGGATCCCGCAAGCCGTCGAGCTCTACGAGCGCTCGCCAGCGAGCGCCGTGATCTTGTGGAAGGGGTACGACAATCCCGTCGAGGTGCCCGACCTGTTGGCTCCATCGATCGAATGCGATGCCGATCTCCAGTCGGCTGCCTCGGAGCTCGCCGCCTTCGTCGATTCCTTGGAGCTCGAGCCGTCGCAATCGTTGAACATCTTGACGCACGGTTTGGGTGGGATCGTCACCGGAGCCGCGCTTGCCGACTTCGGCCTCAGCATTGACGAACTGGTCGTGGCTGGGCACCCCGAGATGACGGCGGACGACTTGCGAAAGCTTCATCTGCGCCAGGCACACGTGGCGCCGCTGCGCCCCTCGCCGGCTCCACCGTCGGCCGTTCCGGTCTCGCCGGCCCCACCGCCCTCTTCGGTCTCGCCTGGCCCACCGGCCTCTTCGGTCTCGCCTGGCCCACCGGCGGGGTCACCGTACCCGTCGCCTGAATCGACCCTTCCGCGGCCTGCTCCGTCGGTACCTCCTGAACCGCCGGACGTCGAGGAAGAATCACTTGTGGCGTCTCCCGCACTCCCCGAGGTATCGATCGAGGAGTTCCCCGACGAGTCCGTGGGGGAGGATCCCGACGACTCGACCGCCGACGGCTCTGAGGTGATCGGGGGCCACGAGGATTCACTCGACGACCTGGCCTCCGACGTGCGGCCCGAGGACGATGGCGTCGAGGACGCCTTCCTCGGACAGGAAGACACCGAGCTTGGCGCCAACGAGAGCCTTCCTGAGCTTGCCGGCCAGCTGGTCGCCTGGGCGGTACGCCTTCCGGTGGCACCGGTGTGCGCCGTCGGGCGGCGGTATCGAGGACCTGGTTCCGACATGTTGTCGATCGTCTGCCAATTGATCGACGTGGGTGCGGGAGAGACGGGAAGCCTCGTCTGCCATGCGCTCGAGGGAGGTGAGCGCGCCTTGCAGTGGGTCGCCGCTCACTTCGGGGCGACTTCAGACGACGCGTTGCGATAGGCCCCGCTTCGTCTCTCGCTCCCGTGCCGTACCGCTTCCGGTTCGCCAACGTATACGACCCCCGTTGACGACGCCCAGCGAATGCCCTGAGAGAGCCGACCTCAGAGGAGACGTGTTGGAAGGGCTACTTCCCTGGTGAGATCGCCCACCCGAGTCAGGGAGTACGCGACCTTTCCCTCGACTTCGGAGAATGCCTCCCCGAACTCCGTGCCGAAGAAGACGAGGCCCGTACCGTTCTCAGTGGCGTAGCCGTCGGGCAAGGTTCCCTCGGCGATGAGGCGGTGGATGAGCGGCCGGCGTTGCTCCTCGACATCGTGGTGGGGGCTGTTGGAGTACGGGAGGAACGCCAGTCCGTTCATCACGGGTTCGAGCTCTGGGCCGAACGAGTCGGTGGTGCCCCCGACGTGCCAGCACAAGGAGCCGGCAGACACCCCCTTGAGGACGACGCCGGCCTCCCAACACTCGCGCATGATCAGGTCGAGTCCGTGCAGTCGCCAAAGCGCCAGCAGGTTGGCGGTGCTGCCTCCGCCGACCCAGATCACGTCCTGCGCGAGGAGGTGTACACGCACGTCGTCCACGTTGGGCATGGGGAAGAGGGTCAGGTGTGAACTGATGAACCCCACCTTGGCGAAGGCATTGTGGGCGGCAGCCAGCCGGCTGGCGTCGTCACCGACGGCCGTCGCCACGATGCATACCCGAGGATGGTCACCTGCTCTGGCCAGATCAGCGGCAAATCGGAAGGACGGGCCCGGCCGGACGTTCAAAGGGTCCGGGCCATCGGGTTGGAAGCCAATCGAAGTGGCGACGATGGTCGGTCGACGCGCCGCCACGTCAGGACCCGCCCCGGTTGTGGGCCCATGCCCCTGTCACGGCGCTGCGGCGGTCCTGGTTCGTCCGACGATGGCCCCAGACCTGGAGCAACCGGACACCGAACCCCAAAGTGGTCACCGCTGATCCTTCCTCGGGCGTACCTACCCGGCTGCACCGGTCCATTGCGCGCTCGTCAAGCGCGCAAGTCCGGTGCTCCCGTCGACAAGTGCACTCCACGTCCGAGCGCCGACCGTTCGCGACGGCGGCGCGGCGTAATTCGGGTGAGCGAGGGGTCTCGAACCCCCGACCTCCAGGACCACAACCTGGCGCTCTAACCAACTGAGCTACGCCCACCGAGGGGCCTAAGTGTGGCACACCCGCCGCGACGTCGGGTCCGGGCCAGAAGGGCGAATTCGACGACGCTTCACGGCGCGAGCACGGTTGACGAACCCGCGGGACGACCTATGTCAGGCTGTGGTGTGCCAGCACGCCCCGGTGGCCGAGCGGACTTAGGCAACGGACTTCTAAAGCGATTTGAGATGTCGCACCATGTCGCACCAGGTCACAAACGAGCACGTGGAGTCGCATTTTTGACCGTGATCGGGGATCGCCCGACGCGCAGATCCGGCTCAGGAGTTGCAAAAGAGTTGCTCCCGAGGATCGCCCGACATTGTTCTCCTCATTGATGAGAGGGCGTAAGGATTTGCTCGAGGAGGTTCTCAACCCGGCTCCTGACTGCCTCCCGGATAGGTCGGATCTGATCGAGCGACTTGCCGGTTGGATCCTCGAGCTCCCAGTCCTCATAGCGCTTTCCTGGGACCAATGGACAGGAATCACCGCACCCCATCGTCACCACGACGTCGGCCGCCTCCAAGAACTCGTCGGTCCAGGGCTTGGGGAACTCCTTGGAGATGTCGACCCCAACCTCAGCCATAGTCTTGACCACGTCCTGGTTCAGCTCCGATCCCGGCTCAGAGCCTCCCGACCATGCGATAGCACGACCTGCGGCCAGATGATTGAACCAGCCGAGCGCCATCTGAGAGCGCCCGGCGTTGTGGACGCACAAGAAGAGCACCGCTGGAACCCGGCTCAGGGAGTGGTCGCGCATGTGGACCAGGGCTTCGAGACGCTGCTGGGCGAACTTCTCCGCGGCAAGGGTCAGCCACAACGTCACCGTGGCTTGCTTGGCGAGGTCGTCATAGCTGTCGAACACGAACGCCTCGATGGACTCAACGCCGAAGATGCCGCGGTACTTGGCATGCAGATCCTTCACGACGTGGTCCAGCTGTACTCGCTGCTGAGCTGTCATGGGCTCGTGGTCACTCATGTCCCTCCCCTTTCGCTTACAACACCCCACCCCGCTTCACGGACGCCTGACTGCTCACCAGCTGAGTCACCGTTTCGCCCAGTTTCTCGGACCCAGGCCTGTGCCCCCATCTGCACTGCATCCCAGGGACTGCCGAGGGGGTCGAAGCCCGCAGCAGCCGCCTCCTGGTCGCGAAGACCGGTGCGCGACGCCACCCTGGACATGGGGACCTCCCTGTAATATCGAATTGGGTCGATGTATCGAGTATCGCCGATACATCGATAGATGTCAATGGAAGGGGTCACATGGGCATGCAGGCCGCTGCGACGAAAGTCCGATCCACGGAGTGCTGCGCAGCCGTTCTGACCGCACCGCTCGACACCTCCGATGCCACCGAGCTGGCCAACGGGTTCAGCGCGCGTGAGGACGTCGAGACGGCATGGCTGAGACGTACGCCCGGTGCCATTGTGAAGACGTACCCCGACATCGCACTTCGAGGCCCCGGACCGTTTCCGCCTACGACCCCGACCATACAGATCGACAAGACGCTATCGCAGGTAATGGTGGCGGAAATCAACGGCTTGGTTGCTCTCGGCCTGCTGCTGCAGCGTGAGCAGGACGGTGAGACTGAGGTGCTGCTGCTTCCGGAAGCGCAGCGGGAAGTCGTCAAAGAGTCACGGTCCACGAACCGCAGAGTGGTCAAATTGCAAGTGATCGACGAGTTTGGCGCAGAGCGGTGGCTGCCGAAGGACGACCCGGCGACGGACCAGGAGCGTGCTCGTATCGCCGAAGCTCTCGGACTCAACGAGGGGCCACAGATGCAGGCCGGGCGAGTCATCAACGGCGAGACGGTCCTGCCTTGTACGAAGGGCCACGATCCCAACTACTACGTGGGGGACGACGGACGCCGACGCTGCCGCCTATGCCGGAACGAGAGCATGGCGCAGCACGCCGCTGCTGTTGCGTTGGCGAAGTAGATGCGGCGGGCGCAGGTCCGCAAGCGCCGGTCGCAGCTGGTGAAGCGCTGGACACAGAAGAAGGCCAAAGCGCCGCCGACCTGCCGGGGCCTCATGTAACACACGGTTTGCGTCGGAGCGATGACCACTGTGCGGCCCGCTCCGGCGCATGTAGTTGCTCCGTGTTGGTCAGGCATTCAGCACGGAGCGCCGGTGAGCGCGCCACCCCCGCCGCTACTCGCCCCAGACCGAGGTGGGCAAGAGCAGGCCTTCGAACAGCTCCTCACCGATGGGACGGTTGGGGGCGATGCCGAGCTGATCGCCCAGGATCTCCATGAGCTGGCGGTTGTGTTGGGCCAGGCCACAGACCATCGTCTGCATGATCTGGTGGAGCGTCTGCGGGCCGTGGCTTGTCTCGACGTTGAGTGACAGGTCCCGGGGCCACCCGACCTTCAGCCAGGCCCGGATGTCCCTCGCCGTCAGCACCATCTGGTCGGCCACCCGGTACATGGGCGTCGCGGGCTCCGGCTCGCCGAAGGCCAGATCGTCACCCGAGAAGGTGGCCACGGAGAAGCCGATGTCGTGCACCCCGTCGGAGGCCAGAGCGAAGCGCAGGAACTTCTGCCCGTGGCCGGCGATGTGGTGGACGAGCGACTTGTAGGTGTCGTGCGGGATCCACGGCGAGCCGTCCCGCATGAAGCTGACGGCCTTCTTGAACGTATCCATCGTCGGCGTCGGGTCGCCATGGCGACCTTCCGGGATCTGCAGGGCGTAGCGGCTGGCCGATTCGAGGAGACTCGCCGCTCGCTCGGCGAGGTCGTCGATGGTGAGCCGGCGTCCGGAGGGGTCGCGGGACAACCCCAGCAGCTCGTTGACCTTGTCGAGATCAAGCCCCGTGGCCCAGCGCCCGCCCAGTCTCACGCTCGGGAACGAGCAGACTCCCGCCGTTTGGAGCTCGGCCATCGCGTCGGGGTCTCCCTGCACATCGATGGCGTCGAACTCCACCCCGCGATCGCTCAGGTACCCCTTCAGCCTGGTGCAGTTGCCGCACCCCGGGATCCAGTACACGACGACTCGGTCAGCCTGTACCGCCACCGCGTTCTCCCGTCCCGTCGTTGATGCGCCAGCCTACTTGCCGCCATCAAAGGTCGATGGGGGCTAACCAAGCCACTATAGGACGTCGAGGTGATGGTGCTCCGCCACGAGGTGCGCATCCTCAAGCGCCAGGTACATGGGCGTGTGCGGAACCGACCGATCGATCGGGCGATCCTCGCCGCCTTGTCACGGAGGCTCCCGAGATCTCGTTGGCGGTCGTTCCTCGTCACGACCGAGACGCTCTTGCGCTGGCATCGCCAGCTGTCCAAACGAAAGTGGCGACGCTGGCGACGCCAACGCGGTCCCGGTCGTCCGTCGCTTCGGGGCGAGATCGTCGAGCTCATCTGTCGTCTCGGTCGTGAGAACCGGTCGTGGGGCTGTGTGCGCATCCCAAGGTGAGCTTCGAAGAATCGGCATCCGGGTCTCTGCGACGTATCCGCCGTATCCTGCGGCGCGACGGGATCGGGAGTGTGTCAGGTGTCGGCGTCGACGTTCGGCGTCAGAGCCGGTGGCAACAGGGCGCCGAGCACGTTTGCAGCGTGCTCATCCCGCTCCGGTAGAGCATGGGTGTAGACGCGCAGCGTGAGCGAAGGATCGGCGTGTCCGAGACGGGCCGCAACGGTCGCAACGTCCACACCGGCGCCGATGAGCTGCGTCGCTGCGAAGTGTCGCAGATCATGGAAGCGGAAGTGAACGCCGAGAGTCCGGCACAATCGGATGAACCGCTGGGTCAGGATGTTCGGGTTCAGGTGCTCGCTGCCTGTTGCGGTGTTGGTGTCGTCACAAAGGATGTACGGGTCGGTGTCAAGTGGCACGCTGGTCCTGGCGGCTAGAGCCATCTGCGCATCATGCCGGCGGCGGAGCACTTCGATGCCCACCGCACCCAGTGCCACGGGGCGCACGGCGTGAGTCTTGGTCGGGCCGGTGTGAATGACACCGCCCACGACAGTCAGCGAACGAGCGATCCGCACGGTCCCGACGCTGAGGTCGACGTCGGACCACTTGAGTGCCACAAGTTCTCCTCGCCGAGCACCCGTCAACGCCGCCAGAGCGATTGCGGTCGCCAACATGCCATCCACGCTCTCCGCCGCACTGATCAGAGCTATCAGCTGGGCTGGGTCAGGCACGTGCATCTCCGGCTGGCGGACCTGGGGCGGGTCAGCATGTAGGGCAGGGTTCGTCTGGATCAGCTGCCACCGGCACGCCTGGTTCAGCGACGCTCGGATGATGCGATGCAGGTGGTGGACAGTGGAGGGGGACAGCCCATCGGCCAGCCACGTGCTGTACTGCCGGTCGAGTTTCGCCGCCGTCAACCGGTCGAGACGTACCGAGCCGAGTGTGGGTCGGATGCGGTGATTGATCTTCGCTCGATACTCGGTGACGGTACGCAGCGCCCTGCCGCGGTTCTCGACGTGCTCCAGCCACCGGTCGAGCAGCTCGCCGAAGGTCATTCGCTCCGAGGCATCAAGGGCGCCCCGCTGTACTTCGGCGTTGAGACGAGCCAGCTCCTCTCGAGCCTGCGTCTCGGTGCCGGTGAATGTGCGGTTGATGTGACGCACGGCGCCTTTAGAGCTACGACCTGCGAAGACACGGAGCCGCCAGCGCCGTGGAGCGATCTGGCGCAAGGTGCCCGTGCCGTACTGTTGTCTGCGTGGGGTCATGCGCTCAAGCGTACAGGAGTTGCAAAGAGTTGCCCTTACAGCAACGTGGTGACGGCTCTCCGCCGTGAAAGCGCAGCTCAAGACACACGCCCCGGTGGCCGAGCGGACTTAGGCAACGGACTTCTAATCCGTTTTACGGGGGTTCGAATCCCTCCCGGGGCGCCAAATAAACCCAGGTCAGAGCATCATAAAGCGGATTGACACAAACCGGCGCGAGTCCCGCCACGTACCAGTTGTTGGCGCTGGCTCCTCCCTGCTCTGGCTGCCTGCTCTGCTCCCTGCTCTCGCTGAGAGCTCGTCTGGAAAGACACCGGGGAACAATGCCACCCGACGCGAGCGGCCGCATTGAATTCACTTTCCGACGGCGACCGTGGCCGTGAGGTCTCGGTGCCCGCTTCCTGGACCGCTGTGCGAGCTGATCGTCGTCACCGTGACGTCGCCCCCTGTCAGGACGTGGTCGATTCGTATGAACGGTGGCAGCACAGGCAGGCGCTGAGTCCAGGTGAAGTCAAAGGGCTGGCCCCGTGCCGCAGCCGCGTCCGTGAGGCCCGTCAGCAGGATGGCCGCGAACCCCCGATTTCCCCAGGAGGCGTTGAAGTCGCCGACCATCAACAGCGGCCGCGGGTGAGACCTTTCCAGTTGTGCGTGGACCCCATTGAGCTCCAAGTTCCAGTTGTTCCAGTCTGGATTGACCGGCGCGGTCGTGTGGACGACCCAGAGGGGCAGTCTTCGCCCGTGAAACACCAAGCTGAATCGGATCAGGTAGGCGAGTCCGTGTACGTAGGACACCGTCGCATGCCCCAATGGATAGCGACTGGCGATGATGAACCCTCTCGACCCGGTATCCGACAGTGAAAACCGGTAT
Source organism: uncultured Acidimicrobiaceae bacterium (assembly GCA_963787485.1). Lineage (GTDB taxonomy): Bacteria > Actinomycetota > Acidimicrobiia > Acidimicrobiales > RAAP-2 > Bog-473. Next base: position 122,038 of record CAWBDF010000002.1, on the reverse strand, counting down.
GGCAGGTGGTTGAACACGCCGGACGACACGAACTGGTCGTAATCCCACTGGTGTGTCTCTTCGAGTGTGACCAGATCGGGGCGATAGCTTCTCAGTTGCCCTATGTAGCCCGCCATCGAGTAGTTGTCCTGCTGCACGTTGGCGTCGAAGAGACGGATCGTGGGCTCGGTGCGAACGGAGGCCGGTACGGCGGAATAGGCCAGGACCTCCGGGGCGACGTAGATGACCTGGGCGGCACAGAGCACGACTGCCGCTCCGGCCATCCACCACTTCTTCCCGACGAGGGCAGCCACGAGCACGAGCCATGCCGGAAGGAACAGAACTTCGGTGGCGGCATCCACGTCGGCGAACAAGCGCCACTCGTCCCACGCCACCATCCGAGCCGCGACGACTAGCCCGAGGGCCGCGATCACGAGCCAGCCCAGGATCTGGAGCACCACGGCGCCGAACCGTCGCCACTCGACCGCATCGCTCATGTCGCCGGGCCCAGACACCCGCGGAGAATAGCTGGAGGCATCAGCCATTCGGTGTCAGCGTCGTGGCCTCCGTGACACCGTGGCGCTGTACCGGAGATGCCACGCGTCGTCGCATCCGGCTGCCCGTCTCTCGCTGGTACGACAGGAACACTGCAGCCTTTACTGTCCGTGTCCGCATTCGACTCGGAGTCGGAAGTCAGCTGGCAGGACTGTAGGTGAACGCCCTGTCCTCCTCGGCAATCGCGTCAAGAGGGACTACGAACTTGCGGAGTGCTCGGGGAGGCCTCCGTCTGTCGACATCGGCGCGCGCATGGTGCGCCGCATGGTGCATTCCCACCACTCCAAATCGGTAGGGGAGACACGAATCGAATATCGGGCTGATGGCCGCACAATCCTCAGCCCGGTTGGGCCAGGTCGGCCAACAATTCATCGAGGAGCTCGCCGGCGTTCTCGCTGACGACGATCCCCTCCAGCTGGCGCCGCTTCACGAAGCCGTCGTCGACGGCGCGCCGGGCAAAGGCGAGCAGCTCGTCGAAGTATCCCTTGACGTTCAGGATCCCGCAGCGCTTGTCATGAATGCCGAGCTGGGCCCACGTCACGGACTCCATGAACTCCTCGCAGGTGCCGAACCCGCCGGGGAGCATCACGAAGGCGTCGCACAGCTCGGACATGAGGGCCTTCCTTTCGTGCATGGTGCTCACGACGTGCAGGTCGTGCAATTGGTCGTGGGCGATCTCGTGCCCAGCCAGCGACTCGGTGATCACTCCGACGGCATGCGCGCCGGCGTGCAGGGCGGCGTCGGCAACGACCCCCATGAGGCCGACCGAGGCACCCCCGTAGACGAGACCCACGCCACGCTGGGCCAACGCCGCGCCGAGCGCTTCTGCCGCGGCGGCGTATGCCGGATCGCCCCCTGGACTCGAACCGCAGAAAACGCACACGGCGCGCTGAGAGAGGTCGGACGTCGTCACGCTGCGTTGGTCTCGGCCACGGCCACCTGGGGGCTATGGCGCCGGGCAGTCGACCGGCTCCGACGGACGATTGTCTCGGCAGCATCGCTGTCGTGGATGGTGAAGGCGGCAACCGCGGCGGCGAGGGCGAATCCCGCAGCCGTGAGAAATGCAAGGTGGAAGGCCCTCATGTCGGGCGACGCCGAGGTCCCGGTACCTCCGTTGCCCTGCGAGCTCGACACCCCGATGAGGACAGTGGAGAGCACCGCCACTCCCGTCGCACTGCCGATCTGGCGCATCGTATTGAAGAAGGTCGAAGCGCGCCCGGTCGCTTCGGGCGTGATCTGGGCGAACGAGGCAGCCTGATTCGGGATCATCGACTGGGCGACAACCAGGCCGAGGAGGAACATGAGTCCCCTTACCAGCCAGAGATTGGTGGTCACGGTCAGCTGGGTCAGCACCAACATCATCAGTGCGAGCGCGACGAGACCCCCCGTGATGTGACGACGCGGGCCCAGGGAGGGATAAATGAACCGGCTGGCCAGTTGGGCACCGACCATGACGCCGAACGCCTCGGGAAAAGTGGAGAGTCCCGATTGCAACGCCGACAGACCACGCGCGTCTTGGAAGTACAAGGGAATGAGATAAAGGGTGCCGAGAAAGGCGGCGGAGGCCAGGAACATGATGATGCTGGTCGAACGGAAGAGGCGACCTTCGAGTACCCGGAGGTCGACTAGTGGACTCCGGGATCGCAGTTCGAGCACGACGAAAGCGACCAACAAGAGGCACCCGACCACGCACGACGCGACCACCTGCGGTGCCGACCAGGAGTCCAGGGGACCCACGGACACGCCGTACATGAGCAGGCCGAGCCCAGTTCCACCGAATGCGAATCCTGGGATGTCGAAGGGGCCAGTCTCCATCGGCTCCGAGCGCTGGAGAAACAGAGCCCCGAAGACGACCGCGGCCATCCCGATGGGGACATTGACGAAGAAGACCCAACGCCAGGTCAAGGTGGTCACCAGGAATCCCCCCAACACCGGTCCGATCGCTGGGGCCATGGTCATGGGGACCGTCAGGATGCTGGCGGCGCGCATCCGCTCTGATGGCGGGAAGGCGCGGTACAGCATGGCCATACCGACGGGGATCATCATCCCGCCCCCTGCACCCTGGAGGACCCGTGCGCCGACGAGTTCGCTGATGTTCTGCGCCATCCCACAGAGCGCCGAGCCCAGAGTGAACACCACGATGGCGATCATGAGCACTCGCTTGCCACCGAAGTGATCACCCATCCAGCCCGACGCTGGGATGAAGACAGCCAGACTCACCAAATAGGCGATCACGATGCCGTCCACTGCCGTCGGGGAGATGGCGAAGTCGCGTCCGATGGTCGGCAGCGCGACGTTGACGATCGTGATGTCCATGATGTTCATGAACATTGCCGTGACGAACACGGTGCCGACTGCGAATTTTTGGCTCATGTGAGCTTCAGCCACGTGACTCCAAGCGGGTGCGTCCAGGTGTTGCATCAGGAGCGGACCGAACCGGCCAGCTGCGTTGCCCTGCCCGCCGACTCCGGACCTCGACCCTATGCGCTGGCTGGGCGTCAACGTCTCTCGGGGCTGAAGGATGTCGGGATCGGGTCCTCTCCGACGACGGGCTCGTGGTTCCGTAGCCTGGGGCTGCCGAGGAAACGCCGGAGACGGCGCCACGCTGACGAAAGTGAGGGCAGTGATGAGGGGGAGTCGCAGCACCGATGGGCATCGGCCGCGGGGGCTGCGCGGGCGGGGCGACGCAACTGGGACCGTCCGAACCACCCGAACTGTCCGGCCGACCCGAACCGCCGCCCCCGCGCTGTGCGGCCTGGCCATTTTGCTGGGAGTGTCGGTCGCTCCGTCAGTGGCGACATCGCCGCCCGCTGGCGCGGCAATGAGTGATTCGGGCTCATCCTCGGGCACCGTGTGGTTGTGCCGGCCCGGGCAGGCCGACGATCCCTGTTCGGGCAGCGCGGCCGCCACTGATGTGTCGTCCAACGGGACGACGAGTCCCGTCGCGCCGATCTCGGCTCCCCAGGCGGGGTCTTTTGACTGCTTCTATGTGTACCCGACGTCGTCGCGGGAGCCCGGTGACAACGCCGACCTGACCGTTCAGCCCGCCGAGCGGGAGGTGGCTGCGGCACAGGCGTCGCCCTTCTCCCAGGTGTGCCACGTGTGGGCCCCGATGTATCGCCAGGCCACCGAGCGGGCTCTGCGCACGGGTGCCGCCTTCGAACCGGCGGTGATCGCGACGGCGTACTCGAGCCTGTTGGCCGCCTGGAAGGACTATCTCGCTCACGACAACCACGGCCGCCCGATCGTCTTCATCGGGCACTCGCAGGGCGCGGCCATGCTCATCCGGCTCCTGCGGTCCCAAGTCGATCCGTCGTCGGCGCTGCGCGCTCGTGTGGTGTCGGCCATCATTTTGGGTGGCAACGTGCAGGTCCCGGTGGGACGCACCGTCGGGGGGAGCTTCTCGCACATCCCGACGTGCGCGTCGGCTTCGCAGACGCGATGCGTGATCGCCTACTCGACCTTCGGAAGCACGCCACCCACCGACGCGTTCTTCGGGCGGCCCGGCGAGGGGATCAGCGTCCAGTCGGGGCAGACGGCAGTGCAGGGTCAGCAAGTGGCTTGCGTCAATCCGGTGACCTTTTCGACGCAGCCGGCGACTCTCGAGCCGGCCTTCCCGAGCGCGGCGACTGAGCTCGGTTCGATCACCGTGAGGACCCCGTGGGTGTCGTTCCCCGGTCTCTACACGGCGCGTTGCGAGCACCAAGACGGTGCCACCTGGCTGCAGGTCGACGCCAACGCCACCCCGGGTGATCCCCGGCCCACGGTGTCCGCGGTGCTCGGTCCGAGCTGGGGTTACCACCTCGAAGACGTCAACCTCGCCCTGGGCAACTTGGTGGCCGATGTGGCGCAGGAGGAGGCGGCGTTCGGCTGAGCGGCCCCCAGGCCGGCCACGGTCGAGGGTCATAGACTCCGGCGGTGCTCAAAGTCGTCGCCGTCGCCAACCAGAAGGGCGGCGTGGCCAAGACGACGACAGTGCAGTCCCTTGGGGTGGCGTTGGCCGAACAGGGCCGCCGGGTCCTGGTGGTGGACCTCGATCCCCAGGCGTGCCTTACGTTCTCGCTCGGCTTCGAGCCGGAGAGCCTCAGCCCCTCGCTGCACGACGTGCTGGTGGGTCGCTCCCTCCTGTCCGAGGTGGTTCGTCCGGTCCCCGCGGTGGCCGGGCTCTTCCTCGCTCCGGCCACGATCGACCTGGCGGGCGCCGAGGTGCACCTGGCCACCCGTAGCGGGCGGGAGCACGTGCTGTCCCAGGCCCTCGCGCCGGTTCGGGCGGACTACGAGGCCGTGTTGATCGACTGCCCACCTTCGCTTGGCGTGTTGACGATTAACGGGCTCACGGCCGCCGAGGCGGTCCTGGTTCCCCTCCAATGCGAAGCATTGAGCCACCGGGGGGTAGGCCAGTTGCTCGAGACGATTGAGGACGTCCGGCTCTTTGCCAACGAGCGGCTCAGGGTGCTCGGGGTGATCCCCACCATGTACGACCGCCGCACCACGCATGCCCGAAAGGTGTTGGCCGAGGTGGAAGAACGCTATGGGCTACCCCTCTTCGAGCCACCGGTCCCCAAGTCGATCCGCGTCGCTGAGGCTCCGGCCTTCGGATGTTCGGTGCTTCAGCACGCCCCGGCATCCGCCGGCGCCGTGGCGTACCGGACCCTCTCGACGTCCGTCTACGACGCCATGCAAAGCATCTGAGGTGGAGTCGGGGCCGGGCGGAAGAGGTCGCGACCCCCTCGGGAAGCGGGCGCTGTACTCCGCCGCGCTCATCACCGACGGGACCGGGTTCGCAGAGGCGCAGACCCCGTCGTCCACCGAGGGGCGAACGGCGCCGGGTGCCGGAACCGAAACGTGCCCGATGGGGGACATCGGTGCGTTCAGGGTCACCTGCGGGCGGTGCTCGACGGTTTCGCGGATCGGATTCGTCGACATGCTCATCTTGCAGTTTCCGCTGGGGGTCTGGCTACCCCGCGGGCGGTTCGATAGGCGCATGACCTGCCCGTCGTGTCGACGCCGGGCCTGGTGCAGCGTCACGCTACGGCGGGGGTGACCGCCGACACGAGGCCAGACCGCTGCGCCGTAGCAACCGCCCCGTGAAGCAGTCGGGATGCGGGGATTTGAACCCCGGACCTCCTGCTCCCAAAGCAGGCGCGCTAACCAAGCTGCGCTACATCCCGGTCCAACCGCAATTTAGGTGGCCGGGCAATGGTCTGTCCTACTCGGGGCGTTGACCCGACGGGGTCGTATACGGGGGTGGTCGTATACGGGGGTGGTCGTATACGGGGGTGGTCGTATACGGGGGTGGTCGTATACGGGGGTGGTCGTATACGGGGGTGGTCGTATACGGGGGTGGTCGTATACGGGGGTGGTCGTATACGGGGGTGGTCGTATACGGGGGTGGTCGTATACGGGGGTGGTCGTATACGGGGGTGGTCGTATACGGGGGTGGTCGTATACGGGGGTGGTCGTATACGGGGGTGGTCGTATACGGGGGTGTCAGACCCGGGCCTTGCCCAGGATCCGGTTCATTTTGGTGCCGCAGATCGGGCAAGACCCCTGTGCCGCCCTGCGCCCGTTGGCGAGCTCGACTTCCTGGCCTTCGAATTCCTGCTTCTCTCGGCACTTCACGCAGTACCCCTCGTAGCTGGCCATGACAACTCCTCTGGTCGGTGGCGGCTTCGGACGGGTGTCGAACGTAGCGGGAGGGGTACTCGAAGGGGGGGATGCTCCGCCCCTGTGCAAAAGGCACGGTGAATCGCGGGGGAATGCGGGGGAATAGGGTCCAGCTGGTGAGTGGCGAAAGTGCAGCGCCTGAACGTCAGTGGGGGCGGCGCGGACACGTGGCGACGGCTGCCTTGGCTGAGACCTGGCACAGCCTGGCCGAGGCTTGCTGGGAGCTCTCCGAGACCGAGTGGGCGCTCCCAACCGAGTGCCCCGGGTGGGACGTGAAGGATCAGCTGTCGCACCTCATTGGGATTGAGCGCGGCCTCATGGGCGAGCCGGCGCCGGACTGGGCGGACCCGCTCGGCGACCACGTCCGTAACGATTTCGCGGCGTCGAACGAGCCGTGGATCTGTGTCCGCCGACCGCTCCCCGGTGCGACGGTGCGCGCCGAGTTCCTGGAGGTGACCGATGCCCGTCTGGCCCAGCTCCACGCGTACAACGACGAGGAGTGGGCCATGGTGGGCTGGAGCCCGATCGGCAAGCTGCCCCGGGCAGACTTCATGGGAATACGGGTCTTCGACAGCTGGGTCCACGAACAAGATGCCCGCCGGGCCCTCGACCGTCCGGGCGGAAGCGGGAACCGGGCGTCGTCCATGGCGCTGGACCAGGCCCAAGCCGTCATGCCCTTGGTCGTCGGCAAGCGGGCCGGGTGCGCGGACGGGACCGTGGTCCGTTTCGAGGTGTCGGGTCCAGGTGGCGACGCTCGGTCCTTCAACATCGGTGTCGAAAGCCGTCGGGCCCGACCGGTCGCCGACGAGGTGGCACCCACCGTCACCCTCGCGATGTCGAGCCTCGACTTCATCCGTCTCGGGTGTGGGAGGACCACGGCAGAACAAGTGCAGGCCGCCGGGAGGATCTCGGTGCGGGGCGATGCGGTGGTAGGCCAGCAGGTCCTCGCCGCCATGAACTTCACGTTCTGAAGGGTGGGTGTGCGCCGCGCACCTGGCGACCAATGTGTCGGTGCACCCGCCGCCGGGGGCGACCAGTAGAGTGAGCGGCTCGTGATGCGTGCGATCGCCGAGCCGCTGGAGGGAAACCTCGTCCGCCTGCGTGTGGAGATCGACGAGCCCGAGTTCGATCGTGCGCTCGGCGACGTCGTGCGCACGCTCGCCCGTCAAGTCCGCGTCCCGGGCTTCCGGCCCGGCAAGGTGCCCCGTCAGGTGCTCGAGGCACGCATGGGAGGCCCCAACGCGCTACGGGCCGAGGCGTTGCGCGAGTCGCTGCCCGACTTCTACGCCAGGGCCGTCGTCGACACCGAGCTCGATCCGATCACCCAACCGGAGATCGACATCACCGGCGGGGAGCAGACCGGAGCAGTCTCCTTCGACGCCGTCGTGCAGGTACGACCGCTCGTCGGCATCCCGGGTTACGACGGGCTGCAGGTGACTCTTCCCGGTCTGGAGGTGACGAGCGAGGAGGTTCAGCGTCAGATCGACCGTCTGCGCGAGAACGACGCAGAGCTCAAGGTGGTGGAGCGCCCCGCCATCGACGGCGACCTGGTGACCATCGACCTGCACGGGACCGACGCCTCGGGCGCCGAGGTTGTCGGCGTCGACGACTACCTCTACGAGGTCGGGTCGGGCACCGCCGTCGAAGGGCTCGACGCGGAACTGCACGGCGCCAAGGCAGGAGCCATTGTCGCCTTCGATGCTCCGAATCCTGCCGAGCCCGAACAGCACGTGGGCTTCCGAGTCCTGGTCAAAGAAGTGAAGGTCAAGCGGCTTCCCGAGGTGACCGACGCCTGGGCCGCCGAGAGTTCCGAGTTCGACTCCCTGGCCGACCTGGAGGCGGACATCACCGATCGCATTCGCCGGGTGAAGCTGGTGCAGAGCCAGGTGGCGCTGCGCCAGAAGTCGGTCGAAGCCCTGGCCGGCCTGGTGGCCGACGACGAGGTGCCCGAGGTGCTGGTTGACGCCGAGGTCAACGAGCGGCTCCACGACCTGCAACACCGCCTCGAGGCGCAGAAGCTGGGTCTGGCCGAGTATTTCCAGGCCACGGGCACCAGCCCGGACGAGCTCCTGGCATCGGTCCGCGCCGATGCCCACGTCTCGGTCAAGGCCGATCTCGCCCTGCGTGCCCTGGTCGAGGCCGAGAAGATCGCGGTCAATGACGACGAGCTCAATGCCGAGGTCGCCACCATGGCGGAGCGGATGGGCACCACGGCCACCGAGCTGCGACGCCAACTCGACACAGCCGGCCGGACCGGCGCGGTACGCTCGGAGCTGCGCAAGGGCAAGGCGCTGACCTGGCTGCTGGACCACGTGGATCTCGTCGACGAAGAGGGGAGCCCGATGTCACGGGAGGACCTCGAAGTGGATGCCTCCGCAGAGAGCGGAGCGGGAGACCTCGAGGCAGGCGTCTCCGGGTCAGATGACCCCGCGTTGCATGACACGGTGCCGGGTGAGGAGAGCAAGTGACGATGCGAAGCAGCAAACCAGCGGTGACCCGATGAAGGCGTACAACTACTTGGTCCCCACGGTGATCGAGTCGTCCAACCGCGGTGAGCGCGCCTACGACCTCTACTCACGTCTTCTGCGCGAGCGCATCATCTTCCTGGGCACGCCCGTGGACGACGCCGTGGCCAACCTCATCTGCGCTCAAATGCTCTTCTTGGAGTCCGAGGAGCCGGACAAGGACATCCACCTCTACATCAACTCGCCCGGCGGCGAGATCACGGCGCTCTTCGCCATCTACGACACGCTGAAGTTCATCAAGGCCGACGTGTCGACGTTCTGCTTCGGCCAGGCCGCCTCGGCTGCCGCGGTGCTGCTGGCTGCCGGCGCCAAAGGCAAGCGCTTCGCCCTCCCGCACGCCCGCATCCTCTTGCACCAGCCCTGGGGCGGTGTGGAGGGCCAGGCCAGCGACATTGAGCTGCAGGCCAGGGAGATCCTGCGCATGCGGGACCTCCTGTCGGGCATGCTGGCCGAGGACACCGGGCAGACCCAGGAGAAGGTGGCCCAGGACACCGACCGGGACTTCATCATGACGGCGGAGGAGGCAGTGACCTACGGCGTGATCGACGAGGTCATCACGGCCCGTACGGTCGCCCCGCTCGAAGCTATCGGCGCGGCGTAGGACGCTCGGGTCGCGAGCACGGAACCAGCGGGCACAGGACGAACGGGCAGGGGACGGGGGTAGCGAACGGTGGCGAAGTTCGGAGAGGGCGGCGACCTGGTCAAGTGCAGCTTCTGCGGAAAGACGCAGAAGCAGGTCAAGAAGCTCATCGCGGGTCCGGGGGTCTACATCTGCGACGAGTGCATCGATCTGTGCAACGACATCATCGCCGAGGAACGTGAGGAGTCCACCGAGCTGACGTTCGAGGACCTCCCCAAGCCGCGCGAGATCTTCGAGTTCCTCAACGACTACGTGGTCGGCCAGGAGTACGCCAAGAAGATCCTCTCGGTTGCCGTCTACAACCACTACAAGCGGGTTCAGGCGGGACCGCCCGGGGCGGAGGACGGTGTCGAGCTGGCCAAGTCGAACATCTTGTTGCTCGGTCCCACCGGCTGCGGGAAGACGCTCCTGGCCCAGACGTTGGCCCGCATGCTCAACGTGCCCTTCGCCATCGCGGACGCCACCGCCCTCACCGAAGCGGGCTACGTGGGCGAAGACGTCGAGAACATCCTCCTCAAGCTCATTCAGGCCGCCGACTACGACGTGAAGAGGGCGGAGACCGGGATCATCTACATCGACGAGATCGACAAGATCGCCCGCAAGAGCGAGAACCCCTCCATCACCCGTGACGTCTCGGGTGAGGGCGTGCAGCAGGCTCTGCTCAAGATCCTCGAGGGCACTACGGCGTCGGTGCCGCCCCAGGGCGGGCGCAAGCACCCGCACCAGGAGTTCATTCAGATCGACACCACCAACATCTTGTTCATCTGCGGCGGGGCCTTCGCCGGGTTGGACAAGCTGATTGAGGCCCGCGTGGGCAAGCGGGGCATCGGCTTCCGGGCCGAGGTGCACCGCAAGGACCGTGACGACGGCGAGATCCTTCGTCACGTCCTGCCCGAGGACCTGATCAAGTTCGGGCTGATCCCCGAGTTCATCGGCCGTCTGCCCGTGGTGAGCGCGGTGTCGCCGTTGTTCAAGGACGCGCTGGTGGAGATCCTCGTCGAGCCGAAGAACGCCCTGACCCGCCAATACGAGCGGGTGTTCGCGCTGGACAACGTCGAGCTCGAATTCACCAGCGACGCGCTCGAGGCAGTGGCCGAGCAGGCCCTCCTCCGCGGGACCGGTGCCCGAGGGTTGCGGGCAATCCTCGAAGAGGTGCTCCTCGACGTCATGTACGACCTGCCCAGCCGGACTGACGTGGGCAAGTGCGTGGTGGACCGTTCCGTCGTGCTCGACCGCGTCGCCCCGACGCTGGTTCCCCTGGGCGGCGCGCCGGTGAAGTCGACCCGCTCGCGCCGCGCCGCGTCCTGACCGCAGGGACGCCTTTCGTGCCGGAGGACGGTCAGCCCACCGGCGGCACTCGGTACGCCGGCACTCGGTACGCCGGGCCATCCTTCGAGGTGCCCGCGGACGCGCTCTCATGGCTCGACGCTCACATCGACTTCGAGGCGAACATGCCGCGGCGTCGGTCTGTGCCCACGCTCGACCGAATGCGCGCCCTGACCTCGTTGCTGGGCGAACCACAAGCGTCCATCCCGTGCATCCACATCACGGGGACCAACGGCAAGGGGTCCACTTCGGCCATGGCCACCGCGCTGCTCATGGCCAAGGGTCTGAGTGTGGGCACCTACACCAGCCCCAATCTGCACGTCGTGCACGAACGGATCGCCCGTAACGCTGAACCAATTGACGACGGCGCACTCATGGAGGTCCTGGCCGAGCTCGCTCTGCTCGAGTCGCTGATGGCCGAGCGGGCGACGCGCTTCGAGCTCCTCACCGCGGCGGCACTGAGCTGGTTTGCCACAGAAGCCGTCGATGCCATGGTCGTCGAGGTCGGCCTGGGTGGCACGTGGGACTGCACCAACGTCGTCCACGGTGACGTGGCAGTCCTCACCAACGTGAGCTACGACCACACGGACGTCCTCGGTCCGACGCTCGAGGGTATTGCGTCGGACAAGGCCGGCATTATCGACCAGGGCAGCCGCGTCGTGGTGGGGGAGACCGACGCCCATGTGGCCGGCGTCATCGCCGCACGGGCCGACGCCGCCGGGGCGGCGTCGGTCTGGCAGGCCGGAAGGGAGTTTGGGTGCGAACGCAACGACGTCGCCGTGGGTGGCCGGCTGGTCACCTTGTGGACGCCCGGCGGGCGTTACGACGAGGTGCTCGTCCCCCTTCACGGCGCCCACCAGGGCGGCAACGCTGCGCTGGCGGTGGCCGCGGTGGAGGCCTTCTTCGAGGAACCCCTGGCGCCCGAGGTCGTCGCTGACGGCCTGGCGGCGGTGCGAGTGGCGGGTCGGCTCGAGGTTCTGGGGCGCCGCCCGCTGTTGGTGGTCGATGGCGCGCACAACGCGGCCGGCATGGCAGCCCTCGGCGCCGCGCTCTCCGAGGAGTTCGCCGTTGACGGGGAACGTGTCGCAGTCGTAGGCATGCTCTCGGGGCGAGACCCCTCCGCCATGCTGGCGCCCCTGGCCGACGCCGACGTGCGCGCCGTGGTGGTGTGCGAACCAGTGTCGCCCCGCGCCATGCCGGCCGACGAAGTGGCCGACGCGGCGCGGGCGCTCGGCATGGCGGTGACCGTCGAGCGTGACGTGTCGGTCGCGTTCGTCAGGGCGCAGCACATGGTCGATGCCGACGGCCTCGTCGTCGTGGCCGGTTCTCTCTACGTGGTCGGCACCGTACGGGCCGACGCCGTCGCCTCCGCCGTCGCCTGGGGCGACGCCGGGCCCGGACCCGTTGTGTAGTGTCGTCCCCCCGTGGACCGAACCCTCGTGATCGTGAAGCCCGACGGAGTCGAGCGGGGATTGGCCGGCGAGATCGTCAGCCGACTGGAGCGCAAGCACCTGCGGCTGGTGGCTGCCGAGTTGCGCACCATCTCCAAGGAGGTGGCCGAGACGCACTACGCGGAGCACGCGGACCGGCCCTTCTACAGCGATCTGGTCACGTTCATCACCCGTTCGCCCTCCCTCGTCATGGCGGTGGAGGGACCGAAGGACACCTACGTCGTCGTGCGGCGCATGATCGGGGCGACCAACCCTGCCGAGGCCGAGCCGGGCACCATCCGGGGTGACTTGGGGATTGAGACGACCGAGAACCTGGTGCACGGGTCCGATTCGCCCGAGTCGGCGGCCCGGGAGATCGCACTCTTCTTCCCGGACCTCGCCCCGACCTGAGTCCGTGCCCGGGGCCTGATTCTGAGGCGGACCGCCTCCGGGGCCTGTTCGGGGGTGAGTCGGACAACGCACGCACAGATGTGGAGGTGAGGAGGGTGTGTGTCCCCCTCTGCCTTGTGGACCCCCTCGGCGTCCCGTAGCCTGTGTGGCCACCGCCACCGTCGCCGGACTCCTCCGGCGTCGAGCCGCAGTTCCCGGGAGATCCCAGATATGGCCGACAATCGCCTTTCTCTGCTTGGTCGTGACATGGCCGTCGACCTCGGTACCGCCAACACGCTGGTGTACGTGCGCGGCCGCGGCATCGTGCTCAACGAGCCCTCGGTCGTCGCCGTGGACATTAAGGACGGGCGCCCGCTCGCAGTCGGGGCAGAGGCCAAGCGGATGATCGGTCGTACGCCGTCGAACATTCAGGCCATCCGCCCGCTGAAGGACGGCGTGATCGCCGACTTCGAGATCTGCGAGAAGATGTTGCGTTACTTCATCCACCGGGTGCACCAGCGCCGGTTCGCCAAGCCGCGTATGGTGATCTGCGTGCCCTCGGGCATCACCGGCGTGGAGCGGCGGGCCGTCATGGAGGCGGCGGAGTACGCCGGGGCGCGGCGGGCCTACATCATCGAAGAGCCCATGGCCGCGGCCATCGGCGCCGGGCTCCCCGTGCACGAGCCGACCGGCAACATGGTGGTGGACATCGGCGGCGGGACGACCGAGGTCGCCGTGATCTCGCTCGGCGGCATCGTCACCAGTCAGTCGGTGCGCATCGGCGGTGACGAGCTCGACGAGGCGATCGTGTCTTTCGTCAAGAAGGAGTTCAGCCTGGCGCTCGGCGAGCGCACCGCCGAGGAGATCAAGATCACGCTGGGATCGGCTTATCCACTCGAACAGGAATTGCACGCCGAGATCCGCGGCCGTGACCTCGTGAGCGGATTGCCCAAGACCATCGTCGTCTCGACCGAGGAGATCCGGCGCTCCATTGAGGAGCCGGTGTCGGCCATCATTGACGCCGTCAAGGTCACGCTGGACCGGACACCGCCCGAATTGGCAGCCGACATCATGGAGCAGGGGATCGTCCTCACCGGAGGGGGAGCCCTGCTGCACGGTCTTGAGGCGCGGCTTCAGCACGAGACGGGGATGCCGATCGTCGTGGCCCGTGACCCGCTCAACTGCGTGGCCGTGGGCAGTGGGCAGTGCCTGGAAGAGTTCGACGCGCTGAAACGGGTGCTGATCACCACCTCAACGCGCTGAACGATCGGCCGGTTCTCCCCGGGTGGCCCGGACCAGGCGTTCTCGCCGCACGCTGACGGTCATCATCCTCGTCGTCGTCTCGCTGTCGCTCGTCTCACTCGATCTCAACGGGCGGACCCATTCGTTGACCTCGGGCCTCAAGTCGGTGGCCAACCAGGTCTACGCACCCCTGCGCCAGGGGGTCATGGACATCATCAGCCCGATCGGGAACTTTCTCGCGGGAGCCTTCAATTACGGGTCGGTGCAGGCGCAGAACGAGCAGCTCCAGCGCACCATTGGCCAGCTCAAGGCCGCCGCGGCCGAGCAGGGTTTCGAGCGCAACCAGTTGCAGCAGCTCACCGCCCTCGAGAACCTCCCCTTCCTGCAGAGGTTGCCGACGGTCACCGCACAAACGATCGAGGAGTACCCCTCCAACTTCACCTCCACCATCACGCTGGACAAAGGGAGGTCCGACGGTGTCGACGTGGGGTATCCCGTCGTCGCCGGGGGCGGTCTGGTGGGCCAGGTGGTGCAGTCGTTCCACCACACCTCCGTGGTGCGGCTCGTCACCGATGGCCAGTCGAAGATCGGCGTGTCGTTCGGGCCGCGCAAACAATACGAGGCCATCGTCGACGGCCAGGGCCCGTCGAGCTCCATGACGGCGGACCTGGTCGTTCCGGGCACTCCGCTGCGTCGTGGCGAATACATGTACACGAGCGGCCTTCAGGCGGCGGCCTTCCCGCCCGGCATCCCGGTGGCCACCGTGCACTCCTTCCACACCGCGGCGGGAGCCAGTCAGGAGACGGTCAGCGTCGACCCGGCAGCCGACCTCGACGAGCTGGCCTACGTCGACGTCGTGCAGTGGACGCCGCCCACATGAGCGGGCGCGCCGTCTTGCGGATGGCCCTGGTCATCTTCGTGGCGCTGATGGTGCAACAGACGGTGATGGTGGCGCTGCGCATCGGCGGAGCCCACCCCGACATCCTGTGGCTGCTCCCGATCACCGCTGCCCTGCTCGACGGACCCGAGACCGGCGCCATCGTGGGTTTCTGGTCCGGGCTCGCCTTCGACCTGGTGCTGCCCACGCCTTTCGGCCTGTCAGCCCTGGTGGGTTGCCTGCTCGGCTTCACCGTGGGCGTGCTGTCGGCGCCCGTCGACCCGAGGGCGACCTGGCTCAAGCCGGTGGCCGCGCTCACCGGGAGCGTGGCAGCGGACATGCTGTTCGCGGTGTTGGGCGCGGTCCTCGGGCAGGAACAGATGGTGCGGGTGGATTTCCTGGCCGTGTTCGCCGTGGTGACCATCTCGAGCTTGGTGCTCGTGCTCCCGGTCAGCCGCCTCATGCGATGGGCGCTGGCCGGCGAGGGTAACCGCCGGTCCCTTGTCTCAGCGGAAGGCGACCGCAGGGTCTGGTGAGCTGGTGAAGCGGACGTTCCGCCACCCGATCCGAGGTGACCGGCTCCACCCCAAGCCGAGTAATCGTCGCCGCACGCCCACGCGCCAGCCGCGTCAGCCGCGCATGCGCCCGCGCAAGAGCGTCCATGTGTCGTCCATCGTCGGCTCTCCCGAAGAGGAGGAGTCACGACCCAATCTCCGACTCCGCGTGGTGGGCGCCGTGGTGCTGCTCCTCTTCGGCGTCCTGGTGCTGCGACTGTGGTCGTTGCAAGTGGTGCAGGGGAAGACCTATGCGGCCGCCGTAACGCGTAACCAGGTGCGCGTGGTGAGCATCCCGGCGCCGCGCGGTGAGGTGGTCGACCGCAGCGGCACGGTGCTCGTCTCCAACATGCCGCAGGAGGAGGTTCTCCTCTCCCAGGGCGAGGCCACGCAGAACCCGGCCGTCATCGGCATGGTCGCTGCGCTCATCGGCCAGACGCCCGCGCAGGTACAGGCGTCCATCGCCACGGCGGCCAACCAACTCGGGCCCTACGAACCGGCTCCGGTCGAAGTGGGCGTGTCCGATGCCACGGTGCAGTACCTGCAGACACACCAGGCGGAGTACCCCGGAGTGAGCGTGGAGACGGTGGCGCAGCGCGTGTACCCCCAGGGGGGAACGACCGCCACCCACATGCTGGGCTACGTGGGCGACATCACGGCGAGCTACCTGGCGGCGCACCCGCACGACGGGTATTCCCAGAGCAGCCAGATCGGCGTCTCGGGGCTCGAGGCCCAATACGAGCCCTACCTCCGGGGGGTGAGCGGGCGCCAGGCCCTCTCGGTCGACGTCCACGGCGACGTTGTCGGCACGTTGAGCACGACCGCCCCGCAGATCGGCGACACCCTCGTGCTCAACATCGACACCGGGCTCCAACAGGCGGTCGAGAACGACCTGGCCCAGCAGATCCTGCTCGACCGCCACACCGTCGACACGGTCGACAACCGGGTGCCGCCGGCACCGAACGGGGCCGTGGTGGTCATGAACCCGCAGAACGGGCAGGTCCTGGCCATGGCCTCCTATCCGGGCTACGACCTCAACCAATTCGTGGGCGGTATCTCGTTGGCCAACTTCAAGGCGCTGGAGGCGAGCGGCGCCGAGAACAACAACGCCATCGAGGGCCTGTACACCCCCGGCTCGACCTTCAAGCTGGTCACCGCCACGGCGGCGCTCCAGGCGGGCTTGATCCAACCCGGCACCTATTACGACGACAAGGGAAGTTTCAAGATCCCGGGTTGCCCGGCACCCGGCGTGACCAGCGACAAGGGGTGCGTGCTGAACGACGACCCTGGCGACAGCCCGGGCGAGTACAACGTCTCGAGCGCGCTCACAGTGTCGAGTGACGCCTTCTTCTACAACCTCGGGGACATGTTCTGGAATGACCGCGCCCAGTACGGCGACACGCCGATTCAGAACGAGGCGACCGCCTACGGCGAGGGCACCATCACGGGGATCGACCTGCCCGGGGAGGCGCAGGGTCGGGTGGACAGCCAGGCCACCCGGCAGAAGTTGCACGCCGAGGCACCAGGGGCGTTCCCGAACGTGAATTGGTACACGGGGGACAACATCGAGATGGCCTTCGGGCAGGGCGCCACCGTGCTGACCCCGATTGAGCAGGCCGTGGCCTACGCCACGTTCGCCAACGGGGGCACCCGCTACGCCCCCCAGGTGGCGTCCGAGGTGGTCGACCCGGTGACGGGCAAAGTGGTCAAGAAGCTCGAGCCCCAAGTGACGGGTCACGTCGACGTCTCCCCGTCGACCTTCAGCGCCATCCTCACCGGGCTCGAGGGCGTGGTCACCCACGGCACGGCGGCGCAGGACTTCGTGGGTTTTCCCTCTTCGTGGAACCTGGCCGGCAAGACGGGCACGGCGTCGAACCAAGCGAACCAGGAGCCCAACAGCTGGTTCGTGGCCTTCGGCCCGAACCCGAATCCGACCTACCTGGTCCTGGCCGTCATCGACCAGGGTGGGTACGGGGCCCAGGCGGCGGCACCCCTCGTGCGCAACGTCTTCGACTACATCGCAGCGAACCCGCTCGGCGCGGTCCGCACCCCGTCGACGGCCAACCCGCCGAGCGCCACCGCGCCGCCGTCCAACCCCCCGCTGGGGACGCCGACCACAACCACCTCCACCACGACGGTTCCGGGGCGCGGCGCGGCCACCTCGACGGGGAGCACTGGATCGACGACCACGACCGTGGCGGGGGGAGGCTGACGCAGTGGGGAGGGCGGCCGGGCGTCCCGTAGGGTGAGGACGATGGAGAGCCTGTGGCCCCGGATCGAGCGGGTGCTGCCCTCGGTGTCGAAGCCGGCGCGCTACATCGGGGGCGAGCAGGGGGCCCAGTCCCCCCAGCACGGCGCCGGGCGGGTGGCCTGGCTCCTGATCTACCCCGACACCTACGAGATCGGCCTGCCGAACCAGGGACTGCAGATCCTCTACGAGATCTTGAACGCTCGACCCGACGCCCTGGCCGAACGGGCCTACGCGCCGTGGGTCGACATGGAGGCGGCCATGCGGCGCGAGGGGATCCCACTCTTCAGCGTCGAAGGGCACCTCCCCGCTGGGGCCTTCGACGTTCTGGCCTTCAACCTGTCGGCCGAGCTCGTCTACACCAACGTGGTCAACCTCGTCGATCTGGCCGGCGTGCCGCTCCACGCCACGGCACGCGGCCCCGGCGACGTCGTCGTGGTGGCCGGTGGACACTGCGCCTTCAACCCCGAGCCGCTGGCCGACTTCGTCGACGCCTTCGTGCTGGGCGACGGCGAGGAGGCCGTAGGCGAGGTGAACGAGATGCTGGCCGATTGGTTGGCCACGCCCGTCGACAATCGCGACCGTGCCTCGTTGCGTCGCGCCCTGGCCCGGGTCGAGGGGGTGTACGTCCCGGCCCTCTACGTCCCCCGATACGAGGAGGGCCGGCTGGTGGGAACCGAGCCGGTGGACGATGCGGTCCCGACCACGGTCACCAAGCGGACAGTGGCCGATCTGGCCGAGTGGCCCTATCCGTCGCATCCCTTGGTGCCCCTGACCGAAGTGGTGCACGACCGCTTGAACGTCGAGGTGTTCCGTGGCTGCACGCGGGGGTGCCGCTTCTGCCAGGCCGGCATGATCACCCGTCCGGTACGCGAGCGACCCGCGGCACAGGTGCGCGACATGGTCCGACGGGGTCTCCAATGGAGCGGATACGACGAGGTGACGCTGACCTCGCTGTCCTCGGCGGACTTCTCGGGCATTGAGGACACGGTGCGCGACATCATCTCTGACCCGGCGCACTGTGGGCAGGTGTCGGTGAGCCTTCCCTCACTGCGCGTCGACGCCTTCACGGTGGGCACGGCGGCCGAGATCCAGAAGGTGCGCCGTACCGGCCTGACGTTCGCCCCCGAGGGCGGAACCTGGAGGATGCGGACGGTGATCAACAAGCTGATCACCGAGGAGGACCTGTACGGCGCGGTCGACTCCGCCTTCGGGCAGGGGTGGCGTCGCATCAAGCTCTATTTCCTCATCGGGCTCCCGACCGAACGCGACGAGGACGTGCTCGGGATCGCCGAGCTCGGGGCGCGTTGTGCGGAGGTCGGCCGGCGTCACCACTCCTCGGTGACGGTCGTCGCCTCGGTGGGGGGGTTCGTGCCCAAGGCGCACACGCCCTTCCAGTGGTTCGGACAGGACAGTGTGGCCGAGCTCGAGCGGAAGGTGGCACTCCTGCGGGCGGCGGCGCGTCCCACGCGGGGACTCACCATCCGTTGGCACGACCCGGCCGCGTCGGTGGCCGAGGGTCTGGCCAGCCGCGGCGACCGACGCATGGGAGCGGTGATCGAACGGGTCTGGCGTGCCGGTGGCACCTTCCAGGAGTGGTCGGAGCGCTTCGACCTCTCGCTGTGGGAAGACGCCTTGGCCGCCGAGGGCTTGAGTACCGACGAGGTCTGCCACCGAGACCGCCACGAGCACGAAGCGTTGCCCTGGGACCACATTTCGGCCGGACTCCACCGCGACTTCCTGTGGGGAGATTGGCAAGATGCCCTGGCCCGGGTGAGCGTCGAGGACTGCCGTTGGACTCCCTGCTACGACTGTGGGGCGTGCACCGGAGGCAGTCTCGAGCACGTCGTCGCCTCCCCGGTCCCGCCCGCGGGCGGCAGTCAGGGCACGGGCCAGGACCTCGGGCTCGGGGACCGGATCCCCGTGCGCCTGGTCGGACGTGCGTCGTGACAGCCGTGCACCCGCACCCCGACGTTCTCGCACCCCCGCCGGCTCAGCGCCGGCTACGGCTGCGTTTCACCAAAGCCGGCAAGGTCCGCTTCACCAGCCACCGGGACGTGGCCCGCATGTGGGAGCGTGCGTTGCGGAGGAGCCGGCTGCCGGTGGCCTACTCACAGGGCTTCGTGCCCCATCCGCTGGTCAGCTTCGGGCTGGCTCTGCCGACCGGCTGCGAGTCCCGTGGCGAGTACCTCGACGTCCGTCTGGGCCCGCCGGCGCCCGAGGAGACGTCGCTGGCCGACCTGGCCGCCGTGCTGAGCCCGCTGTTGCCCGAGGGAGTGGACGTCACCGCAGCGGGGGTGGTGCCAGAAGCGGAGGGTTCCCTCCAGCAAGAGGTAGCATCATGTGATTGGGAGCTGGAGGTGGATGGAGTGCCAGGTGAGGAATTGGCGGAGCGGGTCGAGACGATGCTCGCTGCGTCCGTGCTCACCGTCCGGCGAGAACGCAAGGGTCGCCAGGGCGAGGACGACGTCCGCCCAGCCATCCGGACAGTGTCCGTGACCAGCCCCAACGGACGACTCTGGGCGGAGCTGGCCACGCACCCACGCGGCATTCGCCCATCTGACCTAATCACGGTCCTCGGCACCGGAGCGGTGCTGGCGCGGGCCTG
Organism: uncultured Acidimicrobiaceae bacterium; assembly: GCA_963787485.1. Classification (GTDB taxonomy): domain Bacteria; phylum Actinomycetota; class Acidimicrobiia; order Acidimicrobiales; family RAAP-2; genus Bog-473. Next base: position 101,997 of record CAWBDF010000002.1, on the reverse strand, counting down.
CCGTACGCATCAATGGATCGAGCGCGACGGCGTGCGGTTCGAGCCGCTTACCGAGAGCGGACCCGGGACCGGCGCGGGCGCGGCACAGCACGCGAGGAGGGCCATCCCTCATGTCCGAGACGGAGATCAGCGAGACCCCGGAGGGTCGCCCCCCGGAGGGAGCAGGCCGCACTAGCCCGCCGGCGGCCCGCCCGGTACCCCCAGCTCAGCGCAAGCCCAAGATCGGGGACACCCGTCCCGCTCCCGCGGCGCCGCCCCCGGCGCCGGCGCCTGCCGCACCCGTGGTTCCGCTCGTGCGGCCGGGTGCGCCGGCGGACAGGTCGACTGGGTCCGCCCCGCCGGCGGACAGGTCGGCCGGGTCCGAGGAGACCACCGAGGAGCGAACCGGCGGAGGGGCCTCGACGAAGCGATCCCGCACCCGACGTCGGGCCGGGCCGGACCGCCGTTCCAAGCAGGTCGGCCGGTATCTGGTCTGCGTGCACGTCCAACCCCACATGACCCAGATCGCCATGCTGGAGGGCCGATCGCTCGTCGAGCACTACGTCTCGCGGGCAGCCGACGACTCCACTCAGATTGACGGCAACGTGTACCGAGGCCGGATCCAGAACGTCCTGCCCGGGATGGAGGCGGCGTTCGTGGACATCGGCATTCCCAAGAACGCCGTGCTCTACCGCGGCGACGTGCGGTACGACCGGGACGACATCGAGGGGGGCTCGTCCCAGCAGCCCCGCATCGAGGACGTGCTCAAGGCTGGGCAGACGATCCTGTGCCAGGTCACCAAGAACCCGATCGGTGCCAAGGGGGCCCGGCTGACCCAGGAGGTCTCCCTGCCGGGTCGCTTCGCCGTGCTGGTGCCCAACTCGAGCGCCTTCGGGATCTCCAAGCGACTGGGGGACAACGAGCGCCGGCGGTTGCGACGCATCATCGACGACGTCAAGCCGGCCGGCCACGGGATGATCGTGCGGACAGCGGCCGAAGGAGCGTCCGCCGACGAGCTTCGCCGTGACATCACCTCCCTGCTCGAACAGTGGAAGGCGATCGAGACGGAGGCCACTCGCTCCGACGCGCCGGGGCTCTTGTACCGTGAACCCGATCTGGCGGTGCGGATCCTGCGCGAAGAGCTCAACGGGGAGTACCGGGGCGTGGTCATCGACGAAATGGCCCTCTTCGAGCAGGTGCGCGACTACGTCCAGGCCGTGAGCCCCGAGCTGGTCGACCGGGTCGAGTACTACGACAGCGAGGCCGAGGGTCTCCCCATCTTCGAGCGCTACCACATCCACGAGCAGCTCCACAAAGCGCTCGACCGCAAGGTCTGGCTGCCCTCGGGAGGATCGCTCATCATTGAGCGCACCGAAGCGCTGACGGTCATTGACGTCAACACGGGCAAGAACGTGGGCCGGACCAACCTCGAGGAGACCGTCTACCGCAACAACCTCGAGGCGGCCGAGGAAGTGGCCAGGCAGCTGCGGCTCCGCGACATCGGGGGGATCATCGTCATCGACTTCATCGACATGGAGGTCAGGGAGAACCGGGACAAGGTGGCGGCCGCCCTGCGGGCCGCTCTGGCTCGGGACAAGACTCGGACGCAGGTCTTCGACATCTCCGAGCTGGGACTCGTGGAGATGACCCGCAAGCGGATCTCCGAGGGCCTGCTCGAGACCCTCTCCACTGAGTGCACCGTCTGCGGCGGTCGCGGGGTCACCCTCGACGACTCGGTCCTGCGCTGAGCCCGGTCCTCTGCGCACCCAGCCGTACAGGAGAACAGGCGCACCGGGAAGCCTCGCGGCCGTGCGCTAGGATCTCCGCCCTTATGTATGCCGTGATCAAGTCCGGTGGGAAACAGGAGCGCGTGGCCGAGGGCGAGCGTGTCCGGGTCGAGCTGCTCGGAGAGCCCGTGGGCGCCGAGGTGGCGCTCGACCCGGTGCTGATCGTCGACGGAGAGACAGTTCTGGCCACCCCCGAGCAGCTGGCGGGGGCCTCCGTGAGGGCCAAGGTCGTAGGTACCGAGGCGGGCCCCAAAATCAACGCCATGACCTACAAGTCCAAGAGCAACCAGCGGCGCCGGTGGGGCCACCGCCAGCATTACGCGACGTTGGAGATCACCGCCATCACGGCGGCCGGCTGACACAGGAGTTCGACATGTCCAAGACCAAAGGTGGCGGGTCCACCCGCAACGGCCGCGACTCGGCGGCTCAGCGCCTCGGTGTCAAGAGGTTCGACGGCGCGGCCGTCTCCGCCGGATCCATCCTGGTGCGTCAGCGAGGCACGAAGTTCTATCCGGGCACCAACGTGGGCCGTGGCGGCGACGACACCCTGTTCGCCACCGCCGACGGTGTCGTGAAGTTCGGCGAACGCCGGGGTCGCAAGCACATCGACGTCGTCACCGCGTAGGACCTGGCCCGGGCCGCGGGCGGCTCCATCGAACCGTTCCCTCAGGGTCGCTGGTGCAGTTCGATCCCGTTTCCCCAGGGGTCCTTCGTCACGGCTTGGCGCCGCCCCGTGTCGCCCACCTCGACGGGGTCCGAGACCTGGAGCCCGAGGGCGCGGAGCCCGGCCACCACGAAGTCGAGGTCCTCGTAGGCCAAGGCGAAGTGCCGGAGGGACCGGGGAGTATCCTCGCTGACCTCGCCCCCCACCAGGTGCACTTGTTGCCCGCTCGCGGTATCGAGCCAGGCGCCGGGGATCCCGAAGTCCGGACGGGTGTCGTTGGGCACCAGTCCGAGCTGGCCGACGTAGAACTCGAGCGCGGCCGGGACGTCGGGGACGATGACGGCGACGTGATCGACGCCCACCGGAGTCAGGGGCGCCACGGATTTCAGGGTCGGCACAGACGGCACGGTTGTCACGGGACCGAGCCTATGACGTGACGCACCACGGCGGCCACGGAGGGTGCCGCGGTGCGACCCACCTCGACGACCTCGGCCAGGGCGACCGGCGAGGACTCCGACGCGGCGAGGTTGGTGACCAGGGCCAGCCCGAGCACGTCGGCCCCCGCCGAGCGGGCGGCGATGCACTCGAGGGCCATCGACATCCCCACCACGTCCGCACCCAGGGTGCGCAGCATGCGGATCTCGGCTGGGGTCTCGAATTGCGGTCCGGGCAGCTGGGCGTACACCCCCGGGTGAGGCGCCAGCGGCAGCGCAGGGCTCACCGTCGCGGCGGACATGGCCATGGCGCGCAGTCGGGGCGCGTAGGCGCCGACCATGTCCACGAAGTCGAGCCCCTGCAACGGGCTGCGACCCGTCAGGTTGAGGTGGTCCTCCACGACCATCAAAGACCCCGGAATCAGGTCGTCACGGATGCCACCGACCGCCGCGGTCAAGACCACGGTCGAGCAGCCGGCCGCGATGCCGGTGCGCACCGGATGCACCACCTCGGCCGGCGTGCGTCCCTCGTAGAGATGGCAGCGGCCTCCGAGGATCAGGGCCCGCCGGCCGGCGACGTCCACCGACCATCCGTGGGAGCGGTGCCCGCCCGCCGTATAGGGCGGGAAGAACGGAAGGGTGTCGAGCGGGAGGGGATCGGCGCCACCAGCCAGGAGCTCGGCGGTTCCGGACAGCCCGCTGCCCAAGACCACGAGGACGTCGTGACGGTCGGTCCCCAGCCCGAGAGCCAGCTCCCGCGCGCTGTGCGCCGCACGTTCCGCCACATCCTCCATGTCGACCGATGGTAGGCGTCGGTCTCCGTCGGAGGCGGATGCCGGGACCGCCGTCGGTGCCGACGTCCGGGGCGGGGGCCCGAGGCTTGGGCGCCTACCATGGCCCCAATGCCTCCGCGACTTCACGGCGCCCAGACCGTGCCTGAGCGCGGCTCTGCGGCGCGTGCCCGAACTCCCCAGGAGTACCACCCTCCCGTCGAGGAGTACCTCGAGACGATGTTGGCCCTCGGCGAGGAGGGCGTACCGGTCATTCAGGCCCGCATCGCCGAGCGTTTGGGACGTTCCGCCCCCTCGGTCTCCGAAATGCTCGAACGTCTGCTCGAAGAGGGCTATGTGACTCGGAAGGGCCGACTGCTCTCGCTGACCGACAGCGGGCGGGCCCTGGCCGAACGCGTCGTGCGCAAGCACCGCCTGGCCGAGCGTCTCCTGGTCGACGTGATCGGGCTGGAATGGCACAAGGTGCATCGCGAAGCTGGACGGTGGGAGCACGTCATCTCCGACGACGTGGAGGCCCGGCTGGTGGAACTGCTCGGGGATCCCGCCACCTGTCCTCACGGCAATCCGATCCCCGGATCGCACACGTCGGTGCAGAGCCCGGCCACCCGGCCGCTGGCCGATGTCTCCGAGGGTGAGCGGGTGCGGCTCCTTCGCATCAGCGAGGAGGTCGAGGGGCACCTGACCTCACTGGCCCTTCTCGACCGGAGCGGCTTCATCCCCGGGGCGGTGGCCCGCGTCGGGGGGCGGGACGAAGAAGGCAACATCGTGGTCACGGTGGAGGAAGGCGAGTCGCCGGCTATCCACGTCCCGCGCCACCTCTCGGACCGACTCTTCGTCGTCGCCCCTTGACGAGTCCGTGACGCTCCGCCTCGAGGCCGACGCCGTGTTCACCGTCGACGACGCGGGCACGGTGCTGGTGCCCGGCGCGGTGGAGTTCGGAGATGACGGCATCATCTCGTGGGTCGGCGACCCGCGTCAGGTTCCCGCTGCACCGGGGACCGACGTGCGCGCTCTCGGGGGCATTGTGATGCCCGGGCTGGTCAACTGCCATGGGCACTCGCCCATGACGCTCGTGCGCAGCGCCGGCGACGGGCTGCCGCTCGACCGCTGGCTCACCGAGTCGGTGTGGCCGCGCGAGGCCAGGCTCACCGACGAAGACGTGTACTGGGGCATGGTTCTCGGCGCCGCCGAGCTCCTGGGCAACGGAGTGACGACCACGTGTGAGCAGTACCGGCATCCCGCGCCGGTGATGCAGGCACTGGCCGACGCCGGCATCCGCGCCGTCTACACGCCCGGCATCTTCGAGATCCCGGGATCGGCTCCGGGCAACTCCTGGGAGGAGCTGCTGGCCGAGGCCTGTGCGCTCTTCGACTCGTCCGGGCGCGCCGAAGCGGGGACACCGAGCCACCTGGTCGACGTGGGGTTCGGTCCGCACGCCGCCTACAGCGTGCCGCCGGAGGGCTTGGAGGCCATCGCGTCCGAAGCGCGATGTCGCCACGCCCTCTTGCAGATCCATCTCTGCGAGACCGAGGCCGAGTGCGCCCTGGTGCGTGAGCGCTACGGCATGAGCACCCCGGACCTCCTGGCCTCCGTGGGAGCCTTCGACGGGCGGGTGCTGGCCGCCCATGCCGTGTGGCTCGACGAGCACGACCTGGCGGTCTTGGCCGAGCACGACGTCGCGGTGGCCCATTGTCCGGGTTCCAACGGCAAGTTGGGGGCCGGGATCGCCCCCCTGGGCGCGCTCTTGGAGCGCGGGGTGCGGGTCGGCCTCGGGACCGACGGACCGGCGTCCAACGACGACCTGCACCTGTGGGACGAGATGCGCCTGGCGGCGCTCTTTGCTCGGGCGCAGGCGTCAGACCCCGAAGCGGTCAGCTCTCCGGCGGCGCTTCGCCTGGCCACCCGCGGAGGCGCCGAGGCGCTCGGTCTCGACGTGGGCGCGCTCGAGCCCGGCCGGCCGGCCGACGTGATCCGGCTGCGCACCGATGACGCGCGATTCGTGCCGGCGGTGACCCACACCGAGCTTCTCGGGCACCTGGTGTGGGCCGGCGCGGGCTATCTCGTGACCGACGTGTGGGTGGGCGGGGCCCATGTGGTCGCCTCCGGCCGCTGTACCCGGATTGACGACGAGCGGGCACGTGCCGAGGTGGCCGGGCGCGCCCGCCGACTCCTCGCCTCGTAGCCTTTCCGCCATGCCGGGGTTCGTCGACCAGGCCCAGCTGCACGCGCGCGCCGGCGACGGAGGTGCCGGAGCGGTGTCGTGGCGCCGCGAGGCCCATGTCGACAGGGGTGGCCCCGACGGAGGCGACGGGGGGCACGGGGGCGACGTCTGGCTGGTGGCGTCGGTCAACGAAGCCTCGCTCCTCGGTTTCCGAGACCACCCGTTTCGTCGGGCCACCGACGGAGTCCACGGGTCGGGGTCCAGGCGCCATGGCGCCCGGGGGCGAGACCTGGAGGTCCCGGTTCCCGTGGGGACGGTGCTGCGAGACCGCGGGGGCGCCGTCATCTGCGACCTGGACCATCCCGGCGCGCGGTTCCTGGCCGCCGAAGGGGGTCAAGGCGGGCGGGGCAACGCGCGGTTCCTCTCCAACCGCCGCCGGGCGCCTGCCTTTGCCGAGCAGGGCGAGCGCGGCCAGGAACGGTGGCTCGACATGGAGCTCAAGCTCATGGCCGACGTGGCGTTGGTGGGGTTCCCCAACGCGGGCAAGTCGACGCTCATCTCGACGGTGTCGGCGGCCAAGCCCAAGATCGCCGACTATCCGTTCACGACGCTGGTGCCGCATCTCGGCGTGGTGCGCGGCGACGGCTACGACTTCGTCATGGCCGACATCCCCGGGCTCGTCGAGGGGGCCGCCGGGGGCAAGGGGCTCGGGCACCAGTTCCTCCGCCACATTGAGCGGGCCCGTGTCCTGGTCGTCCTCCTCGACTTGGGCGCACCGACCCTCGGCGGTGACCACCCTTCGGGTCAGCTGCGGATCCTGCTCTCCGAGCTCGGGTCCTACCGGCCCGAGCTACTCGAGCGCCCGCGCTTGGTGGTGGGCAGCAAGGCGGACGTCGGCGTCGATGACGAGTCGGTGTGCGACCTGACCCTCTCGGCCGCCACGGGGGCCGGCGTGGGGGTGGCGGTCGCACGGCTGGGTGGCCTGGTGGACCAGGCGCGCCAGGCCGAGGCCGCGCTGTCGTCGCCCGAGGTGGTGGTGCACCGCCCGGCACCCGAAGGGGTGGATGTCGTGGCCGCCGGGCCGCGGGCCTGGACCGTGGTCGGCCGGGCCGCCGAGCGTGCCGTGGCGTTCTCGGACCTCACCGACAGCGGGGCCCAGGCCGAGGCGGCGCGCCGGTTGCGGCGCCTGGGGGTCGACCGGGCGCTGGCGCGTGCCGGTGTGCGTGAGGGCGACGAGGTCACCGTCGGCGCCATGACGTTCGTCTGGGGGTCGGACACGTGATCGTCGTGGTGAAGGTGGGCTCGTCGTCGGTGACGGCGTCCACCGTCGATCGACTGGGCCGGGAGATCGCCGCGGCGCGTGCCGGCGGGCACACGGTGGTCGTCGTCACGTCAGGAGCCATCGCCGCGGGGTGGAGCGCGCTCGGCCTCGGTGAGCAGAGGCCCTCGGACCCCGCCGTGCTCCAAGCCGTGTCCGCCGTCGGCCAGCACCGATTGATGCGACTGTGGCAGGACGGGCTGGAGCCCCACGGCCTCCTGGCCGGCCAGGTGCTCTTGGCCCCACTCGATTTCGTCCACCGCACCCAGTACCTCCATGCCCGGCGCACGCTGCGCCATCTCGTCGACCTCGGGGTGGTGCCCGTGGTCAACGAGAACGACGCCGTGGCCGACGAGGAGATCCGCTTCGGCGACAACGACCGGCTGGCCGCGCTGGTGGCCCACCTGGTGGGGGCCGAGCTCCTCGTCCTGCTGACCGACGCGCCCGGACTGCTGACCGGCGACCCGCGCCACGACACCGAGGCGTCGCTGATTGAAGAGGTGGTGGAGATCGACCACGAGCTGGAGCGACTCGCCGGCGGTCCGGGCTCCGAGGTGGGCAGCGGTGGCATGGCCTCCAAGCTGGCGGCGGCCAAGATCGCCACCTGGTCGGGCGTGCGGACGGTGATCGCCGACGCCGGCCGGCCGGGCGTGGTCGCCGCCGCGCTGGCCGGCGAGCCCGGAGTGGGCACCGTCTTCCGGGGCCGCGAGGCCAGGCTGTCGGCCCGCAAGCTCTGGATCGCCTTCGCCGTGGCCTCGTCGGGCAACCTCGGCGTCGACGAAGGGGCCCGGGAGGCGTTGACCGGGCGGGGACGGTCTCTCCTGGCGGCGGGGGTGACCTCGGTCGGAGGATCGTTCTCCCCGGGCGACGCCGTCGAGATCGCCGGTCCCGACGGTGCCGTCTTCGCCAAGGGCCTGGTCCGCGTGCCCGCCGACCGGTCCGGGGAGTGGATGGGTCGGCGCAGCCAGGTGGTGGTCCACCGCGACGACCTGGTCCTCGTCCGCTGAGCTCGCCCAACGGGCTCGTCCGCCGGGCTCGTCCGCCGGGCTCGTCCGCCGCTCGTCCGTTGACCCCGGCGCACAGCCGGTACGCTGAGCCGGTGACCACACCCGCATTGGACCAGCTCGCGGGCCGCGTCCGGGCCTCCGCCCGGGTGGTGGCCCGGGCTCGGGGCACCGTGCGGGACGACGCGCTGCTCCTCGCCGCCGACCTGCTCGAAGCGGAGTGGCCCGCTCTCCTCGAGGCCAACGGGGCAGATCTGGCCCGGGCCGAAGCAGCGGGCATGGTCGAGGCCGCCCGCGACCGCCTGCGCCTGACCGAGGCCCGGGTGCGAGGGATGGCCGGAGGGCTGCGGACGGTGGCCGCCCTGCCCGATCCGGTGGGGGAGATCACCGAGGGTTGGGTCCGTCCCAACGGACTGCGGGTGACGAGAGTCCGGGTTCCGCTCGGAGTCGTCGGGGTGATTTACGAGAACCGCCCCAACGTGACCAGCGATGCCGCCGGGTTGTGCCTCAAGGCCGGCAACGCGGTCTTCCTGCGCGGGTCGTCGTCGGCGCTGGAGTCGAACCGGGCCGTGGTGGGCGTCCTCAGGCGTGCGGTGGTCAAGGCGGGACTGCCCGAGGACGCGGTGGCGCTGGTGGAGGACACCTCGCACGAGACGGCGATCGACTTCATGCGGCTGCGGGGATCGATCGACTGCCTGATCCCCCGCGGCGGCCCGTCGCTCATCGCCTCGCTGATCGAGCACGCCACGGTGCCCTACGTGCTCGACGGGGACGGGAATTGTCACATCTACGTGGACGGCGCGGCGGACCTCTCCATGGCCCATGAGCTCGTCGTCAACGCCAAGACCCATCGCTTCGGGGTGTGCAACACGGTGGAGACCATTTTGGTGCACCAGGCCGTGGCCGCCGAGCTGCTGCCGCGCCTGAGCACCTCGCTCGAGGCCGCAGGCGTGGAGATCAGAGCCGACGAGCGGGTGCGGGCCCACGTCCCAGGGGCCGTGCCCGCGCTCGAGGAGGACTTCGCCACCGAGTTCCTCGGCCCGGTGGTGGCCGTCGGGATGGTCGACGACGTGGACGACGCCATTGAGCACATCGCGCGCTACAGCTCGGGGCACACCGAGGCGATCGTGACCTCCGACGTGGCGACGGCCGAACGTTTCGTCGCCGAAGTGGATGGCGCGGCCGTGCTCGTGAACGCCTCGACCCGCTTCGTCGACGGCGAGGAGCTGGGACTCGGGGCCGAGGTGGGCATCTCCACCCAGAAGCTGCATGCACGCGGCCCCATGGGGGTCAAGGAGCTGACCACGCTCAAGTGGGTGGTCCGGGGCGACGGACAGGTGCGTTCGTGAGCGCGCTCCGTGACCGACTGGGGTTGCCCGAGAGCGGCCCGCCGCGCTTCGAGTCCCTCGACTCGGTGCGGGCCGGCCTCGCCCACGTCGGCTACCTGGCCGACGACGCCATCAGCGGAGTGGTGTACCTCGCCGACCGCCTCTCCAAGCCGGTGCTCGTGGAGGGCCCGGCGGGGACGGGCAAGACCCAGCTGGCCAAGTCAGCGGCCGAGCTGACCGGGGCCCGGCTGATCCGCCTGCAGTGTTACGAGGGGCTCGATGAGTCGAAGGCCCTCTACGAGTGGAACTACCGCAAACAGCTGCTGCGCATCCAGGCCGGCGAACACGGCCAGGGGGAGACCGAGGGCCCGTCGTGGAGGGAACTCGAGGAGGACATCTTCTCGGAGGACTTCCTGCTGACCCGTCCGCTGCTCGAGGCCATCCGGGCCACCGAGCCGGTCGTGTTGCTGGTCGACGAGGTCGACCGTGTCGAGCTCGAGACCGAGGCGCTGCTCCTCGAGATCCTCTCGGAGTACCAGGTCTCCATCCCCGAGCTCGGAACCGTGCGCGCCACGCAGTTGCCCATGGTCTTCCTCACCTCGAACAACACCCGCGAGCTCTCGGAGGCGCTCAAGCGCCGCTGCCTCTACCTCCACATCGACTACCCCGACCTCGAGCGCGAGCGCGAGATCGTGCGGGCCAAGGTGCCCGGGATCAGCGAGGAACTGGCCGATCAGGTGGCGCGGATCGTGCGCTCTTTGCGCACCCTCGAGCTTCGCAAAGCCCCGTCGGTCTCCGAGACCCTGGACTGGGCGCGCACGCTGGTCCTGCTCGGCGTGGAGACCATCGATGCGGCCCAGGCGACCGACACCCTGCACGTCTTGTTGAAGTACCAGGCGGACATAGAGCGCGCCGCCAAGGAGCTGCTCTCCGCATCGTCGGAGTGAACGCGGAGCACACGTGCTCGACCTCCTGTCCGGTTTCGTCACTGAGCTGCGCCGCGCCGGGCTCCCGGTCTCGTTGACCGAGCACCTCGATGCCGCCGAAGCCGTGCGGCACATTCCGCTCGAGGACCGAGAGGCGCTCAAGTACGCCCTGGCCGCGACGCTGGTGAAGTCATCGTGGCACTGGAGAGCGTTCGAGACGGCGTTCGAGATCTACTTCGCCGTGCGCTCGGGTCCCGTCGAACGCGGTGAGGCCGACACGGACGGCGAGGGCGGCCGTGAGGACGACGAGGCTCACGAAGGAGCCGGTGACGAACGGGCGGCCCAGCGCGGCGAGCGGGGGCCGGGCCGGTCGTGGCAGGGAGGTGGTGCCGCCGAGGGCATGACACCCGAGGAGCTCGCCGAGATGCTCTTCTCGGCGCTTCTCTCCGCCGACCACGCGCTCATGAACGCCGTCGCTCGCAACGCGGTGGACCGTTACGCCGGGATGGAGCCCGGCCGGCCCGTAGGGGGGACGTACTACCTGTTCCGCACGCTGCGGAACCTCGACCTCGACGCCGTGCTGGAGCGGCTGATGGCCGGGGCGCACGCCGGTGCGTCTGGGGGGGTCCTCACCGAGCTGGAAGAGCGGTTGGCCGCCGACGAGTTCAAGGTCCGGCTCGAAGAGTTCCGCCGAGCGGTCGAAGGCGAGATTCGCCGTCGGCTGGTGGAAGACCGCGGGGCCGAGGCGCTGGCCCGCTCGGTGCGCAAGCCTCTGCCCGAGGACATTGACGTCATGCACGCCAGCCGCGAGGAATTGGCCATCCTGCGCCGCGTGCTCCACCCGCTCTCGCGCAAGCTCGCCGTCCGGCTGACCCGCAAGCGTCGCCACGGCCGCCGCGGTCCGCTCGACTTCCGCGCCACCATGCGACGTTCTCTCTCGACCGGAGGGGTCCCGGTGGAGCCGCGGTTTCGCCATCCCCGTCCGTCGAAGCCCGAGATCTTCGTCATCGCCGACATCTCAGGCTCGGTGGCGAGCTTCGCCCGCTTCACGTTGCACCTCGTCTACGCCATCTCGTCGCAGTTCTCGAAAGTGCGCAGCTTCGTCTTCGTTGACGGGATCGACGAGGTGACCCGCTTCTTCGAGGGCGTCGTCGATCCGGCCGAGGCGGTCGTGCGCATCAACGCCGAAGCCGATGTGATATGGGTGGACGGGCACTCCGACTACGGCCACGCCCTCAGCGAGTTCCATCGTCGGTGGGGCGACCAGATCACCTCTCGCTCGACCGTCATGGTGCTCGGCGACGGACGCAACAACTACCACGCATCACAGTCGTGGGTGCTCGAGGACCTGCAGGAGCGGGCCCGTCACGTGTACTGGCTGAACCCCGAGCCGCGGGACTACTGGGGTTCGGGTGACTCCGTGGTCAGCGAGTACGAGGCCCACTGCGACGAGATGGTCGAGTGCCGGACCCTGCGCCAGCTCGAGCACTTCGTGGGCAACCTGGCGTGAGCGAAGTGCCCGGTGAGCCCTCCTTGCCGACGCGACGTCCATATGCCGGCGTGCTGCGGATTTTCCCGCCCGCCGCGGAAGCCTCTCGGGTCGTGCTGATCCGCCACGGCGAGGCCGAGTGCAACCTCAATCGCGTGGTCGGTGGGCCCAAGGGGTGCACCGGCCTGTCCGCCCTGGGGCGCCGACAGGTGGCCACGCTGGCGGATCGGCTGTACGAGAGCGGCGAGCTGCGTGACGCCGTGGCGTTGTACTCCTCGGTGCTTCCCCGTGCGATGGAGACGGCGGAGCGTCTCCGACCGGTGGTGGGTCCCGGTCCGAGCGCCCTGGGTCCGGTGATGCATCGGCGTGACCTCTGTGAGCTCCAACCTGGTGACTGCGACGGCATGCTCTGGGACGACGTCGTCGAGACCTACGGCGTGCCCGATTGGGACATCGATCCCACGCTGCCGATCGCTCCCGGCGGGGAGAGCTGGTCGTCCTTCGTGGTCCGGGCGTCCGACGCCGTCCGCTCGCTGGTGCGGGCGCATCCCGGCCAGCTCGTGGTGGCCGCGGTGCACGCCGGGGTGATTGAAGCCACCATGATCTCCTTCTTGGGGGTGCTCCCCGAGGTCTACCGGCGGGGCTGGGTGCGCATCGTGCACGCCTCCATGACCGAATGGGAATGGGTGCCGGACCAGGACCGGTGGATCCTGCTCCGCTTCAACGACGCCTGTGGGGTGCCGAGGGCCTGACAGGCTTCCCCACGCGTATACGGACCCCGGCGTATACGGGTCCCGGCGTATACGGACCCCGGCGTATACGGACCCCGGCTTCTAGCGCCGAGCGGCGTCGCCGGCGACGAGTCGGTTGGGAGCCATGGCCAGCCAGGCATCCTCCACCATCTCTCGCAGCGGCCGCTTGGCGACGGCCCGCAGCTGCACGAGCACGGCGGCGAAGCCGTCGAAGTGGGGGATGGTGAAGAAGCCCTTCGTGCCTGCGGCGAGAACGGCCTCCTTGTCGGTCAGGTCTGCCGTCCGCAGGGCCAGGATGGGCCCGGAGGGCGGCTCCGCGTCACCGAACCGCCGCAGGTCCGCCTGGGAGAACGGGCGCTCCCAGGCGAACGCTTTCCCGGCGACGAGCCACACCCGGCTGCCGCGGCGTTCGGCCGCGGTGACCTCTGGCAGAGCGGAGGCGATGCGCTCGACGTCGGCGAAGGTCGCCACGCCCGCACGCTACCGCTAGGTTCCCCGGTAGTGGAGATTGCCGTCCTGGGCACCGGGTTCATCGGCGGTGTCCTCGGACGCGCCCTCGCCACCGCGGGCCACCAGGTCACCTTCGGATCCCGGCATCCCGGTGACGACGACGTTGCCGGCGCTACGACCGCCGTGACCACGTCGGTGCCGGGGGCCCTCGCCGCGGCCGACGTGGTGATCCTCGCCGTGCCCGGCTCCGTGGTGGCAGAGTTGGCGGCCGAGTACCGCGTCGGGTTGGGAGGCAAGCTCGTCGTCGATGCCACCAACCGGATGGGAGCGGCCGTTTCGAACAGTCGAGCCGACCTCCCTCCTGAGATCCGTTATGCACGGGCCTTCAACACCCTCGGCGGGGAGAACATGGCGTCCCCCTTGTTCGACGGCGTGAGAGCGGACATGTTCTTCTCTTCTTCCGACGCCGACCGGGCGATCGTCGAAGAGGTCATCGAGGGGGTGGGCCTTCGCCCTGTCTTCGTAGGCGCCGACCAGGAGGCGTTGGTGGACTGTCTCTTCCGATTGTGGGTCACCCTGGCGAGCACACAGGGCCGCGGTCGTCGCCTTGCGTTCCGGTTGCTCGAAGGTCCTGCGTCGCCTGATCGGGCCTCGCCGCCCTGACGGAAAGGGCTAACAGGCGTAGTCCTCGTCGAACTGGGCGCTGTTGTACTGCACGATCTGGAGGGGACCGCTCGGCAACTGCTTCTGCGCGGCCCATCGGGCGTAGTCGGTACAGCTGCCCGGGCCGCTCGGGCTGGCGAGATAGTCGGCCATCCAGTACGGGACGTCGGGCTGGTAGTTGCCCACGATGCTGTTCCAGTTCCCCGGGCTGGCGTAGATCCCGACGTCGGCGATCCCCTCGGTCTCGTGCAAGGCGTTCAGCGCGCCCTGCACGAAGTCGGCGTTGAGCGTCGTGTCGGCCGACCAGTAGTCCACTTCGACGTCGAGCCACCAGGCCACGGCCGTGTCGACTCCCACGGCCTGCGCGTCGGCGAAGGCGTGCAGGCCCGCCTGATAGCCGGCGTTGCAGGCTCCGGCCGGGTCGGTGCACCCGGGTTCCGCGGTGGACGAGGTCCCGTAGGTCAAGAAGGTGTAGAGGTTCAGGCCCCCGCCCGCCCAGGCGGCCTCCTGCGCCAGGCACGGGTTGGTGGCGTTCGACGAGGCGCCGTCCACCTGGACGATGCCGATCTGGTGGTCTCCGCTCGGCAGGTTTCCGCACTGGTACGTGCTGATGTCGTAGCCGTAGGAACCCGAGGGGAAGGGGGACCCTGAGAACGACCCGTTTCCCGGCGCGTCGGCCATGCCGACGATGGGTCGGAACAGGTTGGGCGGGGCCGAACCGTCGTAACGGGCGGCACCAAAGTTGGACACGAGGCCGGCGCTGTCGGCGAACCAGTAGCCGCTGCCGTCGGAGATGGCCGTCGCGGCGACGATCGGGTGCTTGAGGGGCAGGCCGCCCAACGAGCCGTAGAAGGGTGCGGACCCGAAGGTGAAGATCCCGCCGTCGGAGGCCACCAGGAAGTAGCCGTTTCCGCCTGGTCCGGTGATCATCCCGATGATCGGCTTGTTCAGAACGAGGTTCCCGGTGCTCCCGTGGAACTGGGCATCTCCGAAGCTGAAGATCCCACCGTCGGCCGCTACCAGCCAGTAGCCGCCGCCGTCGGGGGTGGCGGCCATGCCGACCACGGGCCGGTTGAGGCGAATGTTGCCGGTGCTCCCGAAGAAGGGCGCGTTGAACGAGAAGACCCCCCCGTCGGAGGCCACCGTCCAGTAGCCGCCGGTCGCGGGGTCTGCGGCCATCCCGACCACGGGCTTGTTCAAGGCGAGGTTCCCGGTGCTGCCGTAGAAGTGGGCGTCGCCGTAGCTGAAGATCCCGCCGTCGGAAGCCACCTCCCAGTACCCGAGGCCGAAGGGGGCGGCCGCCATGCCCACGACCGGCTTGTTGAGGACCATCCCCCCGGTCGATCCGTAGAAGGGTGCCCCGCCGAAGCTGAAGATCCCGCCGTCGGAGGCGGCCAGCCAGTAGGCCGGACTCGCCGTCGCGGCGGCGGCGGAGGGGGCGCCCGCGGTGACAGAGGTCACGGCGGTCAGCGTGGTGGCCGCCAGTATCGGCAGCATCGCGACCAGCGCGGTGGTCAGGACGCGGCGGATCAACTTCTCAGGAATTCTGCCACTCTGAAGGCGAGGTCCAGCGACTGGCGCGCGTTGAGCCGCGGGTCGCAGGTCGTGGTGTAGCGGGCGTCGAGATCGTCCTCCAAGATCTCCTCGGCCCCGCCGAGGCACTCTGTGACGTCGTCGCCGGTCAGCTCCACGTGGAGGCCGCCCGGCCACGAACCCTCGTCACGGTGCACGTCGAAGAATGCCTTGAGCTCGACCAGGATCTCGTCGAAGCGCCGGGTCTTGCGTCCACCGCCGCTGGTGAAGGTGTTCCCATGCATGGGGTCGCAGACCCAGACGACAAGGTGTCCCTCGGCTTCGACGGCGTGCACCAGCGGGGGGAGGAGCTCGCCGATCCGGGTCGCCCCGAAACGGGTGATCAGGCTCAACCGCCCCGGGAGGCGGTCAGGATTGAGCCGCTCGCACAGGGCCACGAGGTCGGCCGGGGCGCAGCTGGGCCCGATCTTGACCCCCACGGGGTTGGTGATGCCCGAGAGGAATTCGACGTGCGCACCGTCGAGCTGGCGGGTGCGATCGCCCACCCACAACATGTGGGCCGAGCAGTCGTACCAGTCACCGGTCAGCGAGTCGACGCGGGTGAGGCATTCCTCGTAGGGGAGCACGAGCGCCTCGTGGCTCGTCCAGAAGTCGACCTGGTGCAAGCCCACCTCGGCGCCGAGGTCGATGCCACAGGCCGCCATGAAGCGGAGCGCGCGGTCGATCTCCGAGGCGATCCGTTCGTAGCGCTGCCCCTCGAGCGACGACGCCACGAACTGTTGGTTCCACAGGTGCACCTGGGAAAGGTCGGCGAAGCCGCCCTTGGTGAACGCCCGCAGGAGGTTCAACGTCGACACCGACTGCTGGTATGCCGTCACCAGTCGTTCGGGATCGGGTGTGCGGGCCTCGGGGTCGAACGACTCGTCGTTGACCATGTGCCCGCGGAACGACGGCAGCACCACGTCGCCCACCCGTTCGGTGGCGGCCGTTCTGGGCTTGGCGAACTGGCCGGCGATCCGCCCGACCTTGACCACCGGCACGCCTGCCGCGTAGGTCAGGGCCACGGCCATTTGCAGAATGATCTTGAGCTTGTCGCGGATGGAGTCTGCGGTGAAGTCGGCGAACGACTCTGCGCAGTCGCCCGCCTGCAACAAGAACGCCTCGCCGTTGGCCACGTGCGCGAGTTGCGCAGTCAGGTGTCGTGCTTCGCCCGCGAACACCAGCGGAGGAAGGGTGGCCAGGCGCGCCTCGGCGCGCTTGAGCGCGTCGGCGTCCGGCCACTCCGGCTGTTGCGCGGCCGGGAAGGTCCGCCAGGACGCGGGGCTCCACGAGGACGTCTCGGGCGCGCTCGTCACCTGACCAGGTTAACGCCGTAGGATCGCCGCTCATGGCCGCATCTCGGGGCGCGGCGTTCCCACGCCCGTGATCACCCATTGATCACCCACGGTGCCCACCGCTGAGCGCCCCACCCGCACCGGGATCCTCGGGGGGACCTTCGACCCCCCTCACGTCGGGCATGTCGCCGCGGCGCGCGCCGTCGTCGACCAGCTGCACCTCGACTCGCTGCTCCTGGTGGTGGCCAACGACCCGTGGCAGAAGTCGGGCCAACGGGACATCTCTCCCGCCGAGGATCGCTACGCCCTCGCACAGGCGTTGGCGACCGAGATCCCACGCGCCGAGGCCAGCCGGATTGAGATCGACCGCGGCGGGCCCAGCTACTCGGTGGAGACGGCCGAGGAGCTCCTGGCGGGAGCGCCGTCGACCCGGGAGCCCCCGGAGCTCTTCCTGGTGGTGGGAGCGGACCTCGTGTCCGAGCTCGACACCTGGTACCGCCACCGGGACCTCCAGCGTCTGGTCACGCTGGTCGTGGTGTCGCGACCGGGCGCGTCCAGGCCGACGGCGACACCGGGGTGGCGGGTCGAGTGGGTCGAGGGGCCCCAGGTCGCCGTCTCGAGCTCGGAGGTCCGCGACCTGCTGGCGGCCGGCCGACCAGTCCTCGGCCTGGTGCCCGACGCGGTGATCCGTTGCATTCGTCGCCACGATCTGTACGCTGTGACTTGAATGAGCGCCTTGCCGGCAGGGTTCACGGAGCCCACGGACACGGCCCACGTGGGCGCCAGCGCTGTCCGCGTGCAACGCCGGGCAGACCGGAGGGCGGAACGCTCGCTCGAGCGCCGTTCGCGTCAGCGCTGGGCCGTCGGCTCGTGCACCGTCCTGGTCGGTGCGTTCGGCGTCACTGTGGGGATCTTGGACGTGCTCCATTGAGCCCTGAGTTGGACGTCCACGTCCAGCTGCCACCGGCGGCGGCCACGGCCGCCGAATCGGCCGACGCCAAACTCGGGCACCAGACCGTCGTGCTCGCCATGACCGAGCTCTTCGGCGTGGTCGACGCCTTCGTCATCACCAGCGCGTCGAACACCCGACACGTGCGGACGCTGGTCGAGGAGATCGAGCGCCAGGTGAAGGCCGCCCACGGCGAGACTCCGACACGGCTGGAGGGTCTGGCCGATGCCTCATGGGTGCTGATGGACTACGCGGATTTCATCGTGCACGTGTTCCTCCAAGAGACCCGTGAGTACTACGACCTCGAGCACCTCTGGTCCGGCGCGCCGCGGGTGGACTGGCGCAGGGCCGTCGAGCACGCCGGCTGAGGCTGCCGGGGCCCCCGAACCACGCCGAATCCCTCGCCCGATTTGCTCAGCCGCCGGCGGTGACGACTTGGCTCAAGGTGACCGGACCCTTCACCTGCTGCCCGTTGGCGATGGGCACGGTGGTGCGCTGGCCGTCGATCTCGAAGAGGACGCCGGTGGTGAACGGGCTCTGCGGGTACTGAGCGGCGATCGTGGCGACGATCTGGGCCACCGCGGGCTCATTGTTGTTGCCAATGATCTGAGCGAAGGCGGAGTTCAAGTTCACTG
Organism: uncultured Acidimicrobiaceae bacterium; assembly: GCA_963787485.1. Taxonomy (GTDB): domain Bacteria; phylum Actinomycetota; class Acidimicrobiia; order Acidimicrobiales; family RAAP-2; genus Bog-473. The sequence goes on along the minus strand of CAWBDF010000002.1, from coordinate 83,800 downwards.
TCACCTGGTCCTGCGGACCGCTGACGGAGACCACCTGCACGTTCCTCGGGATCGCCGTGACAATGCCCTGTGCGGCCTCCTGGTTTGAGGGGCCCTGCAGCATGGTGCCGAGCACGTCGGCCAGGGGAGCCTGAGGGGACACCACGCGTGGCACCGCGGTCAGCTGTTTCGTCGCGTTGAGGAAGACGACCTTGACCTGGAGCGAGGGAGGGGGTTTGGGTTGGGTGCTGGTGGTAGTGGGCAGTTTGTTGTTGAGCAGACCGAAGGGCACCTGGGACCGCGGAATGGTGCTCGGCGCGTTCTGCGTCGGGATGGCACAGCCGGTGAGGGCCAGCGCGACGAGGGCGCAGGTCGTGGCCACGAGGCGTCGTCGCATCACGCGTCGACCGCCCGGTCGTCGGCACGGTGGTCGGCGCGGTCGTTCCCACCAGTGTCCGCATGGTCGGATGGGCGACCGCGCCCGTGGTCGTCGGGGTCGTCGTCCCCAGGGCCGACGAGCACGGGCAGCGTCAGGACGAAACGGGCGCCACCCTGGGGCGAGGTCTCGACGCGCACCGACCCGTGCATGACGCGCAGGTGCTCGGCCACCAAGGCCAGTCCGAGGCCCGTGCCGGTGCCCGCGCCGCGCCGCCCCGACGCCGACCCTCTGTAGAAGCGGTCGAAGACCTTGGCGCGCTCCCGCGGATCGATGCCGGGGCCCGCGTCGTCCACCGTCACCTCCACGCGGTCGTCACCGCCCGGCCGCACCCCCACGGCCACCGCGCCACCCCCGTAGTGGTCGGCGTTCTCGAGCAGGTTCACCATGACCCGTTCGAAGCGTCGCTTGTCCACCCCGACCCGCCACGATCGCACCGCCGGATCGATGCGCACCCCCGGGGGGGCGTGGTGTCCGTGGTCGTCCATGTGGCCGAATCCCGCGTCCACCGACCGCATGACCAGTTCGGACACGTCGACCTCCTCGAGGAAGACGTCGACCGAGCCGGTGTCGGCTCGCGAGATCTCGAGGAGGTCGGTGACCATCCGTTGGAACCGTCGGAGGTCGCCGCTGAGCAGTTCGAGGGCCCGCTGCGACCGGTCGGGCAGACGGTCGCGGTCGGCCTCGAGGACCTCCACCGAGGCCGACATGGTGGTGAGCGGAGAGCGCAGCTCGTGGCTCACGTCCGAGTTGAAGCGGGCCTCGCGCTCAATGCGCTCCTGAATCTGGTCGACCATGGCGTTGAAGGAGTGGGTGAGGCCCGCCAGGTCGGGATCGGCGGCGTCGGCATCCAGCCGGGTGTCGAGCTCGCCGCCCGCAATGGCACCGGCGGCCCGGGACACGTCGGCCAGCGGCCGGAGGGACCGTACGCTGGCGAAGCGACCGAGCGAGATACCCAGCAGCGTCGTCACCACGCCGGCTCCGAACAGCGCCAGGCCGAGGACGCGCAACGTGTGGTCGAGGTCGGAGAGGTCGAACACCTCGAAGTAATCGGCCTGGATCGAAGGGATGGGCACACCGACCACGATCTCGGCCGCGCCCTGGCTGGTTCGATAGGTCTGGGTGGCTGCCGCGTGGGCCAGGACGTCCCGCCGCAGCTCGAGCGGGATGGACGCGGCGGTGAAGGACCGGGTAAAGCCGTAGAACTGGGCGCGCTGGTAGAGCACCGAGTGGGCGTCGGTGCCGGCATCGAGGGAGACCAGCAGCCGGCCGTATCCCCTCGACGGCGTGTCGTGGAAGCCCAGCGAGGTACGGATCACCTCGGCGTTGGCGAAGGCCTGGTGTTGGGCCGCCGACTCGCGCCCGGCCAGCAGGAAGTGGCGGACGGTGAAGTAGGACAGCCCGCCCATCAAGATGGAGAGCAGGAGCGCCCCGAGGCCGAAGAGCGCCGTGATGCGGGCACCGATGCCCAGCTTCACGTCAGGGCACCAGCTTGTAGCCCATACCCCTCACGGTGAGGATGTGCCGGGGCACCGCGGGGTCCTCTTCGACCTTCGTGCGGAGCCGTCGGATGTGAACGTCGACCAGCCGCCCGTCGCCGAAGTAGTCGTAACCCCACACCCGGTCCAGCAGCTGTTCACGGCTGAGCACCTTGTTCGGGCTGGCCGCCAGCTCGCACAGCAGGCGGAACTCGGTCCGGGTGCAGTGCACCTCGTCGCCCCCGACGTGGCGCAGGACTCCCTGCTCGGGCAGGAGCTGGAGGTCGCCGAAGGTCAGGGCGCCGGGCTCCTCGTCCGCGGGACGGGCCCGCCGCAGGAGCGCCCGGATGCGGGCAGCCAGCTCCTTGGCCACGAACGGCTTGGTGACGTAGTCATCCGCTCCCGCTTCGAGGCCAGCCACCACGTCGTGGGTGTCCGCCCGGGCCGTCACGATGATGATGGGCACCGCGCTGCTCCGTCGCAGAGCCCGACAGCACTCGAATCCGTCCATGCCGGGCAACATGAGGTCGATCAGCGCGACGTCGGTCGGCGCCTCGGCGAACAGCTCGAGTCCCTCCTCGGCGCTCGCCGCATCGCGCACCTCGTAGCCCTCGCCCTCGAGGGCGAGGCGCATGGAGGATCGGATCCGCTCATCGTCCTCGACGACCAGGATGCGCCCGCTCATGACTCTCCAGTTCAGCCGTCCCGTGCGGCCGGATCGGCCCCCAGGGAATTCGGTCCCAATCGGTCCCAGATGCCCGACCGTGACGGTGGACCCCCCGAAGGGTCCCCCCCGGACGTTAGTGCCCGAGTTCGCCGTGGTGTGGACGGTACCGTGGCACGACGTGGCCCAAAACTGGGATCTGCCCGAGTTCAGCGCCTGGCTCAGCGGCCGCGCCGACGCGACCCGAAGGGCCTATACGGGTGACGTGTCCGCGTTCGCCGAGTGGATGTCGAGAAGCGGCGTCTTCGACCCCGAGAGGGTCGACCGCATGCACCTGAGGCGCTATCTGGCCTCGCTCGGGACACGCCGTCTGGCCCGGGCGACCATCGCCCGCAAGGCGGCTGCCCTGCGCTGTTACTTCGCCTGGCTGGTCCGGCAGGGTCGACTCGGTTCCGACCCGGCCCGCTCACTGCGCGCACCGTCGGGGGGTGGGCGCCTGCCGCGGGTCCTCTCGGCCGGTGAGGTGGCCGCCCTGGTCGAAGTCGAGGCGCCGACGACCTGGGACCGGCGCGACCGCGCCGTGCTCGAGCTGCTCTACGCCGCCGGACTGCGGGTCTCGGAGCTGTGTGGGCTCGACCGCAGCGACGTCGATCTGGCGGGACGAACGGTGACGGTGCTCGGAAAGGGAGGAAAACAGCGCCGCGTGCCCATCCACGACACGGCCGTCGCGGCCCTGCGCACCTGGTTCACCGACGGGCGTGACCAGGTCGATGGCCCTCCGGAGGCGGCCTTCGTCAACCGGCGCCGGGCTCGCCTGGGACCACGTGACGTCCGGCGCATCCTCGACCGGCGTGCCGTGTCACCCACCCACCCGCACGCCCTGCGCCACACCTACGCCACCCATCTGTTGGACGGGGGGGCAGATCTGCGGGTGGTCCAGGAGCTGCTCGGCCATGCCAGCCTGGCCACGACCCAGGTGTACACGCACGTCAGCAAGGAGCGGTTGCGCAGCGTGTACGGGGACACCCACCCCCGGGCGTGAGGGACTCCCGCCCGGGGGACCCCAGACCGTCGGGGGCGTCGACCGGCTAACATGGCCCGGCCCACCACTGGGGTGGGTGACGCATTGAGCGGACACCCGCGCGCGTTTCCACGGTCGCCGTCTCCGGATGGTGCTGCGCCAGGGGAGCACACAACCGACTGGAGGAACATCACCATGGCCGTCGTCTCCATGAGACAGTTGCTGGAGGCAGGGGTCCACTTCGGCCACCAGACCCGCCGATGGAACCCCAAAATGAGAAGGTTCATCCTCGGCGAGCGCAACGGGATCTACCTGATCGACCTGCGCAAGACCCTCTCGGGCGTGGAGTCCGCCTACACGTACGTCCGGGACTTGGTGGCCGACGGCGGGACCCTGTTGTTCGTGGGCACCAAGAAGCAGACCCAGGGGCCGGTGGCCGAGTACGCCGAGGCGTGCGGCATGCCGTACGTGAACCAACGGTGGCTGGGTGGGATGCTCACCAACTTCGCCACGGTGTCGGGGCGGGTGAAGCGCATGCAGGAGCTCCGGGCCATGCAGGCGGCCGGCGACTTCGACGGCATGCCCAAACGGGAGGCGCTGCAGCACACCCGAGAGCTCGAGAAGCTCAGCCGAAACCTCGGCGGCATCGCCGATCTGGACCGGCTGCCCAACGCCGTCTTCGTCATCGACACGAAGAAGGAGCACATCGCCGTGACCGAGGCGCGCAAGCTTGGCCTGCCCGTGGTGGCGGTCGTGGACACCAACTGTGACCCCGACGTGATCGACTATGTGATCCCGGGAAACGACGACGCCATCCGTTCGGGCACGCTGATGTGCCGGGTCATGGCGGACGCCGTGGTCGAAGGGCGGTTCATCGCCGAGCACCGGCGCCAGACGGCGCCCGCGCCGCACGCCGAGGAGGGAGGATCTTCGTCCTCGCCCCGCCCGCGTCGGGTGCGCGCGCCGCAAGAGCCCGTCGAGGTGGCCTGATCGTGCCCGATTACTCGGCGAAGGACGTCGCCGCACTCCGGCAGATGACGGGCGCCGGCATGCTCGACTGCAAAGGCGCGTTGGAGGAGTCCGGCGGCGACCTCGACAAGGCGGCCCAGATCCTGCGGGAGAAGGGCCAGGCCGGTGCGGCCAAGCGGAGCGACCGGGAGGCCGCCGAGGGCGCCGTCGCCGTGGCCCGCTCCGGGGACGCCGCCGCCGTCGCGCAGCTGCGCTGCGAGACTGACTTCGTCGCCAAGGCGGACGAGTTCGTCGCCCTGACCAACGAGCTGGCCGCCCTGGTAGCCGCCAAGGGTGAGGACGCCACCAGCGAGCTGGACGGCGACGTGGAACGGCTCCGGGCCACGCTGAAGGAGAACATCTCGGTGGGACAGGTACGGCGGCTGGAGGCCCAGCCGGGCCAGGTCGTCGACACCTACCTGCACCAGCAGGCCGGTCGAGGGGTCAATGCGGTGGCGGTGGTGCTCGACGGGGGCTCCGAAGAGCTGGCCCACGACATCGCCGTCCACATCGCCTTCGCCAAACCGGCCTACCTCAGCCGTGACGAGGTGCCCGAGGCGGACGTGGACGCCGAGCGCTCCACGCTCGAGACGATCTCGCGCAACGAGGGCAAGCCGGAGGCCGCGCTGGCCAAGATCGTCGAGGGCCGGCTGACGGGGTGGTTCAAAGAGCGGGTGCTGCTGGACCAAGCCTTCGTGCGCGACGAGAAGCAGACGATCGCCGGCATGCTCGGGTCGGCGCGCATCGTGGCGTTCGCACAGGTCGTCGTCGGCGGCTGAGCGGCGGATCGTGGGAGAGCCGCGACGCATCGTCTTGAAGATGTCGGGGGAGGCCCTCGCCTCCGCGGCATCGGATGAAACCATTGACGCCGCCACCGTGGAGCGCATGGCCAAGGAGATGGCCCGCGCCGTGGAGGGGGGAGGGTTGGAGCTCGCCGTCGTCGTCGGCGGTGGGAACATCTGGCGCGGCACCACCGGTGAGAGCGGCGGGATGGACCGCGCCACCTCGGACACCATGGGCATGCTCGGCACGGTCATCAACGCGTTGGCTCTCCAGGACGCGCTCGAGCAGCAGGGCCAACCCACCAGGGTGCTGAGCGCCCTGTCGATGGCCGAGGTGGCCGAGCCCTACATCCGTCGGCGGGCCATTCGGCACCTCGAGAAGGGTCGCATCGTCATCTTCGCCGCCGGCATGGGCAACCCGTTCTTCACCACGGACACTCCGGCTGCGCTGCGCGCCGCCGAGATCGGCGCCGAGCTGCTGTGCAAGGGCACGCACTCGGGGGTGGACGGTGTCTACAGCGCCGATCCCAAGCTCGATCCCACGGCGACCCGCTACGACGAGATCTCCTTCATGGACGTGATCAACCGGGACCTCCGCGTCATGGACCTCACGGCGATCACCTTCTGCAAGGACAACGATCTGCCCATCCGGGTGTTCGACCTGATGATCCCGGGCAACATCGGTCGTGCGCTCGGGGGCGAGCAGATCGGTACGCTGGTCCGTTGATGGAGGAAGACCTCGCCGCCTTGGTAAAGGACGACGCCAGGGAGAAGATGGGTAAAGCCATCGACCACGTGCGTCACGAGATGGGCAACGTGCGGACGGGACGGGCCTCGTCGGCCCTTGTGGAGTCGCTGTCGGTCGATTACTACGGCACTCCGACGCCCCTGCGCCAGCTGGCCGGGTTCAGCGTGCCCGATGCCATGCTCCTGGTGGTCTCGCCGTACGACAAAGGGTCGCTCGGCGCGATCGAGAAGGCCATCGCCGCCTCGGACCTGGGTATCAACCCGGGCAACGACGGTTCAGTGATTCGGCTGGCCTTCCCACAGCTCACCGAGGAGCGCCGTAAGGAATTGGTCAAGGTCGTCCGGCACAAGGCTGAGGAGGGGAGGGTGGCCGTGCGCAACCTGCGCCGTGCGGCGCGCCATGAGCTCGATGCGCTGCAGAAGGACGGTGAGCTCTCCACCGACGAGCTCGACCGGGTGGAGAAAGACCTCGAGAAGATCACTCACGAGCAGGTTGCTCTGATCGATCAGCTCCTGACGGCCAAAGAGCACGAGTTGCTCCAGGTCTGAGGACACAATGTCAGACGACATCGACCACGACGACATCGACCACGACGACATCGACCACGATGTCATCGACCACGACGTCATCGACCACGACGTCATCGACCACGATGTCGTCGACCACAGGGTCCCCTTCGACAACAACGGTCTCGACGAGAACGCGGTCGGTGATGGTCCACAAGACGACGATGCCCGTGTGGGCGGACTCGGCGTGAACGAGAGCCTCGACGAGGACCCGCCGTCCTATCACTCCGGTCGCGTCCGCATCATCGGCGCCGAACCCGCCGGGGACACCGTGCGCGAGGTGACCGGACCGGTGGCCGACGAGCACCCCGACCTCCAGCACTGGAACGACGCGCCGACAGGTCAAGTGCCGGCGGTGCTGGACCGCAGCGGCGGCGAGGAGCCGGGCGTGGCCCCCCCGAGTTGGCGTGAGGAGTCAATCGATTGGGAGGCTCAGGAGGAGCTCTTCGAACCCTCCATGCTCTCGGACGACCGTCCCCTCGTCGGTGCCCTGGCCGAAGAGCGCGACGAGATCGACGTGGAGCGTCAGCCCTGGCACTTCGAGTCGGACGACACCCTCGTGATCGAGCCCGAGCCCGCCCTCGGACCCCACCCGGACCTCGGTCCGGGCGCCGAGGTCGAACGGATCTCCTCCCCGTCGGCCAGCCCCCCGGTCCAACCGGTCCAACCGGTCCAACCCGAGCCCGGTTCCCTCCAAGAGCCCGAGCCGGTGGGGGCCACACCCCGCTTGGTGACCGAGGCGCCGGTCGAGGCGTCGACCCCTGTGCCGTCACGCGTCAGCCACCCACAGCCACCCGGGCCGCGCCAACGCGCGACGCGCGGTCGAAACGGCGCCACGCCACGGGGTGGTTCGACGCGTGCCGGAACCCGGGTGGTGGCCGGACGCGCCGGAGCGCCTCGGAGCGCCGGGACCGGTGGGCGCGACATGCGCGTGGCCGTGGGCACGGGTGTCTTACTCGGCATCGTGGTGCTGGCCTGCTTTGCCGCCGGCACCGTGGCCAGCATGGTGATCGTCAGTGTCGTCGTGCTCCTGGCCACCGCCGAGGCTTATGCCGCCTTCCGGCGGGCACACCACCATCCGGCCACGCTGCTCGGCCTGGTGGCGGTGTTGTCCCTCCTGGTGGAGACCTACAACAAGGGCGTGGCCGCACTGCCTCTGGTGCTGGTGCTGCTCGTCGCCGGCTCGTTCGTGTGGTACTTGGCGCGGGTGGAGCCATCGGCGGAGCCTGTCTCGGGCATCACCGCGACCGTGTTCGTCTTCGTGTGGGTGGGCGTGTTCGGCTCGTTCGCCGCGTTGTTGCTGAATCCGAACCTGTTCCCCGAGCGGCACGGCATCGCCTTCTTACTGGCGGCGGTCATCGTGACCGTGGCCGACGACGTGGCCTCGCTGCTGGTCGGCTCGGCCATGGGGCGCCATCAGCTCGCTCCCTCCATCAGCCCCAACAAGAGCTGGGAGGGTTTGGTCGGGGGTGCCGTGGCGGCGGTTCTCGTGGCGGTGGTCGTCGTCCACTTCATTCACCCGTGGACGGTCGGCAAGGCAGCGCTCTACGGACTCGTCGTGGCGGTGGTCGCCCCACTGGGCGACCTGAGCCAGTCGATGATCAAGAGGAACCTGGGCCTGAAGGACATGGGCCGGGTCTTGCCCGGTCACGGTGGCATCCTCGACCGGGTGGATGGGTTGCTCTTCGTCATCCCCGCCACGTACTTCGTGGTCAAAGCGCTGCACCTGGGGTGAGCTGATGCGCACCGTCAGCCTGATGGGATCCACTGGCTCCGTCGGCACCCAGGCCCTCGACGTCGTCCGCGCCGAACCTGGACGCTTTCGCGTCCACGCCCTGGCGGCCCAGCGCTCGGCCGATCTGTTAGCGGCCCAAGCGGCGGAGTTCCGACCCGACATGGTCGTGATCGGCGATCCTGCTCGCTACCGCGAGGTCCGGGACGCCGTGGTGCCCGGGACCCAGGTCCTGGTGGGGGTGGAGGGCATGGCCGAGGCGGCCCGTGGCGCCGAGGTCGTGCTGAACGCCGTAGTCGGCTTCGCCGGGCTGCCCGTCACCATGGCTGCCCTGGACGGTGGCCGCCGGCTCGCGCTGGCCAACAAGGAATCGCTCATCGCCGGCGCGCCCGTGGTCCAAAAGGCCCGTCGCACACCGGGTGCCGAGATCGTTCCCGTCGACTCCGAACACTGCGCGCTGCACCAGTGCCTGGCCTCGGTGCGGGCGGCGACCGACGTGGCCCGGCTGCTGCTGACCGCCTCCGGAGGCCCCTTCCGGGGCTGGTCCGCTGACCGCCTGCATGCGGTGACGGTCGAGGACGCGCTGGCGCACCCCACCTGGTCGATGGGCCCCAAGATCACGATCGACTCCTCCACCCTCATGAACAAGGGTCTCGAGGTGATAGAGGCCCACGAGCTCTTCGGCGTCGACTACGACCGCATTGACGTGGTGGTGCATCCCCAGTCCGTCGTGCACTCCATGGTGGAGCTGCGCGACGGCTCGGTGCTGGCCCAGCTGTCGGACCCCGACATGCGCCTCCCGATCGGGTACGCCCTCGGGTGGCCCGACCGCGCCGCGACGCCCTTCGGCGCCCTCGACTGGTCCCAGCCGCAGTCGCTGACCTTCGAGCCTCCCGACAGGTCCGTCTTCCCGTGCCTCGACCTGGCCTACGAGGCCGGGCGCCTGGGCGGGTCGGCGCCGGCGTGGCTCAGTGCGGCCAACGAAGTCGCCGTCGCAGCGTTCTTGGGCCACGGGCTGCCCTGGAACGGCATCGCCGACGTGGTCGCCGAGACGCTCGACGCCTGGTCGGACCAACCCGTGGAAGGGATCGACGACGTGCTGGCCGCCGATGCCGAGGCCCGGGCCCGGGCCCGCCTGGCGCTGGACCGACGCCTCGCCCTGGGTGGTGGCCGGTAGCGTTGAGGCTGCGATGACGCTCACCGAGAAGGAGGCGCCGGCGGCGGAACCGCCCCTCGAGCCGGACCCGGCGCCCGACAGCAATCCCGCGCGGGTGCTCCAGCTCCTGGTGGCGCTGGTCCTGATCACCGCCGTCTTCATCGCCCTCGGCTGGGGCTACCTGCTGCTCTTCATCGTCATCCTCTTTGCGATCGTCATGCTGCACGAGTTCGGCCACTTCGTGACGGCCAAGCGAGCGGGCATGAAGGTGACCGAATACTTCGTCGGGTTCGGCCCGCGGCTGTGGTCGGTCCGGCGGGGCGAGACCGAATACGGCGTGAAGGCCATTCCCGCCGGCGGGTACGTCCGAATCACCGGGTTCACGTCCACCGAGGAAGTGCCGGAAGAGGACGAGGCCCGGGCTTACCGCCAGCAGCCGTTCCACCAGCGGATCATCGTGGCCTCCGCCGGCTCGGCCATGCATTTCCTCATCGCCTTCGTCCTGGCGCTCGTCCTGGTCTTCACCTTCGGGCGGGCAACGAACAACTACACCGTGGCCTCGTTGGAGCACTGGCCGGGACGGGCGACGCCCGCCGCCATCGCCGGCCTGCGGGTCGGGGACACCATCGTCTCCATCGACGGCAAGAGCTTCGCCGGCCCGGACTCCATGACCGACATCATCAAGCGCTCCGTCGGGACGCCCCTCGCCATCGGGGTGGAGCGCGACGGGAAACTCATCCACCTTGAGGCCACGCCCGAGAATGGCAAGGGCATCAAGGTGGACGGCGAGAAGCTGGCAAACCGCGGCTACCTGGGCGTCGACATCGGGACCGCGACCAGTCAGGTCGGTGCGTTGGCCGCCCCGGGCGCCGCCCTGTCCACCATGTGGACGGTGACGCACGAGGAGATCACCGGACTGGGCCAGACGTTCTCGTGGAGCGGATTGGAGTCGATCTACCACCAGGTGACGAACTCCAGGGCAGCCCAGTCCGCGGTCAGCAATCCCGGCTCCGCGCCCCGCCCCGTCTCCATCGTCGGCATCGCCAACCTCGGTGCGCAATCGGAACAGGCCGGGCTGGCCACCGTCCTGCTTCTCCTGATCGCCGTCAACATCGTGTTCGGGATCCTGAACATGTTGCCGATGATCCCCCTCGACGGTGGGCACGTGGCCGTGGCGGCCTACGAATGGGTCCGCACAAAACGGGGCCAGCCGTATTACCGGGCCGACATCACCAAGCTGTTCCCGGTGGCGGCGGTCTTCATCGCGCTCCTCCTCGTCTTCGTCTTCGCCGGCATCTATCTCGACATCACCCATCCGCTCCAGATACCGCACTGACGGCCGTGGAGCTCTCCCCCTCACTCCTGCCGCCCCGCCGGCCGACGCGCCGCATCACCCTGGGCGGCGTGCCCATCGGTGATGGTGCGCCGGTCACGGTGCAGTCGATGACGACGACGAAGACGGCGGACGTCGACGGCACGCTGGCCCAGATCTACGCGCTGGCCGCGGCCGGCGCGGACATCGTGCGCTGCACGTGCAACGAGGAGGCGGCCGCCGAGGGCCTGGCCCACATTGTGCCGCGCTCGCCGGTGCCGGTCGTGGCCGACATCCACTTCCACCACGAGATGGCACTCGCCGCGCTGGAGGCCGGAGTCCAGGGGCTGCGCCTGAACCCGGGCAACCTGCGCAAGGAGGCCGAGATCAAGCAGGTGGCCGCCGAGGCGCGCGACCGCGGCGTGCCCATCCGCATCGGGGTCAACGCCGGGTCGCTGCACCCCGACCTCTACAAGAAGTACGGCGGGGCCACCCCCGAGGCCCTGGTCGAGTCCGCCCGCCACGAACTCGCCTTGTTCGAGGACGTCGACTTCACCGACGTCAAGATCTCGGTGAAGGCCTCCTCGGTCGCCCTGATGATCGCCGCCTACCGGCTCGCCTCGGAGACCTTCGACCACCCGCTGCACCTCGGCGTCACCGAAGCGGGCCCGCCGCCGGCCGGGCTGGTCAAGGGCACCGCCGGCATCGCCACGCTCCTGGCGGAGGGCATCGGCGACACGATCCGCTTCTCGCTGACCGCCGACCCGGTGGAGGAGGCGCGCGCCGGGCGCCAGCTCCTCGAGTCGCTGGGACTGCGCGAGCGCAAGGGCCTCGACCTCATCGCCTGCCCGTCCTGCGGCCGGGCCCAGGTCGACGTCATCGCGGTGGCCAAGGAGGCTCAAGAGGCGCTCGAGAAGCTGAACCTGCCCATCCAGGTGGCCGTGATGGGGTGCGTCGTCAACGGCCCGGGCGAGGCGCGCGAGGCCGACCTGGGCATCGCGGCCGGGAAGCAGAAGGGCCACCTCTTCATCCGCGGCAAGATCATCCGCGTCGTCCCCGAGGCGGACATGGTGCGGGCATTGGTGGACGAGGCGGAGCGTCTGGCGGCCGAAGGGGTCGAGGCGCGGATCGCCGCCGCCGACTCGAGCGCCGAGGCCGAGGCCGAGGCCGACCGGCGCGCGCTGCTCGACTCGACGGGCGCCGACCCCAATCACACTCGGGACAAAATCGAGCTCATCCGACGGCGCGGTGACGACGCGGTCGACGTGGTCGACGTGGTCGATAGCGGCGCGCAACCCGAGGACGGGCACCAGGACTGAGGTCCAACGCGACCAGCACCAAGTACCCTGCTCGGGTGACCAAGGGCGCGATCGTCACCCGTGAGGAGGACTTCCCGCGCTGGTACCAAGAGGTGGTCGCCCGCGCCGAGATGGCCGACAACGGCCCGGTGCGCGGCACCATGGTCATCCGGCCCTGGGGCTACGGGATGTGGGAGCTGATGCAGGCGGAACTGGACCGTCGCATCAAGGAGACCGGGGCGGAGAACGCCTACTTCCCACTGTTCATCCCCGAGGCGTTTCTCAAGCTCGAGGCCGAGCACGTGGAGGGGTTCGCGCCCGAGCTGGCCGTCGTCACGCATGCCGGCGGCAGGGAGCTCGAAGAGCCGATCGTCGTCCGCCCGACGAGCGAGACGGTCGTCAACTCGTTCTTCTCAAAGTGGATCCAGAGCCACCGCGACCTGCCCCTGCTGATCAACCAGTGGGCCAACGTGGTCCGCTGGGAGCTGCGGCCGCGCCTGTTCCTGCGCACGAGCGAGTTCCTCTGGCAGGAGGGCCACACGGCGCACGCCACCGAGGAGGACGCCCGCGTCTACGCGCTGCGCATCCTGCAGGACGTCTACCGCTCGACCATGGTCGACGTGTTGTGCCTGCCCGTGCTCACCGGTCACAAGACGGCGCGAGAACGGTTCGCCGGAGCCGACCGCACGTGGACGTGCGAAGGGATGATGGGCGACGGCAAGGCCCTGCAGATGGGCACGAGCCATGAGCTCGGGCAGAATTTCTCCCGTCCCTTCGACATCACCTTCACCAACGCGTCGGGCACGCTCGAGCACGTCTGGCAGACCTCGTGGGGGGTCTCGACGCGCCTGATCGGGGCATTGGTCATGGGCCACGGCGACGACTTCGGCCTGCGTCTCCCACCTGCGCTGGCGCCGGTGCAGGTGGTCGTGCTGGTGGTCAAGGACTCGCCTGAGGTGGTCGGCGTGGCCCGGGCGCTGGTCGACGAGCTCCGAGCGGCCGGGCACCGGGTGCGACTCGACGACCGCACCGACACCAGCTTCGGGCGCCGCAGTGTCGACTGGGAGCTCAAGGGGGTGCCGGTCAGGGTGGAGATCGGGCCTCGCGACTTGGCCGACGGCAAGCTCACCTTGGTCGCCCGGCACACCCGGGACAAGACAGTGGTGGACGTCTCACAGGCCGGGGCCACCGTGAAGTCGGTGCTGGCGCGGGCCGGCGGCGAGCTGCTGGCCGAGGCAAGGGCGGCCCGTGACGCCCGGACGGCCGACGTGGCGTCGCTGCACGAGGCGGTCGAGGCGGGATCGGTGGGCTTCGCCCGGATCCCCCTCCACGCCTTGGGGTCCGACGGCGAGGACCGCCTGGCCGAGCACGCACTCAGCGTGCGGTGCCTGCAACGGGGCGACGGAAGCCTCGCCGAGCGTGACCGCGACGAGGATCTCGTGGCCGTCGTCGGTCGTTCGTATTGAAGCCCCCCGTGGGGCCGGCAACCCCGGTCGGTGCCACGACGGGGTTGCTATACTCGTGCAGCTGTCCATATCTGAATCAGTACCTCGTTGAAGCGTGGGCTGCGGCCCACGCTTTCGCTTTCGGGGGTACGGGCCCAGAGGGACGTGCGGATCGGAGTCGCAGGGAGAAGACCACGCGCCGAGGAGGAGGTGACGGCCATGCGCAGGGACACGACGGATCTGGCAGGCGCCCTGTCACCGGTGCTCGAGGCACGCGGGCTCGACCTGGTCGACGTGGAGATCCAGGGAGCCCAACTGACCGTCTTCGTCGACCGTGAGGGAGGAGTCGGCCTCGATGAGCTGGGCGAGGCCACGCGCGACGTCTCCGCCGAGCTCGACCGCATCGACCCCATGGCGGGCCGCTACACGCTGTCGGTGTCCTCGCCGGGATTGGAGCGTCGGCTGCGCACGCCGGCGCACTTCGCGCGGGCCGTGGGGGAGACGATCAGCGTGCGGGTCGACGCCGGTACGGAGGAAGTTCGGCGGATCACTGGCACCTTGGCCTCGGCCGACGAGTCCGGGTGCACGCTGACCGGGCCCGACGTGCCCGGAGGCGAAGTTCGCATCGACTACGACCGGATCGAGCGGGCCAGGACGGTATTCGAGTGGGGCCCCGAGCCGCGCCGCCCCGCGGCGGAGAAGCGTGGGAAGACTGAGAGGGTGAAGCGGTCATGAGTAAGACCAATTTCGAGTTTCTCGACGCGCTGGGCCAGATCGCGCGCGACAAGGGGATCTCGGTCGACACGCTGCTCGATGCCCTGGCCAACGCGCTCGTGGCTGCGTACAAGCGTCGTCCCGACGCGGCCGAAGAGGCCGTGGTGACCATCGACCCCGACTCGGGCGAGATCCGCGTCTACGGGCAGGAGCTCAACGAGGACGGCGAGGTCGTGCGGGAGTGGGACGACACGCCCGACGACTTCGGCCGCATTGCCGCCCAGACGGCCAAGCAGGTGATCCTCCAACGGATCCGTGAGGTCGAGCGGGACATGAAGTACGAGGAGTACGCCGGACGGGAGGGCGACATCGTCACCGGGATCGTCCAGCAGACGGACAATCGCTACACCTTGCTCGACCTCGGAAAGGTCGAGGCGCTCTTGCCCCAGGCCGAACAGGTCTCCTACGAGCGCTACGAGCACGGCGCCCGACTGAAGGCCTACATCGTCGAAGTCCGCAAGACGACCAAGGGTCCCCAGATCGTCGTCAGTCGGACGCACCCTGGTCTCATCAAGCGGCTCTTCGAGCTCGAGGTGCCCGAGATCGGGTCGGGTGTCGTGGAGATCAAGGCGGCTGCTCGCGAGCCGGGCCACCGGACCAAGATCGCCGTCTGGTCCAACGACCCCAACGTCGACCCCGTCGGTGCGTGTGTCGGGGCACGCGGCTCCCGGGTTCGCATGGTGACCAACGAGCTGCGCGGCGAGCGGGTCGACGTGGTCCCGTTCTCGGACGACCCGGTCGACCTGATTCAGAACGCGTTGGCCCCCGCCCGCGTCCGTGAGGTCCGCCTCGACGAGGAGACGGGAACGGCAACAGTGATCGTGAGCGACTTCCAGCTCTCCCTGGCCATCGGCAAGGAGGGCCAGAACGCACGGCTGGCGGCGCGCCTCACCGGGTGGCGCATCGACATCAAGAGCGAGACGCAGTTGGCCGAGGAGGAAGCCGGCGGGTACGGCGACCAGGAGTGGGCCGAAGGCGAGTGGGTCGAGGACGAGAGCGGCGACATGGTGTGGAAGCCGGCCGAGGGTGGCGAGGCCATGTCGGCCGAGGAGTGGACGCACCAGGCCGAGGACGTCCAGGCGCCGGCCGCCCAGGCCCCGGCCCCCCAGGCCCCGGCCGCCGGGGAGCCTGCGGGCGAGGCCGGAGTGGCGACCGAGGCTGCCGACCCCGCGGCGGCTTCCGACGCGCCGGGGGCTCCCGAGACCGGGGAGGCCGAGGCATAGCCCCCACCCGCACCTGCGTCGGGTGCCGCCGCGCCCGCCCGGCCGACCTGCTGATCAGGATCGCCCGGGCACCCGACGGGAGGTTGGAGGTGGCTCGGAACGGCCCAGGGAGAGGGGCGTGGCTGTGCCGGGGATCGGTCAGTTGCGTGACCGACGCGGTGCGCCGGCACGGCTTCGAGCGGGCCTTCGCAGCTCCGCTCGGCGCCGGGGAGGCGGAACGAGTGGGTGCACAGCTGATCTGGGCGTGGGGGACGAAGGCACCTGATGTGCGAGGATGAGGAGCTGGGGTTGACGCCAGGCCCCGCGAGGAACAAAGGACGAAGAGACCCACTTGCCGAAGAAGATCCGCGTCTATGAGCTGGCCAAGGAGCTGGGCCTCACCAACAAGGAGGGGCTCGATCTCGCTCTGTCCCTAGGTATCGGGGTCAAGAGCCACTCGTCGTCCATCGAGGACGCCCAGGCCGACCGCGTCCGCCGCAAGGCCGATGCCGAGGGCCTGAGGCGCCCCGTCCAGCCCGAGGAGCCCGCTCCAGCCAAGAAGGCGGCGAAGGCGACCAACAAGGCCGTGCCGGCAACGGCGTCCGCTCCGGGTTCTCGTGACGCCGTCGAGGCTCCAGCCCCTCCGTCTGTTGGGGTCGCGGGCGAGGAGGCTTCCTCGCCCGCGGTGGCCCGTCGGGCCGTCGCCGCTTCGACCTCGTCCGCCGCCGGAGCTCCGTCCAAGGAAGCGCCGACGCGCCCGCTCGCCGCCTCGCCGCGGGCCGCTCCGACAACCGGCGCACCCGATGGGGCGCCTCGACCCTCGCGCCTGGTGAGCAGCCGCCCCACGTCGCCCCCGGCGTCCCAACCCTCGGCACCCGCGGCACCCTCGCACGCCGCGTCGGCGCCGCCCACCCCGGCGGCCCCGACCGCCAAGCCCCCCGTCGCCCACGCTCCGGCGGCCCAGGCCCCTGACGTGGCTGCCCCGCCAGCATCGGAGCGTCCGCGCGTCGCCCGCCCGCCGCTCAGCCCCTCGGGCAGGCCGGTTCCCCCGCCCCCGGCCCGCCCGCCCATTGGACCGAGCGGCCGGCCCATTCCGCCGCCGCCGGGGATGGGCGGACGGCGGCCTGCGCCCTCCCCGTCGTCGGCCCGCCCCGGGGGGTCCTATCCGCCTCGGACCGGCGGCCGGCCGACCGGCGCTGGGACGCGCCCCGGCGGCGCCTCGGCCGGAGGGTTCGGAGGCCGGCCCGGCGGGGGCTTCGGGGGCCGGTCGGGAGCCGGATCGCCCGCCGGTGCTCCACCACCGGGTGGGCGCGGCGGCATGCCCGGACGGCGTCCTCCCCAACGACGAGCTCGCCGGCGTCGGCGCAATCTCGAGGAGCTCGAGCCGACGCAGCTGACCACGTACCAGCCCTCCACGGCACCGGTGCCCGAGGGCGAGGTGATCATTGAGCGCGGCTCGACGGCGCGCGACCTCGGTCCCAAGCTCAACCGGAGCGCGGGTGACATCGTGCGATTCCTGCTCCTGCAGGGCGAGATGGTCATGGCGACCCAGTCGCTGAACGACGACATGATCGAGCTCTTCGCGGCCGAGATCGGGGCCGACGTGCGCCTGGTCGACCCCGGCGAGGAGCAGGAAGCGGAGCTGCTCGCCCGCTATTTCGAGGACGAGGACGAGGAGGACGAGTCCGACCAGCGGCCTCGCCCGCCCGTCGTCACGGTGATGGGCCATGTCGACCACGGCAAGACCCTGCTTCTGGACCGCATCCGCTCGACCGACGTCGTGGCGGGGGAGGCAGGCGGCATCACCCAACACATCGGCGCCTACCAGGTGGAATGGCAGGACCACCGCATCACGTTCATCGACACGCCGGGCCACGCCGCCTTCACGGCCATGCGGGCCCGCGGGGCGCAGGTCACCGACATCGTGATCCTGGTGGTGGCAGCCGACGACGGCGTGATGCCCCAGACGATCGAGGCCATCGACCACGCCACGGCGGCCGACGTCCCGATCATCGTGGCCGTCAACAAGATGGACCGGCCCGACGCCGATTCGGCGCGGGTGCTCCAACAGCTCTCCGAGCGGGGCCTGGTGCCCGAGGCCTGGGGCGGCGACACGATCGTGGTTGAGGTCTCCGCACTGCAGGGCACCGGGATCGAGAACCTGCTCGAGCAGATCGTGCTCGTCGCCGAGGTGGAGGAGCTGACGGCGCGGGTCGAGGGCGAGGCGCGCGGTGTCGTGCTCGAGGCCAACCTGGAAGCGGGCCGAGGCCCTGTGGCCACCGTGATCGTGGAGCAGGGGACGTTGCGTGTCGGCGACCCCGTCGTGGCCGGAGCCGCCTGGGGCAAGGTCAAGGCCCTGGTGGACGACCGGGGTGACCACATCAAGGAAGCGCTGCCGTCGACGCCGGTGCAGGTGCTGGGCTTCTCGGAGCCCCCGCACGCGGGTGACGAGATGCGAGCGGCCAAGGATCTGGCGCGGGCGAGGACGCTCGGGGAGGCCCGGG
The DNA here is from genome assembly GCA_963787485.1 of uncultured Acidimicrobiaceae bacterium. Taxonomy (GTDB): domain Bacteria; phylum Actinomycetota; class Acidimicrobiia; order Acidimicrobiales; family RAAP-2; genus Bog-473. The sequence goes on along the minus strand of CAWBDF010000002.1, from coordinate 65,695 downwards.
CGCAGCGCTTCCGCCTGTCGGGGCACAAGCCGGTGGCCGCCGCGGGTGCCAAGCTCGAGGACCTCTTCGAGCAGATCTCGCGCGGCGAGACGGCGACCTTGAACATCGTGCTGAAGGCCGACGTGCAGGGCTCGCTGGAGGCGGTGACCGAGTCGTTGAAGCGGCTCGAGCGCGACGACGTGAAGCTGAGCTTCGTCCTCCGGGGCATCGGCGGCATCACCGAGAACGACGTCCAGCTGGCCGCCGCCTCGAACGCGACGATCATCGGGTTCAACGTGCGGCCCGACAAGCGCTCGCGCGAGCTGGCCGAGTCGTCCGACGTCGAGATCCGGACCTACGAGATCATCTACAAGCTCCTCGAGGATCTCGAGGCGGCCATGGTGGGCCTGCTCTCGCCGGTCTACGAGGAGATCGTCACCGGCGAGGCCGAAGTGCGCGAGGTGTTCCGGGTGCCGCGGATCGGCGCCATCGCCGGGTGCTACGTGCGCGACGGGAAGATCACCCGAGGCTCCAAGGTCCGCTTCCTCCGCGAGGGCACGGTGATCTGGAAGGGAGCCATCAACTCCCTCCGCCGCTTCAAGGACGACGTACGGGAGGTGGCGGCCGGGTTCGAGTGCGGCATCGGGTTGTCGGACTTCCAGGACCTCAGGGGAGGCGACATCATCGAGACCTACGAGGAGCGCGAGATCGCCAGGAGCTGAAGAGCTCAGGGACTGCAAGAGCTGAGGAGCTGATGCGGTGAAACGGCGCACGGCGACATATCCGCGGGCCTTGCGGGTGAACCAGGTGCTGCGGCAGGTCGTAGCCGAGGAGCTCGAACGCCTGGCCGACGCCGACGGCGTGCCCATGGTCACGGTGACGTCGGTGGAGGTGTCGCCCGACATGCGCAACGCGGTGGTGTTCCTCGCCTCCCTCGACGACGAGACCGCCGAGGTGCTCGAGGAGCGCCGCGGTCACCTGCAGCGCAAGGTGGGGTCGCAGATGACCCTCAAGCGCACGCCTCGGCTCAGCTTCCGCGCCGATCCCGCCGTGGCGGCAGGCTCACGGGTGGAGGAGCTCCTGCGTGGTCTCGGCCTCGAACGCGACGACGACGGGTGAGCGCCCAAGAGGCGGTCAACGGCCTGGTCGTCGTGGACAAGGAGGCGGGGTGGACGTCCCACGACGTCGTCGCCCGGTGCCGAGGGATCTTCGGACAGCGAAGGGTGGGACACGCCGGCACCCTTGACCCCGACGCCACCGGCGTGCTGCTGGTGGGGCTCGGTCGGGTCACGCGCCTGCTGCGCTTCCTCACCTCGCTGCCCAAGACCTACACGACCGACCTCGTCCTCGGTGCCGACACGACGACCCTCGACGCCTCGGGCGACGTGGTCTCCACCTACGACATGGCCCAGGTGACGCCCACGCAGGTGCAAGCTGCCGCAGAACGGCTGACCGGCGCCATCGAGCAGGTTCCCCCGATGGTCTCGGCCGTCAAGGTGGGCGGACGCCGGCTCTACGAGCTGGCGCGCCAAGGCGTGGAGGTCGAACGCCCACCACGCACGGTCACCGTGCACCGGTTCTCGACCACACCCGACCCCGAGCGGCCGGGTGTCTATCGTGCCGAAGTGGAGTGCTCGTCGGGCACCTACGTGCGGGTGCTGGCCCAGGACCTCGGCCGCGCCCTCGGCGGAGGGGCCCACGTCGCCAACCTCAGACGCACTCGGATCGGCTCGTTCGGGGGTCCCCACATGCGGTGCCTGTCCCAGCTCGCCCCCGGCGACCTCCTCACACCGGCGGAGGCGATGCGCGACCTCGACGCCGTCACGGTGACCGAGGACGTCGCGTCGTCCATCCGAACCGGCCTCCCACTCGACAAGGTGCCCCTCGGCGCCGGGGGAGACGGCCCGTGGGCCATGCTCGACGGAGGGGGGCAGCTGCTGGCGGTCTACGAGGCGACCGGCACTGACCGCATCCGGCCTGCCGTCGTCGTGGCACCGCGGTGACCAGCGCACTGTCGGCGCCCGAATAACCTTCGTCGCGATGTCGGGCAGCCGAACCGCGGTCACCATCGGGGCGTATGACGGAGTCCATCTCGGGCATCGTGCGCTCCTGCGCGACCTGTCCGCGCGGGCCGAAGCCGCCGGGATGTCGACGGTGGTGGTGACCTTCGACCGCCACCCCGCCTCGGTCGTCCGGCCCGAGTCCGCACCCAAGCAGTTGACCGGTCTCGACCAGAAGCTCGAGCTCCTGGCTGCGTGCGGCATCGATCGCACCCTCGTGGTCACCTTCGACGCCGCCCGATCCGAGGAGTCGGCCGAGGACTTCGTCCAAGAAGTGTTGGTCGACGAGCTCTCGGCTGGCCTCGTCGTGGTGGGGGAAGATTTCCATTTCGGCCACGGCCGACGCGGCAACGTGGCGTTGTTGCGTCGCCTGGGGTCGACCCTGGGCTTCGACGTGGTCGGTGTCGGCCTCACTGAGGAGGGAGCCGAACCGGTGTCGTCGACACGGATCCGGGGTCTGCTCGCCGACGGCGACGTGGAGGAGGCCGCCCGGCTGTTGGCCCGACCGCACGAGGTGCGTGGCCCGGTCGTGCGGGGCGACGGACGCGGCGGGCCGGAACTGGGGTTTCCGACGGCGAACCTGGCCGTCCCGGGCGACATCGTGCTCCCCGCCGACGGGGTCTATGCGGGGCACTTCGTCCGTCCCGACGGCACGGTGCACCGGGCGGCGATCTCGGTCGGGCGCCGTCCCACCTTCTACGAGCCAGGGAACGCGCCGGTGCTGGTGGAGGCCTACCTCCTCCACTTCGAGGGCGACCTCTACGGGGAGGCGGGCCGAGTCACCTTCGCCCACCGGCTGCGCGACGAGCAGCGGTTCGACTCGATTGAGGCGCTGGTGGCCCAGATGCGGGTCGATGTCGCGGCCACCGAACGGGTGCTCGCCGGAGCCGATCTTCCCTGATCAACGGGCGGCTGCTACCATGTTGGGCGGCCGGCGGCAGGTCTCCGGCACACTTCCAAACTCCGTCTCTGAGGTTTTTCCATGCCCGACACGCAGGCCACCATCGCCGAGTACCGGCTTCACGAGAGTGATACCGGTTCTCCGGAGGTGCAGATCGCACTGCTCTCGGGACGGATCAACCACTTGACGGAGCACCTGAAGGTGCACAAAGGGGACCACCACACCCGGCGCGGCCTGATGAAGCTCATCGGTCAGCGCCGGCGGCTGCTCGACTACGTCCGCAAGAACGACGTCGAGCGCTACCGCTCCGTCATCAGCCGTCTCGGCATCAGACGGTAGCGGGAGCACCACAGAAAGCGGGCGTCTCAGCCTCCTGGCTGCCAGTCGCCGGTCACTTCGGGTGCGAGGTGGTCGACCACTGGGAACCAGACACGGAGATGCCCCCGAGACACGAGGAGCATCATGGCTGACGCCATCACCGTGTCGGGCCCCATCACTGGGACCGACCGCACCATGTCATTCGAGGCGGGGAAACTGGCCCAGCTGGCCGACGGTTCCGTCGTCGCCCGCATCGGGGACACCGTCCTGCTGGCCACCGCCACGGCGGCGCGCTCCGTCCGGGAGGGGACCGATTTCTTCCCCCTGACCGTCGACATAGAGGAGCGGGCCTACGCCGCGGGCAAGATCCCCGGTTCGTTCTTCCGCCGGGAGGGCAAGGCTTCGGACCAGGCCATCTTGACCTGCCGGCTGATCGACCGCCCGCTGCGGCCGTCGTTCCCCGACGGGTTCCGCAACGAGGTGCACGTCGTCGGCACCATCGTGGGCGCCGACCAGGTCAACCCGCACGACGTGCTGGCCATCAACGCCGCCTCGGCCGCGCTCATGATCTCGGGCATCCCCTTCGACGGGCCCATCGGCGCGGTGCGGGTGGCCTACACCACCGAGGGGGAGTGGATCGGGCACCCCACCTTCGAGGAGGGCGAGACGTCGACTTTCGAGTTGGTCGTGGCCGGACGGGCGCTGACCGATGACCCCCAGAGCGAGATCGCCATCATGATGGTCGAAGCGGGGGGGACCGAGAAGTCCTGGGACTACTACGACGCTGGCGCGCCCAAGGTCACCGAGGAGGTGCTGGCCGTCGGGCTCGAAGCCTCCAAGACGTGGATCCGCGAATCCATCAACCTCCAGCGACGCCTAGTCGAGGCGTTCTCGGCGGCTCGGGGGCCGGTTGAGACGATTCCGTTCTCGACTTTTACGGACTACCAGGACGACGTGTGGGCCCGGGTCGAGGCGGTCGGCACCGACCCCATCGCCAAGGCCAACCTGGTGACCTCGAAGGCGGAGCGCAACGCCGCGCTCGATGCCGCCGGCGAGGAGATTCGGGCCGCGCTGGGCGACGAGTTCGCCGAACGGGCCGGCGAGGTGAAGGGGGCCATCCGTTCGCTGACCAAGAAGCTGGTGCGCAAGCGGATCGTGGAGGACGGGGTCCGCGTGGACGGGCGGGGCACCTCTGACATACGCCCGTTGTCGGCCGAGATCGATCTCTTGCCGACGGCGCACGGGTCCGCCCTGTTCCAGCGTGGGGAGACCCAGGTGCTCAACGTGACCACCCTGGGCATGCCGCGTATGGCCCAGATGCTCGACACCATCACCCCGGTCGATTCCAAGCGCTACATGCACCACTACAACTTTCCGCCCTTCTCCACCGGCGAGACCGGGTTCATGCGGGGTCCCAAGCGCCGCGAGATCGGGCACGGGCTCCTGGCCGAGCGGGCGCTGCTGCCCGTTGTCCCGAGCGAGGAGGAGTTCCCCTACACCCTGCGGGTGGTGTCCGACGTGTTGGCCTCAAACGGGTCGACCTCCATGGCCTCGGTCTGCGGCTCGACCCTGTCGCTCATGGCGGCTGGTGTCCCCTTGAAGGCACCGGTGGCGGGCATCGCCATGGGCCTGGTGTACGACGGCGGCCGCTACGTCACGCTCACCGACATTCTGGGGTCCGAGGATGCCTTCGGCGACATGGACTTCAAGGTGGCCGGGACGGCCGACGCCGTGACCGCCCTCCAGCTCGACACCAAGATCGACGGGCTCCCGGCCGAGGTCCTGGCCCAGGCGCTGCTCCAGGCCAAAGAGGCCCGCCTGACCATCTTGGGCGTGATGGGCGGGGCCATCGCCGAGCCCCGCGACCACGTCGCCACGAGCGCGCCGAAGATCGTGTCCATGGAGATCCCGATCGACAAGATCGGCGAGGTCATCGGGCCCAAGGGCAAGGTCATCAACACCTTGCAGCAGGAGACCGGCGCCGACATCGCAGTGGACGACGACGGCGTCGTCGGCACCGTCACGATCGGCGCCAAGGACGGCAACGCCGTCGAAGAGGCGCGTCGTCGTATCTCGCTCATCCTCGACCCGCCGACGGCCGAGGTCGGCGTGATCTACGGGGGCAGGGTGGTCAACATCACCAAGTTCGGAGCATTCGTGAACGTCCTGCCGGGGCGTGACGGACTGCTCCACATCTCCAAGCTCACGTCGCTGACCGGAGGCAAGCGGGTCAACAACGTGGAGGACGTCCTCACCCTCGGCCAGTCCGTCGAGGTGCGGGTCGACGACATCGACCCGCAGGGCAAGGTCTCGCTCTCGTTGGCGGCCGAGGTCGACGCGGCGACGAACGAAGGCGGAGACGACGGTGCGGAGCGCTCCACTGTCCCCGCCGCCCGTGCAGGCGGATCGTCCTCGTCGGGCGCGTCCTTCGAAGACGCCTTCGAGGCCGAGCTGGTGGCCGACCTCGGTGACCTTGGCCCCGGTGCAGCCGAGGACGGGGGTGGCCGGGGTGACCGGGGCGGCGACCGCGGTGATCGCCGGTCCGGGCGCGGGCGCACACGACGTCGTTGATCGAGACGTCGGTCCTCCCGTGCGGCATCCGCCTGGTCACCGAGACCATGGCGGACGTCCGGTCCGTGGCTGTCGCCTACTGGGTCGGCAGCGGCTCGCGTGACGAGCCCGACGAGCTGGCGGGGGCGTCGCACTTCTTGGAGCACCTGCTCTTCAAGGGAACGGAACAGCGCTCCGCCGCAGCCATCGCCGAGGCACTCGACGAGGTGGGCGGCGACTGCAACGCGTTCACCACGAAGGAGTACACGACCTTCTACGTCCGCCTGCTCTCGGATCACCTGGACCTGGGGCTCGATGTTCTGAGCGAGATCATCTGCGCCCCGGCCCTGCGTGCCGAGGACGTCGAGGCCGAGCGCAGCGTGATCCTGGACGAGATCCTGATGCACGCCGACGAGCCTGCCGACCTGGCCGGCGAACGCTGGCAGGCGGCCATGTTCCCGGGGCATGCGCTCGGAAGGGACACGTTGGGGACGGCCGGCTCGGTGGGGGCCCTCTCGCGCGACGACATCGTGCGGTTCTTCGAGCACCACTACCGGCCCTCCAACCTGGTCGTCTCCGCCGCCGGGGACTGCGACCACGCCACGGTGGGCGCGCACCTCGAGCGCGCCTTCGCCGACCGGCGCGGCGGCCGGTCGCCCGACCGCGGCGCGCCCAGCGACGAGCCCCTCCCACTGGAGGTGGTGCGCCGCCCGACCGAGCAGGCCCACCTGGTCTACGGAATGCGCGCCCCCTCGCGGCACGACGAACGACGCTGGGCCCTCGCCGTGCTCAACCACGTGCTGGGGGGCGGCCTCTCGAGCCGGCTCTTTCAAAAGGTGCGAGAAGAGCGCGGACTGGCGTACTCGGTGTGGTCCGAGCGGGCGGCCTACGCGGACACCGGTTCGTTGGCCGTCGTGGTCGGGACGGCGCCCGAGCACGTGGACGAGGTGCTCCGGATCGTCCGCGGGGAGCTCGAACAGCTTGCCGCCTCCGGTGTCACCGAGCGTGAGCTCGCCGTGGCCCAGGGCAACCTGCGCGCCGACATGCTCCTCTCGGGTGAGGACTCCGGGGCCCGCATGAGCCGCCTCGGTGCGGCGCTGCTCCTTCACGGCGAGGTCCTGGGGGTCGATGAGATCCTGGCTCGGATCGACGCCGTGACGCTCGACGAGGTGCGCCAGGTGGCGATGGAATTGGCCGGGTCGCCCCCGACCTTGAGTGCCGTCGGACCCTTCGATGTCGCGAACTTCGATGCCCACGTTCCCGCGCGAGCTGCCCGGTAGCCTGCTGGTCATGCACGCTTCCGGCGGCCCGCCGGACAGACGCAGGGTCGCGGTGGTCGGGGCCGGGGGGCGCATGGGCTCCGAGGTCTGTCGCGCCATCACCGAAGCGCCCGACATGGAGCTGGTCGCCGCCGTGGACTCGGGCCACGTCGGGGAGGCGGCGCCCGGCCGCACCATCGTGGCCGAGATCGACGCGCTGTTCGAGGCGGACGCGCAGGTCGTGGTCGATTTCACCGTCGCCGAGGCCGTGCGGCAGAACGCGCCGCGCTACGCCGCCGGCGGGGTGCACGCGGTCATCGGGACCAGCGGCCTCACCGAGGACGACCTGGCGAAGCTGGCGGGCCACGTGGCGCAGAGCGAGGCCAACGCCATCGTCGTGCCCAACTTCGCCGTTGGGGCGGTGTTGTTGCTCCACCTCTGTCGTATCGCCGCGCCCCACATGGAGGGGGTCGAGGTGATCGAGCTCCACCACGACGCCAAGCGGGACGCGCCCTCGGGGACGGCGCTGCACACGGCGTCGGTCATCGCCGCGGCCCGCCGGGACGCCGGATGCGCGCCGCTGGCGGCCGATCCGACCACCGACCAGGTCCTGCCGGGTGCCCGCGGGGCGGTGGCACCCGGGGGGATCCATGTGCACTCCGTGCGGCTGCCCGGCCTGGTGGCCCACGAGGAGGTCATCTTCGGCGCGGCCGGACAGAGCCTGACCATCCGGCACGACTCCTACGATCGGCGCTCCTTCATGCCGGGCGTGGTGCTCGCGGTGCGCGCCGTGGGCGGGCGCCCGGGGCTCACCGTCGGGCTCGAGGCGTTGCTCGGGTTGTGAGGCCCCCCTGCTATCGGCACCCCGAGCAGGAATCGTCGGTGCTCTGCGGGCGCTGCGACCAGCCGATCTGCACCGACTGCATGCTGAGCGCGCCGGTGGGCTGGCAGTGTCCGCCCTGCGCCAAAGACGGTGCGGGACGCTCACGTCAGGTGCCGGCCTTCACCCACACGTCCCGCGGACGCACCGGGGTGGTGGGATCGACCAATCCGACCCCGATGGTGCTCGCCATCATCGGGGTGAACGTCTTCGTCTTCCTCGTGCTCGAGCGGACGGGCGACAACCTGGCCTGGATCGACCGTTACGCGCTGTCGCCGATCGACATCCACAGCCACGACCAGTACTACCGAGCCTTCACCGCCATGTGGCTGCACGCCAACTTCCTGCACATCTTCTTCAACATGATCGCGCTGCTCATCGTCGGGCCAGCCGTCGAGGTCCTGCTGGGCCGGGCACGGTTCCTCACGCTCTACCTTCTCGCCGGTCTGGGTGGAAGCGTGGGATCGTACCTCCTGAGTCCCGCGAACGGCCTGGGCGTGGGAGCGTCGGGCGCCATCATGGGCGTGATGGGGGCCTACGTCGTCGTGGGACTGCGCCGTCGGCTCCCGGTCGCTCCGGTCGTCGGGTTGCTCGTGCTGAACCTCCTCATCGGTTTCACCGGCAACATCGACTGGCGGGCCCACCTGGGCGGGCTGGTCACCGGCGGCGTGCTCGCCTTCGTCTACGACTACGCCGGCGGGTTGCGGGACCGGACGGCCGAGCTCTCCCTCACCGTCGGCGGCACGGCCGCCATCCTGGCCCTGTTGGTGTTCCTCGTCACCGGCGTGGCTCCTGGCCACTTCTCCCTCGGGTGAACAGCCGGCGACGGACTCGCGGTGGAGGGAACGACAGCAGTGGAGTGGCGCCATGAACGACGTTGACGGCACACCGGCGAAGTCCAATGCCGAGCTGATCGGCCGGGAGGACGTCGACGACCTCGACGTGGTGCTCGGCGTGGTCGGTTCCTACGACCTCGAGGGGTACCACCGCGTGCGCAACCCGTGCCCGACCGAGCTGACCTGGGACTACCGCAAGGGTGCGCGGCCGCAGCTCGACCGGCTCTACGAGAAGGCCAAGAAGGCGCAGTGGAACGCGCAGAGCGACCTCGACTGGTCGATCCCGGTCGACCAGGAGAAGGTGGCCGTGGCAAACGCCGCCGCCCACCCCGGTCAGCTGCGCTGGGACCAGGCCGCCGTCGCCGGCACGGTCCTCGAGCGGTGGGACGAACGACGCTATCTCGAGCTGCGCGTCGAGAACCAGAATTGGCTGCTCTCGCAATTCCTCCACGGCGAACAGGGTGCGTTGGTCTGCACGGCGAAGATCGTCGAGACCGTCCCGTGGGTGGACGCCAAGTACTACGCCGCCACCCAGGTCATGGACGAGGCGCGCCACGTCGAGGTCTTCTCGAGGTACCTCGACGAGAAGCTCTCGGGCCACTACCCCATGAACGCCCACCTCGGCATGCTGATCGACGACATCATCGCCGACCCGCGCTGGGACATGACGTATCTCGGCATGCAGATCATGGTCGAGGGGCTGGCCCTCGCCGCCTTCGGGTTCATGCACGGGATCACCACCGAGCCCCTGTTGAAGAAGCTGCTGCGCTACGTCATGGCCGATGAGGCCCGCCACGTGGCCTTCGGCGTGCTCAGCCTGAAGGAGCTGTACAGCGGGCTCAGCACGGCGGAGCTGCGGGAGCGCCAGGAGTTCGCCTTCGAGGCGGCGGTGCGCATGAAGGACCGCATGGTCATGCAGGAGGTGTGGGAGCGCATGGGGGTTCCGCCGACGGACGTGGCCAAGCTGATCCGGGCCGGGACCGAGCAGGCCGATTTCCAGATCCTCCTCTTCTCTCGGATCGTGCCCAATCTTCGCAAGCTCGGTCTGCTGGACGCCGGCGACGGTTGGCTGCGGGAGAAGTTCACCGAAATGGGGGCCATCGCCTTCGAGCACCTCGAGGACGCCAGCGAGGAGCAGGACGCCTTCGCCGACGGTTCGCCACCCGACCGCCACGTAGCCTGAGGCCAGTCACCGCGGCCCACCTCACCGGGGCAGGGCGGGGCCCACTGGTAGCGTGAGGGCGATGAGCCCTGCGTCGGAGTCGCCACGCTTCGGGCGGGTGGTCACCGCCATGGTGACCCCCTTCGACGACCAGGGCGCGCTCGACCTGTCCGCGGCGGTCGAGCTGGCCCGCTGGCTGGCTGCCCACGGGAGCGACGGCCTCGTCCTCTCGGGTTCAACCGGCGAGAGCTCGGTGCTCACCGACGACGAGAAGGTCGCTCTCTGGCGCGCCGTGGCCGAGGCGGTGACCATCCCGGTGGTGGCCGGGACCGGGTCGAACGACACTGCCCACTCGGTGCACATGACCGCCCGGGCCACCGAGTGCGGCGTCGACGGCGTCCTGGCGGTCACGCCCTACTACAACCGTCCCTCCCAGAACGGCATCTACCAGCACTTCCGGGCCGTGGCCGAGGCCGCCGGCCCGCTGCCGGTCGTGCTCTACGACATCCCGGTGCGCTCGGGGCGCCCCATCGCCACCGAGACGGCGTTGCGCCTGGCGCGCCAGGTCCCCGCGGTGGTCGCGCTCAAGGACGCGGCGGGCGACCCGGCCACCACGGCCCACCTGATCGCCCAGGCGCCGCCGGGCTTCGAGGTCTACAGCGGCGACGACGCCATGACCCTCCCGCTCCTGGCGGTCGGAGCGGTCGGCGTGATCAGCGTGGCGTCGCACTGGGTCGGGCCGCAATTGGGCCGGGTGGTCGACTCGTTCATGGCCGGCGACGTGGCCGCCGCCATCGCCGCCAACGCCGAGCTGCTCGACTCCTTCGACTTCGAGTCCACCGCGGAGTTCCCCAACCCGCTGCCGACCAAGGCCGCGTTGCGTGCCCTCGGCCTGCCGGTCGGGCAGTGCCGTCTCCCGATGGGAGCCTCCACCCCCGAGCTCGACGTGCTGGCGGCCAAGATCATCGCCGCCGTCGGGCCGCCGCCGGCCACGGTCACCGCGCTTGGCTAGGCGCTCCACACCCCGGCCGGTCCGCGTCGTCTTCCTCGGGGGGCTCGGCGAGATCGGCCGTAATTGCGCCTGCATCGAGGTGGAGGGCCGCATCATCGTCGTCGACTGCGGGATCATGTTCCCCGATCCCGACATGCCCGGGGTCGACCTGGTGCTGCCGGAGTTCACCTACCTGTACGAGCGCAAGGATCAGGTGGACGGGATCGTCCTCACGCACGGCCACGAGGACCACACCGGTGGCCTGGCCTATCTGCTGCGCGACCTCCAGGCACCCATTTACGGCTCCGAGCTCACCGTCGGCCTCGCCCGGCACCGCATCGACGAGGCCGGGGTGGCCGGCAACACCCGCTTCGTGGCGGTGGCCGATGGCGAGCGCGTGCGCATCGGCGCCTGCGACGTCGAGTTCATCCCGGTGACGCACTCGGTGCCCGAAGCCATGGCCATCGCCTTCCACACCCCTCAAGGCGTGATCCTCCACTCGGGGGACTTCAAGCTCGACCTCCAACCCGTGGACGGGCGCCGGACCGACATGCCGCGCATGGGCGAGCTGGCCCGGACCGAGGGGATCCGGCTCCTCCTCTCGGACTCGACCAACGCCGAGGAGCCGGGGTTCACCGAGTCGGAGTCCTCAGTCGGGATCACCTTGCGCCGGGTGTTCGCCGCCCAGAGCGGCCGGCGTATTGTGGTGGCCTGCTTCGCCAGCCACATGCACCGGGTACAGCAGATCATTGACGCGGCGGTGGCCACCGAGCGCAAGGTGGCCACCCTCGGCCGTTCCATGGGAAAGAACGTGGAGCTCGGGCGGCGCCTGGGGATCATCTCCATCCCCGACCGCGTGCTGGTGGACATTGAGGCGGTTGACGACCTGCCGCCGGGCCAGGTGTGTGTCATCTCGACGGGGTCACAGGGTGAGCCGATGTCGGCCCTGTCGCTGATGGCGACGGGCGAGAACAAGTGGCTGCGCATCGGTGAGGACGACGTCGTGGTGATCAGCGCCCATCCCATCCCGGGCAACGAGTGGTCGGTCGGGCAGGTGATCGACGACCTGCACCGTCGGGGCGCCGAGGTCGTCCACTCGCGTGCTGACGCGGTGCACGTCAGCGGGCACGCCCGCCAGGGGGAGCTGCGCACCTTGCTCGCGGTGACCACACCGGAGTGCTTCGTGCCGGTGCACGGGGAATTCCGTCACATGGTGCACCACGCCCGCCTGGCGCTCTCAATGGGCCTGGACCCCGCCAAGGTCTTGCTCTGCGAGGACGGGGACGTGATCACGCTCGACGCCAAGGGCATCGGCCGCGACGGCCGGGTGCCGGCGGGCTACGTCTACGTCGACGGTACCGTGGGCGACGTCGAGCACGGGGTCTTGCGGGACCGCAAGAAGCTGGCCGAAGAGGGCGTGGTGATGGCCGTCGTCACGGTGGACCGGCAACACAAGACGCTCAGTTGCCCACCGGTGATCGAGACGCGAGGGTGGGTGCACGCCCCCGAGGCCGAGGAGCTGCTCGGCGAGGCCAGCGACGTCGTCGGCGCCGCGGTGACGCAGGCCCTCAAGGACGGTGCACACGACATTGAGGCGTTGAGCCGCCACACTCGCAAGGCCCTGGGCAAGTTCGTGGGGGAGCGCACCCGGCGCCGGCCCATGATCGTGCCCGTCGTGCTGATGGTCTGAGCGCGTTCGACCACCGCGGTCCTCGGCGATGACGACCGGTCGGGCGTGAGGATCCCCATGAGGCGCGGAATCACCGGCCGGCCGGCGCTCGGCGCCGGCGTGGTCCTGGCAGCTCGGCGTTCTTGGTCATCTCTGTGTTGCCCTCCGCTGCCCCATCACCAGCCCGACTCAAGGCACGCAGCAAGGGACGCGCCATGATCACCGCAACGGCACACTGGAGGACGCCCGCCAAAATGAGCGGTGTCGTGAGACTTCCGGCCGTAGCCAGCGCTCCCGATATGAGCGCCCCCACGGGAACGACACCCCAGACGAGGCCGCGCCATGCGCTGCCGACACGCCCCATCAGCTGGTCGGGAGTGAGCCGCTGGCGGAGCGAGATGGCCGCGACCGAACCAGCGCCGATGGCAAAGCTCACAAGAGCGAAAGCCGGAGCCGCCAGGACCCAACTGTGCGCTGAGGCCATGACGAGGTATGCGACGCCGGAAATGACGGCAGCTGCGATCAAGGTGGGAGCCCCACCCCGACGTCTGACGACGTAGTCGGCGACCAAACTCCCGATGATCGCACCCAGCGCGCCAGTGGCCAGGAACAGGCCGTAGGCGCCCTGACGGACACCCCATTCGGTGGTGGCCAGGAGGACCAGGACCGCGCTTTCCATTCCTTGGAGCCCCGACAGTGACGCCACCATGAAGAGGAGTACGCGCAGCCGGCGGTCGGCGAACAACAAGCGCAATCCCTCCCACATGGAGTCCGAGGAATCGGCATTCTTCTGCGCAGCCGGCCTGGAACGAAAGCCGACGAACGGCACGCAGGAGATCAGAAAGACGAAGCCATCCACCAAGAACGGGAGCGACTTGGCGACGGCGAAGAGCGTCGTTCCCACGATGGGTCCAGCCAGGTCTTCGGCTCCTGACTCACTGCCGGACAAAATTCCGTTCGCTTGTTCCAGATCGCGAGAGTCGACGAGGCTGGGCACCATGGCCTGAAAGGCCGAGTAGTAGATGGCTCGCCCGCTGGCGTTGACAAGGACGAGGCCGATGAGCAGCCCCAGGGTGATCTGGCCGGAGGCGATCAGCGCCACGGCGGCGAACATGGCGGCGGCTCTGAGGAGATTGGCCAAGGAGGCAACCCGACCTCGTTCGAACCGGTCCGCCACCTGTCCGGCCGGCAGCGCCATCAGGAGCCAGGGCAACTTGTCGGCCGCAATGACCGCCGACACTGCGAAAGGATGGGGATCCACGACGACCGCCAGAAGGGGAACTGCGCCATAGATCACACCATCGCCCGAACTGGCCAACGTGAAGCCAAGCCACAGTCGGGTGAAGGCACGCCCGAGTCGGCGGTGATGTGCGGCAGACCGACGCCGTGTCACAGTGCGCACCCGCCGGGCCACGACAGCCAGATTGTCATGGATCGCTGCATCTTCGGTGTGATGACGGTGGCGCCGATCTCGAACGGCTGTGCGAGCGACCCGAAAAGGCAAACGGCGGGTGCCGCCCATTGCAATCATGACGATCGCTCAAGGCGGTCACCCGCCGCGCCGATATGGACATCGCAGGTCCCGAGTGTCTTCGGTGAGGTGCGACGTCAGGTCAAGACTTGGGCGGTCGAAGACCGCCTCGTCTTAGCCCCAGCCTTTGAATTCGGTCACGTCACACCTCCTTTGGCCTCGCGGTACCGGGGGATGCGAGGGGCTCTTCACCGATTGCGCATGCGGTACCCTCGCATTCCCGCGCACAAGTTTTGCCCAACTTGCAACCAACTAGCAACCAAGAGTTGGGCAGTCGTTGAGTGTGGCCAGGGAAAATGGTTCCACACACGGCAACGCAATGCCCATGTCCAGGCACGACGGACGCGACGGTTACGCTCGCTCACCCGGCGCGTCGCCGCAGCAAAAAAATTCCGTCGGACCGAGAAATTGGGCCGTCTGCGCGCGAGTGGGGACGCCCAGGTGCGCTGTGGAGTCAGACGTCCAGGATCAGCTCAGGTTCACCGTGTCAGGCATCAGGGCTTGACGGAGCTGATTCGGTTGCGTCTCTCAGCCCCGCAGGCCCTGGCGCGGCGACAGCCGCCGAGCGTTGCTAACTGAGGTTGGCGCGGCGACGTGACGGCGCCGCGAGAACGAGAGAGCCTTCGTCGCGATCGAGGCCGAGCGGGGTGAACTCGAGGGAGGCGCCCCGAAGGAGCCAACTCTTCAGCTCGTCCGGAGGCAGAGGCTTTGCGAGGTAGTACCCCTGGATCAGGTCGCATCCAGCGTCGGCAAGGATTGCGCACGTCAACTCGTCCTCTGCGCCCTCGGCGACCACGCTCAGACCAAGTGAGTGCGCCATGGCGATGGATGACCGCACGATGATCCTGTTGCTGTGCTCGTTGGGAAGATTGGTGACGAAGGATCGGTCGATCTTGAGTTTCTGCACCGGAAGTCGGTGGATGTACGCCAACGACGAGTAGCCCGTGCCGTAGTCGTCGATGGCGATGCGGATGCCGAGCGAGGCGAGCTCGTCGAGTACCCGCGTCGCCTGAAGGAGATCGGCCATGACTTCGGTTTCCGTGACCTCGAGAGTGAGGGCGTCAGTCGGGAGGTCGTTCGTCTGCAGGTGGTGGGCCACTCGGTCGACGAGACTTCCGTCGACCAGTTCGCGGCCGGAGACGTTCACAGCCACGCTGATGTTCAGGCCGGCACGACGCCAGTCCGCAAGGTGAGCGCAGGCCTCGGAGAGAACGAAGTCACTGATCTGGCCGATCATCCCCATTTGCTCGGCAATGGCGATGAACTCGTCGGGCGGGATGGACCCATGTTCGGGTTGGTTCCAGCGCGCCAGTGCTTCGACTTGGACCACCTGACGAGTCTGGACGTCGGCGACTGCGTGGTACATCACGCTGAGCTCGGTCCTGGTCTCGAGTGCGTGGGTGAGCAGTCCGCCCAGCATCAGCCATCGCCGCATGCTCTGGTCGTGTTCGACGGAGTAGATCTCAGCGACGCTGCGGTGCTCCTTGGCCACGTACATGGCGATGTCGGCTCGCTGGAGGAGTAGTGCCACGTCGTCGCCGTGCCCCGGGGCGAGGGCGATGCCCGCACTGGCGGTCGCGGCCAGGGTGAGACCGTCGATTTCGATGGGAGGGGTCAGCATGCTGTGGAGCTCGTTCACCAGCTCGACGGCGGCTGCGGCGTCCGTGACATCGGGGATGACGAGGGCGAACTCGTCCCCACCCAAACGGGCCACAGTGGCATTTTCGGGAATGGCGCGACCGAGGCGTTCGGCGATCTCACAGAGGAGCCGGTCGCCAATGGCATGACCGAGGGTGTCGTTGACGTCCTTGAAGCGGTCGAGGTCCAGCAGGACGATGGCCACGCCCGGGCTCTCTCTCAGTGCAACGCTCGCCCTGGTCAGGAACAGCGCGCGGTTAGGCAGACCCGTGAGCATGTCGTGGGTCGCCTGGTGGGACTTGCTGTCGACCTCGTACCGCAGCTCCTCCACGAGCCGTGCTCGCTCGAGGTTGGCGCTGGCGTGGGCGACGAGCGCTTCGAACAGGTGGAGGTCGTCCTGGTCGAACTCGTCCAGTTCCTCGTCACGGTCCAGCGCCACGATCGCCCCGATCGCCACATTCTGATCGATTATGGGCGCCACCAGCGCAGCCGTATACCTGCCAGCGATCGGGTCGTAGTTGGTCGCCCGTTGGCGCACGGGCGCGCTAGCGAGTAGTGAAGCCACTCCCGTCTGTATGCAACGAGTGACGAAAGACGAGTCGTCGAGGTCGATCGGATCGACCCCGGAGGGGCCGTGGTCGTCCAAACCGATTCGACGCGGGATCCCGGACGGCTCCGCCAGGATGAGCTGGGCTCGGCGCGCCCGCATCACGGTGCAGACCTCACGCAGGACCTCCACGCTCATGGATGAGGGCTCGAGGTTGGCGCCGCCCAGAGCCCGACTGAAGTCGTAGAGGCGTTGCAGCGAGGCGAATCGGAGGGTGAGACGCGTGTAACCGCGGTAGGCGACGATGATCAACGCGGCCACCAGGACGAGCGGGACCATCGCCCGAAGGCTGAACCAGAGGGCGTCGAGCACCACGATGGCCAGGCACGCGCTCGGCAGCGAAGAACATGGCTTGGGTTGTGAACTGGGATCCTGCGCCTCGCTCCTTGGTCTGACCGGCCAACCTGGTGACGACTCCGATGTCGATGGTGGCGATTATTTCTCGAGCCGACAGCGCGGCAGCGATGGCGGCCCAGCCCCGCAAGCTGACCGCGCTCTGTCCACCGACGAGCTCGCGGAACGTGACTGCGGCAACGGCGGCGCAAAACGCGTGCGAAGCCACGTTGAACAAGACCTTGATGGGGCGTTGCCGGTGCACCCCGGCGTACACGAACGCCGCCCCCGCGGCGCACCCGAGGACGAGCAGAGACGGCGAGAGGAACACCAATCCGATGGACATGGGCACCGCGTCCAGCTCGAGGGTCGTGGTGTTCCCCCGATAGTGCACGGAGACCCGGGCCCAGAGAGCGGCCACCCAGAGCAAGCCGAAGATGACCAGCATCTCCCACTGCGGGATCAGGAGCCGCACTGGTCCTGCGCCTTTGAGAGGTCCGAAGACGAGAGCGATCGTCGCCAGGGCCAGACAGGCGGAGAAGGCGCTGATCGCGACGGGTGGCAGCCATTGTGGGCGCTCGGCGCCCGGGCGCACCTCGGCACCCTCCGGCGGCGAGCCCTGCAGATGCGTGGCGAAACTGGGAGGGTGCCCTTCGCCGGTGCCGGCGCCGTTTGCCTCGACCTCGATGTCCTCCGCCATGTGCGCTCCGACTCCGCGCGGTCGACGTGACTTCGGCGCCATCCGCTGTCACAGAGGAGATATCGGCACCGTTCGTGCCTGGCTTGAGGCTCAGGCCCGGGAGTCACATAGGGATTGCGACAACCCCTATGCCGTCGTGACCTGCGACATCAGGCTCGGGCGTCCAGCCTCGAGCGCACCCGGCCGCGGCGGAGGCGCCGCGACGGGTCAGAGCAGTCGAAGCTGGGCTGCGGGCTGCTTCGAGCCGGTCACCGACCGGGGCCTCACCGACCGCGGCGGCGCCTCTGTCCGCGAACGCGCTCGAGAGCGGTCCCGTCCGCTGACTCCGCACGCCCTCGCCGCCTCACCGACGATCCGCTCGACCCGCTCCCGGTCGGCTTCGGGCTGGTAGGCACCGCGTCCGAAGCGGGACCGGTGCAGACGGACCAGATCGGGCCGGGCGCGCTCGAGCCAGTCGAGGTAGAGCTCCCGGAGCGGACCACGGAGATGGAGCGCCGCGCTGCCGATCCACTGCGCGCCGGCCTCGGCGCACGCCTGGACCACCTCGGTCAACTGGTCCTCGGCGTCCGAGAGCCCCGGCAGCACCGGGGCCACCAGCACCCCGCAGGGGATGCCCACGGCGGTGAGCCGGCGCAGGGCCTCCACGCGGCGATCCGGCGGGGGAGTGCCCGGCTCGGTCAGACGCCACACGCCGCGGTCGAGGGTGCCGACCGAGAAGGCGATCGACACCTCCGTGCGGGCGCAGGCCGCCGCCAGGAGCGCGGTGTCGCGCAGGATCAGGGTGGACTTGGTCAGGATGCTGAAGGGATTGCGCGCTCCCGACAGGGTCTCGACGATCCCCCGGGTCAGGTGGTATTTGCCCTCGGCGTGCTGATAGGGGTCGGTGTTGGTGCCCATGGCGATCGGATCGCCATGCCAGCGCGGCGAGCGCAGCTCGGCGCGCAACCGCTCCACCGCGTTGACCTTGACCACGATCTTTCGCTCGAAGTCCTCGCCGATCCCGAGGCCCAGGTAGTCGTGCGTGGGTCGGGCGAAGCAGTACACGCAGGCGTGGCTGCAGCCTCGATACGGGTTGATCGTGTAGCGGAACGGCACCAGGCTCGCCTCGGGCACCGTGTTGATGATGGTGTGGGCGTTGACGTGCAGGAACTCCATCCCCTCGTAGGCGCCCTTCCCGACGTGGCGCTCGGCCGCCCGCTCGTCGGGGAACAGGGCGCCGCCCTGCTCTGTCCCCGCCAGGGTCCATCGGAGCGTCATGCGGCTACCCTAGCGAACGTATGTTCGTCATTCAACGGCCGCGACGACGGTCACCCCGACAACCGCCAGCACGGCCGCGACGCCGACTCGTCCCGTCGTCGGGGGCCACCGGGAACGCGGTCCGGTGTCCGCGAAAACGACCAGGTCAGCCACTAGTCTCGGCGCCACTGTGGTGACCAAGACCCGCGGCGGCGCTTCGGCGCGCTCGGCCGCTCGCAGCTCCTCGCGCGCCACGCCCCGCCGGGCCGAGCCCACCGCGCCCCCGTTCTGGCGGGTGCAGGCCAGGGACCTGTGGGCGGTCGGCCTCATGACCCTCGGGGTCCTGCTCGCCCTCGCCCTGTGGGGCAAGCAGCTCGGCCCGGTCGGCCACGCTGTCGACTCGGGGCTGGCCCTGCTGGCGGGTGTTGCCCGGGTGCTGCTCCCGTTGGTGGCCTTCGGTGCCGGCTGTGCCCTGTTGGCCGAGCGGCGCTCGTCTCCCGAGGCCGACGACCCGGTCGCTGGTGGCCGGCCGCGCCTGGACGCCTGGCGGCTGGTCGTCGCCATCACGCTCGGACTCCTCGGAATCTGCGGCCTGGCCGAGCTGGCCGAGCACACGCCCGCGTTCTCCGATTCGCACGCCCTGCGCGACGGAGGCGGGTACTTGGGCGCAGCCGTCGGTCGCCCGCTGCACGCGGGACTGGGCAGCGCCGGCTCCGCCGTGCTGCTCGTCGCGCTCGTGCTGGCAGCCGTCCTGATCGCCACCGGAGTCCCGCTGGCGTCGGTCGGGCGCTGGACACGCGCCGCGGCGTCAGCCGCCGGGCCCCGGCTGGCCGAGCTGTGGCGGGGCCGGCCGTTCGTGGTCGTTCCCGGCGACCGGGGCGACCACGCCTGGGAGGAGGACTGGGACGAGGCCACCTCGTCGGCTCCCGACCCGGCAGGCACGGAGGACGGCGACGGGCTGGGCTCCGAGTCGGCCGGTGCGGATGACGACCTCGACGTGTCCTTGGAGCCCGAGCCCGATCTGGAGGACGAACCCGAGCCCATCCGACTCGAGCCGGTCGTCGCCGCCGTGTCCCGGGCTCCGGGCGAGTGGGTGCTCCCGTCCATGTCGCTGCTGGTGGCCTCCAAGAAGATGCGCCAGGACCAGAGCCTGATTGACGCCGCCGGCGCGGATCTGGTCCAGGCGCTGGCCGCCCACGGCGTCGAGACCCGGCTGGTCGGCAGCCGCGTCGGCCCGACGGTCACCCGCTACGAGCTGGAGCTCGGCCCCGGGGTCAAGGTGGCCCGGGTGACCAGCCTGTCCAAGGACATCGCGTACGCCATGGCGTCACCCGACGTGCGCATCCTGGCGCCCATCCCGGGGAAGTCGGCCATCGGCGTCGAGGTGCCCAACCGGACCCGCCAGCTCGTCTCCCTGCGTGACATCCTCGAGTCCAAAGAGGCGCGACCGACCGCGGCCACGCACCCGCTCGAGGTGGCCATGGGCCGCGACATCGCCGGGCGTGCCGTCATGGCCAACCTGGCCGAGATGCCCCACGTGCTCATCTCGGGCGCGACGGGCTCGGGGAAGTCGTCGTGCATGAACTCCATCATCACGTCGGTCCTCATGCGTGACACGCCCGAGGAGGTCAAGCTGATCCTGGTCGACCCCAAGCGGGTGGAGCTGGGCCAGTACGACGGCCTGCCCCATCTGCTCAATCCGGTGGTGGTCGACCCGAAGAAGGCCGCCAACGCGCTGGCCTGGGCCGTCAAGGAGATGGAGCGGCGCTACGACCTGCTGGCCGAGAACGGCGTGCGCGACATCACCGGGTACAACCAGCTGGTGAGCGAAGGCCTCATCGCGCCGCCTCGGGTGTCCGACCGCCGACGGGTGCGCGAGGCGGCGGCTCGTGCGCTGGGGGAGGACCATCCCGCTCTCGACGACGAGTCCGAGCTCGACGAGCCACCGCCGCCCGAGACGCTGCCGTTCATTCTGGTGATCGTCGACGAGCTCAACGACCTCATGATGGTGGCGGCCCGCGATGTCGAGGACTCCATCGTCCGCATCGCGCAGATGGCGCGGGCCGTCGGCATCCACCTGGTCATCGCCACGCAACGTCCCTCGGTCGATGTCATCACGGGCGTGATCAAGGCCAACATCCCGAGCCGCATGGCCTTCTCGGTGTCTTCGCTGGCCGACAGCCGGGTCATCCTGGACCAGCCCGGGGCGGAACGCCTGATCGGAAAAGGGGACATGCTCCTGCTGACCGCGTCGTCGAACATCCCACGCCGGCTCCAAGCGCCATGGGTGTCCGAAGAGGAGGTGCGCGAGGTCGTGCGCCACTGGCACGCCCAGGGTGGCCAGAGCGAGGCGGTCGTGGCCATCGTGGGGACGGACGATGGTCCATCGACGAGGGGGATGGACGACGACGAGGACGAACTGCTGGCCCAGGCGCGCGACCTGGTCGTGCGTTCACAACTAGGGTCCACCTCCATGCTCCAGCGCAAGCTCCGCGTTGGTTTCGCCCGGGCCGGACGGCTCATGGACCTCCTCGAGCGGGCCGGCACGGTGGGACCGAGCGAGGGCTCGAAAGCCCGCGCCGTCCTCATGACACCCGAGGAGCTCGACGACCTGAACGGGAGGTGAGCGAGCGCGATCCGGTGCCGCTGATGCTGGCGCCGTTCCGGCTCGACTCGCTCCCGCTCCCGCTCGAGGCATCCGAAGCCGCCCAGACGGCCCCGTCGGATCAAACCGGTCAGGCGCGGCGAGGGCGCCACGCCCGGCGCTCAGCGCGCCCACGGCGGGCCCGCACGTGGATCGTGCTCGGGCTGGCCGTGGTGCTGGTCGCGGGCGTCGCCACCTTCGTCACCGTCCGTTTGCGCCGTCCCGACACCATTCCGGTGTTGGCCACGGTCCAGCCTCGGGTCGACGCCGTTCCCGCGTCCTCGGTGACCTTGCCGTGGCCGTCGAGCGGCCAGGCGGCCGTGGCCATTCCCTCGCTGGGGGTGAGGGCGGCCTCGGGGCTGGAGGCGCCCGTGTCGGTGGCCAGCCTGACCAAGCTGATGACGGCCTACGTCGTGCTCCGCGACCATCCCTTGGTGTCGGGGCAGCAAGGCCCGACCTTCACCGTCCGTCCGCTCGACGCCGTCGACGACCTGGTCGACGCCGCGCAGGGGAACACCAACGCCCAGGTGGCGGTGGGGGAGACGTTGACCGAGGCCCAGTTGCTCGGCGGCCTGCTCGTGCGCTCAGCGGACAACTACGCGGACATGCTCGCCGAGTGGGACGCGGGGAGCATTCCCGCCTTCGTGGCGAGGATGAACGCTGCCGCGGCCGACCTGGGCATGAGCCAGTCGCACTTCGCGGACGCCAGCGGGGTCGACGGCGCATCGGTGTCCACTGCGGCGGACATCTTGAAGGTGGCCGTGGCCGATCTGGGCAATCCGGTCGTGGCGTCCTTCGTCCGCATGCCCTCCATCACCCTGCCGGTGGCCGGAAGCCTCACGTCGTACACGCCGTTCCTCGGGGTGGCTGGGGTGATCGGCATGAAGTCCGGCTACAGCTCCACCGCTGGCGGGTGTGACGTCATGGCCGCCATCCGCCTCGTGGGTGGCAAGCCCATCGTGTTGCTGGCGGCGGTCACCGGACAGGAGGGGTCGGGCGTGATCGCGCAGGCGGGACTGCACAATCTGGCGCTCATCAGCACGATGGACACCCTGCTCCGGGCCGTCCCCATCACCCGCGCCGGCCAGGTGGTGGCGCACGTCGACGAGGCCAGCAGCTCCGTCGACGCGGTGGCCACCTCGTCGGTCACCTTCATCTCGTGGCCGTCCCTGGGCGAGACGAAGCATTTCGTCACCGTGGGCACGGTGCGAGAGGGCACGCCGAGCGGAACGCAGGTGGGCACGGTGGTCGCTCGGCTCGGGCCTCAGCATGTCGCGGTGCCGGTGCGCCTCCGCCAGGAGGTGCCACGCGAGAGCGTGCTCCAGCGCATCTTCTGGCGTGCGTTCTGATCGGCGATCAGTGAGCCCCTCGGTCGCGGTGGCGACCGAGGGGCTGGCTCCTGCGGCCTAGCCTGACGCCATGAGAGTGCGGGCCCCTGGGTCGTCGGCCAACCTCGGTCCCGGGTTCGACTCGCTGGCCGTGGCGCTCGACTGCTACGTGAGCGTCGAGGTCGAGCCGGCGGACTCCTTGCACGTGCTCACCGAGGGTGAGGGCGCCGGCCTCTTCGACGACGCGTCGCATCTCGCGGCGCGCGTGGTGTCCGAAGTGCTGGGGCACGACCGCTTCGCCGTCACGGTTCGCTCGCAGATCCCCGTGGCGCGCGGGCTGGGTTCTTCGGCTGCCCTGGCGGCCGCGGCGGCGGCGGCGGCGGGAGCGGAGGATCCCTTCGGCGTCGCGGCGGCGCACGACGGGCATCCCGAGAACGCCGCGGCCAGCGTGTTCGGCGGGCTGGTGGCCGCCACGACCGTCGAGGGTCGACCCGTGCACGCTCCGCTCCCGCTCAGCCCCGACCTGGCCTTCGTGGCAATCGTGCCGGAACGCAACCTGGCCACGCCCGAGGCGCGCGCCGTGCTTCCCGAGAGCCTGAGTCGGGCCGACGCAGTGTTCAACCTGGGCCGCCTGGGCCTGCTGGTGGCGGGACTGGCCGACCCCGAGTCCCTCGTGGCGGCGGCGACGGAGGACCGACTGCACCAGCCGGCGCGCACCGCCTTGTTCCCCGAGGCGCCGGGTCTGCTGCACGGCCTGCTCGAGGCCGGGGCCCTGGCTGCCTGCTGGTCGGGTGCCGGTCCGACGCTCCTCGGCATGGTGCATGCCGCCGCGGCCGAGTCCGTACGCGCCGGGGCGGTGGATGCATTGGACGCCTCGGGAGTCGACGGGCGGGTGTTGGTGCTGCACGCCGACCGTCGCGGCGTCGTCTACGGAGACGAGGCCGGGGTCACCCTGTAGGGAGTCGGCGCGGGTGATGGACCTGCCCGATCGTAGAATCGGCCAGATGTCGCGCTCGTACTTCATCCGCACGTTCGGGTGCCAGATGAACGAGCACGACTCGGAGCGCCTGGCCGGCCTGCTCGTGGCCGAGGGCATGACGGCGGCGGCCTCCATGGAGGAGGCGGACGTGGTGGTACTCAACACGTGCTGCATCCGGGAGAACGCCGACCAGCGGCTCTACGGGACCCTGGGAACGCTCAAAGCGCTGGTCGACGCCAAGCCCGGCCTCCAGATCGCCGTGGGTGGGTGCCTGGCCCAAAAGGACCGGGAGCGGATCTTGGAGAAGGTGGCGTGGGTCGACGTCGTCTTCGGCACGCACAACCTCACCAGCGCGCCGGGCCTGCTCGAGCGGGCTCGGACGGAGGGTCCGCTCATGGAGATCCTCGACGCGCCAGCCGCGGAATCGGGCATGAACCCGCTGCTGGCGGTCGACGCGGTGCGTGAGCTGCCCTATGCGGCCTGGGTCACGATCCAGGCCGGATGCGACAACTCGTGCGCCTTCTGCATCGTGCCGTCGGTCCGCGGTCCAGAGGCGAGTCGCACCCCCGGCGACGTGGTGGCCGAGGTGGAGCTGTTGGCCCGGCGTGGCGTCACCGAGGTGACGCTGCTTGGGCAGAACGTGAACTCCTATGGGCGCGACCTCACGAAGCGCCGGCCGCTCTTCGCCGACTTGCTGCGGGCCGTCGGCGCGGTCGAGGGGATCGGCCGCGTCCGCTTCACCAGCCCGCATCCCAAGGACATCCGGCCCGAGACGATCGAAGCCATGGCCGAGACCCCCGAGGTGTGCGAGCAGCTCCACCTCCCCCTCCAGTCGGGCAGCGACCGGGTGCTCTCGGCCATGCGCCGCGGCTACACCGCACGGCGGTATCTCGAACGTCTGGCCGCGGCCCGCGCGGCCATCGACGACCTGGCCGTCACGACCGACGTCATCGTCGGGTTCCCGGGCGAGACGGCGGAGGATTTCGAGGACACGCTGGCCGTGTGCGCCGAAGCGGGCTACGACGGCGCGTACACCTTCATCTTCTCGCCCCGACCCGGAACCCGGGCCTCGGCCATGGAGTCGCAGTTCGTGCCCGCCGAGGTGGTGGCCGAGCGCTTCGAGCGCCTCAAGACCGTGGTCGACCGCTCCGCTCTCGCCCGCCATCAGTCCCGTGTGGGGCGCCGGGAGGAGGTCCTGGTCGAGGGTGTGAGCCGCCGGGACGAGGCCATGCTGACCGGGCGGACCCGCCAGGGCAAGCTCGTGCACTTCCCGCCCAGTGGATCGGTGACGGGTGGCTCGACCTCGGGTGGGACGTTCGCTCCTGGATTGCTGGCACCAGGATCACTGGCCGTCGTCGAGGTGACAGCGGGCCATCCCCATCACCTGTCCGGACGGCTGTGGGAGGTGACGGCGCGTCCCCGGCACCGCGTTCACATCCCCGTCTCCAGCCGGTGAGCGGCGAGTGAGCGTCGTCGCCTTGGTCGGCGTCACCGCTTCGGGCAAATCGGAGGCCGCGCTCGAGCTGGCCCGGCGGCGGGGCGACTGCGAGATCGTCTCGGTCGACTCCATGTGCGTCTACCGAGGCATGGACATCGGGACGTCCAAGCCCGGACCCGAGGCACGCCGTGCCGTGCCGCACCATCTTCTCGACCTGGTCGACCCGGACCAGGACTTCACGGTCACCCGCTTCCAACTGGCCGCCCGCGACTCGCTGGAGGGGATCGCCGCCCGGGGCCACCACGCCCTGCTGGTCGGCGGCACCGGGCTGTACCTGCGCGCCGTCGTCGACGCGCTGCGCATTCCCGGCCGTTACCCCGAGGTCGCGGTCGGGCTCGAGGCCGAGCTCGACGAGGGACGGGCGACGCCCGAGGACCTGCACCGGCGCCTGGCCCGGCTCGACCCGGTCGGGGCGGAGCGGATCGCCCCGACGAACCGGCGCCGGGTCGTGCGCGCGCTCGAGGTCACCGTCGGATCGGGGCAGCCGTTCTCCCAATTCGGTCCCGGTCTCGAGGCCTACCCCGCGACGGGGATCGCCCAGGTGGGCCTGGCGCGTCCCCCCGACGAGGTCGACCGGCGCATCGGGGCCAGGTTCGACGCCATGGTCGACGCGGGCCTCGTGCGCGAGGTCCGCGCCCTGGCCGCTCGACCGGCCGGGCTGTCGCGGACGGCACGACAGGCTCTGGGGTATCGAGAGGTCCTGGCCCACGTGGAGAGGGGGGCGCCGCTGCACGGCTGTCTGGAGCGGGCGGTCCGGCGCACCCGGCAGTTCGCCCGCCGCCAGCGGTCCTGGTTCGCCCGAGACCCGCGCATCGATTGGGCCCAGACCGCGGGTGGTGTCCAGGACCTCCTGGAGCGAGCGATCGACACTCCCGCTCGGGTCGAAGTCTGACCGTGTGACCCGGCCGCTCGTCGTGTCAGTGTGACGGGGCCGGGAGCAGGAAACCGAGGAGGCGAGGGACCATGGACGAGACGGACGAACGTGCAGCCTGGATGGACAAGCTCGCCATCAGAGAGGTGATCGAGCGCTACACCTCGGCGGCCACCCGGGGCGACTGGGACGGGTTCGAGGAGCTGTGGACCGACGACGCCGTCTGGCTGGTCGGACACCCCGTGAACTCGAGGGTGCAGGGTGCCGGCGCCATAAAGGAAGAGTTGATGGCCACCCTCGAGAACCAGGACTTCTTCATCCAGATGACCCACGATCCGGTGATCACACTCGAAGGGGAGGGACGCGCGTCGGCGACGACGCTGATCCATGCCCTGGCGCGCCTCGAGGGGCACCATCAGGTCACCAACTTCGGGATCTATTCCGACGAGCTCGTCAAGATCGACGGTTCGTGGAGGTTCTCACGCCGCACCCAACAGCCGGTGTACATCGACACCAGCCCCCTCCCGGGGCAGCCCTTCGTCTCGAGGGCGGATCTGGGCGCGGCCAACCGCAAACGGGTCGACTGAGCATCCGTACGGGCGGTCGCGGATCGGGCACCCGTGCACGCTCGATCGGGAGGGCCTGCGAGAATGGAGGCGTGCACTCACCGCACGATCTGCACGGCTCCAAGCACGAGGGCGCCGGGAACGACTTCTTGGTCGTCCTCGATCCTGACGACACGCTGAGACTGTCGGTGGCGCAGGTGCGCCTCCTGGCGGACCGGCACCGGGGCATCGGCGCGGACGGGATCATCCGGGTCGGGCCGGGGCGCGAGGGTTGTGATCTGTCCATGGAGCTGCACAACGCGGACGGTGGCACGGCCGAGATGAGCGGTAACGGGATCCGGTGCCTGGCCCAGGCCGCGGTGGATGGCGGCCTCGTCTCGCCGCCGAGATTCACGGTGGCGACGGCCGGCGGAAGGCGCACCGTCGAGTACAAACCCGGCGAGGCCGGTTGGGCCACCGCCCGGGTCGACATGGGGCCGGTTTGCCTCGGTCCCGACCAGCCCCAGGAATTCGACGACCGCCGGGCCCGCACGGTCCACGTGGGGAACCCGCATCTCGTGCTGCTCGGCCCGGACACCGCGGCGGTCGACGTGGTCGAGCTCGGACCGAAGCTCCAGAGCGGCTTCGCTCGAGGCGTCAACGTCGAATGGATCACCGTTACCGCTGACGAGGCCGGCGAGGTGCTCGAGCTCCGGGTCTTCGAGCGCGGCGTGGGCGAGACCCTCGCCTGCGGGACGGGAAGCGTGGCCGCGGCAGCCGCGGCACGCAGCTGGGGCGTGGTCGCAGAGGCGTGCGACATCCGGGTGCGCAACCCCGGAGGCATCCTCACCGTCACGCTCGCCGACGCCGAGGCCGGCACCACCTTCTTGGCCGGCCCGGTACGCAAGGTGGCCGACGTGGACCTTCATCGGGGGCTGCTCTCTTGAGCAACATGTTGCCCGGGACGCTCATTGAGCGCACTATCCGGGAGCGGATCATCCTGGTCGGCGTCGTCCTCGCGGGCCGGACCACCGAGAAGGTCGCCGAGGAGCTCGACGAGCTGGCCCAGCTGGTCGACAGCGCCGGAGCCGACGTCGTCGGGCGGGTCGTGCAGCGTCGCAACACGCCCGACCCAGCCACGTTCGTCGGACGGGGCAAAGCCGCCGAGATCGCCGCGCTCAGCGAAAGCCTCGACGCCGATACGGTCGTCTTCGACGACGAGCTCACCCCGGCCCAACACCGCAACCTCGAGCGGCTGTTCGGCCGCACGGCGATCGACCGCACTGCGGTCATCCTCGACATCTTCGCCCAGAACGCTCGCAGTCCCGAGGGCAAGGCACAGGTCGAGCTCGCGCTGCTGCGCTATCGGCTGCCGCGCCTGCGGGGCCGGGGATCCTCGCTCAGCCAGCAAGCCGGTGGGATCGGGACGCGCGGTCCCGGCGAGACACAGCTCGAGGTGGATCGCCGTCGGCTGGTCCGGCGCATGCACAAGCTCGAGGCCGAGCTGCGCGAGGTCGAGCGGACCCGGTCACTCCAGCGGCGCAGCCGTGTCCGCGGCCGCCGAGCGCGAGCTCGCCCTCGTCGGCTACACCAACGCCGGGAAATCCACGCTGCTGAACCGGCTCACCGAGGCCGGGGTCCCCGCCGAGAACCGTCTGTTCGTCACCCTCGACCCGCGGACTCGCCAGCTGGTGTTGCCCGGCGGCGAGACGGTGCTGGTGACGGACACGGTCGGGTTCGTGCGCAAGCTTCCCCACGAGCTCGTCGAGGCTTTCCGTTCGACCCTCGACTCGGTTCGCCTGGCCGACCTGATCGTCCACGTGGTCGACGGAACGGCGGCGAACGCCGGGGCCCAAATGGCGGCGGTGCACGACGTGCTGGCCGAGATCGGGGCATCGGACGTGCCCGAGCTCACCGTCGTGAACAAGGCCGACGACGCGCCCGACGAAGCCAAGGCGCTGGCCCATTCCCTCGAAGGGTCGGTGCTGATCTCGGCCCGCACCGGCGAGGGCATCGACGAACTGGTGCGTGTGCTCGGTGACCGCCTGCGCGGCACTGACCGGGTGGTGCGTCTCGTCGTGCCCTGGTCGCGCGGCGACGTGCTCGCTGCGGTGCACCGGGAGGGTGAAGTGGTGGACCGCAGCGACGGCGTGGACGCAGCGACCCTCGAGGTGGTGCTCGACGACGTCGGCCGGGCTCGCTTCTCCGAGTTCGTGGCGGCGACATGACCTTTCGACCGCCTCCCTATCCCTACGACCGGTTGGCCGGTCTGGCCAAGGCGGCCGAGGCGCATCCGGGCGGCATGGTCGACTGCTCGGTGGGCACGCCGTGCGACGCGCCGCCGCCCGACGCCGTCGACGCGCTCGCGTCGTCGGGCACCGAGCGTGGGTATCCGGCCTCGGTCGGCAGTGCGGCGCTGCGCGCCGCCGCCGCCGAGTGGTTGGTCCGGCGCTTCGGGCTGGCCGAGGTGCCGACGGCCGGCGTGGCCGCGTGCGTCGGCACCAAAGAGCTGGTGGCTTCGGTGCCCCACGTCCTGCGGCTGCGCGATCCCGAGAGGGACACCGTCCTGTACCCCTCGGTGTCATACCCGACGTACGCCATGGGCGCATCGCTGGCCGGGTGCCGCGCCGTATCCGTGCCCCCCGCGCCGGGGCGAACGGGCGGGCTCGACCTCGGCGCCATCCATCCCGCCGACACGGCCCGTGCGCTGGTGCTGTGGTCGAACTCGCCGTCCAACCCGACCGGTGGCCTGGGCGATCTCGGGGCCGAGGCGACGTGGGGAAGGGCGCACGGGGTCCCCGTGTTCTCCGACGAGTGCTACGCCGAGTTCACCTGGGAGGGGCCACCGCGTTCGATCCTCCAGCACGGCTCTGACGGGGTGGTGGCGGTGCACTCGTTGTCCAAACGATCGAACCTGGCCGGCGTGCGCGTCGGCTTCTACGCCGGCGACCCCGAGCTGGTCGATTTCCTGCGCGCCGTGCGCCAGCACGCTGGCCTCATGGTGCCGGGACCGGCCCAGGCGGCCGGAGCGGCCGCGCTCGGCGACGACGCGCACGTGGCGGCCCAGCGCGCTCGCTACCGGGAGCGTCTCGCGTTCTTGTCCGAGGTGTTGGAGGCCTACGGATGCCCGACCCCGCTCCCCGAGGGGGGCTTCTACCTCTGGGTCCCCGTGCCCGGGGACCGCTGGACCGACGCGTGGGCGATGGCGGAGGCCCTGGCGAGCGACGGCGGCCTCTTGTCGAGCCCGGGAGATCTCTACGGGGAGGAGGTCGCCAGCCATGTACGGGTGGCGGTCGTCCAGCCGATGGAGCGGTTGTCGCTGGTGGCAGAACGCCTCGCCCGTTCGCCGGCTGGTTAGGGTGAGCCATGGCCGATCTGCAGGCACAGATTGAAGAGTTGTGGGAGCGCCGCGGCGAGCTCTCCCCTGAGGACCTCGATGCGGCATCGGTGGTCCACGAAGCGATCGAGCTCCTCGACACCGGCCAAGCGCGGGTGGCCGAGGTGGACCCGACCACCGACGAGGTGGTGGTCCACGAATGGCTCAAGAAGTCGATCCTCTTGCTGTTCGCCGTGCGGGGGATGGAGACGACCGAGGTCGGACCCTTCGAGTACGCCGACAAGCTTCCCCTCAAGCGGAACTTTGCCGCAGCCGGCGTCCGCGTCGTCCCGGGCGCCTCGGCCCGCTGGGGTTCGTACCTGGCCCCGGGCGCGGTCCTCATGCCCTCCTATGTGAACATCGGCGCCTGGGTCGGGGCCGGCACGTTGGTCGACACCTGGGCCACGGTGGCGTCCTGCGGCCAGATCGGCGAGCGGGTCCACCTCTCGGGAGGCGTGGGTATCGGCGGCGTGCTCGAACCGCCCAACGCGGTTCCCGTCGTGGTCGAGGACGACGCCTTCGTCGGGAGCCGCTGCATGGTCACCGGCGGGGCGCGGATCGGCCGCGGCGCGGTGCTCGGAGCGGGGAGCTTCCTCGACCCGTCCATCCCGGTCATCGACGCCGAGACGGGGGTGGAGCTCTCCCGGGGGGTCGTGCCGCCCTGGTGCGTGGCCATCCGGGCCAGTCGGCGCCGCGAGTACCCCGGTGGCGAGTTCTTCATCCCGTGCGTCCTGGTCATCAAGCGCCTCACGGAAGGGGAGCGCCACGACAAGGCGCAGCTCAATGCGGTCTTGCGGGACCACGGCGCCAGCACCTGAACCAGTGGGCGACCTGCTCTCGGCAACGGCCGAGCTGATGGCCGTACCGTCGGTCAGCGGGGATGAGGGGCCGTTGGCCGATCTGGTGGAGTCCGCCCTCCAGGCGTGCCCGTGGCTCGAGGTCGTCCGGGTAGGGGACAACGTCGTCGCTCGCACGGCCCTCGGTCGCACGCAGCGCCTCGTCGTGGCCGGCCACCTCGACACCGTGCCAGCGGACCACAACGACACGCCGAGAGTGGAGGGCGACACGGTCTGGGGAGTGGGCGCCTCGGACATGAAGGGCGGGTTGGCGGTCATGCTCCGTGTGGCGACGACGGCGGACCAACCATCCGTGGACGTCACCTGGTGCTTCTATGCCAGAGAGGAGGTCGAGCGGGCCCGCAGCGGCCTCCTCGAGCTCTGGGAACACCGACCCGAACTCCTGGCCGGGGACGCCGCGGTCCTCGGCGAACCGACCGACGGGGTGGTCGAGGCCGGATGCCAGGGCACCATGCGGCTGCGCCTCGGCGTGCGCGGCGTGCGGGCCCACACGGCGCGCCCCTTCACGGGCCGCAACGCCATCCACCGCCTGGCGCCCGTGCTCGAACGGGTGGCCGGCTGGGAGGGACGGGAGGTGGTCCTCGACGGCTGCACCTACGCGGAGCAGCTCCAGGTCGTCATGGTGGAAGGGGGAGTCGCGGGCAACGTGGTCCCCGACGAGGTGCGGGTCGTGCTCAACCACCGCTACGCCCCCGACCGCGACGCCGCGGCGGCCGAGGCGTTCCTCCACCATCTGCTCGACCCGGTCCTCGAACCGGACGCCGGGGACTCCTGGGAGGTGATGGAGGCGGGAGACGGCGCGCCACCCTCTCTCGACCATCCGCTCCTGCGCGCCCTGGTCCTCGAGAGTGGCGACGGGCCGAGGGCCAAGGTGGGCTGGACCGACGTGGCGTCGTTCTGGGCCCACGGCGTGCCGGCGGCCAACTTCGGTCCGGGAGATCCACTGCTGGCCCATCATCCCGACGAGCGGGTCTCGCGGCCAGCCCTCGAGCGAGCGAGCCGCGTCCTGCGCGCCGTCATCGGCTGAGCGGGGTCCGCCGGGACCGCCTCTGTGGAGGCCGCCGGGTGTGCAGGCTCAGGCCACGGCCAGTCGGGTCATCGCCCCGCTGAGGAGATGGAGGCCCTCTTGTCCGGGCAGCCGGTCCACCCGGCGATCGATCCGGTCGAGGACCGCCGCCCCTTGGGGTCCCTCGAAGAGGTACTCGACGAGGAAGCCCACCTCGCGGTCCGGCATGACGCCCGATCCGACCGGCCGCCACCAGTGCGAGAGCGCGTAGCGGGTCAGCCGTCGGGCCTTCGCGCTCTGGCCGAGGCGGCGTGCCGCCTCGGCCGCATAGAAGTCGATGTGCATGCCCTCTTGTTTCATGATGCGCCGAAGGAGCTCGCGCAAGGTGGGGTGCCCGGCAGTCTCAGACAGGCGGGCGTAGCCGGCCTGAGTGGTCCATTCGTTGATGGCTCCCCACGTCATGTGGAGCGCGATGAAGGCACGGCCGGCGAGTGCGGCCGAGGCGATGGTACTGAGCGTCGTCAGCGCCTGGCGTCGCCGATGTGCCCGCCGCAGCGCGGCGATCCGAGGAACACCAGCCCGCTCTCCGTGCGCCGCGAGGACGCGGGCGATGGCCTCGCCGTGCCACATCTCCTCGTAGACCCAGCACGACAGGAATGACGTGATGGCGGGATCCTGATGTGCTGGAGTGAGCAGGATGTCGCGCAGGTAGCACACCGTGTGGTGCTCGACGTCGTGCATGTACCGGAGGGTGCGTAACGCCTCGGGGTCGAGCGGGCGCTCCTCGAATTGAGAGAAGTCGATCCCCTCGAGGTCCAGTCGTCCGGCCCGGGCCGTGTAGCTGTCGATCGTGGTTCGCATGCCACCTTCCATTCGGAGCACGCCACCTCTTGGATGTCCCAGATGCGGAGAATTTCTGGAGGTCCGGCGAGAAATCGGGCCGTTCCCTGTGTGGCGGTGTCAGTGGCGGGCGAGGATCTCGACGTGGGGGATGACGAACACGGCGTCGTCCGAGCGAGCCCAGCGTTGAAAGGCGGCGGCGATCGCCTCGAGCTCGTCCGCGTCGCTCAAGCCGTAGGAGACAGCCTGCTCGGCGAAGCGGGACGAACGCACTCGGTCGGCCCACAGACCGCCCCACCACGACCGAGACGACTCGTCTGCGTAGGTCCACGTGGAAGAGGACACGGTCACGTCGGAAAACCCGGCGGCGTGCGCCAGGCCGAGGAGGCGCGGTCCGATCCGCGCGTCGTGGCCGTTGCGCTCCGTCACCTCGACATACAGCTCGAGCCAACGGTCCAACATCCGATCGGAGGGTGCCCAGGTGAAGGCGCAGTAGTCCGACTCGCGGGCGCCCAGCACCCCGTCGCGCCGCAAGACCCGGCGCAGTTCGATCAGCGCGGTCACGGGGTCGGTCAGATGCTGGAGCACCTGGTGGAGGTGCACCACGTCGAAGGAGGCATCCGGATACCCGACCGCGTAGAGGTCGCCGACCTCGAACCGGAGATTCTCCAGCCCCAGCGCGTCGCCGTGTTCCGCGGCCCGGGCCACGACCTCGGTGGCGGCATCGAGCCCGACGACCTGCCCCGGCCCCACCAGCAGGGCCAGGTCCGCCGTGATGGTCCCCGGGCCGCACCCCACGTCGAGGAGGTCGTCACCGGCGCGCAGGTGGGGTAGCAGGTAGGCACAGGAGTTCTGCGCGGTGCGCCAGGTGTGACTGCGCAGGACCGACTCGTGGTGTCCATGCGTGTAGGCCATGCCAACATTGTGGCGTGCCTGAATTGCCCGAGATGCAGGCGTTGGCGGAGCGCCTCGACGCACGCCTGGCCGGGACGACCATGCGCGGGAGCGATCTCCTCAGCTTCTCGTCGCTCAAGACCTACGACCCGACGCCCGAATCCCTGGAAGGTCGGCGTGTCCGGGCCGTCGTTCGCCGGGCCAAGTACCTGGTCTGGGTGTTCGACGACGAGAGGCGGCTCATCGTCCACCTCTCCCAGGCGGGGCGGCTCGACGTCGAGCGGCCGCCCAAGAAGACCAAACCCCGGGGCGCGGTGGCCCGCTTCGTGTTCGACGACGGGGCCGGCGGCCCCGCGACCGGGATCCTGATCCGCGAGTACGGGACTCAGCGCAAGGCGTCATGGTGGGTGCTGGCGCCCGGCGACGAGGGTCCCTTGGCAGGCCTGGGGCCCGAACCGGGGAGCGACGAATTCGCCACGCTGATCCGGACCAGCGATTCCAACCGGCATCTGACCACGGATCTGCGGGACCAGCACGTCGTGGCGGGCATCGGCCGCGGTTGGGGCGACGACATCGTGCACCGGGCCCGCCTCTCGCCCTTCGCCTCCCTGCGCTCGCTGACCGTGGAGGAACGGGAGCGCCTCCTGGTCGCGGTTTCCGACGTCATGTCCGAAGCCCTCGAGCTCGAGCGTGCCCGTGCCAACGGCTTGTCGGAACCGAGCCTGGGGGGCCGCTTCGCCGTCCACGGCCGCTTCGGCGAGCCGTGCCCCACCCCGTGCGGCGACACCTTGCGCCGGGTGTCCTTCGAGTCATACGAGATCGCCTACTGCCCGACTTGCCAGACGGGCGGAAAGGTGCTTGCCGACCGACGCCTCTCCCGCCTCCTCAAGTGATCGGCGTCGACTCATGGAGGATGACCTTGGCGAGATCAGTTGAGCTGGCGCACCACGGTCACCACCTTGCCGAAGATGGTGACCGTGTCCGGCGCGTCGAACACCATGGGCTGGTGGGCGGCGTTGGCGGGGGAGAGGACGACCTGCCCCTCGCGTCGTGAGAACGTCTTGACCGTGGCCTCGCCCTCCCCGATGCCGGCCACCACCAGGTCGCCGTTGTCGGCGTCGGGCTGCTGGCGCACCACGACGTAGTCGCCGTCGAAGATGCCGGCGTCGATCATGGAGTCGCCGCGCACCCGCAACATGAACGCCGGTCCGCGTCCGGTGAACTGCTCGGGCATGGGGAGGAGCTCGTCGATGTTCTCCTCGGCCAACACCCCGGTCCCGGCGGCCACGTCGCCCACCAGCGGGATGTTGTGGACGGCCGACGCGCTCAGCCGCGTCGTGGTGTCGGGATCGAAGTGCACCTGGATGGCTCGAGGTTTCGAAGGGTCCCGGGTCAGGTATCCCTCTCGTTGGAGGACCGCCAGGTGGGTGTGCACCGTGGCCGACGAGGTCAGACCGACCGCTTCGCCGATCTCACGGACCGACGGCGGGTAGCCCTGCTCCCGCTGGCTGTCGGCGATGTAGGCGAGGATCTGCCGACGCTTTCCGCTCAGGACCTCGGCCATGGTGCCTCCTTCGGCGCGATCCCCGACGCAACCCGACGAGGCCGGGCCACCTGGCGGGGGCGAACATCCGTTCGTGACCGACCACGATAGCCATCGTGAGCTCCGGGGGCAAACATCTGTTCGTCTCGACCGGAGGCGGCCCGGGTGGCCCGATGGCGGCGCACGGAGCCAGGGGTTGTCACAGGGCCCCGGTACCGTCGTCGTCGATCACGAACAGCTGTTCGACCGGGCCATTGACAGCGAACGTGTGTTCGTGATGCAATGGAACCGGCATCGAACAGATGTTCGATGCCGGTACCGTGCTGGCGGAGACGAGCCGGCAGACGCAGACAGAGCCGGCAGACAGAGCCGGCAGACAGAGCCGGCAGACCAGACACAGGAACGGGCGAGAGGAGATGAGCATGACGGTGGCCTGGCAGCTAGACGACGTGGTGAGCCTGCCCCAGCCTCGACTGACGGTCCTCAGCTGCCGTTCCGTGCCGGTGCGCACGTCGGGTTCTCGCCGGCGCCAGAGCATGGTCGGTGCCGTGATGGTGCTGGTCGTCGCCGTCGCGCTGGTGCTTCTGGTCTTGCCGATCCGTTCTCTCGGAGGTAGCACGCTGGCACAAGCCGCACCCTCGCCCGGGCAGGACTACGTGGTGAAGGCGGGTGACACGTTGGGGTCGATCGCCCGGGAGGCCGACCCTCGGCACGCGGCCTCGCTGAGAGCCCGGCTGATGGCCGAGACGGGCACGCGGGTGACGGTGCCCGGGGAGCGCATCTTCATTCCCTGACTATCGTCGGCGGTGTGCGGTGTCCGTGGTGCGGAGTCGATGACGACCGCGTCGTGGACTCGCGTCAGGCCGAGGACGGAGGCGCGATCCGTCGTCGCCGCGAGTGCCTCGGTTGCAGCCGGCGGTTCACCACCTTCGAGCGGATCGAGGAAGTGCCGCTGTGGGTCGTCAAGCGGAGCGGGCTGCGCGAGCCGTTCGACCGGGCCAAAGTGGTGGCGGGCGTCCGTTCCGCCTGCAAGAACCGGCCCGTGACCGAGGAACAGATGGAGGAGCTGGCCCAGGCCGTCGACGACGCGCTCCGGTCTGAGACGACCGAGCCGACGAGTCAGCAGGTCGGCGTGGCCGTTCTCGAGCGTCTGCAGGGACTCGACGACGTCGCTTACCTTCGCTTCGCCAGCGTCTACAAAGGTTTCGAAGAGGCGGGCGACTTCCAGCGTGAGGCCGGGCTCCTGACCAAGACGACGGAGCCGAAACGGAAATGATGGAGGAGACACCCCGGGTCGTCCTGGCGGTGTACGCGCACCCCGACGACGCGGACGTTGCCTGCGGCGGCGCCTTGGCCCGTTGGGCCAAGGCGGGGAGTGCCGTCCACTTGGTGGTCTGCACCGACGGCGGCAAGGGGACGGCCGATCCGACGACGGCGCCGGCGCGACTGGTGAACACGCGCCGCAGCGAGGTCCAGGCGTCGTCCGTCCTCATTGGGCTCTCGAGCGTGGTCAACCTCGGCTTCCCCGACGGCGAGCTCGTCGACTGCGAGGACTTCTGCCGCATGCTGGTCGCGCGGGTGCGCTCCATGCAGCCAGACGTGGTGTGCGGTCACGATCCAACGGCCGTCTTCTTCGGCCGGAGCTACGTCAACCACCGCGACCACCGCGTCGCCGGCGCGGCGCTCCTCGACGCCGTGGCTCCAGCGGCCGCGCTTCCGCACTACTTCCCCGATGCCGGTTCGCCACATCAGGTCTCGACGATGCTCCTCTCGGGCACGCTCGAACCAGACGAGTGGGTCGACGTGAGCGACACCATTGAGACCAAGGCAGCGGCGGTCGAGTGCCACCGGACCCAGTTCGCCGGTCAGGAGGGGTGGGCCGGCGATGCCGTGCGCCGCCGGGCAGCCGAGGAGGGGCGCCGAGCCGGCGTGGCGTTCGCGGAGGGCTTTCGCCGGCTGGACCTCGGTGGTTGAGCGGCCGCTCTGGCCCTCGGTCCTCCATGTGGACATGGACGCCTTCTTCGCGTCCGTCGAGGTCCTTGACGACCCGTCGCTCGCGGGCAAGCCCGTGATAGTAGGTGGGACGGGCTCCCGAGGCGTGGTGGCCTCGTGCACCTACGAAGCTCGAGCCTACGGGGTCCACTCCGCCATGCCCTCGGTGCGGGCGCGGCAGTTGTGTCCCGATGCCATCTTCTTGCCGGGGCGCCACGGGCGGTATTCCGAAGTGAGCTCCCAGCTGCACCGGATTTTGCTCGACGTCACGCCGCTGGTGGAGCCGATCGGTCTTGACGAGGCCTTCTTGGACGTGGCCGGTGCGCAGCGTCTGCTCGGGAGGGCCGAGACGATCGCAGAAGGGTTGCGCGGTCGAGTGCGCGAAGAGCTGAGTCTCGAGTGCGCCGTCGGAGTCGGCCGGTCCAAGATGATCGCCAAGCTGGCCTCGCGAGCAGCCAAGCCCCGGGCCACCCGTGGCGGCCTGAAACCCGGAGCCGGCGTGGTGGTGGTCGAGCCCTCCGACGAGCTGTCCTTCCTGCACGGCCACGACGTCGAGGCGCTCTGGGGAGTGGGGCCGGTCACGGCCCGGCGTCTGCACGAGCTCGGCGTGCGCACGGTGGGGGACCTGGCGGCGGTGCCGATCGACACCGTGGTGCGCCGTCTCGGCCGCGCCAGCGGAACTCACCTTTGGACTCTGGCCCGCGGGGAAGACCGGGACCCGGTGAGACCCGATCGCGCCAACAAGTCGATCGGGCACGAGGAGACGTTCAGCCGTGACCTGAGTGACCCGAGGGAGCTGGAGGGCCACGTCCTTCGCATGTCCGAGTCGGTGGCCACTCTGCTCCGCGGTGCCTCGACGGCCGCCCGCACGATCACCGTGAAGGTCAAGTTCGCCGACCTCTCCGTGCGGACGCGTTCACGGTCGCTCAGCCGACCGGTGGCGACGGGGAGCGCCGTCGGCCGGGTGGCCGCTGCCTTGCTGGCCACCATCGACTCTGGTGCGGGGATCCGACTTCTCGGGGTCAGCGCGTCAGGACTCCATGCCGGGGGAGGGGACCAACTGGCCTTCCCGCTGGACGGCGAGCTGGCTCACGAGGCGGCGAGCGCCGAGGCGGGCGAGCAGACCTGGCACGAAGTGACCGCTGCCGTCGATGCCGTCCGAGAGCGCTTCGGGCGAGATGCTGTGGGGTCGGTCGCCATGGTGACCGACCAGGGGGTTCAGGTGCCGGCTCGGCGGGATGCGCCCTGGGGGCCCGAGTGATGCGTCGCCAACGTGTCCCATGCCTCGAGGGGGACCCTTCAGCGAGGTGTGGCAACGGGTGACCACCACCGCAGCCAGTAGCCATGGGGATGGGCGTCAGCCAGCCGCACGGGTGAGGCGCCCGCGGGTCCGATGTGCACGATGGCCGTGGCCAGGTCCGACCCGGGCCGCGTGACGGGCGAGGGCGGTGTCGGGAGGCCCGGTGTCTCGAGGGGCGACTCGCAGTAGAGGTGGTGCACGGGGCGCCTGCCGTCGAGGGAGCGCACCGCATGCGCCAACTCCCTCTGTCGATCCTCGTCGAGGTAGGCCGCCACCCACGAATGGAACACCACCAACGGGCCCAGGCCACCGACAGTGCTGGCGACCTCGGGGAGGTCGTCGATCATGTCGCCACGCACCAGCCGCGGTGGATGCACCGTGACTGACGCGTTGTCGAGCGCGGCCCGCAAGCGGCCGAAGCGTTCAGGGTTGTCGGGCCACTGACACGCGAGCAGCCACAGCGCGTCGTCCTCGGAACAAGGGTCGACCGGGTCGAGGTCGAGGCCGACCCTTTCGGCCACGCGTGGCAACTCCAGCTCGGGGAGCTGGTGCAGGTCGTCCCGAGCAACACACACCAGGTCGACCGCGGAAGAACGTTTTCCCGCACGGTGCACGACGCGTCTCGTCGCGGCTCGGTACGTGTAGGCGTAATCGTCGAAGAGGAGGTTGAGGCCGGCAGAGGTGCCCAGGTCCAGCAGCGTGAGGGGCTCATCTCCTCCGTGGAGCCGAGCCACGTGGCAAAACCCGGGGAGCAAGGCCGTGCAGCGCCCCACTTCGTTGGTCTGGGTCGAGCGACTGGCCACGAGCTCGACGACCTCGGACCGCTCGGTTCGGCAGAAGTCGACGAACGCCGCGCCGACGTCGACCCCATCGCCGTGGCCGAACGGGGTTGGCATTCCGCGGAACGAGGCGACGGTGTCGTAGCAGTAGGCCAGGGGGTGGTCGTGACCCGCCAGGAGGAGTGAGTGCACGGCGGCCAAGAGGAGGAGCGGTCGACGTTGCGGCGCCGGCGCCCGCTCGAGGATGGAGAGCACCTTCGGTTCATCGGCTACCCGCCGACAGATGGCGGGATACGTGGTTCCTCCGTCGCGTTCCACGACGGCAGCGAAGGCGCGGAAATGGTCAGCGAGGGATTGTTCGACCAGCACGGACCAGTCCTCAGCGATTCCTGTCCGGGCGCACCCGCAGGTCAGGCCTGGACTGTGACCAGGGTTCCCAGGGGCGTGAGCGGGAATACGACCTGGGCGTTGGCGATCGGCATCTCCACGCACCCGTCGCTCTGCGGGGAGCCGTAGGACGCTCGCACGAACCCGTGCAACGCGTCACCACCGTGGAAGTAGCTCACCCAAGGGATGCCGGGGTCCGAGTAGTGGGAGCCGTCGGGGTTCGTGCCAGTCATCGTCGTGACGGTGTAGCGCGCGTAGACCGGCCAGGTGCCGTTGTCCGTCGGGGCCCCGGCGACTCCCGTGTTGACCGGCGTGGTGTACACCGACGAGCCGTCCTTGTAGACGGTGGCCGACTCGGGCAACGACTGGCTCACCAAGACGTAGTCCCACGCGTACGCGTTGCCCTTTCCGTTCTGGGCGTCGGCGAGGAGGTCGTTCCACACTGCGGGTCCGGCGACTCCGTCGGTCTTCAGCCCGTTCTGGGACTCGAAGTTCATGACCGCGCCCTGGGTGATGACGTTGGTGGTCCCCGGATTCCACAGGGCGGTCAGTTGGGGCGGCTGATTGGGCCACCGCCAGCTGAAGGTGCCCACCTGGTCGTTGCCCAATTGGGTGGGCGAGGTGACCGGCGAAGCCGGGGTGAAGGTGAGCGGCAGGTAGCCGAGCTGGGCCAGCAACTGCTGCAGGCGGAGCGTCGTCCCTGGGGCGACCGTGAACTGCTCGGTCACCGTCTGCTCGAGGTGCTGTCGCTGGGAGCCGATCACCCCGGTACGGCCACCGGGCACGGTCAGGGTCTCGGTCGAGCCCGGAGAGAGGGGCCCGACGGCCTGGTACTGGAGCATCGAAGGTGACAGGACCGCCCAGGTACCGGGAACCGAGGGGTTCAAGGTGGGGAGCGGGCTGTTCGGGGCGAGTGCCGAGGAGAACCGCACGGCGATGGTCGATCCGGCGGCCACGTCGCTTCCCGTCGGCGTGATTGAGGTCACTGTGAGCGGCGGCGGTGGAGCGGTCTGTGTGGCGTCGGCCTGGGTCCCTCGGAGATGGCTCAAGATCGAGCGCGCCGCTGGCCACCAGCACGAGCACGAACCCGAGGATCAGGGCGATCCAATAACCCCTACGGCGGCGCGCGTGAACCCCGGACATGACGATGGCATCCTACTGGGGTGTCGCTGGGTTCCCGAGCAACGTGCTGCCGCGATCGAGGTCCAGGGCGGCGCGCACGGCGCTCATCAGTCCGCTGAGGCGGGCATCTTCGGTGACCTTGGATCCCCCGGACTCACGGACGTAGAAGGCGTCGACCACCACGTCCCCGAGGGTGGACACCCGGGCGGAGACCACGTCGAGCCCCTCGTCGAACAAGGCCCGGGTGACCCGGTGCAGCAGCCCGATCTCGTCAGAGGCCCGGACCTCAAGAACCGTGGCGGTCTCGGAGGCCTCGTTGTCAACGCTCACGTCGACTCCCGGGAGCTGGGCCGAGCTGCGCCGGCGGTGTGGATAGATCCGCTCCCGCTCGGAGAGCCGTTCGCCGATGGCCATGGGGTCGGAGAGCACGGCTGCCAGGTCTTGACGCAGCTTGGCCGTGTCGGGCCACGTCCCGTACGCGACCTCGACGGTGAAGACCTCGACGGCAACGCCAGCTTCGCCGCTCACGTTGGCCGCCCGGACGTCCATCCCGTTCAGGGCGAGCGCTCCGGCGACGGACGAGAACAACCCCCTACGGTCCGGCGCCGCAACGATGACCCGAGGCGGCTCGAGCCAGACCGAGGGCAGACCCGACTGGCGGACCTCTTCCATGAGGGCACGGTTGGCCTCCACCAGTCGGTCGGGCCCCGCCGGCCGCGGCCCGCCCTGGAGCAGCTGGTCGGTGCGTTCGACCAGATCGGCCACGAGGCCGGCCTTCCAGGCTCCCCAGGCAGACGGGCCGGTGGCCCGGCTGTCCGCCTCGGTGAGCCCGGCAAGCAGGTGCAGGGTACGCCGGTTGCCGACAGCTCGAGCGACACGGGCAATGGTGGTCGGATCATCGAGGTCCCGGCGAGTGGCCGTGTCGGGCAACAAGAGGTGAAGCCGCACCAGGTCGATCAACGTGTCGACGTCGCCGGCGGAGAAGCCCATGCGTGTGCCGATCCGCTGGACGACCTCCATGCCGACCACAGTGTGGTCGCCGGGGAATCCCTTCCCGATGTCGTGGAGCAGTGTGCCTACGAGCAGGAGGTCGGGTCGTTCCACTCGGTCGGTCAGCTCGGCGGCCAAGGCGACCGCCTCGAGCAGGTGCCGGTCGACGGTGTAGGTGTGATAGGCGTTGCGTTGGGGCTTGTTGCGCACCGCCGCCCACTCGGGAATGAGCCGGACCATCAAGCCGTGTTGGTCGAGGGACTCGATCTTGTCCACCATGGGGCGGCCCAGGCCCAAGAGCGCGATCAACGCCCCGCGAGTCTCATCCGTCCACAGTTCGCCCGGGGCCGGCATGCGATCGGCCAACCGGTAGAGAGAGCTCTTGGCGATAGGCCGGTCCATCCGGGCGGCGGTCACGGCCAGGCGCAACGGCAGCGAGGCGTCGTCGGACACCGGGGCGAGGGGCGTCAGCGCCACCTCCCCGTGGACCTCGATCATGTCGGGGCCGAGGTCGAGCTGCTGCTCGTCCGGGCTTGGTGCCGGGGCGTGGCGCCGGAAGCGGCGTCTGGGAGGCGGTGTCGGGTCCCAGAGCCGACGGCGACGCCAGACGTCATCGCTGACCCAGGCGATCTGACGGCCCGCTGTGGAGACCGCCAGCATGAGGGCGTCGGCGTCGGGGAACCCGAGGGCGGCCGCCACTTGATCTTGGTCTTGAAGGAGAAGCCTGTCGTGCTCGCGCCCGGCCATGCGGTGCAACTCGACGCGGATGTCGGTGAGCACAGCGGCCGCTTCGTCCACCGATGCCAAGTCGGCGTACTCGGCCAGGAGCGGAGCGTACGCGGATATGGCGTGGAGCACGCTGACGTCGCGCAGGCCGCCATGACTCTCCTTGAGATCTGGCTCGAGCAGGAACGCGACGTCGCCCGTTGCTGTCCGGCGATCGGCCATCTGGCGTTCGAGCACTGGCAGGTACCTCGTTCCCAGCCGGGCGCTCCACGCGGCGCGGGCCTTCTGGAGGAGGGGATCGGAGAGCTTGGACTCGCCCCAAACCATTCGTCCGTCCAGGAGGCCAAGGGCGACCCGCAGGTCCTCGCCGGCAACACTCAGCACCTCGGAGGGCCGGCGTACGGAGTGGTCGAGGTGCACGCCTTCGTCCCAGACGGGGTACCAGATACCGTCGGCCACGGCTCGGATGTCCCGGTGCCCGTTGTGGACGAGGACGACATCGAGGTCGCTGTACGGGCACAGGGAGCTGCGTCCGTAGCCGCCCACGGCGATCAGGGCGAGGTGGCGCCGTTTGTCGCCCGCAACGCGTTCGGCCAGGTCCGAGAGCCAGGCGTCCGCTTCGGCAGCATAGCGACGGCAGAACGCCTCGCCCTTGAGCCCAGGCTGCGCGAGCAGGGATTTCCGCCGGTCACGCAGTGACGCACCAGCGTCCATAGCGGGAACGTAGCATTGCCTCCATGGGCAAGGATGTTGAGCCTCGACGGGAAAAGACCACGATGAGCTTCACCCACGCCGTCGCCATGGCGGCCGTGGGAGTCGTTGGCATCATCGTGGCCTTCTGGATCCTGAGCAGCGTGGCCGGGATCATCTTCTTCTTCGTGAAGCTGGCGGTGGTGATCGGACTCATCGGCGCAGTGTTCTGGGTGGTGTCGCGTCTGCGCCGCTGACCGTCGACGGCGCGGCCAGACGAGCGAGACGATCGCCGGCAGGAGCGGTTCCGGGCCAGGGGAACCCCGCCCATTAGGCTTGCCGCTTGTTCTCCGCACAGGGCGGCGTGGCCGAGTGGTTTAGGCAGGGGCCTGCAAAGCCCCGTACGGCGGTTCGATTCCGCCCGCCGCCTCTTTGTGTTGTCCCTTGTCGTGTGCTCCTTGGCCATCGCTCGTCATGAGGGGGTGACCGGCGAAGGTGATTGTTGGCTCATCTCTTTCCATCGAAATCGGTAGTCGGGCGCTGTTGCGTGATGCCGCGTTCGTGGTCGGAAGCAGCGAAAAGGTTGGTCTAGTCGGCCGCAACGGTTCGGGTAAGTCCACCTTCATCTCGGTGGTCGTGAGCGAACCAGGTCGGACCGTTCGCCATGCAGGCAATGTTCGTGTGACCGGCTCCTTCGGGTATCTGCCTCAGATACCTGTTCCGCGAGGGCTCGGTCTCGAGTCGAACGGATTTTCCCACGTGCTGTCTGCTCGGGGTCTTGATGTGCTCGATGACGCACTGAGCAAGGCGAGGACGCAGATGGCGAAGGACCCGATCCCTGAGAACATCGACCTGTTTTCCGACCTGGAGGAGCAGTTCCGAGAAAATGGTGGTTACGAGGTCGAATCTGTCATAGCCCGCTTTGCCGATGGCCTTGGCCTGCCACACGAGGTTCTCCTCGAAGATATCGAGACGCTGAGCGGCGGCCAGCGCCGCCGGGTGGACCTCATTCGGGTGTTGTTCCAAGCACCCGACATCATGATTCTCGACGAACCGACCAATCACCTCGATCGATCGGCCAAGGGATGGTTGATGGGTGAACTCGAGCGATTTCCGGGCTCGATTCTCGTGGTTTCTCACGACCTCAAGCTCCTCGACAACTCGATCGACAAGATCCTCCACCTCGATGGTGGCCTTCTCCACGAGTTCAAGGGTTCGTATTCAAGCTATCTGGTGCAGGTTGAAGCGGATCAGATACGCCGTGAGAAGGCTTCGTCGCTCGAACACCGTGAGATCCGGCGACTCTCGACGTTGGCCGACTCTATGCGCGGGAGTACCAATCGACGGGCTCGGATCGCCAAGTCCCTCGACAAACGGATCGAGCGGTTGGAGGATTCGAAGACCGAGGTCCTTGCTCGCCACAAGAAGGCAAAATTCCACCTTCCGACTCCTCGGCGTTCGGCGGACGTTCCGATCCACGTCAACGATCTGGGTGTCACCTACGGCAGGGTCGTTGCCCTGAAACGGATCTCGTTCCACTTAGA
Organism: uncultured Acidimicrobiaceae bacterium; assembly: GCA_963787485.1. Classification (GTDB taxonomy): domain Bacteria; phylum Actinomycetota; class Acidimicrobiia; order Acidimicrobiales; family RAAP-2; genus Bog-473. Next base: position 21,134 of record CAWBDF010000002.1, on the reverse strand, counting down.
GCGGGGGGATCGACTGGTGATTGTCGGGCGCAACGGGACCGGCAAGTCCAGTCTCTTACGATGTCTGGCCGGAGAACAGGAACCCACGTCAGGCGGGTTGATGCAAGGTGTCCGCACCACGGTTGGATATTTCGCTCAGGAGCATGAACAAGTCGACTTCCAGTTGTCGGTTCTGGAGAACATCGATGCCGACGTCCTCACCACGGAGACGGAGCGCCGAGCATTGCTCGGATCGTTCGGTCTTCAAGGAGAGATCGCACAACAGATGCCCAAGACCCTTTCAGGTGGGGAGAGGGCCAAGCTGGGACTCGCCATGCTCGCCGCCGGCCAGTCGAACCTGCTGGTCCTCGACGAACCGACCAACAATTTGGACCCCGGCTCGATCGATGCGCTCGGCGTCATGCTCAGCCAATGGCAAGGAACCATTGTCGTTGTAAGCCACGACCGCGGATTCGTAAATGCGCTCCATCCGACGCATTCTCTGCGGCTGCCCGACGAATTATTCGATCATTGGCGTGACTCGGATTTGGACGAGGTCGACCTCCGATGAGCGACAAGGAGGTGGGATCTGCCGAGCGAATGTTTGGTCTGCAGCTACTGCCACGACCTCATCTTCAGGACGAATCATCCGTCTGTTCTATGGATGCCCCGGTTCGCCGGGAGCGGGCACCCAAAGATCTGCTACTCAACCTTGCTGACAGCCCGAAAATCATCGAGGCGCGCTGGGTTGGCCTCCGCCAGAGCGCGCTTGACGCCCTCGGCGTCCAGCTCGGCGCCGTACACGGGAGTACCTGGCTGCTGGCGCCAAGAATCGTCTAGACGACCGGCATCCACGCCGTCGAATCCCAGCTGATCCAGCAGGTCGATGACCACGGCCTTCGCGGTGGGGTCGTCGCCGGCGACAGGGAGAGCAATCCGCCCCGGGGTGCCGGCGGGCTTTCCCTCGGTGAGCAGATGAGAGGCGTAGATACCATTGAACGCCTTGACCACCGGGTGGCCGAGCTGGCCCGCAACCCAGACGCTTTCTGGAGTGCCGTTCTCGAGGTCTTCGATCCTCCCGTCACGTTGTTGGGGGTAGTAGTTCCCGGTGTCGATGACGACCGCGCCCGGAGCCAGACCGTCGAGGATCCCGGTCGGGAGCTTCGGAATGCTCTTCTCGGGGATGGTGACCACCAAGACCTCGGCACCCTTTGCCGCATCGGTGGCGGGCACCGCCGAGGCCCCCGTCTCTTCCGCCAGTTCGGCCAGCGTTTCTGGTCCTCGGGAGTTGGCGACTGAAACCTCATGGCCCAATGCCGTGAATCGCCGGGTCAGGTTTCCTCCGATGTTGCCGGCGCCGATGATCCCGATCCTCATGCTTTGCTCCTCCCCGAAATTGAGAGGGCTCCACCAACATCGGCACCACCCTCGTCCAGGCTCGCACGCTCTTCCAACGCCGCAGTGAGCCGAGATGGTCCCTGGTTCGTTCCGGCTGAGAGTGGCCTCGGGGTCACGTGGCTGCAGCGCGGCGTGACTCGTATCTACGGTCGAGATCCACGAAGCCACCTGGAGCCACGGCAACTTGGGCCACACGATCGAGCTCGACTGCTTCATCTGGGACGAAAGCTCGGCGAGCTCCGAAGGCGACCGGGAACAGCCAGAGCGCAGGCGCAACGGCGGCACAGCGCTCGGCGAGCCCGAGTTCGCCGCCGTTGATCTCGAACGTGAACCACACGATCAGACCGAAGGTCACCGCGGATGCGGCGACATTCGGACCAAACCTCAGCAAGCGTGCTTGATGATTTCGATGCGCGGCCAGTACCGGCCACGCAGACATGGTCGTGCAGGCTGCGATCACCGCAAGAGCGTGCGGCCTGGAATACCCGTGAAGCGGCGTCGGAAAGGCCGCAATCGACAGGGTCGCGACGCCTCCGCCGGCGAGCGCAACGCGCCCGACACGCCGCGCCGGGGCCAGCCCAAATGCGGTCATCAGATAGCAGGCGCCGACGGCTGCGATCGCAACCGTCATGATCCACGGGTCGGCTGCTCCTCGGGCGGCCAACGCGCTCATGGTGTCGCGAAGGGAGTCATATGAGACCGGCTGGAGCACGGCCGCGACGAGAAAACCGACAACGAGCAGCGTGGGAGCGGCGCCGGCAGTCACGAGCGCCCACCAGGGGACTCCGTTGCACACCGGGTGCGCGGTGCCGTGGCTGCAAGACTCTGCTCGCCTGGCGATCCGCCCGATCGGCACGCACCTCGTCTGGATCTGCGAGATGGACACCTGCTCCTCCGTCTTCGCGTCCTTGCCGGCACGGCCCCTTGCCTCGGGCTGGGCCGTGCCGGCTCTCGTGCCACTGTTCTACTGGTTCACCGAATGGTCGCGCCGGTTCCCACGGCGGTCAACCGTTCATACCCGGAGGCGGCCGTTCATACACGTAGCAGGCGCTGCGGGTGCACAGAGGCAGAACGTGAACGGCGAACGACGTGGCGGTCGCCGCCTTTCGACCGAGGCCGGAATGGACGCAACATCGCCAGGGCCCGTCCCATGTTGAGTGCCGTGATCCATCAGGACTCTTTGGCGACCAGACCGCTGTCCGTTCCGGCTCTGGGCTTGACGCGGTCAGACCACTCCCATCCTGGATCCAAGGTCGCCAGGCCTGCCGCCCCGTCACTGAGGTTGACCAGTGTGACGTAACCCTTGTCTTGAAACGCACGCGTCTTATCTGAATGGTCAAAGCGTGTGCGCCTTAGCCAGTCGGGAAATGATCTCGCTCAGCTCGGTTTCCCTCGCGTCACAGGTGGGCCGGGCGACCCTGCCGACCCAAACGGGCCTACTACAACGGGTGGTAGGGCTTCGGCTCCATGAAACTCGCCATTTCGTCGTTCCCCGTTTCCGCTGGGTTTCGAGGATCGGTCGTGATCGTGAAGGTGTTCAAGTCGAAGATCGTGTCCACGTTATTTCTCACATCCTCGATGGTGAGCCTCGGGGTCTGATAACCCTCCGTCGCGCCGAACAACCGAGCGACCACACTGCCCGCGGTCGCGTCGAGTAGCGCACCGGTAACCCCGCAGTCCTCATGGGCGAGATACGCAAAGGCGGGAGAGACGAGCTCCGGGGGCGACTGTTCTGTGAACGTCTTCTTCACTTGAGGATCGTGGATCGTGTAGTAGGGATCGAACGATTGCGTGAACGCGCCCGGGCTCACTGCATTCACCTTTATGTTGTATTCCGCGCCTTCGAGTGCAAGTCCCCGGGTGAGACCGAACATCCCAAATTTGGCTGCGCCGTACACCGTCAGGCCGCGAAGACCCCACATTCCACCGGATGTGGTGTTCACGATCCGCCCGTAGCCGCTCTCCTTCATATGAGGCCATGCGGCACGACACATCCAGATGCCACCCATAAAATGAACCGCGATCACCTTTTCGAGGTGGGAGGAGACGAGCTCGTCGAACGTGGAAACGACACCGATGCTCGCGTTGTTGATGAGGATGTCAAGGCGTCCCCAGGTATCAAGCGCGGTCTGGACAACGGCACGGGCGCTCTCTTCCTCGGCGACACTGTGAAGATCGGCGACCGCTTCGCCTCCTGCGTCCACGATCTCCTGCGCCACCATTTCGGCGCTCGTTGGGATGACGCCTCTCCCGTCAGATCCGACACCCAAGTCGTTCACGACGACCTTCGCGCCGCGCTCAGCCAAGAGCCGGGCGTGCGACCTGCCGAGGCCCGGGTTGCCGCCGGCGCCGGTCACGATCGCGACCCTTCCGTCGAACCGCATTGAACTCATCGTCCCCTCCTCGAACCTTTTGCGTAACGGCTACAGCAGCGCGACCGTAGCAGTTGCCTCACGCGTAAAGGCCGGGTAGACCCCCCATCATTACGAGATCAGGCCCCGAGGGCCCCGGCCGCGCCCACGCCATCGGACGCACCTGCCACCAAAGCCCATGGCCCGTTCTGTTGGGCGGAAGGTCGCAGCGGCGGTAGTCATACGAGCTCCTCCTTGTGCACTCGGATGATTGAGGGCGCAGACACGATGGCGACCGTTCGTGAGATCCGATGACCCACGGGCTCGAAACGCCGGTGGCCTCCACCCGGTCGCGGTTACTCAATGAATTGGTAGACGACGTGGTGATTGCACTCTGGGGGCACCATCATCGAACCCGGCGCGTCTCCAGGCAACAGTTCGATGCCACGCGAGGCGAAATGGGCCGCAGTCGCACCCAGGTCGCACACGGCGAATGTCGTGGCCCAGACCCTTGGCCCGTAGCGGTCGAGGTACTCCTGGATCAACCCAGGACCGGTTGCGGCGACAAGCTCGATCGGGATGCCGATGTCGAGTCCAACGGCGGCCGCGGCCGCACCTGGCCATTCCGCTCGATACGTGACAGCCCCACCTGTCAACTCACACCAGAATCGTTCGGCTTCGACGAGATCCTCGCAGGCGAAGCTGATGTGATGGAATCCCCGGTAGCCGATCGGGTGCTCTTGCCACCACTGCGCCGGACGCAGAGGGTTTACGTAGGGGGCCGGCGGTGGATCGGCGTGCCAATCGCCCGCGTAGACCTGCAAACACACACCAAAAGTCTCAGAAGGCTTGGTGAAGAAATCAGTGCTCCGCTCCAAGAGGATCCCGATCCCCCGTTCCCGAACGGACTGCAGCGACTCCGGAAGCGATGGAACCAAGATCTCGATCCCCTGGTAGTGCGGCCCGTACCGGGCGAGCTGCTTTCCCTCGGCCTTATCCAAGACTTTTGGGACAAGCAGTTCGAATATCTCGCCGCCCACCTGCACCAAGCAACCGCCGGTAAGCGGGTTCGGGCCGATATCCATCAAAACTTGACCGCCGAACAGATCTTCGAGGCGGCCGACGGCAGCGGCATAGTCGTCGACGATCTGGTTTATGTGGTTGAGCTTCAAGATGTTCAATGGCGCAGCCATGGCACCAGCATAAAGAACGATGCCGAATCGTTTTGAACCGGCGGAGCATTGGGTTGAGATCGAAGGCCACCGGCTTCAACCGAAATGCCTACCAAATGGCTGCTTGGGGTAGAGCGGTGAGCACGGAAGATCGTCGGGCGTGCAGTTCCGGAAGTCCGGATCTGGGTGAACCTCAAACTGCACTGCCTTGATGGTCGAATGGCCATCGAGAAGTGCACGACCGATCCGGTGCATTCCGTCCATGACTCGTCCATCGCTTCCGAGAATGATCGGGTAGGAGAGGTCAGCTTCTTGAACAAGGCGGAGATGTTCGACCACCCGCCGCACCGTCGGAACGACGGGTCGGAAGTCAAACCAGTAGTTCGTCTCGACCTCCTCAATGGAGTCGAGCGCCACCTCTTTTACGGGAAGGTCCTTGCTCAACTAGATCAGCCGATCTACGTCCCAGGCGTCGAGCCCCTCCTCACCTGGCCAGAAGTTGTATTGCTTGCGCACGTCACCATTCTTGCCCCAGACCGGAGCTGAGAATTCTGCCCCAGATGGTCGGACTGGCCGTGGTCTCCCTCTAACCGAGGATGTTAACGGCGCGAGAGACGACGACTGCCACGGTAATCAAAGAAGCGAGGGATTGCACCATCATCAATAGTTTGGCCCAAGCGGTGAGTGGCATGGTGTCAGTAGGGCTGAACGCTGTGGCGTTGGTGAATGACGTGTAGAGATAATCAAGGAACTGGGGCGTCCATCCTGGGGAGGCACCGGGCGTGGACATTTGCGGGAAGAGGAAGTCCGGCGCGCGGTGTTCGGATTGCTGTCGTCCCGCGGGCCCGCCGCGGTCGAGCTCCCAGTACCAGAGACCGAACACGATGACGTTGGTCAACCAGATGGGGACGGACGCGTAAACGAGCGGCCGTCCGGCTGCCCGGCTTCCGTAGAGCAGCGCATGGATGAGCTCGAGCAGAGACACGACATTCGCAATACTGATCAGCGCAATCAACGCCAGACCGACAATGCGCAGGCGAGACTCCTCCTTGGAGATACGACCCGGATTGGCGATGAGCAGGACCACCAGCAGCAGCCCCTCGAGGGATGGGATCAGCGCTCGGCTGCCGAGTCCGCGTATGAGGGTCTGGGGCAGAACAAGTTGCAGTGCGATCGCGGCTGCCACCGCAAGAAGGGCCGGCCATCGAGGCTCGCCGTGGGATTGAATGCCCCAGGCGACCTCGTCATCTCGCCTGCGGGTCGGTGCGTCGCCCACGGCGACAACGTACCCAGGCCACGCCGGAGGCGGGGGGATGGCCAGAGACGTGAGCGAATCACACCGGCGAGGGTTGAGCGAAGGACGCTCTGTTCGTCCTTCGTCTCGGGGAGCCGTTGCACGCAACCAGGAGGGCCAAAGGGGCCGACCTCAGCCAGCGTGGTCACGTCGCGCTCCGACAGGTCAACTCACGGGTCGTTCCGGGACTCGGCCAGGCTTCGTGTCCTCACTCCGTCGGCGGCGGTCCTTGAGTGGTTTGGCTCCGCTCCCATGCCAATGCGATGCCACGGGAGCCACGAGGCGAGATGGACGTCCTACTCCACCAAGACCTTGTGACCTGGAGCGATGGTCTGGGATGAACCGTGACAGACGCCAAATGAGTTCTTGCGAAGCCCCGTACGGCGGTTCGATTCCCTCCGCCGCCTCTGGATGGATTGGTCGCCGCCGCCCACTCGTGGTGACGAGTCTCGCCCATGATCGCCCTCGCCAGGGAGGCAAGGAGCGGTGGCAATGCCAGCGACCCCGAGCGGCGCCAGGGGAGGGGTACGATGCCGCGCGTGTCACTCGAGCCAACCGGCCCTCCCGGATCCGGGGACGACTCGTACGATCTGAGTCTGGCCGTCGCGCAGATCTCGGCCGACTCGGGCGACCTCGGCATCATGCTGAAGGTGCTGGTCGGTCAACTGGCCGACGCCCTCGGTGACCGATTGGAGGTCGAGAGGGCCGGCCGATTCCGCAAGTCCGACGAGATCAAGACGGTGCGGGTGAGGCTCGGCGACGACACGCTCGACGCCAAGGTCGAGGGTCACACCGTGCGCTGCACCGTCGGTCACAGCTCCGGTGGCATCCGTATTCGGAGCGAGCAAGTCGGAATGGACGAGTGGTTGACAAAGCTGCTCGGCGCGCTCCAGGCCGAGGCCGCCCACAGCGAACAAGCCCGACAAGCATTGGAGCGAGTCATGATCGGAGGTCTGTCTTGACAGAGCAGGAGGCCACGCAGTCGGACGCCTCGGCGTCCTCCACCGAAGGCCTACCCAAGGATGCGGCACACCGACTCCAAGAATTGACCCAGGGACTCTTCACGTCGGATCTTTCGGTGAACGAGTTTCTGCTCGTGAAGGAGACGGGATTCCATCCGCTTGGCTTCGTGATGGGTTCGTCTATCTACCACATCGGGATCCAGACGAGGAAATGGGGTGAGAGCCAGGAGCTGACGAAGCTCACCGAGGCGATGTACACGGCGCGTGAGCTCGCGATGACACGGATGGAGGAAGAGGCACTGGAGCTCGGTGCGGATGGCGTCGTCGGCGTGAGGCTCGATGTGAACTACTACGAGTGGGGCAACGACTGTGCGGAGTTCATCGCCTTTGGCACGGCGGTCAAGGCGGAAGACGGCACGTCGTACCGCAACGAGCTCGGAAAGCCGTTTACCTCGGATCTATCCGGTCAGGACTTCTGGACTTTGATGCAGACGGGATACGTTCCCCAAGGCCTCGTCATGGGGACTTGCGTGTTTCACATTGCGCACCGCAAGCTCACGCAGGCCCTCGGCTCGATGGGGCAGAACGTGGAACTGCCCAACTTCACCCAAGCGCTCTACGAGGCGCGGGAGCTGGCGATGACGCGCATGCAGGACGAGGCGGGACGTCTCAACGCAAACGGTATCGTGGGAGTACGGTTGGAAGAGAAGTCGCACCAATGGGGCTCGCACTCGATTGAATTTCTTGCGCTCGGCACGGCTGTCACGAAGCGCAGCGGCGACGTCACGTTGCCCAAACCGACCACGATCATCTCGCTCGACAACTGAGCGCGACACCTCGATGACTGACCCGCCCGCAGACTTGCCCGAAGCGGCAATCCGTCGGCTCGAGTCGTCGGCGTTCTCCTCCGGTCTGACCGTTCCGGACTTCGCGGCCTGTCTCGAACTCGGTATGGAGCCGGTGGCTCTGGTACAGGGATTCTGCGTCATGCAGTGGGGCTGGAATGCGGCGGGGAGAGGGTTCTCCCGGGGGTTCACGCCCAACACCCAGCTCACCGAGGGTGACTACCAGGAGACGTACCGCTGCCCGCACGGGTACGTGTCAAACGAGCACCGGACGTGGGGTCAGAACTTCGAACAGTCGTGGGTTGAATCGGCCTGGGCCAGCGGGTACGACAGTGCCTTTCAGAGGATGATCGAAGAGGCTCAAGCGCACGGCGCTCATGGAGTCGTGGGGGTAGTGGATCGCATCACGCCCATCGCGGACTCGAACACCACGGAATTCCATTTCCTGGGGACGGCGGTGCTCGTCGAAGGGTTTGAGCTGCCCGCAGGAATGGTGCCGTGGACCACGACACTGGCCGGACAGCGCCTGACCAAGTCGATCGAGGCTGGGTACATGCCGGTCTCGATCGTCGCGTCCATGGCTTCCGTGCGCGTGTGGGCGTACTGCATGACCGAGTACCTGATGGAGGGCAATGCGAGCTGGGGCGGCACCGGCGTCCAGTCCGTGGACCAAGTGACAAGGGCTCACATGGCGGTGCGTCAGCTGGCCCGAAAACACGTCCGAGCCCAGCTGGGCGGGGATGCCATGCACGCGGCGCGGATCGACGTGGTCACGCGGGAACTCTCCCAGGGGGACGAAGTCATCGATTGCACCCTGCGGGGCAACCGGGTGCGCCGTTTCAAGGACTTCGACGAGATGGAGCCCCCGCGTCCGACGGTACGCCTCGGATGAACGCCGATCTCAAAGGGGAGCTCGTCCGAGGCGCGCAGGCCCTCGCGGTGGCGCCGTCGACTGCGGGGGCCCGAGGCATCACCTCTGACCTGACCGTGGACCAGGCGTTGCTGCTCCACGCGGCGGGTTGGGAGCCGCTCGACCTGGTCTGCGGCGTGGGAGTGGTATCAGTGCCCTACGGCACCTGGAGCTCTCCGTCGAGCGTGTGGAGTTGGGGATCGGCCACCGAACTGGCGTCACGAGCATGCAACGGCGCCCTCGAGCTCGCATCCCAAGGGCTGCGTGACGAATGTGCGCACGTCCATGGGTACGGTGTCGTCGGCGTGGAATTGCAGATCGAGGTCCAGACCCATCACGTCGAGGTCGACTTGGTCGGGACGGCGGTGCGTCCCATCTCCGGCGAGGATCCGCGGGGCAAGGCGGCGGCGCAGGCATTGCCGTTCGTGTCTGATCTGTCCGCACGTGACTTCACACTGCTGCTTCGGGCCGGATGGATGCCCCTGGGTCTCGCCTTTGGTGCGAGCTTCGTGTACGCACCCCGCCGGAGTGCCGGCACGGCACTACGCCAGTCCTCCCAGAACGTGGAGCTGACCAATTACACCGAGGCCATGTATTCGGCCCGCGAGCAGGCGATGGAACAGATGCAACAGCTCGCACTGCACGTCGGGGGCGAGGGCGTGGTCGAGGTGAAGGTGCGAGAAGGCCCCATGAGCTTCGCGCGCCATGCCATCTCTTTCATGGCGTGGGGCACTGCCGTACGCCTCGTCGAGGAGGCGCACCGTTTCGTTCAGCCTGAGGTCGTGCTGCCACTCGATGATGCCGTGGTCATGTTCGATGCCCGGAGCTTGCGCGCGGGGAAGTAGGGCTTCGGCGGTCGGGACCAGTCGACGCGATGTTGCGTACCGACCAACGAAGATCCAACCGGTGTGAGGGATAACACGATGAGCGAGGACGGCGCGCAGGATGAAATTACACCCTCTCAGCACATTGACGCGAGGATCAAGGAGTTTGGCGACTGGCGCGGAAAGACACTCGCCTGCGTTCGCAAACTGATAAAGCAGGCCGATCCCGACGTGGTCGAAGAGTGGAAGTGGGTGAAGCCAACGAGTGGCGGGACTCCCGTTTGGTCCCACCAGGGCGGCATCTGCACTGGTGAGGTGTACAAGAACGTCGTCAAACTCACGTTCTTCAGGGGTGCATCGTTGAAGGATCCCGCAGGGCTCTTCAACTCCAGCCTCGAGGGAAAGGTCAGACGCGCCATCGATCTTCACGAGGGCGACTGGATTGACGAGGAAGCCCTGAAGGCGCTCGTTCGCGCCGCCGTTGTTCTGAACGTCTCCTGACCTCAGCTGAGTATGGGTTCAGGGCCCCAGGCACCCCAGGGCACCGATCTGTTGCTCCACCGGGGTCAGTCAGTCGTGAAACCGCGCCTCGCTGGGGCAACGTGGGCTCGGCGAGCCCGACGGACCATCAACGAGACTTCGCGGTGCTCCTACGTGTGAGGTCAGCGTGGCGGGAATATCGCTGGACCGGTGTAGTGGAAGTGCCACATTGCGAGAACAGCGACCGACGACACGATCAACAGAAGGATGCTCAGGAGGAGACGAGGGTCCACCACTCTCTCGACGGCTCGGATCCGAAGCTCCGACGGAATGATCCCGATGAGAAACCAGGGGAGCAGAGGGAGAAAATAGCGGTCGGGCACCGCGTTGATGACGGGTGAGTGGTATGCGTTCCAGTTCGTGTAGGCGATGGCGTAAATGGCCAGGAATACGACGGAGGTCGCAACGAGCAGCCAGACTCGACTGGCCCGATCGAGGTGGAGCAGGGTGCCGCTCTCGTTGACGGCAATGCTGCTCAGGAGCGTCACGATTGCCAAGAGCACGATCCACCAGGGCTCCTGGTAGGTGGCCATGAGCCCGAAAAGGTTCGTGAACGTCCCCACGCCGGCGTGACCAAGGGTCCTCGCCAGCGCGCCGAGGAAGAACCATGGTTGGGTCACGATCAGCTGCGTCTGGTGGTGGATGTCGATGTGATGGAACTCGTAGCGGACGGACGACTGATCGAGGAAGAGCTTTGGCGTGTCCTGGGGAAGTGAGTGACCACCTTGGTAGGAGCCCCACGCAGTGGCCAGCACCGCCCCGACCCCCAAGATGCCGCCGAGGGAGGCAGCCAACCTCCCTCGTTGTCGCCATGCCGGGATGAGGAGCAATCCGGCCAAGACGATGTACGGAGGTTTGGCGAGTGCGAGGAGACAAACGGCGATCCCCACCTCAACCAGGCTCTGCCGGACTTTGGGTGGTGCCGTGCCCAGGTACAGAGCTTCGGCAACGACCAAGAAGCTGAGGCCCAAGGTGAGCCCGTCGGCCGAGACCGTCGAGGCCTGGTTGATGGCGGTCGGGACCAACCCTGCGGCGACGAGGACCCACCGGTGGTACGGAAGGCGACGCACGGCGAGGGCCAGCAACCCGGCGTAGGCGGCAACTCCGGCGAAGCGCGCCAGATAGAGGATGCCCAGCGTCGAGAGACCGAAGAGGCGCCCAAGATCGATTGCTGGCACGTAATCCGCATACGCCCCCGGCCCGTAGGACGCGGCGTTGGCGAGGGAGACAAAAACGGTGGGCCCGTCGGGTGTCGGCGCACTGAGCAACCGGAGGAAGGCCGTGTGGTCCGGATCGGCGTAGGACGCCCGGGCCATCTCCTGGGCCTGCACGGCAAAGCGTTTGGGGAGGAAGGCTCCGTAGACGCCGTGCTCCTTGGTGGTCAAAATCGACCCACCCGAGATCTGGAAGGCGCGACCAAAGTGATCGCGCTCATCTCCGCCGGTGAATGGGGGGGTGAGCACGGCGATCACGAGGCCCACCGAGAAGGCGAGGACGCCCGCGACCAGCCAAGGACGACTGAGCAGGCGCGTCCAGGGCGATTGGGATCTGCGGTGTCGGCCCCGCTCGCTCAGTGCGACTCTCTCGTCTGTTGTCAGGGTCATGGATACGCCTACCCCCGGAATGTGCGGACCCGAGCTAGCAAGAAAATTTGTCGTATCTTGCCTCTTTTCTCCCCCTCCCACTCCTCGACCCAGGCATGCCCGTAGCGCTCTCTTCGGGCGCGGTCTGATCGGATGAGGCACGTGCGAATGAGAGACGCGTCAGAGGCGTGATGGGCGGCACCTCGACCTGCGACGCCGTGTCAGCGGAGGTTTGTCACGGCGTTGGGGCGACTCGGTCCGAACGGCTCTATGGAGTCCCAGCTCCGATGGTCAGAATCGCAGTCGATGACTGAGGAAGCTACAGATCTGTGGCGGGTGAAGGCGATGACCGCCTTGCATCGTGTCACTGCGGCGGAGCGGCGCTTCTCCGCCTCGATCAGAATCAACGCCGTCACTATGCTGGCGGCGGCGGACGAACTGGAGGCCGCCACGAAGGACGCTCGGGTGTGGCTGGCGGCGAACCGCTGCCCGGACCCCAAGCTCGGCGCCCACATCGACTGGATGTTGAGCACCTGCACGGAAGTGGCGCTCACGGCTCAACGCGCCGTGACGGGACCTTTTGCCAACACAGCCGCCGTGATGGAGCGCCTGGCCGATCTGCTGACCGTCGTCGAATTCCACTCGCAGACGCTCGATTCCTGGTAACCCGGTCGGCGTCTCTCCTGCCGCCACGCGCGCCGCAGCATTGAGACGCAGCTCGCCTTCGGGCGTTGCGCCACTGGCCCTGAGAAGTCAGCAATTTCGGACGGGCGTTCCGCTCGTGCCCGTGGGTTGGGCGGCAACCGGGGAAGGTGAGCCCGTCGACGGGTGCGATCCGTGCTCGTCGAGCAGCGTCACGTCTCTGCGGAGGGTCCGGACGCCGGACCAGCCCTCGTCGCCGTACTCGTATCCTTGGGTGTAGGCCGTCCCCGTCAGGCTGTCGTCGGTGCGCGTGGGCGTCCCACTGATGGGTTCGATGCCGGTGTCCTCGTTCCAATCGTTCCACGACGTGACCATGACCAGGGGGAGCCGGGGGTCGAGCTCGGGAATGGCCACGCAACGGAAGAGGTGGTCGAGCGTCGAGGCCGGTCCCGCGTCGGGCACCCACTGCCGCGGCTCGGACGGGTGGTTGACGGGCAAGCGGAAGCCCCGGTCATTGAATCCCGACGCGACGTCGGGGATTACTGGGACGTGGTCGTCGGTCACCGCGCGATACTCGTTCAGGAGAGACGTCTCGTCGGTCACGATATCCGTCTCACCCGGGTAGCCCGAGAAATCCTTCGTCGGACCGAACGCAGTGTCGCCATCGCCGTAGTACAGGATGTACGACGTGACGGCGTCGAACTGTTCCATGCGGGAGACCTGGGGCGTGGTGGTGAGGACGGGTCCGCCTGGAACCGGAATCTCCGGTGTGACCCGCCAATAGACCTCGTCCCCAATGAAATAAGGATCGAAGCCGAGTCTGGCCAGGGTGTGGCGTACGCCCCTCATCATGCCGGCCACGTTTCCGGTAAGGGTTCGCGTCAAGTACAAGAAGACGACCGGACGTCCGTCGATCCGGAGGTAGGAGGGATTGTCGAAGTACGTTCGAGCGAAGTGAACCATGTCGGCCGAGAAGTGCAGCGCCAGTTGGGGCGTGACCGGCGTCGATTCGAGCCCTGGGTCGAAGCCCAGGTTCTCGGTCTCGTAGAACATGGCGAACTTCATCTGGCGGAGGTTGGGAGCCTTCACGAACTCCGACATGACCGAATCGGCCTGGCGGTAGTCCCGGCCCGAGAAGCCAGGGTCGTAGGGCCACCAGTCGACAGCGAAGAAGTCGATTCCCGCCTGATGGGCGTTGGTGATATCCCTTGCAACGGCGGCGCGGGTGTCCGAGGCTACCTCCCCCGCCGGTGGCACCTGGGGCGGCACCAAATGGGCACGGAGCGTCCCCGTCGTCAGGTTCTGCGGGTTCCACAGGTAGTAGAAGGCGCCGACCGTGGGACGGACCCGCGACGGCCCACCGCTGATCGGCGAGGCTGTGCCCGGAAGCTGGAGACCGGTGGTCGACACGGTTGCCGCGGTCATGGCCACGAGGAGCGGGAGGACGACACCGGCACGCCTGGCGCACCGAGGGAGACGCCGCGTCCGAGCACGGACAGTCCCCGTCACGATCGAAGCCGTCCAGACGCGGTGTCGAAGAATGGATTCGGGCTCGTTCAGGGGAGCTCGTCGAGTCCGAGCTGGGAGCGGGTTTCCGAGGTCGTGTTGACGTGCGGAAAGGGGCGCTCGGGTGTGCCCAGCCCAAGGGCCGAGCAGATGGGTCCCCATTCGTGACCCGGGCTCCACTCCACCAGGCGGTCCGACGGGGCGGTGGCCCGCACGCGATCGTTATGGGCCACGTACGCTGCCTTGGCCCTCCTCTCATCCCGCCAGCCGGGAGTAAATGCGTTCATCATGCCCTGGCCCATGCGGGTCCAGCCGTCGTTCGGTGCGTCGGGCGCGAAGTAGGTTTCGAGTGCGATGAAGATGGTGTTGGACGCGCTGCGCCACCATGCATCGGGGTCGCGTGACGACAGCAGGATGGGCGCGTCGGGAAACGCCTGGGCCAGTTCCCACCAGAAAGGCGCCGCTGGCCAGTCAACAGTGGCGACGTAGCCGTCGAAGAACGTGGTCCAGTCCGGGGATCGACCTTCGTAGGCATCCCCCACACGTCAGGGTCCTCGGGGCGCTCCCGGACCTCGATCATGTGATAGCAGCGACCTGCGAGGAGCTCCTCGAGGGCCAGCTTCAGTGACGTCGTTCCCGTGCGGCCCAGTCCGGCACCGATGATCTGCAATCCCATCCCGCCTCCTTGTTCCGTCGTGGCCCGAGTGCCGGCGACGTGCCGAGACTAGATGAGCCGTCTCGACGGGAGCGCTCTGACCTTGGGGCCCATGGCGAGACCAGCGGATGGTGAGGGGTGTCTGCTACGACCATGGCATCCGCCTGCGTGTCACATCCTGTTGCAAAGCTCGGCGGCGTGCACGGATGGGCTGACGGTGAAGTACTGGGTTTCGACCTCGAGACGACGGGTGTCGACCGGTTCGACGACGTCCCCGTCTCCTATTCCCTGGTGTCCGTCATGGGCGGAGTCGTGGTCCGGAGTTGGTCCGGGCTGATCGACCCTGGTCGGGCCGTGCCGGCCGAAGCCGCCCAGCTCCACGGGATCACGACCGAGCGAGCCCACGCCGAGGGGATGCCCCTACCGGTCGCTGTGGCGCTGCTGGCCGATGCACTCGTGGCGGCAGGGCGCCGCCGGGTCCCCTTGGTGGGCATGCGGCTGGACTACGACCTGACCATGATCGAAGCCCAGGCGGCGAGACTCGGCGTGCGGGGGATGCTCGAGCGGGGCTGGCGAGGACCGGTTCTCGACGTGGCGGTGATCGACCGTCAAGTCGACGGCGCCCGAGCGGGACGCCGGACGCTCTCGGACCTGTGCGGGCACTACGGGATTCAGAACGCCCGGGCACATGACGCCACTGCTGACGCCCTTGCGTCGGTCGAGGTTCTCTTTGCTCTAGCGACCCGTCACAGCCAGGTGTGGGACGTAGACGTGGCCGAGCTCCACGAGGCGCAGATCCGCTGGCACCGGGAATGGAGCGAGGAATACGACGCCCGGAGATGCTCCGAGAGCCTTGGACCCGTCGACCCACGCGACCGTCTGTGGCCGTTGGTGCCGGCGATGTTTCCGGCGGCCGCCTGACGCTCGTCCGGCGTCGTGCGGTCTTGAGAGCAGCGAGGGCATCCAGCCGAGAGCCCGGAATTGACCTGGTGGTAGGGTCTCGAGAGACGGGCCGTTGGCGCAGTTGGTAGCGCACTTGCATGACGCGCAAGGGGTCAGAGGTTCGAGTCCTCTACGGCCCACCCAAAACTTCCTGGTCAAGCCGCTGCCCGCCTAAGATCCTCGGTGCTGACACAGCCGATCCGTACGTTTGTCAGCAGATCCGTCAGCAATTGGAATCGAGGGCTCCCGTGGGTGGTCGCCGAGGGAACAACGAAGGGTCCATCTTCCAGCGTTCGTCCGACGGACGATGGCTCGGGGTCGCCATCGTCGGGTACACCTCTCAGGGCCGGATCGTTCGCAAGACCGTTACCGCAAAGACCCGGGTGGAGGTCCAACAGAAGCTGAAGCAACTCCAGCGCCAGCTTGATGACGGCCTCCCAGCTCCCGACGCCACGCTGACCGTCGCACAGCTATTCGAGCGATGGTATTGCGACGTTCTGCGCCACCAGGTCGCGGTCAGTGCTGCGGACAACTACAAGAGCATCGCCGACCGCCACATCACTCCTAGCCTCGGCCGGCGCCGGCTGGTGGACCTGACCACAGCCGAGGTCGACAGGCTGATCTCACTGAAGTCAGCCCAGTCTCGGAACCGGGCGCTGGTCGTGGCGCGGACAGACGAGGGTGACTTTGGGGTCTTCCAGGGCCAGCGCCGGCAGATGGGCTTCCTCAGTGCGACCCATCGGTCCACCAATGGACCGGCCGTGGGTTCATCTTCTGCCTCATCACCGTTCCTTAGATGGCCCGATCATGCCTGAAAGCCTTATTTATCGATCCTTGATGCTGGAGGAGTCCATTGGCCACTGACTTCGACTTCGAGATTTTGGCGACCATGTTGCAGGGCATCGTCCACGATGCCGGGATCATTGGTGCGCGGAGCGCCTATACCAAGTTTGTTAACAATTGGGGCCAACCGATTGCCTCAGTTCTCTTCGATGAGCAGGCTCATGAATTCATGCAGGTGGGTGGTGGCGATCACCATGCAGCGATCCGGTGCAAGCTCCAAAACGCGCTCGAAACTCATCCGGTCGAGAGTCTTGAACCCGGTGATGTCCTCGTCGCGAACGACCCGTTCCGGGGTGGAATTCATCCCACGGACGTCTCGGTGTACACACCAATCTTTCACGACGGCGAGGTCGCATACTTTCACGGCACGTTGATGATCGTGAGCGACCTGGGTGGAATGTCGAGTAGCGGCTTACCAGCCAATGCAACCGAGGTCTTCCATGAGGGGTTGGTGATTCCGGCCATCAAGCTTATGCGTCGCGGGGAACCAGTTCCGGAAGTGAAGACACTAATCCAAGCCAACAGCCGGGCTCCGATGGCAGTGTGGGGTGATCTGATGGCACTTGTTGGCTCCGGCGTATTTGCTTCAAGACGGATGATCGAACTGATCGAGAAGTATGGGAAAGCCACGATCGATGCGGTGGTTCAGGAGATGTTCGCTTATTCAGCCCGCCTGGTCCGGGCGACGTTTGCAGCAATTCCAGACGGCGTGTATCACGGTTCGTACTCTACGGAGCCATTGGATGAGCTAGATACTCCGCACCCAATCGAGGTAACAATTACAATCGATGGTGACCGTTGTTGCATGGACTTTAGCGGGACCGGTCCGAGCGCAAGGGGGCCCATCAATGCGAGTTACGCCTGCGCCTTATCGATGTGTATGGCGACCGTAAGTTGCCTTGCAGGAACGGAGATCCCGTGGAACGAAGGGGCATATAACGCCTTAGAAGTGATTTTGCCATACGGCACCATGGTGAACTCCGGATACCCGTTGCCCACGAACGCGCGGCTCGCCACGACGGGGGCGATGCGTGATGCAATCTTTCAAGCCCTCGCTCCAGTATTTCCCCGGGTCGCGGTCGCTCCGAGTGGTGTCATCTCGACAGTGAGTGCGAGCGGAGCATCCGCTGAAAAGGAGTTCTGGTGCATGCTCGACCCGCAATGGGGATCCGGAGGTGCTCGCGCCGGTGTTGACGGAGTGGATGGCTCGACGTGGCCCCTCGGTATTGGTGCGGGTTATCCCCGGAGCATGGAGCACTTCGAGACGGAATATCCCGTGCGCTTCGACCGACTTGGCCTACTTGCCGACTCCGGGGGTCCAGGGCGATGGCGTGGGGGTTGTGGAACCGTGAAAGACATGGAGTTTCTGGCGGATGCGGACGTCACCGTACGTGCGATGGACCGACACACGCATCCGCCGCGAGGAGTCGAGGGTGGGAATGATGGCAGGCGGGGACTCTGGCTCCTGAATCCGGGTCGACCGGACGAACGTGAGCTTCCTGCGAAGCAGACCAACGTTCGAGTGCGTGCCGGCGATCGCCTGTGGCGAGAGAGTGCTGGTGCTGGCGGATATGGAGATCCCTACACGAGGCCGCCCGAACTGGTGGCCGCAGACGTGGAGCGAGGCGTCGTCTCGATCATCGGAGCTCGAGAGGGTTACAGCGTCGTTATCCGGCCAGACGGGACACTCGACCACCAAGGGACCACTGAGCTCCGCGCTGAACATGCGCCTCAACACGCACCCAAGGGCTCCAATGCCTGACGCAAGCCACCGCACTGGGCAAACGTCAGCACGCGTCTCTGAGAGGGGGCTTCCCATCTCGATCGGCGTGGACGTGGGAGGGACCTTCACCGATGTCGTGCTCACCGATGAGGCAGCTGGACACCTCTATACGGTGAAGCTGCTCACAACTCCTGATCGACCTGCCCTCGCGGTGATCGACGGGATCCGCAGGATCATTGAGACCAGTTCCAGCTCCGCGGACGCTGTCGGAAGAGTGGTGCACGCGACCACCCTCGCTACCAATGTGTTAGTCGAGCGGAAAGGAGCGCGAACAGCGTTCGTCACGACCGAAGGCTTTGGCGACATGTTCGAGCTGGGACAGTATTTTCCAGCCGGGCCCGACCGCTTCAACGTGATGTGGAGAAAACCCGAACCTTTAGTCGAACGCTCCATGGTGGTCGAAATCAACGAGAGACTCGATCCAAGCGGCGAAACGGTCCGCGCACTGGACCTTGAAGAGGCGCATCGCAAGCTCGAGACCCTCGCACCCACTCGACCTGACGCAGTCGCGGTGTGCCTGCTGCACTCATACGCAAATTCCACCCACGAACGCCAAATTGGTCACCTTCTGGCCAATTTGATGCCTGATGTGTATGTCGTGCTGTCGTCAGACATCTGGCCGGAGATTTTCGAGTATGAACGAGCATCGACAACCGTCGCCTCCGCGTACGTCGGTCCCATCTTGGCGGCGTATTTAGGCGAGCTCGTGGCGGAACTTCCGCACCTTGGTATCAGCGCCAGTCTGCAGGTCATGCAGTCATCGGGGTCGGTCGTCACGGCATCTGGTGCGATCCGTCGTGCAATTCAAACCCTGGAGTCGGGCCCAGCGGCTGGCGTGATAATGACCTGCAACCTTGGGGCGCGTCTTGAGCGCTCGAACCTGATCTCATTTGACATGGGCGGAACGACGGCAAAGGTCGGCCTCGTCTGGGATGACAAGCCGCTTATCACGCACGAATTTCGAGCCGGCGTCGGAGTCAGCCATGCTGGCTGGGGAGGGGGAGAGCCCATCAAGACTCCGACAATCGATTTGGTGGAAGTCGGTGCAGGGGGCGGAAGCGTGGCGTGGATCGACGCGGGCGGCTTTCTCAAAGTCGGACCTCGCAGCGCCGGAGCAGCGCCGGGGCCGGCCTGTTATGGCCTAGGAGGCACAGAGCCAACGGTCACCGACGCAAATGTCGTACTCGGCTATCTCAATCCGGAGTATTTGCTGGGCGGCGCAATGACAATCTCACGAGAACTGAGTGAGCGAGCGATCTTGGATTTGATTGCCGATCCGCTCGGGATCAGCGTTATGCGTGCTGCCGAACGCATTCATCAGCTGTCAAATGTGGCAATGGGTGCTGCCATTCGGGCGATGACACTTCAACGAGGTGCCGATCCTCGTGATTTTGCTATCGTGGCATTTGGCGGCGCTGGTCCGTTGCACATCGCACGTCTCGCTCAGCAGTTTGAGATTCAGACGATTATCATTCCTCCCTTGCCCGGTGTCGCGTCAGCCATTGGGCTTCTCAACACCGATCCGGCTGTCGATTTTGTGACAACCAGGATCGTCACTCGAGGTGCGGAGCATATCGAAGAGATTGAGATCACATTCGATTCGCTCGAGCAACAGGGACGCAAGGAACTTGCCGAGATGGGCTTCAAAGAGTCGGACTTGGAGTTTGAACGAAGCGTCGATATGCGTTTCACTCGTCAAAACCAGGTCCTTACGGTCCCGTTTCCTGCTGGAGCCATCTCCGAATCCACGATTGACGCGATGGAAGCTCTTTTCCGTGACACCTTCTCTAGAACTTTGGGCGTCGCTTCGGCTGATCAGTGTACGTTTGTCAACTTCAGGATCCGCGCCATTTCTCGCCTGCAAAGATCCGGAGATCGACAAGATAAGCTCCCGGATCGGGAATCTCAGCCGACGCCAACTGGCATGCGCTTAGCCTACTTTGGCGACGCGGGTGGATTCGTCGAAACCGCGATCTACGAGCGTGCGGATTTGGAGTACGGCCACTCCATCGTTGGGCCCGCCATAGTCGAGCAAGCCGACTCGACGACGCTGTGCCCGCCCGGACTCCGAATTCAAGTGGATCAGTTCTTGAACCTTGTCATCGGACAGCCGACGTCGCGGTAGTCGCACCACGCAATGAAGGGAGACAGGCGGTGGCGATCTCAGACTGGTACGAATGGCACCAGGAATACGACGAGCCAGGGTCGGAGCTCGCTGAACGCCTCCGGCTGGTCCAGAAGAGGGTGGCCACCATCGTTGACGCGTGTCCATCAGGTACCGTGACCGTTGTCAGCATCTGCGCCGGTCAGGGGCGAGAGCTCATCGCACCCTTGGAGCATCACCCGCGAGCTTCTGACGTGAGGGGCCTGCTGGTCGAGTTGAATCCCGCGAACGTTGCCGAAGCGAGGCGACGAGCTCAAGCGGCAGGGCTTGACAACCTCGAGGTGCTCGAAGGCGACGCCGGACTGAGCGAGAATTTATCTGAGTGCCGGGCGAGCTTCCCTCGTAGTGGTGTCCGGAGTCTTCGGGCAACTCTCCATGGAAGATGTGGTGCGGACGATCACTTTGCTCACCGAGATCTGCAAGACGGGTGGCAGCGTCATACGAACGACGTACGAGGTGCTCTCCGAAAAGCAGGTCGCCATCGAGGGGCATTTCGCCGATCACGCCTTCGAGCAGGTGGGTTTCGAGCTGACGTCGGGCAAGACCTACGGTGTCGTCCAGCATCGGTATCGCGGTGAGCCGCAGCCTCTGAGCCACCCGGCCAGGATCTTCACCTATGGCTCCTCTCACAATGAGCGCGAAACACGCTATGCACGGGAAGCCCAGGAAGCGCGGGAAGCGCGGAAACACACGGGTTCGTAGGGGTCAGAGGTTCGAGTCTTCTACGGCCCACCAGATCGG
>CAWBDF010000001.1:0-248829 GCA_963787485.1 uncultured Acidimicrobiaceae bacterium | reverse complement strand
AAAACCATCAGAGGTAGCAGATGGCCGATGTCCCGTCACCCAAAGAAGATATATTGCTCACCCACTTCATCGTGTCGGACGACGTCGAGCGCTCTCGGCGCTTCTACACCGAAGTCCTTGGGGGCCGGGTCGCCTTCTCCAACCCCGGAGGGCCAACAAACGTCGCCCTGTCAAACAGTTGGATCGTCATCAATTCCGGCGGAGGTCCGACTGACGACAAGCCGGAGGTCACCTTGGAGACGCCGCGCGACCCGAATCGGGTGAGCAGCTTCGTCAACATCCGGGTCAAGGACATGGAGACGGTGTACTCCGAATGGAGCGCGCGGGGTGCTCAGTTCCTGACGTCCCCGAAGCAGCACCAGTACGAGATCCGTTGCTACATCCGTGATCCCGATGGTCACTTGATCGAAGTGGGGCAGACGACCGACCCGCAGGGGGACTGGGTGCCCGATCACTGGCCATCGGGCACGTCCACCGATGAGTTACCGCCGCCCCCTGAGGGAATTGTGCTGGCTCACTTCATCGTCTCAGACGACGTCGAGCGCTCCCGGCACTTCTACACCGATGTGCTCGGGGGCAGACTCGCGTTCTCCGGACCCGGAGGGCTGACGTACGTCCAACTGCCGAACAGTTGGGTCATCATCAACGGCGGCGGGGGCCCGACCGATGACAAGCCGGAGGTCACCCTGGAAACGCCCCGTGATCTCAACCGGGTCAGCAGCTTCCTCAATATCCGGGTAACGGACATGCATGCCGTATACGCCGAATGGAGCGCGCGCGGTGCACAGTTCCTGACCCCGCCCAAGCAGCACCAGTACGAGATCCGTTGTTACCTCCGAGATCCCGATGGTCATCTCATAGAGGTGGGACAAACGACGGATCCGGACGGGGATTGGTCCCCCGACCACTGGCCATCAAGCAAATCCTAAACGAGAATCCTGACGCGGAGAAGATCTCGATCATGACCACGGCAATCATCGGCACCGGAGGCATCGGATCGGCCATAGCCCGCCAGCTTGCTTCGGGCGGCGAGACCCTGCAGCTCTCGAGCGCCGACAAGGAGTCAGCTCGAAAGCTGGCGGCGGCAATCGGCGAAGCGGCGTCCGTCGCCGCCGACAACCGATCTGCTTTGAAGGGAGCCGATGCGGTTGTTCTTGCGCTCCGGTTTTCCATATTGAAAGACGTCATCGACGAGATCGCCGACGCGCTGAGTGAGGCGTGTCTCGTAGTTCCGAGCAATCCGGTCGGACTCGACGCACAAGGCAACGTCGTACGACTCCTGCCCGAAGGTCAGTCATCGGGCGAGGTCGTCGCAGGGTGGTTGCCGGCCGGGACGCCATTTGTCATTGCGTTCGGCACCATGTCGGCCGATCTCTTCGAGTCCTCGAGCCACCGGTCGCCCGAGCGCGCGGTTCTGTTCTACGTGTCCGAGGTCGACCGTGGGCGCAACGAGGTCGAGTCCTTGATCCGGACGGCGGGCTTCGAGCCCCTGAGGATCGGCGGGATCGAGCAGTCGAGGCGACTCGAGGTGGGCGGCGACCTTCATGATCTTGTGGTGAGCTCGGCGCAAGCACGATCCCTGGTCGTTGGGGCCTAATTGCCTTCCGACTTGGCCAGGCAAGCGAACGAGACCACATCGGAAGTGCTGTCGTGAACAGCCGTCTTCCCGGTCGAATACTCGACCTGATCTATCCCTTTGAAGCGAGCGTCGGCGCTCCCCACATGCTCGTCGGTGTCGGAGGACGCGAGAGCGATGATGTGATCGGCGAGGGATACCTCGTCGGATGAGCGCCGCATCCCACGCCTCACGCAAGGTCGCGGTGGTGACCGGAGCGTCTCAAGGCATCGGCGCCGGCGCTGCGGAAAGCTTCCGGGAGGCCGGATATGCGGTCGTGGGCGTGTCGCGATCGATCAAACCCTCCGGCGCGTCCGACTTTCTCACGGTGAGGGGTGACATTGCCGAAGTCGAGACCGCCCAGATGATCGTTGATCAGGCGGTCAATCGGTTCGGGCGTATCGACAGCCTGATCAACAACGCTGGGATCTTCATCAGTAAGCCGTTTACCGATTACACACTCGAGGACTATTTGGCGATCACGGCTGTGAATCTGACCGGGTTCTTCCATGTCACGCAAGCCGTCATCCGCCAGATGCTCACCCAGGATTCGGGTGGCCACATCGTGAATCTCACGACGAGCCTTGTCGACCACGCCGAGAGCGAGAATCCATCTGCTCTCGTCTCGCTCACCAAGGGTGGTCTGGCGGCCGTAACGCGCTCGCTCGCTATCGAGTACGCGTCCGCGAGGTGTACGGTGCAACGCGGTCTCGCTCGGGGTCATACAGAACCCCGCCTTCGATCCAGTGTCGTATGAAGGTCTCGCAGAGCTTCATCCGCTGGGCCGAGTCGGTCAGATCAGCGACGTCGTCGAGGGAATCCTCTATCTCGAGCGAGCCTCATTTGTCACGGGAGTTGTCCTGCACATCGACGGTGGTCAGTCCGCGGGGGCCTGATTTCGCCAACTGGTCGTGCACACGAGAATCAAATGCTCATCGCCCTCGAGGTCGATCTGTTCTTCGGCTCAGTGCGCCAAGCCCCGCTGGACCACGAGAACCCGACCACTCGCGCTTCTGCGTCTGCGCAGGGATCATGGCCCGAGCCACCGGTCGCGCCGTCTGCGGCTTCTTCGCCCAGTCCCTCGAGCGTCACGGCGTGCCCGAGGAAATCTTGACGGACAATGGCAAGGTCTTCACCAACCGTTTCGGCCTGACCCCAACCGAAGTCCTCTTCGACAAGATCTGCCGGGACAACGGCATTGTCCACCGCCTCACCGCGCCGGCCTCGCCGACGACCACGGGCAAGATCGAGCGCTTCCACCGGACGCTGCGCCAAGAGTTCTTGGGTGGCCAGATCTTCCCGTCCCTGCTCATCGCCCAAAAAGAGCTCGACACCTGGGTGCACGATTACAACACCGAGCGTCCCCACCAAGGCATCGCCATGGCGACCCCGGCCGAGCGCTTCGGGGCGGCACAGGACCGCGCCGTCCCTGATCTGTCCGCGGACCTCCGCGTCGTCACCGAGGATCGCTCAGGCGAAGGCTGGGTCAACCGCACCGTCTCGGTGAACGGGACGATCTCGGTGTCCAACCAGGTCTTCTCCGTCGGCAAGCAACGTGGTGGCCACATCGTCGACGTCCGCATCCTCGAGAACCTGCTCGAGGTGTGGGACGGACCCGAACTGATCAAGAACGTCCTGCGGACCACCAGAAGGGAGGTGAGAAAGAAAAAGGCCGAAAGGCATTAGAACATCGAAACGAGGTGGTAAGCCTCAACCGGACCTGATTCATCAAGGATCAACCGGACCTGCACAGGCCCACCACAATACCGCGCAGCTCAGCACCTCCAAATGTATTATCGGCCATCGGCGCCTGCGGCAGACTGAGTGAGCGAGCCCGCTGCGCGCTGATCGTTCCTTAGATCACCCGTGTAATCGCATATGGGGGATATGCGGGTGCGGATAGGCCCATCGCAATCTCATCACCGTTTACGTAGCCATCCAGCAGCACCGGTCCCCCACAGCAACACAAGAACGCCGTAGATACCGAGCGGCGCCGCTGCAGACGCCCCGAACGCGGCTGTTGCCAATCCGGCAGCGATGGCGAAATCCCTCATCGAGGTGGTGAGCAGGATGGACGAGGAGCTGGGCCGTGGCAACGACCATCCGACGAGTCTGGCGATCACGATGGAAGCAACTAAGAACAGGAACAGCGACCCGGCGACCGCGACATATCGAGCGCTGAAGTGAATTTCGGCGGCAATCAAGCCCACAAGGGCGGCGACACTGACGGTGGCGACAGTCAGGGCAGCCCGCTCCGCTCGGTCTCCGAGCGGCCTCATCGCTCTCGCGGCCAGACCGACGGCGAATGGCATGGCAACCACCAGGACCAGATTGACGACGATGTGGGCAGGGTGCACCGAGGCATGTCCCGATTCGAGGGCAATTATCGGGCCGGCGATCACGACGGTGACGACGGTCGATCCAATGAGGATGCCTGCAGATAAGGCCGCCTCGCCCTTGGCCATGGCCGTCGTAGCCACGGATGCAATCTCGCACGGTGCCAGCCCGACGCACATCACCCCATCGCGTAGCGATCCTCCGCTTACCATTCGCGAGACGAGCCACGACAGCGCCGGCAGGATGGTCGCCCCGACGATCAGGGTGATGACCAGGGGTCGCCACGATGCGGCAGCTCGACGCAGGGCCGCCGGCTCGATCGTGACCGCCGTCGAGAACACGAGGACGATAAGCAAGGCATTGATGCCGTTGTGTGAGATCAACCAGGCCAGCGGTCGCTGAACCGTCAGACCGATTGTGGCGGCCGCGAGCACGATGAGCAGCTCGGGATACGCGGAGACAGCCTGTCTCAGGCGGGACATGGCCACCAATGACAACTCATTCGGAGCTGATTGGCGCCGATACACCCCTCAAACGGCTTTCGCCGGCACTCGCACCCGATGACCGGCCCAAATGGGCTCAGGCGCCGCCCCGAGAGGCCGTTGGGCCCCCGTGTGGGCCTGACCTGGGCCCTTGGGCGTTCTGAGCGCTCGAATGATCGGGCTTGGCCGTTTACGGATTTTTGACAGGAACTCCGCCCCGACTCCAATCGGGCAGTGTTAACATGGAGGAAACATTGTTGAACCGATGGACCACCAGCAGGAGGTGATCTCCGATGTTCACTCGAATTCTGTTGGCCGTCGACGGCACCCAGTCCGGTGAGACCGCAGTCAGCTTCGCCACCGCACTCGCTCGGCGCTTCGGCTCTTCTGTCCGGGTCATTCACGTCAACGAGCTCCTCGTGGGCGGGCGCGGGTACGCCTCGGAGACCGAGCTCGAAAGCATGCAGATCGTTGATGGAGCCGTTGGCTATCTCCGCAGTGAGGGGGTGCCGGCCGATGGCGTCCACTACCTCGCTAATTGCTTCACCATCGCCGACCGCATCGCCGAGGCCGCCAACGGCTGGAGCGCTGATGTCATCGTCCTCGGATCGAAGCGGCGCCGCTGGTTCTCCCGGTTTGGGGGCGCCGGCCTTCGCGAGCGCGTGACGAACATTTCCGGACTGCCGGTGCTGACCGCTCCTGCGCCGTTGCAGATGGCGCATGACAACGCCGCTCGCGAGCTGGAGCTGATCGTCCCGACGACGGTCGACGATCGCTCGGCCGTCAACTGACTGGCGTCAGTGTTCCTGCCGCCCGGTCGGCGTTGGCGTTGCCCCCGGCCCATCCGACCCGTCGGTCTAGATAGGGCTCGAGAAAGGTCGACCGGTAGCCGTCTTGCTGCCACGTGATCGGGAAGAACGATTCGTCCATGGTCTCGTCGCCGAAGCGCTTGTAGCGGCTGTAGAGATACCCCGTCGTCTCGGGGTGGAACCGCGCATCCGAGGACATGCAGTGGGCCACCAGGGAGCGCCGCGGCGCATTGGAGCGATTGACGCCTGAGCCGTGCCAGGTCCAGCCGTCGTGGAAGGCGCCGCCACCTGCAGGGACCTCGACCGGCACGAACTCGGGCTCGATTCCGTGGGCCGCAGCCGCCCGGCGTAGGTCGGCATGGGGGTCATCGGGGCCGTGGAACTTCTCGATCATTCCCCAGCGGCTCCAGCGGTGCGAGCCGCGCACGTACTCGACCGTGCCCTGGGTTGCCGTGGTGTCCTCGAGGGCGATCCAGCAGCTGACCCATTCAGAGGGCACGGCCCACTGTTCGTAGCTCGAATCCTGGTGGAAACCGAGGGCCTTGCCGCCTGGCGGCTTCCACAGCACATTGTCCTGGCTGAGGCGCGCGCCGCGCCACCCCCCGAGTCGGGCGCAGGCACGTCCGATATCGCGCCGTAACACGACTTGGGCGATATCGCGATCAGATTTCCAGCCGTTACAGATCTGGCGCGTGAGGTCGGGACGGTGGACACCCGGCTGCCAGTTCCATTCGTCGGGATAGAGCCCTGTTTCGAAGCGGCCCGAGAAGAGGTCCTCGTAACGCTCAAGAGCGCGACGGGCCAGGGCGGGGTCGATCAGGCGCTCCACGACCACGAAGCCGTCGCGCGCGAAGGCATCGGCCTGATCGTCGGTCAGCACAAATGAGCTGCCACCAGGGCCTTCTTCCTCAGACATAGTCGACGTAGCGCTCCCGCTCCTCGGTCGAGACGAAGCGATGACAGGCGGCGGCTTCGGCTCGACGAGCGGCCGCGTAGTGCTCCACGAAGGCCGGTCCAAAGAGCGTGCGGGCTGCCTCGCTGTTCTCGAAGCGGTCCGCCGCGTCGAGAAGATCGCGCGGAAGGGCGGGTCCACCTCCGGCATCACGACCGTCAGCAGGCGCGATGACGGGCGGGGGCGGGTCGAGGCGTTCTTCGATGCCCCAAAGCGCAGCACCGAGGAACATGGCGAGGCAATGGTGCGGGCTCGTATCGGCACCCGGGATCCGCAGCTCCAAGCGTGGCGACTCATGTTGGAGAACCGCCCGGAGCGCACAGCTGTAGTTACCTACCCCCCAGGTCGCGGTCGTGGGCGCCCAGTTTCCCGGCCCGAGACGACGGTACGAGTTGGGGTACGGGGCGACCATCGCCATGAGCTCGGGCAGCAGCGCGACGACCCCGGCCACTGCCTGCGCCCCCGTCTTTGAGAGCACCCCGGCCTCGTCGCAGAGGAGCGGCGTGCCGTCGACGGGGGAGTGCAGCGACAGGCTGGGGTGGCCGCCGAGCCCGGGAAACCCGGACCCGAGCTGCGCCATGAAGGTTGCCTTGCGGCCGCTACCAGCGAACGACGCCTTGGTGTAGAGCTTGGCGAGGGCGGCCGAATCGGCGGAGCGCACCGCATCCTCGGGCGCCGTCGCAATCTCCAGGCAGCCCGGTCCCAACTCTGCGCACACGTGGTCCACCGGTACGGCACCGGCGGTCAGCGTGGCGACGAGCCGCCCAAGTGTTTCGTCCTCGATGGCGGGGGTCAGGGCGGACCAGCAGTGGTTCGCCTCCATGGCGGGGGCGAGGGGCGCGCGCTCGGTCCATCCCGGATCGGGAGTCCTGAGGGTCGAGAACGATGCATTCGAACTCCCAGCCAGCGCGGACGCCGAGGCCGGCGGTGTCGGCCATCGCCACCATCCGCTGCAGCTGGTGCCGGGGGGAGAGCTCGCGCAACGGCGGCGCGAACTCGGCCAGGAAGACCGCCGAGTCGTCGGCGAACGGATACGGACGTCCGGATGCGACATCGACCTCGGCGGGTTGGCTGCCCGCGCCTGCCGGCCGCCAGACCGCGTCGTCGGCCCCCCACCACTGGATGGCGTCGATGAAGCTCCAGCCCTCCTCGAAGGCGCGCCGGGCGGCGCTCGAGCTCCAGCCGCTTGCTGCGGAGTACGCCGGAGGCGTCGAAGATGCCTAGGTGGACGACGCCGAGCCCGGACTCTTGAAGCCAGTCAGCCACCGTTCTGTCGCGCACCGCCTGCTGCACGATGTCGGGCACCAGCTGAGCTGTCGGCGGACTTGGCGTCAGGTGTCATTGGGGAACAGTGATGCCGACGAGCGATCCCACGATCCCCTGGAACAGCGTCCGAGTTGTCGTGGCCATGGTCTCGAGATTGGTCCGCACGGCCTGCTCCAAGGAGGCGGCGCTGGAACCCGTGCGCGCCAGCGCGTCCTCGTACTCGGGCACCTGGGCCCATTTCGGAATGGTGGACGCCTCCACCTCGACGTGGAATTGGACGCCCCACGCCCGCGTACCGACGCGCAGCGCCTGGACGGCACAGTGATCGTTGCCGGCCAAGACCGCGGCGCCCGGCGGAGGTCGTTCCACCGCGGCCCCGTGCCACTGCAGGCCTCGTATGACCTCGGGGAGGTGGCCGAAGACGGGGTCGAACAGGCCCTTTGGTGTCAGGCCGATCTCCACGACACCGATCTCGGGTTCTTGCCATCGGCCCGACGGTCCCGCCGAGGGCGTCTGCCAGTAACTGGTGACCCAGGCAGACCCCGAGATAGGGGCGGTCCAGCTCGGTGACCCAGTGCCGGATGGCAGCCTTCTCCGTGACCAGCCATGGATGTTCGGCTCTCCTGCCACACATCCATCGGCCCGCCCATGGCGACGAGCATGTCGAACGCGTCCAACGCAGGGATCTGCTCACCCTGATCGAGCTCGACGGTGGTGATGGTAAGTCCAGCGTCGGTGAGCATCGGTCCGAGCGCGCCCGGATCCTCGTCCGGATGGTGTTGGAGGACGAGGACGCGTCCAGCGGAAGGGGGTGGTGGTGGCGTCACGGGAGGATGTCGAGGTATTCCTTGAGGTCCCACTCGCTGACCGTACCGATGAAGCGCTCCCATTCGTCTCGCTTGTAGTGCAGGAAGACGTCGAGCATCTCGCCCGGCAGGGCACCGCGGATGACCGGGTCGCCCTCCAGCGCGTCGAGGGCCTCACCCAGCGTCGAGGGGATGCGCGCCACCTCCTTGCCCGCCTCGATGGCCTCGTAGATGTTGCCGTCCTCGGGCGGCCCAGGGTCGATGCTCTGGTCCAGGCCGTCCTTCATGGCGACCAGGAGGCCCGCCATCGACAGGTAGGGATTCACCGCCGAATCGACCGAGCGGTACTCGAAGCGTCCCGGAGCGCTGACACGCAGCGCCGTTGTCCGGTTCTGGAATCCCCAGTCGGCGAAGATGGGCGCCCAAAACCCGGCGTCGGCGAAGCGCCGGTAGGAATTGACGGTTGGCGCGGTGATCGCCGTGAGTGCGCGCAGGTGGGCCAGGACGCCGCCGATGGCGTGCAGGCCGGTCTTGGAGGGCTGGCGGAGATCGTCACCGTCGGGCAGGAACATGTTGACCTCGTCCTGCCACAGCGAGATGTTGTGGTGACATCCGTTGGCCGAGACGCCCATGAACGGCTTCGGCATGAAGCAGGGGAACAGCCCGAACTCGCGGCCAACCTGGCGGCAGACCTGGCGGTAGGTGGTGAGCCGGTCGGCCGTGTCCTCCGCGGCGCCGAACGTGAAGTTGAGTTCGAGTTGGCCCGGCGCGTCCTCGTGGTCGCCCTGAATCATGTCGAGCCCCATTTGGCCGCAGTATTCGAGGACGCGATGGATGACCGGCTGCAGCTCGGAGAACTGGTCGATGTGGTAGCAGTACGGCTTGGTGACACCCTCCACCGAGGGCGTCCCGTCGGAGTTCGTCTTGAGCCACATCATCTCGGGCTCGCAGCCGGCCCGAAGCGTCAGCCCGGTCTCAGCGGTGAATTGGCGGTGGAGGCGGTGGAGATTGCCCCGGCAATCCGAGGTGAGGAAGCCGCCGGGATCGTTGACCTCTTCTCGCCCCCGGAACAGGGTGCAGAAGACCCGTGCCACCTTGGGGTCCCATGGCAGGGGGCAAAAGGTGTCGATGTCCGGCAGGCCCACCAGCTCCGAAGCTTCGGGCCCGTAGCCGATGTATTGCCCATGACGGTCGATGAAGAGGTTGGCGGTGGCCCCGTAGACCAGCTGGAATCCCTTGGTGGCGACGGAGGCCCAGTGGGCGGCGGGGATCCCTTTGCCCATGACGCGGCCGGTGACCGAGACGAACTGGAAGTAGACGTAGGTGATGCCCTCGCTCTGAATCCGACGGGCCACCTGTTCGATCGCCTCGTCCCGCCCGTCCTGATCCACGAAGCGTTCGAGGTCTGTCACCATGGATGCGGTCCCTCCTTGGGAAACGTTGTTCACCCATAGTGAACAACGAGAGGAGCGCGAGCAAGCCTCGGCGCGTATCCATCCTGTTAACTCTCGAACCCCGGCGTCCGCCGGATGTGGCGGCCTACGTGCGGTCGCTGGTGTAGATGGTGATGGAGAGGAACCGAATGGGGAGCTTGATGAGCATGGTGGGCCCGTGGGGAATGTCGCCTTCGAACTGCAAGGTGTCGCCGCGCTCCATCTTGTAGCGCTGCCGGCCGTAGCCGTACTCCATGACCCCGCTCAGCATGTAGAGGATCTCGATGCCAGGGTGCTGGAAGAGCGGGAAGACCTCGCTGCTCTCGACGAGCGAGACGAGGAGCGGCTCGACCCGCTTGTATGGGCCGCGCAGACTGCCGAGCAGCTCGTAGCTGTGTCCCGGCTCGGGTGCCCTTGCGGACGATTTCGGGCCCGCTGCCCGCCTTCACGAAGACGGCGTCACGCTCCTCGGCCAAACCGCGGAAGAGTGACGTGACCGGCATGTCCAGCGCTGAGGCGAGACGCTCGAGCGTCGACAGGCTCGGGGAGGTCTGCGCGTTCTCGATCTTCGAGAGCATCCCTTTGGAGATCCCCGTGCGCTCTGCCAGCTGGCCCACGTTCAAGCCGATCTCGAGCCGTCGCTCTCGGACGTGATTGGCGATGACCTGTCCGAGCTGGCCCCCGCCTTCGGGCCAGGCGCCGTTATCGATCGCCACGAGCTTGCGGGACTCGGCCGGACCCGCCTGGGTCGCCGCCCGCGCTCCACCGGCCCGGGCCGACTTGTTCCCTTTGGCTGCTGTTGGCGGCTGCCTGCTTGGAGGCGCTGGCCTTGGGCGCGGCGGCGCGGGCAGTTTGCGTGGATGCGGTCCGGCGAGTGGCCACGGCCGCTCACTCTACGCCCCCCCACGAGAGGCCCCGGTTTGGCCCGGAGACGCGCTTCGCTGCCTCGCTCAGCGCATCTGCCCAGCGCCGACATACGGATGGAGGCTCGTGAGCAGGTCCTCGTCGCCGAAGCGCTCCCAGCGGAAGTCCCGGTGATCGATGTCGGGGTGGCGGCTGGCGCCGGCCACGATGAGATCGGCCATGAGCTCACCGACCGAGGGCGAGATCTTGTAGCCGTGGCCCGAGAATCCGGCGCACAGCCACAGCCCCTCGACCGGTGAAGGCGAGATCACCGGGTTGTAGTCGGGTGTGACGTCGTAGCACCCGGCATACGACGAAGAGAGCGAAGCTCCGTCGAGGCCCGGAAACCGGTGGTCGAACTTGGGTATCGCGTTCGCCAGCTCATCCTCGCCGGCCCGCTCCCGGTAATGATCGGGGTCGGACCAATCGGGATGGGAGTGGTCGCTGTCACCGAGGAGGATGGACGAGGACCCCTCGCTCCGCACGTACTGCAGCGAGACCAGGTCGGAGAAGACCGGGACGGGTCCCAGGTCGCGACCTGGGTCCACCAACAGGATCTGCGCCCGCTGGGCCCGCACGGGGAGGTCGACGCCGACGCCTGCGGCCAGTTCGACGGACCACGGTCCGGCCGCCAGGACGACATGGGCGGAACCGATGCGGCTGCCGTCCTCCAGGCGGACGCCGCGCACCTGCCCGTCCTCGGCCTCCACGGCGGCCACCGCTGTCTGTTGTCGGATGCTCGCACCGCCCCGCCGTGCGGCTTCGGCGAACGCCAGGGCGGTCTGATGCCCATCGCCGTACCCGCCGCGCGGCTCGTAGGCGAATTCGGCAAAGTCGTCGAGACGGGCGGCGGGCCAGAGCTCGCGCGCGGTGTCGTGGCCCATCAGCTCCACTTCGATGCCGAGGTGCTGGTGCATCGCGACGTTGGCCCGCAACGCACCGAGGTTTTCGGTGCCGACCCCGACGAGGTAACCCGTGCGTCGGTAGCCGGAGGGAGCGCCGAGGACCTCCGTCGCGTGCTCGAGGACGGGCAGCGCCCGCCAGGCCATGGCGGCGAGGGAGGGGATGCCGTAGTGGCAACGCACGACGCCGCTCGACTTGCCGCTGCCACCCGAGCCGACGGTGTTGCGCTCGAGCACGACCACGTCCCGCACGCCGAGCTCGGTCAGCGCGCGGGCCGTGCTGAGTCCCGCCACGCCGCCACCGATCACCACGACGTCGGCCGTGCGGGGAGAAGTCACGGTGCCGAAGTGGGCCAGCCGGGGATCCAGCTGGTGCCGGCCAGGGGGATCCTGGCCATGGCGGCGGCCTCCACGGTGAGTGCGGCGAGGTCCTCGGGCTCCAGATGGTGCACGGAGGACTTACCGCAGGCCCGGGTCAGCGCGGTCACCTCCATGGTGAGGGCGCGCAGGTAGTTGGCCACCGCGGTGGCGGCGTGGACGGAATCGAGCCGCGTCTCGAGCGCAGGGTCCTGCGTGGCGATGCCCACCGGGCAGCGTCCCGTGTGGCAGTGCGCGCAACGACCGGGTGCGGTGCCGAGCGCCTCGTAGTCGGCATGGACGTCGATCGGCGAGCCGCGGCCGTCGCCGTACGACGGCCGGTTGCAGCCCAGAGCGAGAAGGGCGGCCACGCCGATGGACACGGCGTCGGCGCCGAGGGCCAGCGCCTTGGCCACATCGGCGCCCGAGCGGATTCCTCCCGACACAATCAGTTGCACCTCGTCACGGACCCCGACATCCCGGAGGGCCTCAGCGGCCATGCGCACGGCGGGCAGGGTGGGAATGCCCGGTGTGCTCAATGAAGACGTCCTGCGTGGCCGCGGTGCCGCCCTGCATGCCGTCGACCACCACGACATCGGCGCCGGCGGCGACGGCGAGCTTCACGTCGTGATCGACGCGGGTTGCCCCGATCTTCACGTACACGGGGACCGACCAGTCCGTGGCCTCCCGCAGCTCCTCGATCTTGATGCGCAGGTCGTCGGGACCGACCCAGTCAGGGTGGCGGCTGGCCGACCGCTGGTCGATACCGGGGGGAAGCGTGCGCATGGAAGCCACCCGCTCATTGACCTTCTGCCCCAGGAGCAAGCCGCCTCCGCCCGGCTTGGCTCCCTGCCCGATGACGATCTCGACGGCGTCGGCCTGGCGCAGATCGGCCGGGTCGAAGCCGTAGCGCGAGGGAAGTACCTGGTACACCAAGAGCGAGGAGGCCTTGCGCTCCTCCGGCGTCATGCCGCCGTCGCCCGTGGTGGTCGACGTGCCGACTTCGGTGGCCGCCCGACCCAGGGCTTCCTTGGCCCGCGCCGACAGCGCGCCGAAGCTCATGCCGGCGATGGTGATGGGGATGTCCAACTCGAGCGGCGTCGCACCATGGCGACCGCCGAGCACCGTCTTTGTCTCACATCGCTCCCGGTAGCCCTCCAGCGGGTACCGGGAGACGGAGGCCGTCAGGAAGACAAGGTCGTCGAAGGTCGGGAGTTTGCGGCGGGCGCCGAGGCCACGGATGGGGTAATGACCCGTTTCGGCCATGCTGTGGACACGGTCGATGACGTCGGGTGGGAAGCTGGCGTTGGCCGGGATTCCCTCGAGGACCTCGCCCGCCATCAGTAGGCGCCGTGATTGTGCGTGGAGAAGTGGTACAGCTGGCGGGCCGACGCCACTTTCGTAAGGTGGTCGGGCTCGATGTGGTCGAAACCGCTCTCCTCGACCAGGCGTTTGGCCGCCAGCACGTCCTCGTCGGTCATCTCTTCGATGACGGCGTCCGCTCCGAGCGAGGCGATCGAGCCTTGGACGTAGATCACGGCCTCGTACAGCGAGTCGCCAAGGGCGTGCCCGGCGTTGCCTCCGATGAGGATGGTGCCAGCCTGGGCCATGAATCCCGACATGGCGCCGGCGTCGCCGGCGATGGCCAAGGTCCCGCCCTTGAGCGAGATGCCGGCCCGCAGCGACGCGTCGCCCTCAATGAGGATCCGGCCACCCCGGGCGCTCGCACCTGCGCTCTGCGACGCGCTTCCACGCACGCGGATGGTGCCTCCCATGAGGTTCTCGCCGACTGACCACCCGACGAACCCGTTGACGACGATGTCAGGCCCGCCCCCGTCCTTGGTCCCGCCCAGGCCGCCGAGAAAGTAGCCGGCGTTTCCCTCGATGGTCACGCCGATGCGCCCCGGGAGCCCCACCGCCAAGTTGTGGCGGCCGCGGGGGGCCCGCACGAGCGCGTCGGACCCCTGCGCCAACGCGTGCAGGGCGCGATTTACCGCCCTGGTGCCGAGGGCGTCGCAGTCCAGGGCCTCTGTGTCGTTCAGCGTCTCCACGTGTAGACCTCCTCGGGCCGGGGTTCGAAGACGGTGGCTTCCGCGATGCCCGGCAACTCAGCCAGGGCTCGGTATTCCGAGGCCACGGCGACATAGGCCGGGGTCTCGGCCACCACCGCCGGCTTGCAGGCGAAGGCGTCGCGGACGACGGACATTTCGTCCGTGCTTGTGATGACGAGGGTGAAGAACCCGTCCATCTCCTTCATCACCCAGCGGGTTGCCTCCTCAAGGTCGTCGCCGAATTGCAGCCGACTGGCCAGGTAGCGCGCCGCCACCTCCGAGTCGTTGTCCGAGTCGAAGCGGACGCCGTCGTCAACCAGATGGCGACGCACGGTGGCGTAGTTCGAGAACGAGCCGTTGTGGACCACGCACAGGTCCCGCGAGGGTACGAACGGGTGGGAGCGCAGGACGCGTGACGGCCGACTCGGTGGCCATCCGGGTGTGCGCCACGGCGAGGTACCCGTCCCAGGAGTCGATGGCGTAGCGGGCGCAGGTGTCGGTGGGCCGGCCCGTGTCTTTGATCACCCGGAGATTCCAGCCGGTGCCGAGGACCCTGACCTGGGGCCACTCGTCGGCGAGTTGCTGCTGGACGTTGGCAAAGGAGGCCTCGGGCAGATCGAGGACCAGGCCCGCCCCGAACGGGCGCAGCTCGGCTCCGCTGGCGGCGACGTCGAGCAGGGAGCAACCGACCCCCAGCCAATCCACCTCCTCGTCGGCGCCCAGGGAGACCCGCAGCAGCGGAGGCCCGTCGGCGACGGCAGGGTCGCCATAGACCGCGATGCCGGACGAGTCGGGCCCTCGCTCGTCGAGTGCCTCGATCATGGGTACCAGGAGCTCACCGAGCCGGGGCTCGAGGGAGGGGTCACGCAGCAGAAGCCCGATCACGCCACACACGGCTCAGCCCACCATCTCGTCGACGGGCGCGGCGACGGGACGCCGGTATTGCTCGACGTAGTCGGGCGTCGGAACCTCAACGCGTAGATCCGGGTCGACCCTGGGCGGCTCCGTCACCGTGGTGAAGGGGATGACTCCGGCCCAGATCTCGAGGTCGTAGTCCTCCTCCTCGTCGAGCGGCCACCCGGTGCGAACCTTGGCCGAGGACTCTCCGAGGGGGAGCTTGAGGAGCATGGTGCTGCGGAGCTCCTTCTCGGTTGGGGGACGGGCATCTCGACTGCGGCCCGGAATGATGTGGTCGACCATCAGGTCGAGGCCGCGGCGCTTCTCCTCGAGGTCCTTGACCTCGGTGGCCTGGCCGATGATCACCACCGAGCGGTAGTTGATGTCGGTGTTGTAGGTGGAGCGGGCGACGACCAGCCCGTCAACGAAGGTGACCGTCATGCAGATCTCGATGTCGGGCCCCGGGTCTCGATGTCGGCCCCGGGCACCCCGGAACAACCGACTGGCGGCCGATCCGTGGAGATAGACGATGTCCCCGTCGCGTCCGTAGGCGAGGGGAATCACCACGGGGAAGCCGCGGTCGGTCTGGAGGCCGACGTGACAAACGAGGCCCTCGTCCAACAGGGCGTTGACCGTCTGGCGGTCGTAGACGGCCCGGTGCGCGTAGCGATGCAGCGTGGTGCGCTCTGAGGCGGGATCACTCACGGAGAGCTCGCTTTCGTGGTCGTGCGGGTCCGGTGGGGCCAGCGCGCGTCCTTCCCCATTATGACAAGAGGTTGTTGCCTGTCAAGAAACGCTGTCGCACGACAGGCAACAGTACCCGGATCGTACGACGGAACACGTCAGGCGTCCCACAGTTAACAGCGACGCAACATTTCGAAACAACGCAGTAACCATCGTGCGTTTCCCGTGAGGCAACATCGTTGACAGGGAGCAGCAGCGAGCAACGACGAGAGCGGGAGAGCAATCGCATGGCGATCACACTCGAGCGAAAGCACCCCACCCCCATGGAGAGTGCCGCCGATCTCGTCGCGGCGACCGAGCGAGACGGCGTGGAATTCCTCTTCGCCATGTTCGTGGACATGCACGGCAAGCCCTGCGCCAAGCTGGTCCCGGTCTCCGCCATCGAAGGGCTCATGGCCGACGGTGCTGGCTTTGCCGGGTTCGCCGCAGGGCCCATGGGCCAGACGCCGTCGTCGCCCGACATCCTCGCTCTGCCGGACCTCTCCTCGTATATGCCGGCTCCATGGCGGCCCGGGCTTGGCATCATTCAGTGCGACCCCCATGTCCTCGGCGAGCCGTGGCCCTTCGCTCCGCGGGTCATTTTGCGTCGGCAGCTCCAGCGCCTGGCCGACCTGGGCTACGCGCTCAAGGTCGGTGCCGAGGCGGAATACTTCCTGGTGCGGCGGACCGACGAGGGCGGTATCACCGTGGCGGATCCGCAGGACCAGGCGGCGGCACCGTGTTACGACGCCCGGGCGCTCACGCGCATGTACGACCACCTCACCACGGTGTCGCGGCACATGAACACGCTCGGGTGGGCCAACTACGCCAACGACCACGAGGACGCCAACGGGCAGTTCGAGCAGAACTTCCAGTACGCCGACGCGCTGACCACGGCGGACCGGGTCATCGTGTTCCGCTACATGGTGCACACCCTGGCGGCCGAGGCCGGGATGCTCGCCACGTTCATGCCCAAGCCGTTCTCCAACCTCACCGGCAATGGCCTGCACATGCACCTGAGCCTGTGGGACGCGGCGGACGACACGGAGCTGTTCGCCGACGACGAGGATCCCCGCGGTCTGGGGATGTCGAGCATGGGGTACTCGTTCATCGGCGGATTGCTCGACCACGCCGAGGGGCTGGCCGCCGTCGCCTGCCCCACCGTGAACTCGTACAAGCGGTTGGCCAGCCCGGCCCCGAACTCCGGCGCGGCCTGGTCGCCCGTCTACGCCACCTACGGCGGCAACGACCGTACCCACATGTTGAGGGTGCCCGACCCCGGCCGGGTGGAGGACCGCTGCATCGACGGCTCGGCCAACCCGTACCTGACGATCAGCGCGGTGATCGCCGCCGGACTCGACGGCATCGCACGCGAGGCCGACCCCGGGGACCCCTGCGAGTTCAACCTGCTGCAGACAGGGGAACGAGAAGCGGCCGAGCTCGGCCTGCGGTCGATGCCCATGACGCTGTGGCACGCGGTCGAGCACCTAGAACGCGACGAGGTGCTGCGCGAGGGCCTGGGCAAGACCCCCGAGGGGGACTACGCCGACTACTTCGTCGCCACGAAGCGAGCCGAGTTCAGGGCGTCCCACGCCGAGGTCACCCCATGGGAGCTCGAGCGCTACCTGCAGGCCTTCTGAGACCCGATCCCATGAGCCACCGACACCAACCGACCACACACGAGCCCCTTGAGGAGACGAGGACATGAGTGAACAAGGCACCGCGGTGAGCGGACCTCCCGCCGAGATCGCAACCTCCCTGAGCCGGGGGACGAACTGGTGGGGCGCGTTCGTGATCGGACTGGCCGGCACCATCCTGGTGACTGGCATCGTCCCGTTCGCCGTCTCGTCCATGGGGGCGGCCGCCATTCCGGCCATCGCCCTCGTGGTCGTCATCGGCCTGATCGTGTGCCTGTGCATGGGCGAGTTGGCCGCCCTCCTGCCGCATCGGACGGGCGGTATGCCCTCCTACGCCTACGACAGCTTCGAGCCGCTCGGGCATACGACGGCGAAACACATCGGCGGCGTCTCGGGTTGGGGTTACTGGCTCGGCTGGTTCCCCGTCGCCCCCATCAACATGCTGCTGGCCGCCGGCTACATCGCCGTCCTCTTCCACGTGCCGCTCGGCCGCACCTTCTCGCCGCTCGGAACGCTCGGCACGCCGGTCTCCATCGGCGTGCTCGTCATCACCTTCGTCGGTCTGATCGGGCTGTTCATTCCGTGCTACCTCGGGATCAAGCTCGGAGCGCGGTTCGCCACCATCCTCGGGGTGACGTCCATGGTGCCGCTGACCCTGCTGATCATTCTCCCGATCTTCAAGCCGTCCAGCTTCCACTGGTCGAACATCTCGGGCTTCCACTACGCCAGTCCCGCCACATCGGGGACGATCTTCTTCTTGGCCTGGATCTTCGTCATCTCCTGGAACGCCATCGCCATGGAGGCGGCGGCGTGCTACATCGGCGAATGTCGCGACCCCGCCCGTGACGCCAAGATCGCCCTGACCGCCGAGGGTCTCTACGGGGTGTTCGTCTACATCGGCACGGCGATCGTCTTCGTGGGCGTGCTCGGGGCCTCCCTGAAGACGGCCGACCCGCTCACCTTGTACACGAGCTTCTGCGACCACATCTTCGGCAACGCCGCGTGGGTCAAGTACGTCATAGGCATCCCGCTGATCTTCGCCCTGCTTCTCTCGGTGCTCAACGCCATCATGGGCGTGGCCAGGTCGCTATTCCAGGCCTCCGAGGACCGCCTCCTGCCCCGGTTCTTCGAGCATAAGAACAAGCACCACGTGCCGGACCGGGCCATGGCCTTCAACGTGGTCTGTGCCTGCATCGTGAGCCTCTTCGGCTCGCCGGTGCGCATCTACATCTTCTCCAACGTCGGCTACATCATCGCGGTGGCGGGCTCGCTCTACGGCTACTTCCTACTGCGCCAGTTCCGGCCGGAGCGAGTGAGCCCGTTCCGCATGCCGGGGTGGTTCCGCTGGCTGGCGCTGGCGGTGGCGCTCTTCCTGACCTTCGACTACTTCGTGGGCGGCTGGAACTCGCCGGACATCGTGGTCGGGCCCGGACAGGGCCACTTCCTCTACATCTTGGGCCTGGTCATTGTGGCGGCCTACGTCCCGCTCTACTGGTGGCGCAAGATCAGCGACAAGCGCCGGGGGATCTCCGACTCGGGTGAGATGCCGCTCGTGCTCGGGTCGCCCGGTGCGGTCGACTTCGGCGGCATGCAAGGGCCCACGGTCGTCACGCCGGAGACCGTCCCGACGCTGTCCACCATGCAGGCCGAGACCGAGCTATGACGATGGCGCCAGCAGCCGAGGCGGCGGCGGGCCCGGTCCATCCCATCCGCAACAAGTTCGGCCGACGGAAGTTCGACAAACAGCCAACCCAGCGCGCGGCGGTGTTGATCGCCTCGAACGGGTACAAGATCCCGGGCGCCGCCATCCGCCAGGCGCTGCGGCTCACCGGCGGCGAGCCGGTCGCCGTCGTCACCATTGCCCGCATCTACGGATCGTCGCTCGGCCTGCCCAACCCAGGACTCCTGCCCACGCGGAAGGAAATGGAAGAGCAGAAGGGGTATGTGCAGGAAGCGGTGGCGGCGCTCGAACGAGGGGGCGTGGAGGCGTGGGGCCAGGTCGCGGCATCCCGCAAGCCGGTCAAGACGATCGCCCAGGCGGCTGCGGCCCGAGGCGTGCGCCACGTGTTCGTGGTGCGCGAGGAGCAGCCCGCGCGCTGGCGCCGTGTGGTCGAGGGAAACCTGGCCAAGGAAATCGCCCGCAAGCTCGGCGGCAAGGTGCCCGTCGAAGGTGTCGCTCCCTGAGCGCAACCAGACCTATCCCATATAGACGCAAGGAGAGATCGTGGGTATCTACATGAGTATGCAGCGGGTGCGGTTCAGCAGTCCCGACGCGTACGACAAGTTCCGCACGGTGTTCAGCGACGTGCGTCATCACCTCATGACCAAGCCTGGCTTCATCCACCTGACCTGGTGGGAGCACCCCGACGAGGCGGGCTGGTACAACGAGGTCTCGCTGTGGACCAGCAAGGAAGCGGTCGACGACTGGCACATGGACACCTACCACAAGCACGCCAAGGAGTGGGCGGCCAACGGCGCCATCATGGAGGACATCATTACGAACTTCGAGCTGACGGCGACCCGGCTCCTCCGCATCTGCCCGACGTGCGGGACCCTCCAGGACAAGGCCTATGACCTGGCGGCCGAACAAAAGACGCTCGCCGAGCCTTGCCCGAAGTGCGGGTTCAATTTCCCGGTGGCCCAGGAGACTGCCAACAGCACCGCGGTGTTCAAGGACGTCATCTGATCGCCTGTTGGCCTACGAGGACTAGCGCCAGCCGGTCTCTTTGATGGAGTTTGAACGGCGGTGACGGCCCTTTGGTGTCTACGCGCACGTCGTCGAGTAGTCCGATCCGGACGCTGCAGAGAAAATCGGCTCCGTGTTGACTCCAAAGTCTGAGGAGCGTTCCAGCAAGTAGCTCGCCACCGAAAAACCGGCCTCCGGAGGCCCGTTCGTGATGTCCCGGCTTCGCCCTCTCGTCATTTCTGATGAATGGAAAGAGGCGTGGTCCAACTCCGTCTCCGTGCCCCACTCGTACCGCAGGGTGGCGACCGATCCCGGCGGTCGGGGCTGCCTGTGGGTCAGCTAAATACGGATCGAGCCTGAGCCGGCTACGGCTCACAGAGCCGTAGCCCGGGCCTGTCAGGAACGACGTGGAGTGATCGCCAGGGGATGCCGACGTTGGCGTTCGGCTGCGAGGTTGTGAAGTTCCCGGTGCAGCGCCAGGCGCTTATCCGTGTCGTGGGTACGGTCGAGGTCTGCACGTAAGGCGTCGTACCGCTCCACTAGCGCTCTGTCGTTCAGGCCGGAAACATCCATGTCCTCAACGCTACGCCGAGCAGGGTTCGTCATCGCGGATAGGCACCGACCAGCGAGTCCTTGCGGAGCCGGAAATCGTCCCCGAAGATCATGACCGATACCGCCCACGATGGGCGTTGTGGGGGCCTTGCGACGCGCTGGTCACACGAGACCGAGCGCCTCCTCGAGCAGGTTGAGTGTCGATTGCCATGAGTGGCGATCGGCGGATTCGTCGTAGCCGACACCCGGGTACCGACCGACGGCGGTTCTGACGTCCGCGAAGTGGTGGCCAACGCCTCCGTATAGCTCGACGCACCAACCGGTGACGCCTGCCGCGATGAGGTCGGCCTCGAACGCGTGTCGCTCGTCCGGGGGTCCGTACGGGTCGTCGGTTCCGGTGCAAATCAACACCTTTGCAGTGATGGTCCTCGTCTCCTCAGGCACCGGCTTCGGGAACGAGGGGTGGTAGGCGACAACGGCTTTCACGTCGAAACCCCCCCGCGCCATCTCCAAGACCATGTGGCCGCCGAAGCAGTAGCCGATCGCAGCAACGCGTGACGCGTCCGCGCTCGGCTGGGAGACCAGCACGTCGAGACCGGCCTTGGCGACCGCCCGCATGCGCGTCCGGTCAGCGCGGAACGAATTGAGGGCGTCTTGCACCATCTCACGCACACCTGAGCTGGGTTCGGCATCTGGTGCCGCGAGGCTCCCGTAGTCCTGGCCGTCGCCGAGGTAGTCGAGCGCGAACGCCAGGTAGCCAAGCGAGGCGAGGCGCTCGGCTCGCTCCTTCGAGTGCTCGTCGAGCCCAGAGCCCGGATGGCACACCAGCACACACGGTCGGGCCCCGGGACGGGACTCGTCCACAGCAAGGTGGCCGACCATGCGGTGGTCGTCGAACAGGTACTCCACACTGGCGATTCGCATTCGCGCAATGTACGCGCTGAACAGCAACCCCGCAATGCCGGTACCACACAATCCTGACTCGTTGTGATCTGCCATTTCGTCACACCGATCAGCTCGTGATCCCGACAGACCGGGTCGACCCCTGAGGCATTGGTTCGCCCGTCGGCGTGACATGAAGTTCATCCGTCGCTTCATGTCCGTGTTCGGTCCGGTGAGCTCCATCTTCGACTTGATCTATGTCATCCGAACGAGGCGGGTTCCGTTCTTCAAGAGCCGTCCCAGCTGGCCTATGCACTTCTCGAGTTGATTTCGTCATGGAGTGCGCAGCTCACATCGACCAGGCCCGGTTCGAGCTGGGATAGTTGTTACCCACGCAATGATCTAGGAGCAAACATGCAGGAGCACACTCGGTCGTCTGCCATTCGAGCCACACTTGGACACCCGGTCATCGACGGGGACGGGCACATCGTCGAGATGATCCCGGTGTTCGCCGACTTCATCCGCGACCACGGCCGTGCTGACATCGTCGACCGCGCGGTGATCTTCAACATGGAGCGCCGTTCGGCTGAGCAGGAACGAGCCATGACGATCGCCTCGCGTCGGGCCGCGGGGCTCGTGCCCGCCACCTGGACCATCCCAACGGACGCGGAGTACTTCGCCACCGTCACCACCCCGTCTCGGTACTACGAGCGTCTGGGCGAAGCCGGTATTGACTTCGCCGTTCTCTACCCGACGTTCGGCCTTCCACTTCTGCAGATCGATGACCCCGACCACCGAGTGACGGTTTGTCGACTGTTCAACGAGTATCTGGCGGAGGAGTACCGTCCGTTTTCCGACCGGTTCACGGTGGCGGCAGCAGTGCCGATGCACTCCCCAGAAGAGGGGGTGGCAGGGCTCGAACATGCAAAGGGTCT
The DNA here is from genome assembly GCA_963787485.1 of uncultured Acidimicrobiaceae bacterium. GTDB lineage: Bacteria > Actinomycetota > Acidimicrobiia > Acidimicrobiales > RAAP-2 > Bog-473. Next base: position 226,604 of record CAWBDF010000001.1, on the reverse strand, counting down.
CGGCGCCAAGGTGGCGCTGGTCCCGAGCTGGGTGCGCCGGCCCCGCGGCGACGAGTTCGTCGCCGACGAGCTCGAAAGAATCCGGCCTTCGGGATTCGGCTACCGCGGATGGCTCGACACCTTCGGGCTCGACAGCGCTTACGACTACGACCCGGTGTGGGCCAAAGCGATCGAGCTCGGAATGCCCCTGGCCGTGCACTCCCCGGGCATGGGATTCGACGACCGCCAGTCGGCGACCAACTTCACGTTCAATGGCGTCGGACACTTCGCGGCGGCTGGTGTTGCCTTTGCCAAGTCGCTGTTTCTCGGAGGAGTCACCCGCCGGTTCCCCGACCTTCGCGTCGCGGTCCTCGAAGGCGGCGTGGCCTCGGGCGTCGAGACCTATGTGCGTCTGGTCGGGTTCTGGCAGAAGCGAGGTGCCCTTGGGCTGGACCTCCTTGACCCGGCCAATCTCGACGAGACCCTGTTGGCCGCGCTCTACGCCGAGCGTGACCCACGACTCACGAAGTACCCGGCACGTGCGCTCGCCGCCATGGTGAGCAACTCGTCGGAGCGTTATGACGATTTTGCGGTGGCGGGGATCACGTCGATCGCCGACATCCGCGATCAGTGGTGTAGGACCTTCACATGGGGATGCGAGGCCGACGACCCCCTCGTCGGGCTCGCCTTTGACTCCCGCCTGACCCCGCTCGGCGCGCGGGTCCCTGCGATCATGGGTTCCGACATCGGGCACTGGGACGTCCCAGTGTTCGACTCACCCCTCGCCGAAGCCTACGAGCTTGTCGAGCACGGGATCCTGGGTCACGAGGAGCTGCGCGATTTCCTCTTCACCAACTCGGTCGAGCTCTACGCGTCGCTCAACCCCGAATTCTTCCGCGGTACGGCCGTCGAGCACGAAGCGGCCCAGGTGCTGGGGCGCCCCACAAAGGGTCCAGGCGGTTCACAAGCCCAGAAAGAGCACGAACCTGGACCAGCTGTGCGCGGACGAGGGGGCTGAGATCCTATTGATGTGACCCCGTCATTCGGAGACGGTGACGCCCGGTGGACGGTTCGCCCCCGACGCTGCCGTGGTCCTGTTCGGCGAGCGCGAGATGGCCGCCGATGGTGTCGGGGCCGAGGTGGCACTTGAGATCGACGGCGTTCCCGACGACCATGGCATGTTTGGCGAAGTTCAGACCCGGACCGGCAGAGCGTCCCAGCCGCGGGTGTCGATCCCAAGGGTGAGCTCGGCATGATCGAGGTCGCATGTCCAGTCGGGGAACCGCCTGAGAGCCTCCTCGAGCACGATGCGCCCCTCGAGACGCGCCAGGTTGGCTCCCAGGCATAGGTGCGCCCCAAACCCGAAGCTCAGGATCTTGGCGATCTTGCGGTGGATGTCGAACGTCTCGGGGTCCTCGAAGCGCCGCTCGTCGTGGTTGGCCGAAGCAGGCAGGACGACCATGATGCTGCCGGCAGGGACCGTCTGGCCGTGGAACTCGACGTCCTTGGTGACGTAGCGCCCGAAGTGGTACGGGGGCGGCTCCATCCGGAGGATCTCCTCGATTGCGTTGGGGATCAGCGATGGATCGGCCACGAGCTGGTGCCGCTGATCCGGGTGTTCGCCGAGCAGCTTGCCCGTCCATCCGATCAGTCGGCTCGTGGTGTCCGTTCCCGCGCTAGCGATCAGGTTCAGATAGGTGAGGATCTCACTGCGTGTCAGCCTCCGAGTCGCGCCGCTCTCGTCCTCGAACTCTGTGGTCAGCATCTGGGTCATCAGGTCGTCGGAGGGATGGTTGGACCGGTAGTCGAGATACGAGCCGAATAGACCCTCCGACACGCCCAACGCCCCCTCGAAGGGGGCTGAGGTCTGGTTGTAGGTCTCGTCGTTGAGCTGCTCGTGGAAATGATCCCGAATGGTCTCCTGGTCACTCTCTGGAATTCCGACCAGCATCCCGATCACCCGCATGGGAACCTGTGCCGCCACATCCTGCGCCCAGTCGAAGCTGCTCGAACCGACGAGGGCGTCGAGCACTCGGCCGCAGTACGCCCTGATCTCCGGCTCGATCATGCTGACGCGCTTCGGGGTGAACACCCGCGAGACCAAGGCGCGGTGCATGGTGTGCAGAGGTGCGTCTTCGCAGATGAACAGCCCCTTGGGGATCTGGACCTGCCCGCTGATTACGTAGGGCATGACGTTGTAAACCATGCCCTTGGACGAGATGAACGTCTCCCGGTCGAGCATGACTCGCTCGGCGTCCTCAAACCGGCTGACGGCGTAAAAATCGAGCTTGTCGTTGTAGTACAACGGCGCCTCGTCCCGCAGCCGTCGGAAGACCGGGTACGGATCGGCGTAGATGTCCCGGTCGTACATGTCGAAGAAGACATCTGAGGCGGTCGTCGTCGTCACTGTGTCATCCCCCAAAAGAGGTCCATGACCGGCAGAACCGCTCCCGTGCAGCGACGCGCTGGTCCCTTATGGTCAACAGGTCCCAAGTGGGCACCCACTGTCTTTTGTCATTGAGTACGCTACCGGGGCGATGGCACTGACACAAGTGGCGTTCGTCCGTCCGACGCTCGACCGCGACGAGCCCCTCCGAGCGCGGAAGAAGGTGAAGGCCCGTCGGGCCATGGAGGACGTCGCGCTCGAGCTCTTCGCCCAACAGGGATTCGAGGCGACCACCGTCGAGCAGATCGCGGCTCGCGCCGAAGTCTCGACCACCACCTTCTGCCGCTACTTCCGCACGAAGGCCGACGTCATATTGGGCGATCACAATCGGCAACTTCCGGCGCTCCTGGAGGCGGTTCTCGCCCGGCCGGCCGAGGAGAACGACCTCGCGGCGGTCCGCCATGCCCTCCAGGAGGCGTGGACCCAGGCGATCGACCCGAGAAGGACCGCGCTCAATCAGCGGGCCATCGCCCAGTCCTACGTGCTGCGTGGCGTGAGCTACGACATCGGCAATGCCTGGATCGTCGCCATCGCCGAAGCGTTGGCCCAACGTCGGGGGCTTGCCGGAGCCGACGAGCGGAGCTCCTATGCCGCCAGGGTCGGTCTCGGCGTGTTCGGCGCCGTCGTAGAGGAGTGGGTCGCCACCGGCTGTTCGTTGAACCTGCGCGAGGAAGTCGATCGTGGCTTCGACGTCATGGAGCTGCTCTGTCGCGCCTGGTCATCGTGACGCCGCCACGTCTCGTGGACGACGGAGTCCCCCGGTGTTTATGACGTGCCGATAGGCTCGCCGACGATGGACGGCGACGCCACGGGGCTCTTGCTCCACCGGGCCTGGGCCGCGCTCGGTGGCGATCCCGAGTTGGTCGATCGTGTCGAGCTGATCGGGGACGGGGAAGGCCTGTTGCCCTCGGCGCACGCCGCCATGTCGGCAATGACCGCCGCCGTCGCGGTGTCGACGCTTGCCGCCGCGGTGCTCGACGGCACTCGGCGGTCATCACAGCCGAGCACGGTCACCATCGATCGCCACCATGTCGGGGTGGCGGCGCGGAGCGAACACTATGCCCGGACCGAGCGGGTCCAGGAGTCCGAGCGGATCTCACCCATGGCCCGGTTCTGGCGGACGGCCGACGGGAGCTGGTTCCGCCTCCACGGTGAGTACCCATGGCATTGGGACCGGGCCCTGGGTGTTCTCGGTTGCGAGGATCGGCATCGGAGCATCAAGGAATCCGTCTCGAGCTGGAAGGGTGAGAACCTCGAGGATGCACTGGCCGCGGCGGGTGGACTCGGCTACATGGTGCGGAGCGAGGCCCAGTGGCACGAGCATCCACAGGGTCGAGCGATCGCCGGGTTGCCCCTGCTGGGGTTCGGCTCGGGCGTCGGACCCGGCCGGCTCGCGGTCCCTGCTCGCGGAGCGACCGGCCTGAGGGTTCTAGATCTGACCCGGGTGCTCGCGGGTCCCCTCGCCACGAAGACCCTTGCCGCCTGGGGTGCAGAGGTGTTGCGGATCGATAGCCCCCACTTGCCCGAAATGCCCGGACCCGCGCTCGACATGTTGCCCGGCAAGCGCAGCACGCGCCTCGACTTGGCCCAGCCGGCGGACTGGGCCGAGATGGAGGAGCTCCTCTCCCAGGCCGATCTGCTCGTGACCGGTTACCGGCCCGGCGCACTGTCGCGATTTGGCCTGGACCCTGGCGCGCTCTGGGATCGTCACCCGCACCTCTGCGTGGTCACGTTGTCCGCCTGGGGATCTTCGGGTCCGTGGGCTGGCCGACGTGGCTTCGACTCGGTGGTCCAGGGCCCGACCGGGATCGCCCTCGCCGAAGGGGTCAACGGGCTTCCTGGCACCCTTCCGGCGCAGGTGCTCGACCACGCCACGGGCTATCTGGCCGCGGCCGCCGCCATGCTCGCGTTGGCATCGGTGCAGTCGGGCGGGGTTCCCGTCTCGGCCCAACTCTCGTTGGCGCAGACGGCGCGCTGGCTGCTTAGTGCCGGAGTCTCTGCTCCTGAGGCGCCGCGTCGTGCTGAGGTCGACGCGTTCCGGGTGGTTCTCCCCGGCGCGGCTCATCCGGTGGAGGTGATCCGTCCGGCCGGTCGATTGTCCGATTTGACGCCCTGTTGGACGTTCACGACGGAACTCGGCGTGGACGCGCCGAAGTTCGACGGTGCGCGTCGTGAACGGGTTGGCTGAGCGGCGAATTGTATTCGGTGACCGAGAAGCCCCTCTTGGCCGTGGTCTACAGCCCCCGGTCGCGACCGTGGATGGAGATCGCGGAGAATGCCTCTGACTTGTGCCGTCTCCTGTGGATCGTGGACCAGTCCGGTTTGGGCACCACGACGAGAGCCCTTCGGAAGCTCGGCCGCGTGGTCAATGCCGAGGGACGAACGCCTGAGGAGTTGATCCAGCTCGTCCACGCCATGCACCCCGACGGGATCACCTGCTACTACGACACCGACCTTCACCGCCAGGCCTGGTTGGCCGCCGCGCTGGGTCTGCCCGGCACGTCGGTCCGCGCTGTCACCAGGCTCAACGACAAGCTGCTCCAGCGCGAAGCCCTCGCCGCCGCCGGGGTTCCCGTTCCCCGGTTCTCGGCGGTGGCGGAACCGGTGGACGAAGAGGAGATGGCGCGGTTGTGTCGCGAGATCCGTTTCCCAGCGCTGCTCAAGCCCCGGAACGGAACGGCCTGCCAGGGCATCTACCTGATCCAAAACAGATCAGACCTGTTCACCGCTCTCAGAGAGGTTGAGCATCCCTCGGAGATGGTCCTCGAGGAGCGGATGGAGGACCTTCCCCCCACGGAGGCTCCCTACGCCGACCGGGTGAGTATCGAATCGATCGTGAGCCGTGGTGTCGTGAGCCATCTCGGAGTGACCGGGCTGTTCCCGATGATGCCGCCCTTTCGATCATCGGGAGGATTTTTTCCCGCTGATGTGCCCACTTCGGAGATTGCCGAGATGTTCGACCTGGCCACGGCTTCCATTGAGGCTCTTGGTTCGGATTTCGGGTGCTACCGGACCGAGATCAAGCTCACTCCGCAAGGACGCAAGATCATTGAGATCAACGGTCGTCCCACCGGCCTGACCCCCGCGACGGTCAAGCTCGCCTCGGGCGTGCCATTGCTGCAGCTGGGGATGCGACTGGCGCTCGGCGAGCACGTAGTGATCGAAGGACCGGTCCACTGTGATCGCATCGCGTACCGCTTCTACCGCGAACCGCCACAGTCGGCCACCCGGGTCCTGGGCATCACCGGACTGCGTGAGCTTGGACAGCGGCCGGGTGTGCTCCAAATCGACGTGCACAAGGAAGTGGGCGATTCCGTGGACTGGCGCAAGGGTTCACTCGACAAGGTCTTCCAGGTGACCGGCACGGTGGGTGATTACGCCGAGTTGGCCGAGCACTACGCCGCCTGCTCCGTGGACTCCTATGTCACCTACCAGCACGAGCAGTGAGGGAAATGCTGTCCCTGACAGTGAAGTCGAGCTGGGCGGCGGGGCCCGGAGGCTGAATCCCGAAGCCCTGCCCGTGGTCGCATCCCAGTTCGACGAGGAAGCCGATCAGATCGGGCCGTTCAATCCCTTCGGCCACCACCCGGAGGCCCAAGGCGTGACCCAGGTTGATCACCGAACGGACGATCGCCTCGTCGCGGCCCAGCTCCTCGCGGGCGTGCAGGCGTGAGGTGAACATCTTGTCCAACTTGATCTCGCCCACGGCGAGGTCGCTCAGGTAGGCGAGCGACGAGAACCCGGTACCGAAGTCGTCGATCGACACGACGATGCCGGAGTCGGACAGGCTCTTGATAACCCGCCGCGCGTGGGCCATGTCGGCCATGACCATCGTCTCGGTGATCTCGAGCACGAGCGCCTGGGGGGGAATGCCGACACGCGACAGGATCTCGGTGACCTGATCGGGCAGGGACGTATCGAGCAGGTCGGTGGCCAACAGGTTGACCGCGACGGCAGCCGGGTGGCCGGCGCGCCACCATTGCGCGCAGGCCACCATCGCTTCCTCGAGCACCCACTCGGTCAGCCGCCGGACCAGCCCGGTCTCCTCGGCCAGCGGGAGGAAGTGGTCAGGGGGAACCAGCCCCAGACGGGGGTGGGGCCAGCGCAAGAGGGCTTCGACGGCCACCACCTCCCCGCTGCGTAGATCGATCTCTGGTTGGTAGTGGAGGGTCAATGCGCCCGAGGTCATGGCGACGCGCAGCTCCTCCATCAGGCGGAGCCGGTCGGCCCCGTCGTCGAGTGCGGCCTCATAGGTGTCGAAGGACGAGCGGGCGCCCTTGGCGCGGTACATGGCCACATCCGCGCACCGAAGAAGCTCGGCCGCGTCGGTGGCATGGTCCGGGGCCACCGCGATGCCGATGCTCGCCTCGACATGCAGGCTGGCGCTGTCCACGGTGATCGGATCGTCCAACGCCGAGGTGATGCGTCGGGCCACACTGGTGGCTTCCTTGGCCCCGGCCCCGGACAGCAGCACGGCGAACTCGTCTCCGCCCAACCGGGCCACGACGTCGCCGGGCCGGACTGCAGCGCCGATGCGTGGTCCGATTTGGCGCAGGAGCGCGTCACCGGTCGGATGCCCGAACGAGTCGTTGATCTCCTTGAAATGATCGAGGTCGATCAGCAGCAGAGCCAGCCCGGTGTCGTCGTGTCCTGCCTCGGCCTCCCGCAACGCGTGGAACGAGCCTTCCAGCTCGTTAAGCAGTTGGCGGCGGTTGCCGAGTCCGGTCAACTCGTCGGTGACGGCCTGTTGCCGTCGGGACTCCGTGTGATGCCGCAGCGCCCGGAGCGAGAATCCCAGGCGAGCCCCGGCTGCGACGAGAGTCGCCGCCGCGAGGCCGAGGGCGACGCGGCTCACATGACGCGTGTCGCCGACCATCAAAATCACGAGGCCGGCGGCCGAGGCCAGCCCGGGGACGACGAAGCGTGGCATCCGCTCGGCGATCGGGGCCTTCGAGCGCGCCGAGGTTGGCAGCCAGACCGAGGTTGACATGAGGAAGATCGCAGCCGGCCAGGTCAAGTTCACAGGGGTTCCGACCTGGTACGAGCCCGCCGAGGATTGGAACAAGTACACCGTGTCGCCCACGGCGATCAGGGCGCAGCCAGCGGCAAACACGAGCAACCGCACCGGACGTCCCGGCACCATCACGACAGCCCCGATGGCGAGGGCCAGCAGGATCAGGTCGCCGACGGGGTACGCCAAGTTCACCGCCACCGAGGCGGCCGAACCGCCCACGGAGTGAAGAATCATGTCGAAAGCGAAGGCGGCGGTGACCGCGGCGGCTCCGAGGCCGGCGATGGTGCCGTCGAGCCACACACTGAACTGGGCACGCCCGACATGGGTCCGGACCATGAGCATGAGGGCCAGGAAGGCCAGCGGATAGAAGAGCAGATAGAAGCCGTCCGCCGCCGACGGAGTTCCCGCGGACGAATCGAGGGTCCAGACCACGTCGCCCAGGGCCCAGGACAGGAGCCCGGCTCCCAGCGCCAACGACGTCCCGCGGCCGTCAGCCCGTCGCAGGCCCCGGGCCAGGCAGGCCAGCGCAACGACCACCTCGAAGGCGTCAACGAGTTGGTTGTCGATGACGGGCCACACCTGGCCTGTGTGGCGCACCATCAGGCTGGACCCATAGGCCCCGAGCAAAACCAGCGCCGCGCCATAGAAGATGACCACCGGCGCCGGCGGGCGTTCCGGGCGGGTTTCCGATCCGCCCACCGGGGTTGTACGCAACGTGGCCATCAACCTGGGAATTCGGCGGGTGAGGGCGTTTCCTTGACCGGCGGGGCCCGGACGGCTGCCGCGCGCAGCCCTTGGGCCGATCTGTTTCAGACTGGCGGCGCCGCCCACACGTTGTTGCAGCGCGCGCAGACCTCGGCCGGCACTACGCCCCTGTGAGCCAAAAAGGCGAAGACTTTGCAGCCGAGACACAGGCCAAAGACCGATTCGAGCAAGGCCCCCGCGGCCAGGAGTCCCAGCGAGATCTCGGCCGCAGCCCATTGGCCGGCCAGCGTGAGGCCGAACGCAGAGAGAGTGAAGGCAGCGCCGATCCCCTGCGCGAACCGCTTCGGTGGTCCTGCCACCGGCCGTTCGGGCACGCCGATGCGGGGCGTGATCACCCGCGTCGCCAGCAGGCCCAGCGGGCTCAGGCTCGGGCCGGCGAGCACCCGTGCCACGAAACCGTAGGCGATGACCACCGTCAGCCATCGCAGGTCGAGGGCCATGGCCAACACGCACATGAAGACGACCCCGCCGGCCACCAGCCGGGCGGAAACTTCGTTCACCGGGTTGGGAAACGAGAAGATGGACACCGGCAGCGCTCCGCTCTTTAGATCAGAACTCTGAGCAGGTTAGTCGGATTTCACGGCTCTACAGCGTGCGGAAGGGGCTGTGGGGCCGGCGGGCCCACGTATCGCGCCGAAGGGCGAATGAGCCGATTATGCGAGGCCTGCTCCATCACGTGGGCGCACCACCCGATGGTTCGGGCACCGGCGAAGGTGGGAGTGAACATCTCGCGGGGGATGCCGCATGTGAGCATGACGACACCGGCATAGAACTCGACGTTCGTGTACAGACGTCGACCGGGTTTCAGCTCCCCCAGAACTTCGACCGCGGTGTGTTCCACCGATTGGGCGAAGCCCACCATGGGGCCACCCAGTTGCTCGCTGACCGAACGCAGCAGGACCGAACGGGGGTCGTCGGTCCTATAGACGCGGTGTCCGAAGCCCATGATTCGTTCTCCGCGTGCGACCGCCGCGCGCAGCCACGGCTCGGCCCGCTCGGGAGTGCCGATGGCATCGAGCATGTCGAGCGCCCGGCTGGGGGCACCACCGTGGAGCGGGCCTGACAGAGCGCCGAGAGCCGCCACGACTGCGGCGCCGAGGTCTGCTCCGGTCGACGTGACGACCCGGGCCGTGAACGTCGATGCGCTGAACCCATGGTCGATGGTCAGGATCATGTACTGCTCAATGGCGCGGGCGTGATCGGGGGTCGGACGGCTCCCATTGAGCATGGCCAGGTAATTGGCGGCCATGCCCAAGTCGTCGTGCGGGTCGATCGGATTGAGGCCCTGGCGTAACCGGTGGATGGCCGCCAGGATCGTCGGGACCACTGCGCAGAGATCGAGCGCGTGATCCGCAATTCCTCGGCGCCGATGTCCTGCACGGGGCGCCAACCAAGTTCGGCGCCCAGCAGTGAGACAGCCGTGCGCAAGACGTCGAGGGGCGGCCCGAGTCTGGCCAGCTCGGGCAAGAGCTCCCGGACGCCGGTAGGGATGGCCCGTCGCCGCCGGACCTCGCCCGAGAAGTTGGCAGACGCGGTGGCATTGGGGAGATCGTCGGAGAACAGCAGGTACCACACGTCCTCGAGGGATCGGGCTCGGGCCAGGTCGACCGCCGAGTACTGCCGGTAGTGGAAAAAGCCCTCTTCGCCCCGCACGTCGCCGATGCTCGTCTCGGCCACCACGACTCCTTCGAGGCCAGCTTCAACCACCGTGTGCACCCTTTCACTATGACCTGGGCTGATCCGTCTGTAAACGTTGATCAAGTCAACACGTTACGATCGAATATGGACAGAATGCTCACGACCACCGAGGCGGCTCGCCGCCTCGGTGTCAAGATTCCGACGCTCTACGCCTACGTAAGCCGGGGTCTTCTGTCGTCGCAGCAGGACCCGGTGGGGCGAGGCAGCCTGTTCGACTTGAGCGAAGTCGAGGCGCTGGCAGCCCGCAGTCGCGGCGGGCGCCAGACGGCCACACGGCTGGCCACTGTGACCACCGGGATCACTCGGCTGGACCCGTCCCTCGGTCCCCTCTACCGCGGCCGTCCGGCCACCCATCTGGCGAGCACGGAGAGCTTCGAGGAGGTGGCGCTCCGGCTCTGGGACACCTCGTTGTACGCAGACGCCGATGACCCCGACGGCAACGGCGACATCGGGGACGGCTGGGCGGTACCCGACCTCGGTCCTTGCCCGCTGGACGGCACGTTGGAGCGGATGCGTTGGGGCCTGGTGGTGTGTGGAGCCTCCGACCCGCTGCGTGCCGACCTCCGTCCGAGCGCGGTCGTCGGTGCCGCCAAGCGGTGCATCGCGGCGTTGGCGGACCTCGCCTGGCCAACTCCGGCCGCCTGGCACGACATGACGGGGCAAACCTCAGGGCGCGGAATGTCGATCGCAACACGCCTCCGAACTCGTCTCAGCCCGCCGGCGGTGGCCCGCGCCGGCCCCGCACTCGACGGCGCTCTCGACGCCGCCCTCGTCCTCCTGGCCGATCACGAGCTGGCCACCTCCACGGTGGCCGTCCGGGTGGCAGCCTCCACCCGGGCTGATCCGTACGATGCCTTCCTCGCTGGCCTGGCCACCCTTGCCGGCCCGCTCCATGGGGGAGCCAGCCAGCAGGTGCACGAGCTCTTGGGTACGGCCGAGCGGGACGGCGCGGCGCGGGCCCTCAACGGGGCACTGCGCGAGTGGGGGCACCTTCCCGGGTTTGGCCACGGCGTGTACGCGGAGGGTGACCCTCGGTGCGCCGTCTTGCTCGACCGAGTCGAGCCCTTGTTGCATGCCGAGCACGCCGTCCTCGTGCACGAAGTGGCGGGACTCGCCCAGGAGCACGACTTGCCCGCGCCGAACTGTGACTTTGCATTGGCCGCGCTCACATGGGGCACGTCCATGCCCGCGGACGCCGGCCGCGCCATCTTTGCCGTGGCACGAATGGCCGGCTGGACGGCCCACTACCTCGAGGAGCTGTCAGAGCCTCCATTGCGCTTCCGGGCCCGAGCCGTGTACAGCGTCTGACCGCGCTCAGCCGCGAGCGCAGGCGGCGCCCGCGGGTCGGTCGTCGGGGCCCCACCCCTCGGCCCCTCGCTCGGGCCAGAAGTCACCCGTCAACGCGTCCTGTATGTAGCGGACCGGAGGTTCCTCGCCCGAGGACACCACCCTGAGTGCGTCGAGCAGCGCGTCGACGTCGTCTGGGCTGGTGCCCAGTCCGCAGCTGGCCCGGACCGCACCGGGGACGGCAGAGCGGTCGCCACGGAGCACCGCCTCGCGGGCACGGGCCACGCCGTCGGGGTTCACGCCGAGGAGGCGGATCAGGTAGGGGTGAGCACAGAAGCACCCGTGACGCACCCCAATGCCGAATTCAGCGCTCAGGCGGGCCGCGACCAGTGCATGGTGCAACCCGGCAACAGTGAACGTGGCCACGGCCAACCCGTCGCGGTCGGAACCGGCGCGGCTCCGGGGCCCCAGCACATCGACGCCCGGGATCGTCCGCAGCCCGCGGTGGAGGCGATCGCTCAGCTCGTCCTCGTGGGCGACGATGGTGTCCCAACCGACGCGTTCGAGCTCCTCCATGGCCCGGCCGAAGGCCACGACGCCCACGACGTTGGGGGAGCCCGCCTCCTCCCGTTCGGGAGGTTCCGTCCAGATGACCTCGTCCAGGTCCACCAGGTCGACCGCCCCGCCGCCGGCGAGGAATGGGTCGCCGCTCTCGAAAGTCCGACGCGGCCCGATCAGGGCGCCCGACCCGAAGGGCGCGTAGAGCTTGTGCCCGCTGAACGCCACGAAGTCGGGTTCGGGCGGGAGGGGTCGGTGGGGTGCGAGCTGAGCGGCGTCGAGCAGCACGGGGACCCCGCGCTCGTGGGCCGCCGCACAGATCTCCTCCACCGGAGGGAGCCATCCCGTGACGTTGGAAGCTCCCGTGAAGGCAAGCAGCGCCGGTGGGCGAGCTGAAGGGTGCCCGCGCCCCGCGTCGTCGAGCACCCGCACGACGTCGTCGACGCCGAAGGTGCCGTCTGGCCCGCATTCGACGAAGCGCACAGTGGCCACGCGGGACCAGGGAAGGAGGTTGGCGTGGTGCTCGACCACCGTGGTGACCACCACGTCGGCGGCGTCGAGACGCAAGCGGTAGGCCAGGTGGTTGATCGCCTCGGTCGTGTTGCGGACCAGCACCACGACATCGTCCGCACCCTGCCCCCGCACGGGCCGACGTCGAGCAAAATGCGCCACCGTGTCGCGCCCCTCCTCGTACGCGCGGGTCGCGAGACGCGACTTGTAGCCCGCCCCGCGGTGCACGCTCGAATACACCGGAAGGAACTCCGCCACCCGGTCGGCCACCGCCTGCATCGCCGGGGTGGAGGCGGCACAGTCGAGGTCACGGTAGGGCCGCTCCAGCCCGTCGACGCAGGGCACAGGAAGGTGCGAGCCGACCAACGGGACCAGCGAACCTTTGGGGTGCGTGCTCACGCTGCGCCACTCCGCCACGCACCGTCACCGGCACCACTCTGGTCACGATCACGCTGCACGGTGCTCACCTTACGGACCACGGGACCGCGTGGTCTGCCCGGGCGAAGGTTCGCCGGGGCTACCCTGCGTTTCGATGGAAGATCGCTACGAATCCGAGCTGGCCAGATCCGAGTCGGTGCTCGATGCCGTCGACCGAGCCCTCGAACGGCTGACTGACGGCAGCTATGGGACCTGCGAAGGGTGCGGCGCCACCATTGCCGAGGCGGACCTCGCCCAGGACCCCACCCGGCGCCTCTGTGAGCAGCACCCCACCGTGTGATCCTCACCCGGCGCCGAGCCTTACCTCCACGCTGACGCCCAAACGGGCGCGAAACTCAGCCGGCGACTCTCAGCCCTTGGGCCGAACCGAACCGAGCCGCCACGTCGGACCAGTTGACGATGTTCCACAGGGCGGCGAAGAAGTCCGCCTTCACGTTCTTGTACTGCAGGTAGAAGGCGTGCTCCCAGGCATCGAAGACCAGCAGAGGCACTGAGCCGTTGCCCACATTGCCCTGGTGGTCGTAGATCTGCTCCACGATCAACCGCCCGCCGAGCGGCTCCCAGGCCAGTGCGCCCCATCCCGAGCCCTGAACGGTCGAGGTCGCCTGCGTGAAGTGTGCCTTGAACTTGTCGAAGGATCCGAAGTGCTCGTCGATCGCCGCGCCGAGCGCGCCATCGGCAGTGCCGCCGCCGTCGGGGCTCAGGTTCTTCCAGAAGATCGAGTGCAAGACGTGGCCCGAGATGTGGAACGCCAGGGTCTTCTCGAGGCCGACGATGGCTCCGAAGTCGTCTTTGTCGCGCGCCGCGGCCAGCTTCTCGAGCGTCTGGTTGGCCCCGGTCACGTAGGCCGCGTGGTGCTTGTCGTGGTGGAGCTCCATGATCTGTCCCGACACGTGCGGCTCAAGCGCGGCGTAGTCGTATGGCAGGTCCGGAAGGCTGTACTCGGCCATGGGGGTCTCCTCAGTCGTGATCGGATGGTCGGGTCGGCCGGTGCCGATCGTGTGTGCTGGACGTTACCCGAACCGATCCGCACGTCGTCCGGGATGCGCCCGGTGCGGACCGGGCACGACCCGGCGACGCGTGGAGGCAACGGTACGCTGGTTCAGTGACCACGGATCCCAAAGACCGTCGGCACGATCTGGGGTCCTTCATCCGTGAGCAGCGGGCCTCGGCCCGGCTTTCGCTGCGGCGTCTCTCTGAGCTGGCCGGCATCTCGAACCCCTACCTCAGCCAGATCGAGCGCGGACTGCGCAGGCCTTCGGCCGAGATCCTCCAGCAGATCGCCAAGGCTTTGCGCATTTCGGCAGAGACCCTCTACGTGCGGGCTGGCATCCTGGAGCCTCGCACCGCCGATCCCGACCTGGCCCAGGCCATTTTGGCCGACCAAACCATCAGCGAGGAGCAGAAGCAGGCATTGGTCCATATCTACCGCGCATTCCGACGCGAGCGCGAGTCCCCGGACGGAGCCACCGCGGCGGCTCCCGCGGATTCCGTTGCCGCCCACCCGGCGGCGTCCGAGCCCGTTCCGTCCGCCGGACACGTCGCCACTGCCTGAGCGTGTCCTTGAGTCTTCACGGCGTCCGGGGCAGCCCTGAAGTGCGCCGGTAGGCTCTGACCGCCATGCGCCGCCTCGCCGTCCTGTCCCTGCACACGTCGCCCCTGGCCCAGCCCGGGAAAGGAGACGGCGGCGGGATGAACGTCTACGTGCGCGAGCTTGCGGCCGCCCTGGCCCGCTCGGAGGTCGTCTGTGACGTGTTCACCCGCGCCTGGTCGGCGGACCTTGCCTCGGTGGTCGTGGTCGAGCCCGGGCTCCGGGTCCACCATGTGCCGGCCGGTCCGACCGGTCCGGTGCCGAAGGAGTCGTTGCCCTCAGTCGTCGAGGAGTTCACCACGGGTGTGCTCGCACGGATGACCGGGGACAACGGTCCCGACGCCTCCCTGCCCTACACCTCGGTGCACGCCAACTATTGGCTGTCCGGGCTGTCGGGCCACGTGATCAAGCACGAGTTGGAGCTTCCGCTGGTGTGCACCTTCCACACGCTCGACCGAGTCAAGGCCGAGTCGATGCCCGAGGAGGTCGAGGCCGACCTGCCCCATCGACGGGCCGAGGCCGAGGCCGCGATCATCGGCTGCTCCGATGCGGTTTTGGCCTCGTGCACGGTCGAGGCCGAACAGATCGCGTCTCTCTACGGCGGTGACCCCGGTCGCATCCGCGTCGTCGCACCGGGTGTCGACCATGCCTTCTTCGGCCCGGGCCACCGCCCCCAGGCCCGTCGCGCTCTCGGGCTCCCGCTCGAGGGTCGCCTGCTCCTCTTCGTGGGCCGAATCCAACCGCTCAAGTGCGCCGACGTCGCCGTCGAGACACTTGCCGAGCTGCAACGAGACGGGCGGGCGCCCTACCGCCTCGTCGTCGTGGGCGGCCCGAGCGGACCGCACGGCGAAAAGTCGCTCCGGCGTCTCCACGATCTGGCCGACGCCCACGGTCTGCACGACCTGGTCCACTTCGTGGAGCCCCAGCCCCACGAGCTCCTGTCGTCGTACTACCGGGCCGCCGACGTGTGCATCGTGCCCAGCCGTTCGGAGTCGTTCGGGTTGGTCGCTCTCGAGGCGGCGGCTTGCGGCACGCCGGTCGTCGCCTCCGCCGTGGGCGGTCTCACCACCCTGGTGGACCATGGGCGGACCGGGTTCCTCGTCGACGGCGGAGGCTCCGGCGCTTACGCCGACGCCGTGCGGAGCGTCTTCGCCGAGCCGCTGACGGCCGAGCGGCTCTCGACGGCCTCGGTGCTGCGAGCTCGCCGGTACACCTGGCGTGCCGCGGCGCGGACGTTGGTGGAGCTACACGACGAGCTGGCGGCGGGCCATCTCGTCGAGTGCAGCTGAAGCGTCCGCCGTCGCTCGCGAGCGCCGATCCGTCCGTGCCCATCGTCGACCTCCCCGAGGAGGAGGAGATGGCGGCCGCGGTGGCGCGCATCGATGCTTGGGCCGAACGTGAGTTGGCTGGCGGAGGCTTCCTGGTGGCGGCCGAGCGCCAGGAAGTGACGGACCGCACGGCGTCGTTCCGTTGGTACCTGCGTTTCAAGGGTGAGGAGAAGGACTTCATCACCGTCTGGTTCACCCTCAAGCAGCGAACGTTGCACTACGAAGCCCAGTTCATGCCCGTGCCCGAGGCCAACCAGGCCGAGGTCTACGCTTACCTGCTCCGCCGCAACGCCCACCTCTTCGGCATGTGGTTCGCGCTCGGGCCCGAGGACGCCGTCTACCTCGTGGGGCGCGTGCCGGCTCGTCAGATTGACGACGACGAGCTCGACCGGATCGCTGGTTCCTCGGTGCTCTACACCGACGACCACTTCCCGACGGCCATGAGCATGGCGCATCCGTCGACCTATCGCCGACGCCGCCGCTCCTAGCCCTTCCCCCGGAGGGTCCTCGGGGAGCGTGAGGACGGCCGACCCCTCGCAAGCTCGATATCGTCGGGTGGGTGTCGAGCCTCCTTATCGTCGGCGGGGGACGGATGGGGGGAGCCCTCTTGGGGGGGCTGTTGCACGCCGGTTGGGCGGACCCCGGTGCGGTGACCGTGGTCGAGCCCCTGGCCGAGCGCCGGAGCGAGCTCGAGGCGGCGCACCCCGGGGTGCGTACCGTCTCCGCCCCCGAGGCGGGACTGCTCGACGAGGGTGGTGAACGCCTTCCCGGAGCCGTCCTCGCGGTCAAACCCGACGTCGCCGAGTCAGCCTGCCGGGCGCTCGGATCCGTCGGTGTGACCCGGCTGCTCTCCGTCGTGGCCGGAATCCCCTCGGTGCGCCTCGAAGCTGCGCTCGGCGGTGAGCCGGTCATCGTGCGCGCCATGCCCAACGCCCCGGCGCTGGTCGGGGTGGGCGCCACGGCCATCTCGGGGGGATCTTTCGCCACTTCGAACGACCTGGCCTGGGCCGAGGACGTCCTCTCCGCCGTCGGGGCGGTGGTCCGCCTGCCCGAGCGCCTTCTCGACGCGGTGACGGGCCTCTCGGGCTCGGGTCCGGCCTACTTCTTCCTTGTCGCCGAGGCCCTCATGGAAGCCGGTGTGCAGATGGGACTGACCCGGGAGGTGAGCCGAACGCTGGTCCTCGAGACGATGCGCGGCTCGGCCGCCATGATGGCCGAGACGGGCCTGGACCCCGAGGCCCTTCGGGCCATGGTGACCTCGCCCGCGGGAACGACGGCAGCCGGGATCCGGACGCTCGAGGCGCGGGCGGTCCGGTCCGCCTTCATGGAGGCGGTGGCGTCGGCCACAGAGCGGTCGCGCAACTTGCAGCGCTGAGCGAAATGTCCAACCGCGTGGAGACGGTCTTCTTCCTCTCCGACTATGGCGCCCAGGACGAGTTCGCCGGTGTGGTCCAGGCCGTGATCGTGGCGGGTGCGCCCGGTGCGAGAGTGATCGATCTCACGCACCAGATCCCCCCCTTCGATGTTCGAGCGGGCAGCCACACCTTGGTCCGGGCGGTGCCCCATTTGGGCAGCGGCATCGTGCTCGGTGTGGTCGACCCCGGGGTGGGGACGCGGCGGCGAGGCATCTGCGTTGAGGTCGCGCTGCCAGCCGGGGGCACCTTGTTCTTCGTGGGGCCCGACAACGGGCTTCTTCTGGCTGCCGCGGAGTCGGCCGGCGAGGCGCCCGTGACCCGGGTGGTCGAGTTGCTGCGCCAGCAGCCGCCCGATCAGGTCACTGGGCAGGGTGTGACCTTCGACGGCCGCGACGTGTTCGCCCCGGCGGTCGCCGCGTTGTGCCGCGGGACGCCACTGGCGCAGCTGGGGGAGTCCGTCGACCCGGCTTCGCTCGTGCGCCTCATGGGCGGCGTCGTCGAGCATGGGCGTCTCCCCGACGGCCGGGCCTGCCTGCGGGTCGAGGTGACGTGGGTCGATCACTTCGGCAACGTGCAGCTAGCGGCGACCATGGCCGACGCCCGGGTGGCCGGAATCCCTCTGGCCGGCAGCATGGAGCTGACCGCCCGCATGGAGACCGGCCGGTCGGACCTCGAGGAGCTACCGCGAGCGCTCGTTCCCGACGGTGTCCGCCTCCGCTGCGTCGACGCGTTCGGTGACCTGGAGCGGGGCGAGCTGGGTCTCCTGTCTGACGCCAACGGGCACTTGGCCGTGGTGGCCGGAGGGGCCTCTGCCGCCCACTGGCTCAACGTCGCCGCCGGCGACCTGCTGGTCCTGGCCTGATGACCCACCGGCCTGGCCTCGACGTCGGGCCGGTCGATACCATCCGTCTCAGTGAGGGACGAGCGACGCCCGGCGCAACGACCCGCCACCTCTCCTCCCGGCCCGTCCTCTTCCGGGCCGGCGGCGAACCCCGTCCCTTCGAGCGAGGTCCCCTCGGCATCGGACACCTTCTCCCCCAAGAGGATCCCCGAGGCGACCGTGCTGCGCCTGCCCATCTACCAGCGGATCCTGGCCGAATTGGTACGAACCGGAGTCCGGACCGTCTCGTCTGAGCGACTGGCCGAGCTGGCCCGGGTCAACGCCGCCAAAGTGCGCAAAGACCTCTCGTTGCTCGGATCGTTCGGCACGCGGGGGTCGGGTTACGACCCCGAATACCTCATTGCCCAGATCGACCGCGCCCTCGGCGTGGACGAGGACTGGTCGGTGGCCATCGTCGGTGTCGGGAACCTCGGCCGCGCCTTGACCAACTCGGCCGGGTTCGCCTCGCGTGGGTGCCACATCACGGAGCTCTTCGACGTCGATCCCGCCGTGGTCGGTGAGAACGTCCGGGGCATCACGGTGCGCCACATGGACGAGATCGCCACCCTCGACGCGGCCGACGGTCCCGATATCGGGGTTATCGCGACTCCGGGGTGGGCCGCCCAAGGGGTGGCCGACCTCCTCGTGCGGGCAGGCGTGACCTCCTTGCTCAACTTTGCGCCGAGGGTCCTCACCGTCCCGCCGACGGTGCACCTGCGCTACGTCGACCTGTCGATCGAGCTCCAGGTCCTGGGCTTCTACCGGTCTCGCCACGAGGAGCCGCCGGAGGGACCGAAACCGGGGGGCGACCCTCTGGACTCGAACGGCTCGCCGGACCCCCCGGCCGCTGGTGAGCAGGGCTCGCTGGTCTCGACGCTCGGGCGTGTGTCCGAACGGAGCCGAAACCGCCCCTGACGGAGCATCACCGGGCCAGACCGGGGCCAGATCCACCCGACGACGCACCTGATGAACGGCCGACGTGCGGCGTCTGGCACTCTGGGTGTCCGCCCGGCACAATTGTGAGCCGACCCAGGAGGGAACCGAGTGTCCGTCGTTGTCGTAGGGCTCCAGCACACGCAGGCCCCGCTGCCGCTGCTCGAGGCCACCGCGGTCGCCGACTCCGACGTCCACAAGGTCCTGAGCTCCCTCAGCCAGCGCCGCAACATCCAAGAGGCGGTCGTCCTCTCCACCTGCCTGCGCACTGAGGTCTACGCGGTCGTGGACCGCTTCCACGACGCCGTCGAGGAGATCTACGGCGTCCTCTCCGACCATTCCGGCGCCTCGGTCGAGCAGCTCTCGGCGCACGCCGTCATCCGTTTCGACGACGACGTCACCGCCCATCTGTTCTCGGTGGCCTCGGGCCTCGAGTCGGTGGTCACCGGAGAGACCGAGGTCGTGGGGCAGATCCGCCGCGCCTTCCAACGCGCGCAGGAGGAGGGCGCGAGCGGGCCCGTCTTGTCGGCCCTGTTCCGCCACGCCCTCCAGACCAGCAAGCGGGTGCGCACCGATACTGACATCAGCGCCGGCACCACTTCCTTCGCCTACGCCGCCGTGACGGTCGCCCGAGGACCCGACGGCTCGGGCCTACGGGGAGCCCGCGTGGTGGTCGTGGGGGCCGGCGAAATGGGTGCGGGAGTCTGCCGCGCCTTGTCCGACATCGCTCCCGGTGATGCGCCCCGCTCCGTGGTGGTCGTCAACCGTTCGGTGGCGCGGGCCCGGGACCTGGTCCGCGACGTCGGCGAGGCGCCCTTCGACCTGCGGGCGGAGCCGCTGAGCCAGGTGGGTGCCGAGCTCACCTTCGCCGACGTGGTCCTGTCCGCCGTGGCGGCCGAGTCCCACGTGCTCCGGGCGTCGGACGTGGCCGACGTCACCGGACCCCTCCTGGTGATCGATCTCGGTGTCCCCCGGAACGTCGACCCGGCCGTTGGTCGGCGACCAGGCATCACGCTCAACGACATGGACGTTCTGAGCGCGTCGGTGGCGCGGGCCCTCGGTGATCGCCAGGAGGAGGCGGTGGCAGCCCGCGCCATCGTGGCCGCGGAAGTGGAACGTTTCCGCACGGCCAGCCGCCAGCGGGGCGCCGCGCCACTCATCTCCGCGTTGCGGGCGCAGCTCGAGTCACTGCGGATGTCCGAGCTCGAACGCCACCGGGCCCAGCTTGCCGACCTCACCCAGGAGGAATGGGACCAGGTGGACGCCGCCACCAAGGCAGTGTTGGCCAAGATGCTTCACGAGCCCACCGTCCTCTTGAAGGAGACCGCGGGCACGCCACGCGGCGAGCGTCTGGTCGAGGCGCTGCGCACCCTCTTCGATCTCTAGGAGCGGTCGTGGCGACGTTCCGGCTGGCCACTCGCGGCTCTCCCCTGGCCCGGCGGCAGACCGAGATCGTCTCGGAGCTTCTCAGGCGCGCCCATCCTGGCCTCCACGTCGAACCCGTCGTCGTCCGGACGCGGGGGGACCAACTGGCGACCGCACCGCTCGACCAGATCGGGGGCCAGGGGGTCTTCGTGGCGGAGGTCGAGGCGGCCGTCGCCGACGGCAGGGCTGAGGCGGCGGTGCACTCCGCCAAGGACCTGCCCTCGACGATGCCCGATCAGCTGGTGCTCGGCGCCGTCCCGCCGCGCGCCGATGCCCGTGACGGGCTCGTCGGGTGCACCCTGAGCGCCCTCCCCGCCGGTGGCCTGGTCGCGACCGGATCGGTGCGCCGCAGGGCCCAGCTGGCCTACCTGCGGCCTGATCTCGTCTTCACCGGTCTGCGCGGCAACATGGCGCGCCGGGTCGCGGCAGCCGACGACGGAATGGTGTCCGCGGTGGTCGTGGCGGTGGCGGCGATGGAGCGGTTGGGGTGGGAGGACCGCCTGAGCGACGTCCTCGATCCCCTCGACGTCCTACCCCAGGCCGGGCAGGGCGCCATTGCCGTGCAGTGCCGCGCCGACGACCACACGACACGGGAAGTGCTCGGTGCCATCGACGACTCCACCAGCCACCGCGCCCTGCGCGCCGAGCGCGCCGCCCTGGCTGATTTGGGGGGCAACTGCACCCTTCCGGTCGGGGCCTATGCCGAGCCGATCGACCGCGACGTCCGTGCCGAGGGCGGCGTGCTGCGGGCGTCCGGACTGCTCGCCCGCGCCGACGGCCGGACGCTGATCCGCCGGACCTGCCTGGGGGAGGACCCTGAGGCACTCGGACGGGCGCTGGCGCGGGCGCTGTTCGATTCGGGCGGGGAGGCCGTCGAGGGCTTCGAGGCTCCCGGCGGGGCCCGGGGTGCCCCGAGGTGACGGTGTACCTGGTGGGGGCCGGTCCGGGCGATCCCGGGCTGCTCACCCGCCGCGGCGCCGAGCTGTTGTCCCGGGCCGACGTGGTGCTCCACGACCGGTTGGTGAGCCCGGCGGTGCTCCGGCTCGTTCCTCCGGGTGCCGTGTTGATCGACGTCGGAAAGGATTCCGGCTCCCTCGGTGGTGCTGGGCTGGGGCGCGGCGATCACCAAGAGGAGATCTCGCGGTTGCTCGTCGAGCACGGGCGGCGGTCCGAGGTGGTCGTGCGCCTCAAAGGGGGTGACCCCTTCTTGTTCGGGCGTGGCGGCGAGGAGGTCGACGCCCTCATCCGGGCAGGAATCTCCTGGGAGGTGGTGCCGGGAGTGACCTCGGCCTTCGGCGTGCCCGCCGGGGTGGGGATCCCGGTGACCCAGCGGGGAGTGGCCTCGTCGGTCACCGTGGTGACGGGACGGGTGGGCGACCGCGGCACCGGCGCTCCCGACTGGGACGCCCTGGCCCGCGCCGGTGGGACATTGGTCGTCCTCATGGGTATGACCACCCGCGCCGCCATCGCCGACGCGTTGGTGCGCGGGGGACGTGCCCCCGAGACGCCAGTGGCGGTGATTCAGAACGGCACGACGTCGTCGCAGCGAACGACGCGCACCACGCTGGCAGGCCTGGCCGAGGTCGAGTTGGGCCCCCCGGCGGTGATCGTCGTCGGACCGGTCGTCGCTCTCGGTCCCGTGGCCGCCCTCGGTCCCGAGGCGGGGGCCACCGGACCTCGGCGGCCGCTGGAGGGTCGGACCGTGGTGGTCACGCGTCACGGCGCCCGGGCTCGCCAGCTCGTCGACGCGCTCGAGCGGGAGGGTGCGCTCGTCCTCGAGCTCCCGCTCACCCGCCAGGTCGACCCGGCAGACGGTGGTGCCGCCCTGCGGTCGGCCGCCGCCGCGGCGCGCCAGTACGACTGGGTGGTCCTCACATCGGTCAACGCGGTGGAACGATTCATGGGTGCGCTGCACGACGCCCGCGACCTGGCTTCGACGCGGGTCGCCGCCGTCGGACCGGCCACGGCGGAGGCGCTCCGGGGGGCCGGTGTACGTGCGGACCTGGTGCCGGCCGCGCACAACGGCCGCGCCCTCGTCAACGCGTTCCCCATGCCCGACTCGGTGGCGCGTCGAGTGCTCTTTCCGGCCGCCGACCTGGCGGACGACGCCGTTCCCGAAGGGCTGAGTGCCAAGGGCTGGGACGTCGAGCGCGTGGAGGCGTACCGCACCGTCCCGCTGCCTCCGCCCGACCACGAGATGCTCGAACGGGTCGCTGGCGCCGACGCCATCGTGCTCACCGCGGCCTCGGCGGTGCACGCGCTCGGTGCGCTGCGCCACCCCGGCGCCGACGCCATCGTGCTGCCGCCGTTGGTGGTCTGCATCGGGGCGTCGACCGCGTCGGCGGCGCGCCAGGTCGGAATGCGCGGCGTGCACGAGGCACGACGCGCCACCTCCGAGGCCATCGTCGCCGAGCTCGTCGGCCACCTGGGCGTGGATCACGGCGAGGTCTCGTAGGCTGGGTGCCATGGCCCGGACCTCGTCGTGGGTGTCAGGTTCGGGGGGATACCCCTCCCGCCGCCTCCGGCGATTGCGTCGGACTCCGGCGTTGCGTCGCCTGGTGGCCGAGACCCGCCTCGGCGTCGACGACCTGGTTGCCCCGCTGTTCGTCCGCCAGGGCATCGACGCCCCGGTTCCCATCGCCTCCATGCCCGGCGAGGTGCAGCACTCGGTCGACTCGCTCGTCGTCGAGGCCAAGCGCCTCGTGTCGCTGGGCATTCCGGGCGTCATCGTCTTCGGGGTGCCCGAGCACAAGGACTCCCTGGGGAGCGAGGCCTTCGCCCGCGACGGCATCGTGCAGGTGGCGCTCCGGTCGCTCCGCGAAGCGATCGGCGACGAGCTCGTGATGATGGCGGATCTGTGTCTGGACGAGTACACCGACCACGGTCATTGCGGCGTGCTCGGGCCCTCCGGTGAGGTGCTGAACGATCCCACCCTCGAGCTGTACCAACGCATCGCGGTGGCTCAGGCGGATGCCGGGGCCGACGTCGTGGCGCCCAGCGGGATGATGGACGGCCAGGTCGCCGCCATCCGCCGCGCGCTCCAAGCCGACGGCCACGACCAGGTCGCCATCCTGGCCTACGCGGCGAAGTACGCCTCGGCCCTCTACGGCCCCTTCCGGGACGCCGTCGACGTGGCCATCGCCGGCGGGGGAGACCGTCGGTCGTACCAGCAGGACCCGCGCAACGGCCGCGAGGCATTGACCGAGATCGCCCTCGACCTGGCCGAGGGCGCGGACATGGTCATGGTCAAACCTGCCATGACGTCCCTCGACGTGCTCGCGAATGTGCGACGCCGGGTCGACGTCCCCTTGGCCACCTACCACGTGAGCGGTGAGTACGCCATGGTCAAGGCGGCAGCAGAAGCCGGATGGATCGACGGTCCGGCCGTGGCCCTCGAACAACTGACCGTGCTCAAGCGCGCCGGGGCTGATTTCATCGTGACCTACTTCGCGGCAGAGGTGGCCGAAGCACTCGGTGGGTGACGTCACGGTTCCGACGTCCAACGCGGAGTGGTTCGCCCGCGCCAGGTGCGTCATCCCCGGTGGGGTGGACTCGCCTGTCCGTTCGTTCGCGTCGGTAGGCGGGATGCCCTACACCGTCGTGGCCGGCGACGGCGCGTTCGTTCGAGATGCGGAAGGCACCCGGTACATCGATCTCGTGCAGTCCTACGGCGCGCTCCTGCTCGGGCACGCACATCCGGTGGTGACGGCGGCCGTCGCCGAGGCGGCGTCTCGCGGCACGACCTTCGGCGCGCCGACTCCCGGCGAGGTCCTCCTGGCCGAAGCGATCTGCGACCGTGTGCAGGGATGCGAGCAGGTACGCCTGGTCTCGTCGGGCACCGAGGCCGCCATGAGCGCGGTGCGTCTCGCCCGCGGCGCCACGGGCCGTGATCGGATAGTGAAGTTCGACGGCTGCTACCACGGCCACTCCGACAGTCTCCTGGCCGGAGGCGGGAGCGGGCTGGCCATGCTCGGCCTGCCCGGTTCGGCAGGCGTCCCGGCTGGTGCGGTGGCCGACACACTGGTCGTGCCCTACAACGTGGTCCCCGGACTCGACGCCCGCGTCGCCTGCGTGATCGTCGAACCGGTCGCCGCCAACATGAACCTGGTGCCACCCGTGCGGGGGTTCCTCGAAGGGCTCCGTCGGGCGTGCGACGCCGTGGGCGCACTCCTGGTCTTCGACGAAGTGATCAGCGGCTTCCGCCTCGGACCGGGGGGTGCGACCGCCTGGTCCGGCGTCACTCCCGATCTGTGGTGCTTCGGCAAGGTGATCGGTGGTGGCCTGCCGGTCGGCGCCTTCGGCGGCCGGCGCGACGTGATGAGTGAGCTCGCTCCGAGCGGGCCCGTGTACCAGGCCGGCACGCTGTCGGGGAACCCGCTGGCCACGGCCGCCGGACTGGCCGTCTTGGACCACGTGTCGGCCAACGATTACGTCGCCCTGGCGGAGCGGGCCGCCACCCTGGCGGCCGGACTCGAGGCGGCCGTCTCGGCCGCCGGCTTGCGCGTCGTGTGCCCCGCGGTCGGTCCGTTGGTCGGACTGTTCCTCTCCGCGCCGGGCGACGGAAGGCTCGACGCACCGACGGACTACGTGGCGGCCCGCGCCTCGGCCGGGGACGGCACGTACCGCCGCTTCTTCCACGCCATGCTCCGCCGGGGCGTGGCCCTGGCCCCGGGTCCCTACGAGGTCATGTTTCCGGGTCTGGCCCACGACGAGCGCATCTTGAGCGACGTCGTCGAGGTCGCGGCCGAGGCCGCTCTTGAGGTCGCGGCCGACCTGAGCAGGGACGCGCCGGCCCCCCCGGCGCGCCGCTCCGAAGCGGAGTGAGATTGGGGGGCGGTGAGCAGGACCGCAGCCCCGACAGCACAACGGTGGCGATGGGCCACGCTCTCGGTGCTGTGCGTGACGCTGCTCATCATCAGCCTCGATACGACCATCCTCAACGTCGCGCTGCCTTCCATCGTCCGGGATCTGCACGCGTCGTCGAGCCAGCTCCAATGGATCGTCGACGCCTACGCGGTGGTTTTTGCGGGTCTGCTGCTCACGCTTGGCGCGACGGGCGACCGCCTCGGCCGCAAGTGGCTCTTCATGGCGGGGCTCGTCGTGTTCGCCGCCGGCTCGGCCTTCGCCGCTTTCTCGGGAAGTCCGGACCGGTTGACGGCGGCGCGAGCCGTCATGGGAGCGGGAGCGGCGGCGCTCATGCCCTGCACGTTGTCGATCCTCACCAACACGTTCTCCGAGGACCGCGAACGGGCGATGGCCATCGGCATCTGGTCGGGGACCGCGGGGTTGGGCGTGGCCATCGGGCCGGTCCTGGGCGGGTTCCTGCTCGTCCGCTACTGGTGGGGATCGGTGTTCCTCATCAACGTCCCGATCGCCGCCGCCGGACTGGTGGCGGCGATCTTCCTGGTGCCCAATTCGAGGAACCCGTCGGCCAAGCGATCCGACCTGACCGGCTCGTTGCTCACGATGTCGGGTTTCGGTCTGCTCCTGTGGGGGATCATCGAGGCACCGGACCGCAGCTGGACCTCGCCGGTGATCGTGGGCGCGTTCGCCGGCGCGGCCGTCCTGCTCGTCGTCTTCGTCCTCTGGGAGCGGTACAGCGAGCACCCCATGCTCCCGTTGCGGTTCTTTCGCAACCGGCGCTACAGCATTGCCATCGGGTCCCTCGCCCTGGTCCTGTTCGCGCTGCTCGGGCTGTTCTTCCTCCTGACCCAGTACCTGCAGTTCTTCCTCGGCTTCAGCCCCTTGCGGACGGGGTTGGCCATCGGTCCACTGGCCATCATCTTGCTGGTGGCCGCGCCGGCGTCGGTTCTGGTGGTGCGTCGAATCGGGACGAAGCCCGTGGTGGCCGTGGGGATGCTCCTGATCGCCGCCGGCGCCGGACTCTTGGCGGGGACCTCGGTGCACGACACCTACCGCGACGCCCTTCCATGGATCGCCGTGCTCGGTCTCGGTGTCGGTCTCTCCCTCGCCCCCCTCACCGAGTCGATCATGGGGTCGGTGCCGCCCAGGGAGGCCGGGGTCGGGTCGGCCACTAACGACACCGCCATGCAGGTCGGAGGCGCCCTCGGGGTTGCCATCCTCGGGACCGCGCTCAACCTGCGCTTTCGCGACGCGGTGGCCCCGTTGCTGGCCCACCAGCGGGTGCCGGCGCACGTCGCGTCCTTGGTCGAGGGGTCCCTCGGTGGGGCGGTCGCCGTTGCCGCACACCTCCCTGACCGGCTGGGCCAGCCGCTCACGACCGCGGCGCGCCAGGGCTTCGTGAGCGGGATGGACCTCGGCTGCACCATCGCGGCTGTCGTCGTGGCGATGGCCGCGCTCGTCGCGGCGCTCTTCCTCCCTTCCCGGGCCAAGGCCCGGGAAGCCGCGGCGTCCGAGCAGGAGGGGGTCTCGGCTAGGCGCTCAGGCGGCGGCGGTGTCGAGCTCGACGTCCCGGAGCAGTCGGGAGACGAGCTCCATGGCGCGAAAGCCCAGCTCAGCAGGGCCGGCGGCGTCGGGTCGCATGAGGTTGGCCATGATGCGCAGCAGCTGGGCCATCAAGAGCTCCGACCGCATGCCGAGGGAGACGCAGAGCCGCATGGCCTCGGGGTGTGAGATCAGGTGGACGAAGGCCCGGGCCACCTTGAAGTAGGCCCCGTAGGCTGCTGTCAGCTCCCGGTCGTAGTCGGCCAGCGCGGGATCGCCTCCACCGGCCAGGGACCGGCCCAGGGCGGCCGCGGCGAGCCGTCCCGTCTCGTACGCGTAGGCGATGCCCTCCCCGTTGAATGGATTGATGCTCGCGCCCGCGTCGCCGGCCACCAGCACATTGCCTCCCGCTCGCGGGCCGACCGACAGCCCCATCGGAAGCTTGCCCCCAGTCGGCGGACCGAGGCAGGTCTCGGGCCCCAGACCCCAGGAAGGTGGCGCGTCCTGCGTGAACGTGTCCATGAGGTGGGTGGTGTTGAGGCCCTTCCAACGCTGGTCCGTGGACAAGAGGCCGACGCCGACGTTCACTCGCCCGTCGCCCATGGGAAAGATCCACCCGTATCCGGGCACCACGTTGCCCTCGGCGTCCCGGATGTCGAGATGGGACTCAATGAACGGGTCGTCGTGGCGTTCCGAGGTGTAGTAGCCGCGCAGCGCCATGCCCATGGGCAGCTCGCGCCGCCTGGCCGTCCCGAGCATCCGCCCCACCCGTGAGTTCGATCCGTCAGCAACAACCACGTAGCGCGCCTTGAGCGTGCGGGTGGTCGCCCCCCCCTTCTCCTTCACCTCGACGCCGTCGAGTGTGGGGAGCGGACCGGACCGCCCGGCCGACTCGTCCACCACGGGGGAGACGACCTCTGTCCCTTGCATCAGGGTCGCCCCGGCGGCAGCGGCGTGGTGCGCCACGAGGCCGTCGAGGTCATGGCGGGTGATGGTGTAGCCGTAGGCGGGGAAGTTGGGATGGTCGGGCCACGCCATCTCCAGCTGGTGGCCGAAGCCGTAGGCGCGCAGGCCGTCGATCCGGTGCGCTCGGCCCGACACGGCCTCCTCGAGACCCATGTCGGCCAGCTGGCGCACGGCGCGCGGCGTCAGGCCGTCCCCGCAGGTCTTCTCCCGGGGGAACTCGCTCTTCTCGACCACGGCCACGTCCCAACCGGCCTGGGCCAGCCAGAACCCGCATGCCGAGCCAGCGGGACCGCCACCGGCAACGACGACGTCGTAGACATGATCACGCCGCGACGGAGCCCTCGTTTTCGCCGCGCCTCTCGCCGAGCGGGCTGCCTTCTTGGGGGGTGTCGGCTGGGGGGTCGCGTCGGAGGGCGTCACGAGGGCATCGTAGGCCCCCCGGAGGGGCCTCTGACCAGCGGCGCGGATGTGCCGGGCGTTGGGGCCACATGGTAGAAACGTCGGCTGTGGACCAGTACCTCCCGATCCTGATTTTGGGGCTGCTCGGCTTCGCCTTCACCGCCTTCTCTCTGGTTTCCTCGGCGATGTTGGCGCCGCGCAAGAAACCCACGGCGGCCAAGCTGGCGCCCTACGAGTGCGGCATCGTCCCCGCGCTGGAACCTTCCCAGCGCTTCCCGGTGCGGTTCTACCTGATCTCCATGATCTTCATCATCTTCGACATCGAGATCGTGTTCCTCTACCCGTGGGCGGTCGTGTTCCACCAGATCGCGACGTTCGGGCTGATCGAGGTCATCGTGTTCGCCGCGGTGGTCTTCGTGTCGTTCCTCTACCTGATCTCCAACGGCGCCCTGACCTGGGGCCCGCCCAAGACGTTGCAGTCGGGTATGCCAAGCCGCACCTCGGAGTCGACCATCACCCGCATCAGCGGGT
Organism: uncultured Acidimicrobiaceae bacterium; assembly: GCA_963787485.1. Classification (GTDB taxonomy): domain Bacteria; phylum Actinomycetota; class Acidimicrobiia; order Acidimicrobiales; family RAAP-2; genus Bog-473. The sequence continues at coordinate 198,036 of CAWBDF010000001.1, read as the reverse complement.
CACGCCCGACGCCGGGTGAGGCAGCCTGACGTGGGGATCGAGGACCTCCAGCACAACTTCCTGACCGGTCGCCTCGAGGACATGGTCAAGTGGGCGCGGCGCAACAGCGTGTGGCCGGCCACGTTCGGGCTGGCGTGCTGCGCCATTGAGATGATTGCGGTCGGCGCCGCCGATTACGACATCGCCCGCCTCGGCATGGAAGTCTTCCGGGGCTCGCCACGGCAGGCCGACCTCATGATCGTCGCCGGGCGGGTCTCGCAGAAAATGGCCCCCGTCCTTCGCCGAAATTTACGACCAGATGATGGAGCCCAAGTGGGTGATCTCCATGGGCGTATGCGCGTCGACGGGCGGGATGTTCAACAACTACGCCATCGTGCAGGGCGTCGACCAGATCGTCCCCGTCGACGTCTACGCGCCGGGCTGCCCACCCTCCCCCGAGACGCTCCTGCACGCCATCCTGACCCTGCACGAGAAGATCCGTACTGGCGAGATCACCCGCCGTCCCGGTAGCTCGGTCCCCGCGGGCGAGCAGGCGACCGGCGGATGGGTGCCGAGCGTGCCCGACGCGGTGCGGGTCGCCACGCCGCGGTGAGCGAGACGACCCCGACCGCGGTGGCGCCCGCGAGCGTCCTGCCAGACGTGCCGCGCCTGCCGGATCGCCTGGTCGACCAGCTCGCGTTCCCGAGCCGCGCCACCTACAAGCAGATGGTGGCCGCGTTCCGCGCCGCCGGCTTCGAACTGTGCTCTGACCTCTGTGGTGTCGATTACCTCACGCACCCGGGGCGCTCTCTGCCCGACGGCATGGCGCCCGAACGCTTCGAGGTGGTGGTCAATCTCTTGTCCCTCTCGCTACGCCAGCGCGTTCGGATCAGGGTGCAGGTCCCCGAGTCGGACCCGGTGGTCGACTCCATCACCGACATCTATCCAGGTGTGGACGCCATGGAGCGGGAGGCCTACGACCTGGTCGGGATCATCTTTGCCGGGCACCCCGACATGACGCGCATCCTCATGCCCGAAGACTGGGAGGGCCACCCGCTGCGCAAGGACTACGGGGTGGGCCGGGTGCCCGTGCAGTTCAAGGAAGCGCCGGGGCCGCGGTGAGCGACGACCACGACACGCGCGACGACGGCGACAGCCACGAGGACGACGGCTTCGACCTCGAGCCGACCGAGAAGGCCCACCGCAAGGCTGAGGAGCAGCGCTACTTCCAGGCGGAGACGTCCGAGGGCGCCCAGGAGCTGCGCCGGCGGGGTACCACCGGCGCCAGCGAGCTGCGCCAGGAGGTGGGTGCCGTCCTGCGCCTGCCCGAAGGCGGCTATGCCGATCCGAACGACATTGACGTGGAGCAGCGCGACGACCAGACGATGATCATCAACATGGGTCCGCAGCACCCTTCGACCCACGGCGTGTTGCGGCTCATGCTCGAGCTCGACGGCGAGACGATACTGCGCACAAAGCCGGTCGTGGGGTACCTGCACACCGGAATGGAGAAGACAGGCGAGGAACTGACCTACGTCCAGGGGTGCACAAACACCACACGCATGGACTACCTGTCGCCGCTGCACAACGAGCTCGTCTTCTCGCTGGCCACCGAGGCGCTGCTCGACGTAGAACTTCCGCCGCGGGCGGTGTGGATCCGCATGCTCATGTGTGAGCTCAACCGGGTGTCGTCGCACCTCGTGTGGATGGCCACCAACGGGGGAGACCTCGGCTCCACCTCTATGTTGGTCTACGGGTTCCGCGAGCGCGAGATGGTGCTCGCGTTCTTCGAGAAGACGACCGGGCAGCGGATGAACCACAACTTCATCCGTCCCGGGGGCGTCGCGGCCGACCTCCCCGACGGGTGGGAGGACGACGTCGACATCATCTGCGAGACCATTCTCGCCCGCACCTTCGAGTACGACGAGCTCCTCACCGGCCAGCCCATCTTCCGACAGAGGACGGAGGCCGTCGGCAACATCTCGGCCGAGGAGGCGCTGGCCCTCTCGGTGACGGGTCCCATCCTGCGCTCCACCGGAGTGCCGTGGGACCTGCGGCGCACCATGCCGTACCTGGCCTACGACAAGCTGGACTTCGACGTGATCGTCGGCACCTACGGCGACAACTTCGACCGCTACTCGGTCCGTCTCAACGAAATCCGCGAGTCGATCAAGATGATCCGCCAGATCACCCAGATGATGCCTCCCGGAGACTACCGGGTGCAGGACCGCAAGGTCACGCCGCCACCGCGTGCGCGCATCGACGAGAGCATGGAGGCGCTGATCCACCACTTCAAGATCTTCACCGAGGGCTTCCGCGTGCCCGAGGGCGAGGTGTACGTGGCGGTCGAGTCGCCGCGGGGCGAGCTGGGCTGCTACATGGTCTCGGATGGGACGTCCAAGCCGTATCGGATGCACATCCGGGCGCCGAGCTTCGTCAACCTGCAGGCACTGCCGCTGCTCCTGCGCGGCGCGATGATGGCCGACGCCGTGGCCGTGATCTCGTCGGTCGACCCCGTCATGGGGGAGGTGGACCGGTGAGCCATCTCGACCCGGACATCCGGGCCCGGGCCGTCGAGCTGTTGTCGCTCTACCCCCGGCCGCGCTCGGCGCTGATCCCGCTGTGCCACCTGGCCCAGGAGCAGGACGGCTGGCTCCGCCCCGAGGCCATGGCCGAGATCGCCGATCTCTGCGGCGTCACCCCGGCCGAGGTGCGGGGCACGGCCACCTTCTACGACATGTTGCACACCGAGCCGGTGGGCACCTACGTGGTGGCCGTGTGCACCAACATCGCCTGCATGCTCGGCGGGGCGCTCGAGCTGCTCGAGCACGCCGAAGCGAGCCTGGGCGTCCGGGCCGGCGGGACCACCCCCGACGCGGTGTTCACCCTGCACGAGGCCGAGTGCCTGGCCGATTGCGACCGCACGCCCTGCGTGCAGGTGAACCACCGCTATGTCGGCGCGCAGACCCCCGAGAGCTTCGACACCCTCCTCGAGGACCTGCGTGCCGGCCGCCTGGTCGACACCGTGCCCTCCCACGGGACGCTGGTGCGGGTGCGCCGCAGCGTGGGGCTCCTGGCCGACCGGGCCACGGTGGCGGCCGAGCGGGCCCAGATGGCCGAGGGCGGCGGCACCTGATGGCGACGACGGAAGCCCCGAAGATCATCACGGCGCGAGTCGGGTACGACGACTCGTACACAATCGAGCGCTACCTGGCCACGGGCGGGTACGAGGCCCTGCGCACCGCCCTGGCCATGACGCCCGGAGCGGTGGCGGCCGAGGTCGACGCGGCCAGCCTGCTCGGCCGTGGCGGGGCAGGGTTCCCGGCCGGGCGCAAGTGGTCGATGCTGCGCAAGAACCCGGTGACGTACCTGGTCGTCAACGGTGACGAGTCCGAGCCGGCCACGTTCAAGGATCACCTGCTCATTGAGCGCGACCCTCACCAGATCCTCGAGGGCGTGCTGATCAGTGCCTACGCCCTCCAGGTCAACCAGGCCTTCATCTATCTCCGCGGCGAGTTCGCACTGGGGCTCGAGCGCCTGCAGAGCGCCCTGAACGAAGCGTACGCGCACGGCGCGGTCGGAGCCGACATCTTCGGCTCGGGCTTCTCGGTCGACCTCGTGGTGCACCCTGGTGCGGGTGCCTACATCTGTGGCGAGGAGACGGCGCTGCTCGAGTCGTTGGAGGGCAAGCGGGGATTTCCGCGTATCAAGCCCCCTTACTTCCCGGCCGCCGTCGGCCTCTACGGCGAGCCCACCGTGGTCAACAACGTCGAGACGATGGCCAACATCCCGTGGATCGTCACCCACGGCGGTGCCGCCTTCGCCGCCCTCGGCGCCGGCCGCTCCACCGGCACCCGGCTCTTCGCACTAGCCGGCCACGTGCGCCGGCCGGGCACCTACGAGCTCGAGATGGTCAAGACCACGTTCCGCGACTTGGTCTACGCACCGTCCCTCGGCGGCGGCATCCGGGGCTCGAACACGCTCAAGGCCTTCATCCCCGGTGGGGTCTCAGCCCCGTGGTTCGGGCCGGACCAGGTCGACCTGCCGCTCGGCCAGGACGAGGTGGGCGAGGCCGGCTCCATGCTCGGCTCCGGCTCGGTGGTGGTCATGGACTCGGCCACCTGCGTGGTGCGGGCAGCGTGGCGGATCACGAAGTTCTTCTCCCGCGAGTCGTGCGGACAGTGCACGCCGTGTCGCGAGGGCGCGGGCTGGCTGGAGCGCATCATGTACCGAATTGAGCACGGCGCCGGGCGCGAGGAAGATCTGGACCTCCTCATGGACCTGTGCGACAACATCTCTCCCGGCGTGGCCTGGCCACCGCAGCAGACCACCATCTGCGTGCTGGGCCCGTCCATCCCCTCGTCCATCGCGTCGGGCATCCGCATGTTCCGCGACGAGTTCCTGGTGCACGTCAAGGACGGGGGGTGCCCCTTTGACTGACGCGGCCGACCTCCCCTTCACCCTCGACGGTCGGGCCGTCACGGCGCGGCGGGGCGAGCTGCTCATCGCCGCGGCGGAACGGGCCGGCACCTACATCCCGCGCTTCTGCTACCACCCCCGCATGGAGCCCGTCGGCATGTGCCGCATGTGCCTGGTCGACGTCGAGGGCCCACGGGGCGCCACGTTGACGCCGGCCTGCTTCGTGGCGGTGACCGAGGGCATGGTGGTCGACACGACCAACGACCGGGTGAAGAAGGCCCAGGACGGCGTGCTCGAGTTCCTGCTGGCCAACCATCCCCTGGACTGTCCCGTGTGCGACAAGGGCGGCGAGTGCCCGCTCCAGGACCAGACCCTGGCCTACGGCCCCGGGGAGAGCCGCTTCGTCGAGGAGAAGCGCCACTTCGAGAAGCCCATCGCCATTTCCGACCTGGTGCTGCTGGACCGGGAGCGTTGCATCCAGTGCGCGCGCTGCACCCGCTTCGCCGAGGAGGTGGCCGGTGAGGCGCAGATCGACTTCGCCGGACGCGGCGAACTGGTCGAGGTCGCGACCTTCCCGACCGAGCCGTTCTCTTCGTACTTCAGCGGCAACACCGTGCAGATCTGCCCGGTCGGTGCGCTCACGGCGACGCCGTACCGCTTCACCGCCCGCCCCTGGGACCTCGATCAGGTCGAGTCCACCTGCACCGCCTGCGCCGTCGGGTGCCGGGTGGCCGTGCAGTCGTCGCAGAACCGGCTCACCCGGCTGCTCGGCATCGACTCGGAACCCGTCAACCACGGGTGGCTGTGCGACAAGGGCCGCTTCACCTACGAGTCGGTCAACGGCGACGAAGTGTCCGCCGGACCGCTCTCGGGCGCGCCGGCCGACGAGGCCGTCGACGTCGCTCCGGCCACCGCCTCCCAGGTGGTCGGCCTCGGGGTGAGCCGGGGTCAGTTCCTGGGCCAAGCCCGCGAGACCGGGCGCTTCGAGCACGGACGACTGGTCGAGCCGCAGGTGCGCAAGGAGGGCGAGCTGGTGGCGGTGAGCTGGGGCGAGGCCCTGGCCGCGGCGGCGGCGGGCATCACCGCCTCGCTGGCGTCCGGCGGTGCCGACGCGGTGGCCGTCATCGGAGGGGCGCGGCTGACCAACGAGGCCGCCTATGCGTGGGCCAAACTGACCAAGGGCGTCATCGGGACGGACTCGGTGGACGCCCAGCTCGGCGACGGGCTCCCGGCCGACCTGGTGCTCGGCCTGCCCCGGGCCACCATCGACGAGGCCTGTGGCGCACCCGTGCTGGTCACGTTGAGCGGCGACCTGCGTGAGGAGCTGCCGGTGCTGTTCCTCCGCCTACGCCAGGCGGTCCTCGGCGGCGCCACGGAGCTGATCGAGATCTCCCCGATGCCCACCGCACTGAGCGCCCACGCCTCGGCCGTGCTGCGCGTCCGCCCCGGCGACGCGCCCCTCCTGGCCCGGGCGTTGACCGGAGACGACGCGGCAGTGAAGGCACTCGACGCTCATCCCGAAGGGAGCGCGCTCGGGCCCGGCGCGCTCGAGACGGCGCGCCGTCTGCTGGCTGCGCGCCCCGGCGGCGCCGGCGTCGTCGTCGTGGCCGGCCGGCCCTCGTACGCCGAGGCGGAGGAGGTGAGCGGCGAGGCGTTGCGCACCCTGGCCGCCGCCCTGCCCGAGGCCCGTTACTTGCCGGCGTTACGGCGCGGCAACGTGTTCGGGGCCCTCGACATGGGCCTTGCCCCCGGGCTCCTGCCCGGCCGGGTCAGTCTCCGCGAGGGGCGGTCACGCTTCACCACCGCCTGGGGCTCGGTCCCGGCGACCACCGGCCGTTCGACGGCCGAGATCCTGGCGTCCATGGCGGGGGAGGGCGGGACGGAGACCGATGCGGAGCCCGCCGCCGCGTCGGGCGGCGAGCCCGGCACCGAGTCGGGCGCCACGCCCGGCAGTCGCACCCCGGTCGGCGCGCTGGTGCTGCTCGGCTCCGACCCCCTGAGCGATTTTCCCGACCACGCGCGGGCGTCCGCGGCGCTCACCGCCGGGCACTTCGTGGTGGCGGTGACGGGCCACCCCTCCGAGTCGGTCGACGTCCACGCGGACGTGGTCCTGCCCTGCGCGGTGACCCACGAGTTGCCGGGCACCACGACCAACCTCGAGGGCCGGGTCAGCCGTCTCGCTCCCAAGCTCACGGCGCCCGGCTTCGCCTGGCCGGACTGGATGATCGCCGTCGAGCTCGCCGCGGCCCTGGGCGCTGACCTCGGCGTCGCCAGCGTGACCGAGCTGGCCGAGGAGCTGGAGCTGGCCGCCCCGGCCTACGCCGGCCTGACCCAGGCCGTCCTGCACTCGGACGCCGCGCACGACGGGATCCTCGTCCCGCTCTCCGGGCGCCCCGACCATGCCGACGACGTCGCCCCGATCGATCCCATCGCCCTGCCCGGCGTCGAGTCCGTCGAACGCCAGGGTGCGCCACCCCGTGTGGGCACCGGTCGCCGCGGCCCTCTGCGCGCCCGGATCCCGGCTTTGGGCAGCCCGCCGCCCCTGGTGTCGTGGACCGGTACCGGCGGTGACCAGCCCGCGCCGTTGGCGATCCCCAAGGCCGACAGCTACTCCTTGCGGCTGGTGGCGGGCCGGCGCCTGTACGACGCCGGCAGCTCGGTCACCGGCTCGCCCTCGTTGACCCCGCTGGTACCCGCCCTGGTGGCTCGGGCCAACCCCTACGACCTGGACCGCCTCGGCGCGGCGGACCGGGGACCGGGTCAAGCTGCGCTCGGCCCGGGGGGAGCTGGTCCTGGCCGCCCAGACCGACGAGGGCGTGCCCCGCGGCGTGGTGGCCGTCGATTTCAACCTGCCCGACGGGGAGAGCACTCGGGGGAACGCCGTGGCCACCCTCATCGACAGCCGCCGGCCCGTCACCGACGTCCGGATGGAGTCGCAGTGATTGCCGTCCTCCTCGTCAGCGCCGGCTCGGCCGGCTCGGCCGGGTCGGTCGGGTCCCAGGTGCTCACGCACAGCGCCAATTCGGGGAACGGCGACCCGCTGTTCTACGTCGGCCTCAACTGGGAGGTGTGGCTGATCGTTCTCATCAAGTGCGTCGCCGCCTTCGTCGCGCTGCTGGTGGCCACTGCGCTGATGATCTGGTTCGAGCGCAAGGTGATCTCGGACATGCAGAGCCGGGTCGGGCCCAACCGCGCCGGCCCGTGGGGTCTGCTGCAGACCTTTGCCGACGGCACCAAGCTCATCTTCAAGGAGGACCTGCTGCCCGACCGTGCCGACGCCCTCGTCTTCAAGCTGGCGCCGTACCTGTCGGTAATCCCCGCTGTGCTGATCTTCAGCGTCGTCCCGGTCGGCGGCGTCATCACGATCGGGAGCCACACCTTCGAGCTCCAGGTGGCCGACCCGCCCGTGGGCATTCTTCTCGTCCTGGCCATGTCGGGCATCGCCGTCTACGGAGTGATGCTGGCGGGCTGGTCCTCGGGCTCCAAGTATCCGCTGCTCGGATCGGTACGCGCTTCGGCCCAGGTCATCTCGTACGAGGCCGCGCTCGGCATGACGACGGTCATGGTCGTGCTGGTGACCGGTTCACTGTCCACGCGGGCCATCGTGGCGTCCCAGTCCGACGGGTTCTGGAACTGGAACCTGATCCGCCTGGGCTTTCTGCCGTTCATCTTCTTCATGATCGCCATCACGGCCGAGCTGACGCGCCCGCCGTTCGACCTGACCGAGGCGGACACCGAGCTCGTCGGCGGCTTCCACACCGAGTACTCCTCCATCCGCTTCGGCCTCTTCTTCTTGGCCGAATTCATGAACACCATCACGATGTCCGCCATCGTGGTCACGCTGTTCTTCGGAGGGCCCAACGGCTACATCTTCCACATCCCGGGCGCCACGATCTACATGCCGATCATCTACTTCGTGTTGAAGACTGCGGTGTTTTGTTTCGTGTATGTGTGGTTCCGTGCGGCCCTGCCGCGCCTGCGCTACGACCAGCTCATGGACCTGGGCTGGAAACGCCTGATCCCCATGACGCTCGGATGGTTGCTCCTGGTGGCCGCGATCATCGCCTGGGGCTGGGGCGGCCTGATCCTGGTGCCAGTGGTGCTGCTGGCCACGGTGGTCCTGCTGCGGGCCAGCCATCTCGGGGCGGGGCGCAGCGAGGAGGAAGCGGTCATCCCGGCCATCGGGCGCAGGGCCAGCCGACCGCCGCGTCCGCGGCTCACGCCCGTCCCCGCCGATCCGACACACGGAGGTGATGCGTAGTGGGTGTGGGCGACGAGGTGAAGGACCAGCTCTCCTTCCTGGGCGGGTTCAAACTGACCTTCCAGCACCTGACCCGTCCGCGGGTCACCACCATGTACCCCGAGGAGAAGAAGCCCAAGCAGCCGCGCCAACACGGGCGCCACGTCCTCAACCGCTACGAGGACGGCATGGAGAAGTGCATCGGCTGCGAGCTCTGCGCGGGAGTGTGCCCGGCGGACTGCATCTACGTGCGCGGGCTCGACAACCCGCCCGACCATCCGGTCTCGCCCGGGGAGCGCTACGGCTACGTCTACGAGATCAACTACTTGCGCTGCATCCACTGCGACTTGTGCGTCGAGGCGTGCCCCACCGAGGCCATCACCGAGTCCAAGCTCTTCGAGTTCTCCTTCACCAACCGCTCCGACGCCATCTACACCAAAGACGAGCTGGTGGTGAACGACGACGGCACGCCAAAGAAGCTTCCGTGGGAGGACTGGCGCGAGGGCGACGACGACATGACTTCGGGCTGGATGCGCGCCACCTCCCCTTCCGGCAACGCCGCCTACGAGGGCGAGGTGCAGTGGTCGGGCGAGCTGGGCTACGGCGTGCGCGCCCCCGAAGGAGGCCAATCCGGCCGCCGTGACGACGCCGCCACCGGGACCAAGCCACTGCGCGAGGTGCTCGAGGCGCACCTGCTCGACGAGGACATCCCACTCGCCCACCGGGGCATGCAGGGTCGGGTCTGGCGGGCCAAGAAGGGCGCGGAGCGCAACCGCCGGAAGATGGAGGACATGCGGGCGCGCACGAAGGTGCGGCGCGCCGCCCGCAAGGCGGCGAAGGCCGGCACGGTGGACCCAGCCGGTGGAGCCGGCACGGTGGACCCAGCCGAGGGGACCGACTGACCCATGTCGCAGCTCGTCCTCATCGCTGCTTCGACGCGCCCGACCTGGCCCGACCTCCTCGTCTTCGTCGCCTCCGCCGTGGTGATCCTCGTCGGCGCGGTGGGCGTGGTGACGTCGCGCAATCCGGTGCACGCCGCCCTCAGCCTGGTGATGACCCTCTTCGGCGTGGCCGTGCTCTTCATTGAGCAGGAGGCGGACTTCCTGGCCGCCGTCCAGATCATCGTCTACGCCGGGGCCATCGTCGTCCTCTTCCTGTTCGTCATCATGTTCCTCGGCGTCGACCGGGCCGAGGACGTCAACGTGGAGCCGCTGGCCGGACAACGACCGCTCGCCGTGGCGTTCTCGGCCATCACCCTCGGGGGCGTGCTCGCCATGGCCGCCACCGCCCACTGGGTCACCGGGGCCAAACAGGTGGTGGGGCCGATCACCGGCCACGTGGCCGGTCCCAACTCCCCGGCGGGCGAGCCGGCGCAACTGGGCAAGCAGCTGTTCACCACCTACCTCTTCGCCTTCGAGGCCACTGCCGCCCTGCTGGTGATCGCCGTGGTGGGCGCGGTCGTGCTCGCCCGCCGCCCGCCCTCGCTGCACGAGGATGTGCAGGGGGACAGCACCGACAGCGAGCTGCCGGCGTGAGCCTTTCGGGAGCCTGGTACCTCGGGCTGGCCGCCGTGGTGTTCACCATCGGTGCCGTCGGGCTGCTGGTGCGGCGCAACGTGCTGATCATGTTCATGTGCATCGAGCTGATGCTCAACGCGGCCAACCTGACGTTCGTCACCTTCGCCCGCATGCTGGGGGACATCGGCGGTCAGGCCGTGGTGTTCTTCGTCCTGGTCGTGGCCGCGGCCGAGGTGGTCGTGGGCCTGGGCATCGTGGTCACCAACTTCCGCCGCCGCGAGACGACTGTGGCTGACGACCTGGATTCCCTGAAGGGCTGACCCGTGGTCCATCTCGCGTACTTGATGTTGCTGTTGCCCCTCGCGGGGTTCCTGATCCTGGTTGCCTTCGGCCGGCGCATGGGCGACCCGGCCGCCGGGTGGGTGGGGACGGCCGCCGTGGGCGGCTCGTTCGTGGTGGCCTGCATCGTGCTGGCCGGCCTGCTCGGGTTGCCCTCGGACCACCGGGTGGTGGTGCACAGCTACTTCACGTGGTTCAGCGCCGGCAACCTGAGCGTGCCCGTCGGAACGCTGGTGGACCCGCTGTCGATGACGATGTGCATGTTCGTCACCTTCGTGAGCGCCTTCATCCACCTCTACTCCATCGGCTACATGAAGGGTGACCGGGACTACACGAAGTTCTTCGTCTACCTGAACCTCTTCGTCTTCTCCATGCTCCTGTTGGTTCTGGGGAACAACCTGCTGGTCACCTTCGTGGGGTGGGAGGGCGTGGGGGTGTGCTCCTACTGGCTGGTGGCCTTCTGGTTCCAGCGCGAGTCGGCCGCCTCGGCGGGCAAGAAGGCCTTCATCTACAACCGGATCGGGGACGCCGGCTTCCTCTTGGCCATCTTCCTGATCTTCGAGAAGACCGGGACGGTCCAGTACGAGAGCGGTCCGGGCGGCGGAATCTTCGGGCAGCTCTCCCACCTCGGCGGCGTCACGGCTACCGCCGCCGTGTTGCTGTTGTTCCTGGCCGCCGCGGGGAAGTCCGCCCAGATCCCCCTCTTCAACTGGCTTCCTGATGCCATGGAGGGCCCGACGCCGGTCTCGGCCCTCATTCACGCCGCCACGATGGTCACGGCCGGGGTCTACCTCCTGTGCCGGATGAACCCCCTGCTGCACTTGACCTCAAACGGCATGGAGGTGATCGCGATCATCGGGGGGGTGACCGCATTCGTGGCGGCCACCATCGCCTGCGCGCAGCAGGACATCAAGAAGGTGCTCGCCTTCTCGACCGTGTCGCAGATCGGTTACATGATCCTCGCCGTGGGTTCGGGGGCCTATATCGCCGCCGTCTTCCTCATGGTCGTGCACGCCTTCTTCAAGGGCCTCCTCTTCCTCGGAGCGGGTTCGGTGATCCACGGGCTTCACGACGAGCAGGACCTCAAACGTATGGGCGCGCTGCGCCGCTACATGAAGTGGACCACCATTACCTTCACGATCGGGTTCCTGGCCATCGCCGGCATCCCGCCGCTGTCGGGTTTCTGGGCCAAGGGCGACGTGCTCGACAACGTCTACGCGCACTACAAGGTGTTGTGGGTCATCGGCCTGGTGACCGCGGTGCTCACCGCGTACTACATGAGCCGGCTGGAGATCCTGGCCTTCGGTGGCGAGGAGCGCTTCGACAAGGTCGGCCCGCACGGTGAGCCGGCCCTGTCAACGCCGCACGAATCGCCCTGGATCATGCGCATCCCCCTCGTCGTGCTGGCCTTCTTCGCTTTCTTCTCCGGCGTGCTCGACCTGCCCTGGGTGCACACCCGCGGCTTGAACGAGTTCCTCGCCCCGGTGTTCGCCGGCACCATCTACAACGACAACCTGGGGGACGGGCCCCTGTGGTACCTGGCCCTGGCCGACATCGCCGCCGCCGTCGCCGGCGTGATCATCGCCGCCTGGCTGTGGCGCGGGGCCGAGGTGGACCAGCCCGCGCTCGAGCCTGCCTTCCTGCAGCGGGTCTGGTACTGGGATGACTTCTACGACACCATCATCGGGCGACCCAGCCAGCGGCTGGCCACGTTCTGCGCCTGGGTGGTCGACGCCCGGGTGATCGACGGCGCCGTCAACGGCACGGCACACCTGGCCAAGGTGACAGGCACCGCGGCGCGCAAGCTGCAGACCGGCTATGCCCGCAACTACGCGCTGGGCATCGCGCTCGGCATGGCCCTCATCGTCGCCTTCATGCTGAGCCGGGTGTGGTGGGGCTGATGCACTCCGTTCCCTTCCTGACCCTGCTCATCCTGCTCCCGGCCATCGGGGCGGCCCTCCTCGGACTGCTCGGGCTCGACAAGCGGTTCCCCCGTGAGCTCACCTTCGCCCTGGCCCTGATCACCTCGTTGGTCACCCTCGGCTTCGCCATCGCCGCCCTGATCACCATGAAGGTGCACGACGGCGGCTTCCAATTGGTCTCGGACCACGCGTACACCGGAACCAGCCTGGGCGTGCGCTGGTACCTCGGCGTCGACGGCATCTCCATCTTCCTGGTGCTGCTCACCGCCCTGTTGTTCCCCCTGGCCATCGTCCTCGGGCGCGACCGGCCCAACCAGCGCGTCTACTTCGCCTGGATCCTCCTGCTCGAGGCCTCGGTCATGGGCAGCTTCCTGTCGCTCGACCTCCTGGTCTTCTTCTTCATGTTCGAGCTGACCCTGGTGCCCTCGTACTTCATCATCGCCGGGTGGGGACACCAGCGACGGGCGTATGCGGCGGTGAAGTTCTTCCTCTACACCTTCCTCGGGTCCGCCTTCCTCCTCGTCGGCATCCTGGCGCTGGCCTTCCTCCACCAGTCGCAGACCCACGTGCTGACCTTCTCGCTCGGCCCGCTCATGCGGACCCACCTCACGGGGAGCGAGGGCGTCCTGCTGTTCTTGGCCTTCACGGCCGCCTTCGCCGTGAAGGCTCCTCTGTTCCCGCTGCACACGTGGTCTCCCGATGCCTACACCGAAGCCCCCGAGGAAGGGTCGGTGGTGCTGGCCGGCGTGCTGGCCAAGTTGGGCACCTACGGCATCATCCGCTTCGATCTCAGCCTGTTCCCCCAGGCCACCCGCACGCTGGCACCGCTGGTGCTCACGCTGGCCGTGATCGGCATCGTCTACGGGGCGATCGTCGCCTGCGCCCAGCGCGACATGAAGCGGCTGGTGGCCTACTCGTCGTTGGCCCAGATCGGCTTCATCGCGCTGGGCATCGTGGCGCTGAGCCCGCAGGGCGTGGCCGGTGGCGTGCTGCTCATGGTCAACCACGGCCTCATCGTCGGCGCCCTGTTCATCCTCATCGGGTTCATCTATCAGCGCCGCGGCACCTGGCAGACCGGTGAGCTCCGGGGGCTCCAGAAGGCGGCTCCGGTCATGGCCGCCGTGTTCACGGTGGCCATGCTGGCTTCCATCGGAGTGCCCGGCCTCAACGGCTTCGTGAGCGAGTTCCTGGTGCTCTCAGGCACATTCCTCACCCATCGATGGTGGGCCGTCGTGGCGGTCCTCGGGGTGATCGTGGCCGCCGTCTACCTGCTCTGGGCCTACCAGCAGGTCTTCCACGGAGAGCCGCGCCCCGACGACGAGCGAACCCACGACCTGGTCACCGTGGAGCGCCTGGTCGTGGCTCCGCTCGTCATCCTCATCGTCTTCCTGGGCGTGTACCCCAAGCCAGTGCTCGATCGCATCAACCCGTCGGTGAACCAACTGGTGGCCCACGTCGAATCCGTCACCGACCACGGCCAGCCGACCGTGCCGGTCTTGCCGAGCGCGGAGGGATCCAAGTGATCGCGCCCCTGGTTGCCGCGGCGCACACGTCGTCGAATTCCATCCCGGTGCCGTCCATCCGCTGGCTGGCCATCCTGCCGCCCATCATCATGATCGGCGGCGCGGTGGTCCTCTTGGGGGTGGCGTCACTCGTGCGCCGGCCGCTCCGGGTGACCGTGAGCACGCTGGCCACGGTCGTCATCTCGGGTGCCGCCCTCGGGGTCGCCCTGTGGCAGTGGGTCGACGTCGAGAACCACGGCCCGCACACCTACGTCGACCAGGCCGTGGTCATGGACGGGTTCAGCGTCCTGGTGATGATGCTGGTGGCCATCGCCATGCTGTTGAGCGCCCTGGTGGCCGACGGGTACCTGCGGCGCGAGGGAGCCCAAGGGGCCGAGTTCCACGTGCTGGCCATGGTCTCGGCGTCGGGCGCCATGGTCATGGCCATGGCCAACGACCTGATCGTGGTGTTCCTGGGGCTCGAGATCCTCTCCATCGCCCTGTACGTGCTCACCGCCTTCAACTACCGGCGGTCGGCCTCTGGCGAGGCGGCGCTCAAGTACTTCATTCTGGGCAGCTTCTCCTCGGCGATCTTCGTGTACGGCATCGCGCTGACCTACGGGGCGACGGGGTCGACCAACCTGACGCAGATCGCCGACTTCCTGTCGAAGAACGTGCTCCTCTCGAACGGCCTGCTGCTGGCCGGGCTCTCCCTCATGCTCGTCGGCTTCGCCTTCAAGGTGGCGGCGGTGCCGTTCCACATGTGGACGCCCGACGTCTACCAGGGCGCGCCGTCCCCGGTCACCGGGTTCATGGCCGCCGTGGCCAAGGCGGGCGCGTTCGCCGCCATGCTCAGGGTGCTCGTCTCGTCCTTCGGGGTGGTGACGAACGACTGGCGGCCCATCACCTACGGGCTGGCCGTGCTCTCGCTCGTCCTCGGCGCCTTCGTCGCACTGCGCCAGCGTGACGTGAAGCGGATGCTGGCCTACTCGTCCATCAACCACGCCGGGTTCATCCTCCTCGGGGTGGTGGCCGGGACGGCGCGTGGGGTGAGCGCGTCGCTCTACTACCTCTTCGCCTACATGTTCATGTCCGTCGGCAGCTTCGCCGTGGTGACGGTGCTCGGCCGCCAGGGCGACGTCGACCACGACCTGTCGCGCTACCGCGGCCTGGCCGGGCGCCAGCCCGTGCTGGCCCTGGCCTTCGCCGTCCTGCTGCTGGCCCAGGCGGGAGCCCCGTTCACCACCGGCCTGTGGGCCAAGGTCCAGGTCGTCTTCGCCGCCGTCGACGCCGGGTACGTCCCCCTCGGTGTCATCGCCATGGTGACCGCCGTGGTGGCCGCCTACTTCTATCTCCGCTTGGCCGTGCTCATGTACGCCGGTGGCGGGCTGGGCGAAGCCGAGGGCGGCTCGGGAGGATCGGCCGCGCTGGGAGCGGGTGACGCCATGGTCGGCGGGAGCACGATTGAGCTCGCCGGCCCGGCCGGGGGCACGGGGACCGAGCCGGCAGGTGCCGCCGGCGAGAGGGGTGGCTCCGGAGGCGCCGGAGCTACGAGCGGCAACGGCGGCCTCGAGTGGGCGACGCCGGAGTCGGTTGCCGGTGCGGTCACCACCCTCAACGAGCAGATCCTGCTGGACGAGGCGATCGCCCCGTCCGAGCCCGAGACCAGCCCCGAGCGGGTACCCGTCCCGGTCCTGAGCAGCGTGGCCATCGGCCTGTGCACCGGGGTCACGGTCCTCTTCGGAGTGTGGCCCCAACCGCTCATCGACTTCGCCCACCGGGCGACGCTGTTGTTCCTGCCGCACTGATTCACGGGTCGCACCGCGGCGCACGCGCAAGGTGCGAGACGGGGCTGGTCGCCTCCGCTTCGCTTGCGGGCTCGGGCCACCGTGCGTAGGTTGCACGGCGAAGCGTCCACGACGAAACGTGGAAGAGTCCAAGGGGGTCCTACCCATGAGCGAGCTGCGGTTCGACGGTCGGCGAGTGGTCGTCACTGGGGGCGGGCGCGGTTTCGGGCGCCAGCACGCACTCCTGCTGGCCTCCCGGGGTGCCAAGGTCGTGGTGGCCGACTACGGCGTCAACCTCGACGGGTCGGGCTCGGACCCCGGGCCCGCCGAGCAGGTGGTCAAGGAGATCGAATCGGCAGGCGGCGAGGCCGTGGCCTGCTTCACCAACGTGGCCGAGGAGGCGGGTGCGGCGAACGCCGTGCAGACCGCACTCGACGCGTTCGGCGGCCTCGATGTGGTGGTGAACAACGCGGGGATCTGCGACCACGACTGGTTCGAGGGACTCACGGCGGAGAATTTCCGCCGCATGACCGACTACCACTACCTGGGCACGGTCTACGTATCCCAGGCGGCCTGGCCACACCTCCAGAAGGCCGAGCACCCCTGCATCGTCAACACCTCCTCCGAAGCCATCCTGGGCAACGTCCCCAAGGCTGTCGCCTACAGCGGGGCCAAGGGCGCGGTGTTCGCGTTCACGCGGGCCCTCGCCCTCGACGGTCGCCGTCACGGCATCCGGGTCAATGCCATCGCCCCCCGGGGCAACACCCGGATGTCGGATCCCGCCCTCCTGGCGTTCACCTTCGACCAGCCCGAGGAGAACTTCAAGAACGAGTACTTCGATCAGATGCGGCCCGAGTACGTCTCTCCTACGGTTGCCTTCCTGGCCCACGAGTCCTGCACGCTCACGGGCGAGGTGTTCGTCTCGGGGATGTTGAAGGTCATGCGCATCGCGGTGATCGAGAATCCCGGGCTCACCTTTACGCCCGAGACACTCAGCCCCGAAGCCATTGCGGAGAACCTCGACCAGCTCATGGACACCGACGGTGCCACGCTCATGGGCATCGACATGTTCAACTAGCGAGCGCCCGTCGCCCCCGTCGGGGAGAAGGGCGCTCAGCCTCCGCTTGGGGGGAAGGGTTGCCGGATCGTTATGACGGGCCGGGGGCGTCCTTGGGGCGCTGGTACATCCCCACGGCGGAGGTCGTGCCACCGTCGACGGGCAGATTCTGGCCCGTCACGTGGAGCGACTCGTCGCAGGAGAAGAAGAGCACCGCGTAGGCCACGTCCGAGGCCTCGCCCATGCGACCGAGTGGCGTCATGCGCTTGCCCAACGCAACGAGGTCTTCCTTCGACTTGACCAACCCCGAGCCGATGAGACTCACGCTCGAGTGTTGCGTCGCCACCCACGAGGGGAGCACCGAATTGCAGCGGATTCCCCAGGGTGCGTACGCCATCGCCAGCTTGTGGGTGAGGGCGTCGACCCCTGACTTCGAGAGCCCGTAGGCGAAGAAGGTCCCTCCCGCGGTGCGCGAGCCGGCCGAAGAGGTGTTCACGATGGTCCCACCGCCCTGGGCCTGCATGAGCGGGATGGCGGCCTTCGCCGTCAACCACATGGCGCGCAGGTTGACGTCCATGATCTTGTTCCAGGCGTCGACTTCCAGACTGAGCGCGTCGGTGTCACCGGCCTCGGTGGCCACATTGTTGACCAGGGCGTCGATGCGACCCATCTGGGCGTGCGCCTCGGCCACGAGCCGGGCGCAGTCCGCCGGGTTGCCGACGTCGGCGGCGATGGCGTGGGCCGTGCCACCGCTGGCCTCGATCGCCTTGACGGTCTCCTCTGCGTGGTCGTTCTCGCGGTCGACCACGCAGACTTCGGCACCTTCGCGGGCGAACATCTCGCACACGGCGCGGCCGATGCCGACGAACTCGCTCGGCAGCTGACCCCCACCGACGACAACCGCCTTCTTCCCCTCCATGCGTCCTGGCACTGGCATCCTTTCGTTGTTGGGTTTCCTCGGACCTCCCGGCCCGACGTCACGGACACGCCGGCGCGGACACGAATCGCTGGGAACGGCTCGTGGCGCGCCCGACGACCACGCGCGTCGTCATCTGGCTCCCCCTCAGTGAACAGGAGGCCACTATAGGTGGCGGGTTCGGGGGGAGTGAGGGGGGCGGACCCGGCGGCGACGGGTCGCGGCCGGTACGATCGCCCATCGGTGGTCCAACGGGAAAGGATCCGGCGGACCGCCATGGACGGGGGGTTGGCGAGTCGGTGTCCGATCAGTCGAAGGGGTGGTGGGGCAACCGATCCGCCCTCATCACCGCCCTGTGTGTCGGCTGCGTGCTGCTGCTCGGCCTGGCCATCGCGATCGGCGCGTCCGTCTCGGGCGGGGGAAGTGGAGCGGTCGTCTCCGGCAACGCGCACCCGAGCGGGGCGACCGGGAGCACCGGAGCGGAGTCGGGTGCCACCGGAGGAGGGAACTCGGGTGCCGGGGCCGGGGCTTCGACCAGCGCCGGCGCCTCGGGCGCCACCGGGGCCACGGGCGACTCGGGCGGCACCGGGTCCGGCGGAACCGGCTCCGTCGGAACCGGCTCGGGCGGTCTGTCAACGGCCGGATCGACTGGCTCGTCGGGCAACACCGGCGCATCGAGCGCGGCGACCAACGGAGCGACCGCCAGCAGCCGCGGCGGAGCGGGCAGCGGGGCCGCGGCGGCGAACGAGAACGGGCAGCAGGGTGCCGCGGGCCAGGGAGCCGCCGGAGCCCAGGGGGCGAAGGGGAGCTCGGCTCAGGGTCAGGGCACGGCGACGCGAGGAGCGCCCAGCGGCACCACCGGATCGACCGGCACCGGGTCGGGCGAGGCGGACGGCGTCGGGAACACCGGAGCGGAAGCCGCCGGAGGAGCTTCGGCACCCTGAGGCGTCGGCCGGCGATGAGTCAGGTCAGGCGCAACGTCTCGAGCGGTTCGAGCCGTGCGGCCTTGATGGAGGGGAACAGCCCCGCCACTACGGCGACGATAAGGGCCAGACCCATCCAGAGGGGGATCTGCTCGTAGTCGATCACCACGACCCACCCGTTGATGGCCGACACGCCGTAGACCACGGCCACGCCGACCGCGGCGCCGACCAGCCCGCCCAGCAACCCGACGAAGAGCGACTCGAGCAGGAACTGCGCACCGATCTTCGATCGACTGTGGCCGACGGCCCGGCGGATCCCGATCTCCGACGATCGCTGGATCACCGAGATCGACATCACGTTGGCGATGCCGACCCCGCCCACAGTCAGCGCCAGCAGTCCGGCCAGCAGCGCCACCTGCTGCAGGGTCCGGTTGGCCTGGGCCGCCGCCTGCAGCACGTCGCTCGGGATCTGGGTCGAGACCTGGTCGGGGCCGCCCAGGCTGATGGCGGTGGGGACGGCGTTCGCGGTGGCCTGGGTGGTGCCGGGCGCGGCGCGGATGTAGAGCTGGTTGGGCCTGCCGTTGGTGCCCAGCAGGTGCTTGGCCGACCATTCGGTGACGAAGACGGCGTTATCCAGCTCGGGGTCGAGGGCGACCTGCCCCAGGACGCCGACGACGGCGAAGTTCGTGGTGTTGAGCCGGATGGTGCGGGCTTCGCCGGGCAGGTAGCCGTACTGCTTGGCGACGCCCTCGCCGAGCACCGCGGCCTGGGTGTGAAGCTGGAGATCGGCGGTGTCGAGCCACCGCCCGCTGACCACCGGGACCTGCAGGACGGACGGCAGCCCCACGCCGGCGGCGCGTACCGGCACCGGGAAAGCCTGGTAGTAGCTCTTGGTCCCTTCCGTCGGGACGGACACCACGCCCGAGAGGTTGGCGGTGGCCGCTGCCGCCGTCACGGTGGACACTGACTCCACCCGGGCCACCGCGTCGGGGGGGAAGGTCGGGTTCTGGGAGCCGAAGGTTCCACCGGCCTGGGCGACGATGAGGTTGGTGCCCAACTCGGCCAGCTGGGCCTGCAGCTGGCCCTTGGCGCTCTCGGTCAGGCCGATGGCGCACACCATGGCGGCGACGCCGATGACCGGGCCCAGCATGATGAGGAGGGTCCTGACCTTCCGGGCCGTCAGCCCGGTCACGGCCACGTTGACCAGGTCGCGTGCCTCGCTCACCCGGGCGAACCCGTCAGTAGTCGATCCTCCACGATGGCGCCGTCTCGCATGGAGACGCGGCGCTGTGCGGTGCTGGCCACCGTCGAGTCGTGGGTCACGATCACCACGGCCCGCTCGGGCGATGGCAGGGCCGTGAAGATCTCGAGGACGTGGGAGGCGTTGGCCGAGTCCAGCGCGCCGGTCGGCTCGTCGGCCAGCACCATCAGTGGATCGGTCACCAGGGCGCGCGCCAGTGCCACCCGCTGTTGTTCTCCTCCCGACATCTGGACCGGGCGGTGGTCGGCCCGGGCTCCCAGCCCCAGGTCCTCGAGGACCTGGCGGGCCTTCTCCTTGCGCTGGCGCGGCCGGATGTCGCGGTAGAGGAGCGCGGTCTCCACGTTGCCGAGCGCGGTCAGGTGGGGGATCAGATGGAACTGCTGGAACACGAATCCGATGAAGTTGCCACGCAGGCGCGAGCGGGAGGCGTCGTCGAGCGCGCTGACGTCGTGGCCGGCCACGCGCACGGATCCGGCGCTCGGCAGGTCGAGCACGCCCAGGAGGCCGAGCATGGTGGACTTCCCCGATCCCGAGGGTCCCACGATGGAGATGAACTCTCCGGGCCGGATCTGCAGCGACACGTCTCGCAACGCGTGGACGACGACCTCTTCGCCGTACAAGCGCGACACGTGGTCGAGTTCGAGCAAGAGCTGCTGGGCAGGCCCGGCTCCCGGGGTCGTCGGGGTTGTCGGGTCGGTCGGGATCACGACGACTGATCGACCTCGACCACCACGGTCTGTCCCGCGTGGAGCCCGCTCCTGATCTGAATGTACGAACCTTCGGTGAGCCCGGTGGTGACCGGCACCTCGGTGATCCGCCCACCGTGCTCCAAGTCGACCACCCGGACCACGTCCCGTCCCGAGCCGTTCTGCTTCACCGCCGCGATGGGCACGGTCAGGGCGGCGGACTCCTGTTGGGTGACGACGGTGATGGAGACGCCCGACCCGTCGGCCCCGTCCAGACCGGCGGCCTCGATCTTCCCCTGGTAGACCTGCTGCCCGGCCTGGCCTGGAGTGGTCGAGGCGAGCTCGGTCGGCGTGGAGTCCAGCTCGGTGATCGTGCCGTTCACGGAGCTGTTCGCCCCGTCGATCTGCACCGTGCACGACTGGCCTACCGCGAGCTGGGTTCGGTTGGAGGCCGAGGCGTTCAGGGTCACCGTCAAGGTGGGCTCGGTCAGCGTCAAGATGTTGGTTCCGGGCGCTACGGGTTGGCCGGCTTTCACGTGTACCGTGCCGACGCGCGTCGGCCATGAGCCCACGATCATGTCGGTCGGTTCGAACGTGATGTTGGTCTGCAACGACTGCAGCGTGACGGTGAGCTGGCTCTGGCCCGCCTGCAGGAGGGCGGTGCCGGTGAGCGGCTGATAGCTCTGCCCCGGTTGGGCTGTCCCCTCGACGGCGAAGTTGACCGACGTGTTCTGGGAGGGAGGCTGCGACGCCGTGATCACGAAGGTCGCCGCTCCGCCCTGCGCCAGAGCGCCCGTGCTGGCCGAGATGGTGAGCTTCGGGACGACCTCGGAAGTGATGGTCACCGCCGCGCTGGACGGATTCCCGATCTGGTAGGCGGCGCTCGCCGCCAGCGACACGGTCAGCACCCGGTCCGACTCGACGACGTTGTCGGTGACGGTCGGGATCTGCACCGTGAGGGAGGTCTGGCCGGCGGGGACGGTCACCGTGCCGGCGGGCGCCACGTAGTCGGCTCCCGGCACCGCCGTCCCGCCGTAGGAGAGCGCGATGGGCAGGGAGGTGCTCATGGCCTGGCTCAGCCCGATCGAGATGGCGTAGGGCTGTCCCTTCTGCAGATACGTCGTGGCCGAGGTCAGCGTCACCGTGGGGAGCGCGGTGCTCCCGCTGATGGTGACGACGGTCGAACCGGGTGTCCCGATGGCGTACAGCGCCGGGTTGGGCGAGATCGACGCCACGATGTACGCGCTGGGCTGAATCACGTTGCGGTTGTGCGTGGCGAGGGTCACCGTCGTACTCGTGGTGCCTGCGGCGAGCGTCATCACCGGCTCGGGGACCGTGTAGTCGGTTCCCGCCAAGGCGTTGCCCGCGAAGGCCAGCGTCACCGGCGTGTCCTGCACGGGCGCCTGGTTCGCGCTCACCGTGAGCGTGACCGAGCCTCCCGGTGACACGATCGTCCCACCTGTGATCTGGAGTGTCGGCACGGCGGTGTTCTCAATGGTCGTCTGCGCCGTACCCGGGCTGCCGACCACGTACCCCGTACCGCCGGAGATCGCCATAGAGATGGTCGTGTTCGCCTGGACCGTGGTGGTAGAGCGGGTCTGCACGGTGGCGGCAACCTGGGTGGCGCCGGTGAGGATCACGACCGACGCCGGCGGCGTGACCACGTTCTGGGGCCCGGCCGTCCCTCCGGACGTGAGATCGACCGTCAGGTCCGAGGTCGGCGCGGGTGACGCGCTGATGACGAACGTGGCGGGCTGGCCGGCCACCACCTGGTCCGACACCGACTGGATGGTGAGCGTCGGCGTCCCCGGAGGCGTGACGTGTGACACGTCGGCGAGCACGGCGTGGGTGGACGCGCTCGCGGCGGTGAACGACGCCGAGGGGGCATCCGGCGGTCCGATGACGAGGCCGGCGGTGGACTGGTTGCCCAACTCGTATCCAGTCCCCTGTTCCAGCGAGACGGTGACCGATTGCGGCGTGGCCGGGGTGGAGTTCGGATAGTTGTGCTGAGCCTGCCATTGGGCCAGGGCGAACTGCGTCTGTTCCGTGTAGAGGTCGTTGCTGGGACCTGCGTAGTCACCTGCGGCGTCCAGAATCTGCTTGAGCTGCAGCACGTCGGCGCCCGAATCGCCGGGCACAAGGGAGCGGAAGAACGGTACCGTACCCTGCTCGGCGATGGCTTCACGCCCGCTGAGAGCGAACATCGCCGAACCGGCACGGGTGATGCTGCCGTCCGTCGAGGAGACATCGCTGATGAGGCCCTGGGTGGCGGCGGTGACGTTACGAATGTCCTTTCGCGCCAGCGTCCCGGTGAGGGCAACCGTGCCCTGCAGGGTGCGCCGTTGGACCGTGCCGAGGATCACGACCTTGTTGCCCGCGGAGGCGCCGCCGTTGGAGGCGATGGCGAACGAAATGACGGCGGCCGCCAACAGCGCACATGCGGCGAGTCCGGCGGCGATGATCTTTCTTCGGCGCGACATTGGGTGGTCCCCCGTTTGGTGTTCGTACTCCCTGGTCGGTCAGTGTTGGCCCGTCATGCCGGACCGCTCACGCCGTGCTCCGCTGCGAGGTCGCTGCGCACTGCTGCACGTCACTGCTGTTGAGGAGACTTTGGCCGGCTGGCGGCGTAATGCCCGAACCACCGCCACCCCCGCTGCCACCGCCCCCCCCGCCGAAGGAGAAGAGCAGGCCTTTGGCGTTTGGGGTGGGCTGGGCAATCTTCCAGCCCCTCGAAATCATGCACTTGCGCCATGCCAGATAGCCCTTGTTCTCCTTCTGCACCTGCGCCGGCGTCAGGTTGCTCTGAGCGGTCTGCTCGGCCTTCACCGCCTGGAGGATGTTGCTCTTGGCGGCGCACGTGCTGAGGGCCTTGAGGTAGTTCGGGTCGTTGGCAGGCGACGAGGGGTTGGCAGCATTGGGCGCTCCGACGAACGACACGCCCATGTTTTTGAGACAGGACTGGAAGACACCGGTAGCGGTGAACAGCGCGGTGGTGGGGTTTTGCTGCGCCAGCGGGACGGTGGTCGTGGCCGCCCCGGCGGATGCCTTGGCATCGATACCGGTCGGCAATGCTCCCGGTGGCGCCTGACCTGACTCAATCATCACCACCTTCCCCGTGGAGCCCGGGTCGCTCGAGCAAGCGGTGACGCCGACGGCGAGGAGCACCAGCAGGCCGAAGGCCGCGGGCCGTCCTTGAACCCCTGCTCGGACCTTCCCCCCGTCCACGGGCGGAATAGTACTGACATCGCCCTCCCGAGGCTCCGCGGGCCCACCACGCGCCCGCCCGCGTGGCCAGTCGGCTCACCGGCCCAGTTGGCGACTCGGGTCGCGTGCGGTCGGCTACTCCGGTTCGCCCTCGACCTTCCCGCGCCGGATGCCGGCCACCAGTTGCGCATGGTCCCGTTCGGTCTGGTCTGCATAGCGGCGGGCGAATTGACGCATGGCCTTGGTGAACGTCCCTCCCCTGCCGATGTACGCGTCGATCGCCACCGGGTCACCCGAGCGGGCATGGGCACGCGCCAAGGTGCTGCCGCACGCGGTGGCGAACTCGGTCAACACCGGCGCGATCAGGTCGGTGGTCGGGATCACCTTCATGTCGCGGTACTGCCGCACGTAGAAGTCGCGCCCGCCGAGTGATGCCCAGCCCACGAACATGTCCGTCGCGCTCTGGACCATGCGCTTGCCGGCGATGACCCGGGCCCCATGGTTGTGGTGCACGCTCTGGTACGTGTGCGCCTCGTAGACGGACGGCCCGGCCTGCTTGCACTGCAGGAACAGGGGATCCGCACCGGAGCGGCCCGTGAAGAGGACGAGGTACACCACCATGCCGACGCTGCCCACGCCCACGACTTGGCGGACCACGTCGACCGGGGTGAAGCGATCGAAGAGAGCCCGGCGGTCTTCCTGGAGCGTCAGCCGGTACGCCGACAGGAGGTGCTCGACGATGTCGCCCTGTTCGGTGTCGTCGATGGTCACGCGCAGGGGCGGTCGAGTGGTGATCCGCGGCCTCCCGCGCGCCATCGTCGTCAACTTCGAGAAGGCGCCGCGACTCGTGCGGGACCGCTTGCCCTTCTCAATGACGACCTTGACCTCACCACGATCAGCTGGCTCGAAGTAGTCGACGAACCGGTCGGCCTTCATGCCGTCGTACCAGATGTCGATCTCGGGCAAGGACGCGTAGTGACGCATCCGATCTCGATACCCGTCGACCGCCGCCATCACGGCTGCGTCGGACTTGGACGCCTTGATCCCGTTCTGGCGCGCCGCCACCACGACGCTGGCCGCCAAGCGCGCCACGTCCCACTCGAAGGGTCCAGGCAGCGTCTCGTCGAAGTCTCGCAAATCGAAGTTCAGATTGCGTTCCGGCGTAGCCCACAACCCGAAGTTGAGGACGTGGGCATCACCGCACAGTTGCACCGCCAATCGGCTGTGCGAACGCGAGGCCAGGTCCGCCGCCATGACTGCGGCGGCACCGCGGTAGTAGTTCCACGGCGAGAGCGCCATCCGCTGATGTCGCAGGGGCACCAGCTCGGCAATTCGCAGGGCGTTCTGGGCCATGATCGTCTCGAGCGCATCGTGGCCACGGGTCCGCTCGTCCCATTCGCCGATGCCGTCCCGAGGGGCCAGCACGCGTGACTGCCGTCCGGCGTCACGCCGCTCCTTCTCGGTCGCCGCCAAGTCGTGTCTCGCCGATACCGGCGTCGGCGGCGCCGTCGGCCCCGAGTCACTCACGGACGTGGCCGCGTTGCCCCGGTCTTCTGCCGAGTGGCTTCGCCCCCCCACTTCTGCCCGGCCTCGTCAAGGGGCCCCTCACCGAGTTCGCCACGGACCTCGTCTGCATCCTCGTCGAGCGCGGGACTCGCCCGGGCACTGCGGTTCGGGGCCCGCACCGGCAGGCTGCGAGTCCATGACGGCCAAGACCTCGGCGGGCACGGCCGGACCGGACCGCTTGGCCACTGCGGTGGTCATGAGACGCCCGATGACGGGGATCTCCGTGAGAGATTCGGCTCTCAAGATCTGTGCGACAACCGGTACGAATTGTTCGGCCGAATCGAAGACGATGTAGCGCGGCAGCCACCGGGGCTCGTACTTGGCGTTGAATCTCCAGAGGGTCTCAATTTGGAGGACGCCCGACAGCCGGCGCAGCGCCCAACGCTCCACTCGGTGGGTCACTCCGTCTCCGGCCTCACCTTCCAGAACCGACCGGAATGCCGCGAAGTTCAGGCTGAGCCCCTTCATCTTCGACTCGCGCAAGTGGGTGATGGTCGAGCACAAGGCGAAGTCGAGCAGTCCGTTGGGGTGGTCCCCCGGATCGCGGCGCATCAGGTCGAGCGAGTAGCCGTCGATCGCCGGCGAGGGAACGAACTGGCACATGGCCACCGGATCCCCGTCGGGCCCTTCGACAAGGGTCAGGAGGAGGCCGGTGTCGCGAGGATCGAAGATGCGTCCGAGCATCATGGAGAAGCCTCGCTCCTTCTCTCCTCGGCGGTTCTTGGCCATGAGCTCGGCCATCCGGGCCGCGTCGGCGGGCTGGAGATGGGCCGGGTCCAAGAACCGCACGGTGTAGCCGTATCGAGCGACGCGGTTCACCGCTTGGCGGAGCCCCTTCATCTTTCCGCCGTCGAGTGAGAACTGGCGCGTGTCCACGACGGCCTCGTCGCCGATGTAGAGGAAGCGCATTCCCGACGCCTGGTACGTCGGGAGCCACTCCTCGCTCGCGCCCATGACGCCCAGGCTCCACCCATGGCGGTCCACGTGGCGGCGGAACGAGTCCCACACGTGGGCCCGCTCCGAGAAGGGTCCGATGGGATCGGGTGACACCAGGCACACGCCACCGAGTACGGCGTAGGCCACGAGCGAGTCACGGTGGAAGAACCATTGCTTGTCGTCGCGCAATGCGAAGTAGTCCAGGGTTCCCGTGCCGTGGCGTCGGACGATCTCGCCGCGCTCGCAGCTCCGCAGCGCGCCGTCCCGCGTGGGCGCGGCCAGACGACAGGCGCCGGTCGACCATCGGACGAGTGAGCAGGTAGAGCGCGACGACGATCAGACTCAATCCGACTGCCAACAGGCTGATGGACGAGTAGCGGTCGATCGTCGACGGGAAGGCTACCCAGCGCACCCCGACCAGACGCTCAGCCGAACCAGCCAGCACGTCGGGCCACGCCGGCAGCGGGTGATGGTGGACCCGTCCGGCCACCTCCACCGCGGTGAAGCCCCCCAAGGTGGCGAGCACGCCGCCAACGCCAAGAATCACGAAGGCCGTGACCAGGGTGGCGGGTTCGGTCTCGGCCCGGAACCGTTCGCGTTCGACGATGAGCAGCGTCAACACGGCCGCACACACGAGGAGCGTGATGACGTCGGCGGCGTGGACCAGGTGCAGCCCGAGCGAGGCCGAGAGCAGCGCGACGGCGACCACCCACGAACGTCGTTGGCCGCGCAGGATGCCTCGGGACAGCATGATCATGCCGATGCCCGCGATCGCGGTCAGTGCGCCGGCAGCCTGGACCACCGTGACGGGCAGGTACTGGGCGATCAGGTGGAGGTGGGAGCGTAGCGGTGCGGTCACGGCCGAGAGCAGGTCGATGGCTCCGGCCACGAAGAGCGAGACGGCCGCCATACGTCGGATACGACGCATGCGAATGTGGTCCGCCGCCACCTCGGGAGCGGGAGGCCACGACGCACCGCTCGGCCAACTGGCCGCCAGCTCGGCGCGGATCTCGGCCATCTTGGAGCGACCCATGGTGACGACGTCCGAGGTCGCGAGACGCTCACCCAAGGTGGCGGTGGGGAGATCCACTTCGGCCAGGTTGAGCCGCAGGTGGAGATCGGCGCCGGTCTCGATCTCTAGCGTCGACTCCTGACGGTGGTGGAGGAACGTGGGTGGGAGCCCGAAGCGCGCCCGGTGCTCATGGACGACCTCGGAGGTTGCGCCGGGACAGGCGAAGAACCCCGCGTCGAGGTGTGAGAGCTCGGGAACCAGGGCTCCGCCAGCGATCAACCCCGAAGCACCCTTGGCCAGGGCGTCGCGCGTGGCGTCGAGCGCGTCCACGCCTTCGATCTCGAGTTGGTCGTGGGCGATCGAGCGCGATCCCAAAGGCCGGTGCGACCACGGAGGTGGCAGACCCTCACCTCCGAGCGCGCGCCAGATTCCCCGTGAGGTGATGGCCACCACCAGGGCTAGCACCACCAAGAGGGCCACCGCGATCACAACGGTCACGACGAAACGCGAGAACCACGTCGCGGCGTACGCTCGTTGCAGCGCCGTCTGTTGGCGCGGCGACCTGAAGACTCGGCCGAGCCCATCGATGACGAAGTCGATGCGCAGAGCCAGGGCAATCACGGCGAGCACCAACGGGGGCGCCCACAAGAAGCGGCGCAGGCGCCGGTAGAGCAGACGTGAGGTCACGAACCTTCGTGCTCGGAGCGGGTCTTCCAGCCTGTCCATCCCTTCGAGCCACGGTCTGTCGTCGTTCGTGGTGGCCTCAATTTGCGCGTTGGTGTCGCGTCGCAGTGTCCCGGCCCTGATGAGCACCGTGCGACGTCCGGCTCCCGTTTCGCAGCTGAGGTCGACGGAGCGATACACCTCCACGCCGAGGCACTCCAAGGCCCCCGCGAGCTGGGACACCTCCTCACGCTCTGCCCTCACCACCAGC
Source organism: uncultured Acidimicrobiaceae bacterium (assembly GCA_963787485.1). GTDB lineage: Bacteria > Actinomycetota > Acidimicrobiia > Acidimicrobiales > RAAP-2 > Bog-473. Next base: position 169,836 of record CAWBDF010000001.1, on the reverse strand, counting down.
ACTCGAGAGTCAGGACGACCAGAGAACGCACGGAGCGCTTCGGCCAATTCGGGGTGAGCGGCCACTGCCTCGGCTTGGGCCGCTCCGTCCGTGCAGCAGGCTGCGGTCATGCGTCCGCACATGACCACGATCCCCGGACCCTGCCATTCCTCAAGGCGTTGTGCGATGCTGCTGCAGACCTCGCGTGAGCTGTCGGTGGGTTCAGCCGGGAGCAGGAGGTCACCGACGATCTCCACCCGCCGGCCCAACGGGACTTCGACGACGCAATTGTCCCCGAAGCCCGATCCCGCGGCAAGGGACCGGACCGCCCCCGCGTCGTCGTGTGCTCCCATGCCAGGGTCCATCGTGTCACCTTCGGACCGCCCGACCCTTCCTCCTAGGGGTGGAACCGCCTCCACCCAAAGTCAGATCCCGTCCTCCCCGGCGCGAACGTCCGCCGTTAGGCTGCGCGCCCGTGCCGGCCGACGACTCCGTGGGAACTCTCCCGACACCTCCAGGCACCGAGCGGGGTAGCTGGACCTGGCATGACAGGGGACGCCCTGGCCACCCCCACCTGGTCGGCCCCGCCGTGGTGTTCGACATCGATGGCGTGCTCTCCGACGCCGCCGGACGGCAGCACTTTCTTGAACAAGGTCGTCGTGACTGGTCGGCCTTCTTTGAGGCCTGCGGCGACGATCTTGTGATCGAAGAGATCGCCCGTCTCCTGGAGCTCCTCGATTCCACGCTTACCGTGATCCTCTTGACGGGCCGGCCCCATCGTGTGCGGCCCCAGACCTTGGCCTGGCTGGAGCGATACCACCTGAGGTGGGACCTCCTGGTCATGCGCGCCCAGGGCGACTACGGGCCCGTCTCGCTCTTCAAACAGGCAGCGGTCCAGGATCTGCGAAGGCACGGGTTCGACCTTCGTCTCGCCTTCGAGGATGACCCTTCGAACCATGCCATGTACGTGGCTGCTGGTATCCCCTGCGTGTACATCCACTCTGGGTATTACGAGTAATCAAGTAGACTCGGGCGTCCGTATACGCCGGGTCCGTATACGCCGGGGTCCGTATACGCCGGGGTCCGTACTATCGCCGGGGTCCGTATACGCCGGGGTCCGTATACGCCGGGGTCCGTATACGCCGGGGTCCGTATACGCCGGGGTCCGTATACGCCGGGGTCCGTATCGCCGGTCCGTATACGCCGGGGTCCGTATACGCCGGGTCCGTATACGCCGGGGTCCGTATACGCCGGGGTCCGTATACGCCGGGGTCCGTATACGCCGGGTCCGTATACGCCGGGGTCCGTATACGCCGGGGTCCGTATACGCCGGGGTCCGTACGCCGGGGTCGACGCCGGGGTCCGTAGACGCCGGGGTCCGTAGACGCCGGGGTCCGTAACGCCGGGGTCCGTAGACGCCGGGGTCCGTATACGCCGGTCCGTAGACGCCGGGGTCCGTAGACGCCGGGGTCCGTAGACGCCGGGGTCCGTAACGCCGGGGTCCGTAGACGCCGGGGTCCGTAACGCCGGGGTCCGTAGACGCCGGGGTCCGTAACGCCGGGGTCCGTAACGCCGGGGTCCGTATACGCCGGGGTCCGTATACGCCGGGGTCCGTATACGCCGGGGTCCGTAGACGCCGGGGTCCGTATACGCCGGGGTCCGTATACGCCGGGGTCCGTATACGCCGGGGTCCGCTCACCGAGCCCTCTCTTCGCCCCCTGGACCACGGTGGCCGCGCCACTCTCGGGCCCATCCGAGAACCAGTGCAAATCCGGACAAGATCACCACCGGAAGGTCACCCCAGTGGTCGTAGGGCGTCATGCCACGACGCAGCGCGACCGAAGCCAGCAGGGCTTGGCGCCGACCCAGTGAGCTGCGTTGGACGATGACGCCCCGTTGCGTGATCACTGCGCTGTAGCCGGTCGGTGCGGCCTGAACCAGGTCACGGCCGCTCTCGACAGCCTGGACTTCGGCCGCCGCCAGTTCCTGGCCTGGTACCTGGGAGGTGCTGTAGGAGGTCGTGTTGGTTGGGACGGCGAGCAGTTCGGCTCCGGCGCGTACCGAAGCATGGCTCCGTCCGGCATAGAACACCTCGTAGGAGACGAGCAGCCCCAAGGGACCGGCTGGGGTGCGGAGGAGCCCGGATCCCGTCCCAGGGATGGCATCGGTCGGAACACCGGACAGGTCGGCCAGATGTGAGACAAGAGATCGATACGGCACGTACTCCCCAAAGGGGACTCGACGGACCTTCTCGTACGTCCCTACGATCCGTCCGCTCGGGCCCCAGGCGACGATCCTGTTGCGGAATGTCGTGGACGACACCGGTTCGGTGGTGCCCACGACCAGCGTGGTGCGCAGAGCCTGGGCCAGGTGGCTCAACTGCGCGGCCTCAGTCGACCCGAGCAGCGGTCGATCCAAGGCCACGACGTCCTCGGGCCAGAGCACGAGATCGCGGGCGCCGTGAACAGAATCGTTTGCCGCGAGCTGTGCGTGGTACACGGCGTTGGGGTCGATTTCCTCCTTGCTCACACCCCGCGGCCCGCCACCTTGGACCAGCGCCACCCGAATCGTCCGCACGGGCGCTCCGCCGTCAGGAGAGACGGCACCCCACATGATCAGGGCTATCACCGACGTCGCGGCGAGCGCGGCGCCACCAATCGCCGGGCGTGGCTTTTTCGCAGCGTCGCCTCGATCCGCTTTGCCGCCGACGACAGATTGCGTAGCGATGCGTGTCAGGACCCGGACACCGACGGTGGCGACCGCGACGCCGCTCGCCCACACCCCAGCTGTCATCAGGAGGGGCCCTCCGAGACGGGCCAACTGCAGGAGCGGGCCGTTCGCTTGCCCCAGATAGACCCCCCCAAGCGGGAGTCCTCCGAAAGGCCAGGTCATCCGGAGCGCCTCCGCCAGAGTCCACGCACCGACGAAGGCGAGGGCTCGCCCGCGTCGAGGCGGCGTGGCAACTCCGGCTGCGGCCGTGAAGAGGGACTCGACACATACCAGAGCCAGTGCTCCGTACCAGTTAAAGGCTCGCGCCCAGGCGAGCCCGATCCCGAAGCTGCCGATGCCCGCGAACCACCCTGACCATGCGCGAGACCGAGCCGGCAACGCACCGAGGCGCCAGTAGATCAGGGCGGCACCGAGCGGACCGAGTGGCCACCAGCCCCATGGTGGCAGTGACAGTGCCAGGAGAACGCCGGCAGCCAGAGAGGGGACCGCCACGACTCCACGTCGGGGCCGGTGGCCCGGCCTCACAAGAGCGCGCGCGCTGCCGCCCGGCCGCTGGCGACGCAGGCGGGAATTCCCACCCCGTGATACGCCGCTCCCGCAACGGCCAGGCCGCCCAGTCGGGCAACGGCGGACTCCACGCCGGCTGTCCGCAGGAGGTGGTGCACCCGGTATTGGGGAAGCCCCGCGACATGGCGGACCACTGTCGACTCGAGGGGATTGCCGGCGAGGCCCAAGAGGGCAGCGAGCTCCTCCCAGGCGCGGGCTGCGACATCGTCGTCCCCCCACTGCAGCGGCCGGGTGTCGTCAATGCGCCCGAGCGAGGCACGCAGCAGCACCTCACCGTCGCGGGCGAGATGTGGCCACTTGCGGTCGAGGAAGGTGCATGCGGTCACGGCCCATGCATCACGACCCTTGTGAGGACTGTGTCGAGGGACCAGGAAGCCCGTCCCGTGGAGCCCGGCAGAAAAGTCTGAGGCCACCGCGCGGAACGTCACGATCACTGCGGAGGCGTAGTCGATGGATTGGAGGAGGCCGGCTGCCTCGTCGTCGTGTGGCTCCAGTAGCGCGGCGGTGGCCGGAGCTGGCGTTGCCAGGACCACACCGTCAGCCTCGATCGTGGTGCTGCCGCAGCGCACGCACCATCGCCCAGCGGCGCGCTCGAGCGCGTCGGCTCGGGTTGAGAGCCGAACGTCCACACTGCGTTCGGACAGCGCATGCGCCAGGGTGCCGACGAGCGAGCCCATCCCCTGGCGAAGGGACCAGAACAACGGAGGATCCGACTCGTCGGCCCGGACGGGCACCTCGAGCGCGCAACCTCCGCATCAGGCTGCCACGGCGCTGGGCGGCCGCCAGGAGGGGAGGGTACGTCGCTGCGGCGGACATGTCGTCGACCGTGCCCGCGTAGATACCTCCGAAGAGCGGATCGACCAGGGTGTCGACTACCTGCCGGCCCAGCTTGCGGGTCACGAGCGGCCCCACCGAACGGTCTCCCATCGGCCCTCGGACATCGGGTCGAGGGAGCAACGCGTCGCGGGCCAGGCCCAGCATGCCTGCCGGACCCAGGGCACCCGTGCGCACGGTCGGCCAGAACCGGGTGGGAATCCCGAGCGCGTGCCCCTCGGGCAGCGGCCGCAGCCGGTTGCGTGCCCACACCGACGCGCCGTGCGCGGCGATGGGCTCCAAGGCGGCGACCAAACCGAGCTCGTGGCACAGTTCGACTGCTTCAGGCCGGCGGCCCAGGAATCCGTCGGGACCCATGTCCACGAGGCGTCCTCCGAACATCTCGCTCCGTAGCGGGCCGCCCAGGCGGGGAGATGCTTCGATCAGCGTGACCCGGCGTTTCTCCGCGCGCCCCACGGCGCCACCGGTCAACTCCCACGTCGCGACGAGCCCGCTGATGCCACCTCCGACGACGACGAACTCGCGGAGCGTCACCTCAGCGCGGCCTGTCCGCGGCGGCGATCACGCCGGCCAGCATGTCGAGGAATACCGGGTCGTCGTTGAGCGACGCCGTCCGCGCGTAGGCCAGGCCGCACTCCGCCGCCACCGCGGCGACGTCGATGTCGAGGTCGTAGAGCACTTCGAGGTGGTCGGACACGAACCCGATCGGGCACACGACGACTGCATCGACACGATCACTCCCGTCGCCGAGGAGGCGAACGACGTCCCGGACATCTGGGCCGAGCCAGGGCTCCGGGCTTCGCGCCGCGCTCTGCCACGCCACTTCCCAATCCGAAAGGCGGGTTTCCTCGGCCACGAGTCGGGCCGAGTCGGCCAATTGCTCCGGGTAGGTGTCGCCATGCTGTTCCGTACGTGCCGGGAGCGAATGCGCGGTGAAGATGACTCGGGGATGAGTTCGACCCAGCTCGGCTACTTCGAAGAGGGCGGCCCGTACGCGGTCAGCGAGGAGTGTGACCAGGGCCGGTTCGCCGTACCACGGACCGACCGGCACGAACTCGGTCGTCGTGCCCACCGCGCTGCGAGCACGGTCGAGATACTCCTGAGACCCCATGGACGACGCATGCGGGGTGAGCACGAGCGCGATCACGCGATCCTGCCCCTGCAGGCCGGCTGCAGTGTCCTCGATCAGTGGGGCCGTGTGCTTGGCACCGAAAGCGACCACGTAGCGTCCCGGGGCGCGGACCTCGAGAGCCTGGCGGATCCCTGCGACCTGCGCCGCCGTGCGCTCGGCCAGCGGCGATACGCCGCCGATGGCCTCGTAGCGGCGCACGAGCTCCGCGAGCTGAGCTTGGTCGGGTGGCCGGCCATGACGGATGCGGGTGAGGAACGGGCCGATCTCGGCCGGGTCGCCTGGCGTGCCGTGCGCCATGACCAGGACGCCGACGCTCACCCCGTGGCCGCCGTCTCCGCATGGACGAGGTCGACCACCGACGCGAGGATCCCGGGGTCCGACTCGGGCAGAACGCCGTGCCCGAGGTTGAACACGTGAGCGCGAGTGGTGCCGTGAGCGGTCCCCTCCTGCATTCCGGCAGCCGCTGCCGCAAGAACGCCCCGTGTGGCATCGGCCACCACGGGCCACGGTGCGAGACACAGCGCCGGGTCCAGGTTTCCCTGGAGCGCTCGACCGGGCCCGACGCGGCGGCGGGCCGCGTCGAGCGGGACGCGCCAGTCGACGCCGATGACGTCGGCACCCGACGACGCCATCAGGCTCAAGAGCTCACCGGTGCCGACGCCGAAGAGGATGGTGGGCACGCCCAGGTCGGCCACGCCCGACAGGACGGCCCGGGTGGCCGGCAGGGCGAACCGGGCGTACTCGTCGGGCGAAAGTGACCCGGCCCAGCTGTCGAACAGCTGGACGGCTTGGGCCCCGGCGGCAACCTGGGCACGCAGGGAGGCCAGGGCGAGCGCGGCCAGCCGGTCCGCCAACCGCTGCCACAGCACCGGGTCGCCGTGCATGAGGGCCTTGACCTTGGAGAAGGAGCGTGACGGGCCTCCCTCGACCAGGTAGCTGGCCACGGTGAAGGGCGCGCCGGCGAATCCGATGAGCGCCACCCCCGATCCCTCGAGTTCTCGGCGCACCAGCCTGACCGCCTCTGCGACGTAGGGGAGATCGGCCTCGGGTTCGAGTGGGCGCAGGCGGCTCAGGTCGGCTGGTCCACGGAACGGTTCGGCCACCACCGGCCCGCGACCGGGCTCCACCTCGACGCCGAAGCCGATGGCGTGCAGCGGCACCACGATGTCGGAGAAGACGATCGCGGCATCGACGCCATAGCGCCGCACCGGCTGGAGGGTCAGCTCGGCGGACAGTGAGGCGTCCGCCACGGCCGAGAGGATGGAGTCCTCGCCTCGCGCGGCGCGGTACTCGGGCAACGAGCGGCCGGCCTGTCGCATGAACCAGACCGGGGTCCGGGCGACCGGCTCGCCGAAGCAGGCGCGCACCAGATCGGGCCGGTCGGTGACGTCAGCTCCTTCGGCCTTCATCCGGTTGGCTCAATGACGACCGCCGTCCCGTACGCGCAGATCTCGGTCCAGTTGCCGCCCATCTCCGAGGTGTCGAAGCGCATGGCCAGCACAGCGTTGCCCCCGCGAGCCTCGGCTTCGCCCACCATGCGGTCGACGACATCCTGCCGGCTCAGCTGGAGGTTCTTGGTCATGCCCTTGAGCTCGCCGCCCGCCAGCGATTTGAAGGCGGCACCGAACTGGGAGCCGACATTGCGGGAGCGCACGGTCAGCCCGAACACTTCCCCCAGCACGTTTGTGACGGTGTATCCGGGCACGTCGTTCATGGTCGAAATGAGCATGACAGTCCTCTCGATCCGGCAGCTGGTCGGGCTCATCGTAGGCTCCACCACCCCCGCGACTCGGGCGTGACAGGGCGTCTAAACTGAACCGTTCCCCCTAGGGCGCGGGGGAGGAAGGGGAGCGGTGCCGGAACATCCCGATCTGCGGGACGAACAGGAGTTCCTCAACCGTGCCTACGAGGGCCTCGAGTTCATGCGGGGCGAGGCGCGCCAGATGCTCGAGGATGTACTGGACCTGGGCCGGGGCGGCACGTTCCAGTCCCGTACCGAGCGCGACATCGTCGTCCGTACCAGCCTGGCCCGGCTGGAACAGCTCGACGTCGGTGACCAGGCGCTGTACTTCGGTCGCATCGATCGACTGCCGACGCCGGACCAGGGGAGTGAAGGCAGCAACGGCTCCGACGGGGCCGCCCACACCAACGGCACGCACGGCACCCGAGGCGACGGCGGCACCCGGGCCGACGGCGCCAGCCACCCGCTCCTCGGTGAGTCGTTCCACATTGGGAGGCTCGGGGTCTCCGGCCCGGACCACGAGCCGCTGGTCGTCGACTGGCGCGCCCCAGTTGCCGAACCCTTCTACCGGGCCACGGGCCTCGATCCACAGGGTCTGGCCCGCCGCCGCCACCTGGCCCTTCGAGCCCAAGAGGTGGTCGGCCTGGAGGACGAGTACTTCATCGCGACCGGCACCCTGGCCACCGGCGACGGCACGATGCGAACCGACACCGACACTGCCCCCGCCGATGGTGAGCGGCTGCTCACCGACGGGCTTGTCCTCGGTGGCCCGGGCGCGCTCCTCGCCGCGCTCGGTCAGGCCCGGACCGGCCACATGGGCGACATCGTCTCGACCATCCAGCGCGAGCAGGACGAGATCATCCGCGCCCCCCTGCCCGGCGTGCTCGTGGTCCAGGGCGGACCGGGGACGGGCAAGACCGCGGTGGCGCTCCACCGAGCCGCGTACCTCCTCTACACCCACCGCTTTCCCCTGGAGCGCCAAGGGGTGCTCGTGGTCGGACCGAACCCGCTGTTCCTTCGGTACATCGAGCAGGTCCTTCCGTCGCTCGGCGAGGCCGGGGTGAGCCTGTCCACGGTGGCGGGGTTGGTGCCCGAGGTGCGGGTGCGCGGGGTCGACCAACCCGCCGCTGCCAAGTTGAAGGGTGACGTGCGCATGGTCAAGGTCTTGGCCCGCGCCGTGCGCACTCGCCAACGTCCCCTCCGGCGCGACGTCGAGATCCCCTTCGGCGCGGGCGTGCTGCGCCTCCGCGCCAGCCTCACCGAGGAGATCGTGTCGTTGGCCCGACGGCGTCCGGGCACGCACAATGCACGCCGCCGTTTCGTCGAGACCCAGGTGGTGGGCGCTCTGGCCGACGAATATCGCCGGCGAGTGTCACGGGGCGGACCACATGACGGGGCAGGAGAGTCGAGCGAGCTCGAGGACACGGCTGCCGGAGAGGTGTACGAGGAACTGCTGGGCCGGCTGCGCCGGGTGCCCCAGGTGGTCGAGGCGTTGGATCGGATGTGGCCGCGCCTGTCCCCTCATGAACTGCTCCACGACCTCTTCGGGGCGCCACCCCTGCTCGCTGCGGCGGCCCGGGGCATTCTCAGCGTGGCCGAGGTGGAACGGCTTGGGCGTCCCCGCAGCGCGTCACTCGAGGCGGTGCCCTGGACAACCGCGGACGCCGCGCTGGTCGACGAGGCGCGCATGCTGCTCGGCCCCCGGCGACGGCGCCCCGGGCGCGCCCGATCGACGCGACCCGGGGGGCGGGCGGCGCCACAGGGCGAGGGGGCGGCGGTCGAGGCAGGGTTCTGGCCCCAGGGGCTGCCCGCATCACCGGAGCCCCCAGTGGCGCCCGGCGCGCTGAGCGGCACCGACGACGAGGTCCGATCCTTCGGCCACATCGTGGTGGACGAGGTTCAAGACCTCTCTCCCATGCAGCTGCGCATGTTGGCGCGCCGGTCCCTCTCGGGCTCCATGACCGTGGTGGGCGACATCGCCCAGGCGACGAGGCCGTGGGCGCCGTCGGGGTGGGACGAGGTGGTCCGCCACCTGAGCCCCCAGCGAGCGCCGCGTCTGGTCGAGCTGACGGTGAGTTATCGCACGCCGTCCGAGGTCGTCGAGGTAGCCGCACGGGTGCTCGCCGCCGCGGCCCCGGGAATCACGCCGCCCCGCCCGGTCCGTCAGTCGGGACATCGACCCCGCTTCGTGTCAGCCACCCGGGCCACCCTGTGGGACGCCTTGGCCGAGGTCGTCCGCGATGAAGCGGCGGGGGTGGCGCAGGGCCGGGTGGCTGTGCTGGGCCCCTCGGTCCTGCTGCCCGAGATGGTGCGCGCCCTGCAGGGCGCCGGACTCGACCCTGTCGACCCGCGCGACCCCGCCGGCGCCGGGCTCGCCGCTGGGTTGGTCGTGCTCCCGGCGGACGAGACCAACGGCCTCGAGTTCGATGCGGCGATCGTCGTGGAACCGGCGTTGATCGCCGCGGTGAGCGACGAACCGGGCTCCGAGGGACCGCCCGTCACGACGAAGCGAGGCCTTCGGACGCTCTACGTGGCGTGCACCAGGCCGACTCAGCGCCTGACGGTGGTCCACGCCGAGCCGCTCCCCGCCGCGTTGCGCTGAACAGGACCTTCAGGGGGGTGACCTTCCCCTCGCCGAGCCTGGTCGCGGGTTGGCACATACGGAGGCGGGTCGACTAAAAAATGCGCTGTGACCCAGGCTGTCTCGGCGGAGGTCCCCGCGCCCCAGGGGAAGATCGTCCACGACCGGCCACCGATGCTCGCCGTGGGCGTCATGATCTGGCTCGGGTCGGAGCTGATGTTCTTCAGCGGCCTGTTCGCGGCCTTCTTCACGATCCGAGCCAACACCGTCGGCCCCTGGCCACCGGCGGGCACCACGCTCGACACCGTTCGAGCCGGGATCTTCACCGCGGTGCTGGTGTCGTCGAGCTTCACCATGCAGTACGCCGTGTACCAGACCGAGTGGCGCCGGCGGAAGTCGGCCCGCCGTTGGATCGTCATGACGATCATTCTGGGCGCCCTCTTCTTGGCCAACCAGGCGTGGGAGTGGCTCTACAGCCCAACACGCTGGTACACGAACGCGTACGGGTCGCTCTTCTACATCATGTCGGGCCTGCACGGACTGCACGTCTTCATCGGTCTCCTCGCCATGATCTTCCTCCTGGGCCGCTTGCGCGGGGACGTCGGGGGTGACCCGGGCGAGCTCTCCGCCGTGCAGGGTGTCTCGTACTACTGGCATTTCGTCGACATCGTCTGGGTCGGGCTCTACAGTTGCCTGTTCCTCCTCAAGTAGGTATGCCAGCTCACTCGGGCACCCCACGCGTGCACACCGCACAGACGCGACACTTGTCCCGGCGCTCCCAGCTGATGCTGCCCTTGGCGCTGCTCGGATCGGCAGTCGTGGCCTCGCTCGCCCTGGTCTTCCCCGCGGCCGTCGCCGCGGCGAGCGGCCACACCGACGCCTCACGCTCCTCGCAGGTCGTCGTCACCCACGTGGCGACGAAGTCGTGCGGCCAGGTCAACGTGAAGGGGGTCACCTCCGTCACGCCCAATGCCGGAAACCCGTTCTTGAGCAGCCTTCGCGATTGCCTCAACGGCCATCTCATTCAGTACGGCAACCACTACATCACCTACTCCAACCCGCCCCAGTCGTTCATCAACGCCGGCCAGCTGCTCTTCGCCCAGACCTGTGCCAGCTGCCACGGAAACCAGGCCAATGGCGTCGACCCCCAGGGTCAGGCCACCATCGGTCCCAACCTGCAGGGCGTCGGCGCCGCCACCGTCGACTTCTGGGTGTCCACGGGCCGGATGCCGGCAGCCGACGTGAGGGCCGTCGAGGCGGAGCGACGCGCCACCCGCCTCACCCCGCTGCAGGCGCTCGAGCTCGCGGCGTGGGTCAACTCGCTCGACCCTGCGGTGCCCGCCGTGCCTTCGCCGCACCTCGAGGGGGCGAACCAATCGGTCGGACAAGACCTGTTCTCGCTCAACTGCGCGGCGTGCCACACCATTGAGGGCACCGGTGACGCGCTGGCCTTCGGGACCAATGCGCCGTCGCTCATCGTGAAGAACGTGACGGCCCAGCAGGTGGCTGAAGCCATCCGCATCGGCCCGGCCAACATGCCCCGCTTCTCGGGCAACCTGACCGACCAGCAGGTGGCCGACGTCGTGTCGTACGTCACCGGTCGCCTGCAGCGGCCGGACAACCCCGGCGGGTTCGCGCTCGGAGGTGTGGGCCCGGTGGCCGAGGGCTTCGTGGCCCTGCTCATCGGGGTCGGCGGCCTCGTCCTCGTCTGCTACTGGATAGGAGAGCGGTCGTGAGCGACGCCGACCACCAGCCGTCGCGCACCAAGGTGCCCATGCCCGTCGCCGCATTGAGCGATCCGCACATGGGCGACGCGGCGAAGCACCCGGACCGAGCGGAGAAGATCATCGCGGGCATCTTCGTGCTGGCCATCGTGTTCCTGGGCCTCTTCGGTGCCGCCTACTGGCAGAATTGGAACCCCTGGATCCTCGGTGGCACCGTCGGGGTCGGACTGTTCCTGTTGGGCTTCGGTCTCACGGCCTGGGGCAAGTACCTCATGCCCCAGGGCCCCTTTGTCGAGGAACGCCACCCGCTCGCCTCCACACAAGAGGAACGGGACTCCATGTCGGCGGCCCTCGTCGAGCGCTCGGTCGTCGTGGTGAAGCGGCGCAAGATGCTGGGCGGTCTCTTCGCCGTGGGGGCGGGCATCTTCGGGATCGTCGCCGCTTTTCCCCTCCTGCGCTCTCTCGGGCCAGTGCCCAAGAACACGTTTGCCGTCACCGGCTGGCGCCGGGGCATGCGCCTGGTCGATTCCAGCGGCCGGCCCATCCGTCGGGGCACGCTGGTGACCGGCGGCATCATGACGGTCTACCCACAGGACACGGTGCTCACGAACCTCGGGCCCCAGCCGTACATCACCGACGAAGGGCAGGCGGTCGACCAGACCGTCATGGTGAGGCTCTCCGACCAGGACGTGACCACGCAGCCTGGCCGCGAGACGTGGGCACCCGCCGGCTACGTCGCTTACTCCAAGGTGTGCACTCATCTCGGATGCCCCGTCGGCCTGTACGAACAGGAACTCGAGCTCCTGGTCTGCCCGTGCCACCAGTCGATGTTCAACGTGCGCAACGGCGCGGTGCCCCAGTTCGGGCCCGCCCCCCGCCCGCTGCCCCAGCTGGCGCTGATGTTCGATGACGAGGGCTACCTGGCGGCCCAGGGTCCGTTCAACCAGCCTGTCGGTCCGGGGTACTGGGAGCGCACCACATGACCGACACCGCCGCGAGGACCAAGCGCAGCACCAAGGCGGCCAAAGGTCCCTTCGGGCAGGTCGGCAAGCTGGTGGACGAGCTCGACGACCGCCTCGGGGTGGCCAAGGGCGGCAGGGTGCTCCTCGACAAGATCTTCCCCGACCATTGGTCGTTCATGCTGGGCGAGATCTCGCTCTACTCGTTCGTCGTCCTGTTGGTGACCGGTGTCTTCCTCTCGCTGTACTTCGTGCCTTCCACCCAGCAAGTCATCTACCACGGCAGCTACAAGCCGCTGGACGGACAGTGGATGTCGGAGGCCTTCCGCTCGACAGTCGGTATCTCCTTCGACGTACGCGGCGGCCTCCTGGTGCGCCAGATGCACCACTGGGCCGCGGACATCTTCACCGGGTCGATCGTCGTCCACATGGCCCGCATCTTCTTCACGGGCGCGTTCCGCAAGCCTCGTGAGCTGAATTGGACGATCGGCCTCTCGATGCTCATCCTCGCCATCCTGGAGGGTTTCATCGGCTACTCCCTACCCGACGACCTCATCTCCGGCACCGGACTGCGCATCGGGTACTCCATCGCCGAGTCGATTCCGCTGGTTGGGAGCTACCTGGTCACCTTCCTGTGGGGTGGCCAATTCCCGGGCACCGGCATCATCATCCCTCGCTTCTTCATCATCCACGTCCTGATCATCCCGCTCGTCTTGATCGGGCTGCTCTCGGCGCACCTGGGCCTGTTGGTGCGCCAGAAGCACACGCAGTTCGCCGGCGAGGGTCGGACTGAGCACAACGTGGTCGGCTCTCCCATGTTCCCCACGTTCATGGCCAAGACCACGGGGTTCCTCTTCATGGTCACGGCCGCCACGGCCCTGCTCGGTGCCTTCGCCCAGATCAACCCCATCTGGCAGTTCGGGTCCTACGACGCGTCGAAGATCTCCTATGCCGTTCAGCCGGACTGGTACATGGGCTGGCTCGACGGCGCGCTGCGCATCATGCCGTCGTGGGAGTTCGCCGGCTTCGGCCACACCATCCCCTTTGAGGTGTTCCTGCCCGCCGTCGTGTTTCCCGGCCTGATCTTCACCCTCTGTTTCCTCTGGCCGGGGATCGAGCGGCGCTACACCGGCGACAACGAGCTGCACAACCTCCTCGACCGACCGCGCGACCGGCCCAAGCGGACGGCGGCCGGCGCGGCCGTGTTCGCCCTCCTCTTCACCCTCTTCGCCGCCAGCTCCACCGACGTCCTGGCCAACTTCTTCCACGTCTCGCTCAACGAGGTGCTGTGGTTCTTCCGCATCGCCGTGATCGTGGTGCCGATCATCGCCGGGCTGATCGCCTACCAGTTGTGCAAGGAGATGCAAGGGGTGCACGGGATCGGCAAGCGCAAGCGGGCGGTCATTGTCCACCGCTCGGCCGAAGGGGAGTACACGACGTCGCCGACGCCACAGCGACCTGACGACGTGCACCACGAGCTCATACCCGAGCCGGTCCCGGAGCGTATCGACGTTGAGCCACTCGGCAACGGCGGCCCTCGCCAGCCCGAGACCTCTCCGACGGGCGTGCGCCGAGTCGCTCGCTGAATCTGCCCGGGCGCATTCTTCGCGGCATCCTCGCGTCGTTCCCGCGCAACCGGCGGCGGGCTCTCCGGGCGGTTGACCGCACGTTGACGGCCGTTCATGGCACCATCGTGGCGTGCGAGTCGAGCGCAGCTTCGCCTTCGTCGACGTGTCCGGCTTCACGGCCCTCACCGAGATCGAAGGTGACGAGCGCGCCGTCGAAGTCCTGACCGCCTTCCGAGCGCTTCTGCGAGACATTTGCAGCCGCCGCGGCGTCCGTATCGCCAAATGGCTGGGCGACGGCGTGATGCTGGTGTGCGTGACCACGCGCCCCTTACTCGAGACGATCTTGGAACTGCACTACGTGATGGGCGGGGTCGCCGGTCCGGTTGACGCGGTGTCGATCCGCTCGGGCATCACGTCCGGGGCGGTGATCCTCATGGAGGGCGACGACTACGTGGGCCATTGCGTGAACGTGGCCTCCCGCCTGTGCGAGCTGGCCGGGGCAGGGGAGGCGCTGGCGGCGCCCGACGTGACGATCCATCTCCCGAGCTGGGGCCAGGTGGTGCGCCACCGCCACGTGGAGCTGCGGGGCGTGGAGAACTCGGTTCCGGCGTCGAGCATCGAGATGGCCCGTGGTGTTCCGCCGGTCTCGCACGATCCGATCTGCGGTTTGCCGTTGACTGCCGACACCGCGAGCGAGGTCGCCCAGGACGCCCGGGGAGCCGCCCTCCTCTTCTGCTCTCCGGGCTGCATGGACACCTGGAGCCTCCGGCCCCTGCGCGCCAGCTCGCGCTGAGCGTGAGCCACCCGCGGGCGGCGAATCTGGCTCCCCGACGCCCTCGATATCCCGGCGGAGCCCGATTTGTCCGGTCATGTCTGCTCAACATGGCGGCGGATGTTGTCGATGGATGGAGTGCCGCCGGACGTGGGGTTCGGGGCTCCGGCCGACTGACCCCACTTGGCGAACGTCCGGCGGAGCACCATCCATCTACGGCCGTTTGCACCTCCGCTTACCCCGACGTCTTCCGTTGACATGTGACTAAAAGGTCACGTAATCTTGTCAGGGTGGACGGGGTGTTCAAGGCGCTGGCTGATCCGACTCGGCGGCGGGTTCTCGACGAGTTGTTCCGCGAGGACGGGCAGACCCTGAGCACGTTGGAAGAGCGTTTCTCCATGTCCCGCTTCGGCGTCATGAAGCACCTGAAGGTGCTCGAGGACGCCGGCCTCGTGGTCACGCGGCGACGGGGTCGGGAGAAGCTCCATTTCCTGAACCCCGTGCCGATCCGCCTCGTCCACGACCGGTGGGTGCACAAGTTCGCTGAGCCCTGGGTTGCCGGACTCAGCGAGATCAAGGAGAGACTGGAGACTGAGATGGAAAAGGTGTATGAGATCTTCATCAAGGCCACGCCCGAGCGGCTGTGGCAGGCGATCGTCGACCCGGAGATCCGGGCCAAGTACAACTTTGGCGCCGCGGTGAACTCGGATTGGAGCGTCGGCTCCCCGATCAGCGTCGACGTGGCCAAGCACGGGGTCCACTTGGGCGAGGGAGAGGTGCTCGAGTCGGACCCGCCCCGGCGACTCGTCCACACTATGGCCTGCCTTTGGGACGACGACGTCCGGGCCGAGGGCACGACTCGGGTGACCTGGGAGATCGAGCAGGTGGGGGACTCGTGTCACCTCACGTTGATCCACGATCAGATGCGCGACGGAGCAGACAGCCAGATCTACGGCGGCTGGCCGATGATCCTCTCGGGTCTGAAGACCTGGTTGGAGACCGGCGAAGTTCTCACCACGCCTGGTTCCCTCCGGTTCGGCTGATCGACCTGCCCGGCGACACCTCTGGCCGCGGACGTCCATTCGAAACCGAAGGACACGAGGGTCAGGCAGCTCTCGTATACGACCCCGGCTGTATACGACCCCGGCTGTATACGACCCCGGCTGTATACGACCCCCTATGGAACGCTGGCGACCTCGCTGGGTGTTCGGAGGCGCTCGAAGGCCCACATGCCGAGAGTGAGGACACCGAATCCGGTGCCGAGCAGGCAGACGCCAGCCCACCCGTACAGGGCGTAGAGGGCGCCGGCCGTGACCGAGCCGACCGCGCCCCCCACGAAGTAGCAGACCATGTAGGCACTATTGACACGGCTTCGGGCGTCGGGCCGGAGGGCGTAAATCAGCGCCTGGTTCGTGATCTGCATGCCCTGAGTCCCCATGTCGAGCGCGATCACCCCCACGACAAGGGCGCCCAAGGAGCTGCGGCCCGCCCAGAGGAGAGCGAACGCTCCGACGAGGAACAGCCCGGCCCCCAACGTCGTCGCTGTGGCGCGCGCCGAATCGGCGAGCTTGCCGGCCAGGTTGGCGGCCACGATGCCGCCGGCCCCCACCAGGCCGAAGAGGCCGATCACCGCGTTCGAATAGCGGTAGGGGCTCCCTGAGAGCAGGAAGGCGAGGGTGGTCCACAGCACGCTGAATGCCGCGAAGGCGCAGGCTCCGTACCACGCTCGTCGACGAAGTACCGGCTCGGTCCCCAGGAGGCGGACCGACGAGCTGACGAGTTCCCGATAGCGACGGTGCGGACGTGGTGCCTCGGCGGGGAGAGCGCGCCAGAGGACGGCGGCGAAGCAGACCATCAACGCGGCGGACAGCCAGTAGATGGCCCGCCAGCCCGCCGCCTGGGCCACGAGACCCGACATCGTCCGAGCCAGCAGGATCCCCATGAGCAGTCCCGTCATGATGCGCGCCACCACCCGGCCCCGACGCTCCTCGGGAGCGAGGTCGGCGGCGAAGGGGATCATGACCTGTCCCGCAACCGAGGAGCCTCCGACGGCCACGGACGCCAAAATGAAGAACCACAGCGTCGGCGCCACGGCACAGGCCACGAGCGCGAAGGCAGCGACTCCGTAGAGCCGCGTCACGAGCGTCCGGCGGGACCGGAGATCGCCCAGGGGGACGATCAGCAGCAATCCGGCGGCGTAGCCCACCTGGGTGGCCGTGATGATGGTCGAGGTCGGGCCCGGACCACTCCCAAAGGCGCGGGCCACCTCATGCAGCAGCGGCTGCGCGTAGTAGAGGTTGGCCACCACCGCGCCAGTAGCCACGGCCATGAGGACGACCAGCGCACGAGTGAGCCCGTGACCGTGCTGCACCGGCCCGGGAGCCGGGCGCGGGCGGTTCAGACAGAGCCCCCCCGCCGGCTTTCGGCCGTGACGCCGGTGAGGGCGGTGAGGATCAACGGAATCCCGATGAACGCGAGCCAGACGCCGAACACAAACGCCAGCACCGTCACGAAGGCGCCCATGCCGAGCACGAAGGGCCAGATGGATGAGCCGGGGAACGTGTCGATCACTCCGGCACCTTCGGCCATCTCGGCGTCCTCCCGATCCGACGGGCGGTCACCCACCGCGGGGATCTTGCCCCAGAAGAAGTATTTGCGGCCGTGGAAGCGCTGGTGCCAGAAGAAGTAGTAGAGGCCGGGCAGGAAGCCGAGCAGCGTGACGCCGAGCAGCATCATGCCGCCCCCGTCCTCGTAGCTCCAGAACCAGTAGACGAGGCCCACGATCCCGAAAAAGACCCCGAGGAAGAGCAGGAAGAGGGCTTCGATCCTCATACCGAAGCCGTGACCTTGCCGTTCGTCTTCCCGTTGGTGTGGGCGTTCTTGCCGTGGGGGACGGTCCGCGCGTCGGGGTGGTTGTAATCCCACGTCGGACGCTCCGAGCGGATCGGTGGCAGGTGCGTGTAGTTGTGGTGCGGTGGCGGCGAGGTCGTGAACCACTCGAGCGTGTGGCCGTCCCAGGGGTTGTCTCCGGCCGGGATGGGGTGGCGCCACGAGACGAAGAGGTTGACCAGGAGGAACACGAAGGAGGCGGCGATGATGAACGCCCCCACTGTGGAGACGATGTTGTAGCTCTGCCAGCCTAAGTTCGACGGGTAGCTCGCCACCCGGCGCGGCATGCCGAGAAGACCCACGACGTACTGGGGCATGTAGGCGATCCAGAAGCCGATGAACATGAGCCAGAAGTGCCACTTGCCCAGGCTCTCGCGCAGCATGCGGCCGAACATCTTGGGATACCAGTAGTAGAGACCGCCGAAGCCGGCGAAGACTGCCGTCCCGAAGAGCACTTGGTGGAAGTGGGCCACCACGAAGTAGGTGTCGTGGGTGGCGAAGTCGAGCGGGGGTGAGGCCAGCATGATCCCGGTCACCCCGCCCATAAGGAAGGCGATGAGGAAGCCGATGCAGAACAGCATGGGCGTGGTGAAAGTGAGCTGCCCGTGCCACATGGTGCCGATCCAATTGAAGAACTTGATGCCGGTGGGTACCGCGATCATGAAGCTGAGGAAGGAGAAGAAGGGCAGCAGCACCGCGCCCGTGGTGAACATGTGGTGGGCCCACACCCCGGTGGACAGGGCGGCGATGGCCATGGTGGCGAAGACCATGCCCTTGTAGCCGAAGACCGGCTTGCGCGAGAACACCGGGAGGATCTCCGTCACGATGCCGAAGAAGGGGAGGGCGAGGATGTAGACCTCGGGATGGCCGAAGAACCAGAAGAGGTTCTGCCACAGCAGGGGCGACCCGCACGAGTGCATCGGAGCGCCGTTCACCAGGTGGCAGCCGACTGCCGTGTAGATGTGGGTGTTGAAGTGGCGGTCGCAGAACAGCATCACCACCGCCGCCGTGAGCACCGGGAACGCGATGAGGATGAGGATTCCGGTCACCAACATGTTCCAGGTGAAGATCGGCATGCGGAACATCGTCATGCCGGGCGCGCGCAGGTAGAAGATCGTCCCGCACAGATTGACGCCGGTGAAGATGGCGGAGAACCCCGTGAGGGCGAGGCCCATCAAGAAGAGGTCGGGCCCGGCGCCGGGCGAGCTGGTGGCGCTCGAGAGCGGCGCGTAGGCGACCCAGCCGAACTGGGCGGCGCCGCCGGCGACGAAGAAGCTCATGAGAATCGTGATGGACCCGCTGAGGTAGAGCCAGTAGCTCAGCGCGTTCAGGCGCGGGAAGGCCATGTCGGGTGCGCCGACCTGGAGCGGCACGATGTAGTTGGCCAGGCCGCCGAACGCGAAGGGCCCGGCGAAGAGGTACATCATGAGGGTGCCGTGCATGGTGAACAGCGCGTTGTATTGCGCGAAACTCAACAGGGAGGCGTGTGGCGAGGAAAGCTGGAGGCGCATCAACAGCGCCATGATCCCGGAGAGGTAGAAGATCACGACGGCGGTGATCATGTAGCTGAGCCCGATCACCTTGTGGTCGGTGCTGGTCAGCCACTTCAGGATTCCGGTGGGCCCGTGGTCCTCGTGCCCGGTGTGTGCGCCGTGGCCGTCCTGGGGAATGACGGGCGGGAGGTCGAGCTCCGAGGGCTCTTGGCTGCCGGGCGGGGCGATGACGTCAGTCACCGTAGAGCGCACCTCCTGAGTTGCCGAGATTGGTCCCGGAGTTCCCGCTGTTCCCGTAGCCGCCGCCGGCCCCGCTGTTGCCCGACGAGCTCGAGGAGCCCGGCACGCTGCCGTTGATGTTCCCGTGCAGGCCGGCGGGGAGCTGACCGATCGACGAGGGGTGCAGCCGCTGGTAGGTGCTCGTCACGCGGAGCCACCGCTGGTACTCCGACGGTGAGACCGAGCGGACGTTGAAGAACATCAAGGAGTGGTACAGACCACAGAGCTGGGTGCACTGACCCCGGTAGACGCCGTCGTGCAGGACGTTGAAGTCGAATTGTGTGGAGTAGCCCGGGCTGGCGTAGCGGCTGAAGTTGAACTCGGGCACGTAGAAGCCGTGCAGGACGTCGTAGGAGTCGAGCGTGATGCGGACCGTCTGGCCGGTGGGGACCACCATGGTCGGCGCGTCGGTGGTCTGGCCGATGATCTTGACGCCGTTGGGGTACTCGAATTCCCAGCCCCACTGGAACGCGTACACGTGCACCCGGGCGTAGGGGTTGGGCTCCACCGCGGTGACCCTGTTCTCCACCAAGACGGTCGGCACGAACAGCCCGATCACGATGAGGATCGGCACCACGGTGTAGATGATCTCGGTCAGCGTGTGGTACTGGGTCTGGACCGGCATGTTGTCGGCGTCCTTCTTGCGGCGCCGATAACGGAAGATCGCCCAGAGGATGAGCAGGAGGACGAACCCACCCACGATCAGGCTGGCCACGAAAAAGCCCTGCCACAGGTGGAAGGTCGAGCGGGCTTGTGAGGTCGCCCCCTTGTAGGCGCCGAACGTCGGGAGCTGGCAGCCGGTGAGCAGCAGCGCCCCGGCCGCGAGGAGGATCGCGGCCAGCCGCCGGCGAGGACTGTTGCGGCCCGGACCTGGGATTTCAGGCGTGTGGGGGGAGGGGCCGGTCAGCGACGAGTCCACGGCGCTGACACTATCGAACCCGCCCGGAAAACTGGAAATGAGCAGGTGACGGTCTCGCCCCGGCGTGTGCTCGTCAGCTCCCGGAGGACGGCTTCTCGGCCGGCGGTGGCGCCGGAAACGTGTCCGACGCTGGCGACGTCCCAGATGCCGCAGACGTTCCGGAGTCGGCCGAGCCCTCGGCCTTCCCGTCCTTCATGCCCTGCTCGAACTGGTTTTTCGCCGAACCGAGGTTGCGGGCCAGCCGCGGGATGGCGGCGCCACCGAAGAGCAGCACCGCGATGACGATGATGACGATGAGCAGGTCGGGACCGAAGATGTCAGCGAGCATGGAATTCTCCTTCGCCCAGGTCCACGTGACGGGTGAGCCCGGGTCGACCGGTTGTCAAGGTTAGACCCATTCCCGGGCCATGGCGGTGCGTCGGCCGGGCGACGACTCAGCCGGCCAACATGATGCCCATGACCAGTGCGGCCACGCTGGCGGTTCCCGCGACGGACCCCCACAGGGCGAGTTGCCCTTTGGTAGTAGCGCGCTGGTGCAAGAAGGCGCCCAGTCCCGACAACGCCACGACAGCGACCTTGGCCATGAGCACAGCCTTCCAGGCCGAGGATTGCGAGGAGTAGTGGACGGCGGTGACGTTCCAAATGCCGGTGGCCACCAGCACGGCGAATGCCGGCCAGGCCAACCGGGCGAAGGCCCGGGCCAATGCCTTGGGGGCGTCGGGGCCGATGGCGCGAGCCGGACCGACCAGGCCCATCAGCACGATCTGGCCGCCCACCCACACGGCGGCGGCCAGCACGTGGAGGGTGAGTCGGACGGTCTCGAGCGTGGGAGCGAGCATGGGGGGTCCCGCGCCTATTTGCCTTGCCAGTTGGGCGGTCGCTTCTCGGCAAAGGCGATCGGTCCCTCCATGGCGTCGGCCGAAGCGAACACGATGCCGACGGCCTCGTCGCTGACCGCCCACCCCTCGGACTCCGGCAACTCGGCGGCCTGCTTCACCACCTTTTTGGTCCAGCGCACGGCGAGTGGCGCGTTGGCGGCAATGCGCTCGGCCAACGCCACTGCCTCGGCCAGGACGGCCTTGGCCGGGACGACCTTGTTCACCAGCCCGAGCTCCCGGGCCCGCCCGGCGTCGATCATCTCGCCGGTCAGGGCCAGCTCCAACGCGATTGCCAGCGGGAGCCGTTTGGGCAGGCGGATGAGTCCGCCGGCTCCGGCGATCAGCCCCCGGGTGGCTTCGGGGAGCCCGAAGATCGCAGTCTCGGCGGCCACGGCCATGTCGCACGAGAGCATGATCTCGAAGCCGCCGGCCAGCGCGGCGCCGTTCACCGCGGCGACGAGCGGCTTGGGGAAATCGCGCCGGACCAAGCCGGCGAAGCCGCCCGGCGCTCCCGTGATGGCGGGCCCCTCACCGGCGGCGAACGCCTTGAGGTCCATGCCGGAGGAGAACGCCTTGTCGCCGCTCCCCGTGAGCACGACGACCCAGCAGTCGGTGTCGTCGGCCAGCGCTTCCATGGTCTCGGCCATTGCGACGGCCACTGCGGCGTTCACCGCGTTGCGCGCCTCGGGGCGATTGATGGTGACGATCTCGACGTGATTGCGGCGCTCGCGCAGTATCTCGTCCGCCATGGTGGCTCCCTTCGTTCGCTCCCGGGCTTCTGGAGGTGATCCGGGTCGGGCGCCGAGGCTAGCGGCGCCCCTCAGGGTGCGAGGTGCGGGTGCTGCCCCTCGTCGGAACTGGAGTCGGATCCACAGTTGGACGCCGCCTCACCGGTTCCCGGCCAGAACAGGGCGGCGGTCTCGGCCTGAATCCGCCGCACGTAGAGGGCGCTGAATGCGAAGAGGCTCCCGAACACGGCGGAGGTCACGAAGGGCGAGACGGCGAGGAACGTTCCCGTGGGAAGCAGGTCGGCCAGTGTGAGACGTGCCGAGGCCTCCACCACCAGGCCGATGCCCCAGACCACCGAGAGGACCCGGAAGGTGCGCCGGCCGACGGGGATCTCGTGCAGGCGGTCGTAGGCGGAGAGCTTCTCGGGGTCGCGCCCGGCGGTCAGGTAGCGGCTCACATAGAAGAGCATGGGTCGGTCGTGGGTGAACAGCGTGACGACGCACGCGACGCCGAGCAGCGCCGTGAAGAACGCGTCGCGGACCTTGAGCATGTACGCGTTGCCGCCGGTGAGCACCGAGCTGACGACACCGATGGCGAAACCCAGCAGCACCATGGTGCCCAGTAGGTCGACGCGTCGATGGAGGACGAATTGGAGCAGGACCCAGGCCCCCGAGAAACAGCCGGCCACGATGAGCGCCTGGGCATCGCTGCTCACGTGTTGGCGCACGCCGAAGTACACGGCGATGGGGAGCGCGCCGCCGAAGACCAGGCTGGGCAGGTGCTCGCGCACCGAGGGCAGGAAGGACGGGACGCCGCGCCCGGGCGGCGGCGGTCCCGGGGCGGATCCCGGACCCGGCAGCTCCGGTTCCATGGGCAGGAGGCTACTGCCGTCGTGTGAGGGCGCGAGACGGCGCCGCCGGCCCGGTGCGACGGCGTGGCGACCGTGCGACCGTGCGACCGTGCGACCGTGCGACCGGGTGGATCGGGGCCTAGAATTCGGACGGTGAGCTTCATGGCACACGTGATCGCCTTCCTGCTGATCGCCGGCCTGGCGGTCGCCGCCGGCCTGGCGGTCGCCTTCGTGCTCGCCCGCGGCTACGTGCGTCGTCATTGGCGTCTCGTGCTCGGCCACCCGGTGACCCGCGGGGTGTTGGCCGTGTGGGCGCAGGTCTCGGCCGCCCGCGAGCGCATGGCACAGACCACGCCCAGCGAACTGAGCCGCGGCAGCGCCGCCCGGGTGCGGCGACGCATGTGGGTGGCTGTCGAGGACGCCGAGTCCGCGGTGGCCCACGCCACCGAGCACGACGCTCCCGTGGCCGAGCTGCCCTCGGTGTGCCGCTCGTTGCGCGTCGTGGCCGACGAGCTCGATGCGCTCCTGAGGCTCGAACGCCGTCTCCCGGCCGGCACGGCCCGGACGGGCGACGTTCGTCGGCAGGTGGCCGAGGTGATCGACGCGGCCCATGACGTGCAGGCATCAGCGGTGCGGGCGGGAAGCGACGCCACCGAGGCGCAGGTGCGGTCGCTGGTGCGCCACGCGCGCGACGAGATCGAGATCGTCTCGGCCGGCCTGGCGCACATGCGCTCGGTGGCCCGGCCCTCCTGAGCGCCCCCGAGCGACACCCTGCCCCGATCCCGCCCGCATCCGCAGCCGAGCCCCCACCTGAGCCCGCCGGCGAGTCCGATCGGCCCCGAGGTCCTCGTCGGTGTGGCCACGTCGGGCTACCGGGTCGAGGGTGGGTTCAACGGTGAGGGCCAGCCGCACAACAACTGGTCCGACTGGGAGGTCAACGGTCGCGCCGCGCGCTCGGGCGCGGCCAGCGACTTCTGGCGATGCCCGGCCGAGATCCTCGACCGCGTCGTGGCGCTCGGAGCCACCTGTTTCAACCTCTCGGTGGAGTGGGCCCGCCTCGAGCCCAGCCCGGGTGAGCTCAGCGCGGCGGCGCTGGATGGCTACGCCAGCATCCTCTTGGAGTGCCGAGCCCGGGGGCTCGAGCCCGTCGTCACCTTGCACCACTTCACCCATCCGTGGTGGCAGGGCGAGGAATTCTGGCTCCGCCCGGGCTCGCCCGACGTGTTCGCCCACCATGTGGGCCGCGTCGTGCCGGCCCTGGCGTCGCTGTGCCGCCGCTGGGTGACCATCCACGAGCCCGACGTCGTCGCCTCGGCCGGCTGGATCACCGGGGCCCACCCGCCGGGCCGCCGCCTGTCCGTGTCCGACGCCTGGTGCGTGCTCGACAATCTGCTCACCGCCCACGTGCTGGCGGCCGACGTGGTGCGCGAGGCACAACCGGACGCCGAGGTCGTGCTGCGCATACGCGCCTCTTCGATTTACGAGGTCGACCGGTTGCTGGTGGACCTGGTGCGGCTGGGCGACAACGGTATCGACGCCGCCGAGGTCGACCGCTATGTGGACGAGCGCCGTGCGGTGCACGACGCCGCCTTTCCCCCACACCACGTCACCGAGGCGGCGTTGCGCCGGTTCTCCGCGGCCGTCGCCCCCTACGGCACGGTGCACGAGCCCGGGCGCGGCCGGGCCTGGGCGCGCCTGCGCTCGGTGGCGCGCCGGCGTGTCCCGCGCCGCGTGGTCGCCGCAGCGGAGCAGAACCGGCGGGGCCACACCCTCAACTCGGTCGGCGTCGACTGGCACGACCCGGTCGCCAGCCACGCCCTGGGGCTGCCCGGTCGCCGGATGTCGGGCGGCGGCCGCGACTGGTCGCTCCGCCGGACCCCCGAGGACGTCGCCTCCGACCAGGCGGGGCTCCGCGCCTGGTGCGCCACCGAGGCGGCGCTGCAGCCGGGTCTCGGGCTCTGGGTGCTCGACGAGGTGGCGGCGGACGCGCCAGGGTGCTCCATGCCCGACGAGTTGGCTGAGGCGATGGCCGCCGGGGTGCCGGTGCGGGGCTACCTGGTCCGGTTCCCCGGATAGCCCCTCGGGGCTCAGTCGGCCGGCTCCTCCGGCGCCGCCGCCCCCCCGGACCCTCCGCTGTCGGGTGCTCCCTCCGCCGGGCCGATGACCTCGCGCGCCTCGGTCCGACGGCGCCGCACGATCAGGACGGCGACGACGACCACGATGAGCCCGAGTAGGACGTCCGAGGCGATCCCGGTGGCCTTCTCCACCCGCTGTCCGACGAAGTAGCCCAGGAGCACGTAGAGGACACCCCAGCAGATGCCGCCTGCCGCGTTGGCCGGCAGGAAGACGGCGTAGCGCATCTTGGACATGCCCGAGAGTCCGGGCACCATGGCACGCAGGAAGGCGGAGAATCGGCCCACGAACACGGCCACGGCGCCCCGCCGGCTCAGTTGCTCGAGCGCCGTGGCGATGCCCTTCTGGCGGTGTCGCAGCGGGCCGAGCTGCAGCAGCTGGCGGCCCCAGCGGTCGCCGATGGCGTACCCGACCGAGTCGCCCACGATGGCGCACACCACGACGACGGCGACGATGCCCCCGATGCTCACGCCCCCCTTGGCGGCGACGGCGCCCCCGAGGACCGCGGCCGTCTCGCCCGGGAACACGAACCCGAGCAGGATGGCGTCCTCGGCGAAGACGAGGAGCCCGACGAGGGTGTAGGCCTGCCATCCGTGCAAGGAGAGCAGCGGCTGGAGCAGATGGCTGATCACGGTGGCAGCGCGCGACCGGGACGGGAGAGGCGGCGCACCGGCGGCCCGCCCGGCTCAGTTGGCGGCGCGCAGCGCCTGTGCAGCCAGCGCCTGTGCAGGCAGGGCCTCCTCGGAGAATGCCTGGGCGCGTTGGCCAAGCTGCCGCCGGCGGTCGTCCACGTGCTCCATGAACTCCCGCCCGCGGGCACCGTGCGTGAGGATGTCGGCTTGGCCCTGGGGACGGGCCAGCATCCAGCTGTGGCCGCCCGGGACCCACAGCACCGGGGCACGCGCCACCGAGGCGAACTCGAGCGCCGTGTGCCCCGGGATGATGCGGTCGAAGCATCCCCACTCGTTGAGGATGGGGATCTGCTGCGCGACGAGGTGTCGCACCTGGCTTCGCTGGTCGACCCCCATCAGCATGCTGCCGACGGGGAGCGTCTGGGCCACGGCGCGGATGTTCTGCCGCATGTCCGGCAGAACGGCGCGCACGGTCGAGTACATGCGCCCCATGGCCAGGTCGGGGAGGTCGAACACCACGGCGGCCAGCATGTCGACCATGGGGGCGATGTCGGGCAGGACGGGGGAGAGCACGGCAGGGATGATGCCCTTGCGGTCCTTCCACGCCGGGGTGGAGACCCCGTCGCGGTACACCACCCCGAGGGTGCGCCGCGGATGGTCGTGGGCGAACTGTACGGCGACGGCACCGCCCATGGAGTGCCCCAGCAGGAGGACGGGCCCGGCGTCGACCTTGTGCACGATCGCCATCACCTGGTCGGCCAGGCTGTCGAGGGAGATGTCCTTCCAGTCGAGCGGGTCGCTCCCCCCGAACCCGGGCAGGCTGGGGTTGACCACGCGCCAGCCCATCTGTTCGGCCAGGCGGGCGCTCTCCCGCCAGTACATACCGCCGCCGGCGAAGTAGCCGTGGATGTTGACGGCCCAGACGGGCGGTGACCCCGGGCCCTCTGGTCCGTGGGCGTCGACGTTGTCCGAGACGGCGAAGCGCAGCAGCCGTCCCTCCACCCGCATCGAACCGGGGACCATACGGATGGTCGGGGTCCCCCTGATCTTGCGCACGTACTGGTCGCGCACCACTCCGAGCCCGTGCGGGGCATGGCCGGCGTCGACCAACTGCACGGGGGAGGGCCCGTCGGAGGGAGCCATGATGGCACCCGAGATCTGGAGCGAGTCCTCCGGCTCTTGGTCCGGCTCTTGCTCTGGCTCCGAGGTGAAAGACCGCACGGCCATGGTCGCTCCAGTTCAGCACCCTCCCGGTCCGCGACCGCGCACCCGGAGAGGGTTCAAGACGAGCAACGGTAACCGACGGGGGTCCGGGGCCTGGGGTTATGTCACGTCGCGACTGAAGGTCGTGAAGTAGCCGATGGTCAGCGGGACCAGGCCCCAGGCCAGCATGACCAACCCGCCCTGCCACCACGGGAGCAGCCGGGAGGCCACGTCGTGGGCGCCCCCGAACCCCCGGGCGATGTCTCCAGCCAACGAGCCGCCCGCCCCGTTGGGCAGCCAGTTGAGGTCGACGTGGAAGAGCGTGCGGGCCAGCGCGACCAGCAGGTTCTCGAGGA
Source organism: uncultured Acidimicrobiaceae bacterium (assembly GCA_963787485.1). GTDB lineage: Bacteria > Actinomycetota > Acidimicrobiia > Acidimicrobiales > RAAP-2 > Bog-473. Next base: position 142,888 of record CAWBDF010000001.1, on the reverse strand, counting down.
TGAAAGTGCCACCGATGGTGACGAGAATGCCCGCCACCTGGTTCTTCACCAAGGTGCCGAATCCCAGACCGAACAGCCCGAGCAGCACCGTGGTGGCCAGGAGGCCGGGGATCACGGCGCCCACCTGGTCGGTGATCGGCGCGGCACCGCCACCGAGCCCGGCGTTCCACGGCAGTCCGACCAGGGCCACCGCCACCAGGGACAGCAGGGCGACGGACACCGACCACAACGCCGTCACCACGACCTTGGCGCCCAGGACCCGCGAACGAACGGGCGTGAGGACGAGCGACGTGGTGATCGTCTTGTGCCGGTACTCGCCGGTGATGCACAGGACCCCGATCACCGGGGCCAGGACCTGAATCGCGCCGTAGCCCGCCCCGAGGAGCTGGCGCCGCTGGTGGATGTTCTGCGGGAAATTCAGGGAGTGGCCCGGGACGCCGCCCGCCGAGGCGAACACCACCAGGCACCCGAGCACCGTCAGGGGGAGCACGAGGAGGACGGTTACCCACACCCCGGGGGTGGAGCGCATTTTGAGCAGCTCCGAACGGATGGCGTTGGTCATCCCGGCTCCGATGTGGGCAGCGCCATCGTCTCGAACCCGAGGCCGCTGGTGAGCGACAGGAAGACGGACTCGAGGTCGCCGCCCTCGCCGACGAGCTCGTAGAGCACGATCTGGTTGGACGCCAGCAGTGGTCCGACCCGCTCGGGCGTGACCCCGTCCATCGCCACCTCGTCGCCTCCGAGCCGCCGGTAGGCGATCCCGGCGGCAGCGAGGACCCCACAGAGGCGGTCTGCCTCGGGTGTCCGGGCCCGCATGACCCGGCCGTGCAGGCCCGCCGTGATCTGCTCGAGGGTGCCGTGCGCCTTCAGCTGTCCGAAGGAGACGATCACCGCGTCGTCGATCGTCTGGGCCATCTCGGCCAGGAGGTGCGACGACACCAGCACGGTGCGACCGTCCCCCGCCAGGTAGCGCATGAAGTCGCGCAGCCAGGCGATGCCCTGGGGATCGAGGCCGTTGGACGGCTCGTCGAGGATGAGGACGTCGGGATCGCCCAGCATGGCGGTGGCCAGCTCGAGCCGCTGACGCATGCCCATGGAGAAGCCGCCCACCTTGCGCCGGGCGTCCCCCGTGAGGCCGACCAGGTCGAGCACCTCGTCGGCACGTTCGTCGCCGATCCCGCTGGCGCGGGCCGCCATGCGCAGGTGGGTCCGGGCTCGCCGCGACGGGTGGAAGCTCGTGGCCTCGAGCACGGCGCCCACGGTGCGGGCCGGGTGCGAGAGCTCGGCGTAGCGGCGGCCACCGATGGTGGCGGTCCCGGAATTCGGCCGGACCAGCCCGAGCAGCATGCGCAGCGTGGTGGTCTTCCCCGAGCCGTTGGGTCCCAGGAACCCAGTGACGCGTCCTGGCTCGACGGAGAAGGAGAGACCGTCGACGGCTTTCACCGACCCGAAGTGCTTGGTCAGGCTCCTGAACTCGACGGGAAGGCCGCGGGTCGAGCTGCCGACGGGCACGGAGCGACCCTACTGGCGGGTCCCACCCACCCGGCCGCGCCGCCGGCACGGTGGTGGCAGGATCTGGCGCGGAGGAGGAGCCGATGACGACGACGCGGGCTGCGGTGTGCACCGCGCTCCACGAGCCCTGGACGACCGCCGAGATCGAGATCGACCCCCCGGCGAGCCGCGAGGTCCGCGTGGAGATGGCCTGGGCCGGGATGTGCCACTCGGACGAGCACCTGCGCCACGGCGGGATCGGGGCTCCCCCCGAGGTGCTCGAGTTGCTCGGGGTGAGCTCCATGTTCCCCATCGTCGGCGGCCATGAGGGGGCCGGCATCGTCACCGAGGTGGGCCCGAACGTGACCCAGGTGGCCGAGGGCGACCACGTGGCCATGTCGTTCATCCCCTCGTGCGGGATCTGCTTCTGGTGCGCCTCGGGACGACAGAACCTCTGCGACCTGGGGCTGGCCACCTTGGCCGGACCGATGATCAGCGACGGCACCTACCGGTACCGCCTGGAGGGCCAACCGCTGAACCGGATGGCGCAGCTGGGCACGTTCTGCGAAGAGGTGGTCTGTCACGAGAACTCGCTCGTGCGCATTGAGCCCTGGCAGGATCTGCGGGCCGCCGCGCTCATCAGCTGCGGCATATCGACCGGATTCGGTTCGGCCGTGGATCGGGGCCGGGTCAGACCGGGCGAGACGGTCGTGGTGGCCGGGTGTGGCGGCGTCGGCTCGGGGGCCATTCAGGGAGCCCGCATCGCCGGGGCGCGCCACGTCGTGGCCGTCGACCCCGTCCCTTGGAAGCTCGAGCGGGCCACCGCCATCGGCGCCACACACACGGCGCTCACCCTCCCCGACGCCCAGCTCGTGTTGCCCGAGCTCACGTCGGGCCGCAACGCCGACGTCGTGATCCTGACGCCGGGCGAGCTCACGGGCGATCTCGTCGCCGCTGCCTGCGCGTGCGGGTCCAAGGACGCCCGCATCGTGGTCACCGCGATCGCACCCTACGACCAGATGGACGTCCGGCTGAACCTGTTCACCCTGGCCATGTTCAACCAGTCGGTGCTCGGCACCGTCTTCGGCTCACAGAGCCCCAGGGTGCAGGTGCCCAACCTGTTGCGCCTCTACGAGTCGGGCCAGCTCGAGGTGGACGAGCTGGTGACGGCCGAGTACCGGCTCGACCAGGTGCAGCAGGGCTACGAGGACCAGGCGGCGGGCACCCTCGTGCGAGGCGTGGTGGGATTCAGGCCCCCAGGTGGCGGGTGAACCCGTCGGGCACCACCAGGTCGTCGGGGTGCAGCTGGTGGATGGAGGCGTGCCCCAGTCCCAGCAAGGCGGACTCCACCCCGCTGCGCACGATGTCGAGCACGTTCTCCACTCCGGTCTGCCCGTTGGCCGCCAAGCCCCAGAGGTAGGCACGCCCGAGCATGACCGCCCGGGCGCCGAGGGCCACCGCCTTGACGACGTCGCTGCCGCGCCGGACCCCGCCGTCGAGCAGCACCTCCACCTGGTCACCCACGGCCTCGGCGATGGAGGGCAGGGCCCGGATGGTCGCCGGCGTCCCGTCGAGGTTGTTCCCCCCGTGGTTGGACACCGAGATGGCGCTCACCCCGGCGTCGACCGCCCGCTTGGCGTCGTCGACCCGGGTGACGCCTTTGAGCATGAACGGGCCGTCCCACTGGGACCGGAGCCAGGCCACGTCGTCCCAACTCGCCGGCGCGGTCTGCATCCACTGGCCGTAGGCGCCGAAGAAGGTGGGCCCCTTCTGGCCTCGCGGCACCATGTTGGGCGTCGTGAGGTCGGGGCGCTTGCCCTTGAGCGCGAAGGACATGAACCAGCGCGGGTTGGCCAGGGCCTCGGGCGCGAACCGCAGCATGGCGCGCAGGTTGACGGTTTCGGGGATGGTCGGGCTGCCCCAATCGCGCCCCTGCGAGAATGACCAGTCGAGCGTGGCGATGAGGCCGACCGCGCCGGCCGCCCGGGCCCGCTCCACCCGCGCCAGGATCTCGTCGCGGGTCCCGATCCAATAGAGCTGGAAGAACGTCTGCGGACATGCCGCCACCACGTCCTCGATCGGCATGCTGGCGAACGAGCTCAGGCCCACGGCCGTCCCCCGGGCGGCGGCCGCCCGGGCTACCGCCACTTCGCCGTCGGGGTGGACGGCCTGGACGCCGGTGGGCGAGAGCAGCACCGGGAAGGAGACTTCTTGGCCCATCACCTTGGTGACCAGGTCCCGACTGTCGGCCAGCCCGGCCACGTGGGGGGCGAAGCCCAGCTCGCCGAAGGCGGCGACGTTGTCCTCCACCGTGAGGCCACGTTCGGAGCCGGCGAGGAGGGCGCTGTAGACCGACTTGGGTAGCCGCCTCTTGGCGCGGCGTTGCGCCTCGGCGACCGTCTCGAACCATTTTCCTGCCATGTGGGGAACCCTTCGTCGTGCCGCGCGGCAACCTGCGACTCTACGCCCCAGCCGCGCGGGCAGCCCTCGGGCGTGGTACGGCCGGCGCCTCGGAGTCAGCCCGCAGGGCGCGCCCCGACCACGGGCTGGCGCTCCGGACCACGCGGGGGAGCAGTGGCTCCATCACCCCCGCCCGAAGGCACCCGGCCCACACGCCCGTCCCGTAGGCGGTGTCGTCCGCCACGTGCAGCGCGGCGTACCGGACCGGATCGAGGGTGCGAGGGCCCGAGACCCAGTCGGCGAGCGCGGGGAGGAGCAGCCCGGCCGCGGCGATCCGGCGGGTGCGCCGGAACGCCAGTGCGAGCGCCAGGGCCGGTGACCAGACCCGGGAGAGTCCCGCCAACGTGGACACCGCGCCACGCGCCGTGCCGCCCCCGGCGACGCGGACGGCCACCGCACCGGGCCGATCGACCAGCCCCGACAGACGCCGGGCCAGCAGGGCGACCGAGACGGCCACGGTCCCGAGCGCCAGCCACGGTCGCCGGGCCAGCGCCAGGGCGCAGGCAGCGAACGTCCACACCGAGAGCTCGGCCGGCGGCACCGCCCCCGGGTGGCGTCGGGCCAGGGCACCGGCCGTCGACCCGTAGAAGGCCTGACGCCAGAGGAAGCGACCGAGCGTGGCCGCGCCGTGGTGGCGCACCGTCGAGGTGGGCTCGTAGCGCACGTCCCATCCGGCCTCGCCCAGCCGCCAGACGAGATCGACGTCCTCGCCGCCGCGCAGGGCGGGGTCGAACAGGTCCGGGCCGGTGGCCAGGTCCGCGCGCATCACCAGCGTGGCGCTCGGGACGAAGGGGACGGGGCCACGCGGCCGCACCAGGCTGGGGCGAGTGCCGCGGTCGAGGGGAGACCGAGTCGCTTCGTAACGGGACAAGGTGGTGCCCGCTCACGCCGGCGGCCACGATTCGAGGTGCGACCGCGGCGACCAGCGGGTCGTCGAAGTGGCCCAGGAGCGGCTCGAGCCAGCCGTCGCTCGGTGCGCAGTCGGAGTCGACGAAAGCCACCAGCGCGCTGCGCACCGCGGCCAACCCGGCGTTGCGGGCACCGGAGGGGCCGACGTTGTCGGCCAGGGCGACCAGCCGGGCGCCGTGGTCGTCGGCCACCTGGCCGGTGGCGTCGGCCTGGCGCGAGGCGTCGTCCACGACCACGCAGGCCAGTCCGCCGAGCGCGCCGAGCAGTCGGTCGAGCTCGGCCGGCCGGTCACGGACGGGCACCACGACCGTCACGTCCCCGGGCCCGAATCGTGCCGATGCCGACCTGGCCGTCATCGCTCCGCCCGATACCAGCCGGCGGGCCAGCAACCCGGCCGCACGCGCCGGACCGACGGCGTCCCCGCGGAGCCAGCGCTCCACCAGTGCCCGGGCGCGCCCGGAGAGGCGGAACAGACGCAGGGGGCTGCCACCGAGCAGCGCGCTTCCGTGGTCGATCACCCGGGTGGACTGGTCGGGCCGGAGGGAGAAGAACGCCGGCAACGGAGTCAAGTCCCGCGGAGGCGCCGCTCGCAGCGGTGACGGCGCACGGGGGTCGGCCACCGCACAAGCTTGGCAGCCTCCGCGTCTCGATAGTCTGGGCTCCCGCTCTCGAGGAGGTCGTGATGCTGCGTGAAGGCCCGGACGCCACAGTCGCCGAGGACCGCGAAGAGCTGTCCGACGAGGACGTCGACGAACTGCTGGTGGAGGAGGTCTCGATCGACGGGATGTGCGGCGTCTATTGAGCGCGCTCGACGCGCCGCCGGCGCCCCCCCACACCACGCCGCCGGCGAGCCCGGACACCACGCCGCCGGCGAGCCCGGACACCGGAGCGTTCTGCGCACAGGACGCCTGGCGGTTGGACCCCCAGGTGGCCGTGCGGGACGAGCCGTTCGGCGCCCTGGCGTATCACTACGGCAACCGCCGGCTGGTGTTCCTCAAGTCGAGGACGCTGGTCGAGCTGGTTTCCACCTTGCACGAGTACCCCAGCGCGGAGGCGGCCATCGACGCGGTCGTGCCCGAGCCGGGGCGGTCGTCCTACCGGCGGGCCTTGGCTCGGCTGGCGCGCTCGGAGGTGATTCGTGTCCGCTGAGCTCGAGCTGACCCCGAGGCCCCTCAAGGAACAGTTCATCGATGGCCTCGACGCGCCCATCTGCCTGACCTGGGAGCTCACCTACTCGTGCAACCTGGCCTGCGTGCACTGCCTCAGCTCCTCGGGGCGCCGGGACCCCGACGAGCTGACCCCGGCCGAGGCGCGGCGCGTGGTCGACGAACTGGTCGACATGCAGGTGTTCTACGTGAACATCGGCGGCGGCGAGCCGATGTTGCGGCCCGACTTCTTCGACCTGGTCTCCTACGCGGTGGACCGTCGCGTGGGCGTGAAGTTCTCCACCAACGGCACCCGGCTGACGCCGCAACGAGCGCGCCAGCTGGCGGCGCTCGACTACCTGGACGTGCAGGTGAGCCTGGACGGCGCCACGGCGGCGACCAACGACGCCGTCCGCGGCGAAGGATCCTTCGCCGCGGCGCGCGCGGCCATGGACAACCTGGCCTCGGCCGGGTTCGACGGGTTCAAGATCAGCGTCGTCGTGACGCGCACCAACGTGGCCGAGCTCAATGCGTTGGCCGCCATCGCCGACTCCTATGGCGCGCAGCTGCGCTTGACGCGCCTGCGCCCGTCGGGTCGGGGCGTGGACGTCTGGGACGAGCTCCACCCGACGGCGCTCCAGCAGCGAGAGCTCTACCGATGGCTCCTCGACCGTCCGCACACCTTGACCGGCGACTCCTTCTTCCACCTCTCCGCCTTGGGTGAGCCGCTCGAGGGGCTCAACCTGTGCGGCGCGGGGCGCGTGGTCTGTCTGATCGACCCGGTCGGCGACGTCTACGCCTGCCCCTTCGTCATCGACCGCCAGTTCCTGGCCGGCAACGTCCGCCGGCCGGGCGGGTTCGCCGGCGTATGGCGAGAGTCCGAGCTCTTCACGTCGCTGCGGTCGCCCCAGAGCGCGGGGCGTGCGCGTCCTGCGGCTCCTACGACGCCTGCCAGGGTGGATGCATGGCGGCCAAGTTCTTCACCGGGCTGCCGCTCGACGGGCCCGACCCCGAGTGCGTGCACGGGCACGGCGAGACGGCCCTGGCGGCCGTTGCCGCCGGGAGCGGGCGTCCGACGGCGGAGCTGGGCCACTCCAAGGTGCGAGCCGACGGTACTCCGGTGCCGGTGCCGACCCCGGTCCGCCTGCGGATGCCGACTCGCGCCTGAGCGGTGGAGCTGGCCTGCGCCACCTGGCCCGAGGTGGACGCCACCGGGCACCGCGCCGTCCTGACCGTTCCGCTGGGCTCGCTCGAACAGCACGGACCGCACCTCCCCCTCGACACCGACACCCGTATCGCCACCGCGGTGGCGGCCGGAGCGGCGGCTGCCTGGCCCGCCCTGGCCCTGGCCCCCGCCCTGGCCTACGGGGCCAGCGGCGAGCACGCCGGGTTCCCCGGAACGCTGTCGATCGGGCACGCCGCCCTGAGCCAGGTGCTCGTGGAGTTGGTGCGCTCGGCCCGGGCCGCCTTCCGAGGAGTGCTGTTCGTCAATGCCCACGGGGGCAACGACGACGCCCTCTCCACGGCGTCCCGGTGTAGCGCGTCGGAGGGCGACGACGTGGTGGCGTGGCGGGTGGCTCCCGCGGGGGGCGACGCCCACGCCGGGAGGACCGAGACCTCGCTCATGCTGGCGCTCCATCCGTCCGCCGTGCAGCTCGCGGCCGCCGAGCGTGGACGAAGCGAGCCGTTGGTCGAGTTGTTGCCCCGTCTACGCGCCGAAGGGGTGCGCCCGCTATCGTCCAACGGCGTGCTGGGCGACCCCGCGGGTGCGAGCGCCGCGGAGGGGCGGGAGCTCTTGGAGTCCTTGGTGCGTGACCTGGTGGCCGCCGCCAGGGCGCACTGGCCCGACCGGTGAGTCCCGTCGCCGTGGTCACCGGCGCCGGGAGGGGGATCGGCGCCGCCAGCGTGGACGCACTGGTCTCGGCGGGATGGTCCGTGGTGGGCGTCGACCGCTGCGCCGACGATCCTGCCCTCGGGTACCCGTTGGCGACGGTCTCTGACCTCGAGGCGGTGGCGGCGCGCCACGCTGACGCCGTGCACCCGGTGGTGGGCGACGTGCGGAGCGCGGCCGACATGGCCGAGGCGGTGAGCGAGGCGGTCGGTCGCTTCGGCGGCCTCCACGCGGTCGTGGCGGCGGCGGGCGTCATCGCCGGGGGTCCGGCGCTCTGGGAGACGGCCGACCCGCAGTGGGACGCGCTCTTCGACGTGAACGTGGTCGGCGTGCGCAACGCGGTGGCGGCGGCGGTGCCCGTGCTGCTCGAGGCCCCCCAACCCCGCCCGGGCCGCCTGGTCGCCGTGGCCTCGGCGGCCGGCCTGCTCGGCCTGCGCAAGCTGACCGCCTACTGCGCGTCCAAGCACGCCGTCATCGGGCTCATGCGGGGTCTCGCCGCCGACCTGGCCGGGACGGGGATCACCTCGAACGCCATCTGCCCGGGATCGACCCGCACGGCGATGCTCGAGGCGTCGGCGGGCGTCTTCGGGCTGCGGTCGGTCGAGCAGTTCGCCGGCCAGCAGCTGTTGGACCGTCTCCTCGAACCGTCCGAACCCGCCGCCCTGATCGCCTGGCTGTGCGGCCCCTCGGCGTCGGGCGTCACCGGGGCCGCCCTGGCCGTCGACGGCGGCATGACGACCTCGTAGATTGGCCGTACGTTCGCCCGTCGGCTCGGCCATGGCCGCTGGGCCTCGATATGGTGGTCGACGATCACGATGCCCGAATGCACGCACCTGGACCAGATCGCGGACGTCGAGCCGCAGACGCCCGAGGGGTGTGGCGAGTGCCTGAAGGTGGGCGGGATGTGGGTCCACCTCAGGCTCTGCCTCTCGTGCGGCGCCGTGAACTGCTGCGACTCCTCCCCGGCCCGCCACGCCACGGCGCACTTCCATCGCTCGGGACACCCGCTGGTGCAATCCTTCGAGCCCGGTGAGGGCTGGGTGTGGTGCTACGTCGACGAACTCGCCATGGAGCCTGAGTAGCCTGACCGCCGTGCCGGGGGGATCCGCGTGAAGTTCGCCGTGACGTTCGGGCGCATGCATCCGCGCCTGTGGATGGCGGCCGCCGAGGCCGCCGACCGACTGGGATTCGAGTCAGCCTGGTTGCCCGAGCATCTCGTGCTGCCCGTCGACATGGCGGGGTCACCCTATGCCGGTGACGACCACCCGCCGATCCCGCCGACCACGCAGCTCTTCGACGCGCCGGCCATGCTGTCCGCCTTCGCGGCGCGCACGACGTCGCTCCGACTGGGCACCAACGTGTACCTCTTGGGGCTCCGGCACCCCTTCATCACGGCGCGGGCCTTCGCCACCCTCGACTGGCTGTCCGGTGGCCGAGCCCTTCTCGGGGTCGGGGCGGGATGGTTGCGCTCGGAGTGGCTGGCGCTCGGCGTCGATCCCCGCACCCGGGGGGCGAGGCTCGACGAGGCCATGGCAGTCTGCCGGCGTCTGTGGACCGAGGACATCGTCGCCCACGACGGGCCGCACTTTGCCTTCCCCGAGGTGGCCTTCGAGCCCAAGCCGGTGCAGCAGCCCATCCCGATCCACGTCGGGGGGCAGTCGGCCGCCGCGCTGCGTCGCGCCGGGCAGCTGGGGGACGGGTGGATCGGCATGACCGAGGCGCCCGATGTGGTCGCCGGTCAGGTGGCGCGCCTGCGTGCCTACCGGGAAGCGGCCGGGCGCCTCGACGAGCCCTTCGAGGTCACCATGGCCGGGGCCTGCGAGAACGAGGACGACCTGGCGACCTGGGAGCGCGCCGGGGTGGACCGCCTCGTCGTGACGCCGTGGCGCCGCTCGGCCGAGGTGCTCGAGGGCATGGAGGCGTTCGCGGCGCGTTTCATCGAAGGGGGTGCGACGTGAGCTTGTTGGGACTCGAGGACAAGGTGGTGCTGGTGACCGGCGCCGCGTCCGGCATCGGCGCCGCCACCGCCGCGCTGTTCGCCGAGCAGGGCGCGGTGCAGGCGCTGTGCGACCGGTCCTCGACGCTGGGCGACGGCGAGGATCCGTTCCGCCGCGTCCTCGACGTGCGTGACGCCGACGCGCTCGGGGCGTTCGTCGCCGCGGTGGCGGAGCGGTTCGGACGGATCGACGTGGTGGTCAACAACGCCGGGGGGACCTTCTTCGCGCCGTTCCTCGACGTCTCGCCCAAGGGGGAGTCGACGCTGATCGCCACGAACTTCACCCAGGTGACCAGCCTCGTACGTCTGTGCGTCCCGCACATCCCCGAGGGCGGTTCCATCGTCAACGTGACCTCCATCGAGGCCCACCGGGCGGCTCCGGGGTACGCCGTGTACTCGGCCATGAAGGCGGCCCAGGCCAATCTGACCAAGACACTTGCCCTCGAGTTGGCGCCTCGGGGCATCCGGGTCAACGCCATGGCGCCCGACGTGCTCGAGACCGAAGGCATGAACGCCGCCTCCGGGGGTCTGACCGACGGAGGACCGGACGCGGATGCGGCCGCCGGGGGCTACCGCATGGCGCCCGCTCCGCCCCTCGGGCACTGGGGCACGGCCCGTGACGGTGCCGCCGCCATTTTGTTCTTGGCCAGCGACCTGGCCCGCTTCGTCACGGGCCAGACGCTCCACGTCGACGGCGGCAATCTGGCCGCCTCGGGCTGGTATCGCGACGCGCCGTAGCCCGGGCCGACGGGAAGGACGGGGCTAGACGCTCCAGACGATCGATTGGGGCTCGGTGTAGGCGAGCAGACCGTAGTCGCCCCCGTCGCGACCGATGCCGCTCATCTTGAAGCCGCCGAACGGTGCCTCGTAGTGGCGCTGCGAGGTGTTCACGGAGACGCTGCCCGACCGAAGGCGCTTGGCCACGCGGCAGGGCGCGGGACCAGTCGGCGGAGTACACCCGGTCGTAGAGCCCGTAGGCGGTGCCGTTGGCGATGGCGACACCCTCCTCCTCGTCGTCGAAGGGGATCACGGTGAGCACCGGCCCGAAGATCTCTTCGCGGGCCACCCGCATGGTGGGGTCTCCGGCGATCAAGGTCGGCGCAACGTAGTACCCCACGGCCGGGTCGCTCGGCCGCGCCCCTCCGGCGAGGATCTCCCCTCCGTCCTCCCGCGCCCCTTCGACGTGGGCCTCCACGCGAGCCCGCTGTGCGGCCGAAATGACCGGACCGACCACGGTCGTCGGGTCGGTGGGATCGCCCACCGCGAGCTGGCCGGCTCGTTCGACCAGGGCCCCGCAGACCCGGTCGAAGACGCTCCGATGGACCACCCCGCGCGTCGGCGCGGTGCACACCTGTCCCGAGTGAATGGTCCAGGTGGAGGACAGGCACGTGATGGCGGCCTCGACGTCGGCGTCGTCGAAGACCACGCAGGCGCCCTTGCCGCCCAGCTCCAGCAACGTCCGCTTCATGGCGCGCGCCGCAGCCTGCGCAATGGCGACACCGACGGTGCTCGATCCCGTGAAGCTCACCGCGTCGACGTCGCCGGCGTCGACGAGCGCGGCCGAGGAGGCGGGCCCCTCGCCGTTGACGAGGTTGACCGAACCCGGAGGGAACCCGACCCCGTCGAGAATGCGCACCAGCTCCGTCACGGCCAGGGGGTCCTGGGGCGCCGGCTTTACGACCACGGTGTTGCCGGCGGCCAGAGCCGGGCCGATCTTGCCCGCCACGTTCGAGAGGGGGAAGTTGTAGGCGGTGATGCAGGCCACCACTCCGAGCGGGACCCGGTTCACCATGGCTCCGATCACACCACCGCCCGAGAACGGCGACGATTCGACGGGCTGGGGCAGGAGCGGGGTCTCGAGGACCGGCCGGGGGTCCCGCGCAGAGCGTTCCAGGCGGTCCACCGCCAGGGGGATCTGCAGATGCGCCCCGATGGCCGCGGTGGACCCGGTCTCGGCCATCACCAACGGCAGCAGCTCGGACGATTTCGCCCGGAGGGCTGCCGCCGCGTCACGGAGCAGCGCACAGCGGTCCTCAACCGACCAGGCCGCCCACTCAGGTTGTGCCTCCTTGGCCGCGGCCACCGCGGCCCGGGCGTCGTCCGCACCGCCATTGGCCGCCCGGCCGATGCACTCTTCGGTGGCGGGATCGACGATCTCGTAGGTCCCCCTCGACGCCTCCACCCACGCGCCCCCGATGAAGAGCTGACGCTCGTCGTGCCCTGCGGTCTCGGCCATGGCACCCCCTTGCCCGGGCCGCCCTCACGACGGCGGGTCCTATTCAACCGGGTGGGAAGGGGCCGACGCACCCTCCCACCTCGCCTTCCGTGGTCCCGAGGCCCGGGCCCCGGGGGAATTGAAGCCGAGAATTATTACTTTCGTCACTTCGCAGGCCATAAGTCCTATGACAGGCTCTATGTTGAAGGTCGTCCACGGGGGATGAACAGGAGTCTGGTCATGAATCGGCCCACCCAACCGGGTCCCTCCTCTCTTGGCGCGGGTGCCGACAGGGGATCGGGCCCCGGTCCTGGCGGCACCGGCGGGTCCCACGGCGCGGACCACCGCGTCTGGGGATCGTGGGTGACGCCATCCTCGGCAGCGCGGACGTCTCCCGGGCCCGCGAACGCCGCCGGATCGCCCGGCTGCGCCGCCTGGTGGCCGTCAGCGCCCTGGTCGCCGGCTGGGTGGTCATCCGCCGGATCTCCGGACACCCGGTGTTCCCGTCCATCGGGCTCCCGCACTGGATCGGCGGCGCCCTGCCCGCCATCGTCATCGTGCTCATGCTGGGCGTGGTCATGCTGGCTCCCCTGCTCGGCGCCGGGCGTTCCCCGCACACGATGATCCGGCCTGGTGAGACCGCTGTCGGGTTGGAGGACCTGGTCGGGATCGACCCCATTAAGTCCGAGGTGGTGCGCACCATCAACTTGTTCCTGGCCCACCAGACCTTCCGCGAGGCCATGGGCGGGTCCGCCCGCCGGGGGGTGCTCTTCGAGGGGCCGCCGGGTACGGGCAAGACCTTCGTCGCCAAGGCCATGGCCAAGGAGGCGAACGTCCCCTTCCTCTTCGTCTCCGCGTCGGCCTTCCAGTCGATGTACTACGGGCAGACCAACCGCAAGATCCGCTCGTTCTTCAAGGTGCTCCGGGCGCAGGCCCGCAAGGAGGGCGGTGCCATCGGCTTCATTGAAGAGATCGACGCCATCGGAGCCGCTCGGCGCGGGCTCGGCGGGAACGGGCCCAACGAGGGCGTGACCGGCGTGGTGAACGAACTGCTCGTGCAGCTGCAGTCCTTCGACACCCCGACCCGGGGGCAGCGCGTCGCCTCGGTCTGGATCGACCTGCTCAATCGCTACCTGCCCGAAGGCGCCAAGATCAGCAAGCCCGCAGTGGCGCCGGCCAACGTGTTGGTGGTGGGCGCCACGAACCGAAAGGACGACCTCGACCCGGCGCTGATCCGTCCCGGTCGCTTCGACCGCACCATCTACTTCGGCTTGCCCGGCCGGAAGGCCCGGGCCGACATTGTGGCGTACTACCTGGGCAGGAAGTCCCACGGCGTCGATCTCGACGAACACGGTGCGGCCGACATGGTGGCCGGGATGACGTTCGGGTACTCGCCGGCCGCCCTCGAACGCCTCATGGACGAGGCGCTGGTGATCGCCCTGACCCATGGGCGCTCCGCCATGTCCCTCCCTGACGTCGCGGAGGCCAAGATGCTCGTCGAGCTCGGCGTCACCGACGAGACCATCTACACCCCCGACGAGCGTGAGCGGGTGGCCACCCACGAGGCCGGCCACGCCACCGTGGCGTACTTCGTCGGACAGACCCGGCAGCTCGACGTGCTCTCCATCGTCAAGCGGCGGGACTCGCTCGGGCTGCTCCAGCATTCGGACACCGAGGAACGTTTCACCAAGAGCAGCGAGGAGCTGCACGCCCTCCTGCAGATCGCCATGGGCGGGATGGTGGCCGAGGAGCAGTGGTTCGACGAGGTGTCGACCGGCCCGGCCTCCGACCTCGCCGCGGCCACCACCATCGGCGCCCAAATGATCGGGGCCTGCGGCATGGGCACCTCGCTGATCTCGGTGGCGGCCGCCGGCAACGGCTACCTGGAGGGGAGCTTGGTGGACAAGGTCCTCGGCGACAAGGATGCCCGGGCCGAGCTCGATGCGCTGCTCATGGGCTCGTGCGACAGCGCCAAGGCCATCGTGCTCGAACACGCCGCGGTGGTCGAGGGGTTGCGAGACGCGCTGCTCGAGCGCGACGAGCTGGTCGGGGCCGAGATCACCGACGTGATCGAGATGGCTCTCCGGCGCCAGGATGCGCCCGGGGTCATCGCCGAGCTGCGCCCCTCGAACCCGCCGAGAACGGCGGCGCGCAGCCACACCTGAGCCGCCGGCGCGAACACACTCGGCGGAGAGCGGGGTCAGCCCGGTGGGCGGAGCTCGGGCGGTCCGAGGTCGTCATCGTCCTCGACCACCTCGGCGTCAATGACATCACCCGGACCCGAGGGGCTCGGCGTCCCCGGCGTCTGCGGGCGCGGCGCCCCGGCGCGAAAGGTGGTGAAGAACACGCCCGGTCCCTGCATGAAGTTGACCTGGAAGGGACGGCCGGCGTCCGGCCCCAACCGGGCGAAGAGGGGCAGGGCGCGGCGCTGCACCACCGCGTACTGCGCCCAGAGGGTGAGCCCGAGGTAGAGCAGGAAGCTCGACCCGGCCAGGCCGGCGGTGTCGCCGCCGGCGGAGTCGACGGCGACGTGGACCCCGATGGAGACGAGCCACAACCCCATGGTCAGGGCCGAGCCCTGACGGAACACCCAGCCGTTGCCGGCCCAGATACGCATGGACAGTCCCCGCAGCGCGCCGAGGACGGGCGCCCCGATCACCAAGGTGGCCAGGACCCACGCCCAAGCACCGCCCGTCACGTGGTGGCCGTTGGGGTAGGACAACAGCGAGAAGAGGCCGAGCACACCCAGCAGGACCGGGAGCCGGGGCTGGTAGACCCGGGGCACCGGCACCACCCTCACCTGGCGCAGCAGGACGAGCACCAGGATCAACGCCCCGAGCACGTACGAGAAGGACGACACCGCCATCGAGCCTACGGGGCGGGGCCTTCAGCGGTTCAGCAGCGGGCCGACCTCCACGGCGAAGCGCGCCACCTGGTCGCAGAGCTCCTCGGCGTCACGGGCCATCAGGCGCACCTGCAGGTGGTTCACTCCCATGTCCACCAGCGGGCGCAGCCTCTCGGCCACCTCCGGGGCACGTCCAGAGAGGACCCACGGAGGCAGGTCCCGGCGCGGGCCCCCGTCGTTCAGGTGGACGGGATCCGCCACCGCGCTCACGTCGATCGGCGAGCCTCCACGCAGCTGGGCGCGCAACTCCCCCAGCCGGGCGATCTGGTCCGGCAGGTCACGGAGCGTCGTCGTCGAGGGCAGCCATCCGTCGCCGAGGGCGGCGGCCCGCCGCAGCGCGGCCGGGGACGAACCGCCGACCCAGATGGGAGGGCGCGGCTGGCGGACCGGCCCAGGCGCCAGGCCCATGTCGTGCGCGGGCCAGCGCGGTCCGGGCAGGTCGGGGAACTCCTCGGCGAAGCACCGGATCAGCGCGCGGAGCGCCTCGTCGGTGTGGGCGCCTCGTTCCTCGAACCCTCCGGTCAACAACTCGTACTCCTCGGGCACATACCCCGCACCCACTCCGACGATGAGCCGACCCCCGGAGAGGACATCGACGGTGGAGAGCTCCTTGGCGGCCCGGAGCGGATGGCGGTGCGCGAGGACCATCACCTGGGAGAGCAGGTGGGTCCGGGTGGTGACCGCGGCCAGCCATCCGAGCGTCGCCGTCAGGTCGTACCAGACGGTGCCCATGGCATCGGACAGGCGGCGCGGGACGGCGGTGTGATCGCCGACGCCGAGTGAGAAGAACCCGGCTTCGTCCGCCACGCGAGCGACCCGGGCCAGCGTCGCTGGACCGGCCTGCCCTTCCCACTCGGCAGCGAGGGGGGTGGGTCGCGAGAGGACGGGCAGCTGCATGCCGTAGGCCACCCGCCCCGGGGGGACCGCCAGCACGGGGTCGGTCGGGACGGGATCGGTCGGGACGGGATCGGTCGGGACGGGATCGGTCGGGTGGAAGGAGGAGGACTCGGGCACGGCGCTGGGGGATCAGGCGAAGACCTCGTCGAAGAGATCGACCATGGCCCGCCAGGAGCGGCGGTCGGTCGCCTCGTGGTACGCGACGCCCGGCATGGCGGCCCGATCCACTCCCGGACTGGTGAAGGAGTGCCCGGCGCCGCCGTACACGTAGAGCTGCCAGTCCGCCGCGGCGGTGCGCATCTCGTCCTCGAAGGTGCGACGCTGCGCCTCGCCGACGAGGGGGTCGTCCGCCCCGACGAGCGCCAGCATCTTGGCCCTGATCCGTCCCGCCTGGGCCGGGAGCGTCGTGCGGAGCTCGCCATGGAATCCCACCGCGGCTTTGAGTTCGGCGCCGTCGCGCGCCAGCTCGAAGCACACGGCGCCTCCGAAGCAATAGCCGATGGCGGCCAGCCTGGCGGTGTCGGTGCGGCCTTCGGCGCAGAGCACGTCGAGCCCGGCGCGACCGAGCGCCCGCGTCAGCCGCGCGTCGGCCCGCAACTCGCCGGTCCGGGCCGTGATCTCGTCCAGGCCGCTCAGGGACTCGCCACCCCCGTGGTAGTCGAGGGCGAAGGCCACGTACCCGAGTTCGTCGGCCAGCCGGGTCGCGTGGTGGCGGGCGTGGTCGTCAATGCCCGAGCCCTGGTGGCAGACCAGCACCCCCGGACGGGTCCCGTCGCCCGCCGGGAGCGCCAGGGTGCCGACCATGGTGCGCCCCACGGCGTCGTAGGAGATGACGCGGGTGGTGGCCATGGCCGAACCGTATCGCCCGCGAGGCCGCGCCATACTGGGCGGCGATGCGCGGGAGACGTCGCCGGCGCCTGCAGCGCCGCGTGGTGCCGGTGCCGACTCCGAGACTCCGTGCTCGGGCCGGTTTCGGGGCACCGGCTGCCGGAGGCGTGCTCGCCGTGACTGCCCTGGCTGTGGCCCTGGCCTCGTGCGGGTCGGGTCCGGCAGGGAGCCCGAACGCGAACCCAGCCGCCGCCGGTTCGTCGACCACGTCGGCCCCAGCGCCGTCCACCTCGACGACGGGAACTCCTTTGTCCACCCTGCCGCCGGTCGCCCCCACGGGACCCCTGCAAGTGGGCGCTCCCATCGCACTGCCGTTCTCGGCCGATCGGGTGACGGCGGCCGAGAGTCCCGACGGTGCGGTGTTCGCCGCACCGCAGGACCCCACGAGCCAGGCTCCGTCGGTGGCCTGGGTGGTCGACGGAGACGGACCGGCGGTGGTGGCCGAGCACGTGGCCGATGGCATCGCCTCCCTGGCGGCCGACAGCACGAACTTCTACGTGGCCACGTACACGGAGGTCCTGGCCTTCGCTCGGAGCAGCGGGAACCAGAGCGGGCAATGGGCGATGCCCCCGTTGACGACCGCGGACGCCTCCAACGCCGACCTGGTGTCCATCACGGCCGCGGCGGGAGCCGTGTACCTCTCGGTCACCCGCGGCGACACGGTGAGCGTCTACCGCATCGACCCCGCGTCCTCGGCCGCGCCGCGTCTGGTGGCGCGAGGCCTCGGTGCGGCCGTCGGACCCGACGGGGCCGTGTACTACGAGCGGCCTGACTATGTCCTGGCGGTCCGGCGCCCAGACGGCACCACCACCACCGGAGCGCCGCTGGCCCATGCACCGAACGGTCTCGGCGGCGGGGTGCAGTACCTCGACACCGTCGCCGGCAGTGCGCTGTGGGTCAGCGAGCCCGCCGGCCAGGGCCTCGATGCCCAGTTCACCACGTATGACACCACGACCCTCAAGCCCCTCGGGACCTACGGCGGCACCGTGACGAGCACCGTGTCGGACTCCGCCGCCGGACCACTGGTGCTCGTGCCCGCGGGCAGCGCGCCAGGGTGTCCCATGGCGTCCATACCCTCTCCCACGTCCTGCGTGTTCCGCATCACCACCAGCGGCGCCGTGAGCGACCCCGTCGGTGTCGGCGCAGCGGTGAACCTGCTCGGACCGGGGCCGGCGGTCGTGATGTCCGACACCTCCACCGGCCAGTTCGACCTAATGCGCCTGTCGTGAGCCCTACCTGAGCGCGCCCTCGCGAGCCAGGAGAGCGCGCTTCACGTCGAGGCCGCCGCCGTACCCGCCGAGGCCGTCGCTGGCCACGACCCGATGGCAGGGCACGATGATCGGCACCGGGTTGCGCCCGTTGGCCTGACCCACGGCGCGCGCCCCACCGGAACGGCCGACCCGGCGAGCCAGCTCGCCATAGGTGATGGTCTCCCCGTAGGGGATGCGGCTCAGCTCGTTCCAGACCTGCCGCTGGAACTCGGTGCCCTCGAGCTCCAGCGGGACGTCGAATTCCGTGCGTGCCCCTCCGAAGTATTCCCGGAGCTGCGTCGCCGTCGACTTCAGCACGGGCGGGACGTCGGCCACGTCGGTGCGGTGCCCGCGTCGTTCGCAGGGGAGCCAGATCCCGATCAGGGCGTCGTTCGCGCACTCGAGCACGACGCGTCCGATCGGCGTCTCGAGCGGCATCGTCACCGTCAGGTCCGAGGTGGTGGTCATGCGGCGTGTCCCTTCTCGCGTGAGGCCGGCGCGGTCATCGGTCGAGCCGGGATGGACCACAGGTGTGCCATGACGTAACTCCGCCACGGTCGCCAGGCCCGGCTGAGCTCGGTGAGGCGGACAGGGTCGTCGGACAGGCCGAGGACCGCCGCCGAGCGTCGGACACCGAGGTCAGTCGGCATGAAGGCGTCCGGATCGTGCAGCGCGCGCATGGCGACATACTCGGCGGTCCACGGCCCGATGCCCGGCAGGATGACCAGCGCGGCGCGGACCTGCTGGGGATCTGCACCGGCATCAATCACCAGCTCGCCGCCATCGACCGCCCGGGCCAGGGCGGCCAGCGCACGTCGGCGATGGGCGGGCATGGCGAATGCGCCCGGATCGCGCTCAGCCAGCTCGGCCAGCGCGGCGGGCGAGGGGAAGAGGTGGGTGACGGCACTGGTCGCACCCTGGCCGGAGACCGTGAGGCCGGAGCTCGGACCCAGGTGCTCCCCCGCCGCTCCGACGAGCCTCCCGGCGACGGTCCGCCCGCCGGCCACGGAGACCTGTTGACCGATGACGGCGCGCACGGCCAGCTCGTAGCCGTCGACCGTACCGGGCACGCGACGCTCCGGGTGGTCACGGACCAGCGGTCCGAGGAAGGGGTCCTGGCCCAGGGTCTCGGCCACGGCCACGGGGTCGGCGTCGAGGTCGAGGAGGCGCCGGCACCGCTCGACCGCGGTCGTCAGGTCACGCAGATCCGAGAGGGAGAGGTCCGCCACCACGCAGCCGTGTCCCCGGGACGCCCGGTCCGGTGACGCACTGAGCGACACGACGCCCCAACCGTGCGCCAGTCGAAGGCTGCGCCGGTAGGTCACGCCGTCGAAGGTCTCGACTCCCTCCAGCGCCCGTTGGCCCAGGAATCCGAGCACCGACGACGCGCTGAAGGGCGTGCGGCACGGCAGGCGGAGCCGGATCGTCTGGGTGGTCCTGTCGGTGGGAGACGAGCCAGCTCCCGCCGCTCTGCCGTGTCGAGAACGCGCGGCCCGCGCCCGAAGTCCGCGCGGCGTGTCGGCGAAGATCTGGCGCAGCGTGTCGTTGCACTGTCGGACACTCGCGAAGCCCGCGGCGAACGCGATGTCGGCCACGGGAAGGTCGGTGCTCTCCAACAAGATACGGGCCGTCTGGCTGCGTTGCGCCCTGGCCACGGCGAGTGGGCCGGTGCCGATCTCCGCGGTCATCAGCCGGTGCAGCTGTCGCGAGCTGTAGGCCAGACGCCGAGCCAGTCCCTCGACACCTTCGCGGTCCACCACGCCGTCGTGGATCAGGCGCATGGCCCGCGCCACGACGTCGGCCCTGAGGTCCCATTCGGGTGAGCCCGGCGTGGCGTCGGGACGGCAACGAAGGCAGGCGCGGAAGCCATCGTGCTGCGCCGCGGCCGCGGTGGCGTAGAACCGAAGATGCTCGCGTGCAGGCGTCCGGGCCGGACAGCTCGGACGGCAGTAGATCCCGGTCGACGTGACGGCGCAGTAGAACCAACCGTCGAAGCGCGGATCCTTGCTCCTTGCCGCCTCGTAGCATCGGTCGGGATCGTCGAACACCGATGCCAGCGTTGCACGCGCCAGGCCAATTTTCTGGCGGAAATCGGACATGGCCGCCGAGGCGCGGTCCGGGGCCGTCAACCGGTGGTGCGGCAACACCCATAGCCGGCCGTCTGGTTGGAGATTGCCAGTGTGCACGGCCTTGGTGCCGGCGCAGGTGCGGTCCTGACGTCATACCCGGTGCGAGAAGTCTTAGGCTGGCGCCAGGTGAATCGTTCGATTCGGAGTCGGCGCGGCACGACGTGACGGAGAAATCCGGCGCAGTTGGCCACCCAAACGACTGAGCCGTTCCGAGATGAGAGGCCCTAGAGGGAGCAGAGATTTCAATGCCGGACCATAGAGAAGAACCCGCGGGGGCCGACGAAGTGCTGAAAGCGCTCGACGAGCTTGAGTCCGTGCTCCGAGTCAACGCCGAGAGCGAGCGGCTGCTCTCCGAGCGCATCGCCACGGTCCGCCTGGCCCGAAAGAA
This sequence comes from uncultured Acidimicrobiaceae bacterium, assembly GCA_963787485.1. Taxonomy (GTDB): domain Bacteria; phylum Actinomycetota; class Acidimicrobiia; order Acidimicrobiales; family RAAP-2; genus Bog-473. The sequence goes on along the minus strand of CAWBDF010000001.1, from coordinate 122,324 downwards.
CGGGCTGGAATGGAAGGCGATCCTGGGGGACGAGGACGAGCCGGGCACCGTGCAACTGGTGAGCACGATCCTGCGCCGTCAGTCGGAGGCCAGCGGGTATCTCCGCCGCTCGCTCGTCGTTGCGCTCAGGGCCGAGGGACAGAGCATTCCGAGCATCGCCCACCTCTTCGGCGTGACGCACCAACGCGTGTCGAACCTCCTGCGCCGTGTGGCGCAGGACGCCGCAGCCGCCGTCGGCGACGCCGACTGAGCACACGACGGACGTTGCCGCGGGGGATGGGGAGCGCGCCAGGGGTCGGCTGCTAGACAGGTCAGCTGCTAGACAGAGCGACCGTGAAACTGGCGGTGGTCACGGAGAGCCGGCCCGGAGAGCGCCGGGTGGCCCTGGTGCCCGAGGTGACCAAGAAGCTCGTCGTCGCGGGCTGGGACGTGGCGGTGCAATCGGGAGCCGGGCGCTCGGCCTGGTTCGGCGACGGCGCCTATGCCGAGGCCGGGGCGACCGTGTCGCCGGACGCCCCGGGGGCCCTGTCGGGGGCCGTCCTCGTGGTCCGGGTCAACCCGCCGAGCCCAGAAGAGGCGACGGCGGTGCCCGACGGCGCCACCCTGCTCAGCTTCTTTGGCGTGACCCAGTCCGAGCAGGCCGTCCGTGTGCTCGCCGCCAAGGGCGCGACGGTCTTCAGCTTCGACTTGTTGCCCCGGATCAGCCGCGCGCAGGGCATGGACGCCCTCAGCTCCCAGGCGACGGTGTCGGGGTACCGCGCCGCGCTGGCCGCCGCCGAGCATCTGTCGAAGTTCTTCCCGATGTTCGTCATGGCGGCGGGGACGGTTCCCCCCGCCAAGGTGCTGGTCATGGGAGTCGGGGTGGCCGGACTCCAGTCGATCGCCACCGCACGGCGGCTCGGAGCGGTCGTGAAGGCCTATGACGTCCGGGCCGCAGCCAAGGAAGAAGCAGAGAGCCTGGGGGCCACCTTCCTGGACACCGGCGTCACCGCCGAGGGTGTGGGCGGCTACGCGCGCGAGCTCTCCCCGGACGAGCTCGCGCGCCAACGTGCGGCGCTGGCCGAGGAGGTGGGCCGTTCCGACGTGGTGATCGCCACCGCGGCAGTGCCCGGCAGACGAGCTCCCGTGCTCCTCACGACGTCGATGGTCGAGGGGATGGCCGACGGCGCCGTGGTCGTGGACATGGCGGCGGACCAGGGTGGCAACTGCGAGCTGACCGTGGCGGGCGAGATCGTCGAGCACCACGGGGTCCGCGTGGTCGGTTTGGCCAACCCGCCGTCGAGCATGCCGACGCACGCCAGCTTCCTCTTCGCCCGCAACGTGGCCAACGTCATCGGCCTCATCGGCCCCGAGGGCACCTTGGCCCCCGATTGGGACGACGAGGTCGTCGCGGGCATGTGCGTCTTGCGCGAGGGGAGCCCGGTGGCACCGGCGGCGGTCGAGCTGCTCGGCGACGGGGCGGGAGCGCCGTCGTGATCGGGTTCGTGCTGCAGTCCGCGTCGGCGGCCTCGTCGGGCGGGTCGAGCACCGGGATCGTCGCCTACCTCACGATCTTCGTGCTGGCGGCGTTCGTGGGGATCGAGGTCGTCTCCAAGGTGCCGAGCATTCTGCACACGCCGCTCATGTCGGGTTCGAACGCCATCCACGGCATTGTGCTGGTCGGCGCGCTGATCGTGATGGGGGAGGCGAACGGCACAGCCCAGCTGGTCCTCGGGTTCGTCGCCGTGTTCCTGGCCACCGTGAACGTCGTCGGCGGTTTCGTCGTCACCGACCGCATGCTCGAGATGTTCAAGGCCAAGCCGGGCGAGCGAGGGCGAACACCCGAGTCGACCAGAGCGACCGCGGCCGAGGACGCCGGACCCAACGAACCACCTTCGGGCAGCACGGTCTGATGATCGCCGTCTCGTTCACCCTGGCGACCGCGCGCGACCTGGCCTACCTCGTAGCGATCGCCGGCTTCATCGTCGCCCTGAAGGGGCTGAGCTCACCACGACACGCCCGCCAGGGCAACCTGGTCGGCGCGGCGGCGGCGATCCTGGCCGTGGCCATGACATTCACCCTGCCCACCCTGCGGCACTCGGGGAGGAACCTCGTGTTGGCCGTCGTGGCCATGGTGCTGGGCGCCGCCATCGCCGTTCCGGTGGCTCGGTTCGTGAAGATGACGGCGATGCCACAGCTCGTGGCCATCTTCAACGGTGTCGGAGGCGGCGCGGCCGCGCTGATCGCCATCGTCGAGCTCCTGCACCTGCGCCGCCTCGGGCTCCAGCCGGCGGTCTACGTCACCGCCGAGGTCCTGCTCGGCGTGCTGATCGGGTCGGTCTCCTTCTCCGGGAGTGCCGTCGCCTTCGTCAAGCTGCAGGAGCTGATCACCGGGCGGCCCATCACGTACCCGGCGCAGCAGGCCATCAACGCAGCGGTAGGGCTGGCCGTCGTGGCGGCCCTCGTGCTCGCCCTGGTGACGGGCGATATCGCCTACGTGTGGGTAGTGCTGGCCCTCTCCCTGGGGCTCGGGGTGATCTGCGTCCTGCCCATCGGCGGCGCGGACGTGCCCGTGCTGATCTCCCTGCTGAACTCCTTCACCGGATTGGCCGTGGCGGCGTCGGGCTTCGTGCTGGACAACGCCCTGCTCATCGTGGCCGGAACCCTGGTTGGGGCATCGGGCATGATCTTGACCCGGCTCATGAGCGCAGCCATGGGCCGTTCTCTGCCCAACATCTTGTTCAGCGCCTTCGGCGCGGTGATCACGGCCACGGGGGGCGAGGCGGGGGACGTGTCGCGCGTGGTGCGCACCGGCACGCCCGAGGACGTCGGCGTCCTCTTGGCCTACGCGCGCAAGGTGGTGATCATCCCCGGGTACGGCCTGGCAGTGGCCCAGGCCCAGCACACGGCCCGCGAGCTGGCCGACGCCCTCAAGGCTCGGGGCGTCGAGACCTTCTTCGCCATCCACCCGGTGGCCGGCCGTATGCCCGGCCACATGAACGTGCTCTTGGCCGAGGCCAACGTCCCCTACGACGAGCTCAAGGAGATGGACGAGGTCAACCTCGAGATGCCGACGGCGGACGTCGCCCTGGTGGTGGGGGCCAACGACACCGTGAACCCGGCAGCCAAGACCACTCCGGGCAGCCCGATTTACGGCATGCCGATCATCAACGCCGACGAGGCGCAGAACATCGTCTTTTTGAAGCGGTCCATGCGACCGGGTTTCGCCGGGATCGACAACGACCTGCTCTACGACCCGAAGACCATCATGCTCTTCGGCGACGCCAAGGACACGCTCCGAAAGCTGGTGGCCGCCGTCGCCGAGGCGTGAGGCGACCACTGTCGGGCCCGGGTTGGGAGGAGGACACGGGTGGTGCAGGGCGACCGGATCCGTGGAGGCTGCGGTCGCGGCCCGATGAGACTCGAGATGGAGAGGTGCGGGGGATTTCCACCTCTCGGATGACTCGGGGTGGGCCCCGCGTTTCGTAGCCTGGTGGCGTGGGTGCCTCTCCGGACGTCGTCGAGCGGGTCCTGAGCTGGGCCTCCGTCGACTTCGCGCCTCGACACCGGCAGCCGGCCTGGTGGCGGGTGGCGCTGGCCACCGTGCTGGCCGTGGGGCTCTCGCTGGCAGCGGACGCGGCGCTCGTGGCGTTGGGCACGCGGGTGTTCCCGGCCGCCAAGGGGTACACCCACTTCCAGTTCCACGACTACGCCAGGCTCACCGTCATCGGTGTGGTCATCGCCTGTGCCGGGTGGCCCGTCGTGACTCGGATCAGCGCTCGCCCCCGCCAGCTCTTCTTCCGCCTGGCCGTGCTGGTGACGCTGGTGCTGTTCCTGCCGGACCTCTACATCTGGCACAACGGGCAATCCGCCCAGGCCGTGTCGGTGCTCATGGTCATGCACCTGGCCATCGCGCTGATCACCTACAACCTGTTGGTGCACCTCGCGCCGGTTGGCCCGGCCTCCGAGGAGGGGCCGTGACGGCGTCCTACCTCGAGCTCAACTCGCGCAGGCGAATCCGCTCGATGCCGTCGAGCAGCAGCTCGAGTCCGAACCGGAATTCCTCGCCGTAGTCGTAACCAGACCGGCCGAGCTCGGTGAGGAGCTCGGCCATGTGGGGGTACGCCACGGCGACGTCGCGGTGCTGTTCGGCAATCCGCCGGAAGATGGTCTGGGCCTCCGCCGCCGTGTCCACGGGCATGGCGTTCTGCTGATGGACGTACCCGTAGATGTAGCTGTGCACCAGGCTGTGGGCATGCAGCGCCGCGGCAAAGGAGAGGTCGGCCTGCACCCGCAGGCACTGGAGAAACCCCTCCTGATACTGCAGATTGGCCGGGCCGGGAGTCCCCAATTCGATCAAGCCCAGCGCCCAGGGATGCCTGAGCAGGGCCTCACGCATGGAGATGGCCCGCTCACGCAGTGCGGCCTTCCATTCCCCCGTGACGGGGAACTCGTCCCTGGTGACGGGGAACTCGAGCTCCTCGAAGACCTGGTCGACCATGCGGTCGAGCAGCTCCTCCTTGTGGGCGATGTGCTTGTAGAGCGCCATCGGCACGACGCCGAGGTCCTGGGCCAGGCTTCGCATGCTGAGCGCGTCGATCCCCTCCCGGTCGGCTCGAGCAACCGCCGTCCGTACGATCTGCTCGCGGTTCAGTCTGGGGCGGGGGGCCTCGTCGGGATCCCGTGTCTTCGTCAGCGTCCTCGCGCTCAACGTCTCACGCCTCCGTCCATCCCGACTTGCCGCGCATCCTTCCGCCGTCGATGGTCGTTGCTCAAAGGGTCGGCTCGCTCACCTGCTCGTAGAAGGCCACCGTTCCGGACGCCATGAGTTCGTGCATGGAGATCTCGCCGGCGGCGGACCTCGACGCGAGCTCCCCGGGCAGGGATTCCATCACCTCGTGGTCCACCTGGTAGACGGCCAGGAATTCGGGAAGGCCCGGAGGCATCATCTGATTGGCCGCGAGCTTGTAGCGTCGACAGGACACGACCCCGGGGATCTTCAGCGCTTCGACTGCGTGCACCTCGTCGTACCACTTGTTGAATTCGTCGGCGCGATCTGGATCAGAGATCCCAGTGAATGCCACCATGACGTCGTTCTGCACGCTTACCTCCGATGGTCTCGTGTCGCTCTTCTTGGGTGTCGCTCGGTCGGGTTCTCTTCAGAGGCTAAATCAAGGCTCGCCCCGGCGCCCGGGGGCCGCCGTGGCGGGGGTTGACGTGGAGGACAGATCTCGTTCCGCTTGACAGTGTACTCCGTACACCCTAGCGTACTCCGTACACCTTTGTGTGCTCGTCGTGCGTCGCTGGCGGCGCCCGTGCAGGCAGACGGGGTCGATTCGGAACGGTGTGACCTTGGGGGCGCTGAAAACGTCTGCACCAGCACGTGTGCATTCCGGCCTGCCGACATGGACACGCACTCGGACCGAACTCGAACACCCGTCTTCGTCTCGGCCACCCGCACAGGAGAGAGGGAGGAAGATCAATGGAACGTGCCATCGTCGACTCGGGCGACGGCCATGCGTCCATTCCGCCCGAGCTCTGGCCTGAGTACCTCGAGCGCGGCGTGAGGACGGACTGGTGAGCGCGCTGCGATTCGACGGACGGGTGGCGATCGTCACCGGAGCGGGTGGGAAGCCTGGTCTGGGCCGGTCCCACTCCATGCTGCTGGCCGAACGCGGCGCCAAGGTCGTGGTGAACGATCTGGGCGTTGGTCCCGACGGTGCGAATACCATCCCGGCCAGCGCGGAGCGCACGGCGTCCGAGATCAGGGACGCCGGGGGTGAGGCCGTCGCGGACCTCCACAGCGTCGCCGACGAGGAGAGCGCCAGGGCGATCGTTCAGACGGCGTTGGCCACCTGGGGTCGCGTCGACATCCTGGTGAACAACGCGGGCGTCGGTGTGGTCGCTGGCTTCGACGAGATCACGACGGGCGACCTCGAGATCCTGGTGAACGTCCACCTCAAGGGTGATTTGTGGATGTGCCGTGCCGTGTGGCCCCACATGTTGGAAGCCGGCTACGGGCGTATCGTCAACACCACGTCGGGAGGGATGTACGGCACCGCGGGACTCGCCGTGTACGGCGCAGCCAAATTCGGCATCTACGGCTTGACCCGCGGGCTCGCCGTCGAAGGACTCGAGCACGGCATCAAGGTGAACGCCATGAGCCCGGGTGCCTACACCAACTCGCTCGACCCGTTCTTCAGACTCGAGAGTGCCGAGGCCCGTGAAGCGTTCATCGGGGCCATTCCCGCCGAGCTCGTCTCGCCCGCGGTCGCCTACCTGGCGCACGAGGACTGCGAGGTGACGGGCGGTCTGTTCGACGTGGGTGGTGGTGCCGTCACGTCCACCACCCTGACGGCCTCAGCCGGCATCTACAAGCCGGATCTGACGATCGAGGACATGCGCGACAACATGGAGGCTATCCTCGACCGGTCGCAGGGGAGGCTCCTCACCGACCCCCACGATCCGGTCGGCACGATCAACGAGGCCTCCAAGATGCTCATCGCGAAGCCCTACGAACCCAAGAGGCACTGATGCCGAGTGTCCCGGGTTCATCCTTGAAACAGGCCACGTGCGAGGAGCGAACGGTTCGGCATGGAGACAGGAAGACAGGAGAAAGCCAATGAGTGAACATTTGATGATCGTGTCGTCGGACGGCCACATCGGTCCGCCGGTGGAGCGCTACCGGGAGCACATGGACCCGAAGTTCGTCGCCGACTTCGACGCGTGGTTCGAGGATTACATCCCCTTGTGGATGACCAAGGGCACGAAGGCCTCGGACTCCGTCAAGACGACCCTCGACCACAACATGTGGGGTGAGGAGTACCAGCGCGAGTTCGAGGCGCGCGCCGCGAAGATCCCGTGGGGCATTGAGGGAAAGTGGGACTCGGCAAAGCGCCTCGAGGCGCTCGACATCGACGGGGTGAGCGCCGATGTGATGTTCCCCGACGACCAGTCCTCCAACTCTCCGCCGTTCCTCGGTCTCGCCCGCGACTACCGCGAGCCCTACGGCAAGTACTCGCACGAGCAGCGCCGTGAGGGTGCGCGTGCCTACAACCGTTGGTTGGCCGACTTCTGCTCGGCCGCGCCCGAGCGCCTCCTCGGGTGCGCACTCATCGGCTCGTTGGCCAGCGTCGAGGACGCCATTGAGACGGTCACCTGGGCGAAGGAGAACGGCCTGCACGGCGGGGCCTGTCTGCCGGTGCACTACTACAACATTGACGAGCCGTTCTGGAACGACCGGCGCTATGACCCCTTCTGGGCGACCTGCCAGGAGCTCGACATCCCGCTTCACACCCACGTCGGCCAGGGAAGCCCGTACTACGGCGACGACCCCTTCGAGGGCCTGCTGCTGTGGGCGATGGAGTCGACATTCTGGGTCCACCGGCCGCTGTGGTTCATGACCTTCGGAGGCGTCTTCGAGCGGTTCCCCAACCTGAAGATGGTCTTCACCGAGCAGGGCGTGGATTGGATCGCACCGATGCTGATGGGCATGGATTTCATGCTCGAGAACAAGATGACCCCGTTCAGCGAGGACGAGAAACGCTCCATGTACTCGCTCAAGCCGAGCGAGTACTTCCACCGCCAGTGCTGGGTCGGAGCGACCAACACCGACGCGCTCGGGTGGGCCAGCTCGGACGACCGCGAGCGGCTCGGGTTCGATCGCCTGATGTGGGGATCGGACTACCCCCACATGGAGTCCAAGTGGCCCCACACCAAAGAGACCCTGCAAGGTCTCATGAAGGGGATTCCCGAGAACGAGGTGAGGGCCATGATCAGCGACAACGCGGTCACCTGCTACTCGCTCGACACCTCGCGTCTCGCGCCCGTCGCCGAACGTGTCGGTCCGCTCGTCGACGAGATCGTCTCGGCCTGATGTCCGGAGTCTCGGATTCCGGCATGCGGCCGCTCCGGAGATCCGGAGGGAGCGGGGAGTCGTGACGGCGAGGAACGACGAGGTACTGGGCGTCCAGACCGATCTGGTCGTGGTGGGGAGCGGGGCGGCCGGCCTGACGGGCGCCCTCGTCGCCGCCATCGGTGGCGCCCGCGTGACGGTTCTCGAGAAGACCGGCCTGGTGGGCGGCACCACGGCGATCTCCGGGGGCGGCGCCTGGGTGCCCTGCAACCCGGTCATGGCCGAAGTGGGGCTCGAGGACTCCCGCGAACAGGCGCTCACCTACCTGCGTGCGTGCACCGGCGAGGCCGGCGAGGACGACCTCCTCGTCGCCCTCGTCGACCACGGGGCCGACATGGTGCGCCTGCTGCAGAAGGAGGCCGACATCCCGTTCCAGGCCTGGCCCGCGATCGGTGGGGCGATCGACTACCGGGGCTGGTTGCCCGGCGGCATGCGCGGCGGGCGCACCATTGAGGTGCTCGGCATCTCGGTCTCAGAGCTCGGAGAATGGGCCGACAAGCTGCGCAAGGCTCCGGAGCTGCGCAGTTCGACGAACATGCTCGAGTACTACCGCCAGCGCATGCACCTGACGCGTCCGGGCTCGGACACGGCAACGGCGATGGCCACGCCGGACCCGCCGGAGGTCGACACCTACTGGCGCGGTACGGCGCTGATCGCGCGCTTGCTCCAGGCTTGTCTGGGGCGAGGGGTCGTGGTGCACGTCGACACGCCGGCAGTCGAGGTGGTCATGGAGGACGGCCGGGTCGCGGGCGTCCGGGCCAACCACGATAGCGAGATCGTCGAGTTCCGCGCCCCGCACGTACTGATGGCGACTGGTGGCTACGCGCACAACGAGGAGCTCAAGCGGCTCTGGCTCAACCGGCCACTCGTCTACACGTGCGAGAACGAGGCCAACGAGGGTGACGGCCACCGCATGGGCGCTGCCGTCGGTGCGCAGCTCGCGGGTCTCGGGGACGCATGGTGGATGCCCCACACTCCGATGCTCGGGCCCGACGGTGTCGCGAACGCGGCCGGCACACGCGAGGACCGTGCGCTACCACACACCATGATGGTGAACCCGGCGGGCAAGCGGTTCATGAACGAGGCCGTGAACTACTACGACGCCGGCGAGTCGTTCGGCGACAAGACCGGCGCGGCCCCGCGTGACTGGCCGGCGTGGCTGCTGTTCGACTCGCAGGGCGTGGAGCGCTACGCCATCCTCGCCTGGAAGATCCCGCCACGCGAGTACCGGCCCGACTTCGTGCACGAGGGGAGCACTGTCGAGGAGCTCGCCGAGTCGATCGGGGTGGATCCTGCCACGCTGCAGGACAGCGTCGAGCGGTTCAACGGCTTCGCTCGCCGCGGTGTCGACGAGGACTTCCACCGCGGTGAGAACGCGTGGGACCGCGCCTGGAGCGATCCCGACCATGGCCCCAACTCGTCGCTCGGGACGCTCGAGAAGGGTCCGTTCTTCGCGGTGCCGATGTACCCGGGCGCCATCGCGACTCGCGGCGGGTTGCGCATTGACGCGACGGGCCGTGTGCTCTCGGCTCTGCGTGGCGAGCCCATCCCCGGCCTGTACGCCTCGGGCAACTGTTCCAACGGCGCCGCTGCGGGAGCCTACGCCGGTCCCGGGGCGACCATCGGACCCGCCATGACCTTCGGCTACCTCATCGGACGGCAGGTCGCCGAGGCGGCGACGTCCGACGGGAAGGTCGACGTAGCCACCGCGAGAAAGACGAGCTGAGCGGAAGCTCGCGTTCGGCAAGAAGGAAGGAGTCCATGGACGGGCTGCAGGACAAGACGGTGCTGATCGCCGGAGGAACCGGCATGATCGGCACGGCAACGGCGTTGCGCCTCGCACTGGAGGGTGCACAGGTCGTGGTGGGCTCGCGCACCGACTCCGCCGTCGAACAGGTCGTCGAGAAGATCCGGGCCGAGGGCGGTGAGGCGCGGCCCGTCCACCTCGACATCGCCGACGAGGGCTCGGTGGCTGCGGCTGTGCGGACGGCAGTGGACGCCTACGGGGGTCTCGACGCGTTACACGTGAATGCGGGCAACATGGACCGCGAGGTGATCATGAACGACACCAACGCGGCGGAGATCGACCTGGAGGTGTTCGACCGCACACTCCAGGTGAACCTCCGCGGGTCTCTCCTCTGCACCCGGTACGCCATCCCCGAGATCCTCAAGCGAGGAGGTGGCGCGCTCGTCTACACCAGTTCTTCCGCCGCATTCGTCGGCGAGCCCGAACGACCCGCCTACGCCGTCAGCAAGATCGGCGTCCATGCCCTGGTGCGGCACGTCGCGTCGCGATGGGGCAAGGAGGGGATCCGGGCCAATGGCATCGCACCGGGCCCGATCCTGACCGACGAAGCCGAAGGGTATCTACCTCCCGAGTACAAGGAGGCAATGTTGGCTCAGGTTCGCAGTCCACGCCTCGGTCGGCCTGAGGACGTCGCGGCGATGGTTGCCTTCCTCATGTCGTCGGAGGGCGAGTGGATCAACGGCCAGAGTCTCAGTGTCGACGGTGGGATGACCTTGCGCTGATGGTGACGCGACGGACGCACCGACTGAATTTTGACTGAACTTGGAAAGGATCCGAAATGACCACCACCGACAAGCTGATCATCGTGTCGTCCGACTCTCACGCCACGGTTCCCGTCGAGCTGTGGCCGGACTACCTCGAGTCGAGCTTCCACGAGTACCTCCCCAGGCTCCGAAGGGAACGGGACGTCTACTACGAGTCGGTGTGGCCGCTGAGCAACCAGGTGATGGCGGGCGAAATCCTCGAAGAGCACAGCACCGGTGGTGTCCGGGGCGTGCACGACCCCGACGTGCGCCTCGAGCAGATGGACCGGGAGGGCATTTCGGCGGAGCTGGTCTACCTCGGGGACTTCCGCACCACTGACCTCGCCCACAACGTGACCAATGGCGTGTACCCGTTCGAGGTGTGGGATGCCGGCGCCCGTGCGTTCGACCGCTGGATCTTCGACGCCTTCGGAAAGGCGCCGGACCGCCTCCTCCTCACGGGAGCCATCGGCTCGTGCACCGACATGGACTCGGCGGTGGCCGAAGTGCGCTGGATCGCCGACCACGGTTTCGTGGGGACGTTCACGCCGGGCTTCATGCGTCATGCGGACATGCCGCCACTGTTCGACGACTACTGGGAGCCGTTCTGGGCCGAGTGCGAGTCACGCGGAATCGCGTTGGTGGTGCACGCCGGGTACGGAGGGGAACAGGGAGTTACCTACGAGCACATGGAGCGGATCTACCGCGAGGTGAAGGAGTCGGACGGCAGCGAGATGGACATGGTGATGCGGCTGGCGACCGAGCTGTTCACCTCGAGCTTCTTCTCGGATCCGAAGCCGCGGCAGCCGATGTGGCAGTTGATGTTGGGAGGCGTGTTCGACCGCCACCCCGATCTGAAACTGGTCATGACGGAGGTCCGGGTCGACTGGCTGCCCGCCACCCTGTCCTATCTCGACGGGCTGTTCGAGGAACACCGTGCCGATCTCCGCGCCACGCGGTGTCCGAGCGAGTACTGGCGCGACAACTGCATGGCCGGTGCCTCCTTCATCCACAAGGTCGAGGTGGAGATGCGCCACCAGATCGGGGTGGAGTCCCTGATGTTCGGCCGCGACTATCCGCACCCCGAGGGAACCTGGCCCAATACACCCGACTGGCTCCGTGACGCGTTCGCCGAGGTCCCCGAGGACGAGCTTCGGCTCATGCTCGGCGAGAACGCCATCCGCTTCTTCGGGCTCGACGGTGGCGCGTTGGCCGTCGTCGCCGATCGTATCGGCCCGACCGTCGAGTCCATCACCGGCGAGGGTCCCGGGGTGAACCCCGAGGTGATCAATCTCTTCGACGTGCGGAGCGGCTACCTGAAGCCGGCGGAGGGAGCGGAGAAGATCCCCGAGATCGACGCCACCGTACGTCGGGACCTCGCCGGCATCGGCGCACGGGAGTCGTAGCGCCAACTCTCTTCCGAATGGACGTCAGCTGCTCGGGGTCACGGCCGTGATGGTGTCCACCTGGGCCAGCACGTCAGCCCCCGGCCGCCAGGCGCCGGCGGCCACGTTGGCGTGTACCTGTTCGGGCTTGGTGGCGCCGGCGATCACCGAAGATACTGAGGGACGGGTCAACAGCCAGCCGATGGCCAGGTCCAACACAGTGTGCCCGTGGTCGGCGGCCAGGCTCTCGAGGGCCGCCACCTGCGCCATGCGGGCATCCGCCAGATCGGCGGCGGCGCGGTCCCCCATGGCGGCCAGACGCGTGCCCTCCGGCGCCGGCTCCCCGGCGCGGTACTTGCCGCTGAGGAGTCCACTGGCCAGGGGGTAGAAGGGGAGGAAGGCAACCCCCGTGCGGTCGCAGAAGTCGAGGACGCCGTCGCGTTCGGGGTCCCGGTCCAAGACGTTGTAGTGATTCTGCACACTGGCGAAGCCCGGTTGGCCTTCGGTGACGGCACCGGCAGCTTCCTCGAGCATCGCGGCGGTGAAGTTGGAGCAGCCGATCTCACGGACTTTGCCCTCGTGGACCAGATCGGCCAACGCTCCGAGCGTCTCGGCCACGGGGGTCTGGGGGTCAGGGAGATGAAGCTGGTAGAGGTCGATCCGGTCAGTGCCCAGGCGGTTGAGGCTGGCCTCGACGGCACGGCGCACGTAGCTGGGTGAACCTCCACCTTCGACGTCGCCGAAGGCCATGCCGAACTTGGTGGCCACGACGACCTCGTCGCGGTGTGACCCCAGTGCCTCGCCCAGATATGTCTCGCTCTTGGTGCGGCCGTACCCATCGGCCGTGTCGAAGAGCGTGATACCGGCATGGAGCGCGGCCCCGACCACGGCGTGCGAGTCGTCGCGCCCGATGCGCATGCCGAAGTTGTTGCACCCGAGCCCGACCTCGCTGACCTCGAGCGAGCCGATCTTCCGCGTTTGCATGGGCGTCTCCTCAAATTCTATTGGCCGGTCGTCCCTTGCACCGGCTGCCGTACTGTACCGGCGCGCCGGTCGCCTACCCTGACCCGATGAGCACCGGGGCTGAATCGGCCGACGACAACCAGGCGTCGCCCCCGACCCACACTCCGACGGAGGACGTGCCTCGGATCCACCCCCGCTCGCTCCCCGAGCCCACGCGGCGTGAGCTGTTTCGCCGTGGCCGCACCATCGCCAAGGTCGTGGCGCTCCATTTCACCCCGACCCTGCTGCGCCAGCTGCGATCCATCCGGCAAGGTCCATTGCCGGCCTGGCAGCTGGCCAGACCCCTGCGCAAGAGCTTCGTGGACCTCGGGGGGACGTTCATGAAGTTCGGCCAGATCATCGCCTCGTCGCCTGGCCTCTTCGGTGACGAGGCGGCCGACGAATTCCGCGCCTGCCTCGACACGGGCCCTCCGGTGCCGTTCCCCGACGTGCGCCAGCGGGTGGAGGAAGACCTCGGCCTCTCGTTGCACGACGCCTTCGCCGAGTTCGATTCTCGCCCGATCGGCACGGCGTCGATCGCCGTCGTGCACCGGGCTCGTCTGCACGACGGACGTGTGGTGGCCGTGAAGGTGCTGAGGCCTGGGATCGAGCACGTGGTGGCGACCGACCTCGACCTCATGCAGCCGTTGCTCGAGATCCTGGTGCGCCAGACGGGCGACCAAATGGCCGGCTCGACACTTCAGGTTCTCGATGGGTTTCGTGTCCAGATCGGCGAGGAAATGGACCTGCGCAACGAGGCACGCTCCATGGAGCACTTCCGCCGCCTCCAGGGGGAGTTCGGCCTGTCGCGCCTGGCCGTGCCCGAGCCGTACCGCGAGCTCTCGGGACGCAACGTGCTGACCATGGAGTTCTTCGACGGAGTGCCGATCGACGACCTGGCCCAGGTGGCCGAACTGGGATTCGACCCCACACCCCTCGTGGAGGAGGTGATCCGCGCCTTCTTCCTCACCACCGTGCGGTGGGGGGCGTTCCACGGTGATGTGCACGCCGGCAACATGATGCTCTTGCGCGATGGGCGGATCGGGATCATCGACTGGGGCATCGTTGGGCGTCTGGACGCGGCGACGCACCGCTTCTTCCTGGCGCTCCTCTCGGCGGGGTTGGGCAACGAGGCGGCGTGGCCGGTGCTGACCCGGCACATCACCAACGTGTACGGTCCGGCCATCGGACTGGCCGTCGGTCTTTCGGACGAGGAACTTCCGGCCTTCTTCCGCTCCATTGTCGAGCCCGCTCTGACGCGTCCCTTCGGCGAGGTCAGCCTGGCCGGCATCATGCAGACGATTCAGCTCCAGATGGCGCGAGCCCAGGGGATGGAGGCGCACCGACGCAGCCTGCGGGCGATCCTCAGACGTCTCCAGACGCAGCGCGCCCTGCGCCGTCTCGCCGACCAGTCGGGCGGGCTCATGTCCGACTTCGACCGGGGGACCTTCCTGTTGGCCAAACAGCTCATGTATTTTGAACGCTACGGCCGCATGTTCGTCTCGAACGTCCCGCTCCTCCACGACCGAGAATTCCTCGAGCAGCTGCTGGCGGGGGTCGACCTCTCCGACCTGGACGAGTGAGGCCTGCCCCGGACCACCGCGAGGTCGACCGGTATGATCGGCCCTGTCAACCGCGACCGAACGAGGAGGAGCGCGTGAGGGTCGGCGTGCGCCGAGAGGTCCCGTGCTACGGGGTGGTCGGCGCGATATCGATTGAGGAAGACTGACACTCCAGACGCCGACCTCGCCGCGCGTCCGTTTCGCTCCGTCGCCGACCGGATACTTCCACGTCGGGAGCGCACGGGCCGCGCTGTTCAACTGGCTGTTCGTCCGCCGCCTGGGCGGAACGTTCATTCTCCGGATTGAGGACACCGACGACGCGCGGAACCGTCCCGAGTGGACCGAGGGCATCATTGGCGCGCTCGATTGGCTCGGGATGTCGCCCGACGAGGGCCCCTACTTCCAGTCGGAGATGGACGCGGTGCACGGCGCGGCGATCGAGGCGCTGTGGGCCAGCGGTGCGCTCTACGCGTGCGAGTGCACCCGAGAGGAGATCGACGAGCGGACGCGACAACGTGCTGCTGCTGGCGACCCGACACCAGGCTATGACGGCCATTGCCGCGACCTCGGCTTGCCCCGTGGGGAGGGCCGGGCTCTGCGGTTCCGCACGCCCGACGAGGGCGTGGTGCCGATGCACGACCTGGTACGCGGTGACCTCGAGTTCCCACTGCGGGCACTCGAGGACTTCATCTGCGTGAAGGGCAACGGCAAGCCGCTCTTCGTCCTGGCCAACGCCGTCGACGATCGCGCCATGGCCATCACGCACGTGATCCGCGGTGAAGATCAACTGCCGACCACGCCGCGCCAAATCATGCTCTGGGCAGCGTTGAACGCTGCCGAGGACAACGATCTGGCGCTCCCCACATACGCTCATCTGCCCCTCTTGGTGAACGAGCAGGGCAAGAAGCTGTCCAAGCGGCGGGACCCGGTGGCGGTGGAGATGTACCGAGAGCAGGGCTATCTGCCTTCGGCCTTTCGCAACTACCTGGCCCTGTTGGGCTGGAGCCCCGGTGACGAGGAGATCGTGCCGCTCGAGGAGATCGTGGACCGGTTCCGGCTCGAGGACGTGCAACGCTCACCCGCCTACTTCGACACGAAGAAGCTCTCGCACGTCAACGGCGTCTACATCCGGGCGCTGTCCCTGCCTGACTTCGTCTCGGCGGCCCGGCCATGGGTTGACCCGGTCCCGGGCGAGTGGGCACCGGGCGGGTGGCGCGACCCCGACACGGGCGCGCCGGCAACCGATCCGCCGCCCTGGCCGCCCGAGCGCTTCGACGCAGGGAGATTCTCGGCGCTGGCCGAGGTCACCCGCGAGCGGGTCACCGTCCTTGGCGAGGTCCCCGGGCTCGTCGACTTCGTGTTCCTCAGCGACACACCTGACGACCCCGAGAGCTGGACAAAGGCGGTGGCGGGCGACGAGGAGGCACCTCGGATATTGGCCGACGCTCTTGAGGCGTATGAGACCTGTCCGTGGGACATCGAGTCCTTGCACGCAGCCACGCTGGCCATCGCCGAACGCGTCGGCCGCAAGTTGGGCAAGGCCCAGGCTCCGATTCGGGTGGCGGTCATGGGACGAACGCGCGGCCTCCCGCTCTTCGACTCCCTGGTCGTGCTCGGCCGCGACGAGACGTGCCGCCGACTGGCCGGCGCGTTGGCGCGGCTGTTCCCGGCAGCCTGATGCTCCTTGCCCCTCTTCGTTGGGCGTTGCGCATCGGCGTCGTTGTATTGGCCGCCATCGTCCTGTACTTCGGCGTGACCCTGGTGCAGGTGTGGTTGACGTCGCGCCGCTACGATCCGCATCCGGCGGGAGCCATCCTCGTCATGGGCGCGGCTCAGTACAACTGCGTGCCCTCACCAGACCTTCGGGCCCGGCTCAACGAGGCCGACATGCTGTACCGCGGCGGCGATGCACACCTGATCATGGTGACTGGCAACAAGCGGCCAGGTGACGCCTGCACCGAAGCGGAGTCGGGGGCGAGGTATCTCGAAAAGGTGGACGACGTGCCGGCGAGCGACATTCTCGAAGCTGGAGGCGACGACAGCTATGAAAACGTCGCCGACGCCCTCCCCGTGCTCCGGGCGCACCACGTCCACGACGTCCTTGTCACCACCGACCCCTTCCACGAGGACCGTTCCATGGCAATCGTGTCGGAACTGTCGCTGGTGCCGTCGCCGACGCCGACCCGGACCTCGCCCATTGCGGGCTGGTCCACCCTGCCCTATTTCATGAAAGAAACAGTCGGCGTCGGGCTCGGCCGCATCATCGGCTTCAACCATCTGGAGTGGCTGCACGCCGCCTGAGCCGCGCCGGCGTGACCTGCGAGCCCATCGCTGATCAGAGGCCGGGTTGGTCTGACGTCGAGGGAACGGCGAAGGTGATCGGCACCACCGTTCCTTGACCCTGGGCGGTGCTGATCCCGATCACACAGGTGGTGTGGCCTGGCACTCCGCAGTAGCCGTCCCCGACGATGCCGGTCCTTACGAGGAAGTGGGCTGAGAAGGAGCCGTTGCGGGCGACGCGGATGAGGGCGGCGTGTGTGATGTCGCAGTGCGACGCGTCTTTCGAGGGATTCATGTGGCCGCGTACGCTCGCGGTGCATTCGGTGATGAACCATACCGGCGCGCCGTTCGCCGGAGGCTTCCCCAGTCCCCGGCCTGTCACGGTGACAGCCTGGCCCTCGACGAGGCCGTGGCTCGGCAGCACCCTGGCCGTCACGCCCGGCCGGGGTGCCTGGGCGGCCCCGGCGCAAGAAGGAGTGACGAGCGGAGCCAGGGTGAGGACGGCCAGACATCCCCCACATCCGGCATATCCGGTGATCGCGCCCCTCGACCACCCGCGCACGCCACTCCTCTCGACCGCCTCGGTTCTCCGCTGCACTGAGTCGGGGATCCCGGGCGCCGCATCATGCCACCGGGGCAGCTCAAGATCGTCGCGCCCCCACCCTGGTGAGCCGGCCGACCAGGGTCAGAAGTCGCTGGGCTAATCTGAGCGTCACCCATTCGGGGGTGGTGTAATCGGCAACACGACTGGTTCTGGTCCAGTTATTGAGGGTTCGAGTCCTTCCCCCCGAGCACTGGCGACGACCATCTCGGTGATGGCGTCTCCACACGGCCCCATCGTCTAGAGGCCTAGGACACCACCCTCTCAAGGTGGCGACACGGGTTCGAATCCCGTTGGGGCTGCTCAGGAGTTTTGTACGGAATACCCAGTTCAACGGCATTTATCTTCTTACCGTTCGGCGCCGCTCGGCACCACCCGATTCCCGAGATCGCCGGTATTTATCGCATAGATAACGCACGGGGAGCGCACGAATTCTGACGCCACCCGGCGCAGGTGGTGCAAAATCTGGTCGTCGAACGGGCCGCGAATCACATCCTTTGCACACACCTGTTCGGTGAGACCTGTCAGCGATGCTGCTGTTCTGGATTTTGGGTGCAGATGACCGACGTGATCAGCCCGAGTTTCTAATTCTTCACACCGTCCACATCGCTCTGGGTCACCCGAATCGAACGCGGCCAGCCCTGGGCAGCCGAGAGCCGGACCCAATAGGCGTCCCCGTCGAAGGAGATCCAGGACACCGTAGGGGGTGATCCCTCGGGTCCGGATAGCGCGAGAAGATTGGACCGGTACTTCGGGTCCATTCGATAGCCGCCAATCGGATGGTCAACTTCAGCGGTGCAATTACCACCGGCACGACCCCGAGCCCGCCACGACAACTTCGCCAGTCTCTTCACGGAACCCTCTTCCGGTTCGGCACCTCTGGTTGCGAGTGTACGCCTCATCCCGACATGTCGGTCCGGGAAAGATTTCACCCCGGAACTCCTCATCAAGTTCCTGCGGCAGATCTGCTGGGACCTCTTCCCTCGGCTGGCACCCAGCGACGCAGCTGTATGAAAAGTGCCCCATAAGCACTCAGGCCGAGGGTGTACGAGGTATCCCTCGCTGCCGGGATGGTGGGACAGCTCGCCACAATAGGGCTAGTGGCCTAGTCTCGCTCCCGATACTCGGCGGTTTTCTGGATCGATCCCATCGAAGTTCGGGCGAGCCGATTTCGTGCACGCCTCTCAGCTGGAGGGCGGACACGCCAACCCGAAACCGGTCAGCACCGCGGTCGGTACGACGGGAGTCTGCGCACCGCCCGGCGGACACCCGACTTGGGCACTGCCGAGGCCGATGACCGTCCACGTGCCCGACTGATTATGGACGAATCCGTAGCCTCCTTGCACGGTGTCCTCGTGACCCGGTGCGGGACCAATCCGGAACAGGACGTACGAAGGGTCGACGCTAGACACTTGGGTCGAGGTGATCTGCCAGGTACCGACCGGGGGGCCATTGGCCGTCTCGTAGGCGTTGATCGCGGCGGTGGCGGCGGCCGGAGCAGCCGATGCTGCTGTCGTCGTGGTTACGGCAGAACTGGTGGTCGTGGTGCTCGACGCGCAGACTCGTGTGCCAGCGGCCACGGCCGTCGCCAATTTGGACTTGGTGCTCGAGCCATAGACACCATCGACCGCAAGACCCTCGGCAGCCTGGAAGGACCGCACGGCGGCTGTGGTGAGGGGGCCACCGACCCCGTCCACCTCGCCGGTGTAACAGCCGACCTTAGACAGGGCGGCCTGGAGGGTCCGGATCGCAGCCGCCGAGAGCGCGGAACCCGAAGTGGTGGTGGTCGAAGCCTGCGTGGTGGTTGTTGAACCCGACGGAGACGAACTCGACGAACAGCTCGACGCGAGGACGGCCAGTACCGCACTCGACGCGAGGACGGCCGGTCGTAGCCAGCGGGGGGTTCTCCGCAATTCGGCCCCTCGGCGGCTGGGATCCTTTCCGAGCATCGCTCCATTATGGATGCTCTCCTTCAGTGGCGACCCAGGGTGTCTCAACACGCCGGGACAGTGGGACACTTCGGCACGCAGGGACAGGAGCTATCAAAGTCCACTAGGAGTCGGGTGGCAGAAATCCTCGCAGCGTGTCTGCAACCGCATCAAGGTCTCTGAGAACGAAGAGTGCCACCCGGGCACCATGGGGGCAGGCGATTCTGATGGCGGGCCATCCGCGATCCGGCACTGCCGGACAGGCGTATGGGTCTGGAGGGAGGTAGCGAGTGTCCCGGGGCCGCCGCGGACATCTCGGTTGTCCTCAACTACGTACAAGTAGAAGCTACTGGCCCAATCCCGCCGCGCTCTCTCTATCGTTTGCGAGACGGGCCGGGCGAGGAGGGTTCGCTGAGTGTCGCGGCTCGTTCGCGGCGACATCGAGGCTGCGCTCGCCGCACTCGACTGACCCGAGGGCCGACGCCCGAGACCTACCATCTACGAAGAAGGAGCCTGTCATGGACGCTGTGAGATTCCACTTCGATCCCATATGTCCCTGGTGCTACCAGACGTCGCGGTGGGCCAAACGCGTCGAACAGCTCGGCGAGATCGAGCTCGACTGGGGGTTGTTCTCCCTCGAGGTCGTGAACCTGAAGGACGGGGCCGATCCCCACGAGCTCCAGGCCCGGTCAGGCCCCGCACTTCGGACCGCGACCCTCATCCGACAGCGGAAGGGCAGCGATGTGATCGGACCCTTCTACAGTGCCCTCGGCAAGAGGATCTGGGAGCAGTCGCCGCCCGAGCAGGATATGGCGACCGCAGTGCGCGGGGCGCTCGAAGAGGTCGGTCTCGATGCCCAGTGGTGCGACGAAGCACTTTCGGATCCGGGGACCTGGGAAGCCGTCCTCGACGAGCACCACGGACTGGTCGAGAGGACGCGCAGCTTCGGAGTACCGACGATCGTCCTCGACGGGGTACCGGGCCGGCCATCTTCGGACCGGTGATCAGCGAGCTGCCGTCGGATGAGGACGCGGTCGACTTGTGGCGACACGTTTCGTGGCTGGCGCGCTACGACAACTTCGCCGAACTCAAGCGCGACCGCATCAAGTCTCCTGATCTGCATGCCATGACCTGGTATCGAGCCCAGCGAGAGGGCAATCGATCAACGTGAGTCTGTCGGGAAGTCGCCTTCATTGCCCGGCAGGAAATGAGACGAAAGGAGCCAGCTCGGCCCGCAACCGGACTGGTCGGAAGCAGGCAACCGAAAGGAAGGTCCGGGTGTGAGCGATGAGTTCGACAGCCCCTAGAAGCGAGCCCGTCGTCGGCGCCCTGCTCGAGGAGTGGGCAGTGATCGAGGACCTTCTCGGTGGACTAGATGTCACGGAATGGCCGAGGTCGACCGCACTCCCTGGCTGGACGGTCCACGATGTCGTCGCCCATCTCATCGGCACCGAATCTCGCCTTGCCGGCGACGAACAGCGTCCTGCTTCGATCGACGTGACCACCCTTGCTCATGTTCGAAATGCCATCGGCGCGGCGAACGAGCAGTGGGTCCGAGCACTTCGCCCCGAACCGCCCGAAGCGATGCTCATCCGCTTTCATGATGTGACTAGGCGCCGGGCCGAGTCGTTGAGCGCAATCAGTCCAGAGGAGTTCGACGCCCCCACGCAAACGCCGGTCGCACTCGTGGCGTTCTTGATCAGCTTCGTTGTGGTGGCCATTGCGTGGGTCGGCCACCGGGATCTGTTCACCGTCATACGACGTGCCGATCGCCCTCTCGTATGGCTCAACCTGCTCTACCTACTCCCATTGTGTTTGGTGCCATTCGGAGCCGCACTGATCGCTCGCTATCCCAACGACGCAGTAGCGCTCAGACTCTATGGGCTCATGTTGGTGCTCATAGCGGCGACACGAATTGCGATCTGGTTGTACGCAACGGGAAACTCGCACCTGCTTTACGAACCTCCTGACCGGCGGTTTCGTCGGGCCGGTGTTGCCGTCGCCGTTGGTCCTGCGGTTGCCTACCTCGTGGCGATCGTCATCGCCGGTGTTGCGCCCTTAGGTAGCATGCTGATCTACGGCGGAGTCCCTTGTCGCCTACTTCGTGTTCGTAACCGTCGCCCGATTTACTGCCCCTCGTGGATCGGCCGAGAGAGACCTGACCTAGAGCTTGTTTAAAGAGCGTTCGGAATCACAGCCGATGCGAGCGGGTCCGAGGGTGATGTCCCCATACGGCGGTCCGTGGCTATCTGCATTTCGGGCGCACGCCCAGAATCGAGCGAAATTGCTCATGAAGTCAGACCCAAATGAGTCTGACCCCGGGCAGGGGTATCGTCGGCACGATGGATTCAGGACCTCGAACTTTTCATGTGATTGGAGGCCGCGATGAAGGCAGATGCGGGATTTGATCTCGGGGCCGTCTTCGACACTCATATGTCAGCAGAGTTCGACTTGCGAGACGCCGACAAGGCGATGGAGACCATGACTGATGCGCCGAGTCTCACTCATGTGCCGGTAATTACTGGTGCGAGAGGCAAAGACGCGCTGCACGACTTTTACAGAGACCACTTCGTCGGTAAATGGCCTTCCGATCTCTCGGTCGAGCGGATCTCCCGAACGACGACTGACAACATGGTGATCGACGAGTTCATCGTGAGGTTCACGCACGACATCGTCATGGATGCGATCCTTCCGGGACTCGCTCCTACGGGTCGCAGGGTGGAATTGCCGCATGTGGCCGTCGTGGGATTTGAGAACGGAAAGATCGCATTTGAGCGCATCTACTGGGATCAGGGCTCGATGCTCGTCCAGCTTGGTTTGCTTGACGTCGACCGCCTCCCACTGGTCGGATCGCAGCAGGCTGCGGCGCTCCTGCACGAGGACTACCCGAGGAACGAGTTGATCACCGGCTGAATTGACCCAGGCTCGTCCAATAGGTCCAAGCAGTGCGAACACTGTGGGACGAACAGCCTCTGCTGCGACCGATACGACGCGTATTTCTCTCCCAGCTGTGACGCCTTGGTTGAAACGGCGTGCTGCGACCCGTCCTGTACTTCCCTGGCGGCCCCAATGCTCCGAGCGGTTGCAACCATCCAGATCGGCACTACAGCACAAACGAATAAGAGTCACCTGCCCCCTAATCAGTATGGAACGGCCGGCTCCTCCGGCATCCGCATTTACGTGGATCATTCACCTGTCGGTGAACGGAGCCGACATACGGATGGAAGGAGCCGAGCCGTGTCCAGTATTGCCCACCGAGGATTCGTCCACCTGGGGATGGACGTCGCGAAGGACTCGATCGCGGTGGCGGTGCTTTCGCCCGATCGCGACACCGCCGAGATCGACAAGATCTTCCACGACACCGACTCGGTCCGACGCCTGGTCAAACGGCTCGGGAAGCCCAAGGAGATCTGGGCCTGCTACGAAGCGGGCCCGACCGGTTATGACCTCCAACGCCTGCTGATTTCGATGGGGGTGCGCTGCGACGTGGTGGCCCCCTCCTTGATCCCCAAGGGCTCGGGCGACCGGGTGAAGACCGACCGCCGCGACGCCAGACGACTGGCCGGGTTGCACCGGGCCGGTGAGCTCACACCAATCGCCGTCCCCACGCCCGCCCAAGAGGGAGTGCGCGATCTGTGTCGCACGCGCGGTGACATGGTCCAAGATCTCACCCGGGCCCGCAACCGCCTGAGCGGGTTTCTCCTTCGTCACAGTGTCGTGTGGCGAGGAGGATCACCGTGGACCGAACGCCATCGACGCTGGCTGGCGACGCTGTCCTTCGACGATCCCGCCATCGCCACGACCTATTCGCACTACCTGGCCACCGTGAAGCTGCGCGACACCGCCCTCGAGTCGGTCGAGGCCGATCTCCTGCCGTGGTGCACAACGGGTCCCTTCGGTGACCAAGTGCCGCGCTTGGCCGCCTACCGCGGCGTGACCAGAGTCGGTGCACTAACTCTGGCCGCCGAGGTGTTCGACTGGCGTCGCTTCCCGAAGGCAAGAGGCTTCATGAGCTTCACCGGCCTCGTGCCCGGGGAGAACTCGACGGGTCTCACGCAGCGTCGGGGCTCGATCACCCGGGCCGGCAACGCCCACCTGCGGGGCCAGCTCACCGAAGCGGCCTGGGCCTACCAGCACAGCCCGAACGTCGGGGTGGGCATCAGAGAGCGCCAAGCGGGTGTGGCGCCCGAGACCGTGGCCCGTTCATGGGCCGCGCAGGTCCGCCTGTCGCGGCGGTTCCGCCAGCTCGCCGCCCACAAGAACGTGCGCTCGGTCGTGGCCGCCGCCATCGCCCGCGAGCTCGCCGGGTTCCTCTGGGCCGAGATGGTGGCCGAGGTCTGACCCCGTGATCTTCCCGTCGCTCAGCGCGCGATCGGCGCCGCGTCTGAGCGAGCTCTCCACGACGCGCCGGAGCACCGCCGCAGCAGATCCGATCCTCGCCGGCGTTCAGCCCACCATCGCTCCTTGTGAGGATGTCATGGGCGCCCCTATTCCGAGGCAACTAACTGCGAATGGCTTTTCTGCGATTCCGACTCGCGCACATCATCGTGGCGGTTCTCCGATCCACTGCGCTCCGGCGCGTCGTCGATGGCTCGCTCGACCACCACCGCTATCGCACAGGGGCGAGTAGCAGCCTCCTCCCCTGTGTCAACACCGTTCGTCCTCACCCTTCGGGCTCCGGGCGCTCCGTGTTGACACAGGGGCCCCACCGACTGCTCAAAGCGATCAAGCGCCGCACCTCTGGTGCGTCGCGGTCAAAAGACAGTGCCAAGGACCTTCGCGCGGGAGGTTGACAGGCCGTTCCACATCATCATCGCCGGCCTGGGGTGACACCCTGCGAATCCATGGGGATAGTCCTGGGACCCGAGAGGGTCCCGCTCGATAATCGGTGCGGGCGGCAATAGCGAGCGGTGCAATCCGACATGATGTGGGCGTGGATCTAGCCGTTAGGACCTTCTCGCCGCCCCAATCGGGGTGACGCTTTTGGATCGCATAGAAGTCGCAGATCGGGAGGACTCTCTTTCCTTCGACGCCTTGTCTGATAGCGACCCGAGCGCCGCGCAACTGGGGTCGAGCAGGTCGATCAGATGACCGCCGGCGCCCTGCTGGACTTGGCACTCGACGCTGCTAATCATCTTGCCGGTCCGTGGAGTCCGGGCGCTCCCAACTCACTCGCCTCGGCCTACGAACTTGCGTCCGCAAGGGACCAATCGCCGAAGCGATTTGTCGACGCTTCGGGTCCCAACTGGCAGGAGCACCGGACATGGCGTCGCAAGAATGCTGGTGGAGCGATAGCCCGAAGTGGTACGTCGCCCACCCCAGCATTCAATGATTTTAGAAGCGTGTACGGCGGCGAGTTCACGTTGAGCGGGTTCTGGACAGTCACGGACCCTCCATCCGAAATCCACGACGACCTCATTGGCGCATGGGATATGTACGGAGGGTCGATTAGCCGGTGGCGTGTACCCGTGCGACCAGCGGTCCGCCTGTGGAAGGTTGACCAACCGTCGGACTGGGTGCGCCCGGTCGAGACATATCCGAAGGTGGCGAACCAGGAGCACTCTGGCTGGGAGTTGCCGGGCCGAAACCAGCAACTGCAGGACACCCGTCCGCTCTTGGCGGTATCAGGCCAGAACGCCCTTCGTTCTGTCGTCGCTCACCACATCCTCCCCGACTGGGGGGCGGTGGCTCATGATTACCAGGGAGTACATCTCAGCTGGGCAGGGTTTCTCACGAGCGAGGGCTACGTGAGCGATCTAGACGATGGTGGGCGACGATGCTCCGGTATTGGTCGAGCGAGCGCACCATGTGGTTGGAGGACGTGTTCGGTGCCCCCGAACCTCTTGACGCTCCTGAACTAACTGGGAGAGTGAGTGGGACCCTTGGCCCCGACGCATCGTCGGGAGACCAGGTTCACTTGGAGCGACACCGTGCAGAAATCTGCACAACGTTGCGTCGCTGACATTCAACCCGCCGCAACGTGCCGAGGCGGACGGGTTCTGGGTAGCCCAGCCTCGCTGCCGGGACTCTGGGGCAGTTCGGCATCATGGGGACAGTCAGTCTGAGTTCCCGTGCCGAGAGATACACGCCCGGCATAATGCGCTACCTCGTATCGTCCTCAGGCAGGCTCCGAGGCGTCAACAGGTGGGGAGACTGCCACCGTTCCATTGCAGCGACATCATTGGGAGTGGCGGCCCGGATGGAGGGCCATGCGAACGCGTTCAGCAAACAGACGAACTGCTTCTCCTCGCCCTCGGTTAGGGGAACAGCGAGTTTCCTCGATCGCCGCAAGCTCCCGAGGAAGTGCAGACTCAAGGTATGTTCCCCAGGTGAGGCTTGGTACACCTTGATCTGGTTCGGCAAGATGGCGCCCACCTTCGATCGGTCGAGGAAGACGCTGAGAACACCTCCCTCACCGATTGCGGGGCTCCGGCGTTGGCCCCGGCCCCGGCCCCGGCCGAGCCGGGATGCGGTCCGGACCACAACCAGGGTCGGAAACGCGGCCCAAATTCGATTCGGGGCTCGCTACAGTCGGATGGTCGCTCCAACCTGGTTACCCATGCCCAGCGACGTGTCTCCGCCCCTGGTTGCCGGGACAACACCGGATCTTTCACGACGGTGGTTCATAGTTCTGTCTTACACCGATCGGCGTAAGAAGAACAGCAACAAGGTGATGGGAATTACTCCTCCGTATGCTTGGACACCGTGGCGACATATACGAACTCCATGACCGACAGGCTTGGTGAGGAGTGGCTGACCGGCACCAGAGGGACGCCTTCTCATCACACGATGATCGCGCCCAACGAGTGATCTTCCTCCCAGGAATGCGATTTGCACAATGAGTGACGCGCGGGAGTCGAGGACACATGTTGAAGCAGCGGAACTATTGGGTTTATAGCATCGGCTGTTTCCTGGTGGTGGGGCATCCTCCTTGCAATCGCCGCTGCGAAGGCGAAGAACGGAACACTCCACAACGTTCTCCTGGTGTTCGCGGGTTGGACCCTCTGCTGGGTGTCGGCGACGATCGCTAGGTTCGTGTATCCACCACCCAAGCGATGGCTACAACGGGACGACCCACCGATGCAGTAGATCCACTCCCGATGCCGGTCCTCGCTATGGATGGACTGCCCCATAACGCTGTATATGAACGGGCGGGGCCGGATCGAGACCTTCCGTCAGGGCACTCGTTCGTGGTTCACCCATCGGCGTCCTGCATGAAGGCGCGACGCTGACGAGCCCACGGTGTTCGATGTGCAAACCGAGCGGGAATTGGCGCAGATCGATCGGTCGACAGCCTGGCGCATCAACGAACCAGGCAGTCAACGGACCCTCGAGCGCTGCTCGGACCCATATCAGGCGTCCCGACGGACGAGCAGCACGCCACCGGCGATCAGCACGGCGACTACGTAGCCGCCCAGTAGCGCGAAGCTGAGCCAGGGGCCGAACGAATCGGCGCCGTGATAGTTGGCGCTCATCATCCGGGCCCCGATATCGGCGGGCAAGAACCGGTCCACGTCGTTGGCGAAGGACGAGGGCAGGACGTCGGCGATGATCGGGAGGATGAAGAGCAAACCGACGAACGTGCTGATCGCGGCCGCGGTGTGGCGGATGATGGTGGCCAATCCCAGGGCCAGCAGCCCGAGTGCGGTGAGGTAAAGGCCGGCACTGATGACCGCCCGCAGTACGGTCGGGTCCGACAGCGAGGCGGTCGGCGTCTTGCCCGAAAGGATGTGCTGACCAAGCAGGAAGGCGACGAAGGAGACGATTTCACCGACCACGAAGGCCACCACGGCAAAGAGGGCGACCTTGGCCACCAAGACCATCGGGCGCCGGGGCACGGCGGCAAAGGTGGCCCGGATCGTGCCGGTGCTGTACTCGGCGCTCACGATCAGCACGCCGAGGATCCCGATGGCGAGCTGGGCGAAGAGCATGCCCGAAAGGCTGGAACGGGTGGGGTCGAAGGCCAGGCGGGCGGCCAGCGAGCGGGTCGAGAACCGGGCTGCTTGGGCGGACGTGACGAGGGCCCCGATGCCGACGCCGGCGAGGGCAGTGATCACCAACGTCCAGACGGTCGAGCGGACGCTCGTGAGCTTGGTCCACTCCGACGAGAGCACCCCGCCCAGCCCGTAGTGACCCGAAGGCGGATCCCCCAAGGTGCTCAAAGCAGGCGTTGTGGTGGTCATGCTCCTCCTTCCATCGCGTCGGTTGAGGGCGTCTCGCGCTGACCCCCGAACTCGACCTCGCCTTCGGTGGACTCAACGAAGGCTTCCTCGAGGGAGGCGGCTTGAGGGGCCAGTTCGTGGAGCATGATCGAGTGCCGAAAAGCGATCTCTCCGACGGTGTCCTGGCTCATCCCGCGTACCGAGATGGAGCGGTCTCCCTCCCCATACGAAACCGAGGCGCCCGCTTCTTCAAGGGCAATCCACAGCTCATCGAGCTGCGGCGAGCGCACCCGGACGTAGCCCCGCGCGTAGCGGGCGGTGAACTCGCTCACCGGCATCTCGGCGATGAGCCGTCCCCGGCCGATGACCACTAGCTGATCGGCGGTCTGGGCCATCTCGCTCATTAGGTGGCTCGACACCAAGACGGCACGACCCTCCGACGCCAGGCGGCGCAGGAGCTGGCGAACCCAGCGGATGCCGTCGGTGTCGAGTCCGTTGACCGGCTCGTCGAACATCAGCACCCCGGGGTCGCCCAGCAGGGCAGCGGCAATGCCGAGACGCTGGCCCATGCCGAGTGAGAACTCGCCAGCCCGCTGCCCGGCGACCGAGGAAAGGCCGACCAGGCCGAGCACCTCGTCGACCCGACGCTGCGGGACCTGGTTCGTCTTGGCCAGCATCCACAGGTGGGCATAAGCGGTCCGGCCTGGGTGGATGGCTTTTGCTTCGAGGAGGGCTCCCACTTCGCGCAGCGGCCAGGCCAGGCCGTGGTACGGGCGTCCGTTCACCCTGACCGAACCCGAGTCGGGTCGGTCCAGCCCCATGATCATCCGCATCGTCGTCGACTTGCCCGCCCCGTTCGGTCCGAGGAAGCCGGTGACCTGTCCGGGTCTCACTTCGAAGCTCAGCCCGTCGACGGCCACCTTCTCCCCGAATCGCTTGGTCAGCTGCGCGGCCTGGATGGTGTTCGCCGTTCCTGCGGCGGAGAATGGGGTTCGCGTGGGGGGCGGATCGGCCGGCATTGCAGCGTTCGGCCGCGGCGTCCGCGGCCCTGTACCGTCAATGGCCGCAACAGGGCCAGTGCCGGTCGGTGACGCCGCGCTCGCAGACGACCGGCGTGCTCGGGAGCGCCGAACCAGCAGGACGACGCCGACGAGGAGAGCTATCACCACGATCACGAGAATGAGGATTCTCAGGCCGTGGTGGCCGTGGGAGCCGCCGAGGAGGTGCGAGCCTCCGAGCGCGATGAGACGGGTGTCCATCAAGAAAGCCCGATGTTGCTGTGGAGAGCGGCCACGTTCTGGGCAGTCGACGAGACCTGCGTCAGGCGGATGCCCACACTGACCGGCGTGGTGGCGATGGTGTTGGCACTCCCGGTCCCGAGCTGCCCACTCGTGTTGTCACCCCAGGCCCAGAGTTCGCCCGAGCGGCCGATGGCGTAGCTGGCGTAGCCGCCAGAACTGACCTTGACGAAGGTCACCCCTTTTGGGACGTCGACGCGCAGGGGAATGTCCGAGCCGACCCTGGTTCCGACGCCCAGCTGACCCCGGTCATTGTCGCCCCAGGCCCATACCGAGCCATTGGCCAAGATGGCGACCGTCTGGCCGTTCTTGGCTCCGCTTCCACCCTGGAACACCACGTGCACGGCTGCGGGCAGCATGACCGGGACCGGGACGGCGCTGTCGGTGGTGGTGCCGTTACCGAGCTGACCGGCGGCGTTGTAGCCCCAGTCGAAGTAGACCCCGTCGCCGAGGAGCGCCCCCGAACCCTCCCACGACGATGTGAGCGCCGTCACTCGCGCCGTGCTCGGCAGGCCGACAACGGGGACCGGAGTGGAGCTACTCGTGGTGGAGCCGGTGCCCAGGACGCCGTACTCACCTGAGCCACACGCGTAGACCTTGCCCGCCGAGTCGAAGAGCGAGTGCGTCCGGGCTCCGGTAGCCAGGGTGACGTCGCTCAGAGAAAGCTCACTCGGACGCAGTTCCGTGAGACCGGACAGGCAGAGGTCGCCATAGGCGTTGAGGCC
This sequence comes from uncultured Acidimicrobiaceae bacterium, assembly GCA_963787485.1. Classification (GTDB taxonomy): domain Bacteria; phylum Actinomycetota; class Acidimicrobiia; order Acidimicrobiales; family RAAP-2; genus Bog-473. Next base: position 92,937 of record CAWBDF010000001.1, on the reverse strand, counting down.
CCACCCCCAGACGTGGCCATGGGAGTCGATGGCCAACGCACCGTCGAAGGGCATCGGGTTGGCCAGGGAAGTGATCTTGATCCCGGGGGGAATGCCGACCTTGACCGCCCTGGTGGAATAGGCAGGGTGCGTTTCGTTCCCGAGTTCGCCGTAGCTGGCCACCCCCCAGGCCCACACCGACCCGCTCGAGGTCAGCGCGTAGCCGTCAGAGTTTGAGGTGGCGATCTGCACGACCCGGCCACTGATGCCGCGGACAGGAGTCGGCCGATCGAGTTGCAGCTGACTGATGGCGCCCCGGTTTCCGACCACGCCGAATCTGTAGACAACCGTGGTGGAGAGAGGTTGAGAACCCCCGCTCTCGGAACTGCAAAAGGTGAGCACCAGGGCCGACACGAACACCAGAGCTGCGCCACGCCGGGGCCACGGGTGTTTGGTGGTGATGGCCCGCAGCATCTTCGAAGTATCGAACGCCAGGTCCCAACTGTCAACCCAGTTTACAATTCGCTAACATCTCCCGTATGGTTTCTGACATGTCTCCTTCGGATGCCGAAGCCAGAGCCGACGATTCGACTCGCCCGTCGTCGGAAAGCCTGGGACCTGCTCTCCGGCAGGCCTGGGTTGGGTATCAGCTTCGACTCGACGCTGCGATGGCGGATGCAGGATTCGGGGAGCGACGATTTCCCGACGGGCGGGTGCTTCGGATGTGCTGGGGTCAGACCGGATCAACGATCTCGGCCATCGGACGCGAACTCGGCATCACCCGCCAGGGAGCCAGCAAGGTAGTCGGGCGCCTGCGTGACCGTGGCTATCTGTCGGTTGCCGATTCGGCGACGAGTGGGCGCGAGAAGTCCGTGACCCTCACTCCCCGGGGGGCCGAGTACCTCGGCGCCCAGCGAAAAGCAGTGCGTGGGATCGAACGCCGGCTGCGTTCCGAGCTCGGGGACACTGGATTCGACGCCCTGCACAGCCTGCTTGGCGCGCTGGGTGAGGGTGGGCGTGTCCGTATGCGTACATATCTCCAGCGTTCGAACGTCGACGGAGCAAGCCCGGAGTAGCTATCAGGCTCCCCAGAGCGAGTTCGTCCGCTCGCCACCATGTTGAGTTCTGGCGTGCGACTGAAGCTGCTCGCTCCAGGGACTCACTTCAGTTGGCAATTCCAGCGAACTGAATCGGTCCATCGGTGAGGTTCTCGCCCGTTGACAGTTCCACGAATCGGGACGCAGCGGGGGACAGCGGTCCGAGGCGGTGCACCAGGACGAGATCCCGGACCGCCGGTGGCGTCGGTCGCGCCACAACCGCCCCGAGCTTCTCGGCGATCAGCGCCATGGCTTCTGGGACGAGAGCGGCGCCGGCGCCCGCCACCACGAGGGGAAGGATCGCTTCGCGCTGCGCCGAGATCACGGCGAGCGTTGGTTGACGGCCCAGCGCTCCAAACTGCTGATCGAGCAACCGCCGCGTCGATGTGCCGACCGGGGCCACCACAAGTGGTATCTCACCGAGTTCGAGTGCCTCGAGAAGATCTCCGCTGGTCGGCGCCGAGCCTGGGGGCAGGATGAACACGAGCTCCTGGGTCCCCAAGGCGATGGCTGCGAGGGTCTGGGGGACGTCGGCCGCGTCGGTGAGACCGAGCTCACACGTGCCCGACTCCACCAAGGCGAAGAGGTCGTCGCTGTCCTCGGGGGCCGCGAGGTCGACCCTGACTCCTTGGTAGTGACGCCGGAACTCTCCCACCATGGTGGCCATCGGGTCGGCGGCCAGTGTGGGCAGGCTGGCCAGGGACAGTGATCCCGACAACAGTCCCGTGACTGCCGCCACTGCAGCTCGTCCAGTCTCGATGTCGCGCAGGACTTGGCGGGCTGGATCGAGCAGGGCTGACCCAGCAGCCGTCAGGCGGACCCGGTGGCCGATCCGGGTGAAGAGCTGCGCTCCGACCTCGGCTTCGAGGTCCTTGACCGCCAGCGACAAGGCGGGTTGGGAGACAAAGACCGCCTTCGATGCCGCCGTGAATCCTCCGTGGTCGACCACGGCCACGAAGTAGGCGAGCTTTCGGTTTTCCATTTGCTTAGCTTATCGATTAGCTCAGAAATCTCGATGTGACTTCTGGTCCGAAGCGGGACACCATCATCAGGTGGACACTGACGAGGCACTCCAACCCGTCGGATGGCACCGACTCCTGGTCGAGCCAGGTCGGCCCGCGTCCATCCGCAACAGGGAGAACGCCTATTGGCTCGCGGTCGGGGCCGTGTGCGTCGGGGCGTTCATGGGTCAACTCGACGCCAGCATCGTCACGGTGGCCCTACCCACATTGCAGCGGACCTTTCACGCCAGCGTGGGGGCGGTCACTTGGGTGGGTCTGAGTTACCTGTTGGTGCTCGTGGCAACGGTGACCGCAGTTGGTCGCTTCGCTGACATGTGGGGTCGCAAGCTCCTCTACGTCTACGGGTTTGCCGTGTTCGTGATCGGCTCAGCACTCTGTGGCCTCGCTCCAACTCTCGGTGCCCTCATCGCGTTCCGAGTCCTGCAGGCAGTCGGTGCCGCCATGCTGCAAGCCAACAGCGTGGCCATCATCGTGATTGCGGTGCCTCGGGCTTCGCTGGGCAAGGCGATCGGTATCCAGGGAGCTGCCCAGGCGATCGGACTCGCCCTCGGCCCGTCGGTCGGCGGGCTGCTCCTGGCGGCCGGCGGTTGGCGCCTGATCTTCATGGTCAATGTGCCCTTCGGGGTGCTCGGCATGATCGCCGGCCTGTTGCTCATCCCCCGCAGCCTCCATCTGCAAGAACGAGTGCCGTTCGACTGGAAGGGGTTGTCGATGTTCTTCCCGGCCGTGGTGGCTCTCCTCTCGGCTATCTCGTTCGGGAATGCGGTCGGGTGGTCTTCGCCGTTGATCTTGGGGGTGATCGTCGTCGGACTGGCCCTTGCGATGGCCTTCGTGATGTGGGAACGACACGCGCCCGACCCGATGCTCGATCTCACGTTGTTCCGAAGGACCCGTTTTCGGTGGGGCATCACGAGTGGGCTGCTGTCCTACCTGGTCATGTTCGGCGTGCTCTTCCTCGTCCCCTTCTATTTCGAGCGGGGACTGGGGATCGGTGCCGGGCAGGCCGGCCTCGAGCTCATGATGATGCCGCTGGCCCTCGGTGTGGTGGCACCGTTCGCCGGGCGCCTAGCTGACCGCCTCGGGGCGCGCCCCCTGACCGTCGGGGGGATGTCGCTCGTGGCGATCGGGCTGTTCGCCCTGGGCGCGCTGCGTCCGACGACGCTCGGCTTCCTGGCCCTTCTGGCGTTCGTCGGTATTGGATTGGGTTGCTTCACCCCGCCCAACAACGCGGCGATCATGGGGTCGGTCCCTGAGCAGCAGTCCGGCTTGGCCTCAGGCGTGCTGAACATGACGCGCGGCATTGGCACGGCACTCGGACTTGCCCTGACGTCGCTGGTCTTTGATCTGGCAGGCGGTACGTCGTTCTCGCCCAACACCGTGGACCACGCCTTCTCGCTCACGGCATTCTTCCTGGGGGGTGCCGCCACGGTCGCCGTTCTGCTGTCAGCGATCGGCGAGCGTGGCCCACTGTCCCGCTCCGTGTTTGCTCGCGTCGAGTGACTGCGCGCAGAGAAAGGCATCTGACCTTGGGGGATCAGTCGACGCCAGGGCAGAAGTCACGCTGCTGCCAGAGTGCCCCAATCGTGCTGTGATACGAGGGCAGGGGTGGGAACGCGCGACCGCCACGGTGCCAAGATCGGGCCGTTCCCCGACGGAGATCGCTCGCGAGCACGGTGGCATCGGGTGCCCCACTTCGCCAATCGGGGGAGGGTGCCACCGGGCGGCACTTGGGTGCTACACCGTCAGCCTGAAGTCAGCGCGCGTTTTGGGCGACCCTGACGGAGCAGAGGGGTGCAAAAACGGATGCAACTGGCGCCGCGTCCTTTGGTCACGATCAGGCCCCAAAGTTGGGTGTCCGGCACCGCGCGACTGACGTTTTTGCGCCACCCAGTGCTTGCGACTGTTGGCTCCTTGGGAACGGCCCGACTGGAGTAGCCGCTAGGCCCGAACGATCCGAAGAATGGATGCTGGGTCTGTTGCGACCCCTCATGGCTCCGCTGAAGTCTGTGGGCAAACTCGCGGGAACGATACCCTTGCAGTTGGAGAGCCGGGAAGCCTGGTCGGCACATTGAAGGTTCGCGCCGTAGAGGAGCTCAATGTGTCACCTGAATCCCGACAGGCTTGCGTCGCCACACCCGAGGTGGTCGCGACGCATGAAGACAGGACCTGAGGGATGAGCGCAGGACCCTCCCTCGTGACGTTTGTCGTCGGGGCCGTCGTGAGCCTGGCCACCAGTTGGGTCCTTGTTTCGCGCCTGGAGCGCGTTGGCGAGCGTTTGGCGCTCTCCGAAGCCCTGCTCGGCTTGCTGGCCGCTTTGGCGGCCGATGCGCCCGAGGTCACTGCCTCCATCACCGCGTTGGTGCACCACCAAGCAACGATCGGAGCCGGGGTCGTCCTGGGTTCGAACGTGTTCAACCTGGCGGCGTTGCTGGGCCTGGGGGCAGTCGTTGCGGGTCGTATCAGCCTGCACAGAAAGGTCGTGGTCTTCGGCGGCGCGGTTGCCTTGCTCGTTGCGCTGACCTGTCTCTTCAGCGTGGGAGGCCAGCTATCTGCGGGAGCTGGCCTGGCCATCGTCCTCGCCGTCCTGGTTCCCTATGTCGTCCTCCTGGGCGCGCACCGAAGCGTCCTTGGACGCCTCGCCCTGCCCACGAGATGGACGGCGTGGATCAACGCCGCCATCGTCGAAGAGGAGAGCGAGCTCGAAGAGGCCATCCGCCCTCGACGAGGCACAGGAAGTGACGCTCTCATGGCCGGTGGAGCCTTGGTCGTCGTCGTCTTTGCCAGCATCGCCATGGAGCGAGGGGCCTCCTCGCTCGGTGCACATTTCGCAGTCCCCGAGATCATCGTCGGCGCTCTCGTCCTGGCAGCCGTGACCAGCCTTCCCAACGTGGTATCTGCGGTCTATCTGGCCCGGCGGGGACGCGGGGCAGCGACGCTAAGCACCACGCTCAACTCAAACTCCCTCAATGTGACGGCCGGTCTCTTGATTCCTGCCACCGTCATCGGGCTGGCCAAGCCGTCGGGATCGGGCCTCCTCGTCGCTGGCTGGTACGTGGGGCTCACGGCCTTGACATTGGCACTTGCCTATTGCGGACACGGACTGCGACGTACCTTAGGCGCATTGATCATCACGGCCTATGCCCTCTTCGTGGCCCTGCTTCTGGTCACCAGCTAGAGGGCCGAGTACATCACCTGCAGCGCCCGATCCACGCAAATCCCTACACACGAGAGCCGAACAGAGGTCGCAAGGATGCACCGACCTGATCGGCGATCGCTACGGCTACGACGCGTCGCTCGTACGAGACTCCGTAGCCCGGCGTCGGCGTCATGACGAAGCGGCCCAATATGCGGCCTTGGATTTGCACCAGCAACTCGATCTCTGGGCCGGGCAGGCCCATGCTATTGACACCCCAAACCCGACCTCCGAGAAAGACTCGTCCATCATGTTCGAGTCGCATTCTGGGACGATCGGTCGCGCCGGACTCGTAGCGACACGCTCGAAGGTGCAAGAGGTCAATGAGCTCGCTGCTGACGCGTTGGACCAATGCACGAGAGGATGCACCCGAGACCGCGAGTTCCGAGACGTCGTGGATGAGACCGACGAAGTCTGCTTCCTCGGTTGCTGTTTCGTAGTGATGACGGCTCCGAGCCGCCAACTCGGTCACGATGATTCCGACGACGAAGAGGCTCACGGCGGTCTCGATGTCCGGCCGGTGTGTAATCGCGAGTTTTTCGTAGGGGCGGGTGAGGAAGAAGTCGAACCACACGGTCGCAGAGACGGTGGCCACGAACCCGGCAAATCGGTTGCCGAACGCTGCCACCGCCACGATCACGGCCACGAGGATCAGCCCGGACGCCGTGTTAGCGAAGATCGAGCGGAACGGGACGAGGACGGCCGCCACGCTGAGCGGTAAGACGACTGCTGCGAGGAGGGCTATTTGGTCTCGGTGAAGCCGAATCTTGTCCATGGCGACCTCATGTCGATCTCCCTTACCAGTTTTCCATGACGTCACGCACGCAGCCGGGCTCAGTGCCTGCCAACCGATTCGACGATCCCAGCCGCCCACGTGCAGGCGATGGCAACCATCAAGACGACGCCGGCGAAGGCGAACTGCGCCACGGTGCCCCAGATCCCATCGGGGAGAGCCAACAAGAAGGCCAGCCCGACAGCAATGACTCCGGCCTGGGCGGTCGAGACTCGCCGGGCGCTGAACAGCGCGCAGCAGGGCCCGATCATGAGCAAGCCGATCAGGATGATCCTGGAGCCGAGGAGCGCGTCTGCAACAGTGATCAGCAACATGATGGCGATGCTCAACCTCCAAAAAAGGCGATGTGTCCTTTCGGTCACCGGCACGAACTTAGCGGCAGGACGGAAGGGATGCTCCGTCGTAAAGGCACCCGACTAGGCCGGGTTAATGACACCCTGCCGAGAGAACGGGGTCCGGTGCTAACTCCTGCAAGTGGTTGAGATTCCTCAAACGACACGTCGCCGGGTCGTCGAGTTGGTCTGATTGGGTCTGGAGTGCGAGAGTGCCCCATAACGCGCGACCAACCTCCGGTTGAGGGTGTCCTCGAACGCCGAACATCAGGAGCGTGCCACCCTGCAGGCACCATGGGGATAGTCGTGGGGACCGGATAGGTGACCGTCGAGTGGTCCGTCTGCGGAGGTAATTGCCTCATACCAGTAGTTGTACTGATACAATGTTCTTGTGACCACGAAGACATTGGCTCGCGATCAGGAACTCGCCGATGCGGTGCTCACGGCCAGCAGGGTGTTGGTCGCCGTCGCCGCCCGCTCGTTGGCAGCACAGGAGGGCGAGATCTCGCTCCAGCAATACCGGGCTTTGATCGTCCTCGCTTCGCACGGACCGCAACGTCCGGTGGACCTGTCTCAAAGTCTCGGGGTCGATCCCTCGACGGCAACCAGGCTGTGCGATCGGCTTGTCCGCAAGCGGTTGATCTCAAGGCGTCGGCAGGGTGAGGACCGGCGTGAGGTGCGGCTCGATCTCACCGCCGGTGGCCGCCGGTTGATTGAAACCGTTACCGCTCGCCGGCGGGCCGAGATCAAACGGATACTCGACGCGATACCGGCGGAGCGACACCAGAGTCTGATCGAGGCCTTTGGAGCGTTCGGGAATGCTGCCGGTGAACTCCCCGACGACCAGTGGCAGCGCAGTTGGGATCTATGACGGGAGCCCTCCGCGTCCGGCTCCGAGCCCTTTCGGGGGGACTCGGGGATTCGATCGCCAGGGCCTCATACCTGCGGAAGTGGCTGCTCCTCGGCGCTGCGATCGGGGTGATCGCCGGTCTTGGGGCCGTTGCGTTCTACGAGCTGCTCAAGGTATCGACCTGGTTGTTCCTCCATCTCCTGGTCGGTTACGACGCCCCCGCCGCCCGTGGCGAAGCGAGCATTCGACCTTCATCTTGGTTCGGGCGTCCCTGGGCCATCCCCTTGATTGTGGGCTTGGGCGGCCTGCTCTCGGGTCTGCTGGTCTACCGCTTTGCACCAGAGGCCGAGGGGCACGGGACTGACGCGGCCATCCACGCGGTCCATGAGGATCCACGCGGGATCCGGGTGAGGACAGTCGTCGTCAAGCTCTTCGCCTCCGCGCTCACCATCGGATCGGGAGGATCAGGCGGGCGCGAAGGCCCCACGGCACAGATCAGCGCAGGCTTCGGCTCTCTCCTTACGAGGCTCCTCAACCTCGATCGCGCGGATGGGCGCATCGCCGTGTCGGTCGGGATCGGCTCGGGCATCGGGGCCATCTTCAAGGCACCCCTCGGTGGGGCCGTGCTCGCTGCGGAGATCCTGTACCGCGACGACATCGAGGTCGAAACACTGTTGCCCGCCATCATCGCCTCGATCGTCTCCTACGCCATCTTCGGCGCCTTCGAGGGATTCACCCCGCTCTTCGGGTACTTGGCCCGCTACCAAGTCCATAACCCCCTAGAGCTGGTGTGGTTCGCCCTGATCGGCGTGGTTTGCGGGCTTGTGGGGCTGCTCTATGCCAAGGGCTTCTACGGCCTCAGCGCCCTCTTCGAGCGGCTCCCCGTCACCCGCTGTGTGCGACCTGCTCTAGGTGGACTGGTCGTGGGACTCGTGGCCCTATGCATCCCGCAGGTGCTGGGTACTGGCTACGGATGGGTGCAGGAATCCCTCGGACGCGAGAGCTTGCTGCACCTGTCGTTGGCTGTCGTGCTCTTGCTGCCTTTCGCCAAGATCCTCGCGACCGGGTTCTCGATCGGATCGGGGGGATCTGGAGGAGTCTTCGGCCCCGGCATCGTGATCGGCGCCTTTGTCGGCGCCTCGATATGGCGGCTTCTCGAACCGTTCGCCCCCGGGCTACCCCATGAGCCGGGCGCGTTCGTGGTCGCGGCGATGATGGCGTGCTTTGGATCCATCTCGCGTGCGCCGCTCGGAGTCATCCTCATGGTCGCCGAGATGACCGGTTCGATCGAGATCGTGGCCCCGGCGATGATCGCGGTGGGACTCGCCACCTTGATCGTGCGGCACTTCGACGCCACCATCTACCGGAGCCAGCGCCACAGTCGGACGGAGAATCGCGCTGGTGCTTCGTCTGCATTGCCATAGGAGCAGATCTGCCCAGAATTGCCGGAGGCTGGGCGGAGACCTCAGTTCGGTCGAGCGTGAGTCATCAGCCCGTCGAATACCTCGACGGCGTCGTTCGGTACTTCGACGGCGAGAATGAGCCGATCTAACCGGATTTCGAGAGTGAAGGTGAAGAAGGGGCAACACGCCATCTCGCGCTGGGCAAGCTGGATGACCTTCGCGATGTCGGCCTCAGGCAAAAGTCTGAGTTCGAGCCTCTCTGGCGCGACCCGGTCTCGGTGATCGACTGGGCCAAGCAGCTGCCGCCACTCGCCTAGTTGCGCCTCGGCGGCGCTGGGCTCAAGGGAGCACGCGATCGGGATCTGCACATTTAGCAGTGTATTTGCGAGGACTCAAAGGTGCCCCTGTTCGCCTGTGTTCGACGATGGCCTCGACCGACTGCTGCGATGCGGCTGATGCCCCTTCCATCCTGCTCGCTATGGCGATCACCGCCGGTGAGCGACGCCGTCGACAGAGATCCCTGCGACGAAGCTGGCGCCCGATCTACGCTGCCGTGTTCGTGGCGACCGGGACGGGCAGTGAGGGAGCCGCGGGAACGCTCGGCTGGTTATTGCGGCGATCTTCGGCCTAATCGCCCTGGGTTCTTTTTCTCGGCCTACAGCGACGGGTCGGCCCGCGACGATGCGACCTTGGGCAGTACACCGCCATCTGCCCCTCCGTGATCGACCATGTCCTGGCCCATACGGGAGCGGCGCTCCCCACGCTGAAGGACCCATCGGGGAACCTCTTTGAGGGCAACATATACAAGGCGTACGGCGTCTGCGCTGGTTTGGCAACGTGGACGATTCGGTCAGCGTCTGGCCCGATACGCGGGTCGGCTTGGGAGCGTTGGCGTTGGCGATCATCTTTGGCGTCTGGGCATTGCTGGCACGGCGTCGGCACGAGCGGGTGGCGAAAGAGGCGGTGCGGCTCCCGGGTCGATGACCCCGATGCCTTGACGTCCGAGTGAGAGACCCCTCGACGTGCCCCCGTACGACGCTGCCGGATATGGGTGCTCCGCACGCGACACGACCCCCGGAATCGAGGGTGCCGACGGGGTCGCATCGCACGGAACGCAGGCAGAACGCCCGAGCTTGGTCTCTGCTCGTGGGCCTGGAGGTGAACGACAACAGCCCCCAAGGGCGCCTAGAGAACCTGGGGGACCGCCGTCGGCGTTTGTGTGCCGATCCGGCCGGACGCGAACGATCCGGCTCGAAGCGGGCCCTGCTGCGCGGCAGGGCCCACCCGCTTCGGATCATTCATGTCGACGCTTTCGGTGGTGGCCTTTATGCCAAGGCGCGACGCGTCGGTCACAGGTTCCTCCGCAAGCTGGGGCTGTAGCCCGACGCAGCTCAGCCCCGGGAGACACAGGGAGGGCTGAGCTTGGGCTACCCCTGGACCGCCGTCACAGTGGGCCCACGATATTTGAGCTAGCACCGAGGCCGCTTGATACGCTCGGGGGTCCGGACATCTGACCGCATTTCACCGCTCGGCCGTACCGAGGGGTCGATGGACCTCATCTGGCGTCTCATCGATCGCCTCTTGCGCTACGAGGAATGGCGAGAGGGGTGGTAGGTGGGTGCGCCGCCCGCCGGACTGGGGTTCTAGGCCTTTGACCTATGGACGCCGCCGACCGCGCCCCAAGCGCGCGACAAACCTCGGCCCTCGGCTGGGCTCCTAGCAACGAGGACTACTGGCCCCGGCTCCGGCGACATCCTGCGAGCCCTTCAACCCCGCGAAATCGATCTTCGTGGCTCGACACGGGGCCTGAATCGCGAAACCCTGGCCCGAGTCGCATCCGAGTTCCGCCAGAACGCTGACGAAGCCGAGTCGCTCGATACCCTCGGCAACGACGCGCAGCCCAAGGGCGTGACCGAGGTCGATGATCGAGCGGACGAGGTTCTCGTCCCTCCGCTCTGCGTCACCGAGCTGGAGGCGCGACGTGAACGCACGATCCAGCTTGACCTCGCCGACCGCGAGGTCGCTCAGATGTGAGAGCGACGAGAACCCGGTGCCGAAGTCATCGATCGACACCATGATTCCCACGTCCGTCAGGCTCTGAATGACCCGCTTGCATCGGGTCAGGTCGGCCATGACCATCCCCTCGGTGATCTCGAGGACGAGGGCCTCGGGCCCCAGGCCGACCCTTGCGAGGAGCGCGCTCATTCGCTGTGGCAGTGCCGAATCCAAGAGGTCGGTGGCCAACAGATTGACCGCGACGGCCACCTGGTGTCCCTCGCGCCACCACCGGGCACAATCGGCGATTGCTTGCTCGAAGACCCATGTGGTCAAGGTTTGGATCAGGCCGCTCTCCTCCGCCAGGTCCAAGAGATGCTCGGGAGGTATAAGCCCGAGCGTTGGATGGGGCCACCGCAAGAACGCCTCCACGGTAACCACCTGACCAGTTACGAGGTCGATCTCTGGCTGATAGTGGAGGGCAAGTGAGCCGTCAGCCATGGCCTGGCGTAAGTCTTCAATGAGAGCGAAGCGGTCAGTCTCGTCGTCGAGCGCGGCCTCGTAGACGTCAAAAGACCCGCGCTCGTTCTTGGCCCGGTACATGGCGATGTCCGCACAGCGCAGCAGTTCTGTGGAACTCAGGGCATGCTCCGGCGCTAGCGCGACGCCGATACTCGCCCCGACGCGCAGGCTCGCGCTACCAACGTCAATCGGTTCTTCAAGCAGCGTCGAGAGCCGTCGCGCCACCGTCGTGGCCTTGAAGGTGTCCGCACCGTGAAGGAGGACGGCGAACTCGTCACCGCCGAAGCGCGCGACCAGGTCGTTGTGACGGACGACTTGGCGGATGCGGGGTCCGATCTGGCGCAACAGCGCGTCTCCAGTTTGGTGTCCGAAGGAGTCGTTGATCTCCTTGAAATGATCCAGATCGATCAAGAGCAAGGCCACGGTTTCAGACTCGTCTTCTTGCGACAAGGCGGCCAGGGCCCCCTCGAGCTCGTCGAGGAGTCGTCTGCGGTTACCGAGCCCGGTGAGCTCGTCGGTCACCGCTAAGTGCTGACGTGACTCATTGAGGGCCCTTTGCTTGCGCAACAACAAGGCCATGCGAGCGATCGCCGCCAGCAGCGTGGCCCCGGCGAACCCGAGCACAATCGTATTGACGTGTTCGATGCTGCCCAGCACTGCGACCACCAAGCTCGTGATCGCGACAAGGCCCAGAATAGTTTCCAACGTATGCACCACGATGAAGGAAATCGGCGTGTCAGCGTCCATGCTTGACCAAAATGGTGCGAGGCTGCTCGACCTCCTGGGCGGTCGCCCGTAGCGGGCACGAACCCGAGCACAAACGACGGGTAAGGGTGTCCCAGCTCTCGCTGCCGGATAGCGATGCCCCCATACTCGAAGCGGCCCACAGGTATCGAAGGGGCTGGGGGGGTCCCACCAAATGCATGGGGGGAGCGGTACCTTCGTTCCTGGGCCGATGCCTTCTTGCCAGGGTGTCGATCAGCCTCCGTTCGGCGCGCACCGGGCGGGGGCACTTTTGCCCGGAGGCGGGCCGCGAGGCGCGGGCATCGGGTGGTCTAAGGGAAGACTCAGGCAGCTCCAAGCTGGCTCTGCCGCGGCTCGCACTTTCGGGGAATGTAGTGACGGCATATGAGGACGAACGAAGCCGAAGTTCTGTGGAGCATGGCCCCTCAGGCGACAGAAAGCGCACAAGTTGGCCTCGAGGACTTCTTGGGTCGGCCCAACTGGCACCGACAGGCCCTCTGCCGAGGAGAGACTCAGCTCTACTTCACGGGCACGATCGAATCCCTGGAGCAGGCTAGGGCCATTTGCGCCGGGTGTCCGGTGCGGCAGGACTGCATCGAGGCGGCGCTGGCTGACAGAGAGATGCGGGGCGTCTGGGCGGGCACGACAGCCACTGAGCGGCGGGAGCTGCGGCGGAGGCGAGTTGCGTGGGCCTACAGGCGGTGAGCGACGCTCTGAGCCGGTAACCCGTGCGCCACCCGACCGCCAGTCGCCGCTCGTCGGAGGGTCAGCGCCGCCGTGCGAACTCCCGCAGCCCCTCGACGTGCTCCTGGCAGGCCCACACGATCCACCAACGGTCGCCACGAGGAGAACGCCAGCGGCCTGTCCATGCCGCCGCCTCGCGGCAGTGGGCGGCCTGGAGGTTCCTGTCGTAGACCATCTGCCAGCACCGGCCATCCTCGACGATGAACCCGGGGCAGGGATCGCCGGGTTCGGGCATTGAGTCCATGGCCTGAGGGTACGTCGGAGCCGCTACGCGAAGCGGCCCCTCGGTGTTGGCAGGGGAGGGGCCGCTGCCACCCGTGTCTCGTGACTGACGTAGGTGTACTCCCGTAAACCCCCGACCTTGGCGGAGTGGGCGCGCACGCGTCACGGGCCCCGCCGTCCACCAATTCTGAGCTCAGCCTGGGCGGGAAAGGCCATCGACAGGTCGCCAACTCAAGTGAAACAGTGCATCGAATCAAGCTCACCCTGAATCCGGGCCCAACGAGTGACGGAGACCTAGGGATCGGTTTCGGTGCCCAAAAAGAGCTTGACGCCAAATCGTCGGACACGATCGTGGGGGACACGGTTACGAGTCCGACCAACAAAGGCATGGGTTTTCATTGAGCATGCGGCACCGGCTGACAGGTCTCTACTGTCTGCCCATGGCGACGACCCCTGTCACCTAATCGCACCTTGGGGAAGCATTTTGACTCCGACTTCGACGCACCAATCACTGCCCAATGCCCGTCAGGTCAAGGTCTCTGTGACCGAGACACTGTGGCGACCCGAACCCAATGCATTCTGCAGAAGGGTGCGAAATCCACTGACTCCATGCCGGTCGAACGGCTCGCCGGTGTGACGCTCCCTGCCAACTGCAATCTCGACGAAGATCACATCTCCCCAACCCGGGTGAATGCTGACTCCTGTCACGACCCCAGGACCAGCGTCAGGGGCAGCATCTGCAACGGCCCTTAGGATCGTCTTCGAAAGATCCGCCGCAAGGAGGGCCATCCCTTACCTTGAGTCGCCCGTCGCCGTCGACTTAGAGCCAAAGGTCCCAAGAATCCGTCGAAACCATCGGACAGCGAGGGTGGGACCTGTTTTTACGGAAGGTGGGTGCCCCGTACATTGAACAGGGTGCCACCCGGCGGCCACCCGGGGGGATATCCGCCTGTACGAAATGGCGCACGGGCCACCTATCCAATGCGCAGAACGTCGAGTCTGCACGGGTGGTACTGCGTCTCGGAGTACGAGGCGCTCGGGACGGAACGTGCTCAACCGGCTGGGCTCCGGTTGGAGTGGGATCAACGGAACAGGTGCGGGCAGTGTGTCGCTGGGCTACGTTGTCGTGTCATCGTCGATCAGATGATCGCGGTGGGGTGATTTAGGCGGCATCTCTTAGATGCCCAACATTAAGGGGGGCATCGTGGGAACTCGTGGAACGCGGATAGCCGCGTTGACCGGTGTGATCTTCGTCGTACTCCTCGTGCCGGCAGTGTTGTTGACATCGGGCTCGCCGAACTCAAACGCCAGCGCGGTGAAGGCTCAGACCTACATCTTGGCTCATAAGAATCACTACAGCGCTGCAGCTGTGCTCTCTGTTTTGGCCGTCGTGTTCGGGCTGTTCTTCTACGGGTACTTACGGGCCTTCTTCCGGGCTCTACCGGGCATGGAGTGGCTGTCTGCGCTTTTCTTCGGAGGTGCGATCGTCTTCGGTGTCGGCGGAACTCTGGCCGCAGGCCTTGATGCCACAGCGGGCGACCACCCGGCTTCGTTGAGCGCGGCTTCGCTCCAGCTCCTAAACACCTTGTCGATGGACCTTAACTCGGCCGCGGTCGCCGCCGGGCTTGGGGTCTTGTATCTGAGCGTGGGATTCATTATTTACAAGTCGCGGGCTCTGCCCGTCTGGCTGGCGTGGGTCTCCTGGCTGCTCGGCTTGTTGGCGGCCACGTTCGTCCTGGCGTTCGTAGCGTTGGTCGCCACTGCCTTATGGGTGCTGTACGTGAGCATCCTTCTCGCCACTCGGAACCCGAGCCTGGACCCCCTCGGTCCGGGCGACCCGACAATGCCTCCGAGCGTCATCGAGTCGAGCTGAACAACTGGGATTCCCTCGTAGCGCCGTAATCGTCGTGCGCGCGCTCCTGCGGCGCTGTAACGGTCCACACCAGGCGACTTCCGGGGTACCCCTGTTCGCCGGCACCGGGTGCCACCCTGCGCAGCAGGCACCATGGGGATACTTCAATGGGTCCGCGGCGCGATCAGTTGGCGCTTACGCCAGGTTTGCGCCCAAGTCTTGAGGGACTGGCAGCTCGACGAGCAGTACCGGCCACTGGAGCCATGATCGAGCCGACGAACATGTCGATCAGGTTGTCCACAAACTGTTCGTGCGTGAGGACTGGCTGTTCACCTCGGCGAAGGGTGTCGAGCAACCGCACCCGATCAGCAACCGCTCTATGGGCAAACCCCGTGGCCAGCGACATGCGCTCAGCGCGTATTCCCCGGGGCATGGGTGGGCACAGTTCGATCATGGTGTCGATCACCCTGGCTCCTTCAGCAGCCCCTAGGAGAGAGATGACTTCATCGGTCGATCCCGACGGGTCAGTGATGACCTCGGCACTGATCTTGAGGTAAGCCCGTTGCCGCCACCCCATCTCCACCATGTCGGCGAAGGGCCGAACGTAGGCTGCCGCCAACGAGTACATGCTCGCCTCGGAGGCGGTTCTCGCCTCCTTGAGCATCTGAAGACGCACTTCCCGCAACGCGAGGACGTGCGGTTCCAGCGCAGCTCTGAGTAGTCCGTCGCGGCTGGCGAAGTGGTAGCGAAGGGCAGAGTTGTTTCTTTGGCCGGCTGCCCTGGTGATCTCCATCAGGGACACGCCATGGATGCCGCGCTTGGCGAAGAGGCGCAGTCCAGCGTCGACCAGCTTCTTTCGGGTGGGCTCAGGATCGGGGGGCATGCGGGTTGTCAGATCGTCCTAAGAGGTTTATCTTAGAACGATCTCGATTCGAGAATCGGCACTCCCGGCTGGCACCAGAGGTAAGTAGAGATGCCAAAGAGCGTATGGATCGCCAATCTCCTCATCTTGGCGGCAGTGCTCGAAGCCGACCTCGGACGACGGTCCGTCGGGTGGTGGCGCATCGTTCGACCCCTGATCGTTGCGGCGGTGGTCGTCCCCCTCTTCGTGAAGAGCCCTCAGGGCTCGGGCAACGGGTTGTACATGGAGCTTGGGTTGGGTGCCCTCGGCCTGGTGTTCGGTTTGATTGCCACCTTGGGACTCATGCGCGTAGGCACAGATCCCGAGACGGGAAAGCTGATGACCCGGGCCGGCTTCGCCTACGGCGCCTTTTGGGTGCTCATCATCGGTGCCCGCCTGATCTTCAGCTATGGCTCCAATCACTGGTACAGCCAGTCGCTCGGAAGTTGGTTGCACACCAATCAGATCACCTCGAACGGCCTCACGGACGGATTGATCATCATGGCCATCGTCATGACCCTCACTCGCACAGGAAGGCTCTCGCTCGCGTTGGCGGGGACAAAGACGGTCCTTGCTTCCCAGCAGTCACCCCAGGCCGTCGGCGACACCCACCCGCAAAGTGATCACCTCGGGCGCGAAAGTCTGTTGAGCCGGGGGCCGATTCACCGCGCCTTGCAAGCACGACAACTTGGTCCCGCACCATCCGTCTACAGAGAGTCTCCGCCGGACAACCCCCAATAGCCGTCAACGGGCTGCGTTTGCGAGCGCCACGGATAGCCCCTTCAGGTTCGAGAAGAACGGTCGAGACGTGTAATCCACGCCACCCGCCC
The DNA here is from genome assembly GCA_963787485.1 of uncultured Acidimicrobiaceae bacterium. GTDB lineage: Bacteria > Actinomycetota > Acidimicrobiia > Acidimicrobiales > RAAP-2 > Bog-473. The sequence goes on along the minus strand of CAWBDF010000001.1, from coordinate 76,458 downwards.
GAGGGTGAACACCAAACAGATCTCAGCAAGCGCGATCCCGAGCCAGCCCAGCCGGTGGTACCTGCCGAAGGGAAGGAGCGCGGCCAGGAGGCCCAGGGCGACGCCAAAGGCCACGGTTCCTCCAAGTACGAGTCGCCTTCTCGCAATGGTTGGGGGCGGAGGCGACACAATGTTCACGGCAGGTTTCACGCCGGCTGCCTGTTGGCCGTAAAAGGCGATGGCCGAACGTGCGAGCCGCCTCGTGGCTCGGGCGTTCGTCACTGCCCAAGCGGGGATGCTCACAATGGGGACCACGAACGAGGCCCAGGCCGCGAGTGTCACAACCGCATCGACCGGTCTCGACCGGAACTTGCGCAATCGGATGCCGAGCATCGTGGGGATTTGGCTCAAGGTCCGCGTGATCGTTCTCATCACTCCTTCGGGAGCCCCCTGATGCGGCTTGGCGATTCCAGCTCCCACGAGCCCTGTGGTTGCCGCACCCACCGTCTTGTATCGACCCTGGATGACCAGTACCTCGACCAGTCGGGCCGGATCAGTGGGGTCCCGTCCGAAGATGACCGCGATTCGAAGGATGACCAGGAGCTGCTCGCAATAGATCATTGCCATCGCCGGGAGCATCCCGATGTAAAACGACGACCCCGTGATAGCCCCGCCCCGTCGCCCGATACCAGCGGAGCGATGAAGGACACGAGTCGCTAGCTGATCGGGCGAGTCATTCGGATGACGTGCCTTGATCACCCGATGCCATGCTGCGAGGTGCTGGGCGATGAGCGGAACCGAGTGCAAGACCGCAAGGTCCGGGGCGTGACCAGGATCGTGGCGGAGCGCCTCCCAGAGCGTCGCCGGACGACCCGCCACCTTGCCCTCAGGCTCGACCACGCAGTCAGTTTGCCGTAGCCATGGCGATCAGGCTTATGACGACGCAACCGAGTCTGACTGAGGTCGCTGGTCTGTCGTGAGGTGAGTTCCTAACGGCAGTCAAGCCCCTCAAGCCACATTTTCGCTAGCTTCTTCTCCCGGCGGGTCGGTGGCCGGAGCGACCTTCCGGGCCGACTCCTTTCTGCCTCGACCCGCCGCCCTGTTCTTGAGGACTTTGGCCGGGTGTTGCGACGACGGGCCGCTCGGACTTTGGGGTCGATCTTGAAGCGGTCTGCGCAGGCAGCCTTGCCCTCGGCCTCGGTGATCGCTTCACCGTCTTCATCTCGCAGTTGATAGAGCTCGCCTTTGCGCCAGCAAGCAGCGATCCGGGTGATGAGGACGGCCGAGACCGAGCACAGCGCCGAGTTGTGGTGCTTGCCCTCGACCATGACCAGTCGGTAGTAGCGCTGGGCGAGCGTGGGTCGATGTGGCGAGCGTGATCGGCGCCATGTACAGGGCCTGGCGCAGGCCGGCATCACCTGCCTTGGTGATGCCCTTGTGTGCCGCCACCAGTCCGGACTGGTCGATCTTGGGCACAAAGCCCGTGAAGGAGCGACGCCGGCCAGGTTGGCGAAGCGGTTGAAGTCGCCCGCGTTGCCCAAGATGGCCGCGAGAGACGGGCCCGAGCCCAGGGGCCGAGCGACGATGCCTTTGGGATCGGCCTCGTCATAGAGAGCGGCGATCCGCTTGTCGGCCCCGGCGATCTCGTCGTCGAGCCGGCGGAGCACCCGGACCTCCGAGCGATGTCGTGGGCCAACTCGGTGAAGTCGATGCCCCCGCCTGACCACAGCGCCAGGGTCTCGTCGCCATGGCCAAGAGCTCGTCAGCCTTGTCTTCGCGCCACAGTCCCGCACTCGAGCGGATCAACAAGCGGCCAGCCGGCGCGCCCGAGGCGCTTGAGCGCCCGTGGATCGGCGTATTTCTCCAAGACGACCAGGGCGGTCTTCGAAGCGGTGGCCGATCCGAGGCATCGGCCCACCCCGGTCCCAACAGCTCGACCAAGCGTCGAGACGCAGACTGGCCGCGCTGCGGCGCTTGACCAGGCTGAAGCGGTGACGACCGCACGGCGCAGCGACTCCGCTGGCCCGAGGTTGTCGATGCCCCGCAGGCCCTCAGGGTGCAACAACGGCAGACGAGCCAGCACCCGTGAATCCAAGCCGTCGGTCTTGGTGTGCTTGTTGTAGTAGTCGCGCAGGTCGGCCGACTGCTCGGGGGCACCAAGATCACCGTGGCGCCGCGGCTTGGAGCCAGGCCGACAAGGGCACCCAAGCGTTGCGGGTGGGCTCGAGAATGACCGTCACCGGGCATCGTCGGGGATCTTCGCCCACAGGCGCTCGAGGTCGGCGGTCGTCGTGCGGAACTTCCACGACGACCAGATGAAGTCACCTCGCTCGTCGGCCAGGCTGGCCCGTGGTCGGCCCGACAGGCGACGTCGATGCCCAACCTCACTTCACTTCATGGCGTGGTCCTTTCTCTGCGTGGCTGATCAGTCGGCTCTCCGTCGTCGACCGGTGCACGTTCCGCAGGGGTGTGACCATCCAGACATTCAGAAGCAGGGGTCCGACTCCTTGATCGGCCGCCGAGTTCCAGAAAAGGGATGCACGTGCGTCGGGAGGCTCGTCTGGTCGACGATCACCGTTATGGAGTCGAGCTGTCGCTCGCTCCGACCCCCAAAAGTCAAGCCAGAAGAACCGACCCGACGCACCCTACGAAGGGCTTCCGCCACATCGGTGGATGCCCGAACCAACGCTAAATGCCCCCATACGCAGGGACTGGGTGGCACCCTGCGGCTGCTTGACCGCTCTCGACATCGGCTGAAAACGTGTTCGATGCGGCGCGTCGGAGCGGAGTCCCAAAAGGCTGGCCGCATCCGATCAAGCCCTCGGAGGTCCCGATGCTCTTTCCTGGCGTCGAAAGCATCTACTGGAACGGGCGTCCCCAAGGTTGGCAGAAAGGCGTGAGGCCCGCGATCTGGCTCGATTGGTCCGCTCGATCGATGCAGCCGGGGCCTGTTGTCACGGTGTGGGCCGTGCCATCTGAAGACCGATCACATGTCCACGAGTGGATAGCGCACGAGCTCGCGCAACTCTCGGACCTCGGGCGGGGCGATCCAGCCCTCGGCCAGACGCCCGAGGCGCAACATGGCGGCCAGGTCACGGGCGTCGCGCTTGTCGTTCTTCACCCGGCGATTGCCCCAGTTGTTCCCGAGCGTGTGAGCAAGGTGCACATGGGCGCCGAGCTCTTGGAGCGGGTCAGCCGCCCAATACCAGCCATAGGTGGATTCGAGGACCACCTCGGGCTCGGGCCCAGCAGCGGCCATGGCCTGGGCGAGCTCGAAGGGCTGCTCACGATGCGCTCTGTCCCAAGCACCTCACCGTCCTCCGCCATCCGATAGAGAGTCGTGCTGCGGCGGTGCAGGTCGATTCCGACGTGCTGTCGTTCCATAGGGGCCTCCTCCTCTTTCGAGGTCTTTGTTTCAAGTCCGAGCATGTTCGGATCTCACGAGGGGCGGAGGCCCCGCCGCTTCATCGCATCAGGCTTGGGGCAGGGGTCAGTAGGGCAGATCGTCAGGCGTACAGTTCCGAAAGTCCGGTCCGGGCTGAATCTCGAACTGCACCGCCTTGATCGTCGCATGTCCTTCGAGCAGCGCGCGGGCGATCCGATGCATCCCGTCCATCACGCGTCCATCGTTTCCGAGAATGATCGGATAGCAGGTCGGCTTCATGTGTGAGCCGCATGTCCACCGTGATCTCGTGCGACCTGGCCGAAGGATACCGAGGCTTCTGGTGTTCCAAGTTGGAAACGCCGTCGATTCTCGCAAGCCCGTAGCGTTGGGTGTTGATGTGGATGGGAACCGCCGGTCAGGTGCAGTGGGGCGACATCGCGACATGGGTCGCCGCGTTGCTCACTGGCGGGTCGCTAATCGCCGCGGTGGTGCTCCTCGCACTCCAGCGTCGGGATCTGCGAGAGCGAGAACGCGCCAGCCGGAGCGAGCAGGCTCGCCTCGTCGCGACATGGTTGGGTCGTCCGATTCGAGAGGACGTGACAAAGCTGATGTATGTCACCCGGAACGCGAGTTCGGAACCGGTGTACGACGTCAGCATTCGAGTGGATGTCGGCGTGAGAGGCATCTATCACCGCTACGTGGACTCCAGCCTGCCGCCTGGTGAGATCCGTCGCACCTGGATACCTCTTTCGGGCTATCCCCGAATGACCCACCCAGAGGTGGCTCTCATGTTTCGGGATGCCGCCGGTCGTCGGTGGCTCAGATCGAGCCGCGGCGTGCTAAAAGAACCCACGGCCGATGAAGAACGCGAGCACAGCGCGCAGCATCCCGGCGCGTACAACTCGGTGCAGGCGCACCCAACGCTGAACTTCATCTTGGACGAGGACGGCAATCCGTATTAGTTCCAGGCCAGCCGGGCTTCGTCGAGCAGCGGCGTGGCACTCGTCGCAGCGGCACTCCTGCCGCCATCCCCGGCGCCGAGCCCTGGGTCATCGACGGGCGAAGCTAGCCCTGGTATCCCACAGACCGCCCCCTCCTGGCCTTGCTCCCCGGCGCTGGGCCTCTCGGGGCACTCAGGGACCGGGCGCAGCTCTCAGGGCCGTGTAGCGCTCGCTCGCCCCGGACGTCCCCTCGGAACCACAGGGTGGATTCAACTTCCCAGGCGTGGTCGTTAGGGTTTGTCTTCATCCGTGACGGCGCTGGCCGTGACGTGAACGGCACCGACGAGACTGGCGAGCCTCCCCCAATCCGGGCGGACTGTCGGGTTCCGAGGGCTCGGGTACTTGTGCGGATACTGGTTGGCGAGAGTGTCGAAGTCGTCGACGGAGTCGATCACAAACCTCAAACACAATGGCTTGTGAGTCACTTCGGCCAACAAGCTGGCCGAGATGATCGCCACACCGGGGCTCTAGCAATGACAGAGGTGGAGCGGTTGAGCATGGTCCTGGCTGAGGGCCTGCAGTCGAAGTGACGGGGTCGGGGAAGAACTGACGGAGCGTCGGGTCATGAGGTGGCGATGACCTGTTGGTAAACCAGTGCCGACCGACGTTGCCTGTGGAGATGTGTAGTACACGCGATTCCGAGTCGGATATAGGGGCGGATGTCCGTGCCCGCCGCGTGCCCTAACTCTCGGAAACTGCCGCGGAATGATGAGAAATGGTGAAGCCCTCAAACCTCCGCTGAACTGGGTGAATCGCCATCATCGCTGGTGTCAGACTTGTCGGTATCCACCCTCTCAAGGTGGCGACACGGGTTCGAATCCCGTTGGGGCTGCTTCGTTTCTCCTAGTCCGTGTCCTGCTCGTTGGCCTGGCTTCTCACTTCGATCTCCGGGTCGCTCTAGGTTGCCTTGGCGAACGCGTGGCAGTCCGGAGATCACCACGGGAGCGCAGCTCCTCTCGATCGTGCGCCTCTCCTCTCGTGTTGCGATGCGAGGCCCAGATCTTGCTCTTCTCTCCGTACTCCCGCCATCGCCATTGCCTTCACTCCGGATCTCAGAATCATCCACACTTCTCGCTACTTCGAGTCGTTTCGCTAGTACGCCGCCGCCACCATTCACCCTGCCCTTCGCCGTGATCATCCCTCAGCTCCTCTACCACACCTGCCCTTTCCACTCAGCTCGTCCAGCTGCCGAGCTCCTCTTCGCCTAGGGTGGTCTAGACATCAGTCACGAGGTCTCGGTGCTTCTCCTCTGGTGTTCCTCTCCTCACGCATCCCCATCTCACTTCGAGCCAGGAATCGGCGCTCTAGCTCTACGAGATCGCTCATGCTGGCACACCTAGAGAGACCCAGCGTCATCATCTGCATGGAGCCTCTAACCTGCCCCGGCCGGCAAGCAGTGGCACCGGATCGTCGGCGACGGTCCGACCCACGCCACTCGCCGCCACCTACACCCGCACCCTCCTCATCTCATCGCCCCAACCCACCACAAATCTCGCCACGTCACAACCGACAGTTCTCTATCCGTCGCTACCTGCCACCCTCTCCCCAAGTCCGCATCACCATCTTGCTCTACCTTCACCTCACCTCTCACATCTATTCCGTGGTATCGCCAACCAACATCTAACTACCTACATCCACAACGCCAACGGAACCATCAGCAGTCCACATCGCACTACTTCACCCTCACCCGACACCTCAAAACTCACGCACATCACTCATAGCGAGCTGCGTCGCGTAAATCGATTCCACTGCGTCCATCTTCTCTTTGCCCTTGGCGTTCCAAAGAGACGCTGCCGACATGCGTGGTGCAGATTTCGATGTCTCCATCTCAAAAGGGTGGAGGCAAGCCCGCCTGATCGACTTCGCCGCCTTGTGGATAACTGGCATCGTATGAAAATCTACATAGACATCCCCTAACGTAGTAGGATTTCATACACATGCCCACCGATTCTGCGGTCATCGAGAGGCTGCGGCCCCTGGGAGCCATCTTCCGCGCCCGGGATGCCGTCGAGCACGGGATCTCGTGGCGCAACCTCTACCAAGCCCGCGACTCGGGTCTCCTGATCGAGGTGTCCCGCGGGCTCTTCCAGCTGCGAGAGGCGGCCGGGATCGACCAGATCGACTTCGTGGTCGTGTGCGCCCGCGCCCCCCAGGGCATGATCTGCCTCGGCTCCGCTCTCGCTTATTGGGATCTGAGCGACGAAAACCCGACCCGGGTGGACCTGGCCGTTCCAGCAGGAAGCCACCGCCCCCAGATCGACCATCCCCCCACGCGGGTCCACGTCTTTGGCGCGAGCCACTTCGGACTTGGCCGCATGGACGTGAATGTGGGCATGGACCTCGGCTTTCACATCACTGATCCCGAACGGACGGTCGTCGATTGTTTTCGTCAACGACACCGCCTCGGGGTCGACCTCGCCGTCGCCGGTCTGCGCAGGTACCTTCGTCGTCCGCGCGCCCAACCCGGCCGTGTCCTCGAAATGGCCGAGGAGCTAAGAATTCGCACACCGATACTCGAAGCGATGCGAGTGCTGCAGGAATGAGCCCCGTCCGACGAAACTCGACTGCCGGGCGCGCCTACCTCGACCTCCAGCAGATGGCCCGCCGGAGCGGTCGACCGACCCAAGAGCTGTTGCTGACCTACGTGCTCGAGCGATTCCTTTTTCGGCTGTCGAGTTCCGCCTATCGCGACCGCTTGGTTCTCAAGGGCGGAATGCTGCTCGCTGTCCTGGGCAGCCGGCGGCCCACGGGTGACGTCGACCTCTTGGCCCGTGCCATCGACAACGACGTGCCGACAATCGCCGATGTCGTTCGCAACGTGTTGTCGGTGCCGGTTGACGACGGCGTCACCTACGAAGTGGATGCCATGACGACGCAGGTCATTCGCGATGCTTCGCTCTATTCTGGGGTTCGGCTCAGCGTTCCCTCCCGTATCCAGCGCGCGAAGATGGTTCTCCGCCTCGATGTCAATGTCGGAGATCCTGTGACACCTCATCCGGTCGACGTCGAGTACCCGGCCCTCCTCGATCGCCCGTTCCATCTGCTCGGGTACCCTCTGGCCACCGTTCTGGCGGAAAAGATCGTCACGATGATCGAGCGAGGAGCCGCGACGACGCGTGAGCGTGATTTCGCAGATGTCGTGGTCCTCTCCTGGCGTTCCCGAATCGCGGCAACCGAGCTTCTGGAAGCGGTTAACGCAACCGCCGAGCACCGACAGGTCGTTCTGCGTCCGCTAGCTGCACTCCTCGGTGGTCTGGGGACCGAGCGCCAGCACGCGTGGTCTACCTTCATCGCCGGTGCTGGGCTGGAGGATCTGGTACCGAGCGGTTACCCAGATGCCATCCAACGGGTGGCAGCGTTCATCGATCCACTCCTGACCGGAACTGTCGAGTCCGGACACTGGGATCCACGGTCCGGCGGCTGGGTCAAAAGCCCACCTGATCTTGACCCGGTGTAGGTATCGATGAGCGAAACGAGACCCGAGAACATCGAGGCATTGGTCGATGAGGTCCGTGTATTACGGGCGGAGAATCAGCGCCTGCGATCGCTTCTCGGCCTTGACGAGCCCAGTCGGACGCAAGTCACCGAACCGTGGGAGCCCACCCTGTTCGCGGACTCGGACCGACAGAATCTCAATCCCGACGTCACTGGAAACTCGCCCGCTGAGGCCAAAATCGCTCTCTTTCGCTCCCTGTTCGCCGGACGCGACGATGTATACGCCCTTCGCTGGGAGAGCTCGCGGTCCGGGAAGGCCGGCTGGAGTCCCGCCGTGGTGGGTGGCTGGGCGAACGCCAAGAAACCAGGTCGTGCATATCTGCCACTGGACGAGGGAGTCGTGGAATCGCACCTCGCCGGTGACAGTCACCTCGGCCTTTACCCTCTTCGTCGCGGCGACGAGTGTCGACTCTTGGCCTGTGATTTTGACGGAAGGGGTTGGGTGCTCGATGCACTGGCCTATCTCGACGCCGCTGCCGCGATCGGAGTTCCCGTCGTGCTAGAGCGATCACGATCAGGCGAAGGGGCGCACACCTGGACATTCTTCTCGGGACCTGTGCCTGCCGCCTCGGCCCGTCGGTTGGGCGTGCATATCCTTCGACAAGCCATGGAGGCTCGAGCCGAGCTCGACCTGTCGAGTTACGACCGCCTGTTCCCCACACAGGACTTCGTCCCGAAGGGATCCTTCGGGAACCTGATTGCTCTTCCGCTCCAAGGAGGGTCACGGCAACAGGGGAACACCGTCTTTCTCGATCCGACCAGCCTCGAGCCCTATGAGGACCAGTGGGCGTTCTTGGCGTCGATACCACACATGTCTCCCGAAGCCGTGGCTGCCTTGGAGAAGACGGTGTCGCCAATCGTCGCTGGTCCCGGTGCCACGAAGTACGGACAGCTCCTGGCATTGGGAGCACATGAGAAGCTGCCGGAAACGATCCGAGCAATCTCAGGTGCCATGCTGGCCATCGACCGCATCGGCGTGCCCCCGCCGCTTGTGGCCGCGCTCAAGCATCTGGCCTCGTTGCACAATCCGGAGTACTACGAAAAGGAGCGGCTCCGCTTTTCCACTTGGAACACGCCGCGCTTCTTACGGTGTTACAGAGAGACCATCGACCGGCTCTTGCTCCCGCGGGGAGTTGCGGACCAGGCCGCGCAGATTGTGCGAGATGCCGGAAGCAATCTCGAGGTGACCGACGCGTGCTCGTCGCCTGAATCAATCGACGTCTCCCTACGCGCTGATCTCACAGACCGTCAGCGAAGCGCATTGGATGCACTCATTCCACATCATCTCGGCGTTCTCGTGGCACCACCAGGCTCAGGTAAGACTGTGATCGCCTGCGGAGTCATCGCACACCGCCGGCTCCCAACCCTCATAGTGGTCGACCGGCAGCCCCTGGTCGAACAGTGGCGAGAGCGTCTCGGAGAGCACCTCGGGATGGCCACCAAGGAGATTGGTCAATTGGGTGGCGGCCGCAACAAGGCGAAGGGTGCTATCGACATCGCAATGGCACAGAGCCTGGCTCGTCGGGAGGATCTGGGTGAAATCACCAGAAACTATGGGCTCGTGATCGTCGACGAGTGCCATCACGTTCCAGCGGTGACCTTCGAACGCGTCGTGCGAGAGATCCCGGTGCGGCACTGGCTCGGTCTGACGGCGACTCCCTACCGGCGGGACCACCTCGAGAAGCTCATCACGATGTATTGCGGAGCGGAGCGATACCGGATGACGCCGGACCACGATGAGCACCTTCGAGTTGAGCGGGTACTTGCGACGCACACTACGGGTCATGAGCATTCCGGTGACCAGGAACTGACCATTCAAGCCGTGTTCCGGGCCCTCGTTGAAGACGAGGAACGTTCGCGGCAGATTTGCGGTGACGTCGCTACTGCCGTCGCGGTCGGACGAAACTGCCTCGTACTCACGCAGTGGACGGAGCACCTCGAAGCACTCTCTGGCGAACTCCTACGGCTCGGGATCGAACCGATCGTGATGCGAGGCGGGATGGGCAAGAAGGCCCGGGCGAGCGCCTCAGCCGCGATGCAGGCGCAGGCTTCTGCTGGTGGACTCGCTCTGCTGGCGACGGGAAGCTTCCTGGGGGAGGGATTCGATCTTCCGGAGCTCGACACGCTGTTCCTCGCGTTTCCCCTGGCATTCAAGGGCCGCATCGTTCAGTACGTGGGGCGAGTACTTCGGCCTACGTCGGGAAAATCGCGAGTCGAGGTGCACGACTACGTCGACATCAATGTGCCGGTCCTGGCTCGAATGCAGGCGAAGCGTCTCCCCGCCTACGCCTCATTGGGTTTTCCGATCGACAAGATGGCACGAAATCCGAGCAAGATGAAGACGGCGGATTCTCCAAAACTCAGTCCGTAAGACGATGCGGATTTCGGGTGTTCACTGGCCATCCTTTTGTCCATCCATTCTGTCCAACGGGATGGACCAGAGCATTACCGCTGGACGGCTATAGGGCAGCGACCAGGAACTGTGGTGCTGGAGCGCACCTGTTGGACATGCCTAGCTGCTCTCTCAAGGTGGCGACACGGGTTCGAATCCCGTTGGGGCTGCAAAGAAAGAAGACCAGTTCAGAGCAGCAATGGTTGCCGAGGTCGACCGACGCCCCGTCGTGTCGGCTGAAAGGGGACCGTCGCGGATCTCTGTCGGGAGTGGCTCGACCACGCTGCACCAGCTTCTCTCCCAAAACCGTCGAGACGATGCGGATGTACATCGACGATCCCATCGTCCCTCTCGTGGGATCCATGAAAGTTGCCAAGCTCACCCCGTCCGATCTCGATCGCTTCTATCGCCACCTCTTCGAGATCGGACGTTCACGTGGTCCATACGCCCCCGCCACCATCAGGCGTGTTCATGGAATCATTCGCAGAGCCCTGACCCAGGGTGTCCGCTGGGGTTGGATCTCGCACAATCCGGCCATGGATGCCTACTCTTCGACGTCTTTCGATCGAGCGGGGCATTGTGAGAGTCGATGGCCACCTGCTCGAACAGGGCACGAAGACGCACCAGAGTCGACGGATCTCACTCGACGATGGCACCGTCGCAGCGTTGAAGGCACACCAGGAGCGGATGAGGCAACGAGCCAAAGCCGCCAGGGCAACCATCACCCAAGAAGGCTTCGTCTTCAGTCACGCAGTTGACGCTTCGGCGGCGTGGCATCCCGACTCGACGTCCCGGGCCTTCCGGCAGATCTGTCAGCAGGCGGGGGTCACGGGCATTCGACTTCACGACCTCCGGCACTATGTCGCCACCCATCTCCTTGCTGCGGGCATCGATGTGCGCACCGTTGCGGGGAGACTTGGCCATCGGAACCCGAGCACGACCCTCAACGTGTATTCACACTTCGTACCCAAGACGGACGAGGATGCCGCGGACGCGCTCGGTCGGATCTTCGAGGATGCCGCACTCATGACGCGCGACGTGAACGACGACGACCGAATCAACTCAAGCGAGAGATCCGGCATCCAAGCTGTGGCGATTGCTCCCGTGGCTCGGTCTCTTCGGCAGGGTCGAGATGAGAGGCACGCATCAAGAAGGTCACATCACGGAGTCGGAGGTGGTGCTGCAGCCGTCAGCGCCACGCGCAGTTGGGCGAGCTGGAGCCCTTCGGCGGCATCCTTTGGTACGTAGCCGAGTCGTCCCATATCGATGATGAACTCCGTGGCTGCAGCTACTCCGTTCTTGAAAAGGGTGTCTTGTTGGTCCTTGTCGAGATCGAACTGCGTCGCCGTAATGCCATCGTTGTCAACGAAGATCGTTCGAGCCGCCGTCGCTGACTCGATGGCGTAGACATCCCATTCGTTCATCATGGTCTGCACGCAGTCCAACCCCAGTCCGAGCGTATGCGTGCAGGCCGATGTCGATCCGGAATTCGCTTCGAAACTGCTCAGTTTGATGCCGATAGTCGGCCAGCGAGGTGGCTTTCCGTCCATTCGATCGAAGGCCGCAATGGGAAAATTTCGGAGCATTCCGCCGTCGACCCAGGTGACTGAGCCACCCGCATAGTGCTGCGCGGCCGTACGGCCGCCGGGCATCGGAACGTTCACCGTTGCCTCGGTAGCGTCGAACTTAAAGGGCTCGAAGAAGAACGGAATGGACATTGAAGCTCTGACGGCGTCTGCGACGGCCATGTTGTCAGGCTCCTTGCCGTACCTGTTGTAGTCCCAAGGCAGGCGCGAGAACTCGCCGAGTGACATCCGACGTGTGCACAAGGAGGCGGTACTGGCGCTCGATCGGAAGGCTCATGCCCGGATCGTCCGCTTGGGTGATCCGGAGCTTGCCGAAGGTCTCGGCATCGAGCTCTTTCAAAATGGGGCCGAGCCAGTCGTAGAGATAGGTTCCCGGATACAGCCCCATCCGGGTGAGCAGAATCGAGAAGTCGGCGGTGACTTCACCCGCTCGGTGTCCAATCCGATCCAGGAATTCGTGGATCTTGCCCTCGGGCATGAACTTGGTGAACTCCATAGTGTCGAGGTATCGCTTCAGATCGATCATCGGCTTGCCGCGCTGGACGATGACAGCGATCAGAGTGGCAGCAATAGCGCCTGCGCTCGTGCCGGCCACCCGCTGGATCTTGTAGCCGGCCTCATCGAGTGCCAACACAGCTCCGACGAACGCGATCCCCTTGACGCCTCCGCCTTCAAGTGCAAGATCGCACCGCAGCTCCGGCGCACTGGGAGGAGCGTCTCCGTCTTCGGTATGCCAAGCATCGAGGTCGAGTAATCGCTGGGCAGCGTCATCGAATTGCCTCTGAAGATCTGGGCTGCGGGTATACCCTCTCGCCGCCGATGGGTCGATCGTGATCTGGTCAGTGATTGATTGGTCCACTGGTCCCCATTTCTCCCGTCGTGCTCCGCTACTGGTTCGGACGAACCATTTAGGGCCTGCTGATGGATGCCACCAATATCTACTCACACACTTGCACGCAGTGCGGATCCACCCCGTCGTCCCACCGGACTCTGTCTCGGGTGTTCACCGGTGGTGACGGACCAACGACGGGCTCATTCATCCACGCCGGGCTTACCAGGCCGGCCTCGTCCATTGTGTCGAACTGTGTCGGTCCCGGGCCGTCAAGGCACGGCGTCGACGTGTCGACGCCTCGGCGGAGCCGACCTATGACTGCCCTGGCGTCCACGACTCGGGCCGAGCAGGCGACTGGCCCCTCAGGCCCCTTACCAGGAGAGGCGACATTCCCGTGGACATCGATGTGGACGTCGACAATGCACGATGGACAGGGCGACCCAGGAATCAGCGAGCTCACGGCGTGCTCGAGTCAGCGCCGTCGCTCGAGCCGGTTTCGACGAGGGCGAGAAGGGCGATCTTGGGCACGAGACGGCGTCGGCCGAGGCAGATGACGGGGAGCTCTCCTCGAGCGACGAGCTCGTAGGCGAAGGCTCGAGAGATCCCGAGCAACGCTGCCGCTTCGCCAACGCGGCGGCGACCTCTACGCACATGCCGTGGATTTCAGCTGTTGGCCTGGGTGATGGAGCCGGGAGTGAGCAGGATCAACACGCCATCTGGGTCGTGAACGGTCGCGATGGTTATGGGTCCGTTCGGAGTCGGTTGTCTGATTCGCCGGGGCGAGCCGCCAAGTCCGAGGTTGGCGAGCCCGCTCAGCGTGGCCTCCACATCTACGAAGAACGAGAGCATAAACAGTCCTATCGGTCGCGTGGAGGGAGAACTTGTCTGCGGGGCTTGGTCCCCGCGGAGCTCGTTCAGTTCCAACACGCCGGCGAAGACGTCGGGGACATGAGCGTCTCCCACGAAGACAGCACGAAGGCTACGGCTCGGCGCGCCGAATAGATCAGGCCAGTCTCCTTCGACCTCGCGGTCGGCCAGTACATCGAGACCGAGCCCGTCCCGGTAGAAGCGGAGGCTGACCTCGAGGTTGTCGACTGCGATCACGGAGTGATGAATCGCACCGGACACGTCACCAACGTAGCCCGCAGGATGTGCCCTCTAGGCCTCGCTACCAGCGGGTATGTCGACTGCCCTTGCGCTTCGGCTGAGGAGCACGAGCGAGCCGCCTGTGGCTATGACAGCGGCCAGAACCAATGGACCCGTCGTGCCGTAGGCGTTGAAAAGCAGACCGCCGACCGCTGACCCGGCGGCCAGGGAACCTTGGAGCGCGGAGACGAACAGGGCCAGACCCCCTTCTACGCTGGCCGGCATTGTCCGAACCATCCAGGTTTGCGCGGCTACGGGGACCGCACCGAACCCGGCGCCCCACACAAGCACGAGGGCGATGACGACCGGGTGCATTCCGCTGATGACAGCGATCAAGAGAGTAGCGATGGCAATGAGCAATCCAGCTCCGAAGATGGTTGCGCGCAGATGGCGGCGCACGGTGACTCCAGCGGCAAAATTCGTTGCCCCGCCGGCCAACCCGAATCCGAGCAGAACGACCGTGACCTGCTCGCCGGTCAGCCCGGCCCGACTCTGGAGAAGTGGGTTGATGTAGGTGTAGGCGGCGAAGTAGGCGAAGAAGATGGCAGCCGCGGCAATAAGGCCGATTCGTGCTGCACCGACCTTGAGTATCGTCAGCAACGTTTCCGGATGGACGGGTACTCCGGTCCCCAGGCACGGTAAGGCCGCCAGCTGTACAACGATGGCGGCTCCGGCCAGGCCGGCGGCGATCGCGAAGGCGACCCGCCAACTGGTGAGGTTTCCGATGAGCGCGGCGAATGGTAGCGCTGCCACGGTTGCCAAGAAGATCCCGCTGCTGACCAACGCGATCGCAGTACCACGCGCCTCTTCGCTAACGAGCGACATCGCCGCTCCAGCGCCGAAGACCCAGAACCCTCCGATGCACACGCCGAGGAGAGCTCTGGCCACCAGCATGATCTCGAAGTTCGGGGCGGCGGCTGCGACAACATCGGAGGTCAACACCAACGCGCTCAAGGTCCACAACAACACACGGCGCTCGATGCGAGCCGAGCCCAGTGTCAGGATTGGACCGGCGATGGCTGCGGCGACGGCGGGGATGACGACCATGAGTCCGGCCAACCCGATGGAGACGTGGAAGGCCCGGCTGAGGTGGGGTAGCAACCCGACGGGAATCACCTCAGAGAAGACGAGCGCGAACGACCCCAAGGCGATCGACCAGACGGCGAACCATCGGTCACCGCCGCTGGTCTGCTGGGGGTTGTGACAACTCATCCGGTCGGCCAGCTGGGCCGCTACGGGTCGACGCTGTGGTGTCACTCTGGTCAACGTCGGGTCCGGCTGGGATGACAAAGATGTTCAGTTTGCGGACTGTGTGCGACACCCAAGGGCTGGCGGTGGGCCCGACGAACGAGATCGACCCGGGTCGGGTAAATGATCCTCGCCGCCTTCATGCGACGGTCAGGATGAGCTTCTTATGTGCTGCGCATTCCACTTTGGCTGGGACGCCCACCGTCATTCGTTCCTTCCGTCTCTCTGGACCACTCACAGCGGATCTGGTTGGTACGGATGGAATGGGGCGGTCAAGTTCAGATCTGTTCGCTTCCACCATCGACAAATATTTCGCCTCCGGTCATGAAGCTGCTTTCGGATGAGGCCAGGAACAGCACCGCGTTGGCGATCTCCTCTGGCTGGCCGAGGCGTCCCAGCGGGACTTGGCCGGCGATGGTCCGCAAGAGACCTTCAGCCTGTTCGGGGTCTGGTGCCAGGGCACTAAGTCCAGGAGTATTGGTCGGGCCGGGCACGATGGTGTTCACCCGGATTCCACGGCCGGCGAGTTCGGCCGCCCAGGTGCGACCGAAGGACCGGATGGCTGCTTTGGATGCTGCGTAGACGCTGAACGCCGAGGTGCCGTTGGTCGCCGCCGATGAGCCGGAAAGCACGATCGAGGCTCCGTCGTTCAACAGGGGGAGCGCCTTTTGGACGGTGAACAGGGTTCCACGAACGTTGATGCCGAAGGTCTCGTCGAACTGCTCGGGCGTGATCTGGCCCAGCGGCACGAACCCGCCGCCGCCCGCGTTGGCGAACAGCACATCCAAACCCTGACCGCGTTGGAAGATGGTCTCCATGAGCCGGTCGAGGTCATCGAGATCGGCGACGTCACTTGGGAATCCGGTCGCGTCTTCGCCGATCGAAGCGACGGCGACTTCGAGTTCGATCTTGCGCCTCCCGGTGATGAATACGTGGGCGCCTTCGGCGGCGAATCGACGAGCAGCGGCCAGACCAATCCCGGCGCTGCCTCCGGTGACGAGCGCCGTCTTACCTTCGAGTAGCCCCATCGTTCTGCTCCTTTTGTTGGGTGATAGTGCGGTGTAACTCAGGTCTGCGGTGTTGGGCGGGTTGTGTCGATCAGGCGAGCGCCGGGACCAGTCCGGCCAGTTCCCGCCACTGCGGTCTTGGCTCGCCGTTCTGGGCGACCAAGACGTGGACCGCGAGATGGTCGGCTCCGGCGTCGAGGTGGGCCTGGATGCGCGACCGGATGTCGTCGGGCGAGCCCCAGGCGACGACCGCGTCGATGAGGCGGTCACTGCCACCCGGCACGAGATCGGCGTCGGTGAAACCGATTCGGCGCAGGTTTTGTTGATAGGCCGGTAAACCGATGAACATGCCGATACCGTCGCGGGCGATGGCCCGAGCCCGGGCGGCGTCGGCCTCGAACACGACTGCCAGATGGGGAGCGATGAGGGGGTCGTTGCCGATCCGGTCCCGAGTGGTCACGCTGTACTGCGGTGTGACGAGAAACGGGTGTATCCCTGCCGTGCGCGACGCTGCCAGCTCGGCCATCTTCGGGCCGTTCGCCCCCAGCAGTCGCCGCTCTGGCCGGACTGGGTGGGCGGCCTCGTCCAGGCGATTAAGGAACTCCCCGACCGAGGCGATCGGGTTTCCGTAGACTTGGCCGGCGTTCACCGCCGCCTGCATGTTGCTCACCCCAAACCCGGTGATGGTTCGCAGCCCGAACTCTGTGTCCAATTGGTGGAGCCGATCACCTATGGCCGTCGGGTCCTGTCCCCAGATCCCCAGCACACCCACGACGACAGCCGAGTTCGGTGCCGACCGCAGCAAGTGGCCTACATCGTCGAAGACACCATGACCGTCCAAGCCTGGGAACCACAACGCCCGCAACCCAAGCGCATCCAGTTCAGCGGCAGCGTCCTGCGCCTGGGGGCGTCCTGCGTCGCGGAGCTCCATGCTCCACACGCCCACCCGCCCCAAGAACGACCTCACATCATTGACCACGACGACCTCCGTAAATCGGTAGCGAATCGGTTCTGACCTCGATTACCGACGTCTCTTCACTGAGGCGGTTGGCGAGAACCGCACCGGCCGAGCCGGAGCCCACGACGATGAACTCGTATTCCTTCGCTGCCATGTCCTGCCCCCTCTCGGGTCAGAAAGAGTCGAGACGCGGAGCGCACCCATCTGGGGTTATCCGTTCTGTAGTATTCGATACAGAACCTCTGTTGGACCATACCATGGTTCTGTGCCGACCGCTATAGAATCCTGCTGACATGGCTCGTCCACGCGGCTTTGACCGAGACCAAGCTCTCGAAACAGCGATGCGACTCTTCTGGGAGCGCGGCTACGAGGACACCTCGATCAGCGACCTCACGACGGCCATGGGCATCGCCTCACCGAGTCTGTACGCCGCCTTCGGCGACAAGCAGCGCCTCTTCGACGAAGCGGTAGAGCGCTACGCGACCGGGCCTGGAGCCGTGGTCGCCGCCGCGCTGGCTGAGCCCACAGCCCGCGCGGCCATGGAGCGGTCGCTCTGCGACGCGGCGCGCCTTTATGCCGCAGCCGACCGTCCGCCCGGCTGCCTGATCGTGAACGAGCCCCGCCTTGCGGAACGTCGAGGCGCGTCCGACGCCGCCATCCTCGGTCGTCTGAAGCGTGGTGTAGCTGAGGGCGACGTGCCGGCCGACGCCGACGTCGAGGCGCTTGCCGCCTACGTCTGCGCCGTGATCACCGGCATGTCGGCAAGAGCCCGGGCGGGCGCCAGCACAGAAGAACTGGCGGCCGTCGCCCGGATCGCCATACGCGCTTTGCCAATCAACGATTCCAGCTGGTCCGTCACGATGCCGCCTCGGCCTGCGCCCGCGGTGCCCGGATGCCGACGGCCGCTACCGCCAGACGCGGCAAGGTAGACCCCACAGAGTTGGCTATGGCGAGGTCGTATCCCGACGTCGACGGCTCTCGTCGCTAGGTGGTCGGCCGTCATCATGAACCCGAAGGTCTCACCAGGATCGGCAGTGGCGTCAGGTTTCTCGGGACTTGAACGTGGAAGCGACCATATTGAGTAGTGCAGCGCCTGGGCGGCTGCATAGGGCAGGAGCCGTGACCAGCAGGTTCGTCGGGTTTGTAACCCGAGGGGTGCGTCATGGTCCTGAACCCCCGCCACCATCGGAACGCTGGTCGGCGCGTCTCGTGCATAGGGCACAGGCGCCTGACCAGCGTTCTCGCGTTCGGACGAGTGGGTGGAAATGCCGTTTCTCGGGACTTTTTATCGGGACCTACTCACACTTTGCCGACTTGTCTGCAGGGTGGCGCTGCGCATGCAGTCCGTACGCAGCCGTTTCGCGTTCGATTCTTTGATCCGATCTTGTTCTGCATAGGGCTGAACGAGGCACGCCCTGTGGAGGTGCACTACTCAATGCTTCTCGGCCATCGGCCTCTTGAATGGATTTGTTTGCCGGGCCGGAGGACGCGCTTCGAGTGTCCCGTCACTTGGTGGTGGTGCCTCCAAAAGCCAACCGCTGTGCCTGGCGGGGCTATCTGTCTCCACCTGTCGAGACGAGGTGCTCGAGGCGGTGAAGGCACTGGCAGTCGGCGGGGGAGAGGGGGTCTTCACGGTGGCGAAGGTCTATGCCGCGATGGTCGCCAGCGGGACCGTCTGGCCCAAGGCCACGGTAGCGAAGACGATGCTGCGAATGACCCGTCCGGCCCGTCGTCCGCCGTACTTGCAACTGGACCGAGTAGGTACGGATCGGTACCAGGTTGGCGGTGGGCTCCCGGTGTAGCTCCAACCCGCTGCTGCGACGATCGACCTCGTCGACGATCGGTCGGACCGCATCCACCGACTCGCCAGCGCCGGTTTGCGCCCTTCATTCAACGTCCACGAGCGATACCGAGGCGTTCGGCATCTTCCACGATCCGTCTATGACGGCTCGCCAGCATCTCGATGGTGTCCGCGTGGGAGTTCACATAGAGGCAACCCTCGACGATTGCCTTAACCACGAGGTCGGCCACGACTACGGGTTCGATCTTGCCTTGGACTCGCTGGGAGAGTTCGTCGGAGACCTCGCGTTGCATGCCATTGTCGCGGCCGTGACGCATGAGGTTCGTCGCAACCGCTCCTGGACATACGACGGACACACCGACGCGCGATCCCAGATCCCGCAACTCCGCGTCGAGGACCTCGCTGAGACCGACGATGCCAAATTTCGATGTCGCATACGCCCCGGCGCTTGCGCTCCCGAGGAGTCCCTGTCGCGATGCCGTATTCACGATATGACCCTCATCCTGCTCGAGCAGGCGGGGAAGGAACGCACGGACACCGTGGATCACGCCAAAGAGGTTCACGTCGACGGTTCGCCGCCAACGTTCCAGATCTATCGATGAGGTCATACGCTGGAACGCGGGGATCCCCGCGTTGTTGCAGACGACATGGGCGGTCCCAAACCGGGAGAAGGTCTCGTCGCGCAACGCGTCGACCGCATCAGGATCGGACACGTCCGTCGTAACGATAGCCACCTCGCCCCGCGCCTTTTCGAACGACGCCGCGACCTCCTCGAGGGCCAGACCGTCGACGTCGGCACAGACCACGGACATCCCGTGGGAGACGAACCCCTGTGCCAGGGCGAAGCCGATGCCGCTGGCTGCACCGGTGACCACGGCGACCTTTCCTCGGAGAGTCTCCATGCGGCGCAGGCTACTAACGACCCGCGTGCGCCGCGCAAGCTCGGACCGAGAGTCGTGCGAGGGTATCGCCAGCGAATTCATGCAGCGATGGAGGGCAAGGATGTCGACTGCGGAGGAGATTCTCGCGGAGTCCCCGGCAAGGGCCGTGCCAGCTCCTGCGAGATGCTCGCATACGTCTCGCACCCCTGCAGCAGGTGCGAAATCATGCGGGCATCAACAATGAACCCTTGCACGAGACCACTCGGTGTCCGGGTCGACAACGAGGACTACCGCTGATCGTCGCGACCCGCGGGAAAGCGTCGAGTTCCGGCACGTGTGAGAGGGCGTGGTTGACTGCAAGAAAGCGATCCTCTCCAATGGCATCACGGCTCGATCGTCCCACTGCGGTCGCCGAAGAACGAAGTGCTATAGGTCGAGGATCACGCGGAACGATCGGAACTAGCCTCGACGACCGCCTCGAGACCGGCGGCGATGGTGGCCACTGAGCCACCCGGTGTGAAATCGAGGGCGGGCTCTCGCGATTGCACCTGATTTGGGGAGGGTCTGCCGACTCCCATTTGGCCTCAGGTCATATCGGAGTGCTTCCACGACATCGTCATAGTCACCTACGACGGGCCAACCTCTTCCACTTCACCACCCATTCGCAGAAGAGCCGCCCATGCTGTCTGCTATGTCCGCCCAGCGCAGGCAGCGCTTCATCCGCATCAGCCGTTCTCGCCGCGCGCCGCCGGGTGATTGATCTCGTAGACGAACTTCGGACCAATCGTGCCGTTGTCAACGCTCTGTAGCGTGATGGCCTGCACTGAGTTGATCCAGCTGTAACGCTCATCAGAGGTCGTGAAGATCGGGAAGTTGACGATCGATAGGCCTGTCGGAGACGGAACAGACGTTGCTCTGTACCACATGAGGATGTCTGCGCCATCGTGAGTCTTGAGCAGCAACTCAACGTCTGCGATGAGGATGCCGTCAGATCGCACCTGGATCTCCTCATGGCACGCACCTGGGTTGAGACTCCCGCTAAGACGGTCGCCCTCGAATCGCCCTTCTGTGAACCGCACGAATACCCGTGGTCCGCTGGGGCCCGCGTCGACGAACTGCGAGCTGCTCGTGGCCTGGAGCGTGAAGAGGTGTGTGACATCGAGATGATCGAGTACGAGCGTCATAAGGGCTCCCCAGTATGGTGAAACAGAGAGTAGCGGATCAATAATCCGACGATGGCGTGGTCTTGGTAGGAGGTGCCAAGGCGAAGACATGCTCGATTACTTCCGGGATCACGGCCATCGCCCTCGATCGGAATCATGACGACACCTTTCTTGTGTGCCCAAGAGGTAATCGAGTCCAAGGCATCGGCATCGCGGTCGCAGACTGCCAGCGCTTCACGCCGCAACGGCCAAGATGTCTGGCGCATGCGTCTCCGAGTTCTCTCGCCCCGCCGAATATCACGACGACCTTGCCATCGAGCCCTATCCGCGCATCGAGAAAACTCGACGTCAGATCGTTGCGACCGACCTCGCTACAGTAGCCCAGAGCTATTCTTCGGAAGATTACAATGTGCAGATAGTTGGCATAAAGAGCTACGAGAGTGCAAGGGCGCCCTCGATGCAACGAGAGACTCGCTCTCGGACCGTCACACCCGCCTTGGCGGCTGAGCGCATCGGGACTTCGAGTCCGATCACCAAGTCGGCGGGCAGCGCAACGACCAAGGCACTGAGTGGCAGATCGCCCTCCCCCGGGGGGAGTCGTTCTGTGATCGATGCCGTGAGGTAGTCCGATGGTGGTGCGGACGGGGCATCGCATAGCTGCGCGTAGCCGATCAGCTCCGCAGGGAGACTCCGAAGGTCGTCGCCCGTAATGCCGGTACGTGCAAAATGCATGGTATCCATCAAAAGCGTGAACTCGGGCAGTGCGACGTGGCGAACGGCGTCGAGCGCGATCGGCAACGAATTGACCGGAAGCACGGGTACGAGCTCGAGCACCGTTCCCATGCCCCGCTCGCGTGCTAGTTGGGCAAGCACCGCGAACTGGTCGAAAGACCGAGAGAGGTCCGGATCGAAGCTCACGGTCGCGATGCGTGGCACCGAAAGCTCCGCGAGCATGTTGAGCGCGGGCACCATCTCGGTCGCGTCGCGGTCGGGCCGGATGACGAGGCCGTCGCCGAGCGAGATCGAGACGTCGTAGCTGGCAAGCGCGGCGATCGTGTCACGACGGAGCGCCGCATCGTGCAGCAGGGACCAGGGTCGATGGCCGTCCGGACCAGAGCCGTTTGATCCGGGAACGATCGAGATGTGTCGGCAGCCAAGCTCGGATGCGAGAGCCACATGCTCGACGGGTGGCAGGCCGAAGACGCAGAGATGTTCGATGCTCAGCTGGTCCAAGTCGATCACGAGCACGTCACCGTAGCTGCGTTCGCCACCCAATCATGGGCTGGCGTCAAGGCCTCATGCTACCAGCGAGGCGATCGGAGGATGTGGCCGGCGGAACGAGGTCGATTTCGGCGGGCGACCGGCAACGACGTCTCGCAATATGCCGGTCTGCAGGGCGGGCGGAATCTCCATGACGTCGGACACGAGCGTTTCGTCGGGGTTCCAGGGGGAACGGCATTTCGATGGCAGCGGCGGTCCGACACGGTTGAGAACGTGGCCCCCGGACCGTCGGAATTGCCGGAGGTTTGGTTCCCGATTTCGGTAGTTGCCAGGCGGCGTGAAGCGACTTCGTTGAGTATCTCAAACTCGATCAGTGTGAGGCGTCCGATTGGTTCGAGGTTGATGACGTTGTACTGGCCAGTCACGAAGTCGCGCACCAACTTCTACTCGGCCTCGCTGGCGAGGAAGTCTCCGATGGCGCGTCGACCACTACCGAATGGCGCGTGGTTCGCCGCTGGCTGCCGGCTAATCCTTCCTCCTGGCTTGCTTGTTCTACGGTCGCCCTAGTCGCAGCGCCCCACAGCTGAACGTCGGAACTGCCGCTTTCCAACTGCCCCTGACAGCTGGCGCGGGCCTAGAGTTGGGGCGGTTGCGGGGCGAACGTGCATGTGTCACGATCGTTCGGATTGACGTTTTTGGAGGATGGCATGCAGGGTGAAGAGTCCGGGACGTCGATGGCGACCCATCTCGCGGCGCTGAAGATGGCGACGCAGGAGCAACGCACCGCCGCTTGGCAAGCCATGCGCGCCATGGGCGACGTGTTCGAGGCCTCAAGCGGTACGTGGATGCTGACGAGCCCCGAGGCCGTCCAGTACGCCCACCGGAACCCCGACCTCTTCTCGTCCGAGGGAATCATGGGCGACCTCGACCTGCCCATCAAGTACGTCCCGTCGGCAGTCGACCCTCCCGAGCACCACAAGTACCGGCGCATCCTCGATCCGATGTTGGCACCGCGGGTCATCAACGCGATGGAGGACGAATTGCGGCAGCAGGTCCGCGACCTGGTCGCCGCGTTCGCGTCGAAGGGCTCTTGCGACGCGATGAGGGACCTCGCCGTGCCTTATCCGACGTCGGTGTTCCTCTCCATCTTCGGCCTCCCCCTCTCCGACCGCGAGCAGCTTATCGAGTGGGCGAAGACGCTCATCGAGAAGTCGCCGCAGCTCAACCCCGAGTTCGCCCACGAGTCGGAGGCGGCGGCGTGGGAGATCTACCGCTACCTCGAGCACTTCGTCGAGGAGAAGCGCGAGCGCCCGGGGGACGACATGCTCAGCCAGATCATCGCCAAGGACGGCGACGACGCGCTGACCAACGGCGAGATCATCGGCACCTGCATCCTGTTCTCGCTCGCCGGCCTCGACACCGTCACCGCCGCGGTCGGTTTCATGCTCTTCTACCTCGCCCGGAACCCCGAGCTCCGACACAGCGTCATGTCAGAGCCTGCCCTCGTCAGTCCGATGATCGAAGAGGTGCTGCGCCTCGAGCCGCCGGCGCCCACGTTCCCGCGGCTGACGACCCAGGACGTCGAGGTCTGCGGCGTGGCGATCCCGAAGGGCGCGCACGTGATGATGTGCCTGGCAAGCGTGAACCGTGACATGGAGCGCTACGACCACCCCGACGAGATCGACTTGAACCAGGCCGACCGCGGGCACGTGACCTTCGGCGGCGGCATCCACCGCTGCCTCGGGTCGCACCTCGCCCGCCGCGAGATGCGCCTCGTCGCCGAGGAGTTTCACAAGCTCATCCCGGACTACGAGATCGCGGAGGGGTTCGAGCCGGAGATCATGTGGCCGTCGGGCACCTTGCACCTCCGCTCGCTGCCGCTCGTGTTCCCGGTCTCAGAGGGTGTGGCCTGATGCGAGTCGTCATCGATCAGAGCATCTGCACCGGCAACGGCCGGTGCTACACCTTGGTGCCCGAACTATTCACCGACGACGAGCGC
Source organism: uncultured Acidimicrobiaceae bacterium (assembly GCA_963787485.1). Lineage (GTDB taxonomy): Bacteria > Actinomycetota > Acidimicrobiia > Acidimicrobiales > RAAP-2 > Bog-473. Next base: position 52,364 of record CAWBDF010000001.1, on the reverse strand, counting down.
GGCTACGGCCAGGTCGTCGGTGATGGCGTTCTCACCGATGACCAGGTCGAGCAGGCACAAAAGGCCGTCGTTGCCTGCCCGGAGCGTGCCATTACCCTCGAGGAGTAAACCAACCTCCACGATCACTGGCCGCAAACATTGATCACGCTGTCCGTCTGAGGGCTCCACAGAGCCGGGTTCGGCGCACAGAACGACACAGGTCGCCTCGGTGCGCACGCACGCCGAATCGGTCTACCGGGGAGAAAAGGACTCGACCCACTCTGGCCAGAAGAGATGCTCGTGAGAGCGTCAGTCAGGGATTGATTTTTGTGGGATGCCGTCGAACTTCGACCTTCGGGCAATCTCCGGGGCACTCCTTCTCGGACGGATTACCAAGTTGCTCGACCACCTTGGAGAACTGTGTCGAAGTAGTTGTTCAGTGGACGGTGCAGGCAGCCGATGGCCACGTGGTCACCTCGTCGCTCGATCGTCACGTCGTTTCGAATCGTGGTCGTCATCATTTCTTCCGTTGTTTGCTTTCGGGTTTTGGATTGCACGGAGACTGCTCGGCTAGCAACGGCCTCCACGCGATCTGACGTCGTCCCCTCGAGCCACACGCAGCAGGCATCGTGTAGACGCCGACGACGGTAGACGCATAGTGGAGTTGGGGACGTCCCACATCTCCCTGGCCTGGATCACCGTCCCGCTGTTCTCGGCCACCGCCTGGACTTCCTTGGAGAACTCCACCTGCAGCCAGCGGGGGAGGTCGAGCGCGTACTCGGTGTCCATCACGTAGGCACACGCCGGCCCTACCGGACTGGCTGTTGACTTGGATGATCGCCTCCTAAGTGCGCCCGGTGTGGCCGGGGTCGATGTGTAGGTAGGGCACGCCCGAGTGGTCGTGGTGGTCCCCGATGGCGACGAATCCCTACTTGATGGCTTCCTGGTGGAAGCCGGAAAAGGCTGCTGGGAATGTCCACTTTATTTGGCTCCACCGTGCTCAGGGGAGTGGCTTCGCCTGGGGCGGGTCAGCTGGTCACTCGACGATATCGTGCAGCAGGTCGACGACGAGCTCGGGACGGGAGAGCATCGGCGAGTGACTGGTAGGGAGCTCCCTCACCGCGTTCGCGCTGGCGGCCATGGCTCGCTGGGAGGTGACCGGTATACATCGATCATCGGTGCAAACGACGTAGGTGGATGTGGTGGCCCGCCAGGCGGCTGGCACGACCTCCGCAACGGCGGGAACCGGATCCGTAGGGCCGACCGACATGGAACGGAGCTTGGCCACCGAGGTAGCCGCCACCGCCGGATCGCAGTCGTGGAAAAAGAACCACCCCGCCGCCGCAGGGTCGAATGTCAGCATTCCGGCCTGGTCGAGGCGCATGGCCGACAAAGGGTTCTCGCGGTCCTGCGATGCTTTCCACTGTCGGCCTGGGCCGTCCTCGTAGATGTCATCGCTCTGCACCGCCGCGAGGTACATCAGATGGCGCACCGCCGGATGCCCGCTCGCTGCGCGCGAGATGACGCGACCACCGTACGAGTGCCCGCAGACCACGACCGGGCCGAAGGCAGCGGCCTCGTCGATGGCTCGCCGGGCTGCAGCGGCGTCGTCGACGATGCCGGTGAAAGGAAGCTCGGGGACCACCGCCTCGATCCCGATGGCATCGAGCCTTTCGACGACCAGATCCCAGCACCACGGGCCGTGGAACGCACCATGCACGAGAACGACAGCTGCCATGTCCTCATCCTCTCTCTGTATCTCACAACCCCTGGATTGTTTGGTTTAGATCGCCAGTGTCGGCGGGGTCAACCGGTAGACGAATTCCGGGCTCAGCACCCGGTTGTCCAGGTTCTGCACGGTGATCGTAGACCTGGTTGATCCAGGTGTAGCGCTCGTCGGCGGTCGCGAATATCGGGCGGTTCACCATCGACAGGACGCTCGGTGTTGGCACCGATGTGGCCCGACACGTCATGAAGATGTCCGCGCCGTCGTCAGTCACGAGTTTTGTTTATCAGCTATCAGGTAAGCAGCGGCCTCAATACGATCTGGCAGTTGGGTCTCAAGACCCGAGGCGGAGTAATCGACCGGGGAGCGCGCCTGTGTGGGTTTCTTTAAGGTGCACGACTTCACCGTTGACGATGGTCGCGGCAAATCCCAGAGCTTGCTGAGTGAGTCGCTTGGCCCCGTCCGGGAGATCGGCCGTGACCTCAGGCAACATCGGTCCGACGGAATCAGGATCGAAGACGTTGATATCGGCGACGAAACCTTCACGCAGCAGCCCTCGCTGCGAAGATCCCCAGGCCCGTGCCGGCTTGAGCATCCTTGCGTCGATGAACTTCCCGTCGTTCCCCCAGTTCTGCGGGCAGTTCTTCGCACGGGCCGCGGACAAGGATCTGGCCCGGGTCGTCGTGCAAGCGTACAACGACTGGCACGTTGACGAATGGGTGTACGACCTATCCCGGCCGGATGATCCCGATCTCAATCCCACCCCTGTGGGCCGCGCACCTTATGGGCACTGAGGTTCGACGGATGGCCGACAAGGGATGCCACGCTGTGAGCTTCTCCGAGAACCCCGCCGCGCTCGGTCTGCCCTCGTTCCACAACGATCACTGGGACCCCTTCTGGCAAGCGTGCAGCGACACCGCCACCGTCGTCTGCTTCCACATCGGGTCGTCGTCGAAGGCGCCGATGACCGCGCCCGATGCTCCATTCGACGTGATGATCACGCTCACCCCGACCAACGTGCTGCTGGCTGCGGCCGACCTCCTGTGGTCCCCCGTGCTCCGAAAGTACCCGGCCCTGGGTGGCACTCAGCGAAGGCGGCATCGGCTGGATTCCCTATCTGCTCGAACGGGTGGATCGGGTGTACGAGAACCACCATCACTGGACGCACCAGGACTTCGGCGGACGTCGACCCAGCGACCTCTTCCACGAGCAGGTGGTCACCTGCTTCATCGACGACGACTTCGGGTGAAGAACCGCTCCTACCTCAACTCCGACATGATCACCTGGGAGTGCGACTACCCGCACTCGGATTCGAGTTGGCCGAACGGCCCGGAATCGGTCGCACAGTACCTCGAGGCAGCGACCTCGGACGCGGTCGACCGCATCACCCACCTGAACGCGATTCGGATCTACCAGTTCGACCCCTTCCGCCACACCTCAAAGGAAGAGGCGACCGTGGGAGCCCTTCGGGCGAAGGCCGCCGACGTCGACATGACGCTCCGTTCATCAGAGCGACTGCGGGAGCGGATCACGACCGACGAAATCGTCACCATTCAGTCGGGATTGCGGATCCGCTAACGATGCTCGCCCGTCCCGAGCTGATGGACATCCCGAGGGAGTCGTAGTCGCGAAGGCACCGACGGTGCCGTAAGTCAAAGATCTGAACACGGCAATGCGGTGACGAGAATGGGGGATGAGAACGGGTAAAGCACGACTCCAGGGCCGGGTGGCCCTGTAACCGGCGGCGTCTCTCGTATCGGACGCGCCAGTGTGCTGGCGTTGGCGGCGGACGTCGCGTCAGAGCCGAGCGAGCCGCCCCACGTCGCGACCTTACGTTGCGGACCTTTCCGATCCGGGGGTTCCCGGCCCCCTGTCCGCCGATGACGCCACAGTGATGTCCCAATGCGAGAATGGACGTGTGTCCACACGTCTACTGCAACAACTCCGCGAGACCATCGGATCCGCACACGTCATCGTCGAGCCGGACGTGATGGAGTCGTACGCCGTCGACTGGACTGGGCGTTTCACCGGTCACCCCATGGCCGTCGTTCGCCCTGGGGACGGTGGCGAGGTGGCGGCGGTGGTGGCCCTGTGCAAAGAGGCGGAGATCCCCCTTGTGCCTCAGGGGGGCAACACGGGGCTCGTGGGCGGAGGCGTTCCCCTCGCTGGCGAGGTGGTGCTGAGTCTCCGCCGCCTGGCCGGCGTCACCGACGTCGACACTCTGGCCGGGCAGCTCTCTGTTGGAGCCGGGACGACGGTGGCCGACGTTCAGGCGGCCGCCGCCGCTGCCGGCTGGGCCTACGGCATCGACCTCGGTAGTCGTGACAGTGCGACGATCGGAGGCACCATCGCCACCAACGCGGGTGGGCTTCAGGTACTCCGCCACGGTTCAACAAGGGCACAGCTTGTGGGCTTCGAAGCGGTTCTCGGGACGAGCGAGACCGTCTCGCACATGGGCGGTCTTGTGAAGGACAACACGGGGTACGACCTCGGCGGGTTCCTCTGCGGCAGCGAAGGGACGCTAGGAGTGGTGACGGCCGCCCGAGTGTGCCTGGTGCCATCCACTCCAGAGCGTGTCACCTCGATCCTCGCCTTCTCCTCCAGTGCGGCCGCAGTCGACGCGACCTCGCTGCTGCGCCGGTCTCTGCCCGAACTGCAGTCGCTCGAGTTGTTCCTACACTCGGGCCTGGACCTCGTATGTCGCGTCACCGGAACCGCGGGACCATTTCGCGGAGCGCATCGCGTCTACCTCTTGGCCGAGGCGGCAGCACAACACGACCCCATGCCCGCCATGGCCGCCGCGTTCGACTCGATTGCCGCAATCGAGGACGTCGCAGTGGCCACTGATACCTACCGAAGAGCGCAGCTGTGGCGGTACCGCGAAGGGCACACGGAGGCGATCAATACGCTTGGTCCGCCCCACAAGCTGGATGTCACGCTGCCGGCGCCCCTGTTGGCGGCCTTCATTGACCATGTCCCACACGTCGTGAGGGCCGCTGACCCGAAGGCGACGACGTGGTTGTTCGGCCATGCCGGGGATGGCAACGTCCACGTCAACGTGACCGGCGTCGACCCAGACGACCTGACCGTGGACGACCGTGTCATGCACTACGTCGCTGAACTCGGTGGCAGCATAAGCTCTGAACACGGCATCGGATCGGCGAAGCGGCGTTGGCTCCACCTCAACCGGAGCGAAGCGGAGCTCGGAGCATTTCGACGACTCAAGGCCGCACTCGATCCTGTCGGCATCTTGAACCCCAATGTTCTCCTCTCGTCCCGATCGTGACGTCCGGTCCGTCTGGAGAGGGAAGGTCACAATGGTTCGCTGTGCTCTCCGAGCCGCTCGGCGATGGAGCGGCGGGCCGGGTTCCGATGGCGTGTTCTGGTAGGTCCAGTGGCATGGAATCGGCCTGCGATGCCAGCGCAGGACAGTGTCGGGCGGCACGAAAAAACCAGCGCGGACCACTGGCGGCACGGGAAGACGCGGCTCAGCAGGCCAGCCACACCCGGTCCGCTCGCTACAGGCGCGGCCGCGGAAGCTGACGGCGCAACACCTCGAGCGGGTGGCGCAGAACAAGGATCTCGATCTCCTTGGGGGGGCAACGTCAGATTGGCCCAACAGCGCGGATCAGTACTAGCACCCGACGCACAGCCAGTAGACAACGGACCACAACAACGAGCGGGAACGAGAGGATCTGTACACGTCAGATGGTCCCCGTAGCCGTGCCGCGATTCACGCGAACATCCAGGTCAGCAGCTAGATCGATTTTTTCACACCCTACGGCTTCACAAGACTGTGGCGCTACACAGTCGCCACCGCGTCGAGCAGGCCGGTCCGGCCGTCGCAGACCAGAATGCACACGTCTTGGCGCCCCGGTTCTTGATCTCGGTATAGGGGTCGGGCCGGGGCACCGTGCCAGATTTTCGGTTGCAACTGTCACCCGCATCCGCTCTCCACGTGTATATACCGCTGGGAGAGGCGATCTTTTCGTCTTGCTTGGCCATGGTGTTGGGATCGTGGCGCCCCGGTAGCGGTAGTGGCCTGTGCCGACTAAATGTGAGTTATTGATCGCCTCGAGCGTGAAGAGGTGGGTCACGTCGAGATGGTTGAGAGCGGGTGTCCCTCGTGGGCTACCAGTCTGGTGAATCGTTACCTCACTCAGCAGAATGCGCGGCGTCTCTGCTGAATCAAGCGCGCGGCGTAACACCAAGGACCGTAAGGGCTTCTGAAGGCGTCGCCGGCGATCGTCCCCGCTCGGCTGCCATATCCACGGTCCGCTTGACGAGTTCGGCGTTGGTGGGAGTCGATCCATCCGCCTGAATCGCGTGATCTCCGATGCCGACGCGCACGTGTGCACCACGCTCGAGTGCGAGCCGGGTCATGTCCCAGTGCTTTGGACCATTCGTGTACGACATGTACGTGAAAGGAATGTCCTCAGGCACAAGACCTGTGTAGACGTCGTACGCGGCGTCAGCAGGTGGAACACCCCACAGGCCTTTATCGGAGAGATGGATCTGGAGAAAGATGGTTCCCTTCATCCACCCCGCCCTGTAGGCGGCGACGGCCAACCGCACCTGTCCGGGTTCGCGGACGACGATGCCAGTTTGCAGGTTGCGGTTCTCGCAGAGTTGCAGGAAATAGCGGAAATGTTCATTAGGCACGGTGAACGCGTGATCGCCCACGATGTCGCTCGAGGCCAGATCAACGAAGCTGAAGATGACGGTGCCGGGATCGATCATTGCGGCGCGCAGGTGCGTCGTGGGATCGTCTGCGAGCGCTTCGAGGTGAGCAAAGCGCTCGGGCCCCGTGTCCCCGTGGTGATAGGGAATGCGAACGAGTAGGTCAGGCCGCTCCTCATTGATCTGACGGAGAGCGTCGGCGTAGAGGTCGGGGTCCATCAGATCACGCCCGGTGTTCGAGTCGCGGATGTGAAAGTGGACGACTGCGGCTCCTGCTTCCGCGGCGGCCAGCGCATCTTCTGCGCACTCCGCGGGGCTGAGTGGAACGTTCGGATTCGAGCTTCTAAGGCACTGCTCGTTGAGAGCGACCTCGACGACGACCTTGTCGGTGGTAACGAGCACTCATACACCGTACAAGATGTCGATGATCTGGTGGTTCTCCACGTCGGCCACGGTGGTGGCATAGTCGCAGTGGACCCGTGAACCAAGCTTGGCGAAGGGGGGTCTCGTCCAGCGTGATGGCCGTGATCGGTCCATCGGACCAGCGCGGCACCCCAAAATGCTAAGAGACGGGCCGAGAAATTCCCACCGGCGGCGTGCGTCATGGCGCGACCTCGCCGCGGCGCTCAAGCCCCCCCGGCTTCGATGGCGACCCCGAGAACGACCTAAAGACCTTCCCCGAATACCCTGCGACGAAATCAACCTGGCCCCAGGGGCGTCACCTGTTCGCTCCGGGTGCGAGTGGTGAAGGAACTCGGCCGACCACTGGGTCGAGGCGCTCCGGGACGGTCAGCTGACTTCCGCGGCCTCTGACGGCGGACTCGACGCGGGTCAGGCGAAGCGCGTCTCGAGGAGGCGCACGAGCGGGATCGTCCGCCCCGACGTGGACCGGTAGTCGGCGAAGAACTCGCGGTCGGCGACGATCAGACTCCAGATGCGGTCGTACTCGTCGCCCTCGAGGATCTCGGTCTCGGCCCAGAACGCCCGGTTCTGCACCTGGCAGTGGACCTCGGGCTCCCGGCGGTCGCGCAGGTTGAGGAACCACGCCGGGTCCTTGTCCGCGCCGGCCGAGGTAGCGGCGAGGATCGACCGGCCTTCGGGGTCGAACCATGGTGACAGCGCGACCTTGCGCGGTTGCCGCGACTTCCGGCCGATCGTGGTGAGCACGAGGTGCGGCAGGCCGTGCACCTTCCACACTTTGTCGGACGAAGACGATTCGAGCTGCTCGACGTGGCCCCGTGTTATGTCGGCCAGCTGGTCCTGGCGCGGCAGCTCCCAGGTCTGCTCCACTTTCTGGTCACCCATGCGACGACAGTAGTCGCGCCCGGCGGGTAGTGTCGCTTGCCAGTGGTGACCGAGATCGACGAGGCCGCGCTGCCGGCGCTCGACGTGCGCGACGAAGCCTTCCGGGCGGACCCGCACGCCGCCTTCCGAGCCCTGCGCGCGCAGGGGCCGCTCGCCCGGAGCCACCGGGGCATCGAGGTGCTTGCCTTTGACCTCTGCGGCGCGATCTTTTCGAGCAACGAGTTCGAGACTTTGGGCATCGACCACTTCCGGGCCATGGGCGCGCCGGAGTCTCTCGTCGAGTTCGTGGAGCACGGGTTGCTGCTCAACGTCGACCGGGCCCGGCACGACCGAGTCCGGCGCGTCATGGTGCGCGCGTTCTCGATCCGTCGCATCGATGAGCAGCGCGACGTCATGCGCGACGTAGCCACAGGGCTGCTCGGGCCGATGATTGAGCGCGGTGGGGGCGACCTGGTCGCCGACTTCACGGAGCGCTACCCGATGGAGGTCCTGTGCCGGCTTCTGGGTGTGCCCCCCGAGGACATCGCCGCGTTCCACCGCGCCGCCATCGACCTGCACCTGATGGGGGCCGTGCCCCTGGCTCCGGGCTTCGCGCGCCTCGACGAGGCGCTCCACCAGCTCTGGGACTTTGTGCACGACCTGGTCGGCCGCCGGCGACGCGAGCCGCAAGCGGACTTCATCTCCACGCTGATCGCGGCCCAGGACGGCGAGGCGCAGCTCTCCGACCAGGAGATCGTGTGGAACCTCGTCAACCTGCTGTTCGCCGGGCAGGACACGACGCGCTACCAGCTGGCGTCGGCCGTGCGGGTTCTGGCGACCCAACCGGGAGTGTGGGACCAGCTCGGCGCCGAGCCCGACCTAATGCCCGCGGCGCTTGAGGAGGCTATGCGTCTGCGACCGGTGAGCCAGTTCGTCGTGCGCCGCGCACCGGCGCCGGCCGAAGCAGGCGGCTTCCGGTTCCCGCCCGAGCACCGCATTATCCTCAACCTGCTTGCCGCGTCGCGCGACCCGGGCGCCTTCGCTGAGCCAGATGTCTTCGACGTGGGCCGCGACACGTCGTACCGTCTGCCGTTCGGCCGGGGCCTGCACTACTGCCTCGGCCACGCACTGGCGCGAGCCGAGATGTGCGAGGCCCTCACCTTGTTCACGGGGCTCCTCACCGACGTCGCCGTCGGCGACGCGAAGGAGGCGTCGGCGGCCGCCATGCTCGGCGGGCCGGAGGCATTGTCGGTGACGTTCCGCCGCCGTGCCGGCTCGGAGCGCTAGCTCAGCTCGCTCGGCACGTGGTTGGTCACGGTCATGCCGCGATCCAACGTGACGGTGGCGCCGTTGAAGCCGCGCGCCTCGTCCGACACGAAGAACGCAGCGGCGTGCGCCACGTCGAGCGACGTGGGCGGGTAGCCCCCCGTCGCTTCGCGGATAATCGGGCCGACGCGTTCGTGAACGAGGAGGGGACGCGACGCGTTCGTCTCGATGAACCCGAGCAGAAGCGTGTTGGAGCGGATGCCCTGGCTGCCGTAGTCGATCGCAACCTGGCGTGCGAGGCCGGAGACGGCCGCTTTGGCCGTCGAGTAGCTCGGCTCGCCCGGTCGCGGCGTGATCGACTCGATCGACGACATCGTGAGGAAGGCGCCGCCGCCGGGGAGCATGGCGCGGATGCCGTGCTTGAAGCACCAAAAGACACTGTAGACGTTGGCCTTCATGAAGTGGTTGAAGTCTTCCGTCGGCTGCTCGGCGATGGGTCGGTCGCGCGTTGCGATCTCCGTGGAGGCGGCGTTGTTCACCACGCCGTGGACTGTGCCGAACTGGTCGACGACCTCCTCGAACAGCGCGGCCACCTCGGACTCGACGCTCAGGTCGTGGGCGAACAGCGCGGCCTCGCCGTTCGCCGCCTCGATCTCGGCCACGACCCTGTCACCGCGTCCGCGGTTGCGCCCGACGACCGCGACGCGCGCGCCGCGGGCAGCCAGGTGGAGCGCCGTCACCTTGCCGATGCCGCGCGTCGCACCGGTCACGACGACGGTCTTGCCCCCCAGGGTCACGGTTGCCCCTTTTCGATGCCTGCCACATCGGGCACCGTCAGCGCGCGCGTCACCTACGGCTTCGGCTTGATCGCGACGAAGGGGTTCACCTCGCCGCCTGCCTGCTCCGCTTCCTTAGCCGCCTGGAGGCACTGTCGGCGCGGCGGTCGACCACCGCGACACCCGTCCCTTCTGCGGCGAGCAACCGGACCGTTGTCCGGCCGATGCCCGACGCGCCGCCCGTCACGATGGCTACCTGCTGTTCGGGTCGGCCCGCGGCCACGTCATCCCGCGCACTGTGTCGGCGTCTTCGATCACGCCGGGCTGGCGCGGGCGCCGATCGGCTTCTCACCAGCGACAGTAACCCGTTGGATGATGCGCTCGCCGATGAAGTCGCTGGCGACGCGGTGCACCGTGCAACGGTTGTCCCACATGGCGAACGTGCCCTCGGCCCAGTGGTACCGGCAGGCGTAGGTCGGGTCCTTTACGTACGACCGGAGAAAGGCGAATAGGGCGTCGCTCTCCTCACCTCCAAGCTCGACCACCCGGGTGGACCACTGCGAATCGAAGTACAAGGACCGCCGGCCAGTCTCGGGATGCACTCGCACGACGGGATGCTCCCCGACCAACCGGCCTCCGTCCTTCAGCGAGGCCTCGTAGCGTACGGTCAGGCCTTCGAGAAAATGTCGCATCGGCTCCGAGAGGGACTCGTAGAGCGCGTAGCCGCTGGACCATAGCGTATCCCCGCCAACGGGCGGCGACTTCACCATGGTCATCATCGAGGCTTTGGGGGGAATCTCGACGTAAGACGTATCGAAGTGCACGATGTCGGGGGATCGCCCGTCGTGCGTCACCAGCTCTGTCACGTCGGGATAGCCCGCCGCCTTCGGGCTGGTCGGGTTCGGAAAGATTGTTCCGAACCACGCTGCCAGGTCGAGCAACTCGGCCGGGCCGAGGAACTGACCAGGAATGAACACGACCTGATGTTCGAGGAAGGCTGTGTGCAACATGTCATAGCTACGTTCATTGAAGTCCCTCAGGTCGAAGCCCAGGAGCTCGGCGCCGATGTGGGTCGTGAGCCGGCGCACCTCGACTTGCTGCTCGACGTTCATGCTTCGCCCTCCGTTCTCACATCCCCGTGTGCTTGACTTTCCGTCGGGGGGGCGGCCGTCTCGTTTGGCTGGATCGCCACCAGCGGCATCACTCGGCCGAAAGAGGCAGCGCCCATCTCGTACTGCTCGACGATGGGGCGTTCGGCAATGCATTGCGCCAGCACGGCCTGGCGCTCGTCCCCCGCGAGGATCCGGGCCTTGGCGGCAAGGAAGCGACGCTTCACGTGCACCCAGCAACGGGGCTCACTTCTAATGTTGGCGACCCAGTGCGGGTTGTGCGGACCCCCCGCAGCCGAGGCGACTACGACGAGCTCGTGCCCTATCTCGTGGTAGGGCAGCGGAGCCTCGCGGAGCTCACCGCTCTTTCGCCCGATTGTGGTGAGCAGCAACGTAGGGGCGTACGGCCTCCGTCGAAAGAACGCGACTTGAAGGCTGATTGGTGAGATCCCGGTCACCTTAATCGATCGCGGCTCGAGCCATCTGCCCCATTTGTAGCGACCGATGAGATAGCGCATGAAGGGAACGGTCGTCGGCGGATTGCTTCGCGTGCTTGATAGCTCGTTGGTCACGTCACAGCCTTCGCCCTATTCGATCGACCGATTGAAGATCTCGAGTTGGCGGATGCCCTCGTCGTCGAGCGTGAACAGGTCGAGAGCGTGCACATGGCCTCGATCGTTCGGCACTTCGACGACGGCCGCGTACAGAGTAGACCCGGGTGTCTCGAGGACCACTTGGACCTCGGGTCGCGGGTGGATTGAATCAATCGTCTTCTTGTAGAACGCCCGAATCGCCTCACGGCCTTCGATGCGCGCCTCACCCACAAGCACGACGCCGTCATGAACATAGAGGTCGGCGACGCCGTCGTCGCCGTTGCGGACCCGGGCGAACACTTCCCGCACTCGGTCAGCTCCTCGCAGATCTGGGTCTAGTGCACCCATCTTCATACCTCCTCCCGACCTCGATGGGACTCCGTTGGCCCCGACGAACTCGTGTGCGTACAGCGTACGCGACCTGACATGGAGGCCGCCAGCCGACCCTGCTTTCGCTAAATCGTAAGTACGATGCACCCACCGAATGCCCGAACGCCGCAGAGCTCCGATTGTCGATAGATGGCCAAACACTCGATGACCTCCGAGACTGCCAGCGAACTCTCTACCGAGGCAATCGTCGTCGTGGCAATCGAGTTGCTCGACGCCGACGGGATCGACGCGTTCTCGATGCGGGCCCTGGCCCGGCGACTCGGGCACGCAACGATGGCCACGTACCGTCACGTCCCGAGCCGCGAGGCCCTGCTCCGGCTGGCAGCGGATGCCGTCGAGGGGAATCTTCCCGAGGTCGGTGACCTGCCATGGTATGAACGGCTCGCCGCCTACACGCGATATCGGTGGACCAACACCTGGCGAGTCCATCCCTGGGTCATCGATTACGTCGGGGCGGGCGGGATGACCCCCCAACAGGAAACCGGCGGCGCCGAGCTGATGGAAGTCTTCCGCGAGGCGGGGTTCGCGGGAGAGGACCTTAAGAACGCGGTCCTCGCCCACTGGGCGTTCGTCCAGGGAACGCTGCGCTTAGTGTTGTCGGCGACCCCGGGTTCGGGTTCGGCGTCTCAAAACCTTGATGCCGCAGATTCTACCTTCGAGTTCAACCTGCAGGCCTGGATCACAGGTTTCGTGGCCCTCGTCAACGGTTGGACTGCTACCACGCTGATCCGGCCGGTCGAAGGTTCGCGCGGCGGGCGCAGGTAACAAGACCCTCACACGACCAGTCCGGCGCTCGTATGGATGACCTGCCCCGTGATCTGCCGACTTTCGGGTAAACAGAGAAACACAATCACGTTGGCAACATCGTCGGCCTCGGAATGACGCCGAAGCAGGTTCGAGAGGGGGCCAGAAGCCACAGCCTTCGCCATCTTTTCGGCGCCACCCACCCCCGCGTTCATCGGAGTGTCGGTCAACCCCGGAGCAACCGCGTTGACATTGACGTCGTGCGGTCCGAGGTCAGCCGCCGAGGCCCGGGTCAACCCGTTGATGCCGGCCTTGGTCGCCGCGTAGATGGCCGGCGAGAACGTGGCGCGGAACGCACCACTTGAGCTTAAGTTAACGATCTTTCCCCCCCGCCACGCTCGACCATGTGCCGGCCGACGGCGCGCGTCAAGAAGAACGGAGCCCGAAGGTTGATCGCCGTCACCAACTCGTATTTCTCGTCCGAGAAGTCGACCGAGCTATGGGGCGCACCCGACACTCCGGCGGAGTTCACCAGGATGTCCACCCTGCCAAAGGCAGCGATGACCCCCTCAACCAGAGGATCGATCGCCGCGGCGTCGGCGAGGTCGACCACAAACGGCTTGGCGACCCCTCCAACCTCCGCGATCTCCTTGGTGACTGCTGCTGCGCCATCCCCGTCGCGGTCGACGATCGCGACCTGAGCGCCTTCCGCCGCCAATGCACGCGCTGTCGCGCGTCCGATACCCGATGCTGCGCCGGTAACGAAGGCGACCTGGCCTCCGAGTCGATCTCCTGGCATCTTGCCTCTCCTTTCCGCGCCACCTCTCGATGGCGATGCGAATACCTACTGGTCTGATTGAAGCCCGTACGGAACTCCCTCTTGTACCGGCTCGCGAAGTGGGAGGCGGGGCGTCACGTGCCGGCGAGTCCCTCGACGAGAGCTGCCCACTGCTCGGGGGTGCTCGTTACATCGGTGAATCCGATGTAAGAAATGCCGAGCCTGTCCCGAAGGCGCCGGAGATGGTCGGCCATCGAATCCACGGACCCACTCAAGGTGGTCGTGCTGGACTCCTCACCGGGCATCATGACCACGTTGATTTCGGGGACCGATTGGCGAGACTCGCTCTCGCTCACGACGAGGTCGATTGCGGCGGAGAGTTGGTCCTCGGGTTGTGGGAGGATGCCGACGATGTCCGCCTCGTGCGCTGCCATCGTGAGCATGCGTGGTCCACGTCCGCCGATAAGCAACGGCGGCCAGGGACGTTGCACGGAGAGAGGTCCATTAACGGCACGTACTGCGTAGAACCCGCCGTTCGTCTCATGGCTGCCATGCTCGAATAGATCCTTGAGCACGCTGATGGACTCCTTCAGTCGGCTGATCCGCACGCCGGGCGGCTCAATCGTGAGACCGAGATTCAGGTAGTCCGGTTCGAGGTAGCCGGCTCCGATTCCGAGTTCGACTCGTCCGCCCGAGAGCATGTCGATCGATGCGATGTCCTTGGCTAGGACGCCCGGATTTCGAAAATCGTTCGAGGCGACATGCGGAGCAAGTCGAAGAGTCGTCGTTACGGCCGCCGCATAGGCAAGTCCCACGAAGGGAGCGAACGTGTGTTCTGAGGAATCTGGTGTCTCGCCGGGAGCGAAGCGCGTCGGCATGGACACGCTGTAGTGGTCGGCGATCTGTAGGACCGAATACCCGATGGATTCGAGACGTCGCACGCGTGCGGTCCACTCAGCGCCCGGGCACACTTTCTTCGTGTTGAATCCGAAGCGGAACGGCCGAATCGGAACGCCGTTCCTTGCCAATGCAACGATCATGTGAGTTCCTCGATGCTAGAACGCCGCCGGGGCGGTATGGCAGTCTGAATGTCGGTAGTCAACGCCTGAGTTGGCAGCGGGTCTGGACAGGCAGCGGGCCTGGATAGTGAGGTCGCGTACAGTGTACGCTGACTGACGTGTTCGCGGCCAGTGGTGGGATCGTCATCGAGGCTGAGGGGAACGCAAGGGGACTGGTTTCGCTTAAGGAGAGGATGTTGGTCCTACGGCTGTCGAAGCTGAAGCATCTGCGCTTCGCCAATAGCCCCGTATGTCGTTCAACGCCATCTGTTGTTGCCTGCTCGGTTTCAAGACGGGGAGATTGAAGTTCTTGGTCCTAGACGAGGCGTGGTGGAAGTAGTTACCAGCATCCCTGAGCATGCAAAGCGTGCATTTCGAGTTGTACGCCCTGTCTATGGGGCTTGCCGGGGCCTGCCGAGCGTGGAAATGGTTGGATGCCGCCCTTGAGTCGACCAGAAGTGGCTCAGATGAGCCGGACATCTCACATCGGTTCTACGGAGGAGCTCGCGAGACTGATCGAGGAGGTCAAGGGTTTGGCCGGAAGACGAGCGTCCTCCCTCGACTTCGTGGGCCTGTACCACGACCCATCGATTCAGCGGGGTGATGCGGTGAGCGACGTCGGACGACAAGTCGCGGCGTTCCAGGCCTATGCGGAAGCCGGCGTGACATGGATGATCGTTCGGGCGGATACGCAGACTCCGGCAGAGCAGACCGCGTTCATCGAGGAATTTGGTAGAGCCTGCATCCAGTAGCTGTGGCTCAGGGCTCGTCTCTTCCGCGGGGCCGCAGAACCGACGCGGGAGGGAGATTCGACCATCCGTCCTCGGGCCAATTCCACCATCCCGACGCGGCAAGAACGCCGCCGTCTGGATGCAATGTCGTGCCGGTCACGTACGCGGAGAGATCCGACGCAAGAAACATGGCGCACCCACCGATATCGGCATAGGTACCCAACCGAGCCATGGGAATGCCGATTGCCGCCGCTTCGGTGGAAGGCTGCTCGTAGAGAGGGTCGATCGCCTGAAGTCGCTCGGTCGGAACGAGGTCCGCCGCAATACAATTGATCCGGATTCCATCTGGTCCCATCTCGACCGCGAGGCTCCGGCTGAAGTTCACCACGGCCGCTTTCATGGCCGCATAGACGGCAAAATTAGGTGCGGCCCGGTGGGCCTCGATCGAAGTCAGGTTGATAATGCTTCCTCCTCCGGCGGACCGCATGCGGGGGATCGCCATCTGAGTGGACGTCAGCAGCCAGGTGAAGTTGGTCCGGATGAGGACGTCCCAACCCTTGGCTGTCGACGCCTCAAACGGCTGGTGAAAGGTGCCGCCGACCACATTGATGAGTACGTCGAGCCGCCCAAACTCCTGGTCGAGCTCAGCGAAGACCCGGTCCAAGACCGGGGCATTCCGCACGTCTCCCTCGGTGGCGCGGAGGCGAATGTCGGCGTCGTGAGCCCACTCCGAGATGGCCTCCAAACTCGGTGCGTCGCGATCGCAGACCACGAGCGTGGCCCCACTTCGGCCGAGGTCCTCGACGCAGGCCCGACCGAGTCCTCCCGCACCGCCGAGCACCAGGATGGTTTTGCCCTCCAAGCCCGCCCGTTGTTCGAGAAAGTTGCGATCCATACCTGCCCTTCCTTTCGGAGTCGCCATCGATTGTGTCACCGTTGGAGCAGTCGGGACTTACTCACGCATTCCACGTGTTGCCCTGTGCAGGGTGGCGCCACGCACGCGACCCGCACGCCGCGGTTTCGCGGTCGGGCCTTCAGCCGAGGTGGGAGTGCATAGCGCGGCACGGGGCATGCACTGGGCAGGTGCACTACTCAATCTCTCTCGGCCATCTGGCCTTTGAAGGGTCTTGCCTGGCGGGCCGGGGAGGGTTCGAGTCCTTCTCAGCGCCCACCCGTTACACTTCTCGGCGCCCACCAAACCT
Source organism: uncultured Acidimicrobiaceae bacterium (assembly GCA_963787485.1). Classification (GTDB taxonomy): domain Bacteria; phylum Actinomycetota; class Acidimicrobiia; order Acidimicrobiales; family RAAP-2; genus Bog-473. The sequence goes on along the minus strand of CAWBDF010000001.1, from coordinate 36,048 downwards.
CCTAGGGATAGAGGGCCCACACCCCAAAACGGAACACAAACGCCGCGCACCGCACCGGGACCAGGGGCGGAGCGCGAGGGACCGAAGGCCGCAGGAGAGCGACGCCAGGCGGGCGGCGCCACCGGGGAACGGAGGGGCACTGCGGCGCAGGGCGGGGCGTGATGCGAATCGGCGGACACCGAGTTGGCCTTGGGGCCGGCCGATGGATTGTTCGATTCCCGCACGGCTGGAACTTCCTGCGCGGGAATCGAACCGACGTTTGCTCAGCGAGAGTTTGCACCTCGAATCGCGGGGTAGGAAGACAGCAGCGCGTTGGATGATTCTCCCAATAACTCCCGATGAGCATCATCGATGTGTAGCTGCCACACGAGTTCGGCGGCCGCGCGATCACCCCGATGAATGGCTTCCGCTACATCTTTATGGGATTCCAATATCTTTTGGTATGACTGGGGTGCCGGATACGTACCGACATCCCGGTGCTCGCGCGTCCAAAAGTAGGAGGCGTAGTCCACCCAGAGTTTCTCGAGTACCCGGGTCACCTGGTACAAGGTTTCGACACCACATGAACGTGCCAACCGGTCGTGGAACTCGGTCACCATTGGTATAAAACGAGCGTCGTCACCCAACAGCTCTGCAGCCTCCTCATTGAGCTTGAGTAGTCGGTTCGCAATTTGTCGCCGATTGCTTCGATGGGCACACAGCCCGGCGCATGCCGACTCGACCAGCCGCATCGCGGCGCTGAGGTCACCGAGCGCCACGTTGTGGGACCGCAGGACGGTCCCGAACATGAAAGCCGAGGCATCGGCCGTGGGTCGGTGGACCATGGCTCCGGCGTTGCCCCGGCGTACGGTCAGAAGACCCTCCGCTTCAAGGATCCTTAATGCCTCTCGCAAGCTCGGGAGACTGATGCCGAACTCTTTCACCAGATCTTCCTGCCGAGGGAGCGACATACCGTCGGCCAGGTCGCCGTTGATGATGCGCTGCCGGAGATCGTCAGCGACCATCTCCGCGATTCGCGGAACACCGAGTTGCGGTGTCTTCCGAGGTGTGTACTGAGCTTCAGGAGGCATCCCACATATTCCCACCCCGTGCCAGGTGATCAGCACCATACGCCTAAGTTCCAAACCCCAAGAGGGAGCGTAAGGAGTTGGCGGGAGCATCCCCGACACTCCGGAAGTCGCCTGTGAGTCCGATCGCAGCTCGACATGCCCGACCTCTCGTTCAGAGATGGGATCTTCAAGGAAGCTCTGGAGTTTAACTATGATAACTTGTCTATAGAACTAACGGCGCCTGAGCGGGGAAATATGCCATCGTGCTCACTTCGTGTGGCATATAGAAGATTGGAATGGAGGGGAGGACTCCGTGCAACTGCCAGCTGAGGTGGTACTCACACTCGAGCTCGCCAAGGGTGTAGCAGACACCTGTCGCACATATGCGCGCAAGAGGGGGTTCCCAATTGACGTTGCCATTGTGGACGCTGGAGGCCACCTCGTGTATTTCGAACGCGAGGACGGAGTAGCCCCGGGCACGGTCCAGGTGGCGATCTTGAAAGCCCAGAGCTCTGCCCTATTTCGATCACCTTCAAAGGCGTTCGAAAGCGCGGTGGACGAGGGATTGATCGGACTTGTGGCGCTGCCTGGGATGGCTCCTTTCGAAGGCGCGGTGCCGCTTGCCGTGGCCGAGAAAGTGATCGGAGCTGTCGCGGTTAGTGGCGTCACAAAGGAGATCGACGGAGAGATTGCTCAGGCTGGTGCTGACGCAGTAGTGCATCTCCTCGAACAGAGCTAAGATGGGGCGTCGGTTTTTCCCGTTCGCTCGGCAACGAGGGCCGATCGATTGATCTTCCCGGCGTCACTCCTCGGTATCCGGTCGACGAATTCGATTGTCTTCGGCACCTTGTACGCAGCCAGGCGTGTGCCAGCAAATCGTCTCAGCTCTTCCTGGTCGAGTCGCGCGCTCATATCCGTGGGCTCTACGATCGCATGCACGCGATGGCCCCACTCCTCATCGGGAAGTCCGATGACCACAATGTCGCCAACGGATTCATGGTCCGCGAGCGCCAACTCCACTTCAGCCGGATAGACATTGGCACCACCCGAAACGATCATGTCGACTCGTCGATCTGCAATGAAGAGGTAGCCGTCCTTATCGAGCCATCCGAGATCTCCGTAGGTTGAGAACCCGTCGGCCGTGGGTCGCGGGCTCTCCGCACCCAGGTATCGGAATCCTTGTTCGCCGTCCATTCGGCGGAGGAAGACGTTCCCGACCTGGCCGACGTCCAATTGCCGACGTTGGTCGTCGAGGATCAGGATCTCGCATCCGACTGGCCGACCGACTGTGCCCTCGTGTTGGATCCACTCGTCTCCCCGCGCCATTGCCAATCCAATCGACTCAGTTCCTCCATAGCTGAATATGAAGTGTTCTGGTCCGACCAGAGAGAACCACTGACGTACGACTGAACTCGCGATCGCCGCACCGCCATAGAGGATTGCGTTGATGCTCGAGAAATCCCGTTTCTGCACGCCATTCAATTCGGCGATGCGACTCAGCATCGTCGGGACCATGATGGCCGTGTTGACGCGATGTGCCTCGATCAAGTCGGCTGCCAATCCGGCGTCGAAACGCTCCATGACCACGAGCTTCTGGCCCTCCAGGAGTCCGTTGAAAGATGAAAAGCCGTTCGTGTGATAGAGCGGGGAGATCACGAGCTGGGTTGTTCGAGTACCAGGTTGGCCCAACTTTGTGGACTGAGCCATCGGATCTGCACCGACGATGCCGGGTACTGGTGAAACGATCAATTTGGGACTCCCGGTGGACCCCGATGTCGCGATGACCCGCGCCGGGTTCGGTATTCGATCCGGAAGTTCGGAGTCGTCCAAACCGATCGACTCGGCGAGCTCATCTAAACTGACCGTCCCACGAGGTGCAGCAGACCAGATGGCCACGATGGCCGAGGGGCGAGCGAGATGTAACAAGCGCTGACGCTCCCATTCGGGAAGGTCCCAGCGCAGCGGAAGAACCATCGCACCGAGCTTCCACACAGCGAAATCGACGAAGAAGTGCTCTGCCGAGTTCGCCAGCGCCACCACGACGAGGGAGCCCTGATCCACGCCCTTGTCCTGCAGCATCCGCGCGATCTGGTTTGACCGACGATCCAGTTCCAGCCACGACACGTCGCGTTCGTCCCCGCGTGGCCGAACATGCACAAGAGCCGTCTCCGAAGGACCAGCCTCGGCGAGTTCCCGGAGGCGTTGTCCGTACGAAGTTCCGTTCATGACGGCTGAGGGTACCGCTGGACCTTGACGTCCATCAAGACACATACTACGTTGCTTCTTTATAGTTCTGGGGGTAAGGCCATTGCGCAACTGGCGAAGGTACGGTAGGTACTCGAGGAGCTTGGTGACTGCCGCAGCGGTCACGGTGTGCGGCGCGTCGTTGCTCCTTGGGTCAGCGGGCGCGGGAGCCGCCGTTCGAGCATCGGCCTCCACCATTCAAGTGGGAGCGATCGCGGACGAGCAGACTCCTTGCGAAGAGGCCGGGACAGGACAGGTCGGGCCCGACACACTCAGGGCCTGGCAGTCCTATGTCAATAAGCATGGGGGTATCACCGGACATCCGGTACAGCTGACGATTTTGAACAGCAAGTGTGATCCGGCAGTCAGCCTGTCGGACTGCCAACCAGCTCGTATCTCAGCACGTCATCGCGGTTATCGACGCAACCAGCGAAGACAGCTCGATCGCCGCTCCTCTCGATGCGGCAAAGATCCCTGTACTCTGCGGTGCCCCTTCTGCCAATGACTTGTACTGCTCCACGGATGCCAACTTCTTCCCGTCGGGGTCGACAGAGCTCGCGACGGTGTATGGCACCGTCTTCGCGTCTCACAAGGCCGGGGCGAAGAACGTTCGGATTTCTGTACTGCACAGAAGTCGCGACGTGCCAGCAAGCAGTTCCGTTCTTCGGAGCGCTGACAAAAGAGGTCGGGATGGGGTATGCGTCGGTCGCGGCGAGTGAAACTGCACCGAATTACCTGGCGCAATGTCTCGTCATGCAGAGCGCTCACGTTGATGCGCTATTCGTAGGTGGTCCGCCGGCGGATCAGGTTGCTCGTAGTTGCGCACAGCAGGGCTACCACCCGATCTATCCTCAGAACGTTGGCACGTGGACCACCAGATACCTGCCAAATCCCAACTTCCAAGGCGCGACCGGCCCGACGGGAGACATTCCGTGGAACATTCGTAGTCCACAGACCAAGGTGTTCCATGCGGCAGAAGACAAAGTCCTGGCGGGAGCCCTCTATCCCTACATCGTGTCGGCGACCTACGCCGCTGGACTTCTGCTCCAGACGGCTCTGGCCCACGCGTCGTCGAACCCGACGAGTCAGGATGTGTACACGGGACTGTATGCATTGAATGGTTCGACATTGGGTGGCTTTGCCCCAGCAGCTCAAATATGTGCAGGGGAAGCCGACCACTGTCAGTTGCTTCTTCCTCGTTTCCATCAAGAAGTCGCACTGGGTGGCGCCCTACGGCTCAAATACCTTCTGCCAGCCGTCGTCCTGACAAGGGCCCGCCTGGCGCGGTGACAGCACCACGTCGGGGCAAGGAGTGACAAGGGCATGACACATGGCCACTGATTCGCAGTTGCACTGGGACCCTTTCGACTACGGCTTGCACGAGGATCCTCATCCGATGTGGCGGCGGATGATGGACGAGATGCCCCTCTATCGAAACGAAGAATGGGATTTCTGGGCCCTGACCCGCTTCGACGACGTCGTGAACGGTTTCGTCGACTGGAAGACGTTCTCATCGGCCCGGGGCGACCAGTTGGAGATCATCCAAGGGGATCCTCCCGACTGGCTCGGACTCCAGCTCCTCTCCCTGGACCCGCCCAAGCACACGGTCATGCGCCGCTTGCTCAGCCGGGCCTTCACTCCGCGAAGGATCAGTGAACTCGAGCCCGTGACGAGGCACTACACCCGTGAACTACTGGACCAGTTCGTAGGCTCGTCCCAGTTTGATTTCGTCGAGGACTTCGGCGGGAAGCTGCCGGGCATGGTCATTGCGAGCATGCTCGGAATCCCTGACGCCGATCGTGAGCGAATCCGTCAGCTGAGCGACGAGCTGATACACCGGGATCCGGCTGAGACCGACACCGAACGCCTGAGCCGAGTCGGTACCGAGCTGGGAGAGTACTTCTACGCGCAGCTCATGGAGCGTCGGAAGCGTCCGACCGATGACATGATGAGTGCACTTCTCAGCGTCGAGGTTACCGACGATGATGGGACGGTTCGCCGACTGAACGATGAAGAGGCTGTCGCGTATACCCACCTACTTGCCGTTGCAGGGAACGAGACGACCGCAAAGCTCATCGGCTGGATTGGTTCCAGCCTGGCCCTGTTCCCAGCAGAACGGGCCAAGCTCGTTGAGCGTTCAGATCTGATACCCAATGCCGTCGAGGAGGTTCTGCGCTACGAACCCCCAGCCCTTTGCCTTGCTCGCGTGGTGCAGCGTGACTTCGAGATCCATGGACAGGTTGTCCCCGAAGGCGCAGTCATGGTCTTCATTCAGGCCGCAACGGGCCGAGATCCGCGCGTGTTCAAGGATCCCGAGGTGTTCGACGTCGAGCGAAAGATCGAACGCCATCTCTCGTTTGCTTTTGGTCCACATGTCTGCCTTGGCGCCGCATTGGCGCGACTCGAAGCCCGCATCGCCATTGAGGAGGTGCTGGCCCGATTCCCGGAATGGGATGTGGATTGGACCAACTGCGAGATCGTCCACACGGGAAGCGCCGTGCGAGGTTATGCCCGTCTGCCGGTCCGTGTTTCATGAGATCGATCATCAGGCAACGAGATGGTTGGCTCATCCCATGCGGTTGACGTAACCACACAGATTGTCTCTACCAGGAACGAGGACGAATGTCTGTTGTGTTCAACCACATCGGATTGTGTGTGAGCGACACTGGCCGGTCACGGCGCTTCTACGAGGAGGTGTTTGAGTTTCGCTTTTGGTGGGAGCTCGACCCCGAAGACGAAGGCACCGATAAGTTGCTCGGCCTCACGGGATCGATTGGATTGCATGCGACCTATCTGATTCGAGACGGCCTCGTCTTGGAATTGCTCGACTACAAAGGCCGTGAGGTCCGTCGTGGTCCTACGAGGACGATGGACGAGTTGGGTCTGACGCACATTTCGCTGTCCGTACCTGACTTCGAGCGTGCGTTTGCGCGAGTGCGGGAGTTCGGTGGAACGGTGCTCGAGGAGACTGTGTCAAATGCTGCGGCGATGGTCCGCGATCCGGACGGACAACTCTTGGAGCTGCTCACCGACGCATGGCGCGGGTTTCTTCCTCCCCTGCCGGGCTGAAGCCGAGAAATCGTTGGACGCTATGACCCCTGGTCATCCCGGCGCGGGGTGATGAGGATCGGACCGTCCGCGCTGATGTGCACAGTGGCGCGCTCCAACCATCCCCCCGTGCCCTCCTCGACAACCCAGGATTGAAGCATCAGCACCATTCCCTCTTCGAGTCTGTCGTCAGCGCCGGTCCCAAGTCCGATTACGGGTGGTTCGGCCCCGAGACCGAGACCGTGAGCGAGCACGACGTCTGGAAGCGGCGAACCAGTAGTGTCCCAGGCAGCGCAGAGATCCCCTCCTGAGTTCCCCGGAACGCATGCGGAGAGCAATGCATCGAGCCCTCGTTCGCATCGCTCCTTGAGCTCAGCTGTCCCTGCGGGAGGGGTCCGCCCCGCACAGACGGTTCGAGCGAGTCCAGCCTCGTATCCCGCGTAGAGCGCAGACGGCGCCAGCACAACGAGCTCCCCATCTCCGATGGGGCGATGTGTGGCGAGGTAGCGAAATCGGACTGGGCCCTCGTTCGGGGTCGCGAAGACCACGCTCTCCGATCCAGGTGTGGGGGTACCGAGGTGTGCCAATGCGGCGGCATGGACGCCGACGAGCTCCTTCTCGCTGATACCCGGCCGGATGGCGTACTGGAGCTCGCTGAGGGCGGCTTCGGCGGTGGCCTCGGCAATCGTGATGCACGTTATCTCGTCAGGGGTCTTGGTGCGCCGAGCCGCGGCCAGCGCGGCGCCACCGTCGACCAGTTCGGCATGGCCAAGGACACCGGGAAGGATGCCGGCGAAGAGGGGCGTCTGGCCGTCGAGGCCAATTCGTTTTGCGCTGCTCAAACCCGGAATGCCACTCACCGAGGTAGCGAGAGTCATCGGGTTCCACGACAATCCGAACAAGTCTTCCTGGAAAATCTCAGGCGGGATGCCCTCATCCCAGGTCGAAAGGAGATGGATGCGGTTCGTCTGGCGGACGACAACGCACATGGGGGCGAACGTGAACACTCCGGCACGCCACAATTGGCGGGCGCCGGAGACATAGCGAACGTTGTTGGGACGTCCAAGGATCAGCGCATCGAGATCGTGCGCGTCCATCTGATCGAAGACCCGCTGCCGGCGGTTCTGGCGGAGTCGGCCGAAGTCCAGTCGAGAACTGTCCTCGAGACCCATCGTCCCGAGGGAGATCGTTCCGTCGCGTGGGGCGGGAGTCACGATGCGATCCGGAACGGCTCGTAGGTCGATCCACTCAACTTGACCCAGCCTGAGTCGGTGACGGCAACAATGTCCTCTGAGCGATAGCCAGCGGCGCCGTCGTCCCAGATGACCGGCTCGAAGACGAGCACTGTGCCGGGTTCCATGATCTGACTTTCGTCAAAGGCCGATCCAAGGTCCGTACCGATGAGGGGTAGCTCGGCACTGTCGGTGCCGACGCCGTGCGCGAGATAGAAGTGCTCGATCCAGGGGCGGACGCCATCGTTGGCTTCAATGGCTGCGGCGGTCAGCTGGCTTCCTGACACGCCAGGTTTCAGCATTTCGAGTGCTGCGTCGACCACGGTTCGCCAGCGCTGGAATTGTGCGAGCTGTCGGGGACTCGGTTCCGCATGGATGCCAGTGATCCAGGTCCGGCCGAAATCAGAGGCATAACCCTCCCATAGGAGGCCGGCGTCGACCCAGATGATGTCGCCCTCCCTCAAGAACCTGTCCGTCGTCGCAGTGGGATAGGCAAGATCGCCATGGCGTGTCCAGGGGCCAAGATCGCGACGGAGTGCCATCACCTGCCAGATGGGATCGATGCTGTTCGCAGAGGCGCCAAGCTCGTGCGCGCGACTGAGAAATGCAGCGCTGAGATCCACTTGGCGAAGTCCAGGTCGCAAAGTGTCGAGGGCCGCGGCCATGGCCAGCTCGGTGATGCGCTGAGCTTGTCGGATACAGGCGATCTCGTCTGGGGTCTTGCGGACCTTTATTGAGTTCATGACGATGCCTGCGTCCGTCCATTCGATGTTGTCGATCAGAAGCATCGCTGGTGACTGATCGTCCACGCCGACGCGCGCTCCGGCCGGGAAATGTTCGGCAAGCACACGCTTGAGTAATCGGGCGTCATTGATATCGGGAAACAGGGGGCCCTGGAGGTGATCTGCTGGGAACTTCGCCGGAACCCCGTCAGCGAAAGGCGTGTAGAGGAACGGCGTCACATCTCCTCGAACAACAACGACGACTGGTCGGAACAACAGAGCCCGCCCACCATCGTCGCCTGGCGCGTTGGCACCGGTCGCGTAGGCCACCGCGGCGGATCCCAGCAGCACGAGGCCATCGAGACCGTGCACCTCAAGTTGCTTTTGGATCCGTTGCTGGCGAGCACGGCGCATCCGAGGCAAGTCTGGTTCGACGGGGATTGCGGTCCCCTCAATTGTCGGCGACTGAACGGAAGCCACTGGCATCATCTCTCGTGAATTGCCTTCCGTTGGCCAGATGCTCCGGAGAAGGCTAGTTCTTTAAAGAGTTTATAGACAGCATGCTAGCAACGAGCTAGGGTGCCGACAAGTGAGTCCGGGTACGGAACGCTGACGGGGCCGTCTTTTTTTGCAAGAGACGCAAAGTGGACCGAGGTGTGAACCTTGACGATGCGAGATGACATCAGTACTGACGTGGTGATCGATGTCGACCACCATTCCGACGAATTCAATCTGAACGAGGTTGAGCTCAGCGGGGCGATTCGACGGAAGTGCCCTGTGGCGTGGAACGAGCGGTACGGAGGATTTTGGTTCGCTACGGGCTACGACGCAGTGGCCCAAATTGCGAAGGATGGCGACACGTTCGCGCACAAGTACGAGCCCAACGCGCCGGATGGGATCGACTACCTTGGAGAGGTCGGCGTGCCGCGGCCAGAGGGGCTGCCTCCCCTCGGAATCGGAGAGATCGACGGGCCCTACCACCGCGCATTGCGTCGGGAGCTGAACCCACGCTTTTCGCCACAGGCGGTCAAGCGAATGCGGCCGTTCATGGTGGCTGCAGCGGAATGGTTCATCGACCAGCGGATCAGCGACGGAGAGATGGACCTGGTTCTCGACTATGCGAGCCCGATACCGGCGATACTGACCATGAGGCTCATGGGTCTTCCCCTTGAGAATTGGCAGCTCTACTCAGATTTCTTCCATGCGACCATCGCATGCCCCGAGAGCAGCGACGAATACCGCGAGGCGATATCGAAGATGCCCGCAATGATGGAAGATCTGCTCAGCTTTGCTGCGCGCAGAAGAGCCGATCCGCAGGATGACCTCACCAGCCTCCTCGTCCAATTTGAGTTCGATGGGCAGAAGCTGACAGATCCTCAAATCTTGGACATCTTTTGGAACCTCATCGGGGGCGGCGTCGATACCACGACATCCCTTGTCGCATGGAGTCTCCGCCACCTCGCTCAGCATCAGGATCTTCGCCGCCGGCTGATCGACGAGCCGAATCTCTACAAGACCGCTCCGGACGAGTTCCTGCGCTACTACTCCGTGAACCAGTTGTTGAGCAGAACTGTTACCAACGACGTCACCATTTCCGGCCAGTTGCTGCGCCGAAACGATCAAGTGTTGATCAGTTGGTTAGCAGCCAACCACGACGAGAACGAGTTCGAAAACGCGGATGAGGTCGTTCTCGATCGCGAACGAAACCGTCACTTGGCTTTCGGGCTCGGTCCTCACCGATGCATCGGATCGCACCTAGCACGAGAGATGTTCGAGGTGATGGTTCGGGGGCTGCTTGAGCGGATACCCGATTATGAGGTGGGATCCGGTCCCGTCGACCAGTACCTGGGGAATCCCGCCATGACGGGGATCGTGCATCTTCCCGCGGCGTTCACACCCGAAGAGCCTCGTGGAACTGAGCGGCCATTTTGAGGGGTGTTGTGGAAGGACTTCTCACCACGGTAGGCGTCCATGCATCGGCCACAACAGGTACTTGATCCCATCGTAGGAGGATGTTCGATGGCAGACGAGCTGTACTGGGATCCTTACGACTGGAAGTTCGATTGGGATCCCCATCCGCTATGGGGGCGCATGATGGACGAGGCACCCTTGTACTACAACGAGCAGTACGACTTCTATGCCATGACCCGATTCCAGGATGTCCTGAATGGTCTCACGGACTCGCGGACGTTCTCGTCGGACAAAGGGGACCAGCTCGAGGTCATCCGGGGAGGTCCGATCCCCGACTACGAGGACACGATCATCTCCCAGGATCCTCCGACGCAGACCGTCTATCGGCGCCTCCTGAGTCGCGCGTTCACCCCTCGGGCCGTCGCGGACCTGGCACCGGCCATTCGCCGCTACACCATTGAGTTGTTAGACACGCTCAGGGACCGGGACACATTCGACTATGTCGAGGACTTCGGGGGCCGGCTTCCGGGGATGGTCATCGCGGCCATGCTCGGGGTTTCCGACGAAGACCGGGAGTACCTTCGCCACAAGTCCGATGAGGAGGTTTACCGGGAGTCGGGCGAATCGGGCCTCGAGCGTCACAACCGGGCTGCCCGCGAGCTGGCCAACTACTTCCTCGAGCGGGTAGCCGAGCGACGCAAGATGCCCCGCGACGACATGATGAGTGCCCTGCTGGCGGCTGAGGTGACTGACGACGATGGCGTCGAGCGGCGGCTGACCGATCACGAGGCCGTGGCCTACATTTCTCTCCTCTCGGCGGCGGGCAACGAGACCACGGCGAAGGCCATCGGCTGGATGGGTTCAAGCTTGGCGAAATTCCCCGACGAGCGGGCCAAGCTGGTCGCTCACCCCGATCTGCTCAACAACGCCGTGGAAGAGATCCTCCGCTACGAACCGCCAGCGTTGTGCTTGGGTCGGGTTGCCATGAAAGACGTTGTTTTGCACGGCCAGACCGTCTCCGAGGGCGCCGTAGTCATCTTCATTCAGGCGGCAACCGGTCGTGACCCACGGGTCTTCGACGACCCCAACCGCCTCGACGTCGAGCGCAAGATCGAGCGCATCATCTCCTTCGGGTTCGGGCCGCATGTATGCCTCGGAGCCCCCCTTGCCCGTCTTCAGTTGCGCATCGCGCTTGAGGAGACCCTGGCCCGCTATCCGGAGTGGGAGGTCGATTGGGACAGTTGCGACGTGGTCCATACGGGCAGTGCCGTGCGAGGCTACGCCAGGTTGCCCATTCGGGTGGGGTGAGCGCGGTGCGAAGCGGGTCGGCCCTCGAGCGCGCTTCTCATCACCATCGTTTCTTTGACAAACACGGGCAGTCTCGCTCGGTGGGACGTGGCGTTAGGGGGAAGTCGGCAAATGGTCGCAATACCAGCAATTGAAGACCTGACCGATTCGTCATTCGATCCGTACCTTGCCGACGAGGTGATGTTTGGCGACTGCCTCAACCCCTATCAGAGGATCGACGAACTCCGCAGCATGGGTCCAGTCGTCCCTGGTACCTACCGTGAGTTCATCGGAGCGCCTCCAGAGCCGATTGACCCTTCCATCCCGACCTACGTTGTGAACTCGTTCGCTGCGGTGGACCAGATCATGAGCAACCCCGAGGTTTTCTCGAACCACTCTTTCGATCCCACTCTCGGCGTCGTCTTCGGGCCGATCCTGAGCGTTATGGACCCCCCCGAGCATACGAAATACCGAAAGCTGCTCCAGAAGGGATTCCGGCCGCCCATGATCCAGACCTGGGGTGACACTGTCGTCGCCCCGGTCATCAACGATCTCTTCGCCGGATTTCTCGAGGATGGTCGTGCGGAGCTCGTCGAGCAGTTCGCCCGTCCCTTTCCGTTTCAGGTGCTTTACGAACTCCTGGGACTGCCCCAGGAGCAGATCCAGACCTTCTACCGGTTGACGATTGCACAGCTCGCCACCTCCTTCGCGATGGAAAATGCTCAGGAAGCGGCCACCAAGCTCGGGCGTTATTTCAGCGGGATGCTCGCCGCGAGGCGCCAAGACCCCGGGACCGACATCGTGAGCCAGCTTGCCATCCTCGAACAGGAGGGTGAAGGTCTCCCCGAGGACATCGCGATCGGCTTTTTGCGCCAGTTGATGACTGCTGGCGGCGAGACGACCTTTCGATCGGCATCAGTGCTGCTCACGGCCCTGCTTACCCATCCGGATCAGTTCGAGGCGGTGCGAGCCAATCGGTCTCTCATCCCAGCGGCCGTCGAAGAAGCCCTCCGATGGGACGGCCCCGTTGTCTCGACGACCCGGCTCGCAAACCATGACGTCGTCGTTGACGGCGTCAGCGTGCCGAAGGGTGCATATCTCGACGTGCTCCTCGGTGGAGCGAACCATGATCCGGTTTTGTTCCAGCGGCCCCATGAGTTCGATATATTCCGCCCCAAGCATCGCCATTTTGGCTTCGCCTACGGTGTCCACAACTGCATCGGGCAGAGTTTGGCCCGTCTCGAGATGACACGGACCCTTGACGCCTTTCTCGACCGGGTGGACAACTTGCGCCTCAACCCGGACGCCGCCCCACCGGTGATCAGGGGCTCGATGATGCGGATCCCACGGGAGCTTCATGTGGTCTTCGACCCTGCCAAGACCTGATCGAACTCGAACGAATACCGACCACTAGGAGCGGACGTACGGAAGCTGGAGAACGTCACGGCAGGCCATGGGGACACGGTCGTCCTGCGCGACGTCGTCATCGTCGCCGTCCTGTACGCCGGCGCGGTTCAAGTGGTCGCGGACTATGGCGATGCGCTGTCCGGCAAGATCCTCGTCGACATCACCAAGGCGATTCCTGGCGGCGGCTCCGATCTGAAACGGGCGGACGACGTCGAGGCGCAAGAGTTCGATCCCGGAGCGTTGATCGACGCAGCCGAGGAGGGTATCGACGGCAGCCGGTGAGGAGTAGCGGTAGGCGGCTTCCACACTGCCTTCGACACAGGCGTATGGGGGCTCACCCCGTCCCGATATGGGGCAGTCCGGGTGCCGACAGGGCCTATTCAGTCGGAGGCAACTTCGGTGAAGAACTTGGTGGCGTTGCCACTCGTGGTGATGGTGAGAAAATGACTATCGGTCACGTTGCGAAGCCAGACAGGCCGCGAGTGGCCATCCACTGTTGATCATGCATCCGATCGTAGAAGGTCCTGCCGGTGTGCTAGCTATCGCCGGTTGAGGCGCCCTGAATACGCCCGGTTCCACAGTGACCTCGGCATTCCCGGCCGCGGTCGGAAGCCCGATCGGTGGCCGCCCCTTGCACTAGCGTCTGCCCTCGCCATGGACGACCCACCGAGGAGGAGGCCGATTCAGGATCTGGGCGAGGCCCTCGGCTATCGCGGTTCGACGGTCGTCGTCGTGGGCTGCTCGACCGGCATCGGCCAGGCCACGGCCCGCCTGCTCGGTGACCTGGGGGCCCGGGTCCACGCGGTGGGCGTGCACGAGCTGCCGGTCGCCGTCGAAGGATTCCACGCCACCGATCTGGCCAGCCCGGAGCGGGTCGTGGCCACAGCGGCGGCACTGGCCTCCGTCGGTCCCATCCACTCGCTCTTCTGCTGTTCCGGCGTGCCCGCCACGTGCCCGCCACTCGACATCGTCCGCGTCAACTACGTCGGTCTACGACAGCTGGTCGACCTGACGTTGCCAAGCATCGCCGACGGGGGCGGTGTGGCCATCATCTCATCGAACGTGGCTGCCGGGTGGCCCGGTCGACTTCCCGAGCTGGTGGACATCATCGGGTTGTCCGACGCCGGGGCGGCCATGCGGTGGTTCGAGGACCACCCGGACGTGGTCGCCGACGGCTATCGACTGGCCAAGCACCTGCTCTGCGCATGGGTGGCCGGCATTGCCCCTGCGCTGGGCTTCGAGCGGGGTGTCCGGATCAACTGCACTGCGCCAGGTCCCACGGCGACGCCGCTCGTCGATCGGACCACCGCCTTGGTGGGGGCCACTTTCTTCGACGAGTTCCCTTATCCGGTCTTGGGGAGGATCTCCACTCCCGAGGAGCAGGCGTGGCCATTGGTGCTGCTGAACAGCCGGCTCAACGCGGTCGTGACCGGCACCACCCTCTTCACCGACCAGGGCGTCGCTGACGGAGTGGCCGTCGGCGCCATCGACGCCGGGGCCATCGTGCCGGCCCGCCGCCAGCGGGCCCCCGCCGAAGCGGGCCGCACCGCTGGCGATGTGGTGGAGGCGAACTACGGCTGCACGACGGTGTGAAGCTCGACGTACTCCGTCGACATGGCATCCAAAGCCTCAGACGGAAGCTTTGCCGAGACGTGATCCTTGAACCACGAATCGTGCTGCGCTTTGATCTCCCAAACCTCACCCGCGTTGAACCCGTTGGAAGTCGGGTACGCGACGTGGATGATGAAGCCGGGCTGCTCCTTCACCAGTTCGTGGAGTCCGGGGGCCGCCTGGTCGTAGGCCGCCTTGTCCATTCCGGTGGCGCGAATCCTCACAAGCACGCTCATGGGTCTCCATTCGTCGTGGAGTCGAAGGCTATGCCCCTTCTGTCCAACCGGGTGCTCTCGCTGCTACATGCCAACGGCCGAACAGGGACAGAGTCGACGAGCTCGGGTTCAAGTCGCGAAACGACCCTATGGAGCAGGGCCGCAACACCTGCGTTGTGACGCCTCGTTCCGGCGAAAGGGCTCACCCAAAGCGAGGAGTACCCAGGGAAATTTGGTCCTTATCGTGGAGCGTCGCCCATGCGGTACTCGTGGGTGATGTCGTCGAGCCGGGATTTCACGTCGTCCTCGAGCACGAACTCAGCCGCCTCGAGGCTTGCGGCAAGCTGGTCGGGGTGGCTGGCTCCGATGATCGGTGCGGTAATCGTCTCATTGGCTAATACCCAGGCGACGGACAGAGTTACCAGGCTCACGCCAACCTCTTCAGCGATGGCGCGGAGCTGATCGACAGTGTCGAACTCTCTGTCGTGCCAGTAGCGCCCCTGATATATCCGGCCGGCATCGCCGAGGGTGAAACGGCTCCCTTCGGGGGGCGGATCACCGCGTTGGTGCTTCCCAGACAGGAGGCCACCGGCGATGGGGTTGTACGGGATCACACCAACGCCCTCTTCCCCACAGAACGGGAGCATCTCACGCTCTATCTGGCGGAACAAAAGGTTGTAGCGAGGTTGAACGGAGTCGAATCTCGCTAGCCCCAGCGTCTCGCTGCGCCCGATAGCGCGGACGAGCTGGTAGGTGAGAAAGTTCGAACATCCGATGTAGCGGATCTTTCCTCGGTGGACCAGATCGTCAAGCGCACCGAGTGTCTCCTCGATCGGGGTCGCTGCGTCAAACCCGTGAAGCTGATACAGATCGATGTAGTCGGTTTGCAATCGGCGTAAGGAAGCGTCGATTGCGTCGAAGATATGTCTTCTCGAACTGCCTCTGTCGAACGGTGATGGCCCGGTGGGTCCCAAGCACTTCGTGGCCAAGACAAAGCGGTCCCTTCTACCGTGCAGCCAACGACCGAGGATCTCCTCTGTACGGCCCTGCTTTGTGAGATCGCCACCGAGCGGATAGACGTCTGAGGTATCGATGAAGTCGATGCCGGCTTCTGCAGCTCGATCGAGAATCGACACTGAGGTCGGCTCGTCGCACTGCAATCCAAAGGTCATCGTCCCTAGACACAGTTTCGACACCTGAAGGCCTGTCCGTCCAAGTCGTGAGTGATCCATGTCTAGAAACGTAGCGGCCCAACTGAGTACTTCCGCCGAGCGGCTCCTATTCCAGGCTGTTCGACCGAAGCCGGAACAAGCGCGCTGGGGCATCCGATGGCACTCAGTCCCGGCAGCGAACTGGGCTACCCGGTGAGCGAGATTCTGGGCGCGCATAGTGGGATACTGCTCACGCATCGCGGGCCGGCCGCGGTGAGCTGTCTGAGATCGGCGGCAACGACCGTCGCGAGTGGAAGGTGGTCGGTGCGTTCGCCATTGTGTGACCTGGTCGAAATTGAAGTTCCGATCATCCAGGCGGGGATGAGTATCTTCACATCGCCCGTGCTGGCGGCAGCGGTCTCCGACGCAGGCGCGCTCGGCAGTCTCGGTGCGTGGAACCGCCCAACCGACCAGCTCCAGCGCGAGCTCGATGAGCTCCGTGACTTGACAGAACGTCCCTTCGCGGTGAATCACGTCGTCCCGGATCTCAACGCAGATGCATTCGCGGCGACACTTGAGCGTGCCCCTGCGGTCGTCTCGTTCGCGCTCGATGACGCGGGCGTCGAACTCGTCCGCCGTGTCCACGATGCTGGCGGCCTCGTCATGCAACAGATCACGACCGTTCGCCAGGCGCTGCTCGCCGTCGAACACGGTGTCGACATCATCGTCGCCCAAGGGGGTGAAGCCGGCGGGTACGGCGGCACCGTGAGCACCCTGAGCCTGGTTCCTCAGGTCGTCGACGCGGTAAGTCCGGTCCCGGTCGTCGCTGCGGGTGGCATCGCTGACGGGAGAGGCATCGCCGCCGCCGTGACCCTCGGTGCGGCCGGGGTCAACCTCGGCAGTCGGTTTCTCGCCTCTGCCGAGGCACCCGTCGGAGAACGGTGGAAGAAGGCCTTGCTCACCTACCCGTCCGAAGACTGGATCCAAGCTGGGTTCGTCAACGCGATGAACCCCAACCCCGGGGCAGTCGGATACCGAACACGCCTACGACTCTTGCGCACCGAGTTCGTCGAGCGCTGGGAGGCGCGAGCAAACGAGGTCGAGATCGACCCGGCACCAGTGCTCGCCGAGCTCAACGAGGCGGTCGCGGCCGGCGACAAAGAAGCACTTCTCGTTGTCGGCGGTCAGAGCGCAGGCCTCATCCGACACGTCGAACCTGCAGGCGCGATCGTCCGCTCGCTCGTCGCCGAGGCGCGAGAGGCGCTCGCCGAGGGCGCACAGTTTGAGCTCTAGATGGCTGTGCGAGGGCCGCGCCCAACTCCTCACACGACGAGTCGGCGACACTCCGCGAAGGGGACTGCACCAGCGCGGCTTCGGCCACGATCGCATCAGTGACACCGGATGTCATCGCGTCGGCAACCACTGTCCCAATACCACGCCCCGGCAACTCCGACTTGCATGACTGTTGTGCCTGCGGACTGTGTCATCCTCCCAGCGTTCGGAGACACCCACCGATCTATCCTCGATTTGGTGGAAGTCCTCAGCAGGAAGCGGAGCCAGCCAGCTCCGGCTCAAGTGCTGTTCAAGGCATTGACTCATCCAAATCAGGACCCAAGTAGGCCATGGCTGGTTCTTCCCGAGGGAGATCCAATACCAATCGCAGTCGAAAAGAGAGCCCGATCTGGTCGCTTGGTCGACTCTGTGGTCGAGCCGCCGCGCTCGAGGGTCCCCATGAATTCGGCGAAGGCGTTTCAGGCTTGCGGTGTGAGCCAACAACCAAGAAGGACCTTCGTCGGATCTTTAGACCGTGGCCACGTCGACATCATCGACTTCTCAAGGAACAATCGCATGACCAAGCGGCGAGAGCTGATGGAGCAACCGGAGGCGGTGCTGAGCCAGAGTCGCCACGTAGAGTGACTATTGGAACGGATCGAACATGAGCGATTTGATGGTGTTGGGGAGTGGGGCTGCGGGATTGACGGGTGCGCTGGTGGCCGCGGTCGGCGGCGCGCGCGTGACTGTGTTGGAGAAGGCGGACCTGATCGGCGGCACCACCGCGATGTCGGGTGGTGGCGCTTGGTTGCCCAACAACCGGCACGTTGCCGACGTCGGTGTGGAGGATTCGTACGACGAGGTGCTCACCTACCTGCGCGCTGTGTCCGCGGGGACTGGGGACGACGAGCTGCTTCGCTCGCTCGCGGAACACGCTCCCGAAGTCGTGGAGTTCCTCGAGGACGAGGCCAGTATCCCTTTCCAGATCTGGCCTGCGGTCGGTTCGTGCATCGACTACCGACCGTCCCTGCCGGGTGCGAAGCACGGTGGGCGCACCGTCGAAGTGCTGGGTATCTCGCTTTCAGAGCTGGGCGAGTGGGCGGACCGGATCCGTACGGCGCCTGAGTTACGGAGCTCCGAGAACCTACTCACCTACTACACCGAATTCCACCATCTCCGTCGCCCGCCAACCGAACCGTCAAGGCCGGAACCTGCCGACGTCGACCTCTACTGGCGCGGAACTGCGTTGGTTGCTCGCCTGCTGAAGGGCTGCCTCGACCGCGGCGTCGAGCTTCACACATCAACTCGGGCAACGGGATTGCTCGTCGACAATGGGCGCATCACCGGCGTCAAGGCAGAGCATGACGGCGAAGAGATGAAGTTTAGTGCACCCCACGTGTTGGTCGCGACGGGCGGCTTCACCCATAACCAGGAACTGAAGCGGCTTTGGCTCGCGCAGCCGTTGGACTACACCTGCGACGTTTCCACCAACGAAGGCGACGGGCACCTGATGGGGATGGCCGTCGGCGCGCAAGTCGCCGGACTAGGGGATGCCTGGTGGAACGCTCAGACGCCCATCGGAGGGGCTGGCATCGGTGTGAATGCGGCCGGCACCCGCGAGGATCGAGTGTTGCCACACACGCTCATGGTGAACGGCTCCGGCAAGCGGTTCATGAACGAGGCGGTTAACTACTACGACTTCGGCGAAGCATTCGGACGTACAGCGGGATACGGGCCTCGCAATTTCCCCGCGTGGCTGGTGTTCGATCAACAGGGAGTGGAACGCTACGCCGTGCTCAAGTACAAGTTGCCACTGCCAGGTGATCCGGCACCATGGTTCCACTCGGGCGAATCCCTCGAGGAGCTCGCCCGTTCGATCGACGTGGACTCGACGATCTTCCGAGCGACGGTCGAGCGCTTCAACGGCTTCGCCCGCAGCGGGATCGACGAGGATTTTCATCGAGGTGAAGACCCCTGGGACCGAGCGTTGAGCGATCCCGACAATACCCCCAACCCGTCGCTCGGCACCCTGGAAAGGCCACCTTTCTACGCCATGCCGATGTGGCCCGGTGCCGCGTCGACGTGCGGCGGACTCCGCATCGACGCGACCGGGCGGGTGCTCTCGGCCAAGGACGGTAGGCCGATCCCCGGCCTCTACGCAGCAGGGAACTGCTCAAACGGATCAGCGGCGGGCGGCTATTGCGGCCCCGGGGCGACCATCGGGCCGGCGATGACATTCGGCTATCTGGTCGGCCGCTGTGTTGCGAACGAAATCGAGTGAGCTACGTCCGGCGGTCAGCGCTACCGACCTCTCTCCGGCGCGCCAGGATCCGACGATGACGTCGTACCCGCGACGGACTCGCGGTCGAACGACGATTTAACGGTGTGCTGTGTGGCAGCCCGGCTCGCACCGTGGGTCGGCTGCGGTCAACACGAGCATGCAGCGATTGTCCTTAAGGTGCGAAAACCCGATCAGTTCCGTGACTAGGGAGCTCGCACGACCCGCAGATGCAGCTACCGCCTCCTCGGGCACCGGGTGGCGGCGAGCACGATCGCCAGGTCCTCAAGAGTCATGGCATCGACCCCGCTCCGCGGCGAACATCGACGACCTGGCGCCAGTTCCTGTGACCGGCAAGCAGTGGGAATCGTGGCCTGCGACTTCTTCTCGGTCGACATGGCCACATTGAAGGTGCTCTATGTGCCGTTCTTCGTCCATCACGCCTCTCGCCGGGCCTTTGTCGCCGGCATCACGATCAACCCCACCCGGGACCTGGTTGCTCAATGCGCCCGCAAAGTGAGCGCTGACCTGCGCGACGCCGGCATCTCAGTGCAACTGCTGCGCGATCGGGATGGCAAGTTCGGTCCGACCTTCGATGAAGTATGGAAGGGCGAGGGCGCGATCGTTGTGTGGGCTCCTGTCCGTGCGCCCGACGCCAACGCCGTCGCTGAACGATGGGTCCGCACCGTACGGTCCGAATGCACTGACCGATTGCTGATCGTCAACGAGGGACACCTTCGGCATGTGCTTGATCGCTACGTTCGCCAATACAACGAACATCGACTGCATCGATCTCTTGAACTCAAATCTCCGGCAGGTTCGACTTCGCCATCGACTCCAGCAGTAATCGCCAGCAATCGTCGCCGAGACGTCTTTGGGGGGACTGATCATCAACGAGTATCAAACAGCGTGACCCGCCAGGATGTGGTTTCGGACCCTACGGCCTGGCGAGCTAGGAGATCAGCGCACGGCGGCTATGACGCGGGCGACGTCGGCGAGGACGAGCTCCTCGATCTCGCCGATGCGTCGATCGCCTTCGAAGGGCTTGGCGTATCCCGTGCGTTGGTCGAAGTGCTCGAGCAGCGCCGGGTCGAACTCGCCGGGCCCGGTGAGCTGCTCGATGGTCGGTCCGACCCGAGCCGCGATCGCGTCGAGCTTCGCGGCGTCGAGGTCGAGGAAACCGATGATGTTCTCGCCCAGCATTTTGCGGACGTCGTCCTCGGGGACGCCGGCAAACAGGCTATGTAGGTACTCGAGCGTGTTCGGCCAGGTGCTCTCGCCGTGGGGGTAGTCGCGCCCGAAGCTCATGTGCTCGACGCCGATCTCGTCGCGCATCTCGACTTCGGACTTGTGCATGAACGACACGCCGGCGAGGCCGTTGCTGTCCCACCTGTCGCTCGGCTTGCGCGTGGAGGGTAGCTCGGCGCGGTGCTCCTCAAACACCCGGTCGAGGTACTGCAATGTCGCCGGGATCCAGTCCGCACGTACCTCCGTCAACATCAGCTTCAGCTTCGGGTGACGGTCGAACACGCCGCCGAGCATCATCTGCCACATCGCCTGGCGATGCCCGAGGTGCGAGAAGAAGTCGGAAGCGAAGAGGCCGCTCATCAGATCGGCGATGAGCTCCGCATCGGAACCGCCAGCGGCGTCGACGCGCCGGCACGCTGCCTCGAGCTCCTTGTATGCGTAGCCCTGGTCGAGGCCGTAGCCGCCGTGCACGACCACCGCTAGGCCGCGGTCAGCGTAGAGCGCCCACAGCGGGTCCCAGTAACCGTCGTCGAGCGGTGGCAAGTCGGGCTTAGCCACGAACCCGGGCGCGTAGGTGCCAACGAAGCCGTGGTCGGCACACCACGTGACCTCGTCGATCGTGCGCTGTAGATCGCGACACGAACCCATGGCACCGACTAGCAGCAGGCGGTCGCCCGTGTGGCCGAAGGTATCGAGTGCCCAACGGTCGTGCGCGCGCACGCCAGCGTCGATCAGCTCGTCGGGGTAGGTATTGCTCATCACGCTGAACCCGAGGTCGGCGATGCGGAAGAATCCGTGGTACACGAGCTCCGCCGCTACGCCCTCCCGGTCCATCTGCGCTAAGCGGATGTCGGCGTTCCACGCCCCTTCCCAACCCCCGTCGCGGTACGCGTGCTCCTCGTCGTAGACGTCCTGTGCTCCGACCATGAGGATGTCGTTCACGGGGACGAGCGCGCGGGCGCTGATCTCCTGCTCGGCCCGCAGCGCGGGCAGGTGCTCGTGGAACTTCCGCTCCAAGTACTCCGGCCACAGGTCGGTCGGCATCACCGAGTGACCGTCCGCCGAGACCATCGTGACGTTTTTCATCGCACGACCCCCGATCGAGCGCGCTGCATGGCAGGCGAGTAGATATTTCCATACTTCTGGAGTGCGAAAAAGTCGGCAGCGTCCACCGCATCCTCGAACTCGAAGCTGGTCGTTTGGTAGATGGGAACAGCCCAAGCTCCCGTTGCCGGGTCAGGTCGCTTGCCAGCATGAATGGACCGGGTCCGAAATCCCCACTCGTGATCAGCCACCATGTGATGTTAATCCCTGGCCTTCGGGAGTTTTTGGGCCGTCGCCGCAGTCAAGTGACGGGCCGCAAGGAGATCGGTCATGCCGGCGTCGGTGGAAGCGTGGCATCCTCGGGCACGCCTACGGAAACCAACATCAGAGGTGTGTCCCCGACCTCCCGGCTCCAGTGACCTCTTGTGCCTATGTCGTCGGTGAAGACACAGTCACCAGCCCGCAACGTGACTTCGACCCCCGATGACGTCGTGATCAGGTACTCCCCCTGGAGGATGACGAGGAACTGTCGCCTGGGCGCCACGTGGATGCCCGTGTCTTTCAGGGGATCTACGATCTCAGATGCGCTGAGGTCGTACGCGGGTACTCGCCCCATCACGCGTACCCGGTTGGCCGAACCTTCACCCTGTCCGGCCTCGTTGACGTCAATCAACGAGAGCGCGATGGGTGTCATGTGTGTCTCGCCCGTGCTATCGCCGTGCAGGTGGTAGATGGTCATAACGCAGAGATTATGAGTGTCAGGCGCATTCTGTCGAGGGAACCACGAATCGCTGAGCTTCGGCCCTCTATTTCATACAGCATCGCCTTCGCTGATCCATTGTTGACCGAATCCTTCGCTTTCCGCAGAGTCTCAAAGTGCTGGCCGTCCGCCGCTATAAGCACGATTTGTTCACTGTCCCTCGCGCTCTCGTCGGCGCCATTTCATACAATTTGGAAATAGGGTGCCAGCTCTTCGGATTTCCTGAGCGGCCTTGTTCCGTCCCATCTGCGCGACT
The DNA here is from genome assembly GCA_963787485.1 of uncultured Acidimicrobiaceae bacterium. Classification (GTDB taxonomy): domain Bacteria; phylum Actinomycetota; class Acidimicrobiia; order Acidimicrobiales; family RAAP-2; genus Bog-473. Next base: position 13,313 of record CAWBDF010000001.1, on the reverse strand, counting down.
CCTCAAGGATGGCCTGGAACGAAGTTGTAAATAGGGGTGTTTCTTCAAAGACTTCGAGCAGAAGGCCACCGGGAAGCAAGTCCTCAATGTAAGCAAACCTCACACCACTCGCCGTACCGTGCTGAACCACCTGGCCTTGCAGACCGTGCTCAGAGATCAGGGCATCGACATCTCCGACAATCGATGCGAAGTGATTGAGCTGACCAGGAGCCTTACTCAAGGTATCGCTGTATAAGGTCTTGTCGTGTCCCACGGGCTCAAGGAGTTCGACTTCGATATCTCCCCAAAATCCCAGGGCGACCCGCAGCGAGCAGTCACACTTCTCGCCTCGGTAGTAGTACTCCTCGATTGAAGTGGGAGGTCCCAGGAAGAACGGGCCGACGCCGAGCGTTGCCCACCGAGGTACGACGTCCTCTATGTTCGGGACGATGTAGCTGTGTTGAATCACCTTGCCAAAAATAGAAGTCAACATGGTCTACCTCATAACTAGAATTTGCTGGTCGGTATCGTCGCAACTGTGGATTTGCGCCGCTAAGGCTCTTCCACTTCTCCATTTCGGTCGTAGCCGAGTTCGGAACAAGTTCCGATGAGGCTGCCCCTGTTGGGCCTAATGTACCGGCTGAGATGCAGGAGTACCGGCGGCGCCCGGTGGGCCGGCGAATCGCGGACTGTCTCAGCAATACGTGCGACTGTAAGTCACGATGACACTGGCTCACGAGGCCGCTCAGCGCTCGTCACAGCAATGCTCGAAGAGCGCCGGGTCGACTCGGATGTCTCGCCGTCACTTAGCGCAGATAACGCACGGATTTTGACGCCAACCAGGCCAGGTGGTGTCTGTCTGGTCTCCTTCAGCTCAGCTTGCGGCCGAGGAAAGCCGCGACTCGGTCCGCCGCTAGGCGCTCGTCGCCGCAGGGCTGCTCCTCACCGAATGGACGGCCGTCACCGCGGAGCCCAGGGCGGCTCATCATCTGCTTCGAGAACGCGAGTACGTATTCCGCCAGTTCCGGGTCGAGGTCGGTCGGCTGTCCGGTCGCGATTGCGAGGTCCCAGGCGTGAGCGAGAAGGTCACTTGTCCGCAACTCGATGAATGCGGTGCCGGGAAGTTCTCCGATGGGCAACTGGTAGGTGCGGGTAAGGGCCTGGGGCTCAGCGAAGGTCTCCTGCGCCGCCTTGACAGAGGCGCGGTGGGCGGCGCCGAGGTCTTTGGGGAGTGGTGTCACTTGGCCACCGGCTCGCTCTGCGACTCGCTGGTTGCCCGCGATGACATGGTCGATCAGGGCCTTCACATCCCATTCAGGACACGGCGTGGGTGACGACAGCTGATCGGATGTCACGTTGACAAGCACATGGGCGAAGGTGTCCTGCGCCCGCTGGTGGGCGACCCGTGGGTCCATGCCGATGGACCATACAGTGCATACCGTCAACCGCAGATCTGGCCAACGCGTACCAGGGTCGCCCTATAAGGCGTTGGTCTCGGACGGCCAACGCGACCCATACCGCCTGGACGGTGGACAGTGTGAGCCGACAAACGACGACTCGACCGGAACCTATTCGGGCGGACCTTGGGGCGCGAGACCAAGTTGCTGCATCATCGACATCATGTCCATGACGCCCCAGTGTTCACGGGCCAAACCATCTTCACCAAAGTCAACGATGTCGATTGCCTGAATGTTGACAGCCTTGTCTGTTGCCGGCATTCCCATAAAGCTGCCCGTATTGGTTCCTGTCACCGTTGCCCGGCCGACAACCTTGTTGCCATCCGCCAGGACGTCTTCCGCATCGAATCGCAAGTCGGGGAATGCGGCGATCATCATTCCAAAGAGTTCCTTGGTTCCGGATTTCGTAGCAGACAGGCCGGGGGCAACCTCATGTTCAATGAAGTCATCGGCCAGCAGATCACCAGCCCCTTCGACATCACCATTGTTGATCAACTCATAAAAGCGTCGCAGGCTCGCGATGTGGTCCATCGATCCTCCTCGTTGTGATTGTCAGGGTTTGGACTTACCCAGCCCTATTGCTCAAGGTTCGCCACTTGCATGATGTCCTGCGTTGAAGGGACTATCCCGACCTCTTGGAGGACGGGCATCAGGAATTTGCCGAAGGCGTCGTAATTCTGTTGAGAATCCCAGATCTCGAAGACCATGAGCTGCCCATCTTCTCCAAAGCAGGAGTGATGCTTGCGCCCCTCCATGTTTGCTCCAGAGGCGTCCAGCCCCTTGCGAGCTTTGTTGTACTGCTCAATGGTCAACGCCTCAGGCTTCACATATACAGCGATCATGCTGGATCTCCTCTATCTCGATGTGTCTTACGCCGTTGTCGGCGTCATGCGGGTGAACGCACACACGTCAGCCAGTCGATAGGACCTTCGCAGGGCCCTATCGAGTTAACGTAAGACGAAGTACAGCGAAACGGAGTCTTGGCCAGGAGTTGGAAGTGACCCAAGGGCCAGAAGTGCTTCGACACCTGCGACCCGAAAGGCTGCAGGAATGTGTGAATCCTCTCAATGCCACCGTAACAGGTACTGATCTCATTTGTTCACGAGAACGAATCGTGCTATCGAACGGCCCAGAGAACCCGCTGCTCGAAAGCAGCGGTGGGTACGGACAAGGAACGTGACGAAATCCCCGCGCTCGGAAACCTGCCCCCGTTCACCGGGAGGTGGGGCAGTTCACACAGGGGCAGCCCTCATGGCCCGTCAACCTCGGGCTAGAGCTGCCCGTCAGACGACGGCCTTGCCTCGCCTAGAGGCAAATGTAGCTGCTTCCGGAGGCCCTTTCGGATCATCCAGGGTGTCGTCTGTTCGGGGGCGATCAACCTCAGAACGGCATTCAGTCTGAGAAGTTCGCGGTGGTCTATACGTAGTCCACTGCTTAATTGCCAATTTGGATTGCTATAAGTCCCGGGCCGAAGGCTGCTCGACAAGAGGGAAGACCCTTCGCGGCGGTGGCGATCGATTCCAGAGTCGGTCATTTCCGCGCCTCAACATCGAAGGCCAGTGAGAAACGTCGCATCATGGAGACGGAGGTGGTGCCGCAGCCGTTAGGGCCACGCGCAGCTGGGCGAGCTGGAGTCCTTGGCCGGCATCCTTTGGTACGTAGCCGAGCTGGCCCATGTCGATGATGAATTCCGTGGCCGCAGCTACCCCGTTCTTGAAGAGGCTGTCTTGTTGGGCCTTGTCGAGATCGAACTGCGTAGCCGTAATCCCATCGTTGTCAATGAAGATCGTTCGAGCCGCCGTAGCTGACTCGGTGGCGTAGACGTCCCATTCGTTCATCATGGTCTGCACGCAGTCGGCGGCCAGTCCCAGCGTGTGCGCACAGGCAGTCGTCGGTCCGGAATCGGCGTCGAAACTATTGAGCTTGATGCCGATGGTTGGCCAGCGAGGCGACTTACCGTCGATACGGTCGAAGGCAGTGATGGGCAAAGTTTCGGAGCATTCCGCCGTCGACCCAGTGCGCCACCGCTCTCGAGGCCGGTCTGGGATATCCGACCGTTCTGCGCGTTCGTCCCAGCTCTCCTGAACAGGCCCTCCAGTCCAGGGGTTTCACCACCGTCTTCTCGGTAGCAACAGTTTGATTGCCAATTTGGGTTGCCAAGATCCGCTCATCGGTGAACCTATTGGCGAATAACTTGATCCGTTTCGTCAGGAGTCGGCGCTGTCTCCTCGCTCGATGACCCTCGTGATTCGCCGGTCAGGCACAAGCCAGACCACGGCTACTCCGACGTAGATTGCGATGGCCGCCCACGGTTCAAAGAAGGCCACGATCACCGCCGCCACGTATGCAATAGCCGACAAGCGGCCTTTGCGGTCGTCGCCAATCGCGACAGCCAATCGTGAACCCTCCGGGTGCAACGCCAACAGCGCCCGGGTCAACAGGAAGTAGGCGATGGCCGAAAGGAGTAGGACCAACCCATACACGACCACCGGAGCAATATCACCTGGATGCTCACCCAACCACGCAGTGGCTGCAGGAGTCAGCGATAGTGCGAAGAGAAGACCCATGTTCGCCCAGAGAACCCGACCATCGATGCGCTCCACGACGTGCATCAGATGGTGGTGGTTATTCCAGTAGATCGCCAAAAAGGTGAAGCTCAAAGCGTAGACAAGAAACTTTGGCAACAGTGTCTTCAGGTCGCCGAAACCGTGCCCGCCAGGCGGGCGTAGATCGAGCACCATGATGGTCATGACGATGGCGATAACGGCGTCCGTGAAGGCCTCGAGCCTGCCTTTGGTCACCGCGTCAGCATCGCATACCGAGTCGGATGTCCTGCGACCCAAGCGAGCACAAATGACCACGCGCTGTAGACCACGCTAGTGAAAGCCTGTCGCCAGCATGGACCTGACTCGCACGCTGCCCCGCCTCGACGTGCCCCTTGTGATGGCGCAGAGCCGCCTCGACAAAGTGGCGCCAGGAGAGGCCGCTGAGCGTTTCGTCCGCACCGTGGAGGCACCTCGCAAACAGCTGGTGTGGTTCGAGGAGTCGGCTCACACGCCCCACTTTGAAGAGCCCGACAAGTTCCGCCATGTCATCATGCGAATTCGAACCAAGGAACGACGCCGACACCTAGCGCTTCCGCCAAGACAATGCGGTTTCCGCCCCTCAAAACCATGTCGAATTAGGTAGACACACACTTGCATGTGCCATGCGAAGTCACCCCGTCAACCTGGACTCGGTCTAGGGTCAGGGCGATCGCGATGGAAGGGATGAGGTGCATCCGGTCCCGCCCGGGTGGGCCGACCAACTCCATTGTGTGTGCCCGAATCCGTGCGGGCCGTCGAGGCACGGCGTCGCCAGGTCGACGCCTCGGCTGAGCCGGCCTGTGACTGCACTGGGTGTTCAATCTCTGGACCACGGCCATAGCGCGAGCCCCAACCGCATGAGCGGGCCAGTCAGCCTATCTGCCTCCGGAAGACGGCGGGCAGTGGCGTGCTCGGCCGATCGAGGGCGAGCATGTCGGGTCCGCCGAAGTCGCGCTGGAATTCGAACTGGCGACGGAGCTTCTCGGGCAGGTCGGACGGTTGGACACCCAGGACAAGCTGTTGGCCACGAGCGTCGTAGACGGGGCGTCCGAGCTCAAGTAACAGTTGGAGGCTGTACGCGATCCGACCAGTGAGGGTTCGCGGGTCGCCAGTGCAGAGGGCGAGCGCGGCTTCGGCCATCGCCGCGGGTGCTTCAAGCGAGAACTCGATATCGTTAGTGCCGAGGAAGCTCTCCATGACATGGTTCGCACGCACCGATGGCGTGTCGATCGTGAGCTGCGGAGAGAGCGCGTTCACCGCGATAGGCTCGTGCTCTGTCTCGGCGGCGGCTGCGGCGGTGAGGCGGTTGATCGAGGCCTTGTTGGCGCCGTAGCCAGCGAAGCCCGAGCGGGCGATCACCCCGTAGGGCGGACCTGGTGGCAGTTCGCCAGCCGAGCTCGTAAGGTTCAGAATCCAACCCTGCCCCCGTTCTCTCATACCGGGGAGGACCTGGGTCATGAGGATCCAGGGCACCCAGACGTTGACCTGCTGATTGCGTTCGAGCTCCTCGAGCGTCCAAACATCGAACGGTTGTAGCAACGACGTGACCGCGTTGTTCACCAGGACGTCGATCGGACCGAGCTCGGCCTCGGTGCGCTCGACGAGCGTTCGCCAAGGGCCGTTGCGGTCAGAGAAGTCGGCGGGCAGCACCAAACCGGTGGAGCCAACGTCCTCGATCATTGCGAGCGTCTCGCGTAGGCCGTCCTCGTTGGGTGCGGTGATGGCGACCTTGGCGCCCTCGGCGGCGAAGCGAACCGCGACCGCCCGGCCGGTCCCTCCTTCGCTGGCCCCGGTAACGAGCGAGATTTTTCCTTCGAGGCTGCGACCCATTATGCGTGCCCTCCGTATGTGTTGCTGCCGATGAGCTACTAGCGGATGCCAAAGCGCGGCTGGATTTGAACCAGAGCTCTCTGGTCTCGTCCCGTGCCACGCGGAACCCATAGGTTCCTAGGCTGAGCTGCATGACCGCAAATGGAGGTCGCCGCCGCTGAACCCGTACTTGCTGGCTTGTCCGATACCCGGCCAGGAATCCCGGATGACGTTCGCATTCCTGATCGTACGGATGGCCAAGAAGTGGGAGATCCTCGGGACACAGAGCCGGCGTCTTTTCTCTGAGTAGTGCTTCTCCCAGGCGGTGCATTGGGCAAGCTCGGTGAACAGCGGTTTCGTCAGAGCTGAGGCCGAAGTTCTCGGGATCTCCTGGCGCTTTAGGGGCAATGCACTTCGGGGTCCGGCTGCTCCGCTTTGCCACGCCTGCGTAATCCGATGAATGCCGATGGGATCGGCAGGAGAGGAGCCGGTCCGGTGGACCGGCTCCTCTCGAGTTGATCATTGGCATGCCTTGCAGAGTGCCATCCAGCTCGATGGTTTTCGTGTGCTGTAAACCGTCGAGGAGATCATCTGCTGTCGACACCCTCAGAGGTGACATGGTTTAGGACTTCGATTCTCGTCTCGAACGAGTAATTCCGGGGTCGCATCCGTGATTCCGGAAAGGACCGCTGCCTGGACGCCCGGATCCGGAAAGAGGCTTGCCACAGCACGCGTCCCAACGCGAGCGGACGACTCGGCGACGGCGGCGGCGACCAGGTCAGAGCGGCCAACATTGATCCAGGCAGGATGGATATACGAAGACCGAGTGACGGAGGCCGTGTCGCCCAGCAAAGTCGCCGCAGCCCCGACGGCGAGCCGCTCCCGCGACCTCGCCGACACGTCCGCTGGGGGTTCGGCTCCAGCAAGCACCGCAACTGCGGCAACCGTGGCACCCCAGGTGCGGAACACCTTGGCGCTCGCAGGCGCTTGGGTATGCGCATGGAGGTAGGCGTTCACTGCGGCACTCGTCACGTGATGCGTTCCATGTTCACCCGTTACGGCGAATAGCTGCTGATCATCGTTGTCCGCGGCACTTACAAGCGCGCTCACAACCTTGGCCGTCGCCTCGTCGTTAACTGTGACGGTGTGAGGGAGATGCTCCTTGCCGATGAAATGGAACGTGATTGTCGAACCGCGCGCATCGACGTGGTTCCTCCGAAGCGTTGTAAGTCCGTAAGTGTGATTGTCCCGGGCATACCGGTCATTACCAACGCGAAGCAGCCCACGCTCCAAAAGCCTGACGATGGCGGCGGTCACGACACGCGCACCGAGTGGATCCTGGCCGTATCGAGCGAGGTCGTGCGTAACCTGAAGGCGTAAGGCAGGAAGGGCCCCAGCGAACAGTGTCATGCGGGCGTACTTGACGTCGCTGGCAAGGTCTCGGGCCGCCGGAGAGTATCGGTACTGCGTCCGACCGCGCTGGTCGACGCCTGTCGCCTGCACTGACGCATTGGTGTCGGGGGACGCCCACACGTCTCGCCATGCGGGTGGAATCGCCAGTCGCCGCAATCGTTCGAGGACAGCTGGGTCGTCTACTGAACCGCCGGCCTCGTCGGCCCACTTATCGGGTCGTACGGTGATTCGGTGGAGCCCCGGCGGCCGGAAGGCCCGGGGAGTTGGCAGCGTCCCACTGCGGGAGCGCGTCACTGCGCCGGATTGTTCCGGTCGGCTACCCATCCCCGTAAGACTCTCAGCCCTCGGAAGGTGAGAACGATCCGACCCCGACGCGAGTCCGAGCCAAATTCGCGGTAGGCATCGTCAATATCCTAGACGTCTGACCTCTTCGATCTCTCTCCAACCTTCACCTCAACTTGGCGTTTGTAGCCATGCCAAGCTAAGGCATGGCCATCCGAGTCGTGGCAGCGGTGATCGGTGCTTCCATCGTGCTAGGCACAGCATGGAGTGTCCTTGGCACCTTGGTCGTACCGCGGCGCATTCGGAGCCGCATTCCCCGGATGGTCTTCATCATCAACCGCAGCGTGTTCCACTTCCTTGCGGACAAGACCAGCTCCTATGAGCGCCGGGACCGGATTCTGGCTGTCCAGGCACCCGTGCAACTCATCGGCCAGGTCGTGGCGTGGTTGGCCCTGTACCTGGTGGGGTTTGGACTGCTCATGTGGCCCTTTGTTGGTAACGGCGAGCTGGGTAGCGCCATGGAGCAAGCCGGCTCGGCGCTGTGCACGTTGGGCTATCTAGCCCCAAATACGAGGGGGCTTGCAGCACTTGACCCGCTCGCTGCCCTCGCTGGGCTCGGGACGGTTGCACTCCAGATCGGCTATCTCCCGACTCTGTACGCAGCCTTCAACCGCCGAGAGGCGCTCATCACCATGCTTGACTCGAGAGCCGGCATGCCGTCGTGGGGCCCAGAGCTACTGGCCCGCACGCACTATGGCCTCGGCAGCGGTGTTTCTGCCGTCAGCGAACTGCCGGAGCTGTTCGAAGCGTGGGAACAGTGGTCGGCAGACGTATCGGAGAGTCACACCACCTATGTTCCGCTGATTTGGTTCCGCTCGCCACGTCCGCTGTCGTCGTGGATCACGGCGCAGCTTGCCGTGCTCGACGCGGCCGCGTTGTACCTGGCTCTCCTTCCCAACGCGAGAGGCCTCATCCAAGCACGCCTCTGTCTGCGCGGAGGCTTCACCTGCCTCGGCAATATCGCCCAGGCTCTACGGATACCTATCCCGGAGGATGCCGACCCAAGCAACGGGATCTCGATCTCGTATGAGGAGTTCCTTGAGGCTATCGAGCGTCTGCGCCGAGTCGACTTCCCGGTCGAACGCCCCGTCGACGATGCGTGGACGGACTTCTTGGGTTGGCGGGTCAACTACGAGGCCGCTGCCTACGCGTTGGCGTGGGAAACTGAGGCTCCGCCGGCATTGTGGTCGGGCCCGCGGCGTCACGAGATCGAGACGATCGCCCCCCTTCGGCCGCGGACGGCCGGAACGAGCAAGGCTGTACATGCCGAGAAACCCAACGGGAATATCTGACCTTTGCGCGCCTGGGCAGACGACAACCGACAGTGGTCGAGAAGCCCACGAAAATGCCACGGATTCGTTGTCTCTTGCCATCCCATGATTGGCAGCTCATGAGACCGATTCGCCTATTGACGTAGCTACTCAAATCCACCGATAAAGGGCTGACAGGGCAGGCGCGTATCCGCGGAAAATGCCTCCTGGTCCAGGAAAATGGGGCTGTTCGAAGGTCCCACTCCCTGGCACAGGAGGCATCTGCGAGATGAGCATACGCGTCGGCACTACCACGCGGGCGATTACCTCTTATGGCGGCGCCGAGCTGTTGCGAGAGACGGCGCGAGCCGTGGGCCGCCTTACCCGTTGAGGTCGCGATGCAGTTGGCTGAGGCTCCCGAGGCGACGATGGCGTTATCGCGATCGATCTGCCCGGGTTTCGTCAGTGCGCCCGTACCCTTTCTGCTTCTTCAGCATTTCAGGGGGACAGTTGGGATCCTGCCCAGGTAGACGCGTTGGCGTCGACGCCAAGGTCGTGGCGTTCGACAACGTGGGGGTCGGCAAAGGGCTTGCCAGAACTCAAAGCGGGAAATGGCGCACAGAGCCTCGCCCTTCATCGCTGCAATAGGGTTCGAGCAGGTCGATCTCCTAGGGTTCTCAATCGACAGTTTCGTCGCAGGAGATAGCGCTTTCGAGGCCTGGTCGTGCGAAGGGCTGTCTTCGCCTCGTCAGACGCGAGCCAACAAGCAGATAGGGAAGCGCTGGCCGCATGTACGCCAGACGGGAAGACCGAGACGTGCAGACGACTTGGGACGCTCGACTTAGCCAGCACGGCGCGGTCTGCGCATGGATATCCCGAACCATGCGCTGCTCCCGAAGGCAGGCGAAATCAAAGTGCCGGTCTTCATCGCGAACGCAGACAGCGATGATCCTCCCGAGCTGCTCGTATCTGGCGCTGAGGTCACACCTCTCTTGGCTCCGATCCGATGCCGCCTTCGTGGCCTCTTGGTGGTGCAAGTGACCTGGGTTAGGGCGGCGCACACGGACTCGTAGGAGTCCGTCGTGCCGCGACGGTTAGGACGACGTGATAGTGATCTTCAGCATCCGGTGGGTGACGTCGGGAGGGACTCCCGAGGCGCTTCCTTGCGCATTGATCTTTTCGACGACGTTCATCCCCGACGTGACATGACCGAACAGAGAGTACGAATTCGGTAGCGATTCGCCCTCCGCGCCGGCGACGATGAACCACTGGCTGCCACCGCTATGCGGTTGGCCGGTGTTGGCCATTGCCACGGATCCGAGCGGGTATTGGTCGGCAGGATTCGATGCCTTCGCGGGCAGCTCGTCGGGGATGGTGTACCCCGGGCCCCCGCTCCCCGTAGCGGTAGGGTCCCCCGTTTGATCCACGAACCCCGGGATGACCCGATGGAAGATCACGCAGTCGAAGAAACGGTGTTGAGCCAGAAAGACGAAGTTGTTGACGGTTTGAGGCGCATCCTTTGTATCAAGCGCAATGACGAATGTGCCCGCATCGGTCTTCACCGTGGCGGTATAGGCCTTGGCGGCATCGATGATCGTGGCCGGTGCGTTGCTCCACTTCGGCTTCTGCAGCGCTGTTGTGGGCTTCTCTGGACAGCCGGCAGTCACCGAAGTTGCGTTTGCGGCTGCCTGCGCCTTCGCATCGGCCGCCGATGCGCTGGTCCCCGAAGAAACCGTTACATTCGTGAATCTCGCGCTCTGTTGTGTCGCTGCGTTTGCCAGCACCTGTTTGTCGTGCGCGGTAAGCGGAACCGGGGTCCCAGTGGTGGTATTTGTCGTCGAACTCGAGGGCAGGTTCGTGGACAGGCCGGTCAGTTCGAATGCGGCGCCGCGGCGCCAGGCGATGAGGTAGGTCGAATCCGACCCCAATCGTTCGACGGCTGTAGATCCGAGATTCTTCGGAGGGCGCAGACCTGGTTGCGCCTTACCGTTGGATTCAAGACCTGTCAAGAGCGTGTCAGCATCTGCCGCTGATTCGCAGTAGAGCACCTCAGATAGCAATCCGAGATTTCCGGATGCGTTCGCGAATTCCTCTTGGGCTCCATAGGGGCACCCCGTGACGCCGGTGTTCGTCGAGGTGGATGAGGGAGCGCTGACGACTTTCGTGAATCCCGCCTCCTTGGCTGCAGATACGGGAACGAGCACGCTGGTCGACGGCTTCGACGCCGAGGACGTGGCCGCCGCCGCAGGCACCACGAAGGTTGACCCTGCGACCGCGACAACGGTTGCGCCAATGCTTGCCGCGACTGCGAGATTCAGAGTCAGCTTTCTCACTAACGCACGTCTTTCTAAAAGGGGGGAGGGCTCCCAAGCCCGATTGGGCTAGAGGCGTTCACTTCGGATGCCGGCTGGCTTTCGGTGAAGATAGCCGAACTGCGAGGTATTGATGCCGCGCGGGAGGCGTTCGTGTGATTGTGTGAGGAGTAGCCAGGGACGCTGGTGAGACATCCGTCTTCCAGGCGGGAACGACTTCGTGATCATCTCGAAGAGCGAGCCGATGCCGATTCGCACTCCCTTGCTTGCCGATGGAGTGCGGCTCAGGAGGGTAGGCGGCTATTCCTGTTGTGCCGATCGGCTCCGCACCGACCCGGCAGCCAACTGGTGCAGGGGTCCGTCCATTGCCGTGTGGAGCCTCTATGGCGATAATCGGGCGTCGTTCGGCGTCTACGCCGAGCTCGACGGCGTCCGCTCTCCCTCGTGCCAATGTAATCTGCTGACGAAGCTGGCCGCCGCTTTAACTGAACTGTCCGACGGTTGGAAAACGGGGTGCGAACGGCTCTACTCGATGCAGGCATCGGTTCCAAACCTTCCCGGGAGGCACCTTTCCGTTCGACGCGCCGATCGAGGTCTGCCGAGGTTGTTGGGAACTCATTCCACGTGTCAGGGCCGAACCTATGAGTGGCGGCGCATCAGTCGCCACGTTTTTGACCTCGTAGACGTTGCAACCATTCTCCCGTGCTTAGGAGAAGCGGTTTTCACTTCGCAGGAAGAGCTACAAGTCAGATAATCCTCGGAAGCCAGGCGAAGTTCGATCTTCCGGTGAGAGGGAGGCTCATGTCGGCCATTGATAACTCGGGAGACTCGCTGATTCAGTACCTGCTCGACAGAGCAAAAATGTGAATCGGTATCGTCATCAGCCCGAGCGCCTTGGCGATCCGACACATCGAGCTGGTGGCGGCCGTGTCTTGGCAATGGCTACCTGAGTTCCTCGAAAAGGCCCGAGGCGGATGATGGACCCAGCAGGTCGCTAGCGGGATCTAGATCTCGCATCTGCGGAACAACTAGCCCATAAGTGGATTCGCCAAGTGGCACCCGGGCCCGGCGCCGGTGAACGGGGCACTGCCAGATGGACTTGGGGACCCCGTTCGTGGAGTCGGCTTACGCCATCTCAGAGAGACCCTTTTGCAGATCGTCCGTGTTCATGACCGGCGAGATTTGCACTTCAGCGTCGAGCTCCATGAAGAAAGGCTCGGCGAATGGCGGGATGGCCGAGGAGTCGGGCATATCGAAAACGAAGAAGGCCGTGCGCCTTCCGTCGAAGGTCGTGAAATAGGCGGCCTCTGGCTTCCACCGTTGGGCAGTCTGCTGCATGACCTTGGGCAGCGACCCATCTCGAATGCCTTTGTTGCCTGCTTCGACTGGGATTGAAACCCTCGCCATCACTCGCATATTGCCTCCTCGTCAAGTCCAGGGACTACGACGACTATTACGGGAAGCGCGGTAAAGGTCAACCGGGGGAGACTCACCTCCTCCCGGTTCTGGGACCACCCGCACCCCGGAAGGGCTCGCCGAGGACGAACCGTTGCGATCTGACGATGTCCGTCCCCGCATAAGGAGGCTCGCATGCGAGCGCACCCTCGAGTGATTGCGGGCGTCGGGTTCCCAGCGGTACGCAGGGACTCCTGGGTCAGATCTTCCAGGGTCAGTGATGGTCTATAAATGGCGCCGCATACCCGGCCAACCGAGGCAGGCCGAAGTCTTAGGTTGCTCTCCCCCCGAGCAGCGAGGACCCGCCGATCGGACATGCTCCATCAGAGCGGTGATCACTTTGTCCGCTCGAGTTGGCATGTTCGTCCGCCGAGCACCCCTGCCCTTCGCCACAGCCCATTCGGTGTTCGCGAGACCCCCCTTGTGTCGTCTCGATTATCAAGCCGATGGACCCAGGTTTGATCATCTTGATCTGGTTCCAGGGAATCCGCTTCTTGGTCCGGTGTGTTGTTGTTGCCACCAACCGTGACTCCCAAGGTCAAGGCTAGCCATCCGAGGACTATGACTGCCCAGGCCACTTGTGGAGCAGCGGCGACACGCCACATCTGGCCTTGGGCGCGTGCTTTGACGCGCTCACGCTCAGAATCATGCCTCGGCATGAGTCATCCACACGCCCATAGGTGCCGTTTGTGGGCACGGTGCACGCGTGGA